>CAWDNM010000001.1:0-2500 GCA_963803785.1 uncultured Coriobacteriia bacterium
GAAGCTGAAGCCTGTGCCGCCACCGGACTTGTGGATGAGCGCGGTGTCGCGACGGCCCCAAAGATCGACTCCATCGAGTCCTCGACCGGCAGCACGAAGCACGCCGAAAGCTGCTGCAGCTCACGGCCGGCGTTCATGAGCGTCGGGGAGTTCGGCAGGAACTCCAGGGACGTCATCAGTTCGTAGAAGTCCCTCGACACCTCGGCCACGGCCGCGTCATCGGCTCCCCAGTCGCGCTCGGCCGCAGCGATGTTCTCGGCAACTCGGACGAACATGTCCGAGGGGTTCTCGGTGGGATTGCCCGCTTCGTCCTTGTTCAGATAGCGCTTCTGAAGGACCTTGAGCGAGTTCGGGCTCAGGATCTCGTCAATGGCGCGCGAGTAGCCGGTCGCGCCTTTGAGTTCGGACATGGGTTCCCCTCTCATTCGAAAACCAGTCGCCCGCACTAACCCCAGGGGCGACGCTAAGCACTACATATTGAGGCTTGGCTATCGTAGAACGGTATATATAGTGCGTCAATTCACTGAATGACGAGCGGCGACCCACCACGCGCCGTACGGCAGTCACGGCACATCGGGTGCCCGTTCCGACCGTCTGGACACACGGTATGGCCAATCACCGCGCCAGGCTGCCGGCCGCGATCGGCGCAACTTCCCGCGCCGATCTGCTCACGAGGGGTACGGACGAAACGCAAAGCGCCGCACCCGGCTGTAGCCGGCTGCGGCGCTTGAATATCGATCCTGGAAATGGCTAGACGGGCTCTACCCGAACGACCTCAGGGATGTTCTCCTTGAGAACCCGCTCAACGCCGTTGGCGAGCGTCAGCTGTGACATCGGGCATCCGCGGCAGGCGCCGACGAGCTGCACCTTGACGACGCCGTCATCCGTGACGTCAACCAGCTCGACGTCGCCTCCATCGGCCTGAAGCGCCGGACGGATCATGTCGAGTACTTCCTGAACGCGAACCTTGTCCATGTGACCCTCCTCATGCGGGGTTGTCTGCTTCGAGTGAGCCGCAGCCATCTGCTGCAACACCTGCTAAGCGAGAACTGTACCACAATCCTGACAGAAGTTAGTCAAGTATCAGTTGCTGCGAGATCCGGAGCATCCGTGCCGGCTCCCCAGAAAAGAGAAAAGAGCCGTCGGATGTGCTCAGCAGTGTCCTACTCTCCCACGGCCTACGCCGCAGTACCATCGGCGCTGGAGGACTTAACTACCGAGTTCGGAATGGGATCGGGTGTACCCCCTCCGCCATAACCACTGAGCACATCCGACAGCTCTCATCGGAATATATTCAGTTATCAGCTCCCGGGGGTCAGCACCCTGAATGCTACATAGCGCGATCACTTCTCAGAATGAGATCAAGACCTCGGCCTATTAGTACTGCTCGGCTGAACGCATTACTGCGCTTACACCTGCAGCCTATCAACCTCGTAGTCTACGAGGGGCCTTACCTGGTTAACCCAGTGAGAGACCTCATCTCAGGAAGGGCTTCCCGCTTAGATGCTTTCAGCGGTTATCCCGGCCGAACGTAGCTAACCAGCGGTGCCGTTGGTCGACAACTGGTACACCAGAGGTTCGTCCATCCCGGTCCTCTCGTACTAGGGACAGATTCCTTCAAGTCTCTTACGCCCACGGTGGATAGGGACCGAACTGTCTCACGACGTTCTAAACCCAGCTCGCGTACCGCTTTAAATGGCGAACAGCCATACCCTTGGGACCTACTACAGCCCCAGGATGCGATGAGCCGACATCGAGGTGCCAAACCCTCCCGTCGATGTGGACTCTTGGGGAGGATCAGCCTGTTATCCCCGGAGTACCTTTTATCCGTTGAGCGACGGCCATTCCACTCTGAGCCGCCGGATCACTAGAACCGACTTTCGTCTCTGCTCGACTTGTAGGTCTCGCAGTCAAGCTGGCTTATGCTCTTGCACTCTACGAACGATTGCCAACCGTTCTGAGCCAACCTTACGTGCGCCTCCGTTACATTTTGGGAGGCGACCGCCCCAGTCAAACTACCCACCAGACACGGTCCCCCACCCGGATTCACGGTGTCGGGTTAGATCGCCAACTTGCCGAGGGTGGTATTCCAAGGGTGGCTCCACAGAAACTGGCGTCCCTGCTTCACAGCCTCCCACCTATCCTCTACACGACAAACCAACGATCAATGTCAAGCTGTAGTAAAGGTTCACGGGGTCTTTCCGTCCTACCGCGGGTAATTCGCATCTTCACGAATAATACAATTTCACCGAGTCTATGGTTGAGACAGCGCCCAAGTCGTTACGCCATTCGTGCAGGTCGGAACTTACCCGACAAGGAATTTCGCTACCTTAGGACCGTTATAGTTACGGCCGCCGTTTACTGGGGCTTAGATTCAGAGCTTCGCCTTGCGGCTGACCCCTCCTCGTAACCTTCCAGCACCGGGCAGGCGTCAGACCCTATACGTCGTCTTACGACTTAGCAGAGTCCTGTGTTTTTAGTAAACAGTCGCTTGGGCCGT
>CAWDNM010000001.1:7500-430065 GCA_963803785.1 uncultured Coriobacteriia bacterium
CGATCGCGTAGCGCTTGGAGAAGTCGTCACGCTCGAGAATGCGGGCAACCGTGAACTGGCTGGTGAGCTTGAGCAAGTCGGCGAAGTTGAGCTTGTCGAGCCAATCGGAGTTGCGGCGCAGCTCGGTCTTGCTCGGGATCGAGGATCTTGAAGGCCTGCTCCACGTAGGTCGCGGCGTTTGCGTCGATCTGTTCGCGCGTGAGCGGCGGACGAGTCGAGTTGCGGCCCGACGGATCGCCGATGAGCGCCGTGAAGTCGCCGATGATGAGGACGACGGTATGCCCGAGGTCCTGGAACTGGCGCAGCTTGCGCAGCGGCACGGCGTGACCGAGGTGAAGGTCCGGCGCGGTCGGGTCGACGCCCAGCTTGACCCGCAGCGGGCACGCCGCGCGCAAGCTTCTTCGCCATGTCGGCCTCGGGCACGAGCGCTGCGATGCCGCTCGTGATGATGTGAAGCTGCTCGTCGGCGGAAAGCACAGGCGCTTCGGCCTCCTCGGCAGTGAACGGCGACGGTTACGGCTACCCGACCGGGGCGTCCACCGGCCCGTTTGGCTGGCATTTTGCGTGTCATACTAGCAGAATCCGAGGTCCGCAGCCGCCTTCTTCAGGCGGGCGCCGCGACGCCACGTCAGCCTGATGCGAGTGCTCGCCGCACCCCGCGCCGGGATGCAGGCCAACTTCACAAGAAGGACACCGTCACCGCATGAGCGCACACCGTTCACCATCGGGCACCGGAAGCTCCGGCAGCCCAAAGCCGAGGCCGCGTTCCCGAGCTGCCCAACGAGCCAAGACATCGCAGCCGAAGAGGACCGGCGGGCGGGCAAGGCCGTCAGCGGTCGGGCTCCGAAGCCGTCCCCCGGCCCCAGCGCGCCCGGGTCGGCCGGCATCCGCGCGCGCCGCGCGGGTCTGGCGCTCTCTCGGACTGCTCCTCGCCGCGCTGCTCGTCGCCGGGCTCGTCACCGCGGGAATCGTCTACGCCACGATGTCAGCCTCGCTTCCGGACCCCAACGCGGCCGCCGCGCAGGGCCGCGACCAGAGCACCGTCATCACCGACCGCAACGGCCGCTTGCTCGCCAAGCTCTTCGCCGAGCAGAACCGCAGCGACCAGCCGCTCTCCAAGATCCCGATGATGCTTGCAGAAGGCGGTCATCTCGACCGAGGACCAGCGCTTCTACGAGCACTCCGGCGTCGATCCGCATCGGCATCGCTCGCGCGATCGTACACGGATGTCGTGCTGCGACGCAAGGCCCAAGGCGGCTCGACGATCACTCAGCAGTACGTGAAGCAGGCGTTCGTCGGTGACGAGAGCTCCATGCAGGCGCAAGATCAGAGAAGCGCATGCTCGCTCAGCGAGTTGAGAAGCGCTACACGCAAGGACCAGATTCTCGAGTACTACCTCAACACCATCTACTTCGGGCACGGCGCCTACGGCGTCGAGTCGGCATCGCAGGTCTACTTCGGCAAGACCGTCAGCAAGCTCAACGCTCGCCGAAGTCGGCGATGATCGCCGGCGTGATCAAGTCCCCGGGCCGCTACTCCCCCTACCTGGAGAAGGCGGCCGCCAAAGCAGAGGCGCGACACCGTGCTCGCGCAGATGCGGGACGAGGGCTACATCACGCCGGCTCAGTTCGCGGCCGCCGTCGGCAGGCGAGGTCAAGACCGTCGGACTCAAGAGCCCACCGGCGCGCGCGCCCGTACTTCGTCGAGTGGGTCAAGGCCGAGCTCGAGCGACCGCTATCGGCCAGGACCAGCTGTACCGCGGTGGCCTCGTCGTCAAGACGACGCTCGACCTCAACTGCGCAGAAGGCCGCCGAGAAGGCCATCTCCTCGACGCTGAACCGCAAGGGCGACCCCTCGGCAGCACTCGTGGCGATCAAGCCGGGCACGGGCGAGGTGGTCGCCATGGTTGGCGGACGCGACTTCAAGACCCAGCAGTTCAACGCTGCCGTACAGGGCAACGGTCGACAGCCGGGCTCGTCGTTCAAGCCGTTCGTGCTCGCGACAGCGCTCAGTGACGGCGTGAGCCCCGAGCAGACGTTCAAGTCGGGCGCCGCCAAGCTCGCCGTCGGCAACCAGGTATGGCGCGTCACCGGGGCTCACGGCGGCCAGGGCGGCGCCGATGCGACTGCGGACCGCGACCGAGCAGTCGGTGAACTCCGTCTTCGCGCGCCTCATCCTGAAGGTCACGCCCGAGAAGGTCGTCGAGACGGCCGAGAGGATGGGCCTGCACTCGGGCATCACCCCGGTTCCGGCCATCGCGCTCGGGGGTCTCGAAGGAGGCGTCACGCCGCTGGAGATGGCGGACGCGTACGCGACGCTCGCCGCGGGCGGCAAGCACGCAGAGCCGTTCGGCATCAGCGAGGTCCGGGACGCGAAGGGCGACGTGGTCTTCTCGGCGAAGGCCAAGTCGACAGGACGCCATCGACCCGGCCGTGGCCTACCTGACGACCGACATCCTCAAGGGCGTCATCAAGCGCGGCACCGGTACCGCGGCGGCCATCGGGCGCCCGGCCGCCGGCAAGACGGGCACCACCCAGCAGTATCGCGATGCGTGGTTCGTGGGATACACGCCCCAGCTGGCGACTGCCGTCTGGATGGGCTACCCGGAAGCGCAGACGGCGATGACGAGCGTGCACGGAGTCGCCGTGACCGGCGGCTCGTTCCCGGCCCAGATGTGGGCCAAGTTCATGCGCGCGGCCCTGAGCGGCAAGCCCGAGTCGGACTTCACCCGACCGGGCGGCCTCAAGCGAGCCACGATCTGCCTCGAGACCGGGCATGGCGGCGACGCGACTACTGCCCACGCACCGGCTCCGGCCTGTTCCTGAGCTCCATGGACACTCAAGTCGTGCACCAAGCACGTCGAGCCCGAAGAAGATCAAAGTGCCCAACCTCGTTGGCATGACCAAGGAGGCGGCGCTCGCAGCGCTGGAGAAGCTCAAGCTCGGCGCGAAGGTCATCGAGAAGAGCGTCGAGGGTGTCGCCGGTGGCGTTGTAGCGGATCAGATCCCCGGCGGCAGGCAGCACGGGGACCACGGAGACGGTCGTCACGCTCACCGTGAGCAACGGCGGCGTCTCGACCACGCCGCCCACAGCGGACTTCGACGCACCCGCGACCGCCAAGTCAGGCGAGAAGGTCAAGCTCGACGGCTCTGCGTCCAGCGACGACGGCAAGATCGCGAAGTGGTACTGGGAGTTCGGCGACGGCGCGACCGCGCAGGGCAAGAAGGCGATCGCACGCGTGGGCCGAGCCCGGCACCTACGAGGTCACGCTCTGGGTGACCGACGACGCGGGCCAGCAGGCGCTCGATCACCAAGCAGATCGAGGTCAACTAGCCGCGCGAGCCGGCAGGGCTCGAGCCGAATCGTCTACGTGAGTCCCCTGAAGAAGTGCCCCGACGTGGTAGCCTGCTCGCGTCGCTCGGCCGGCACGCGGCCAGCCATGACCGCTTCGCGGGCCGCGACGCACGGCCGCGACCGCCGCCGCCGCGTCGCGCGGCGCTCTCCGTGTGCACGTCGAGCTCGCAGCGCCGCCACTCCCGACGCGATGATCTCGGGCAGCGCCGCGGTCAGGTCCAGCCGGACCGAGTTGAACACGTGGGTGCGCCCGGTGACGTCGGTCTGCACGGGGAACTCGTAGCCCTTCCGGTCGCGAAGCCCGCGGGCGGCACCTCGGCGGGCGCACGCCGCCGCAACGCCGGTCGCACTCCCCCTCCGCCATGAGCACGCAGTGCTCGGTCACCATGACCTCCTGACGACCCCACACCGACATCCCCACGCCGGTTCGCGTCGCCGAGCAGACCTCGGCGATCTGGCGCCCGGAGAGCTCGGGCGAGAGCCACACGAGCCCGGCGCCCAGCTCGCGCGAGCTGCTCGACCGCGTAAGCGTTGAGCGCGTTGAGCGACCAGTGAGCCTCGACCGTCGGCTCCTGCGCTGCGACAGCCGGTCCGATCAAGCCCGAGATTGCCCGACGGCGACGGTGCGGCCCTCTGTCGCGAAGCGCAGCGCCGCCGCAGTCTCTCGGTCGTGGAGTACGCGCGGCAAGAGCGGAACGACGCCTCTCGGCACGTCGCCCGGTGCTGAGCGCATGAGTCGGCACGTGCACTCGGTCAGCGCCTGCGCTCAGACACGCGAGCGCCACCTCGAGGCCCGCCGCCTCCGCGACCACGTCGGGGCGCCGCCTCACGGACGCCCCTCCGGCCGTTGGTGGCAGCTGGTCGGATTGCTGCGCCGGCGGCCGCTCCACGGAAGCAGAACCACGCCCTCGTACGCCTCCAGTGCCTCTCGCCGCAGGCGGTGCAGTGCCGAGAACCCCACACCGACTCCCGGTGAGAGCTCCAGATCGAACCGGCCGATGCGATACGGCGTGCCACCGAGACGACCGACGTGCTCGACAACCTCCTCGGCCGTGACTGCCTTGGTGCGTGCGGGCTCGACGACCGCGCCCTGCGCCATGCCGGTGCGCCCGGCCTCGTCTTCGACGACGCACGCTCAGCGGTTCACCGGCAACGACGCGGACGAAGAAGTCGAGCTCCACCGCGGCCGTCTCCTCCGGGCGCTCGAACGTACGACGGGCGGCCGATGCGAGGGCAGCGTTGCGCACGCGGAAGACGCGATCACCCGTGACCGCACTGCGCTCGGTCTCGATCGTCGCCCGAACGCCTGCGGGCGCTGTCGGGTGCTCGGCGCCGTCGAACGACAAGGGCGCCGGCCGCCTGCGCGAACCGGCCCGACGAAGTCCAGAACTCGACGGTGTCTTCCGCATCCAGCTGGGCCTCGAGCGCGATAGTCACCGCGCTGGTCTCGGCTTGGACGACTCGACCGACGAAGACTCCGCGATTGTTGGGCCTCTGGTAGCTCATCATCTCGTTACCGCGCTCGCCGAGCAGGTACGCCTCGGTGAAGCCTCGGGAGAACGACTCGGAGAGCACGGCCAGCTCGCCGTCGCGGACTGCGTAGCCGTCGGGGTCGGCTGCCGCTCGATCGAGCGCCGAGCGGTAGACGCCCGTGACGAGCGCGACGTACTCCGGATTCTTCATGCGGCCCTCGATCTTGAGCGCCGAGACGCCCGCCTCGACCAGACGCGGCAGCATCGAGATGCCCGCAAGGTCCTTCGGTGACAGCAGGTGCGCTCCGGGGGTGGCGATCACCGTCGCCCGAACCGTCGACTAGCTCGTAGGTCATCCGGCACGGCTGAGCGCACTGCCCGCGGTTCGCGCTGCGCCCGCCGATGAGCGACGACATCAGGCACTGCCCGGAGTAGCAGACGCACAGCGCGCCGTGGACGAACGACTCGATCTCATCGCCACTCGCCGAGACGAGAGCGGCTATTTCGTCTACGGACACCTCGCGCGCGAGTGTCACGCGTGAGACGCCGAGCGCTTCGAGCGCGCGGACGGTGAGCGTGTTGTGGGCGTTGATCTGGGTCGACGAATGCACGCGCACGTGCGGCAGCGAGCTCGCGCACAACTCGAAGCAGTCCGAGGTCCTGAACGATGATCGCGTCGACGCCCGCAGCCCACGCCTGATCGACGAGATCGAGGGCGCCGGCGACCTCGGTGGGCAGAACCACGACGTTCACGGTCAGGTAGACCCGCACGCCCCGTACATGCGCGAACCGGCACGTCTCGGCCAGGTCTCCAGGGTGAAGTTCTCGGCGCTTCGGCGCGCGTTGAGGCGGTCGACGCCCAGATAGACCGCGTCGGCGCCGTTGGCAATCGCGGCGACGAAGGCATCGGGGCCGCCTGCGGGAGCGAGCAACTCGGGGGTCTTGTGGGACGAAGAGGGCACTATGCTTGCTCCAGAGAAGAGTGACGGGCTGATGACCGATTGAGCCTACTGGCGATTACCGTACGCCCCGATACGGCACAATGTACCATCAGACACCGGACTGGAGGGTCATGGCCAGCAGACGAGCACGGCTCCGCCGCAAACCCAAGATCGAACGCACCGAAGATCGCGCTCGGCGTTCTTCGCCGTGCTGACTGTCGCTGGTGCTGGTTGTCGCGCTCACGGGTGCGGCGGGTCGCTTTCGGCTTCGTGCAGAAGCGGCCCTGAAGACGCTCCCCGACTACAAGGCCAAGAACGCATTCGAGGTCGCGCAGGCAACGAAGATCTACTCGGCCGACGGAAAGCTACTGGCTCGCCTGTATCTTGAGAACCGCGAAGTCGTGCCGATCTCTCAGATCTCACCGGACCTGATCAATGCGATCGTGGCCGTCGAGGACGAGCGATTCTACTCGCACAAGGGCGTCGACCCCCTCGGCCTGGTGCGCGCCGCGCTGAAGACGGCATCGGGCAATCGGCAGGGCGCATCGACGATCACGCAGCAGTACATCCGCAACACGATCCTGCTCGACGAGCGCACCGACATCACCTACGCCCGCAAGGTCCGAGAGGCGTATCTGGCGATCGAGCTCGAGAAGCGCCACACCAAGCGCGAGATCCTCGAGATGTACCTGAACACCATCTATCTCGGTGAAGGCGCCTACGGCGCGCAGGCCGCCTCGCTGGAGTACTTCAACCGTCCGGCGAGCAAGCTCACGCTCACGCAGGCTGCCACACTCGCGGGACTCGCCCAGTCACCCAGCCGACTGGACCCGTACAACAACCCCGATGGCGCGGTCGACTCGGCGCAACGAAGTACTGGGCCGGATGCTCGCCAACAACTACATCACCAAGGCGCAGCACGACGAGGCCGTCGCCGGCCAAGCTCAAGCTCGACCGCAACAAAGTGCCGCGCGATGGCATCTACCGAGCGCACTACTTCGTCGCACACGTCAAGAAGCTTCTCCAGCAGCAGTTCTCAGAGGGCACCGTGTTCAAGGGTGGGCTGACCGTCTACACGACGCTCGACACCCGCCTGCAGGGGTACGCCGAGAGCGCGGTCAAGAACAAGCTCCCACACAAGAGCGACCCGCAGGCGGCCCTGGTCTCCATCGACCCGCGCACCGGCTACGTCAAGGCGCTCGTCGGCGGGCGCGACTACCGGAAGAGCAAGTTCAACCTCGCGACCCAGGGCTATCGGCAGCCGGGTTCGTCGTTCAAGACGTTCGTGCTGGTGACGGCGCTCGAGAAGGGCATGCCCCCCTCGATGCGCATCGACTCGTCCTCTCCTGCGGCCATCCCCTCGAAGCCCAAGCCGTGGATCGTCGACAACAGCGAGGGCGCCGGCCGAGGAATGATGACCCTCCAGTCCGCGACGGTGGCCTCCGTCAACACCGTGTTCGCGCGAGTCGCATGGGAACTCGGCATCAAGAACGTGGTGGCCACCGCCAAGAGGATGGGCATCACGACCAAGCATCCCCAAGTACCCGTCCATCGCGCTCGGTGCCGGCAACGTGACGCCGCTACGAGATGGCGTCCGCGTACGGCACGCTCGCGACTGAGGGCGTTCGCCGCAAGCCGGTCGTGCATCACCAAGGTCGTCGACCGGGACGACAAGACGATCTTCGTCGCCAAGCGCCACGGAAGCCGAGTCATCAAGGCACCGGTCGCCAAGGCCGCTATCGACGTCATGAGGGGCGTCATCATCGGGCGGCACCGGTCGGCGCGCCAACATCGGTCGACCGGCTGCCGGAAAGACCGGGACCAGCCAGCTCAACCGCGACGTGTGGTTCGTCGGGTTCACGCCGCAGCTCGTCACGGCGGTGTGGGTCGGCTATCCGAAGGAGCGCACGATCTACGTGAACGGCTCCCGGGCCTTCGGCGGCACGGTGAGCGCTCCGATCTGGGCGTCCTACATGCGCCGCGCGCTGGCGGGTCAACCGGCTCTCGACTTTCCGAGCCAGCCCCGACCTGCGTACAACCCGTCGAAGTTCCACATTCCGGTCAGCAAGCCTGCCGAGCGTCAAGGGTCTGAAGCTTGATGCTGCGGGCAAGAAGCTCGACGGCTACGGCTTCACTGTCGACTACGTGTGGTCGAACAAGCCGAAGGGCACGGTCATCGGGCAGAGCTCCAAGAACGGGAAGATCGTGCTCATCGTGTCCAAGGGCAAGAATCCGGCGATCAAGCCTCCGAAGCCTCCGCCGCCGCCTCCGTCGGTGGAGCCGACGAGCGGTGGCGGTGGCAGTGGCGAGCCCACGCCCACGCCCTAGCCACGATTGCAGCCTGACGGCAACGCAAGAAGGACACCCCCAGGGTGTCCTTCTTCGTTAGCGGAGACTGGGACGACTCGGCCGCTAGGTGCGCCTGACCCTCACCATGCCCGATGTGCAGTACACCTGCACGTCCCCGAGTGCTTCGATGCGGTCCAGCACCAGATTCATCCCGAGCACGTCGCTCGAGATGTGGCCGGCGACCACGAGGTTGAGTTTGAGCTCCTCGGCATGCTTCCTGTGCTCCTCCGAGTAGTGCATGCCCACCAGCGTGCCCACGCCGGCGGCCGACAGGCGATCCAGCGCGTCATTCGGGCCCTCGGTCCCGCCGGTCATGTCGACGACCATCCGCCCCGGGCGAGCGGAGCCGCTCCCGAGGACCAGGGTGGGTCCGTACCCCTTGCGTGCGCCGTGCTCGTACTCGGGAATCGTGCGGAGCGCCTTGACCAGGTCGTCGAGGGTCTCGGGGCTCGCGCTGTCGAGGAACTCGGTGACGAACCTCTGCACCGAGTTGTCGGCGGGAGTGTGGCACGACAGCGATGCGAGGCCGAGCAGGTTCGCCGCGTCGATAGCGCGGTAGTGGTTGACCGGCGAGATGCGACGTCGGATCTCCTCGGCGCGCGGGGCGATCAGGGCGTCGCCGGCCGCGATCGACACCCCCTGCTGCGCCCAGAGGTCCGCCTGCATGTACATGACCTCGTGAAGGTTCGCAAAGCCCGGCCCTTCCGGATGATGGGCGAAGACGAGATCGATCGGCTCGCCCTTCTCGCGCAACCGGTCGGCCAGCAGCACCTCCCCTACCTCCATGTCGATGCCGACGAGCAGGCCTCGAATCTCGGTGTCGGCGTCACCCGCGCAGATGCGCGTGTCGGAGTACGGGTTCGTCAGCTTCTCGGTGTCGTAGAACGCAACATCGTCCGCGTCGAGCTTGTCGTACTCCTTGCGAGCGGCGGCCAGGACGCGATCGATTTCGACCTGCCCGCGCGGGTCGGCTGCCATGCCCGCGCTCACGCACGCGTTGTAGATGTCTCCGAGTTTCACTCGGCACCCTCCCTCTTTGGATCGTCGATCAGCCTCTGGTCAGCGGCCCCGTCCTGCCCCGAGAGACGAAGGCGCTGTTCTCAACGTACCACCGCAAGTCGAGCTCGTGACCGGATGACAGGCCGATTCTGCCCGAGTTGGCGACTTCAGACTGGCGGTGGCGGCTCGCCATACGTATACCGAAAGCCGTCCCTCGCCGAGAATAGACCCGTTGTCCGACAGGTCGACTCCCAGCGCGGCGGCGAGCTTGCCGGGGCCGTTGCACAGCTCGCGGAGCGGCAGTCCGCGGCGTCGACCGCTCATCACGTCGATGCCGAGCAGCGGCTCGAGAGCGCGTACGAGGACCGCACCGGCGATACCCTCAGGCTCGCACACCAGATTCAGCATGTGGTGATTGCCGTAGGTGAAGTAGACGTACGCCGAGCCCGGAGGCCCGTACATCACGGCGTTGCGCTTCGTGATGCCGCGAGTGGCCGCATGCGAACCCGCGTCGTGGCTGCCGAGGTACGCCTCGACCTCGACGATCCGGCCGCCGGTCTCAACGCCCCCGGCCGTGCTCACGAGAAGCGCACCGAGCAAGCTCGGGCGCGACGACTTCCGGCGACCGATCGAAGAACGTCAGCTTCGATTCGGACGCGGCGCCCAGGTCGAACAAGCGATGAAGCGGCGGTCGAGCTGCATGCCGCAAGGGTAGCGCAGCGCGGACCGAGGCGCGCTCAGTCGATGACGCTCTCAAGCCATGCGTCGTCGGCGGCCAGCGCGTCGATCGTCTCGGCGAGTTGGTGCGACACGGCGCTGTGACCGGTGCCGCCCGCCGTGACACGGCGCGCGACCACCTTGTCGATGTCGACGGCATCAAGGACGTCACCACCGAACTCGGCAGCGTGGGCCGCGAACTCCTCGGCGGTCAGGTCTTGCAGGGTGCGGCCCTCGTCGCTCGCAGTCGAGGACCAGCCTGCCGACGACCTCGTGCGCCTCACGGAAGGGCATGCCCTTACCGACGAGGTAGTCCGCGAGGTCGGTCGCGGCCATGAAGCCGCCCCGTGCACCGGCGGCCATCGCATCGACGTTCACGCGCATCGTATCGAGCATGCCGGTCATCGCCCGCAGGGAGTCTGAGAGCGTGTCGACAGCATCGAACGCCGGCTCCTTGTCCTCCTGCATGTCCTTGTTGTAGGCGAGCGGCAGTCCCTTGAGCGTCACGAGCAGCGACTGGAGGTCGCCGAGGACCCGTCCCGTCTTGCCTCGCACGAGCTCTGCGAAGTCGGGGTTCTTCTTCTGCGGCATGATCGAGCTGCCGGTCGAGTACTCGTCGTCCATGCGGACGAAGCCGAACTCCTCGCTCGACCACAGGATGAGCTCCTCGGCAAGCCGGGAGAGGTGGACCTGGCACACGGCGCAGGCGTAGGTGAGGTCGAGCAGGAAGTCCCGGTCCGACACCGCGTCCATCGAGTTCGCGCTCACCGCCGAGAAGCCCAGCCTCGCCGCGACGTAGTCGCGGTCGAGCGGGTAGGTGGTGCCGGCAAGCGCCGCGCTGCCGAGCGGCAGCACGTCGGCGGACTCGTGCGCGTGCCGAAGCCGCGTGAAATCGCGCGACAGCATCTGTGCGTACGCGAGCATGTGGTGGCTGAAGAGCACCGGCTGCGCCTTCTGCAGGTGCGTGTAGCCGGGCATCACGACGCCGAGATGCTCCTCGGCCAGCCGAACGAGCACGCGACGCGCATGCCGACCGCGTCCTGCGCGAGGCCGGCGGCCATGCGCTTGGCGTACAGGCGCGTGTCGGTGGCGACCTGGTCGTTGCGGCTGCGGCCCGTGTGGAGGCGAGCTCCGGCGACTCCGATTCGCTCGGTGAGCACGCGCTCGATGGCCATGTGGACGTCTTCGTCTTCGATGCGCCACTCGAACTCGCCGGCTCTGATCTCGCGGAAGATCTCGGAGAGTCCCGCCTCGATCGCGTCAGCGTCGGCGTCGGTGATGACGCCCTGTTTTGCAAGCATGCGCGCGTGCGCGATCGAGCCGCGGATGTCCTCGGCCCACATGCGCTGATCGATCGGCAGCGAGGCACCGAACTCCTGCAGGAAGCGCCCCGGCGTCTTCTCGAACCGACCGCCCCACGGCGTCTTGGCGTCAGCCATCTGCGCCCGTCGCTCCAGTGGGCGTCTCGGGCGTAGCGGTGGTGTGGACCGGCGCGGGTCGACCCATGGCATCGGGTCTGCATCCGGAGTGCCGGCATCCGGGCTCGCGATCGGCCTGGACCACCGGTTCGGGCGCTGTGGTCGTCGCAACCTGCGGCTTCTGCTTGAAGAGATAGCCGAACACCAGGGCCGCACACATGAGGAAGAACAGAACACCGCAGCACACGGCCGCAGTCGCGATCTGGTCAGGATGATCTCCATTGGCTACACCTCGCCTTCCTTGCCGACCTTTCGACGCTGACGTGCCCAGACCTTCACGGGCAGACCGTGGAGGTCGATGAAGCCCTTCGCTGCCTTGTGGTCGAAGGTGTCGGCCTCGTCGTACGTCGCCAGGTTGTAGTCGTAGAGCGAGTACTCGCTGCGGCGACCGACCGTGACGCAGCTGCCCTTGTAGAAGCGAAGGCGCACATCACCGGTCACGAGTCGCTGCGTCGTCTCGATGAACCCGTCGAGAGCCTCCTTGAGCGGCGAGAACCACATGCCGTTGTAGACGAGCTCGGACCACTTGTGCTCGACGCCGAGCTTGTAGTGCAGCACCTCGCGCTCGAGGCACAGGTCCTCGAGCGCCTGGTGCGCGGTGATGAGGGCGAGCGCCCCCGGAACCTCGTAGATCTCGCGCGACTTCACGCCGATGAGGCGGTTCTCGATCATGTCGATACGGCCGAAGCCGTGACGACCGGCGATCTCGTTCATCTTGAGGATGATCTCGTGGAAGCTCATGAGTCGAGCCGTCGTAGGCGACGGGCAGGCCCTGGTCGAAGGAGATGACCGCGTACTCCGGCTCGTCCCCGCACTTGTCGGTGCGTGCATCGTTGGTCAGCGTGTAGATGTCCGCAGGCGGCTCGACCCACGGGTCCTCGAGCACGCCGCACTCGATGGCACGGCCCCACAGGTTGTCGTCGATCGAGTACGGGTTGTCCTTCGTCGTCGGCACGGGTATTCCGCGCGCTTCGGCCCAGTCCATCTCCTGCTCGCGGGTCTTGAGGTCCCACACGCGAACCGGGGCCAGATATCTCGAGGTCGGGGTCGAGCGACGAGATGCCCACCTCGAAGCGCACCTGGTCGTTACCCTTGCCCGTGCACCCGTGCGCGATGTACTTCGCCTGATGCCGGTGGGCCTCCATGACGAGGTGCTTGACGATGATGGGTCGGCTCATCGCGCTGACGAGCGGATACTTGTTCTCGTAGAGCGCGTTGGCCTTCAGCGCCTTGGCGATGAACTCCTCGACGTACTCCTCGCGCACGTCCTTGACGATGGACTCCACAGCGCCGATGCCCAGTGCCTTCTGGCGAACGAACTCCAGGTCCTGGCGCTCCTGTCCGACGTCCATCGCAAGCGCGATGACGTCGAGATCGTGGTTCTCCTGAAGCCATCGGATGGCGACCGACGTGTCCAGGCCACCGGAGTACGCGAGTACGACTTTGTCCCGAGCCATGAAGGTGCTTCCTCTCGCTAGTCGAGCTTGCTGTGCTGCGCCCGAGAGCGGTCAGCGGCGGTCACAGGGTGGACTGAGCGCTCCGGGGCGACGCCACGGAACTTGTCGAGCGTGTCGACCAGCAACGCGGCTTCCGGCTCGCCGGTCGTGATGATGAGAATGGTGTCGTCGCCGGCGACCGAGCCGAGAATGCCTTCCATCTCAGCCGCGTCGAGCGCTGCCGCGACGCCGGGCGCCGTGCCAGAGGAAGCCTTGACGAGCACGAGCTTCTCGCTGCGCTTAACGTCGAAGACGAGGTCGGAGACCATGCGCTGAAGGTGCAGGTCCTCGGCGAGGACGTAGACGCCCTCCGGCAGCTTCTTGAGCCCCATCTCGGTGATGTCGCGCGAGACGGTGGCCTGGGTGCACACGTACCCCTGCGCCTTGAGCAGGTCGACGAGGGTGCGCTGGGTCTTGACCCGCTCGTTTCGCACGATACGGCGGATTGCGTCCTGTCGTTCGAGTCGCTTCCTCATGTGCGTGTCCCTATCCCCTGTCCGTGGTCGGGCGAAGGCTAGCCGAGAAGCAGTGAGAGCAACGCCTTCTGTGCGTGCAGGCGGTTCTCGGCCTCGTCGAAGACGACCGAGTACGGGGCATCGATGACTTCGTCGACGACCTCCTCGCCGCGGTGCGCAGGTAGGCAGTGCAGGAAGATCGCGCCGTCGGCGGCGTGCGCCATGAGTGATGGCGTTGACCTGGAACGGCTGGAAAGCGGCCAGACGCGTGGCGTGCTCGTCCTCCTGGCCCATCGACGCCCAGGTGTCGGTGATGACGACGTCGGCGGCGGTCACGCCGGCGACCGGGTCGGTCGTCAGCGATGATCGTGGCGCCGGTCTCCTCGGCGATCGAGCGCGCCTGCTCGACCACGGAGTCGAGCGGCTGGAAGCCCTCGGGGCACGCGATGCTGACGTGCATGCCCGCAAGAGCCCCGCCGAGAAGGTACGTGTGCGCCATGTTGTTGCCGTCGCCGACGTAGGCGATTCGCACACCCTCGAGTGTGCCGAGGTGCTCCTCGATGGTCAGGAGGTCGGCCAGGCCCTGGCAGGGGTGATGGTCGTCGGTGAGCGCGTTGATGACGGGGACCGAGGCGACCTCGGCGATCTCCTCGACCATCGATTGGGCGAACGTGCGGATGACGATCGCATCGCAGTAGCGCTCGAGTACCTTGGTGGTGTCGTAGACGCTCTCCGAGCGCGAGAAGGCGCTGTCGCTGCCGCTCATCACGATCGGGTGAGCACCGAGTCGAATGCAGGCGAGTTCGAACGAGACGCGCGTGCGCATCGAGGGCTTCTGGAAGATGAGCGCGATCGACTTGCCGGCGAGCGGCGTGTTGCGCTCCTCGCGCGCCCACGCCCGCTTCTGCGCGTGAGCCGTACTGAGAATCTGCGTGAGCTCGGCCGGAGTGATGTCGCCGAGTGAGAGAAAGTCGCGTCCCCTGAGACTATGCATTAGTCGAGACTCAATTCACCGAGAATGTCGGACAGTGTGGACAGGAGTGTATCAATCTCGGGCTTTCCGCACACGAGGGGCGGCAGAAAACGCAAAATATCCGCGCCGATGGTATTCATAACTATGCCCCTCTCGAGCGGCCCGGCTGCCTACTTCCGGCGCAATCGGCGCCGCGAGTGTGACGCCCGACCATGAGGCCCGCGCCCCGTGACGTCGGTGATGCTGCCCGTGTTCTCGGCGAGGGCGGCCAAGCCCGTCCTGCAGATAGGCGCCGCATCTCGAGCGCGTTTGCGCCGAGGCTCTCGGCCACGAGCGCCGCGATCGTCGCACGGCCGGCCGCGCAGATCGCCGGTCCGCCTCCGAACGTCGAGCCGTGGTCACCGGGCTTGAGGGCGGCCGCGACCTCGTCGCGAGCGACGATACCGCCGATGGGCAGTCCGTTGGCGAGCGCCTTTGCCACGGTGATGACGTCGGGCGTGATGTCGAACGCCTGATGCGCGAAAGCGGGCCCCGTGCGAAAGAAGCCGGTCTGGATCTCGTCGATGATGAGCAGGCAGCCGTGCGCGTCACAGATGCTGCGCGCAGCCGCGAGGTACTCGGCGCTGAGCGGCCAGACGCCGCCTTCGCCCTGCACGACCTCGAGCAGCACCGCTGCGACCGAGTCATCGACCGCCGCGCGCGAGCGCCACAATGTCGTTGGCGGGCACGTGGACGAACCCCTCGGGCATCGGCGCGAACGCCTCTTGCTTGCTGGCCTGGCCGGTCGCAGCGAGCGCCGCGAGCGTGCGGCCATGGAAGCTGCGCTCGAGCGAGACGACCTTGTACGCGCCGGGCTTGTGCTCCCCCGCCCAGCGGCGCGCGAGCTTGATCGCGCCTTCGATCGCCTCGGTACCCGAGTTCGCGAAGAACATCTTCCACCCGCCGCCGAGCAGGTCGACGATGTCGCGCGCAAGCTCGGCGCGGTGCTCGACGTAGAACAGGTTGCTCACGTGGACGAGCTTGCCCGCCTGCTCGCACAGCGCCGCAGTGACTGCGGGGTGCGCGTGGCCGAGGTTGACGGCGCCGATGCCCGAGACGAAGTCGAGGTACTCGCGCCCCTCGTCGTCGTAGAGCCGCATCCCGCTGCCACGCACGAACATGACCGGCTTGCGCGCGTACGTCTGCATCACGCACTGGGCATCCAGGCGCGACGCGCTGCCTCGTACGTCGCCCCCATCACGCCTCCTCGCCGTCGGCGGCGATCATGGTGCCGACGCCATCGGCGGTGTAGACCTCAAGCAGCAGCGCGTGCGGCACGGTGCCGTTCAGGATGTGGGCCCTGCGCACGCCCGAGCGCAGCGCGTGTACGCACGCAGCGACCTTCGGAACCATGCCGCCCTCGAGCGTGTCCGAGACGATCATCTCCTCGGCCTCTTCGGGCGTGAGCGCGCTGATGAGCGAGCCCTTGTCCGAGAAGTCCGCGTACAGCCCGTCGACGTCGGTGAGGAAGATGACCTTGTCGGCCTCGAGCGCCTCGGCGAGCTTGGCGGCGACCAGGTCGGCGTTCACGTTGAAGCTGCCGCCGTCCTCTCCTGCGGCGACCGTCGCGACGACCGGGATGAAGCCGTCCTCGATGAGGTTGTCGATGACCGTGGTGTCGATGTGCGTGACCTCGCCGACGCGACCCAGCCGCGGGTCGCGTTGCTTCGCGCGCACGAGGTTCCCGTCGTCGCCCGAGACGCCGACCGCGAGGCGACCGTGGACGTTGATGGCGGCCACAAGCTCAGGATTCACCTTGCCGACGAGCACCATCTTCACGACTTCCATGGCCTCGTCGGTGGTGACGCGCAGGCCGTCGTAGAACTCGACCGGCAGGTTGAGGCGGTTCATGTACGAGGTGATCTCCGGGCCACCGCCGTGCACGATGACGGGGTTGATCCCCACGAGCTTCATGAGCACGATGTCGCTTGCTACCTGCTCGCGAAGCTCGGGGTCGGTCATCGCCGCGCCGCCGTACTTGATGACGATGGTCTTGCCGTACGTGCGCTTGATGTAGGGCAGCGCCTCGGTGAGCGTCTCCGCCTTGGCCAGCAGGTCCTTCATGTCGTGTCCTCCCAGTTTCGCGGCGCTCATGAGCGGTACTCCCCGTTGATGCGCACGTATTCGTAGGTCAGGTCGCAGGTCCAGACGGTGGCGGCACCCTCACCGAGGTGCAGGTTCACAGCGATGGTCACCTCGGGCTGCTTGAGCGCCTCGAGCGCTTCATCCTCGTCGAACCCCACGCGCCGCACCGCCGCGGCACACGGGGATGCCCGCGAAGTCGATGTCGAACGTGTCCGGGTCGAGCTCGGCTCCGAACGGCCGAGCGCGCCGGCGACCCGTCCCCAGTTCGCGTCGTTGCCGAACAGCGCGGTCTTGACGAGCGGTGAGTTCGCGATCGTGAACGCGGCCTTCTCGGCGTCTGAGGTTGACGCGGCACCTGACGACCGTGACGGTGACGAGCTTGGTGGCGCCCTCGCCGTCGCGCGCGATCATCCGCGCGAGCTCGCCTGCGACGGCGTGGATCGCCTCCTTGACGAGATCGAACGCGGGATCGCCACGGCTCGATGTCGTCGCCGCCCGCGGCTCCGGAGGCGAGCAAGACGCACATGTCGTTGGTGGAGGTGTCCATGTCGACGGTGACACGGTTGAAGGTGAACGCCACAGCGTGCCGAAGGGCGGCGTCGCAGGCCTCGCTCGTCAGCGGTGCATCGGTGGTGATGACTGCAAGCATCGTCGCCATGTTGGGCGCGATCATGCCGCTGCCCTTGGCCATGCCGCCCACCGTGATGCGGCGACCGTCGATCTCAAGCGACAGCGCGGTCTGCTTGGCGAAGGTGTCCGTCGTCATGATCGCGGTGGCCGCATCGTCTCCCGAGCGGCTGTCGAGGCTTCGACCGCTTCAGGAATCGCACGCGTCAGCTTCTCGATGGGAAGCGGCACGCCGATGACCCCGGTCGAAGAGACGATGACTTCGCCGGTCGCGCAGCCGAGCGCATCGGCGACGGCGTCAGCCATCGCAAGCGCGTCGCGTTGGCCCTGCAGCGCCGGTGCACGCGTTGGCGTTGCCAGCGTTGATGACGACGGCGCGAGCAACACCCCCGGCGATGTGACGGCGCGAGACGATCGACCGGGCGCCGCCGCGACCTTGTTGGTGGTGAAGACCGCGGCCGCCGGGACCGTGGCCTCGGCGGCGATGAGGGCCAGATCGCGCTTGCCCTCGGACTTCAGGCCCGCACTGACACCTGAAGCGAGAAAGCCGAGCGGGGCGACGACGCCTCCGTCGGCGTAGGCGAAACCAGGGATATCGGGATACTCGTTCATGAGGACTCCGGTTGTTGTGGACGGTCGGTTCGGGAGAGCCGGTAGCGTCACCGCGCGTTTCGTCCGCGCAGCTAGACGACCGGCCCCGGTCGGTCGAACCCTTCCGTCTCGGGATACCCAAGAACCGCGTTGAGACACTGCACGGCCTGACCGGCCGCGCCCTTGCCGAGGTTGTCGATCGCACACGCCGCAACGAGCGTGTTGGTGCGCTCGTCGACCGCGACGCCGATCGATGCCCGGTTGGTGCCGCGGACTTCGGCCGTGGACGGCATGGACCCCGCCTCGTGCACGTGGAGGAACGGCTCGTTGTGGTAGCGGCCGCGGTAGAGCTCGACGGCTTCCTCGGTAGTGAAGTCCGTCTTCGACATCGAGGTAGACGGTCGAAAGCAGACCGCGCGACATCGGAATCAGGTGCGGTGTGAAGATGACGGAAACCTCGCGTCCGGCTGCAGTTGAGAGTGCCTGCTCCATCTCGGGGGTGTGCCGATGCGTCCCCACCTTGTACGGGAGGACTGACTTCGTTGACGGTGACGAAGTGCGTGCCGGCACTCGCCGAACGACCCGCACCGGAGACTCCGGACTTGGCGTCGACCACGATGCGGCTGCCGGTCGCCGGCCCGGACTCGAGGGCGGGAAACGCAGCCAGGGTGGTCGCGGTGGGGTAGCAGCCCGGGCACGCGACGAGCTTGGCGCCCGGAAGAGCAGAGCGGTCGAGCTCCGGAAGACCGAACACCGCCGAGCCAAGCAGGTCCGGCTGACGTGTGCATGGCGCCGTACCATGCCTCGTAGACGAGCGGGTCCTTGAGCCGGTAGTCCGCCGACATGTCGATGACGGTGACGCCCCGCTCGAGCAATGCGGGCACGAGGTCGAGCGCGGCGGTGTGCGGGACCGCCAGCAGGGCGATTGAAGCTGCGGTCGCGATCGCGTCGACATCAGGCGACGGCGAACTCAAGATCGGTGGCGCCCGAGAGTGCCGGGTACACGGACGCCACGGGCTTGCCCGCGTCGGCAGCGGAGGTCGCCAAGGCCAGGCGCAGGCGCGGGTGCCCGAGCACGAGGCGCACGGCCTCGATTCCCGCGTATCCCGCTGCGCCTATGACCGCTACCTCTACCATCACGCCTCCAGATGTGGTGTATGGGTGCGTAGTCTATACGCTAGAACGCATATCGGTCAAGCTCTATGCGTTATAGATGTTTGCAATCAGTCAAATAGTGCGCACTATTGTGAATCATCGCAGGCAAAGATGCATGAAACCCGCATCAACCGCGCAGTTCTCCCCCGACAGCACCGCATACCTTGCGAACGAGCCGCTCGTGCGCGGACTCGACCTCCTCGGTCGTCAGCGTGCGGTCGGCGGCTCGGTACGCGAGTTCGAAGGCCATGGACTTCTTGCCCGGCTCCACGCCCTTACCGCGATACACGTCGAACAGGCGCACGGACTCGAGCAGCTTGCCCCCTGCGGAGACGATCGCCTGCTCTATGCGTTCGGCCGTGACGTCCTCGGGCACCACGATGGCCACGTCGAGCTCGACCGCCGGGAAGCGCGGGACGTCTGCGAACGGCTTGGCATCGGCGGCCCCTCGCATGAGCGGCGCGAGCGCCAGCTCGAATGCCACCACCGGAGCCGTCGGCTTCGAAGCTGTCGAGCACGAGCGGATGGACCTCACCGAGCCAGCCCACGACCTCGCCGCCTACGAGCACCTCGGCGGCTCGACCCGGCTGCAGGAACGGCAGCTCGGTCGCGCGAACCTTGAACCGCTTGAGGCCCAGCTCGCGCGCGAGTGTCTCGATGACGCCCTTGCCGTCGAAGAAGCCGAGCGGCTCGGCCGGCTCGTTCCACGCCGGACGGTGCCATGCGCCTGCAAGCACGCCGGCGAGCGCGGCTCGCTCCTTTGGCTGCTTGCGGCCGGGCGCCATGCGAAACGTGCTGCCGATCTCGTAGAGGTGCACGTCCGGCACGCCCCGGCGCTGGTTGTAGGAGACGCTGCGCAGGAGCCCGGGAACCATCGTGCGGCGCAGGACGGCCTGCTCGGCGGACATGGGGTTGAGCAGCTCGCAGTAGACCTCACCCTCGTCGAGCACGTCTCGCATGCGCTCGGTGTCGGCAGGGTCGGCGAACGAGTAGGTCATCGTCTCGTTGAGGCCGCTTGCGCGCATCGTGGCGCCGATTCGCTCCCGCAGCCGCTGCTCGCGGGTGAGCTCGCCGAGGCGCCCGGCACCGCTTGGCAGGGTGGAGCGTGATCCGCTCCATGCCGTGGATCCGCAGCACTTCCTCGATGAGGTCGATCTCGCGCTCGAGGTCAGGCCGAAACGTGGGGACTGTGACGGCGAGTGAGTCGGCGCTCTGCGGCGACCGTGCAGCCGAGACGGGAGAGGATCGCGGCGGCCTCGGCCGGCGAGATGTCGGCCCCGAGCAGTGCGTTCAGGCGCGCGAGGCGCAGGGTCAGCTCGCGCGCGACCGCGGCGCGGGGTAGGTGTCGACGACGCCGGGCGCGACCTCGCCGCCGCAGAGCTCGGCCATCAGCGCGGCTGCGCGGTCGAGCGCGGCGACGCACGACGCGCGGTCCACGGCCTTCTCGAAGCGCGAGGATGCCTCGGAGAACAGCCCGAGGCGGCGGCTCGTGCGCGAGATGGAGCCCGGGTTGAAGCAGGCGGACTCGAGCAGGACGTTGACGGTCCCCTCGTGAACCTCGGTCGACTCGCCCGCCCATGACGCCGGCGAGCGCCACCGGGCCGCTCGGGTCGGTGATCAGGAGCGTGTCGGCGGTCAGCGTGCGATCCTGGCCGTCGAGCGTGGTGAGCTGCTCGCCCTTCGGCCGCGCTGCGAACGCCGATCGCGATCCTGCCGCTCGCGTCCTGTCGCGAGCAGATCGGCGTCGAATGCGTGCAGCGGCTGGCCGAGCTCGAACATCACGTAGTTGGTGATGTCGACGATGTTGGAGATCGAGCGCGCACCGCTCGCGTTCACGCGTTCGGCGAGCCACGCCGGCGACGGCCCGATCTTGACGTTTCGGATGAGCCGCGCCGTGTAGCGCGGGCACATCTCGGGGTCGTCGATGGTCACGGTGACCGAGTCGGCAGCCGGCGCGCCCGTCTCGGCGGGCGCGGAGCGCGGGCATCGAGGCGACGCGGTCGAACACCGCGCCGACCTCGCGCGCGACGCCTGCGACCGACAGGCAGTCGGGACGGTTCGGCGTGATCTCGAGCTCGAGGATGGTGTCGGAGAGCCCGGCGTACTCGGCGAAGGGCATGCCGACGGGCGCATCGGCCGGCAGGATCATCAGCCCCTCGTGATCGTCGCCAAGCCCCAGCTCGCGCGCCGAGCAGTTCATGCCGCGCGACTCGACACCGCGCAGCTTGGCCTTCTTGATCGTCATGCCATCGGGCAGCGTCGCGCCGACCATCGCGACCGGCACCTTGTCGCCGGCGTTGAAGTTCTGGGCACCGCACACGATCTGCAGCGGCTCCTCGCCGCCGACGTCGACCTTGGTGACCCAGAGCTTGTCGGCCTCGGGATGCTGATCCTTCGCGACGATCTGGCCGACGACGATGTTGTCGAGCGCCGCACCGGCGCTCTTGGCCGACTCGACGGCGGTGCCGGTCAGGTCGAGCCGGTCGACGAGCTCCGGCACCGAGACCGGCACGTCGACGAGTTCTTTGAGCCACTTGAGCGAAACGAGCATCTTCGCGTCCTTCCGCGGAATCGGATCAGGCTAGAACTGGCGCAGGAACCGCATGTCACCTTCGAGCAGCATGCGGAGGTCCGGGATGTTGTACTTGAGAGCGGCGATGCGCTCGACACCCATGCCGAAGGCGAAGCCGCTGTAGCGCTCCGGGTCGATGCCGGCATAGCCGAAGACGTTCGGGTCGACCATGCCGCAGCCGAGGATCTCGAGCCATCCGGTGCCTTTGCAGAACCGGCAACCTTCGCCCCCGCAGATGCCGCAGCTCACGTCGACCTCGGCGCTCGGCTCCGTGAACGGGAAGAAGTGCGGGCGGAAGCGGGTACGGCGGTCGGGACCGAAGATCGCCTTGCAGACGTGGTCGAGCGTGCCCTTGAGGTCGCCGAACGTGATGCCCTCGTCGACGACGAGTCCCTCGATCTGCGTGAACTGCGGCAGGTGGCTGGGGTCGGCCACGTCTCGGCGGTAGACCTTGCCGGGCGCGAGCACGTAGATCGGCGGCTCCTGGCTCTCCATCACGCGCATCTGCACCGGGCTCGTGTGCGTGCGCAGCAGCACGTCGCTCTCGCCCTCGACGACCGCCTGCTCGCCGGAGAGGTCGCGCACGTAGAAGGTGTCCTGCAGGCTTCGCGCCGGATGGTCCGGCGGCTGGTTGAGCGCCGTGAAGTTGTAGTAGTCGAGTTCGACCTCAGGCCCCTCGGCGATCTTGTAGCCCAAGACCGAGGAAGATGTCGACGACCTCGACCCGAATCTGCTCGATGAGGTGGCGGCTGCCGATCGGGCGGGCGCGACCCGGCAGGGTCACGTCGACGGCGTCAGCGCCGATGCGCGCCTCGAGCGCGGCTGCACGCCAGCGTCGCGTGGCGCTCCTCGAGCGCCGCCTCAAGCGCCACGCGGACCTCGTTGGAGACCTTGCCGGCGGCCGGACGCTCGTCGGCCGGAAGCGTGCCGAGGCCGCGCAGGATGCCGGTGAGCGAGCCCTTCTTGCCGAGATACTCGACACGCACCGCGTCGAGCGCGGCGAGGTCTGTCGCCGCCGCGATGGCGCTGAGGCCATCGTCACGCAGCGATACGAGCTGGTCGGTGATGCTCATGGTTCTGTCGCACCTTCCGTAGGTCTTCCGAGCCTGAATAGAGAAGGGAGCCGGTCTCCGTCCTGGATTCACACGCATCCAAGGACGGGAGCCGGCTCCCGCGGTACCACCTCGGTTGGCCGCCGCTCGCGCGACGACCCACTCGTTCGCGGCGCACGCAGCGCCTCGAATCGCACGGTCTCTCGTCCGTGCCGTCCCGGTATCGGGGGATCCGGCTTCCCTACTGGTCCGCCTCGTGTGGCGGAGCGTTCAGGTCGCGGCTGGTGGAGGGAACCGCGTTCCGGCCGCCCGTGCGGCCCCTCCCAGTCATCGGGGGCCCTTCCCTGGTCGGTCGGCTGACGTGGAACGCGTCGTCTCCGTCATCGCCTCGTGCTGTTCTATTGAGCAGTCATGGTAGCGCACGCGGCACTCCCCCGCCACCGCTCGACGAGCTTGCCCCACCGGCGCGACCAGCACCACCGGCCCGACGACGCGCTGTCGCCGGCAGCGAGTCGAAGTCGGCGATCGTGTTCGCGTCACCTCTCGTTCGAACCGAGCCGTCGGCCTCCGTGGCGATCACGCGGTGCAGGACCAGCCCGTGCCGCGGCGATCGCAGCAGCGCGATCTGATCTCGCTGAGCGCGCGAGCGCGCACGTCGACGATGACGAGATCACCGGGAGCTGAGCGCCGGCCGCATCGACCCGCCTGCCACGCGCACCGGCCTCCAGTGCTGCAGCAGTGCCAGTCCCACCGCCGCGAGTACCGCGACCGTCAGCGACCGTCTCGGCGAGGCGCAGCAGTGCCGTGCGCACTAGTGGGCCTGCTCGGCGTCGACGTAGAGCGACACCTTCGCGTAGTCCTCGGCAAGCGCGTTGCCGGCGTCGGCGGGCAGCCCGACCTCGAAGCGCAGTTCGCCGCGAGCGCCGGTGCGAGTCGAAGCGGAAGCGTGCGAAGCGACGAGAGCGTTCCCGCGTACAGCGGCGTGCCCCCGCACGTGACCGTGCAGGCGAGCGAGTCGTAGAACTCGGTGATGCCCGCCGACTTCTTGGCGGTGACGATGACGTCAGAAGCCAGCGAACCGTCGTTGACGACCGACATGGGCCGCACCGCGGTCGTGCCCGGCGCCAGCGCGTCGATTGCCAGCGGCGCAGACGTGGGCAGGGTCGAGATCGCGACCGATCCGGCGCGAATCATGGAATCCGGGCACCTGCACCTGCGCGGTGAAGTACGCACCTGCCGCTCCCACGGCGAGTGCCGCGCAGCGCTCCGACAATGGCGAACAGAGCTTTCCTGAACATGAGTCCTCCTCGTGCTAGAGGTGCCGCCGAGGGGAAACGACACGCGATTGGATGGCGAACGACGGGCGCCTCGTCGTCCACGAGCCATCATCGCCCGAGGCGCCTTCCCGGAAGCTTTCCGCTCCCTAAACCGCTGCTCGACAGCGAACGCGAGGCCACCAACGCAACGAGGCCCCGCCGGAATCGGCAGGGCCTCGGTGAGCACGGTGCATGACTGCAGCCTAGACGGCGGCCTTCGCAAGCTCGACGAGCTTGGCGAACGCGGCGTGCGTCGTTGATCGCCATGTCCGAGAGGACCTTGCGGTCCAGGGTGATGCCGGCCTTCTTGAGGCCGTTCATGAACACCGAGTACGACACGCCGTTGATGCGGGCGGCCGCGTTGATGCGGGTGATCCACAGGCGACGGATCTCACGCTTCTTGTTGCGGCGGTCACGGTATACGTACTGCAGCGAGTGCTGCGTCTGCTCCTTGGCCGAACGGTAGCTGCGGCTCTTATTGCCGTAGTAACCCTTCGCACGAGTCAGGACTGTGCGGCGCTTCTTCTTTGCCGATACGGCACGCTTCACGCGAGGCATGGATGGATCACTCCTTGAAGTCTAAGGTCGGGGGAATCGGGGGCAATTCGGCCTAGCCGATGCCCAGACCCTTCTTGATGACGTTGCGGTCGGCCGGAGAGACAGCTGTCTCCTGGCGGAAGCCGCGCTTACGCTTCGGCGACTTCTTCTCGAGGATGTGGCTCTTGAACGCCTTGCCGCGCATGATCTTGCCGGATCCAGTGACGCGGAACCGCTTAGCGGTGCCCTTGTGAGTCTTCATCTTAGGCATGTGCGCCGCCTCCTACTCTTCGTTCTCGGCAGGCGCGTCGCCTGCGGGGCTGTCGTCTGTCTCGGTCGTGCTCTCCTTGACTTCCTTCTTCTTCACCGGAGCCAGGAGCATGTGCATGTTGCGGCCCTCGAGCTTGGGCTGCGTCTCGATGATGGCGTCCTCACCGAGTTCGCCCGCGAGACGCTCGAGGATGTTCAGACCAAGTTCCGGGTGGGCCATTTCGCGACCGCGGAACATGATCGTGACCTTGACCTTGGCGTTGGCCGCCAAGAAGCGCATGACGTGCTTCTTCTTGGTCTCGTAGTCGTGCTTGTCGATCTTCGGTCGGAACTTGATCTCTTTGATCTCGACCTTCGTCTGGTGCTTGCGCGCGAGCTTCTCCTTCTGAGCCTGCTCGTACTTGAACTTGCTGTAGTCCATGATGCGGCAGACCGGAGGATCCGCGAGCGGCGCGATCTCGACGAGGTCGAAGTCCTGCTCATCGGCGATACGCAGAGCATCCGCGATCGCGAAGATCCCGAGCTGGCTCCCGTCGATGCCGATCAAACGAACCCGCGGTGTGCGGATGCGCTCGTTGAGCCTCGGTTCCGTACTGCTGCTGATAGGCAGCTCACCTCCGTCATATTCGGGCCCGCACCGCTGTCGGGACCCAAGCTTGTCGCCAAAACAAAAACTCCCGCGGCTTGGTGCAGCCGACGGGAGATACAGGCAACGAGAACACACCCCTGGAACGGGACGTCTCTCGCGCGTTCGCATCAACCAGACAGCTACCCATGTGGTGCCGCAAGGTGGGGACCAATCACGCCGAACCGGCGGGGCCCCGCTTGTGAGCGGTATTCGATTAGCCTCGGAAGTATAGCCGCCGAGGAGAACGCACGCAAGACGACGATCGCGGGTGGCGCCGGAGCGCTACGGGCGCTCGGCCGCGACCTTCTCGGCGAAGTCGGCGACCGACATCGCGCCGATGTCGCCGGCGAGGCGCTCGCGCACGCCGACGCTGTCGTTCTCGATCTCCTTGTCGCCGAGCACGAGCATGTAGGGCACCTTCTGCTCCTGGGCCTTGGCGATCTTGACGCGCATCGGCTCGTTCTGCGAGTACACCTCGGTGCGCACGCCCAGCGCCCGCAGGCGCTTCGACGACGGCCTCGGTGTGCTCGAGGTGGCGGTCGGAGATCGGGATGAGCACGGCCTGCACCGGCGCGAGCCACGTGGGGAACGCGCCGGCGTAGTGCTCGATGAGGATGCCGAAGAAGCGCTCCATCGAGCCGAGGATCGTGCGGTGCAGCATGAACGGCGCGGCCTCGGTGTTCTCGGCGGTGCGGTAGGTCAGGCCGAAGCGCGCGGGGAAGTTGAAGTCGACCTGGATGGTCGAGCACTGCCACGTGCGGCCGATGGCGTCCTTGAGCTTGATGTCGATCTTGGGGCCGTAGAAGGCGCCGTCGCCCTCGTTGATCTCGAAGTCGACGCCGCGCTCCTTGAGCGTCTCGATGAGCGCGTTGGTGGCGATGTCCCAGTCCTCGTCCTCGCCGATCGACTTCTCGGGACGGGTCGAGACCTCGGCGGAGTACTCGAAGCCGAAGACGCCCATCACGTAGTCGACGAAGTCGAGCATGCCGATGACCTCGTCGTGGACCTGCTCGGCGGTGCAGAAGATGTGCGCGTCGTCCTGGGTGAAGCCGCGGGCGCGCATGAGACCGTGCACAACGCCGGAGAGCTCGTGGCGGTAGACGGTGCCGAACTCGCTGATGCGCATCGGCAGGTCGCGGTAGCTGCGCACGTCGTTTCCGAAGATCAGGACGTGGCCGGGGCAGTTCATCGGCTTGACCGCGTACTCGTTGGTCTTGCCGTCGCCCTCGTCGATGTTGAAGAAGTACATGTTCTCGCCGTAGAAGTCGTAGTGCCCGCTGATCTTCCAGACGTCGGTCTTGTAGATGTGCGGGGTGATGGCCTCTTCGTAGCCGCGCTCGTAGAGCACGCCGCGCAGCCACTCCTGCATCAGGCGCAGGACGCGAGCGCCCTTGGGGTGGTAGATCGGCAGGCCGGCACCGGCGACCTCGTGGAAGCTGAACAGGTCGAGCTCCTTGCCGAGCTTGCGGTGGTCGCGCTTCTCGGCCTCTTCGAGGCGCGTGAGGTAGGCGTCGAGATCCTTCTGCGATGAACCACGCGGTGCCGTAGATGCGCTGCAGCATGGGGCGGGTCGAGTCGCCGCGCCAGTATGCGCCGGCGACCTTCATCAGCTTGAAGGCGGGGATGCGGCCGCTGTCGGGGACGTGCGGGCCGCGGCACAGGTCGGTGAAGGCGCCCTGGCGGTAGATCGAGATGGTCTCGCCCTCGGGGAGCTCGCGAGATGAGCTCGCGCTTGAGCTCCTGCTGCTCGAACTCGTCGAACGCCTCGAGCCGGTCGATCTCGGTGCGCTGGAACGGCTTCTCCTCCGAGATGATCTGGCGCATCCGCTCTTCGATGGCGACCAGGTCGTCCGGCGTGAAGGACTTCTCGACGCCGAAGTCGTAGTAGAAGCCGTCCTCGATCGCCGGTCCGATGCCGAACTGCATCATCGGGAAGAGGTCCTTGACCGCCTCGGCCATCACGTGGGCGGCCGAGTGACGCAGGATGTGGAGCGCCTCGGGGCTGCGGTCGGTGATCAGCTCGATGGTGTCGCCGTCGGACGACGGTCGTGCTCACGTCGACGAGGTCGCCGTTGACCTTGCCGGCGATCGACGCTTGGGCCAGGCGCGCGCCGATCGTCTCGGCGACGCCGAGGACGGTCGCGCCTTCGGGCACGGACTTGGTGGAGCCATCGGGCAGGCTGACGGTGATCTCAGGCATTTCGGGTCGCTCCTTCTTGTGAACGCAACCGCCCCGCATACGGCGGGGCGGAGTGGATCGCCAGCTACTCGGCGATAGGGTTCTACTGCTTGGTCTTGCAGTACGGGCAGACGGTCCAGGGAAGCCTGAGCGCACGGCCGCATTCGACGCAGGACTTGCGCAGCTTCTTCATGCACGACGGGCAGATGAGGAAGTCCTTCTCGACCGGCTTGTAGCACGCCGGGCAGACTTCGTAGTCGCGGGCGAGCTGCGGCTTCCTTCGCACGGATCTCCAGCTCACGCTCGTGCACGTCGTCCACCGACTCGGCCGGGCGGGCGATCAGGTAGATGATCCAGCCGGGGTACGGGAAGAACGGGAAGAAGATCAGCGTCACGAGGGCCCAGAACCAGCCCATCGCTCCCCGCCGCTCGGCGTCGCGGTACGTCCAGAACACGATCGCGCCGTAGAGCACGATCGCGAACAGCCCGAGAAGGTTGCGACCGAGCATGAAATGCCGGGTTGGTGAGTATCGGTGCGAGCAGGTCGTTGAACATGTGTTGCCTTTCGTAACGGCCCTGCGCCCGAACGCGGACGCAACAGCGCGATTCTAGCAGAAGCCGCCCACGAACCGCAGGTCGCGACGCGCGCGTTGACTACGTGTTGCGCAGGAGCGCCCTCGCCTCTCCTGCCGTGGTGATGCTGCCGGTGACGACGAGACCGTCGTGCGCGGTCGCGAGCAGCACGTCGAGCGCCTCGGCGACTGCTCGCGAACACAGCGCGTCGGCGGCGCCCCGGTCACCTCGGTCACGAGCGCGGCCAGCGCCTCTGCCGGCATGGCGCGAGGCGAGTCCGACTGCGTGACGGCGATACCACCGACGACCGGCGCCAGCGCCTCGACGATGCCGCGCGCGTCCTTGTCGGCGAGGATGCCGAGCAGAAGCAGCGGACGCGCGGTCGGGTCGGGGAACGCGTCGCGGATGGCCGCGGCGAGCGTCTCGGCCGCCTGCGGGTTGTGCGAGCCATCGACGATGACCGGCGGGTCGGCGCGCACGAGCTCGAAGCGGCCGGGGAGCGTCGAGGCGCGCAGCGCGGCCCGAGCGCGCTCGACGTGCAGCGCTCGGCCGAGAGCCGCCTCGGCGGCGGCGACCGCCGTCGCGATGTTGGCGGCCTGGTACGCGGGGCCCGGACAGCGCCAGCGCCGGGTAGTGCGCGTGCACGCCGTCGACCGACACGAGCGTGTGGCCGTCCGGGCTGCTCGGCCGCTCCACGACGCGGAAGCGGACGGTGAGCTCCTCGGGGACCGGCGAGAAGTCGAGGTCCTCGCGCACCGCGCGGGCGTGCGTCGACGCGGCGTCAGCCGCGCGCAGGAAGATCGAGTCGAGACCGTCGGTGCCCGGACCGAGCACCGGCGCGCTCGCCGGGCGGATGATCGCGGCCTTCTCGGCGGCGATGGCTTCGAGCGTGTCGCCGAGGATCGCGGTGTGGTCGAGCCCGACGCCGGTGATGACGGCGACGCTGGGGTTGACGACGCTGGTCGCGTCCCACCGCCCGCCGAGACCGACCTCGAGCACCGCGATCTCGACGCCGCGCTCGCGGAAGAGCCACAGCGCGGCGGCGGTGAGCAGCTCGAACTCGGTGAAGCCGGCCGGCGTGCCGGGCACGCTCGGTCGGGCCGCAGCGCGTCGGCCGCCGGCCAGCGTCGCCTCGAGCGCGAGCGCGAAATCGGCGTCGCTGACGGGCGCGCCGTCGATCTCGATGCGCTCGTTGTAGCGCTCGAGATGCGGGCTGGTGAACAGCCCGACGCGCATGCCCTCGCCGCGCAGGAGCGCGGCGGTCAGCCGCGTGGTCGAGGTCTTGCCGTTGGTGCCGGTGACCTGCACGACCGCGAACCGGTCCTGCGGGCGGCCGAGCGCCTCGCACAGCGCGGTGATGCCGTCGAGCGACGGGTTCATGCCGAACGACAGCGCCCGCTGCAGCGCAGCGAGCGCATCGTCGTAGCTCATGTGGTCGGACGCCGCGCACGCGCGGCGACGCTCACGCGAGCTCGACGAGCTGGGCGTCGATGAGAGCGAGCTGGTCGCCGAGTTCGTCGGCGCGAGCACGGTCCTTCTCGACGATCTCAGGAGCCGCCTTGGCCAGGAACCCCTCGTTGCGACAGCTTCTTGCGCGAGGCGGCTCGAGCTCGACGGCGGCCTTGTCGCGCTCCTTGGCGAGGCGCTCGCGCTCAGCGTCGAAGTCGACGAGACCCTCGAGCGGGATGTAGATCTCCATGCCGCTGGCGAGGACCGTCGCGGAGTGCGCGGGCTTCGTCGGCAGTCGATGCCCGGCGTCGAACTCCCCGACGCCCGCGAGCGACGCCATGCGGCCGAACTCGCTGTTGACCCACTGGTTCTCGGCGTCGCCGGTCGTCCTGATGACGATGTCGAGCGCGCGCTTCGGCGGGATGGTGTAGCGGGCGCGCACGGCACGGACGCCGACCACGACGTCGATGAGGCGGCCGATGGACGCCTCGGCGCCCGGATCGGCGAAGCGCGCGAGCGCTGCGGCGTCCGGCCAGCTCGCGACCATGAGCGACGGCGCGGCGTCCTTCTCGGCGAGCGGCAGGTTGCGCCAGATCGCCTCGGTGACGAAGGGCATCATCGGGTGCAGCAGGCGCAGCGCCTGGTCGAGCACGAAGACGAGGATGCGCTGGACGCTGGCGCGCTGCTCGGCGTCGCCGCCGTTGAGACGACCCTTCGCGAGCTCGATGTACCAGTCGCAGAACTCGTTCCAGAAGAAGTCGTAGAGCGCGCGGGCGGTCTCGCCGAACTCGTAGGTGTCGATGCCCTCGTCCACGCGGGCGGAAAGGTCCGCGAGACGCGAGAGGATCCAGCGGTCCGCTACCTCGCGGGGCTCGGGGCGCCGGGCTCGTAGCCCTCGAGGTTCATCATCACGAAGCGGCTGGCGTTCCAGATCTTGTTCGCGAAGTTGCGGCTGGAGAGCAGCTTGTCCTCGGCGAACTTGAGGTCCTGAGCACCCGTGACCTGGAGCATGAGGCCGAAGCGCATACCGTCGGCGCCGTAGTGCTCCATGAGATCGAGCGGATCGACGCCGGTACCGAGCGACTTGCTCATCCGCTTGCCCTCGGAGTTGAAGACGGTGGGATGGATGATGACGTCGTGGAACGGAATCTCTCCGTCCACGAAGTCCATGCCGCTCATCACCATGCGCGCGACCCAAAGGAAGAGGATGTCACGGGCGGTCGAGAGCACGTTCGTGGGATAGAAGTAGTCGAGCTCCGGCGTCTGCTCCGGCCAGCCGAGCGTGGCGAAGGGCCAGAGCTGCGACGAGAACCACGTGTCGAGGACGTCCTCGTCCTGGCGCACGTCGATGCTGCCGCACTTCGGGCAGTCGGTAGGTCCTCCATCGACGCGACAGTCTCGCCGCAGGTCGTCGCAGTAGAAGACCGGGATGCGGTGACCCCACCAGAGCTGGCGGGAGATGCACCAGTCACGGATGTTCTCCATCCAGTGGAAGTAGACGTTCTCCCAGCGCTTCGGGTGGAACGTGGTGCGACCGTCTCGGACCGCTTCGATCGCCGGCGCAGCGAGAGGCTTCATGTCGACGAACCACTGGTCCGAGAGCCACGGCTCGATGACCGTGTGGCAGCGGTAGCAGTGGCCGACGGAGTGGACGTGATCGTCGGTCTTGACGAGCAGGCCGGCCGCATCGAGGTCGGCGAGCACGCGCTTGCGAGCCTCGTAGCGCTCGAGGCCGGCGTACACGCCGCCCTCCTCGGAGATGGTGGCATCGGCGTCCATGATGTTGATCTTGGCGCAGTCGTGGCGCTCGCCGATGTCGAAGTCGTTCGGGTCGTGGGCAGGCGTGACCTTCACGGCACCTGAGCCGAAGCTCGGGTCGACGTAGTCGTCGGCGACGACCGGGATCTCGCGACCCATCAGCGGCAGCACGACGGTTGCTCCGACGATCGCCTTGTAGCGCTCGTCATCCGGATGGACCGCGATGCACGTGTCGCCGAGCATCGTCTCGGGCCGCGTGGTCGCGACCACGACGTGGTCGATGCCGCCGACCGGCTCCTTGAGCGGGTAACGCAGGTGCCAGAGATGGCTGTCGACGTCCTCGTGCTCGACCTCGATGTCCGAGAGCGCCGTGGAGCAGCGGGGGCACCAGTTGATGATGCGCTTGCCGCGATAGACGAGCCCGCGTTGAACCAGTCGACGAAGACCCTGCGGACCGCAGTGGCGTAGCTCGGGTCCATCGTGAAGCGCTCGTTGTCGTAGTCGCAGCTGCAGCCCATCGCCTTGAGCTGGCCGATGATGGTTCCACCGTACTCGCGGCGCCACTCCCAGCACGCCTCGATGAACTCGTCGCGGCCCAGGTCGTGGCGGGACTTGCCCTCGGCGTGGAGCTTCTGCTCGACCTTGTTCTGCGTCGCGATGCCCGCGTGGTCGGTGCCGACGACCCACAGCGTCGGGACGCCCGGTCATGCGCGAGCGGCGGCAGACGACGTCTTGGATGGTGTTGTTGAGCGCGTGGCCCATGTGAAGCGAGCCGGTGACGTTGGGCGGCGGGATGACGACCGAGTACGGCTGAACCCCCTCGACGATCTCAGCCGAGAAGTACCCGCCCTCCATGCCAAGACTCGAAGATCGGTTGCTCGACTAGCTTTCGGATCGTACGCCTTGGGCATTTCGGTCACGTGAGGCCGCACCTTCCTGAGTCGCACCGCTCGTCGCTTTCGCTAGCCGATGATAGCAGGAGCGGGCGCTCGGACCGCTCGTCGAATCCAGCTCAGTCCTCCGAAACCCGACCCGATCGCCGGCCTGATGAAGGCGTAGATGGCAATTCCCTAATCTGGCTCTCATCTGATCATCATGTACGTCGCCGATGTTAAGGCTGGAACAATTCGGTGCGATGGGAGACTCCATGCAGGGCACAGGCACGCATTCGCTGTCAGGTCGACGCACGCGTCACGCACTGTTGCTGACAGTGGCGATCGGCCTCGTCGCATTGGTCTGGGCAACGAGCACCGCGCCGAGTGTCGCCTCGGCTGCCCATCGCAAGGGCAAGTCCAACTGCGCCAAGTGCCACAAGCTCCCCAAGGGCCACAAGCGGATCACGCCCTGCTACTCATGCCACAAGAAGCCCGGCAAGACATTCGCCACCTCGCACCCCAAGAAGACTGCGTGCCTGAAGTGCCACAAGAAGCCGAAGAGCCACGTGGCCCTGAAGAAGACGTGTACCAAGTGCCACACGAGGGTCGCGAAGGGGAGCTGGAAGCACTCGACGGTCATCTTCTGCTCGCTGTGCCATACCAGGCCGAAGGCCCACCCTGCAGGCGAGTGCACGACGTGTCACTCGCGCAAGATCGTCCCCGCCTGGAAGTTCATTCATCCGGCTGACAAGAATTGCGCAAGCTGTCACTCGGCGCCCTCTACCCACGCCAAGAACGCCTGCGCGTCCTGCCACGGGGCGACCGCCGGGGTGAGTTGGGCCTCGTCGCACCCGAATGCCTCGGCGACGTGCACCACATGCCATGCGGCACCCGCGAACCACTACGGAACCAAGTGCGCGACCTGCCACGGGGCCGGAGTGGGCACGACCTGGGTATTCACGCACCCCGGCGCGACGGCGACGTGTACGACGTGTCACTCGGCCCCCACCGGGCACCGCAGCGGATCGTGCACCACGTGCCACGGGACGACGGTCGGGAAGTCCTGGCTGTTCACGCACCCGGCGGCGACGGCCACCTGCACCACGTGCCACACGGCACCGGCCGGGCACAGCAGCGGATCGTGCGCGACCTGTCACGGCGCCACGGTGGGCAAGACCTGGGCCGCTCACGCATCCGGCGGCGACTGCGACGTGCACCACGTGCCACATCGGCTCCGGCCGGGCATCGCAGCGGATCGTGCACGACCTGCCACGGCGACTCGGCACGACCTGGGTCGTTCACGCACCCGAGCGCTTCGGCGACCTGCACCACGTGCCACACGTGCCCCCGCCGGTCACAGCAGCGGATCCTGCGCGACCTGCCACGGGACGACCGTCGGTGCGAGCTGGGCCTTCACGCACCCGGGCGCGACGGCGACCTGCACGACATGCCACCCGGCTCCGGCGGGCACCGCAGCGGATCGTGCACGACGTGTCACGGTGTCGGCACGAGCTGGGCGTTCACGCATCCAGGCGCCTCGGCGACCTGCACGACGTGCCACTCGGCTCCCGCCGGCCACAGCAGCGGATCGTGCACGACGTGCCACGGTGTCGGCACGAGCTGGGCGTTCACGCATCCGAGCGCCTCGGCGACCTGCACCACGTGTCACTCGGCTCCCGCCGGTCACAGCAGCGGATCGTGCGCGACCTGCCACGGGGCGACCGTCGGTGCGAGCTGGGCGTTCACGCATCCGGGCGCGTCGGCGAACTGCACGACCTGCCACTCGGCTCCGGCTGGGCACCGCAGCGGACCGTGCGCGACTGTCACGGTGCCACGGCGTCGGCACGAACTGGGCCTTCGCGCACCCGAGCGCCTCGGCGACCTGCACCACGTGTCACACGGCTCCCGCCGGCCACAGCAGCGGATCGTGCGCGACCTGCCACGGGGCGACGGTCGGCACGAGCTGGACGTTCGCGCATCCAAGAGTGCCAGGCGGCGAACACACGAGTCGCAGCTTCACGTGCGTGACGTGTCACCCAAGCGGGTACAGCCAGCTACTCGTGCCTCAAGTGCCACTCGAGCAACAACCCGGACTGAGCTTGACCCACGCACGACCCGTCTCGAACCGCTGCGTAACGCCAGCTGTGCCTGGCCTACGCCCCGGCAGCCTTCGCGGCAGCGCCCTCGCGAACGAGCGTCGGCTCGGCGCCTTCTCGGACGACCTGCTCGGTGACGACGACCTCGGTGATGTCGGTCTCGCCCGGCAGCTCGTACATGAGGTCGAGCAGCATGCCCTCCATGATCGAGCGCAGCCCGCGCGCGCCGGTACCGTGCTTCAGGGCCTGCTCGGCGATCGCTCGCAGCGCACCCTCGGTGAAGTCGAGCTTGACGCCCTCGAGCGAGAACAGGCGCTGGTACTGCTTCACCAGCGCGTTCTTCGGCTGGGTGAGGATGTGGACCAGATCGTCCTCGAGTCAGCTCCTCGACGTGCGTGATGACCGGCAGACGCCCGACGAACTCCGGGAATCATGCCGAACTTGTTGAGGTCTTCCGGCAGCACCTGCGCGAACAGCTCGCCGGTCACGTGCGTCGATGCGTCGTTCAGGTCGGCGGCGAAACCCACACCCTTCTTGCCGATGCGGTCGGCGATGATCTTCTCCAGCCCGACGAACGCGCCGCCGAGGATGAAGAGGATGTTGGTGGTGTCGATTCGGATGAGCTCCTGTTGCGGGTGCTTGCGACCGCCCTGCGGCGGAACCGACGCCTCGGTGCCCTCGAGGATCTTGAGGAGCGCCTGCTGCACGCCCTCGCCCGACACGTCACGCGTGATCGACAGGTTCTCGGCCTTGCGGGCGACCTTGTCGATCTCGTCGATGTAGATGATGCCGACCTCGGCGCGGGCGATGTCGAAGTCCGCTGCGGTGATGAGCTTGAGCAGGATGTTCTCGACGTCCTCGCCCACGTAGCCGGCCTCGGTCAGCGCGGTGGCGTCGGCGATCGCGAACGGCACCTTGAGCACGCGAGCGAGCGTCTGCGCGAGCAGCGTCTTGCCGCAGCCGGTGGGACCGAGCATCAGGATGTTGCTCTTGGCCAGCTCGACCTCGTCGACGTTCTCCTCAGGCGATGAGGTGAACGCGCTTGTAGTGGTTGTAGACCGCAACCGAGAGAACCTTCTTGGCGCGCTCCTGGCCGACGACGTAGTTGTTGAGCGACTCGTGAATCGACCGACGGAATCGGCAAGCTCGTCGAGCAGCGGCTCGACCGCGGCCTCCTCGGCGAGCTCGTCTTCGACGATGTCGTTGCACAGGTCGATGCACTCGTCGCAGATGTAGACGCCGGGACCGGCGATGAGCTTCTTGACGTGGCGCTGGCTCTTGCCGCAGAAGCTGCACTTCAGCGACTCGGGGCCTTCAGGGGTGCGCGAGGGCATGCGTTACTTCGCCTCTTCTCCACGGTGCACGAAGATGCCGTCGATCAGGCCGTAGGCCTTGGCGTCGTCGGCACACATGATGTTGTCGCGCTCGGTGTCGTGGTGGATCGTGGCCTTCTTCTGGCCGGTGTGGTGCGCCAGGATGCCGTCGAGCTCGTCGCGAATCCTCAGCATCTCCTTGGCCTGGATCTCGATGTCGGTGACCTGGCCCTGCGTGCCGCCCCACGGCTGGTGGATGAGCACGCGCGAGTGCGGGAGCGCGAAGCGCTTCTTCGGCGCACCCGACGCGAGCAGGACGGCGGCCATCGAGGCGCACTGGCCGACGCAGATGGTCGACACGTCGGACTTGATGTACTGCATCGTGTCGTAGATGGCCAGACCGCTCGTGACCGAGCCACCCGGCGAGTTGATGTAGAGGCTGATGTCCTTCTCGGGATCGGCGCTCTCGAGGTGCAGGAGCTGCGCGATGATCAGGTTCGCGATGTGGTCGTCGATCTCCGTGCCGAGGAACACGACACGGTCGTTGAGCAGGCGCGAGTAGATGTCGAAGCTGACCGTTCGCCTCGGCTGGTCTGCTCGACGACGATCGGAACGAGGGCCTTGATGTCAGGCAGCATCGTGGTTACTCCTCGGTGGTCTCAGGGGCGGTCGCGGCGTTGGCCGCTTCGGTGCCGTCGGTCTCGGTGATCGTGCCGTTCTCCAGCAGCCACTTCACGGCGCGCTGCTGAATGATCTGCTCGCGAACGATGGGGAGCAGGCCGTTGTCGGTCCAGCGGGCGAGCATGTCGTCGACGGTCTCGCTGCCGGTGATCATGGACTTGATCTCCTCGCGCACGTCCTCGTCGGTGACTTCCATGCCCTCCGAGCGGAACAGCGCCTCAAGCGCGAGCTCCTCCTTGACCGCCTGCTCGCCCTGGCGGTTGATGTCGGCCTCGAGCACTTCGATCGGGACGCCGATGGCAGCGACGTACGCCTCGACGGTCATGCCGCGCTGCTCGAGCATGTTCTGGAAGTCGCGCATGAGCTGGCCGGTCTTCGAGCTGGATCATCGATTCCGGCACCTCGCCCTCGAGACGCTCGGCGAGCTGAGCCTTGAGCGCCTCTTCCTTCGCGCGCTCGTGCTGGAGCTCCTGCGAGGCCTGCAGGCGGATGCGCATATCCTCGCGCATCTGCGCGACGTCGTCGTAGCCGCCGACCGACAGCGCGAACTCGTCGTCGACCTCGGGCAGCACCTTGGACTTGATCTCGTGCACCGTGACGTCGAAGCCGGCGGTCTTGCCGACGTACTCCTCCTTGGACGAGGTGTCCGGGAATGGTGAACTCGATACGCTTCTCGTCACCAGGGTTCATGCCGACGATGACCCTCGTCGAACTCGACCGGCATCTGGCCCTTGCCGAGCTCGTAGAGGTACTTGTCGACCTCGTTGCCCTCGTAGGCCTCGCCGTCGACGTCCCCGACGAAGGTCAGGAGCGCGAAGTCGTCGGCCGCGAGCGGCGCGGTCCTCGACCGGCTCGAGCGAGGCGAACCGCTCGCGCGCGATCTCGACCTGCTCGTCGATCTGAGCGTCGGTCACGTTCTTCGGCGGCACGGTCACGGCGATGCCGTCGGTGTGCGACAGCGTCAGCTCGGGACGAATCTCGACGTCGGCGACGTAGGTGTAGTCCTCGCCCGCGACAACGACCGCGACCTCCTCGACGTCGGGCGCCGCGATCGGACGCAGGTTCTCGGCGTCGATCGCCTTCGGGTACGTCGAGTCGACGAGCGCCTCGGTGGCCTCGGAGAGGACGTAGTCCTTGCCCATGTAGTTGTCGACGACCGGCCGGGGCGCGTGGCCCTTGCGGAAGCCGGGGATGCGAACCTTCTTGCCGAGGGTCTCGTACGACTGCTTGATGGCAGCGTCGACCTCCTCGGCAGGAACGGTCACGGTCAGCTTGATGTGGTTGCCCTCGAGAGGCTCAACGCTGGTAGTCAGCACAGAAGTTCCTTTCCTGTATGCCGTGATTCCCGGTGCCGGCCGGTACGTGTACTTCGTGGTGCGGGCGAGAGGACTCGAACCTCCATGAGTTTCCTCACCGGAACCTAAATCCGGCGCGTCTGCCAGTTCCGCCACGCCCGCATGCGAAACGATTGAATATCATAGCAAACGGTGTGACATTCTCGCCGGAAGGTCGCTGCGGAGCGAGACAGCGCTACTCCCCGTGCACCGAACAGCGCGTCTTTCCTGTGGTGGCGTCCCAGCTGTAGGTCCCGCCCGAGGGGCACTTGGCCCCGGACTGCGCGAGCACGGTGGCGAAGTCGGCCGGCGCGTCCCCGGCGCTCTGCGCCATCGCGTATCTGCTGCTCGAGCAGCGCGCGTTGGTGCGGCAGGCGGCGATGGACGCGTTGTCCTTCGCGTGTTGACGATGGTGCCGGCTCCGCCAGTGGCCGAGCCGGTCGCGGATTCCGACTTCGCACCACCGCATCCGACGAGGGCCAGGAGCCAACACGATCGATACCGCCACGAGCATCGAGCTTCTTCACCGGGGTCCCCATTTCGCTTGCGCCACACCGATTCAGTTGAAGGTACCCCAGCACCCCGGGCAAACTGCCACGTCGGCAACAAGAAGCCCGGTCCCCATGCGGGAAACCGGTCTTCGCGTAGTGTGATGGTGGGCCGTGTAGGGGTCGAACCTACGACCTTGGGATTAAGAGTCCCCTGCTCTGCCAGCTGAGCTAACGGCCCGTATGAAAGCGCTTCGCCATTGCTATCGGCTACCTGCGCGTTTTCAACCTTATGGGGTGGGTAACGGGGCTCGAACCCGCGACCTTCGGAGCCACAGTCCGACGCTCTAACCAACTGAGCTACACCCACCATAAGTGACTTGGCACGCCCGGAGGGATTCGAACCCCCGACCTAGAGATTAGAAGTCTCCCGCTCTATCCAGCTGAGCTACGGGCGCGTGAGACGTCGCTTCATCAGGCTTGTGCCGCGAAGCGGTACGGTACCTGCTGGCGACGTGAGTTGTCAATGGAGCGGCCGACGGGACTCGAACCCGCAACAGTCAGCTTGGAAGGCTGATGCTCTACCAATTGAACTACGGCCGCACATAGTGGTCGGGCCGACAGGATTCGAACCTGCGACCCTCTGCTCCCAAAGCAGATGCGCTACCAAGCTGCGCTACGGCCCGACACAATGTGGCCCGCTCTTGCCCCGGAGGGCTCAAGGAGCAAGGGACAGTGTAGCGAGGGGTGCTGCCGCGGGCAACCGAAATCGGCTACTCCCCCGCCAGTCTCGCTCTCAGCGCGCGCAGCGCCGCGCCGCGGTGGCTGATCGCGTTCTTCTCGGCGAGGGTGAGCTCGGCCATGGTGCGGCCGGGTGTCGCGTCGGGCAGGAACAGCGGGTCGTAGCCGAATCCGTGCTCGCCTCTCGGCTCGAAGCCGATGCGGCCCTCGCAGGCGCCGGTCGCGACCGTCTCGACCCCGTCCTCGCCGATGAGGACGATCGTGCAGCGGAAGCGGGCGGTGCGCTCGCGCCTCAGGGACGTCCTGGAGCGCGAGGAGGAGCCGCGAGTTGTTCTCGGCGTCGGTGGCGCAGGGACCCGCGAAGCGGCTGCTGTAGACGCCCGGTGCCCCGTCAAGCGCATCGACCTCGAGGCCGGAGTCGTCGGCCAGCGCCGCGAACGCGAAGCGCTCTCGCGCAGCGCGGGCCTTGATGCGCGCATTGTCCTCGAACGTCTCGCCGTCCTCTTCCGGGCTCGGCCACTCCGAGTCGAGCTCGCCGGCCGGTGCGAAACGCCAGCCGGGGAAGTCGAGCGCGCTGCGGATCTCGGCGAGCTTGCCGTGGTTGCTGCTCGCGACGACGACGAGCTGGCCGAGGTCGCCGGGCTCGGGCATCGGCGGTGCGGTCGCGTCAGCCTTCGAAGACATCGAGGTCCTCCTGCGTCACCTTGCGCTGGATCTCGAGCAGGCGGTCGATACCGCCGGCGGCCAGGTCGAGCATCGCGTCGAGCCGGGCGCGGTCGAACGGCGTCTGCTCGCCGGTGCCCTGCACCTCGATGAAGCGGCCGCTTGCCGTCCATCACGATGTTCATGTCGACCTCGGCGATGGAGTCCTCGGAGTACTCGAGGTCGAGCAGCAGCTCGCCGTCGACCATGCCGACGCTCGTCGCCGCAAGCTGCTCGGTCAGCGGGATCGAGTCGATCTTGCCGGCCGCCTGCCACGTCGCGAGCGCGTCGTACAGCGCGATCCACGCGCCGGTGATCGACGCGGTGCGCGTGCCGCCGTCGGCCTGGATCACGTCGCAGTCGATGGTGACGCTCACCTCGCCGCCGAGCCCACCCATGTCGACGACGCTGCGCAGCGAGCGGCCGATGAGCCGCTGAATCTCGTGCGTGCGGCCCTTGGGCCCACCGGAGCTGCTTTCGCGCCGCGAGCGGGTGTGTGTGGCCGCAGGGAGCATCGCGTACTCGGCGGTCACCCAGCCCAGCCCGCTGCCGCGCCTCCACGCCGAGACGCCCTCGGTGATGTTGGCAGCGCACAGCACGCGTGTGTCACCGAGTTCGAAGATGCAGCTTCCCATCGCGTGCTTGAGATAGCGGCGCGTGACGCGAACCGGACGCAGAGCGTCGGCCGCGCGGCCGCCGGAACGTGCGGTCATTCAGTCGTCCCTTCCATTGACCGGCGTGATGTCGAATTCGTCGAACTCCTGGGCGACGACGACCGGTCCGCCGAACGCCTCCGAGGCGAGCTTGCGCCATCAGGTCGCGGTCGTTGCGTGGGCCAGACGTGCACCAGCGCGAGGGCGCGCGCGCCGGCGTCTTTGGCGAGCTGCGCCCGCCTCGCGCGGCGGTCAGGTGCGGCGCGGCGCCCGCGTACTCCTCGGGCAGGGTCGCCTCGGCCAGGAGCAGGTCGACGCCGTTCGCGGCGCGCAGCGACATGCGGGCCCGGCGAGGTGTCGGAGGTGTAGCACAGGCTGGTGCCGTCCACCTCGGCGCGCAGCGCGAACGTCGGAGCGCGTGTGCACGACCTCGTACGGCGTGACTTGCAGGTCGCCGATCTCGATGGTCTCGCCGTCGACGAGGCTGATCGGCACGAACGCCTCGGCGAACTCGCGCGCACCGCGCTCGGAGAGCAGGCACTGCATGCGCTCGAACAACTCACCGGCGACGTAGAGCGGGATCGGAGCCGACCGGCCCTTGGGGGGCGTAGCGCATCATCGACTGCAGGCAGTAGATGTCGGCGTAGTGATCGGGGTGGTTGTGCGTCACGAACACGGCGTCGAGCGCGGTCGGGTCCTCGATGCGGCCGAGGTTGGCCAGCACACCGTTGCCGCAGTCGAACAGCACGCGCGCGCCACCGGCCTCAAGGTAGTGTCCGGCACACGCCTGGCCCGGGCCGGCGCAACTCGCGGATGATCCGAGCACGGTCAGGCGCACGAGGCCTCCTCGGTAGCGGGGTCGTCAATCAGCGCTAGCGTACCAGCAGGAACCGACTTCGAGCGCGGAAAGCTCGACGCGTCTCGACATCGCCCGAGTGGCGCGCCGAAGACGCGCGAGCCGAGCCGCGCGAACTCGTCGGCGTCGCCGGTGGTCGCGAACGCGTAGCTGCGGCGCGCGCCCGCTCGGCCGCGAGATGGTCGCGGCGCGCGAGCGTCTCGGCGACCTCGCGCGCGGTCTCCTCGGCAGATGAGATGAGGCGCACCCGGTGGCCGACGACCTGCTGAATCGACGGCCGAGAGCAGCGGGTAGTGCGTGCAGCCGAGCACCAGCGTGTCGATGCCGGAGCGCTTGAGCGGGTCGAGGTAGTCGCGCGCGATCTCGTGAAACGACGGCCGCACGAAGACGTCGGCCGAGTCGGCGAGCAGCCCCTCCATCGGACCGGCATCGAGCCGCAGCCCCTCCTCGACGATCTCGACGAAGCGCGGAGTCGCCACCGAGAAGACCGTGACGCCCGCATCGAGCGCGCGCACGGCTCGGCTGTAGGCGCCGGACTCGATGGTGCCGACGGTGCCGATGACGCCGACACGGCGGTTGCGGGTCGCCATGACCGCGGCGCGAGCGCCGGGCTCGACGACGCCGATGACCGGCACCGAGAACGCGCGCTGCGCCAGCGCGAGGCCGGCAGCGGTCGCGGTGTTGCAGGCGATGACGATGAGCTTGACGGGGTGTCGCTCGAGCCACGTGCCGATCTCGAGCACGAACCGGCGCACCTCGCGAGAGGTCGCGCGGACCGTACGGACATCGCGACGGTATCGCCGAGGTAGACGAGTGGATTCGTGCGGGAGCGCCCGCGCGATCTCACGCGCGACGGTGAGCCCGCCAAGGCCGGAGTCGAAGACGCCTATGGGCATGCGTTCCATGGCACGAGTATAGCCGTTCGAGGCAGCCCGACCGCCCTTGCCCACCAGCCGAGAGATGCCGCGCCGAGACCTAGCCGACCGCCTCGACGACGCCGGCCGCGATGTCGTTGACGCCGAGCACGCGCTCGACGGCGCCCAGGTCGATGGCGGCCTTCGGCATGCCGAAGACGGTGCACGTCGCCTCGTCCTGGGCGATCGTGGCCGCACCCAGGTCGTGTAGGTGCTTCATGCCCTTTGCACCGTCCGCCCCCATACCCGGTGAGCAGCACCGCGACCGACCGCTTGCCGTAGCAGCGGGCGACCGACTCGAACAGCGTGTCTGCGCTCGGGATGTAGAGCTGGCCCTTTGCCGGGCTCGCGGAACCGGATGATGCCGCTCTCGATGACCATGTTCGCACCGGTCGGCGCGAAGTACGCCACGCCCGGCTCCGGGCGCAGCACCGTCCTCGCCGAGCGCGACCTCGATCGCAGCAGCCCGCGTTGAGCCAGCCGACGAGCCCCGGGACGAACCCGTCGGCGATGTGCTGGGCGACGAGCAACGGGGACCTTGAGGTCCTTGGGCAGTCGACCCAGGACCGCCAGAAGCGCGGACGGGCCCCCCGTCGACGAGCCGATCGCGACGATGCTGCGGCCGCCGGCAACGCCGTCGACGCGGGCCGCGTGCGCCTCTCGACTGGTCGCGACGCCCACGGATGTGGGTGATGACGCGGACGTTCGCGAGCACCTTGACCTTGCGGATGACTTCTCGGCCGATCCGCTCGAGATCGGCCCAGTCGCGCGGCTCGGGCTTCTTGATGACTTCGAGCGCGCCCAGCGCAAGCGCGTCGAACGCGCTGCCCACGCCCTCGCCTCGCACCGAGGACGACACGACCAGAATCGGGGTCGGCGTGATACGCCATGATCTTCTCGGTCGCGCGCAAGCCCGTCGAGCTTGGGCATGTGGATGTCCATGGTGACGAGGTCGGGTCGCAGCCGGGCGACCATCGCGACGGCCTCCTCGCCGTCGACCGCCTGCCCGACGACCTCGATCTCCGGGTCGGACGACGAGAATCGTGGCCAGCATCTCGCGCGCGACGAGCGAGTCGTCGGCGATCAGCACGCGAACGTGCTTCTTGAAGGTGACCATGTCTCTCGATTCGCTCTAGCGGATGAGACGCTCGACGGTGTCGAGCAGCGTGTCCTGGTTGAAGACCGACTTCGTGATGTAGGCGTCGGCGCCGGCATCGATGCCTTCCGCCTTCTCCTCTTCGCGCTCCAGCGAGGTGACGATGATGACCGGGATGTCCTTCAGAGCCGCGTCGTCCTTGATCGCGCGCGTGAGCTCGAAGCCGGTCATGTTCGGCATCTGAACGTCGGTGACGACCGCATCGACCTCGAGCCCGTCCTTGAGCTTGTTGAGGCCGATCGCGCCGTCCATGGCGGTCTCGACTTCGTAGCCGGCGGCCTCGAAGATCGAGCGCTCGAGCTCGCGCGTCGTGAACGAGTCCTCGCAGATGAGAATCTTGCGCGGCGCCCTGGCGCTCGACACGAGCCGACTGGAGACCCACCCGCTGGCCCGAGCGGGTGCGCGCGTTGGCCATGAGGTCGGGCACGTTGAGGATCGGCACGACTTCGCCTGCGCCCAGAATCGTCACACCCGCGACGTTGTCGATCTTGCGCAGGTGGTTGCCGAGCGGCTTGATGACGATCTGCTGCTCGCCCACGAACGCGTCGACGATGAAGCCCATGCGGTGGCCCGAGTAGCCGATGGTGGCGATCGGTACCTTCTTCGCCTGGGTCGGCTCAGCCGGCACGCCGAGAATGTCGGACAGGCGCACGAGCGGAATCGTGCGGCGCTGACGGCGGATGACCTCTCGGCCCTCGACCTTGATGATCTCGCCGGGGTCGACTCGCAGGGTCTCCTCGATCGACCCGGTCGGCAGCGCATAGATCTGACCGCCCACCTTGAGCATGAGCGCACGGATGATCGCGAGCGTGAGCGGAATCGTCAGCTTGAACGTCGTGCCCTTGCCCGGAACTGAGTCCAGGTCCAGCGAGCCCTTGAGCTTCTCGACGACGAACTCGCGCACCACGTCCATGCCCACGCCCCGGCCGGAGATCTCGGTGATGATCGCCGCCGTGGAGAAGCCGGCCTCGAAGATCATGTACTGCGCCTCGCGGTCCGACATCGACGTCGCCTCTGCCTCGGTGATGTAGCCCTTGCGGACCGCGCTCTGACGGACCTTCTCGGGATCGATACCTGCGCCGTCGTCGCTGATCTCGATGAGGATGCGGTCGCCCTCCTGACGCGCGCCCGAGGCGCACGGTGCCGTGCGCAGGCTTGCCGAGCGCGACACGGGTCTCGGGATCCTCGATGCCGTGGTCGACTGCGTTGCGCATGATGTGGACGAGCGGGTCGTTGATCTCCTCGAGGACCTTCTTGTCGAGTTCGGTCTCGCCGCCTTCGACAATCAGCTCGATGTCCTTGCGGAACTGCTTGGCGAGGTCGCGCACCGCACGCGGGAACGCCTGGAAGATCGTGTTGGCGGGAAGCATGCGCAGCCGCATGCCCTGCTCCTGCAGGTCGTTGATGACCACCGACGTGCGCGACACGTCCTCGGAGTAGTCCTTCACGTACTCGGAGAGCTCTCGGCGGCTGTCAGACATCAGGGCGTCGACCATGTTGATGTCGTCGCCGATCGCATCCATGAGCTCTTCGCGCGCGAGTGCCTGGAAGGTCGACTTGATGCGCGACCACGACTGCCAGGTCTCGTTGATCTTGCGCTTGCGTGAGCCGGATGTCGGTCACGCGTTGCTCGGACTTGATCTGCGAGATCACGACCTCGCTGATGAGGTTGAGCAGGTTGTCGACCTGGCTCGTCCGGATGCGGATGGTGGCCTGCACCTTTGACTTGAGCTCCGGTCCGCGCTGCGACCGCTTTGGCTGCTCCCCGGCCACCGGCTCAAACTCGTCGTCTTCATCCTGCTCGATCGGCGCCTGGTCGGATTCGTCCTCGCTGGCGGCGGCGTCACGGCCGGGTGCCGGAGCTCCGGCTCGGGCTCTGGCGCGGGCGCAGGCGCAGGCGACGCAGTCTGCGCCTCGCTCGGTCTTCTTGCCGCGCTTCTTTGGCTTCGGCCTCTCGGCAGGCTGCGTCGCTGGCGCGGGAGCCGGAGACGCGGGAGCCTCGGCATCCAACCGTACCGGTCGCCGCGATGTCGGCGAGCCGCTTCTTGAGCGCGTCGAGGTCGATGGCGCCGTCCACGTTCACGCCGCTGTTGTCGGTCAGGTAGACGATCGCGTCGAGCGCCTCGAAGAACGAGTCGCTCATCTCGGGCGTGTACGCCATCTCCTTGTCCCGGACGCGCACCATGATGTTCTCGAGCCAGTGCGCGACGTCGGAGATCTCGATGAGTCCGACCATGCGCGAGCTGCCCTTGATGGTGTGGGCATCGCGCATCATCTGGTCGATGAGCTCGCGGTTGCCCGGATCGCCCTCGAGCGTGATGACGCCCTCATTCAGACGCTGCAGGAGATCCTGCGCCTCTTCCTGGAACTTGCCTATGAATGCACTTCGGTCGAACTCGACCATGACCCGGGTCTCCTCGCGTTTCGGCCGAGCGGATTAGCGATCGACGATCTGGAACGCCGAGCCGACCTGGCTCGACTCGCGCGCCATGCCCGAGAGCAGCTCTGCCGAGGATGCCACCTGCCGAGAGCCGGCGGCCGTCTGCTGGGCGACGGCCGCGACCTCGCGCATCGCCTTGACGACCTGGTCGGTGGCGCTCTTCTGCTGCTGCGTTGCGGCCGAGATCTCCTTGGCCGCGACGGTGGTCTGCTCGACGAGATCGAGGATGCGGTCGAGGCTCTCGCCCGTCGTGTGCGCGAGATCGACACCGGACTGGACCTGCTTGAGCTCCTGCTCGGTGGAGATGACGAGGTCGTTCGCCGAGCTCTGGATCTCGGTCATGATGCAGCCCGATCTCGCTGGTCGACTCGACGACCGACTCGGCGAGCTTGCGGATCTCGATGGCGACTACCGAGAAGCCCTTGCCGGCCTCGCCGGCACGCGCGGCTTCGATCGCGGCGTTGAGCGCGAGGATCTTGGTCTGGTCGGCGATCGAGTTGATGATCGTGAGCACCTGGCCGATCTGCTGGCTGCGCTCGCCCAGGGCGAGGATCTTGTTCGCGCTGCGCTGCGTGCGCGGACTTGATCTGCTCCATCGACTGCGAGCGTGTTCGAGACCGCTTGCTGTCCGGACTCAGCCGAGCCGAGCGACGCCTCGGCCATCGTGACGACCTGATCGGCGTTCTCGGCGATCTGGCGGTACGTGCTCGCCAGCTCCTCCATCGTGGCCGTGGTCTCGCTGATGGATGCGGCCTGCTCGGCGGCGCCTGATGCCTGCTGCTCGGTCGCGGAGAGGATGTCGTTGGATGACTGAGGCGAGACGGTCCGAGGACTCCTGCGTCTGGCGGATGAGGTAGACGATCAGGTCGACCATCTGGTTGTACGACGAGGCGAGGTCGCCGATCTCGTCTTCGGTGTGGACCTCGACCTTGTGGCCGATCTCACCTTGGCATGCGGCACGGACCGATTCGACGACATTCGTCAGCGGCGCGAGCGAGCGTCGAGTGAGCGTGTAGCTTGCCCAGCGCCCACAGCGCAGCGAGGACGATCGAGATCGCCGAAGATGATCGCGATTCCGAGGCGGACCCGCGACTCGGCGAGGTCGGCGGAGAACAGCCCCAGCATGATGCCAAACTGGCAGATCAAGAAGATGATCAGCATCGTGATGGTGTAGAAGGTGAATCGGTTCAACAGCTTGCTGTTGATTTTCTTCCACAGGTTCATGCTCGAGTTCCCCCGTCTTCTAGTGTCGGCCGACAACGACCGGCGCCAACATCCGCTCGATACTGATGAGCCCGACCATGGTCCCATCGATGAATACTGAACCAGATACGAACTCCGCCTGGCTGCGATCGATGATGCTGATCGGCGGCTCGACGGCGCCGTTGGGCACCTCGGAGATGTCGCCGATCTCGTCGACGACGAGCGCGGTCACGACCTCGTCGTTGGCGACCACGATGGCAGGAGGCGCGACGCCGTCAACCGTCTGGACCGACCCGATGCCCATGATTCGCGGCCGAGTCGGTGACCGAGAGAATCTCGCCGCGCACGTTCACGACGCCGAGGATGTAGTCCGGCACGCACGGAATCTGCGTGAGTCTCGTACTCCTGGAAGATCTCGCGCACGTCGCTGACGCGGACCGCGTACCACTCCTCGCCGATACGGAAGAGCAGGAGCGATAGCTGGTCGGTGACCTCTTCGTCGAGCGTCTCGAGCGCCAGTGACTCAGCGCGCTGGCTGAGGATCTCCTCGGCGGTCTCGTGCGAGTGTGTGCGTCGAACGTTCTGGGCGGCTGCCATACGCTATCGCCCTCCCTGGAACCGGTCGACCGACAGCAAGCAGATCGATGTCGAGCAGGTTCATCAGCCCGTCAGGCATCCGGCACACGCCGATCATCTTCGACGACAACGCGTGCAGCGGCGGAGCATCCTGAAGACAGCCCGGGCGGCAGCTCGAGTACGTCTTGGACTTCGTCGACGATGAGCGCCACGGTCTGGCCGTGCGTCTCGGTGATGATCATCGGTGTCTCAAGCGTGTAGTCCTGCCGGTCGAGCCCGACAAGAATCCGCATGTCGACGGCGGGGATGACGCTCCCGCGAAGGTTCACCATGCCGACGACCGACGAGCTGCCCTCGGGCGTCTCGGAGAACGCCACGATCTGCTGGATCTCGTTGACCCGCTCAAGCGGCAGCGCGTAGCGCTGGCCACCGAGGAAGAACGCCACGGCGCGCTCGATGAGCACGCAGGCGGCTTCAGTTGACTGGACTGCTCCCTCAGTTGCGATGGTGGTCTCCTCTGTGCTGCTCACCTGGGTGCCTCACACGCTGAATCTGAGAACGCGGTCGAGTTCCTCCGCGCTCACTTCGCCGTCGCGGACCTTCGCGAGTCCCGATGTCAGCCATCGGCCTCATGCCCGCGGAGCGGGCCGCTGCCTCGATCTGTGCAGCCGTGCCCCCGCGAGCGACCTCCGCCCGGACCGGCTCGGTGAACGGGAGCACCTCGAAGATGCCCGTCGCACCCGAGAAGCCCGATCTTGCCGCAGTTCGGGCACCCCGTACCTCGCCTGGTCGTCATGCCCTTATCGGCACCCGGAATCATGTCCGCGAGCGGCGACTTCTCATCTGCCGAGCAGTTCGGGCAGTTCGTGCGCACGACTCGCTGCCCGACTGCCAGTGTCAGCGCACTGCCGAGCGAGACCGGCTCGGCGCCGAGGTCGAGCATTCGGCGAACCGCGGTCGCGATGTCTGAACCTGCGAATGTCGCAATCACGAGCTTGCCCAGACCGGCGGCCTCGATGGCGAGATGGACGTCTTCGACCGACTGCATCGAGTCGATCGCCATGACGTCGGTGTCCTGGCGGATACCGGCGGCGAAGTACGATGCCGCACCCACGGCCGAACCGGGGTTCACGAGCACCTGCGCTACGGCGGGAATCTCGTACTCGATCGAGCGCTCGACCGAGTACACGGTGCGACCGGAACCCGCCGCGTGGTGCAGCAGCGAGTAGTAGGTGCTCGACCGCCCTCCGGCCACCGGCGCCGCAACCAGCAACATGCCGCGGCCGCGCTCGATCATGGCCTGCAGCGCCCGAGACTCGGCGTCGCGTCATGCCCAGTTCGAGCAGGCTGCGTGGCTCGGGGCGTGACGGCGAGAACGAGATCACGAGCCGCTGGCCGGCCACGGTTGGCACCGCCGAGACGGTCACGACGCGCGCGTGCCCGCCGATGTCGGCGTGCAGCCGCCCTAGCGCCGGAACGTCTGAGGGGACGTGACCAAGCTTCGCCCAGCTCTTGAAGCCCTCGATGAGCGGTCCCTGCATCGAAAGCGGCGCGCTCGCGATCTTCTCGAGGCGACCCTTGATGCGATAGACGAGGAAGAAGTCGTTCTTGTACGGGAAGACGTGTATCCGGTTTGCGCCGCGCGACACGGCCTGCTCGAGTACGTCGGCGACGAGCACGGCCACCTTGCGGTCGTCCGCGACGGCAAGCACGTCGAGGTCGATGCCGGGCACGTCCGACGGGAGCCGCAGCCTCAACCACCTCTTGCACGGACTGCGACTGCACCTCGGACTCCGGCTCGGCCTCGACCTCGGCGACGGTCGGCGCCACGGAGTGCGCGACCGCCTCCTCGGCGACCTCGAAGAAGTCGGCGGCCGAGATCTCCACCTCATCGTGAATGGGAGGACCGCCCGACGATGACGGTCTCCGAGTCGGTCACTTCGACCGCGGCGCCTTCACCGTAGTACTGGCGAATCGCCGCGTGCACGTCGACGCCGTCCGCGAGGACCGGCTCCACTTCGAGGCTCAGGTCGAACGCGAGCTCGTCGAGCGTGAAGATGTCGATGGGATCGCTGATCGCGACCGTGAGGATTCCCTCGATCTCGAAGAGTGGCAGCACGCCACGGAATCGAGCGACCGCGGCAGGAACGAGTGCCAGCGCTTCGTCGTCGGGCGCGTAGCTCGCCAGGTCGACGCGAGGGATTCCCATCTCGTCTTCGAGCACCGTCTCAAGCTGGGGCCCGGTGACGAGGCCGCGCTCGATCAGCCCGCGACCGGCCGCACCTTCAGACGGGAGACGCGGCAAGCGCACCCGCCAGCTGCTCGGCGGTGATGTGCCCCGATGACGACGAGCGCGTCAAGGACGCGTCCCGCGATTGTGGCCGCTTCTCCCATCGCCGAGCAGCCCGTCTAGCCCTGAACCTTGGAGAGCTCTTCGGCGACAGCCGAGAGAAGCCTCTCAGGCTCGATCGGCTTGGTGAGGTACTGGTTGGCGCCGGTACGAATACCCGTCGCCATGGCCTGCTCCTCGGTCTTGGCGGTGAGCATGATGATCGGGATGCCCTTGTACTTCTGGTCGAACTTGAGCAGCCGACAGACGCGGTAACCATCGAGCTTCGGGAGCATCACGTCGAGAAGGATGAGGTCGGGCATCTCTGCCCGCGCGGTCTCGAGCGCTTCGGCTCCGTCAGTCGCCGTGATCACCTCGTAGCCGCCCGACAGCAAGATGGCCTTGATCATCTCAAGAATCGTCGGACTGTCATCGACAGCGAGGATGCGCGCGTTCGCCATGCAGAAAACTCCCCTCGTCCCAGTTGCCCCTACGGTCCTTGTATCGCCCTTTGTGAGCGTGCCCTTTAGCGGCGGGTAGACCCTTTCCGACACTCTATCAGACTGCGCTCGCACGTCTTGGCGAGCAAGTCGGGTTTGAACCCGCCGAGAAACGCCGTCCATTCGCCGCTCGGAGACAGGTACAGCGCACGCAACGAGTTCTCGTATTCCCGGCACGCATCGTCGGTACGCGCCCTGCGCCCGGTAGAGATTCGCGAGATTGAAATGCGCGAGCACGAAGTCCTGATCGATGTAGATGGTCCGTTTGAACTCGGCGACCGCCCTGGGCGTGTCGTCTTGCTGCAGGTAGATGATTCCGAGAATGTAGCGAGCAGAGGCAAGCAGCGGGTTGATGCTGAGCGCCTCTGTCGCATCGGCGATTGCGGCATCGAAGTCGCCGCTGTCGGCGTTGGCGTGGGCTCGTGCCAGCAAGGCACCCACGTGCCGGCTGTCCTTGGCGAGCGCCAGGTCCGCAACCGAGCGCGCCCGGGCGGGCTCCGCCTTCTCGAGCAGGGCATGCGCCTCCGCCACCAGCGCGTCCAATTCGGCGGGCTCGTCGCCGCTCGCCGATACGACCGGTACGGGACGGCGGTGTGACCGGGGCCGGCCGGGAGCGCGCCGGAGTCGTCGGCGTCGTCTGACGCCCGACCGTTCGACCGAGGGACTGACCGAGGACGCCCGTGCGCGGCAAGTCCGCCGTCCGGGTCCGCTCGGCCCGCACCGGCTTGGCACCGAACGCCGAGGGGAACACCGTCGGGCGTCGGCATCGGCTTGCGATACAGGAACACGCCGCCGATCTCGACCGGCTCGAACCGGTCGGAGATGGAGGTGAGCGTCTCGGAATGGCCGATGAAGAGATAGCCGCCGGGGTTGATGGACTCGTAGAAGTTGTTGACCACGCGCCGCGTCGAGTCGGGGCGGAAGTAGATCGTCACGTTGCGACAGAAGACGATGTCCCAGTTCGCCGAGAACACGACGGGGTACGGCTCCTTGATCAGGTTGTGGTAGGAGAATGCCACGATGTCACGAGCGCGAGCCCGGGGACGGTGACCGCCCTTGACCGGCTCGAACCACCGCTGGACGGTGTTCTGCGGACAGGTTCGCGAGCGCCTTGGCGGGGTAGACAGCCGCCTTCGCACGGTCCAGAGCCTGGGTCGACACGTCGGTGCCGAGGACTTCTGACCGCATCCCCCGCGCTTCGAGCGCCGAGTCGAGCAGCGTCATCGCGATCGTGTAGGGCTCTTCGCCGGTCGAGCACCCCGCCGACCAGACCCGAAACGAGCGGCTGCCTCTGGGCTTGTTGTCGAGGATCTCGGGGATGACTCGGTCTCGCAGCGCATCGAACTGCGCGGGGAATCGAAAGAACGACGTCTCGTTGATCGTCACGAGGTTCATGAGCTCTTTGAACTCATCCTCGTTGCGAGACAGCACGTCGAAGTACTCGTCGTACTCCAGGAAGCCGAGTCTCGTCGCGCGTGTGACCAGCGAGATGCGCAGCGAGTCGACCTTGGTTTCCTCGAGGTAGATGCCGGAGTGGTGATGGATCCAGTCTCGGAAACGCTGAAACTCCTCGGGAGTCAGGTCCTTCCGGAGGCTGTCGGCTGGGTTCGACACGCCTCAGTCCGCCAGCGATTCTCCAGCGGGCCCGACCTTCTCGATCAGCCCGCCAGCATACATTCCGTAGAGGATCTTCGCGGTCTCGAAATCGTTGTAGCCGGTCATCTCGACGAGCTCTCTGACGCTGCGGCTTCCGTGCAGGTAGCACAGCAGCATCCACTCGCGTGGCTTCAGGTGGATGTCCGCGGGCTTCTGACCCGGGTTCGCGGACATGGCGAACCGCGTGTCCATCGACGGAATCTTGTCCTTGATCTTGTTCCACATCTCGAGACGGCGGCCGGAGTCGGCGAGCACGGCCTCGATGCTGACCGTCGAGACCGAGGTCGACCTCGGTCTTGAGTTCATCGGAGTCGAACCGCAGGTTGCCCTCTTCCCAGCGCATCAGGTCGAAGAGCGCGTCGGAGATCTGCTCTCGGATGAACTCCTCGAGCACGTCGGACTCGACGTATCCCTCGTCCACCAGGATCTGACCGAGCTTGCGATTGGCCTTGTCCTTCTTCTGGATCTTCATCAGGCCTTGGGCCTGGCGCAGCTGCTTCTCCGAGATGATTCCCGCGCGAACAAGCCGCTTGCCCGCGGCCTCGACCGTCCCGCTTGACGAGGCGTAGAAGACCTGGCCGTCTCGGAAGCAGACGACGCCCTCCCCCTCCGTGCCCTCGACGTGCAGCGTGCCGGACTTGGCGCCCGACGCAAGCAGCCGAAACATGTCAGCGAGCGAGAAGTCCTTGAGGTTGCCCTCCAGAGCCAAGAAGCGCCCTCCCTGATGTGGTCACAGCCTGATTGGGTGCGGCCCGCAGCGCGCAGCTCCGCCACGCGAGCGACCGCGGTTCATCCTAGCATTCGTACTATCGGCTGATAAGCGCGCCAGCCATAGAGCGCGCGCGAGGTCGGATGATATCAGGCTGCGGGCGCGGGCGGCTTCTCCGGACCTACGAGGACCTTGCCGTCGGTGACCTGCGCCTCGTAGACGCGCAGCGGCCGCGGGTGGCGGGCGAGTTCGGCCATCGTCTTGACCGGTCCGCTCCAGTCAGTCCACCTGATGCAGCGCCCGTCGGTCAGATCGAACTGCGAGTGGTGAAGCGGGCACGTGACCACGGTGCCCTCGAGCGTCCCCTTGGTGAGATGGCCGTGCAGGTGCGGGCACCGCGCGTCGGCGACGTAGAACGCGTCGCCCACGCGCGCGACGAGCACCTCGTGCCCGTCAACCGCGATCTGCCGCATCTCGCCGTCGTCGAACTCCAGGACGCTCGCTACTTCTATGTAGTCGCTCATGGGGGCCGTCCTCTCGGCAGGCACTGCGATTCGGGGAGTCTATGCCCGTTCGCGACATGCAAGAAGACCGGCCCCCGAGGGGACCGGCCTTCGTTTGGTGCAGCTTTGGAACGAGGACTACTTGCCGTAGACCTTCGTGGCCTGCAGCTTGCCGTTCTGACCGGTGGTGACGTCAAACGTCACGGCCTGGCCCTCGTCGAGGGTCTTGAAGCCATCGGTCTGGATCTCGGAGAAGTGGACGAACAGATCGTCGCCATCCTCGCGCGAGATGAAGCCGTAGCCCTTGTCAGCGTTGAACCACTTAACTGTACCTTCAGCCATTTGAAACTCGCTCTCCTGCCCCGCAGGGCAATAAACAATGCGACGCGATTCCCGCAGTTGCGGAATTCACGCCGCAAACAGGTCCCCTTCGGACCCACGCGGACACAATAGCATGTCTCGCGCCAAAATGCGTCAACTTCGATTCGACGGGGCGCACGGACCAGGAGCCCTTCAGGACTCCGCGCCTAGTCGCGTGGCTACTCCGCTCCTCGCCTCCAAGCGCCGCCGCGGCAGCCGCCGCGCGGTCCTCGAGCGCCGAGACTCGCTCGGCCAAGCCGGCCAGGGCCGCGTCATCGATGACCTGTCCGGAGGCGAACGGCGCGGCGGGCGCGGCGGGAATCCGGGCCTCTCGGCCGCGCACGAACTTCAGGTAGCCGAGGCCGAGCGCAACGACGAGCGCGAAGAGGATGACGGCGAAGCGGGCCACCGAGTTGCCGGAGAAGATCACCCAGCCGGCACCGTAGAGCATCGTGAACAGCCCGCCGAGCAACAGTCCGTTCGAGATCACGCGTAGCTGCTCGCTGAGCATCAGCGAGATCCCCATGACGAGGGTCGCGAACAGCACGAGGACGATGCTCGTGTTGCGCGCCCAGAGCTTCATCTCGGCTTCGATCTTGTCCTGCAGCGCGTTCTGCTGCTTCTGCAGCTCGGCGAGCTTCGCCTGGGTCACAGGGTCGGTGCTGGTGCCGCCGGGATTCTTGATGTTGAGCGCTTCCATCTGGCGCGAGATCTCCTGCTGCTGCTTCTCGTACGTCGTCGGTCGGTGACGGGTAGAACGTGTTCACGCCCACGCCGATGAACGCCACGACCATCAGTCCCAGGAAGAACGAGAAGATCGTCTGCAACGCGTAGTGCTGACGGTCGGCTACGGATGGGGTGGCGGTTGCGCCATGGTGTCCTCCTGTTGCAGCGGGTACGCCAATGATACCTGCGAGAGCCTCGTTTCCCCAGCGCGCGAACCCGGCGCCGGGTCTACTCGCCCTCTTTGCCGGTCATGTTCTCGATCTCGAACACGAGCATCCGGAAACGCACGAGCGCGCCGTCGTCGTCCAGGTTGTTGCGCGCGTACACTTCGGCTGCATCCTCCGGTGATTCGAGCTGGCCGATGAGAACGCGCATCGTCTCGCGCATCTCGTCGGGCGCGGAAACGAGGCGCATCGTGCCCTCCATCACGACCGAGCGAAACGGGTGCGCGCACTCGCCTTGCTTGTAGCCGAGGTCCTCGACGACCGTGACGCATGCGCGCGGGTTGCGTTGCGATGACGTCGAGCTTGCGACCGTCAGGCGCCACGTGGAAGCACAGCCGCTTCGCGCCGCAGTCGTAGCCACACGACAGCGTCACGACGTAGGGCTCGCCGCCGTCGGCCAGCGCGACGGTGGCGAACCGTGCCGTCGACAGAATCCGGTCTATCTCGGCGGGATCGGTGATGGCGCGGTCTTCTCGGCGGAGCGGGTGTGGCACTTCGGCTCCTTCTTCGTGGTCGGTCGAGCGTAGCATGCGGCCGTCAGGCTCGGGGGCGCAGGAAGGCGTCGCGCGCAGCGGCGATTGCGGTGCCCAGCGCGGTGAGCTGGTCGAACGTAGTGATGCCGCCATCGTCGCAGACGATGGTCCCGCCGAGCGACCCCGCGACGGCTCCCGCATCGCTCGCCCGCTTCGCGCGCACCGTCGGGCAGCGCCGCAGCCGGGATGCCGCCCAGCACGACGAGCCCGGCACGGCGCGCAGCAGCGGCCGACGACGCAAACGCGTCCGCTCCCAACCCCGCGAGATGCACCGCCGAGAAGCCCGCGCGCGCGAGGGCGGGCAGGAGCATGCGAACGTCGCCGTCGGAATGGAACAGCGCGGGCAGGCCGCCGGCGTCGACCTCGAGCGCGAGGTGGTGGTAGCACGGCAGCAGGGCGTCGAGCGCGTAGTCGGGAGAGAGCAGCGGGCCGGCCGGACCCGCGAGGTCGTCAGCCGATCAGCACGGCATCCGCGCCCGCCTCGAAGGCGGCGCGCACCTCCACCAGCGCCGAGTGCAGCGCTTCGTCGAGCCGCGATCGTCAGCGCAGCCGGGCTCGGCAGCCGTCAGCGTGAGCGCCTCGACCCAGCCGATCGTCTCCGCGACGCGGGTGAAGACACCGTCGACCGACCAGACCGCTGCGACGTCGGCGGCGTGTAGCGCCTCAACCGAGTCAGACGCCTCGAGGCTCCCGGCGCCGACGAACGCAAGGTCCACCGATAGAGAGGACGCTATCGCCGCCAGAGCCAGCGGCTGCGTCGCCGACCCGGTTCGGGCTGCGACCGAGGCGAGCAGGTCGGGAGGCAGCCACGTCACACCGGACGCGAACCCGGCGGCGTTCCCCGGGTCGAGCGCGGCGATCGCATCGGCGCGACTCACGACCGCGCCCTCCGCCAGCGGTGCAAACTCGGCCCACACACGCTCGACCTCGCCCTCCCAGAACTCGCGCGGGTCGCCTATCGGCCGGCCGAGCTCCTCGGCGGCGAACACGAAGTAGCCTTCGCCGGGCATTCCGGAGTCCGCTCGAACGACCAGGGAGGCGATCATGATGCCTCGTTGCTCGTCCGTCTCGGCGTCGATCTCGCCGAGCAGGTCCATCAGCGCGCCCGACCGCGCGCTGACGCGCCCGTGGAACACGCGGCGGGCGACCTCGCCGTAGGTGACGGTGGAGCGCTGCGCCGCGGCGGATCGGAGCAGGTGCCCGCAGTTCCGAGCGCATCGCGGCCCACTCCTCGGGCGTGAAGCCCCACGTCCGCGTTCGCATTGCCGTCCGTCCTCTCGCCTGCTACCAGGCATCGGATTGTACCGAAACCCCGATGATCGATACCCACCACGGTCGGCTCGATTCGCGTCCACGAGACGAGAAACGGCCCGCCGGCGCGAGGCCGGCGGGCCGAATCGAACGAGACCGCTCGCGCGGTTCTCGGCAAGTGATGGTGGAGGCGCGGAGAATCGAACTCCGGTCCACGATAGCACCCTAGGAGGCATCTCCAGGCTCAGTCACAGATACAGTCTCGGTCGGGACTACGCACCGTGACCAGCGCGTCCCTTCCCAGTCAGTTCAGTCTTTCGCCTCGGCATACTGACCACGTCCTTGGCGGCAGTCCCTTGTGTTGCGCCTTACCGGTGTCAGGGACTCCCACCGGGTTGGCGTCGCTGGCTATTTAGGCAGCGAGAGCGTAGTTATTGGTGCCAGTTAATTGGCGTTTACCCCTGTTTAACGCGGTGAGGAGACCGCGGCCTGCTTCCTCCCTCAGAACTATCGTGTCGAATCCAGTCGCCCCCAAGTGGGGTGGTGTCGACCTATCAAGGTGCCTGCAGCCCACCCGGACCGCTTGGAGAGTATACCCGCACGCACTGACTCCGGGCGATGTGGATGGAGCGAAGAGCGTGCCGCACCTCAGGATGACGGGCCCCGAGGCGTGCGCCTGACCGCTCACGGCGAGCGCCCCTACTGGCCCTTCTGCCGATCGCGCAGCGCGCGCTCGAGGTCGCGCTTCTGGTCCTTCGAGGCGATGTCGGCCCGCTTGTCGTAGAGCTTCTTGCCGCGGCACAGTCCCAACTCGACCTTCACGAGGTTGCTCGGCGTGAAGTACATCTTGAGCGGGACGAGCGTGAAGCCCTTCTCCTTGGTCTTGCCGAGAAGGTGGCGGATCTCCTTCTTGTGCATCAGGAGCTTGCGGGGCCGGATCGGGTCGAGGTTCGAGCGATTGCCGTGGCTGTAGGGCGCGATGTGAACGCCGTGAAGCCACACCTCTCCGCGCTTGATGCTCGCGTAGGTGTCGCGAAGCGACGCACGGTTGTCTCGGAGGGACTTGACCTCGGTGCCTGCGAGCTCGATGCCGCATTCGAAGGTCTCCTCCACGAAGAAGTCGTGGTAGGCCTTCTTGTTGTTCGCTATGAGCTTCTCTTCGCGTGCCATGGTCTGGGGTCCCTGAATCGTGTCTGCGCGGTCTCACATTCTAGCCCACGAAGCTCAGAGGGCCACGCCCGCATGGGCGCGACCCTCTGGAGTTCCCCGCGGGCGCGTCGCGCTACGGAGTGAAATCAGTGTTCGGCTTCAGGTCGAGCACGAAGCGCGTGAGCAGCTTGACCGTCGCATCGAGGTCCTTGAGCGAGAGCACCTCGGTCGGCGTGTGCATGTAGCGCAGCGGAATCGAGATGAGACGCGGCGACCTTGCCGCCACGCGAAAGCTGGATCGCGTTGGCGTCGGTACCGGTCCCGCGCGGCTCGGCGCCGAGCTGGTAGGCGACCTTCGCCTTGTCGGCCGCCTTGACCAGCAGCTCGAACAGCGCCGGGTTGATGTTGGGCCCGCGGGCGATGATGGGGCCGTCGCCGCAGATCGCTTCGCCGTGCTTGCGCTTGTCGATGTCGGGATAGTCGGTGGCGTGCCCGACCTCGACGGCGATGCCCACCTGCGGATCGACGCCGTACGCGCTCGTCACGCCACCCCGCATGCCGATCTCTTCCTGGACGGTCGCAGCAGCGATCAGGTCACCCGCCGAGCCGCCCGCCTTCTTGACCTCCTCGAGAACGCGCGCCGCGATCCAGGCTCCCATCTTGTCGTCGAACGCTCGCGAGACTGCGAGGTCGTCGCCGAACGTCTCGAGTCCGACGTCGAACGTGATCGGGATCTCCGATGCGCACCCGCTTCTTGACCTTTTCGCCGGCCATCCCCACGTCGATGAAGAGCTTCTCGAGCTTGGTGACGTTCTTGCGCTCGTCGTCCTCGATGAGGTGGATTGGCTTGCGGCCCATGATTCCGAGCAGCGTGCCCTTCTCGGTATGCACGCGCACGCGCATGCCCGGCAGAATCGCCGCATCCACCCCACCGATCGCCGAGGCGGCGATGAATCCCTCGGGGGTGATGTAGTTGACCATGAGGCCGATCTCGTCGATGTGACCCGCCAGCATGACCGAGACGCCGCCCGGCTTGGTGCCCTTGAGCACGGCGTGAACCGAGCCCATGACGTTGGTCTCGACTGTATCGGCCGTCTTGCTCAGGCGATCGCGAAACACCTTCGCGGCGGGCTGCTCGAAACCGGAAGGCGACGGGGCCTCGACCAGCTCCGACAGAAACTCCAGATCCTTCTTGTGCATACAAACGCCTCCGAATCGGATGTGATGAACTCGGTAAGTCTACCTGTCGGGCACCGGCCCCGCCATGACACGTCGCAGCAACGGAACGGCTCGAACCGCTCTCTACTCGGGTACGTTCCCAAAGGACGCCCTCTCACCAGCCGAGAAGGACTTCATGGATCCCGGACTCTACCTCGCGTCTCAGGTGTCGACCGTCGCAACCGCCGCGGCGGCCGCGACACAGTCCGTTGTCGCGAGCGCGCCCGGGCTGGGGGCGATCGTAGCGAGCACGGTGGCCACGGCGGTTCCGAGCGCGGTGGCGAGCATGCTCCCGTCGGGCGTGACCACGACCGCCCCCGCCACATCATCGGTGGTCATGGTGCCGGCGTGGCTGGAGCTCACGGCCGGGTTCACCGGCGCACTCGCGGGAGGGCTCGTTGGCGTACGTATGAAGTTCGACCTGGTCGGGGTCATGACCATCGCGCTCGCCGGCGGCCTGGCAGGCGGCATCATCCGAGACCTGCTGCTGCAGCACTACGGAATCTACGCGCTCGAGCACCCGTCCCTGCTCCTGGTCGTCATCATCGGCGCACTCATGGCGTTCTACTTCCAGTCCGCAGTCGAAACCGTGAGGGACAAGCTCTTCCTGATCGACGCGCTGTCACTCGGCTTGTTTGCTGTCGCGGGTACCGACAAGGCGATTCGCGCCGGGCTGTCCGTCATCCCGGTGATCATGATCGGCACCATCACCTCGGTGGGCGGTGGAGTGGTCCGCGACATGTTGCGCAACGAAGTACCGCGTGTCCTGAAGCCGGGTGCGCTCAACGGAGCGGCTGCGGTGCTCGGTGCTACCACCTACGTCGTGCTCGTTGAGTGGCTGAACTTCGTCAAACCGGTCGCGATGACCGCATGCGTTCTCCTGGTCATCGCGCTGCGCGTGCTGGCGGTGCGAAGGGGCTGGCAGGCGCCTGTCCCCCGGGACCTGACTCCCGTGGTGACGGGGCTCATGGGCCGCACCGATGTGGATGAATGGGCGGAGGGCGAAGAGGCGGTCGAGTCCGAAGAGGTCGCCGAGCTGCCCGAGTCGGATCGCTAGCGCACGGAGAGTTGGGGCACTGCGACGTCGCTGCCCGCGGCGATCGCCCCAATCCCGCTGCGCATGATGAGTCTGCGCGAGGTAGACGCGTAGATCGCCGCGGACTTGGCTCCCTTGATGCCCACCCGGAGCGCAAGCGGTGCGACCGCGGCTCGGTAGCGTTGCGGCGCCCCCGCGAGTTCGGGCCTGTAGCGAGCGAGGCCAGCGAAGCGGCACTGGACGAGCGCGTAGCTGATACCCTCCGCAGAGCTGGGACTGATGAAGCCGGCTGCCTCGCCGGCCAGAAGCACCCCGCCGTTGCCCGGGCAGAGCTGCAGAACGCTCGTCGGTCGCGAGATCGGTGCCGAGGCGCGGGCGATCTCGGCACCGAAGCGAAAGCCGCTGCTGCGCAGCCGACGCACGAACTCGTCGAAGGTCGCGGCCGCGCCGGCTCCGCTCGGCATGGCGATGCCGGCAAGCAAGTCCCCCCGCTTGGGCACCGTCCATCCGTAGAAGTCGGTCAGATGCTCGTCGAACACCGCTCCGTAGAACGGGTCGGCCGAGCTGAGCTCAAAGGATGCCTGAACGGCGACGTAGCTTCTCGTTGGAAGCGCCCGCGGGAAGGCAAGGCGCCTCACGAGCGATGATGCGCCGTCCGCGCCTACGACCAGCTTCGCGCGAACGCCCGCGTCGCCCCCCTCGGCCGTGCGGAAGCGCAGGAAGCTGCCAGCGGGGTCGCGCTCGAGCGATGTGAGGCTCCAGCCGAAGACTCGCTCGACGCTCGACGGCACGAGCGACACGAGCCACCGGTCGAAGGCCTCGCGGTCGACGTTGATGTAGAAGCGCTGGTAGAGCTGCTCGAGCCGCGCCTGCAGGTCGAGCGTGCGCACCGCGAAGAGCTGCGGGCCGGCGATGACGCTCGGCTGGAACGCCAAGCCCCTGGCGCGCGAGCTCCGCTTGTGCGGCGGGAGCGAGCAGACCACCGCAGGGCTTGGTAAGCGCCGTCTGAGGTCGCGGGACTCCCGAGCGGTCGCCGATCGACCAGCAGCGTTCGGTACTGTCCGCCGATGAGCCGCGCGAGCGTCGGCGCCAGCGGGCCCGGCGCCGATGATTGCGATGTCGTACATGGGTGGCCTCCCCGATTCGCGAGTGCGTTCGGGTGTAAGCATCTGCCCGCGCAGCGCTCCCGACAGGCTCCCGTTGCCCTCACGTGGCGTTCGGTTGCGCTGGCGTTACCGGCCGGCACGAGCCGCGCCGCTCGCTCTAGGCGAGCTCCATGTCGATGCGCGCGTCACCGGGCGAGACGTTGACGATGCGCACCTTGACGCTCTGACCGAGCCGGTACGTGTCGCCACGCTTGTCGCCCACGAGCATGTGGCGCGCGGGTTCGTATCGGTAGTGATCGCCGGGCATCGAGTCGGAATGCACGAGCCCCTCGGCGGTGTTGGACAGCTGGACGAAGAGACCGTAGTTGGCCACGCCCGTGACGATGCCGTCGAAGACCTCGTCGATGTGGTCGGCCATCAGCTCGCACAGCTTGAAGCGCACCGAGTCCATCTCGGCCATGGCGGCCTCGCGCTCCATCTGCGAGCTGTGCTCTGCGAGCCACGCGAGCTCGGGAGCCATGCGGGCGGCGTCGGGGTCGGTGTCGAGCGTGCCGCGCAGCTGCGCCTTGAGCAGGCGGTGCACGATGAGGTCGGGATAGCGCCTGATCGGTGAGGTGAAGTGGCAGTACGCCTCGCTCGCCAGGCCGAAGTGCGGCGAGAGGAAGTCGACGTAGCGGGCGCGCTCGAGCGAGCGGACCAGCAGCGAGTTGATGAGGTAGCTTCTCCTTGCGGTTGTGCGCGAAGGCGATGATGCGCTGGAACGTCGCCGGCGAGGCGCCGTGCATGTCCTTGACGGGATAGTCGAACTCCTTGAGCACCAGCGCGATCTGCGCGAGCGCATCGGGGTCCGGGTCCTCGTGGATGCGGTAGACCATCGGCGCCTTGGCGTCGCGCATGTGCCGCGCGACCGCCTCGTTGGCGGCGATCATCGCTTCCTCGATCATGTTGGTCGCCACGGTGCGCTCTCGCAGGACGACCTCGATGGGCTTGTCGTCGGCATCGAGCCGCACCTTGGCCTCGACCGTCTCGAAGTCGAGACCACCGCGGGCGACCCGACGCTCGCCGATCGTGCTTGGCGACGCGTGCGAACTCGCGCATGGCGAGCTCTGCCTCGCGGTCGGGGAACGGCTCCTCACCGGAGAGCCAGCGGTCGACCTCGTCGTAGTTGCAGCGGCGGTCGCTCCTGATCACGCTCGGGTAGAAGGTCGCGGCTTCGACCGCGCCGTCCTTGCGAGAGCACCATGTCGACGCGAGAACGCGACGCGGTCCTCGGCGGGGTTGAGCGAGCAGATGCCGTTGGACAGCTCCTCGGGCAGCATCGGCAGCACGCGGTCGACGAGGTAGACGCTCGTCGCGCGCAGCCGCGCCTCGTTGTCGATCGCCGAGTCCCACGGCACGTAGTGGCTCACGTCGGCGATGTGCACGCCGAGAAGCACGCGCCCGTCCTCGGTGTGCTCGATGCTGATGGCGTCGTCGAAGTCGCGCGCGTCGACCGGGTCGATCGTGAAGGTGTAGCGGTCGCGGATGTCTCGGCGGTCGGGCTCGCGGGCGAGCGCCTCGCTCGACGTCGATGCGCAGCGCCTCGGCCTCGTCGAGCGACCGCCTCGGGGAACTCGGTGCGCAGGCCGTGCTCGCGGATGGTGATCTCGATCTCGATGCCGGGGTCGCCCTCGCGGCCGATGATCTCCTCGATGTAGCCCTGCGCCGAGTGGTTGCGCGAGGGGTAGCCGGTGAGTCGGACGACGACGATGTCGCCGGTCGTCGCATCCCCGATCGCGTTGGAGGCGACGAAGACGTCGTGGCGGATGCGGCGGTCGGCGGCGTGACGATGCCGATGGCGCCGGCCTTGTCGAAGCGACCGACGACGGTGGTGTTCGCGCGCTCGATGATCCGGGTCACGACGCCCGAGCGGCCTTCTCGGCCGCGCTGCGTGTCAGGGCGGATTGCTGACCGTGTCGCCGTGCATCGCGCCGGCGGTGTCGCGTGCCGGCGATGAAGTAGTCGCCCTCAGGCGCCGAGACGAACCCGTAGCCGCGCCGCGTCATCGTGATGCGACCAACCACGAAACCGCCGCGCTGGGCCTTGGCGGTGCGCTTCGGCTTGGCCACGCGCTCCTCCGCTACGAATCGTCGCCGACGGTCGCCTAGATACTACCGCACGTCGCGACCGCCGCGAGTCGTCTCGGCACGGGCGGTGCTAGAATGCTTCATCACCATTCACCGCACGCGCACCAATGGAGTCGCCCGATGGATCACCGCCAGTCCCTCGCCCCTTGCCTGATCTCGAAGGGCACCGTCTCGCATCCGCGGGACATGCTTCGCGCGCTCGAGACCCTCGAGAACCTCGACTACCGCTACGTCGTCACCGGCGAGCTCATCGAGGAAGGCCGTGCTGCGCTCGTGAAGCTCATGGCCGATCCGGATTCTGCGACGCTGATCGTCAACGGCTGCCTGTTCCTCAACGTGTCGTCATTCCGCTACCTCGACTTCGAGCAGGCGTCCGAGGAGCGCTGGCGCTTCGTGCTCCACGGCGACGGCTCCGTGCTCGAGCTGCTCTCGATTCCCGAGACCGAGAGCGAGGACGAGACCGCCAAGCGCCCCCACCTGCTCTCCGAGGAGACCGTGGGCGACTTCGATGCGCTCATCGCGCTCGACGACGAGGACGACGAGGACTAGCCGCCTCATCCCGACCTGAACGACACGACGCGCCCCTCGGAATCCGGGGGCGCGTTGTTCGGGCGGTGGGCGCGGCTACTTGCCGCCTTCTCGTTGGCGATCTCGAGCGCCTTCTTGAGCTGGATGTCGGTCGACTCGCTCCATCTGCTTCATGCGATCCATCTTCACGACGACGTCAGGCGTGAGGCCCTTGCCGTCGATGACGCGCTTCTTGGGCGTGAGGTAGTGGGCGATCGTGAACTTGACACCGCCGCCCCACGAGACCTCCTCGACCGTCTGCACGCTGCCCTTGCCGTACGACTTCTCGCCCACGAGCGTGGCGCGACCGTAGTCCTGCAGCGCGCCACCGGTGATCTCGCTCGCCGATGCCGAGTCGCCGTCGATGAGCACGCACGAGCGGCAGGTCGGTCGATCTTGTTGCCGGTCGCGCGCAGCTCCTGCTCCGGCCTTGCCGCGCTCGTCGACGCGAACGATCACGCCGTCCTTGATGAAGAGCGACGACACGTCGCACGGCCTCGTCGAGCAGGCCGCCCGGGTTGCTGCGCAGATCGAGCACGAGCGACTTAGCGCCCTTCTTCGTCGAGGCTGGCGATCGCCTTGCGTAGGTCGCCCTCGGCGTTGGCGTTGAACTGGCCAAGCCGCATGTAGCCGACCTTGCCGATCATCTCGGACTTGAGGTTGGGGTAGTTGATCGTGGCGCGAGTGAGCGTGAAGCGTCTTCTCGGCTCGCCCCCGTTGGCGCTGCCCTTCTTGGGGCGCAGCATCGTGACGGTCGACCTCGGTGCCCACCTCGCCTCGCACGCGCTTGACCACGTCGGTCGTCTGCCAGTCGGTGCGGCGGTCGCCGTCGATGACACGGAACATGTCACCCGGCAGCATGCCCGGCGCGAAACGCCGGCGTGCCCTTGTAGACCTCGGTGACGTACGGCCGGCCGTCCTTCTCGCCGAGCACCACGCCGATACCGCCGAACGAGCCCATGCTGTCTTCGTTGAACGCCTTGTAGTGCTCGGCGTCGAAGTACGTCGCGTACTTGTCGCCCATCGAGCCGAGCAGCCCGTCGCACGGCACCCGCCGTGGCGGACGTCTCGTCGGGGTGACGAGCGCGCGCTTCTTCATGAGCCGGTAGACCTCGTCGACGTCGCTCGGAGACGGTGCTGTCCTTGGACGCGAGTCCCGGGACCGACCTGCGCGAACGTGTCGGCCGGCATCATGCGGGAGGTCGCGAACCCGCCGATGAACCCGATCGAGCGCGATAATGACCGTCAACGAGACGGCCAGAATGGCCTTCGTGACCCTGTTCATGAAGTGGTACCGCTTTCTGTGTGATTGGCCCAGGAGCGCCGGAGCGCGCTAGACCTTGAGGTAGCGCCTCAGCGCAAAACCCGAGCCGAGCAGGCCGATGACCACGCCAGCGAGGATGAGCGTGAAGGCGATCTGTACGGTCGTGCCGGCACCGGTGACGACCGGCAGGAACGAGACCACCTCGCGCAGACGGGGCATGATCAGCGCCTGCAGCCCGACGATCGACAGAATTGCAAGCGTCGCGCCAATGAGCGCCTGGAGCACGCCCTCGAGAAGGAACGGCGTCCGGATGAACCAGTTGCTCGCGCCGACGAGCCGCATGATTCCGATCTCCTTGCGGCGCGCGTAGATCGCGAGCCGGATCGTGTTGTTGATGAAGATCAGCGAGACGACGGCCAGCATCGCGACGATCGCGAAGCCCATGATGCGGACGACGCGCGTGAAGGCGAAGAGCTTCTTGACGATCTGCTGACCGTACTTGATCGACTCCTCGGGCTTCGCGGGGTTCTCGGCGACCTTGAGGAAGAGCGGGTCGGCCTTGATCTGCGCGGCGAGCGCCTCGACGTTGTGCGGAGTCGGAGAGCCTGATGTCGAGCGAGGCGGGCAGCGGGTTGTTCTCGAGCTGGTCGAGGATCTCCGGCGACGAGGACATGCTCTTCTTGAACTTCTCCATCGCCTGCTCTTTGGAGGTGTAGCTCACCGTCCCGCGGTTCTTCTGGTCCGGGTTCTGCACACCCACGAGCGGATCGGCGAGGAGCTTGTTCTGCAGCGCGGTGACGTCTGCAGTGGCGGCGCCGTCCTTGAGGAAGATCTCGATGGTGACCTTGTCCTCGACGGACTTGACCACGTTGTTGACGATCGCGCCGGTCACGAGGAACACGCCCACGAGCAGCAGCGACAGGTAGATGGTGATGACCGCGCCCAGGGTCATGACCCAGTTGCGGCGGAAGTTCTGTACGGACTCTCGAACGAAGTACCCGACGTTAATCGACATAGCCGTACACCCCTCGGTCCTGGTCGCGGATGATGCGGCCGCCCTCGAGGGCGATGACGCGACGGCGCATGTTGTCGACCATTTCGCGGTCGTGTGTGGCGACGAGCACCGTGGTGCCCGTGTTGTTGATGCGCTCGAGCAGCTTCATGATGCCCAGCGACGTCTGCGGGTCGAGGTTACCGGTCGGCTCGTCGCACAGAAGCAGCGGCGGGCGGTTGACGAACGCGCGCGCGATCGAGACACGCTGCTGCTCGCCACCGGAGAGCTCGTCGGGGTAGCTGTTGACCTTGTCCTCGAGGCCGACGAGCCGCAGCACTTCCGGCACCTGGGTGCGGATGACGTGCTTGGACTTGCCGATGACCTCGAGCGCGAACGCGACGTTCTCGAACGCGGTCTTGTTCGGCAGCAGCTTGAAGTCCTGGAAGACGCAGCCGATGTTGCGGCGCAGGTACGGGACCTTCCAGTTCTTCATCTTGCCGAGGTCCTGGCCCGCCACGATGATCTGGCCGCGGCTCGGCATGAGCTCGCGAAGCAGCAGCCGGATGAAGGTCGACTTGCCTGAGCCCGAATGGCCGACGATGAAGACGAACTCGCCGGAGCCGATTTCGACGTTGACGTCGTAGAGGGCGGGCTTGTCGGCGACGTAGGACTTCGAGATGCCCGCGCATCGAGATCATGACCGGCCCCGTACGAGGGAGAACCGGCGGTACCTCGGCGGCGCGAGGCGCAGCCGGGTCTGGCACGTTGATCAAATCAGTCACTGGGATGCTCCATTTCGCTGCAACGATTCCCATCGGGGAAGTTTAGCAAAGAGCGGTCCCTCGGGCTTGGTTTGCGTGTGGACGGTCCTGTGGAGGCTCGCGAATCAACGCTCGAGCAGGTCCTCGAGCGGCCTACGGCGATGTCTGCGGCCGTGAGCCTGAAGTAGCCCATCAGCTCATCGGGTTCGCCCGACGTGCCGAACACGGTCGTCGACGCCGATGCGCTTCATCGGCACCGGAGCGTTCTCGCCGAGCACCTCGGCGACTGCCGAGCCGAGCCCGCCGATGATGCTGTGCTCCTCGCACGTGACCACGTGACCGGTCTTCTTGCGCGCTCGCGACGATCGTCTCGACGTCGAGGGGCTTGATGGTCGCGACGTCGATGACCTCGGCCGAGATGCCGTCCTCGGTCGAGGCGTCTCGGCGGCGGCGAGCGCCTCGGCGACCATGACGCCGCAGGCAACGAGCGTGACGTCGTTGCCCTCGCGCAGCACGTTGGCCTTGCCGAGCTCCCACTCGGTGCCCTCGGGGTAGACCTCGGGCAGCGTCGCGCGGCCGAGGCGGACGTAGAACGGCCCGGGCGTCTCGGCGGCACAGCGGATCGCGGCCTTGGCGGCGTTGAAGTCGGCGGGCACGAGCACGCGCATGCCGGGGAGAACGCGCATGAGCGCGATGTCCTCGATCATCTGGTGGCTGCCGCCGTCGGGGCCGACGGTGATGCCGGCGTGCGTCGGGGTGAGCTTCACGTTGAGGCCGGCGTAGCAGATGGTGTTGCGGATCTGGTCGTAGGCGCGGCCCGGTGGCGAACACCGCGAAGGAGCCGGTGAACGGCACCTTGCCGGCCACGGCGAGACCCGGCGGCGACGTCGATCATGTTCGCCTCGGCGATGCCGACGTTGAAGAACCGGTCGGGATAGGCGTCGTCGAGCTTGTTGGTGGTCGTGGACTTGGAGAGGTCGGCCTCGACGGCGACGACGTCCACGCCTTCCGAGGCGAGCTCGACGAGCGTGGCGCCGAGCGCCTCGCGAGTGGCTTTCTTGCTCACGCCTGGCTCCCTTCGGTCATGCCGAGTTCGACGAGTGCGGCCGCGACCTGCTCGGGCGACGGCGCCTTGCCGTGCCAGCCGGCCTCGCCCTCCATGAACGAGACGCCCTTGCCCTTGACGGTGTGCGCGACGATCATGCTCGGACCCGCCGCGTAGGCCTTGGCGGCCTCGAGCGCGTCGTGGATCTGGTCGAGGTCGTGACCGTCGATCTCGGTGACGTTCCAGTCGAAGGCGGTGAACTTCGCGGCGACGGTCCCGAGGCACATGACCTCGTTGCAGCGTGCCGTCGATCTGCAGGCCGTTGTGGTCGACGATCGCGACGAGGTTGCCGAGGCTTCTCGTGGGCCGCGAACATCGCCGCCTCCCAGACCTGCCCCTCCTGGATCTCGCCGTCGCCGAGCAGGCAGAAGACCGTGCGGTCGTCGGTGACGTTCTCGGGGTGGTCGCCGCCGCGAAGACCGGCAGCCAGGCCGCACGCGATCGACAGCCCCTGACCGAGCGAGCCGGTCGAGACCTCGACGCCCGGCGTCTTCTTGCTGTCCGGGTGGCCCTGCAGGATCGATCCGAGCTTGCGCAGCGTCGTCGAGGTGGTCGCGCCCGAAGTAGCCCGGCCTCGGCCAGCGCCGAGTACAGCACCGGCGCGGCGTGACCCTTCGAGAGGATGAAGCGGTCGCGCTCCGGCCAGTCGGGATGCGCGGGGTCGTGGCGCATGACGCCACCGAAGTACAGCGTGGCGACGATGTCGGCCGCCGAGAGCGACCCTCCCGGGTGCCCGCTTCCGGCCTCGGCGATCATCTCGACGATGTCGGCCCTCATCCGCGCGGCCTGTCGCCTCGACGGTCTCACGATCCCACATGGCAGCGCTCCAATCAGACTGGTCGCGTGTGGTGGTTGTGCCCGGGCACCGAACCTCGCCGGCGCACAGCCCCCGTAGAATAGCATTGCGTTCTAGGGCGAATCGCGCCCGCTGGCGTAGCGGTCAGCCATCTCCTCAAGCGGAATCGCCTTGATCTTGCTCGGCCCACCCCGCCGAGCCGAACTCGACGTAGCGCTCGGCGCACAGCTCCGTCGTCGCAGCCCGCGCGGCCTTCGAGAAACGCACGCGGATCGAAGGCGCTCGGGTCCTCGGCCATGGTCGTGCGCATGGCTCCGGTCATCGCGAGGCGGATGTCGGTGTCGATGTTGACCTTGCGCACGCCGTTTCGGATGCCTTCCTTGATCTCCTCGAACGGCACGCCGTAGGTCTCCTTCATGTCGCCGCCGAACTCGCGAATGACCGCGAGCCACTCCTGCGGCACGCTCGAGGAGCCGTGCATGACGAGGTGGGTGTTGGGCAGCTTGCGCGTGAATCTCGCGCGACTCGGTCGATCGAGAGCACGTCGCCGGTGGGCGGCTTGGTGAACTTGTAGGCGCCGTGGCTCGTGCCGATCGCGATAGCGAGGGCGTCGCAACCGGTCTGCTGCCACGAAGTCGGCGGCCTGCTCGGGATCGGTCAGCATCTGGTCGCGCGTGAGCTTGCCCTCGGCGCCTACGCCGTCCTCTTCGCCGGCCTCGCCGGTCTCAAGCGAGCCGAGCACGCCGAGTTCGCCCTCGACGGTCACTCCCACGACGTGAGCCATCTCGCAGACTCGCTTGGTGACTTCGACGTTGTACTCGTAGCTGGCAGGTGTCTTCGCGTCGGTCATGAGCGATCCGTCCATCATGACGCTCGTGAAGCCGGAGCGAATCGACTGCTGGCAGACGGCCGGGCTCGAGCCGTGGTCCTGGTGCATCGCGACGGGGATGTCCGGCCACGTCTCGACGGCCGCCTCGACGAGGTGGCGAAGGAACGCCTCGCCGGCGTACTTCCTCGCACCCGCCGAGCCCTGCAGGATGACGGGGCTGTTCACGGCCGCCGCGGCCTCCATGATTGCCTTGGATCTGCTCCATGTTGTTCACGTTGAACGCCGGCATGCCGTAGCCGTTCTCGGCGGCGTGGTCGAGAAGCTGTCGCATCGAGATGAGTGCCATGTGGGCCTCCTGTGGTGTTGGTCGCAGCCAGCGGTGGTGGTGTTCCCTGACTCCTACGGTGCTAACGGGCGAGCGCCTTCTTGCGCCGCTCGGCCATGCGCCAGATGAACGGGGTGAAGATGAGCTGCATGGCGAGGTCCATTTTGCCACCCGGGCACACGAGCGTGTTGGGCCGGGACATGAACGAGTCGTGCAGCATCGAGAGCAGATACGGGAAGTCGATGCCGTTGGAGTCCGCGAAGCGAATCACGAGCATCGATTCGTCCGGCGACGGAATCGTCCGCGACACGAAGGGGTTGGACGTGTCGACGATCGGCACACGCTGGAAGTTGACGTGCGTGCGCGAGAACTGCGGAGTGATGTAGTGCACGTAGTCGTGCATCCGGCGAAGGATGACGTCGGTCACGGCCTCGACCGAATACCCACGGTAGCGGCAGTCGCGGTTGATCTTCTGAATCCACTCCAGGTTGATGACCGGCACGACGCCGATGAGCAGGTCCGGATGCTTGGCCACGTCGACGTCACCGTGCACGACGGCCCCGTGCAGCCCCTCGTAGAAGAGCAGGTCCGTGTCGGGAGAGACGTCGGCCCACGGCGTGAACGTGCCGGGCTGCTGACCGAACTCGTCGGCCTCCTCGACGTTGTGAAGGTACCGGCGAAGCTTGCAGGTGCCGCGTCTCGGCGTACTGGCTGAAGGTCGCCTCGAGCTCGGCGAAGAGGTTGGCCTCCGGGCCGAAGTGGCTCAGGTGCCCACCGGCGGCCTCGTCGGCAGTCATGAGATCCTTCATCTCGTAGCGGTCGTAGCGGTGGTAGCTGTCGCCTTCGACCACGGCGGCGTTCAGGCCTTCTCGGCGGAAGATCTGCTCGAAGGTGCGCTGAACGGTGGTCGTTCCGGCACCAGACGACCCGGTGATGGCGACTATGGGGTGCTTCGCGGACATGGTCGGCTCCTTTCGCAGAACTCGAGCCTAGTTGGGGTCTCGGAACAGGCCGCGCTGCTTGAACAGGGGTGTTTCGTCGCGCTCGGCTTCGGGCGATGACTCGGTGTGGTAGTGCTCGATGCGCTCGACCTCGGCCGCCGAGCCGAACACGAAGCCTATGCGCTGGTGAAGCGAAGTGGGTTCGACGCCGAGCACCGGCACCTCACCGGTACTCGCCCGCCCGCCCGCCTGCTCCACGATCATGCCGATGGGGCTCGCCTCGTAGAGCAGCCGCAGACGGCCGGCCTTGCTCGGATCCTTGGTGTCGCGCGGGTAGAGGAAGACGCCGCCGCGCATGAGGATCCTGTGCGCCTCGGCGACGAGGGAGGCGACCCATCGCATGTTGAAGTCCTTGCCGCGCGGACCGGTCTGGCCCGAGAGGCATTCCTCGACGTAGCGCTTGACCGGCCCTTCCCAGAAGCGGCTGTTGCTCGAGTTGATGGCGAACTCGCAGCTGGAGTCGGGAACTCGAATGTCGGGATGCGTCAGCAGGAAGTCGCCCATACCGGGATCCAGCGTGAAGCCCACGACGCCGCGACCAACCGTCAGCACGAGCATCGTCGACGGCCCGTAGATGGCATAGCCGGCCGCGACCTGCTCGGTGCCTGGCTGGAGAAAGTCAGCGGTCTGCGCGTCGACGCCCGGTGTCTTCGCCCGCAGGATCGAGAAGATCGAGCCCACCGAGACGTTGACAGCGATGTTGCTCGAACCATCGAGCGGGTCGAATACCAGCAGGTACTTGCCACGCTGGTACTCGGCGGGGATGTGGCGAGGCTCGTCCATCTCCTCAGACGCCAGACCGGCCAGCACGCCTGGCCACTCGGTGGTGCTGATGAAGATGTCGTTGGCGATGACGTCGAGCGCCTTCTGGCCCTCCCCCTGCACGTTCACGTTGCCGATGTCGTCGCCGACTCCGGCGAGCGCACCGTGCGCGACGGCGTGAGCAATGAGCTTGCACGCCTGGGCGACGGCGAGGATGAGCTCGTTGAACTCGCCGGTCGCGTCCGGGTGATTCCGGCGCTCCTCGATGAGGTACTGGGTCAGCGTGGCGCGGTTCTTCGCGAGCGTCCTCATCATGGCGCGCTGCCCTCCTCATCTGATCCCGGGTCTTCGCCGCAGTCGCTGTCGAACAGGCGGCTCGCACGGATCTCGGGTTCGTGAATCGTCTGCAGGTCCTCGGCGGTCAGCTCCTTGCCGCGCTCCTCGAACAGCCTGAGCGCCTGACGCAGCCGGATTCGGTCGAGCGCGTTGCGCACGCTGCGGGCATTGGCGAAGTGAGGACGCTCGCGACGCACCTCGAGGTACTCGCGAAACGCGACCGCCGCCGCAGGATCGAAGCGGTAGTTCCACTCGGCGAGCATCTTCTCGGCGATCTCGAAGAGCTCGTCTTGCGTGTAGTCGGGAAACGAGACGTGGTGCGCGATGCGGCTTGCCATGCCAGGGTTCGACTCGAAGAACTGGTTCATGCGGTCCTCGTAGCCGGCGAGGATGACGACGAGGTCGTCGCGCTGGTTCTCCATCACCTGCAGCAGGATCTCGATCGCTTCCTGGCCGTAGTCCTTCTCGTTTTCCGGTCGGTGCAGGTAGTACGCCTCGTCGATGAACAGCACGCCGCCCATCGCCCGCTTGAGGACGTCTTTGGTCTTGGGCGCCGTGTGCCCGATGTACTGGCCGACAAGATCGTCGCGCGTGACGGCGACGACGTGTCCCTTGCGGCAGTAGCCGAGGCGGTGCAGGATCTCGGCCATGCGCATCGCGACCGTGGTCTTGCCGGTGCCCGGGTTGCCGGTGAAGCACATGTGCAGCGACGGTGCGCCGCCGGACAGGCCCATGCGCTCTCGCACCCGCTCGACGAGCAGCAGCGCCGCGATCTCACGCACGCGCCGCTTGACCGGCGCGAGGCCCACGAGGTCGCGATCGAGCGCGTCGAGCACCTCGGCGATGCCGGCCTCTTCGTACTCGCGTGAGAGGTCGATCGTCGCTGGCGGGGCGTCGGGAGTCTGTGCGTCGTCAGTTGTGGCTGGGTCAGGCTTGCCGTCTGTGTCGGTGCGGTCGTGCATGGTGGCCGCCTCCGGTCATGTCAGTCAGTTCTCAGGCGTCGTAGCGCGAGCCCTCGGGCGCGCGGTCGACGGCGTAGGAAACGATCGAGTAGCGCTGGGTGCGACCCGCCGTCTCGGTCCGTTCGATGCGGAAGCCTGGCTCCTCGGCGGGTCGGTTCACGATGAACGACAGCACGATCGACTCGATGCCGAACGTGGAGTCGAACGCGTTGATGCGGATGTACTCGTTGCCGTGCGCCGCTCGGCACTCCTTCAGCTCTCCCATGATGCCGGCGGCGTCGTGGAGATCGAACATGGGCGCGCCCCACATGTCCCAGTAGGTGTTGCGCGGGTGCGGGTCGTCCGTGTACTCGATGGCGACCGCCCACTTGTGGTCGAGGCAGTACTCGAGCTGGGCGCGGATCTCGTCGTCGGTGAGGTCCGGCAGGAAGGAAAACGCTCCTTGGGTGAGTCGCATGACTGCCTCCTTAGTACGAGGTCGGGGTCGGGACGGCGTCGAGCGTGTCGGTGCTGGCGTAGTCGAAGGTGACCTCGCCCCACGTGTCGAGCGCCGCGCGAAGCGGCTTACACCACTGAGCGGCCGCGGCGAGGATCTTGGGGCCCTCGGCGAGGAGGTCCTTGCCTTCGTTACGCGCCTTGACCATCGCCTCGAGCGCGACACGGTTGGCGGTGGCGCCGGCGGCGATGCCCTCGGGGTGACCGATCGTCCCGCCACCGAACTGCAGCACGACCTCGTCACCGAACAGGTCGAGAAGCTGGTGCATCTGGCCGGCGTGGATGCCGCCGGACGCGACCGGCATGACCTTTCGCAGCCCGACCCAGTCCTGCTCGAAGAACAGGCCGTGCTCCATGTTCATCTCGTTGCGGCTCTCACGCAGGATGTCGTAGAAGCCGAGAACGGAGTTCTTGTCGCCCTCGAGCTTGCCCACGACCGTGCCGGCGTGCAGGTGGTCGACGCCTGCGAGGCGCAGCCACTTGCAGATGACACGGAAGCTCACGCCGTGGTCCTTCTGGCGCGTGTAGGTCGAGTGACCTGCACGGTGCATGTGCAGCAGCATGTCGTTCTTGCTCGCCCACTTGCTCATGGACTGGATCGCGGTCCAGCCGATGACGAGGTCGATCATGACGATGTTGCTGCCCAGCTCCTTGGCGAACTCGGCCCGCTCGTACATGTCCTCCATGTTGGCAGCGGTGACGTTGAGGTAGTGGCCCTTCACTTCGCCCGAGGCAGCCTGAGCGCGGTTGACACCCTCCATGCAGTACAGGAAGCGGTCGCGCCAGTGCTGGAACGACTGCGAGTTGATGTTCTCGTCGTCCTTGGTGAAGTCCAGACCCCCACGAAGCGCCTCGTAGACGACGCGGCCGTAGTTCTTGCCCGAGAGGCCCAGCTTCGGCTTGATGGTCGCGCCCAGGAGCGGGCGGCCGAACTTGTCGAGCCGCTCGCGCTCGACGATGATCCCCGTCGGCGGACCGGCGAAGGTCGTGACCAGCGCCTTCGGGATGCGCATGTCCTCGAGCCTGAGTGCCTTGACCGGCTTGAAGCCGAACACGTTGCCGATGATCGAGGCGGTCATGTTGGCGATGGAGCCCGGCTCGAAGAGCTCGATGTCGTAGGCGATGTAGGCGAAGAACTGGTCTTCTCGGCCGGGAACGGGGTCGAGACGGTATGCCTTGGCCCGGTAGCGGTCGCTCGCCGTCAGGCGGTCGGTCCACACGACGGTCCACGTCGCCGTCGAAGACTCGCCGGCGACAGCCGCCGCGGCCTCGATCGGGTCGACGCCGTCCTGCGGCGTCACACGAAAGACCGCGAGGACGTCGGTGTCCTTGGGTTCGTAGTCGGGATCCCAGTATCCCATCTGCACGTACTTGAGCACGCCGGCACGGTAGCGCTCGCTGGGATCGCTGATGGGTGTGGCGTCAGACATCGCAGGCCTCCTCTATCGGTGATCCGAGAATATGGGCGTCAGTCTGGGCGCCGCAGCGAAGCGAGGGAACGAAGCTGCCGCGGGAGGCTGTCGCGAGAGGGTCAGTGGTGCCGACGGCGCGGTGGGCGGCGGCTTCGCTCGGGTACATGCTGCGATGAGCCCCGTTCGAACCGCCGAGAAAGGCGCGCCGCATGCTCGACGACCGCGTTCGCCCGAAGACCGTTCACGTCAACGACCTGATGCAGCGCGGGTACGTCTACACGCTGATGGCGATGCCGGGCGAGGCTTTCGGCCCTGGTTTCACACCCGAACTCTCCCCCGCCGAGATGCTCGAACTGGGCGTGTTCGGAGGCAAGTACCTCACCGACTGCCGCGATGAATTCCCCGAGGAATGGTTCGAGCATGCGCGGCTGTGCCACGAACGGCACGACCCCGAACTCAACTTCTTCGGGCTGAACGCGTCACTCTCGCTGCGCGATTGGCAGGAGCGGGGCTGGATACACCCGGACGACCCCCGAGGATGGTTCCAGTGGTACTGCCGCTACTGGATGGGCCGACGCGTCCCCGCCGAGGACGAGCGACAGATCAAGCGGTGGAAGGCGATGACGCGCCACATTGCGCAGGTGCGGAAGCACTGTTCGCCCGGCGACATCATGTGCCGGCGCAAGCAGCGTCAGGCCCTCATGAACTGGGCCTACGACAGCCGTGCGATGTAGGCGCCTACATCGCGCTACCCCGCCATCTCCTTGAAGCCCTCGCCGATGGCCTCGTGCACGTTGCTGATGATGACCATAGCCGTCGGATCGATGGTCCTGACGATGGCCTTGAGGTCGTCGATTTCGTTGCGCGCCAGCACGACGTAGAGGGTGCCTCGGCGCTCACCGGTGTAGACGCCGGTCGCCTCGAGCCGGGTCGCGCCGCGCCCCATCTCGGAGTTGATGGCCTTGCCGATCTCGATCGGCTGAGTCAGAGATGACGATGATGGCCTTCTCGACCGAGATGCCCTCGAGAACCAGGTCGATGGACATGGTTGCCACGAAGATGGCGACGACGCCGTAGAGTGCGACGTTCGGCCCGAACTCGATGGCGGCCAGCACGGTGACAGCCGCGTCGATGACGAGCATCAGTTGACCCACTCCGAGCGGGAAACGGCTCGACAGCAGCTGGGCGACGATGTCCGTGCCGCCCGTGTTGCCGCCGCCCTTGAAGACGAGGCCCATGCCCAGGCCCGACACCGCACCGCCCCACAACGCCGCGAGCAGCAGGTCGGTCGTGGCGAGAGGCTGGATGAACGGCGCGAGCACGTCGACGAGTATGGAGAGGCTGACCGCGCCGTACAGCGTCTTGCCGACGTAGCGCAGTCCCGCGGAATCGCCACGCCACGAGCAGCAGTATCGCGTTCATGACGAGCATCTGAATACCGACGGGGATCGTCAGACCCAAGTCGCGACTGCGCCGCGTAGTAGATGACCGTCGCAAGACCTGCGACCCCTCCGGCTGCAAGCTTGTTGGGGATGAGGAACGCGTCGAGCGCGTACGCCGTCATCAGCACGCCGACGGTCATGAGCGCGAAGTCGCGCAGGCGACGGCTCTTGAGGATGCGCTGGACTACCACCAGCGACCCTCCCCCGCTTCGCTCGCGTCATCGAGGTCCGCGCGGCGCGGCGCCGTGCGGCGGCCGACGGCCACTCCCACTCGCCGCCGACGTCGAGACGCGGCCGCTCTCGCTTGCGCGAGCAGGTGCGCGAGCACCGACTCGGCGTTGCGGTTCACGATGCGGTCCTCGGTCAGGCCGATCTCCTCGGCGATTGCGACGGCGGTCTCGAAGCGGCCGACGTAGAGCGCGTAGTGCGCGTCCGAGCCGATCGAGACGGGCGCGCCTGCCGCGAATGCCGCCTCGGCGAACTCGCGCTCGCGCATGCCCGAGCCCGCGCGCGAGCTGGTGGGGTCGAAGCTGTGGTCGTTGAGCTCGAGGATGACGTTGTGGCGCACCGCCGCCTCGACGATTGCGTCGAGGTCGAGGGGGAACTCCTCCTCGTTGCCCGGATGCGTGATCTGGTCGACGAGCGGGTGCGCCATCACGCGCAGCAGCGCCTCGGTGTTGCGGACGCGGTCGGGCTTGTCCCAGCCCGGTGTGCGGGTGAAAGCCCACAGCGACGAAGTCGAGCCAGCCGAGGATGAGGTCGGGCAGGTCGAGCCCGTTCTCCGAGTCGGGCGAGAGGTTGGCTTCGCAGCCCTTCAGCAGGCGGACGCCGTCGAGCACGCTCGGGATGATCTTGAGGTTCCAGAAGTACCACTCGTGCGCGCCTTGCGGGACGCTCGGTGCGTGGTCGGTGATGGCGATCAGCTCGAGGCCGCGCGCTCGCGCGACGTGTGCGTTCTCGGTCAGCGTCGAGAACGCGTGGCCCGAGGCGACGGTGTGCGTATGGAGATCGGCGAGCAGGCGCATGGGCTACTCCTCCTCGAGCGCAGCGAGTGGCGGCCGCGTCGAGCGCGCCCTCGCCCTTGACGCGCCAGCGGTGGAAGCCGAGCACGAACGCTTCGATGTCCCCGCCGAGAACCGCGTTCACGTTGCCGGTCTCGACGCCGCTGCGCAGGTCCTTCACGAGCTGGTACGGGTAGAGCACGTAGCTCCGGATCTGGCTGCCGAACGTGATGTCGCGCTTGGGGCCGCGGATCTCGTCCATCTCGGCGACGCGCTTGGCCTTCTCGATCTCGTAGAGGCGCGCGCGCAGGATCTTCATCGCGGCGTCCTTGTTCTTGTGCTGCGACTTCTCGTTCTGGCACGTGACGACGAGGCCGGACGGCATGTGCGTGATGCGCACCGCCGAGTCGGTCGTGTTGACGCACTGACCACCGGGTCCGCTCGAGCGGTAGACGTCGATGCGCAGGTCCTCGTCGCGGATGTCGACCTCGACGTCGTCGGGCAGCAGCGGCAGGATCTCGACGCCGGCGAAGGTCGTCTGGCGGCGCTTCTTCTCGTCGGTGGGGCTGATGCGCACGAGCCGGTGGACGCCCATCTCGGACTGGAGCATGCCGTAGGCGTTGCGGCCGTGGACCGTGAAGACCGCGCGGTCGATGCCGATCTCGACACCCGGCGTGTAGTCGTTGAGGTCGGTCTTCCACTTCTTGCTCTCGCAGTACTTCATGAGCATCTTGAGGAGCATGTCGGCCCAGTCCTGGGCCTCGAGGCCGCCCTGACCCGGCGTGATGGTGACGATCGCGTCGCCGTGGTCGAACTCGCCGGTGAACCACGAGCTGATCTCGAGCGTGTCGATGAGCGAGTTCGCCTGCTTCAGCGCCGCGGTGACTTCCTCGGCGAGCTCGTCGTCGTCTTCGGAGACGGCGAGCTCGTTGGCGATCGTCGGCGTCGTCGAGCGCGCCGACGATCTCCTCGTAGGCGCCGATCTCGTCGCGGATGCCCGAGAGCTGCGCCATCGTCGCCTGCGCGATCGTCTGGTCGTCCCAGAAGCCGGGCACGGCGGTCGTGGCTTCGAGCTTGGCGAGTTCGACTCGGCGGGCGTCGATGTGCAGGTACTCCGACATCTGCTCGAACGCGCTCGCGCAGCGCGGTGATCTCTTGGGTGCGGTTCTCGGCCATCGTGGGGTTACGCCGAACGTCTCTTGACGGCTTCAGGGCAGTCGCACTTCTTGAACTTCTTGCCGCTTCCGCACGGGCACGGGTCGTTGCGGCCCACGGTGTCCCACGGGTTCTCCTTGTCGTGGACGACCTGGGCCGCCTTGCCGCTTCCACCGGCGGCCGCAGACGCCGCGGCGATCTGGTCGGGCGACGGGCCGCCGACGCCGAACGCGTCGGCTGCGGCGCAAGCGCCGCCGAAGATCGACGACTCGGTGGGCGCCGAGTAGCTCGCGCCGGTCAGCGAGACCGGCTCGGGCTCCTCCGGCTCGAACACGACTTCGATGTGCATGAGCGTGCGCAGGAAGTCCTCGTTGATGCTGCCGACGAGCGCGCCGAACATCTCGTACGCCTCGCTCTTGTACTCGACGAGCGGGTCGCGCTGGCCGACCGAGCGCAGGCCGATGCCCTCCTGCAGGTAGTCCATCTCCTGCAGGTGGTCCATCCAGCGCGTGTCGATGACGCGCAGCATGACCATGCGCTCGAGTTCGCGCAGGCCCTCCGAGCCGACCGACTCCTCCTTCGCTGCGTACTTCTCGAGCGCGCGCTCGGCAAGCCTGTCGGCGAGCTCGTGCGGGTTCTCGACTTCGCCGCGCAGCGTCTCGGCGTAGCCGTCGATGCCGGTCAGGTCGCGGTAGTACTTGATGACGCCGTCCCAGTCCCACTCTTCGGAGTAGGTCTTCTCGGGGCAGAACTCGAGCACGCCGGCGAGCAGCGTATCGCCGAGCATCTCCTCGACGCGATCGTGGATGTCCTTGCCGTCCAGGATACGGTTGCGCTCCTGGTAGATGACCTCGCGCTGCTTGTTCATGACGTCGTCGTACTCGAGGACGTGCTTTCTGGCTGCGAAGTTCATCGACTCGACCTGGCGCTGCGCGCCTTCGATCGCCTTGCTGACGAGGCCTGCCTGGATGGGCATGTCGTCCGGGACCTGCGTGCGCTGCATCATGTCGCTGATGCGGTCCATGCGGTCGCCGCCGAACAGGCGCATGAGGTCGTCTTCGAGCGAGAGGTAGAACTGCGAGGCGCCCGGGTCGCCCTGACGTCCGGCACGACCACGCAGCTGGTTGTCGATACGACGCGACTCGTGACGCTCCGTGCCGAGGATGACGAGACCGCCGGCCTCGACGACCTCGACGTGCTCGGCGGCGCAGATGCGCTTCGCCTCGGCGAGGGCGTCGGCCTGCTGGGCCTCATCGGCGACCTCGGGGTCGATGCCGCGTCCGCGCAGGATGTCCTCCCACAGGAACTCCGGGTTACCGCCGAGGATGATGTCGGTACCACGACCGGCCATGTTGGTCGCGATGGTGACGGCGCCCTTGCGGCCCGCCTGCGCGACGATGTGCGCTTCCTTCTCGTGGAACTTCGCGTTGAGGACCTCGTGCTTGATGCCGCGCTTGGAGAGCAGGCGCGCGAGCTTCTCGGAGTTCTCGATGGAGATGGTGCCGACGAGGCAGGGCTGACCGTTCTGCGTTGCGCTCGACGATCTCCTCGGCGACGGCGTTGAACTTGGCCTCGACGGTGCGGTAGATGAGGTCGTTGCGGTCGTCGCGAACCATGGGGCGGTTCGTGGGGACCACGGTGACCGGCAGCTTGTAGATGTCGCGGAACTCGGCGTCTTCGGTGATGGCCGTACCGGTCATGCCGGAGAGCTTCTCGTAGAGGCGGAAGTAGTTCTGCAGCGTGATCGTCGCGAGCGTCTGGTTCTCCTCGCGGACGTGCACGCGCTCCTTGGCCTCGATGGCCTGGTGCAGGCCCTCCGAGTAGCGGCGGCCGACCATGAGGCGGCCGGTGAACTCGTCGACGATGAGGACTTCGCCGTCCTTGACCACGTAGTCGACGTCGCGCTTGAAGAGGAACTCGGCGCGCAGCGACTGCTGCAGGTGGTTGACCAGCTGCCCCGACGGGTCGCCGTAGATGTTGTCGATGCCGAGCATGCCTCTCGAGCTTGCGCAGGCCGTCCTCGGTCGCGACGATCGTGCGCTTGGCCTCGTCGAGTTCGAAGTCGACGTCATGCTGCAGCCGGGGAACCGACTTCGCGAACTGCTTGTAGGTCTCGGCCGACTTGGTGCCGGCACCGGAGATGATGAGCGGGGTACGGGCCTCGTCGATGAGGATCGAGTCGACCTCGTCGACGATGCCGTAGAAGTGGCCGCGCTGCACGCGGTCGCCGGGACGCGTGACCATGTTGTCGCGCAGGTAGTCGAAGCCGAACTCGGCGTTGGTGCCGTAGGTGACATCCGCGCGGTAGGACGGGATGCGCTGCGACGGCTCCATCTGCGACTGGATCCAGCCGACATCCATGCCCAGGAAGCGGTAGATGCGGCCCATCCAGTCCGAGTCGCGCTTGGCCAGGTAGTCGTTGACGGTGACGACGTGCACGCCGTTGCCCGGCAGCGCGTTGAGGTAGCCGGCGAGCGTCGACACGAGCGTCTTGCCTTCACCGGTCTTCATCTCGGCGATCTGGCCGTCGTTGAGGACCATGCCGCCGATGAGCTGCACGTCGAAGTGGCGCATGCCGAGCGCGCGCATGCTCGCCTCACGCGTGACCGCGAACGCCTCGATCTGGATGTCGTCGAGCGGCTCGCCGTTCTCGATGCGCTCGCGGAACTCGACGGTCTTGTGCGCGAGGTCGCTGTCGCTGAGCGCCTTGATCGAGTCTTCGATCTCGTTGATGCGAACGACGCGGCCCTCGTAGACACGAACCTGCTTGCCCTCACCCAGGGTGAGGAGCTTCTGGAGGAAGTTGGCCATGAGTATCTATACCTTCGAACGGTGGGATTGTGAGGTGAAAACAGCCCCGATTCTAGCACAGGGAGGCGGTTCGAATGGCGGGCGACCGCACCGCCGCGGGTCGCCCGCCAAGCGCGCTCAGAGCCACGCTCCGCTCACGCTTCGCTCCGCGGGACGAGACCCATCGGGCCCAGCCGATGGCATGTGCGGCTCGTTTCCGGTGCCCCTCAGGAGTACCCGCTCCTCACCATTCATGAGCCGTGCCACCGCTCGCGATGCCCTGTTGACCAGGGAGCCCGACGAGCCTCGTCCAGATCTGCGACTGCCTTCACGGGCCGTCGATCTGGGCCGAGACTACACGGGCGTCCTTACCAGTTCCTAAACCGCGTCTTACCGTCGGCGCACGGCTGAGCACGGCCGGAGCTTGTCAGTCTGACAGTGGATCGAACTCGACCGGGCTCGGCCGGTCCTCCATCGCGAGGATCTCGCCGTAGAGCGCGCGCATCTCCGCCGACGGATCGAGACCCAGCTCCTCGCAGAGCTTGTCTCGGCACTGCATGTACGTGTCGATCGCCGAGGAGCGCTGACCGGCAGCGATCTGGCAGCGCAGTGCCGCCTGGTAGAGGTCCTCTCGGAACTGGTCGTGCTGAATCGCGCGGCGCACGAAGATGAGCGCGGTGTGGGGATCGTTCGCCTCGAGCAGCAGCTCGGTGGCCCTGCAGCATCGCGTCCATGAACTCAGAGCGATAGTGCTCGCGCAGGTTCACGAACCAGTCCTCGTAGCAGTCGCCGGGCAGCAGGTCGCCGCGGTACAGATCCGATATCTGTCGATACGCGCTGCAGCGCATCGGTCGTCCGGCCCTCGGCCTCGGCCTCGTGCGCCCGCGCGCACGCGGCCTCGAAGGCGTCGACGTCCGTGCGCACCGTCTCGCGAACTGAGCGACATACTCCGCCCAGGCTCTCGACGTACGGGCACTTCGCGCCCTTCTCGGCCGCGTCGCCCATGAGCACGGACTTCATCGCGCTCCAGACCACGTACAGGTTGCTCTTGGCACGCGGCTCGTCCATGTCCGGCCAGAGGTGCTCGAAGATCTGCTCCCGTGGGACATCCTGACCACGTCGGATCATGAGCATCGTGAACAGCAACCGAGCCTTGCGCTTCTTCCAGTCGCGCTCCCGAACGGAGCGCTCCCCGATGCTCACCTCAAGTCCGCCGAACATCCGAACGTGACACAGCGGCAGTCCATCTCGGGCGATGAATCTAGCGAACTCGTCTTCGCCGAGAAGACTCAAACCGAGTCCACGCCAGGATTCGTCGTCCATGAAGCCCTTGGTCCGCATGAGGATGACCTCGGCGTGCTCGGGCATGATCATGCGAAGCATGTGCGACGGCAAGTGACGCGGGCCGACCGCCAGCGCAAACACGCCGAGAAGCTCGGGGAACGCGCGACAGTACATGGCCATCTGCCAGTTGGCGTTCTCCGAGCGAATGTAGTCCTTGTGCCCGGCCAGTCGCTTGATTGCCGCCGGAAGTCTGCCTTCTCGACGCTCGGCCTCGGCCAGGATCATGTCGGCGCGAAGCCGGTGGTAGGGGTTAGGTGGAGGCCCTTCGGCCGCCACTGACTCGGTCCATGCCCGGGCGGCCGGGACATCGCCGAGCGCGAGGAGTGATGCAGCAACTTCGAGGGCCGCGAGACGCCGGAACCCCATGTTGTCAGCGACAGAGAGGCGCTCGAACGCCCACTCGGCCTCGCCCAGCGACTCATCCACGCGACCAGCCGCGCGGAGGACCGTCGCGAGGTAGACACGGTCGAGTTGGGCTTCCTCCTGGTCTCCGGACTGTTCGCAGAGCTCAATGCCGTCACGCGCAAGCGCTATGCCCTCATCAACTGCACCTCCTGCCGCTTCCGCCCGACCTAGAGAAGGAAGATAGGCAGCCACATAGACGCCCAATCCGTAGCGATCCGCTTCGTCAATGGCCGCCCGCAGTAGAGAACGACACCGGACAATGCGTCCCGCTTCAAGCAGCATGAGACCCAGATTGCCCATAGCGGTGACGCGCGCGCTCATGAGCTGGTGTGGAGCGCCCACCATCGGTGAAGTAATCCTTGCCCCGCCCATCCAGTCCCCGTCAGCAAGCACGGCCACAAGTGCGGACAGGGCCACAGCGACGTATCTGGATTGCGACTCCGGAGACAACGTCTCCGTAACCCGCAGCGCTTCGTCAAGGAGCGCGCGCGCTTCGCCGACGTCGCCACGTATGAGCTGCGCACGCCCGCGACAAATCAACGCCTCCCCGCGCAGCGTCTGCACCGATGCCCACTGTTGGTTCCCGAGCACCTCAGCGGATACGCGCTCAGCCTCGTCCAGTCGTTGGCGCCGGCAAAGACACTGCATGGTGAGAGACATCGCCCGGGCCGTCGTCTCGATGTCGCCTTCGTGCTCCGCCAATGCGCGTGCGGCCTTGCACTTCGCCAGGGCCTCGTCTGCATCGCCGGTCTCTGCGCAGAGCTCTGCCCACAGCATGAGCACCCGAGGACGAGCCATCAGCTCGTGAACCGGCGTCGCCTCAATCAGCCGTTGTAGTTGTCGGTACGATCCTGCTGAGAGCAGCAGCACGCCACTCGATTCGAGCCAGTCAGCGCGCTGCTGGACACTGCCGTGCCTGCACAGAAGCTCAGCAGCCCGAACCAACTGCCGACGATCGCTCAACATCCTTACGGCAGCATCCAGGCTGCCACAGTCAACGGGCTCCAACGCATCGGGCCTCGCGTCCGCCAAGAAGCCGTCGACCAAGTCATGCACCCTGAACGTGCGCGAGCCGTCCTCCGACCTGGCCACAGTGACCAGTGGGAGTGCTTGCGCAATCTCAAGTAAGATCGGCCCAGCAGAACCAACCCCAAGCGCCGCTAAGTCCGCCTCCTTCCCCGACCGAATCAGGTTCGCAAGACAGAGGGCACGCCTCAGCTCATCACGAAGGTGCCCCATAATGAGCCGTTCGAGCCACGCGTCAAGGGATGCCGTGCGCGAAACCGCCGAGGCGATGCCCATCAAGTCGGCCTGACTTGCCAGGACCGCGAAGAGTGCTGGATGTCCCGAGCACGCATCCCTCAGCTCGCCAGCCTCGGGTGCAAGATGGCCGAACCCTGACAGCTCCAGAACGTCCTCGGCCTCCTGCGGCGTGAGAGCGAGCTCGGACTGTCCCAAGACCTGCCATTCGCAAAGGACGTCTGGGGGCCACTCCTTGGCGCTGCGGGTTGTTAGCACGAGCTGCGAGGCGCAGCTGCGTAGCGACCGCGCGAGCCGCGTCAGACCTTGCGCTGCTACCGCTGTTTCGGGGCCACCGGCATCATCGACCACAACCGTAACGCCATCCGCGCCGGGCATCGACTCGACGGAAACCGCAACCGCCTCAAGCACGTCGGCCAGTTGAGTGGATGTCGGATTTGTCCCGAACAGCCCTAGAGACTCTATTCCGAGGGCACGAGCAAGCGAGTCGGCAACGACGTCGGCCGCCAAGAACTCACCACAGGCGTCTATCCAGACAACACGTCGAGATATCGCCTGAGCGTGATGTGCTGCCACCACCGACTTCCCGGTGCCAGAGGGACCCAAGAGCAGGATGGGCCGGGTGCCCTGCCTGAGAAGCGCGTCTTGAATCCTGGACCGCTCAACGGTTGAGCCGTAGTCGGGCGCACCCCAAGCGCCAAGCAATGACTTCATGCTTGCCTCCATGAGCCGCGGCGAGGGGTGCCGACCGAGTTGTTGAGTCGAATCTAATGCGGGAACTACGAATAGCGCAAGGGTGCCCGCTTGATGATTCCGTGAACGGCATCTGTCCGTGCTCAGGTCGCGGGCCGATCGCCTATTGCCCTGTCCTCAGACAACAGACCTGCTGCGCCGGTCGCGAGACTCATTCGCCCGCATCGTCGGCCCGTCCGACATGTGCGCGCATCGAGCTGACGATTAGGGCCGCGACGCCAACCACAAGGAGAACATCACCCGGACTGAGCAGAACTCGATACGCGCCCAGGCCAAGGGGCACGACGTCTCCGAGGGACGCCAAGACGGTCCCCGGTCCCGCCAGCTGGTAGAAGCCCAAGCTCCGGGAAATCTGAGCACCCGCGTTTGACAGCGCGATCGGGTCCGTCAGCAGCACAGGCATACCGCCGTTCGACAGCACCACAAGCAGGTTAAGGGCCAGACCCACGCCCACCACCCAAATCCCAACCCGTCGCCAGTCGGGCACGAGGAGAACAATCAGAATGATGCAGCTGAGAACCCATACGACGAGCCCAAACGAAGACGCGCTCGTCCCCGCAATCCGACCGCGTGCCACTCCTTGCACTGCGAACAGCAAGAGGACCGGCCATTCAAATCTAAGGCTAACCGACTCAAGGCCTCGTACGCTGCCACCACTCAGCGATTCCGAGGGTCAGGCCCAAGACGATCGCGGCGAGCGCAATCATCAGCTAACCGCAGGAATCGGATAGCCGAGTTCGATAGCGGCGCCGACCACCCTCGCCTTCAGGGACGACGATACCCACGGCACGACATGCCCCATGGTGCTGTCGCGGTGCGACGCGCGCGCGTTGACCGATGTCGCACAGTCAATGTCGCTCGCGAGAGCCACGATCATTGCCGCCAGCGCGAGATCAGCGGTCATGTCGACAGCAGCTGCATCCCCATCACAGATTCGAAGAATCGGCTCAACACCCTTGAAGAACTCCACGCCCTGGACGATCTCCGCGGAGCTGATGTCTCTCACGGGCACCAGTCCCTCTGAGTCGGCAACTGCAGACAACTCCCCGAGATCGTGGAGCAGCGCCGCGTAGCTGATTCGCTCGACTGCCGGGGCCGGCAATCCAATGTGCATCGCGATGCCCGGGCAGTCGCGGCAGTCCTGTCAGCGTGCCCGAACCTGCCGCTCATCTTGGCTCTCTGCCGCCTCGACGAGCACCTCGACCGTCGTTCGGTACGTTTCGCGGATGTCCAGGAAGAGGGCGTAGGACTGGCGCATCAACAGGAGCAGCGCGACCACGGGAATCAGGCTCCACGAGCTCATCTCTCCGTAGGTCAGGAGCAGCAGCACCGAGGCGGACCACTGTGCGGCCAGCGCAGGAGCTTGTGTGCGGAAGTTGCCGCGAAGGAGCCTCGAGAGCGGGCGTCGCTTCGCGACGGCAACGTACGACCTGCGCAGACGGCCATCTCCGCCACGAGAAACACCGCGGGCACGAGGGTGAACGCCAGCAGCTGCCCGTCGGCATCCGGGATACCGCCAAGGTCAATGAGGCAAGGACCAGTGCACTTCCCCGAGACACGAGAATCGCCAGTAGTCGACTGGGCGCGTCCGATCCGCGGCGAATCACGTGGGCGACGCACTGCGGAGACGACCACGATGAGCCCCGGCGCGTACCGGCCCGACGACGACGACCGCTGCGCCCGCAAGAGCGCCAGCGACACCGACGCTGTCGCCGCGCGGAAGCGAGATGTCAAACAGATCGAGCAAGCAGGATCGCCAGCAGCAGCCAGAACGCGCCAATCGAGTGACGAATCCAGCGGGGGCGGGAACCCAGGCAGTGTCAGCATCTGGCCGATGCGAGTCATCTCTCAGCCACCAATTCCGATCGGCTCGGTTTGGGGCGCTACGGCTCGACTCGTCGACGGCATCCAGCCCTCTGGTGTTGCCAACTCTCGCATCGATGAAGATGCGAACGACCTCCGGGTCAAACTGCGTGCCGGCACCGCCGATGAGCTCCGCCACGGCCTGCTCGTGCGTGAGCGCGGGACGATAGGCACGAGTAGTCGTCATTGCGTCGAAGCAGTCCGCGACCGCCAGAATCCGAGCCGCAAGTGACTGCGATTCGCCAGCAATCTGATTCGGGTAGCCAGTCCCATCGAACCACTCATGGTGCTGAGCCACCGCTTCAGCCAGGTCCTTCAGAGGCGGAATCCTGCCAATCATCACACCGCCTCGCCCAGGATGCTCGCTGGATCAGTGCCATCTCCTCGGGCTCGAGACGTCCCGGCTTCACGAGAACGGAGCTCGGCACCGCGAGCTTGCCAAGGTCGTGCAGGAGCGCCGCGTACTCCAGCCTCTCGATCTCCCGCGGACTCAGGTTGTGCGCTCGGCCTAGCGCAGCCGCGTACTCGGCGACGCGCTCGGAGTGGCCTCGCGTGTATGGGTCCTTCGCCTCGAGGGCTCCGACAAGAGAGCGGACCGTGTCGACGAAGGCGCCCTTCATGTCGACGTACCGCATGTAGAGCTGTCGCGCGACCACCAGCGGAGCAACGAACAGCGGCAGGGCAAGCGCACTGATCGCAAGGGTCTCGCCGATCAGGTACCCGACGAACGCGAGGGCGAGCTGCGTCGGCATCAGAGCCAGCATGGTTGCCACAGTCGATCGGACTGGCCGATGCATTAGCAGGCCCATCGCCGTCGCTGTCAGCAGCATGTTGACGGTCACGCAGAGGATGGCTGCCGCGGCCATCGGAACCAGCAGTGCTCGGGAAGTCGCGCCTGACGTTCCAGCCGTGGAAGGCGCCGTCTGCACCCTGAAGGAACCGCCCACCGAGCCGAGCGTACGTCCAGCCCCGCAAGCGCCAGACGAGATCACGAGTTGCCCAAAGTTGAACGCCACCATCGGCACCGGCTTGTGAGCCCTAATCTCACGGTAGTTCGTGAAGGACAGTGGCCGCGATCACGATGCCCCAGCGTCGGACCACCGAGCACCATAGCCGCCATGGCCATCGGGAACGCAAGCGAGATGCTATAGGGCTCAATTGCGAATGCGTAGTTCTCGGATAGCAGGACGGCGACTGCAAGCAGTATGTACTGCACCGCGAGCTGTGGAGGGAACCTCCCAGACGAGTACGCAAAGACCGCAATCGCCGCAGACGAAGACGACCGATGCGAAGACGAGGAAGGGGCGGGCGATGCGAGGCGTATCAGCCAACTCGCATCACCCGCCCCCCACTAGTGTGGCCCGACGCCATGGCTTGCTTTAGATACGCCAGAAAGCGCCACCGGAAAGAACTACGGCGGCGAGGGACGCGAGAACCAGCATCATACGCTTCATGGTGAGAAGACCCCCTTCGTGGAACTGGTGTGGTCTTCTCCCATCCCGCTAGCGATGGAAGAACGCTGTCCGCTCCGCTCATTTCAGTGCTGACAGTGTTCGTGCTGTGGTTCACGGCGCCGGTCCAAACCTGTTATGCGGTTGTCAGGAAGCCCATGCGGCGATTGATTGCATCGAGCGTCGCGCGCACGATGGAATCGTTATCGTTCTGCCGCACCAGGGCTGAGCCGGAAAAGTGCTGCTCCCCGAACCCGCTCACGAGGGCGATGCATGAAACCGCGACCTTCTCTCGGCCGAGCTGCACGATCGCAACGTCCTCTAGAGCGAATGAGATTGTAGCATCTGTGTACTGGCTGACCGCGTCGAGGGTCGCCAGTGCCACCAGACGGGAGCGACCCGTCTGGCTCGCGGGACCGCTCGCGGTACCCACGAAATCGTCGCCTCCGATCTCGAGCGACACCGAGGCCGACGCCTGGACACCGCTGACCGTCGCGTTGATCGAGCAGATGCGCGGACGCGCCACCGTCGAGCGCTCGAGGACCGGCGCCTCTTCCTTGATGGCGATCTCGGCCGAGAAGCGCGATCGAGATCTTCTTGTGGTCGACCGGAATGCCGAAGCGCGCCATGAGCGTCGACTCGATGTCGCGCACGAGCTGCTTCGGGGCTTTGGTCGGAAGCGCGAGGACGTGAATCTCGGCGATGCTGCCGTCAGGCGCCGCGACGATGCGCGCGGCCTTGATCTCCCCTACTTCGGAGAGGGCGGCTTCGATGTCCTCGACCTTGACACGGGAGACGCTCTGGTCCACTTGGGAGCTCCCTGCTACGGCTACTACTGCTACGACTCGACTCAACCAAGTGCGCCCGCGAACGCGGGACACCGCCTACTCTAGGGATTGCATGAGAACAATGTCAACTTGCAGAAGAAGAGCGCCCGTGGGCGCTCTTCCAAAGTGATTCGTGCGGCGAGACGCTTTCGCGCTACGCGCGGGGCTGAATCAGCCCGTAGTCGCCGTCATTTCGGCGGTACAGAACGTTGACCGCGCTCGGTGTCGGCGTGCCGGAACACGAAGAAGTCGTGGCCCAGAAGCTCGAGCTGCAGCATCGCCTCTTCCTCGGTCATCGGCTTGGCGTCGACCGTCTTGACGCGAACGACCTCCTGCTCCGGCTCCTCCGGCTCTTCCGGGATCTGCATGTCGCCCGGCGGCGGTCTTGGTGACCGACACGCCGTGGTTGCGCCGGTCGATGACCTTCGTCTTGTACTTCCGCATCTGAGACTCGGCCTTGTCGGCCGCCAGATCGATTGCGGCGTGCATGTCGGTCGAGGTCTCCTCGGCACGTACCACGTGACCCTTCAGCCGGATCGTCACCTCGGCGGTGAAACGGTCGGGGCGCGAGCGGTTCTTCCGTACGTCGAGTACTACCTCTGCCACGATGGGCTCTGCGTCGTAGATCTTGGAAATCCTGCCGAACTTCTCCTCGGCGTACTCGCGGGTGGGATCGGTGACGGTCATGTGCCGTCCGACCACTTTCACTTGCATCGCGGACCTCCCTTGCGTTCAGGTCTGTACAAGGAAGATACCCCTCGCCGCGTCGGGCTGACGCAACGAGGGGTACCGAAACGAACGAAGTTTGCCGCGCCTAGGAGATGTGACCCAGGAAGTCCTTCGTGCGCTCGCTCTTCGGGATGGTCGAATACCTCTTCCGGCGTGCCCTGCTCGTGGACGATTCCCTCGTCCATGAAGACGACGCGGTCGGCCACGTCGCGCGCGAAGCCCATCTCGTGGGTGACGACGATCATCGTCATGCCGCCCTTGGCGAGCTGCTTCATGACGTCGAGAACGCCGCGAACGAGCTCGGGGTCGAGCGCCGAGGTGGCCTCGTCGAAGAGCATCACGTGCGGGTTCATCGCGAGCGCCCGCGCGATCGCGACGCGCTGCTGCTGGCCACCGGAGAGCTGGGCCGGGAAGTAGTCGACCTTGTCGCCCGAGGCCGACGGCGTCGAGATTCTCCAGCGCGGCCTTCTCGGCCTCGGCCTTCGAGCGCTTCAGCACCTTCTGCTGCGCCAGCATCACGTTGCCCTTGGCGGTGAGATGCGGGAACAGGTTGAAGGACTGGAACACCATCCCGATCTTCTCGCGGATCTCGTTGATGTTCGTCTTGGGGTCCGTGATCTCCTGATCCTCGAAGAAGATCTTGCCGCTCGTCGACTCCTCGAGGCGGTTGATGCAGCGCAGCATCGTCGACTTGCCGGACCCCGACGGGCCGAGGATGACGACGACTTCGCCCTTGTTCACTTCAAGGTCGACGCCCTTCAGCACCTCGAGCGAACCGAAGGACTTGTGCAGGTCCTGAATGCGTACGATCGGCTGTTCCATCGGTTACCTCGACTCGTGTTGTGCAGACGTACCGAGCAGGGCGGTCTCCGTGGTGTCCTTCTCGGGCATCCACTTGCCGGCGGCTTCTTCTTCTTCTGGCTTCGTGTCCGAGCTGCCGCGCCGCCCTCCGCGATCGCGAGCCGCTCCTCGAGCGTTGCGCACGTACGAGATGAGCGGGGTGGTGACCATCAGGTAGAACCCAGCCGCGACGACGTACGGCGTGATGTTGCCGGTGATGGCCGCGAGGTTCTTCGAGTACATCATCAGCTCGAAGACGCCGACCGCCGAGAGCATGGCGGTGTCCTTGTAGAGCAGGATGAACTCGGACGTCATCGTCGGCAGAACGCGCTTGACCGTCTGCGGCACGATGATGTGCTGCATCGCCTGCGCGTACGTCATGCCCAGCGACGAAGCGGCCTCGAACTGGCCCTTGGAGATCGACTGGATGCCCGCCCGGAAGATCTCGGCGAGGTACGCCGAGGAGTTCAGGGCGAGCACGATGACTACCCAGGACGATCTTGTTGCCCTGGATGCCGATGAGCGGCAGACCGAAGAACACGATGTAGATCTGCAGGAACAGCGGCGTTCCTCGGATGACGTTGATGTACGCACGACGATATCCATCGAATCGGGCGCGATCTTCGACATCTTGGCGAACGCCAGCAGAAGGCCAACGGGAATCGCAAGCGGGAAGCCGATGGCGACAAGGAGCTATCGCGAGCAGCCAGCCTTTGAACTGGATGAAGATGCTGGCGACGATGAGCTGCGGGTTGAAGAACATGCGCAGGAACTTGACCGAGTTCCAGGCCTGGTGACCCACGGCTGCTGGTCGAGCCAGAAGATCATGCTCTCCGCACGCGTCATCGGCTTGAACTCGATCTGCTCCTTGGCCGGCGGAACGGGCACGGACCCGGCAGACGTCGTCGATGCTGCCCGTGACGTCGAACTTGCCGCCCTCGACCGGCAGAACGAGGTCCTCGACCTCGACGCGCAGGTAGGAGATGGCCTCGCTCGAGTCGACCGACTGGTTCAGCACGACGTTGACCGTGCTGCCGTCCAGCGTGACCGTCGGGCTTGACGGGGACCTTGCGTGACCCCCTGGAGGATCGCCACGTCGACCACGGACTTGGTGAGGTCGGTGCCTTCCGGCAGCTTCAGCGACGACCGCCTGAACGCCCGGGTCCTTCTCCTCGATCTTGAGCTTCCAAGTCAGCCTGGTCGGGATGCCGCCGTAGGTGTCCTGGCCCGCGAACCCGTTGGGCCGCGTGCTCGACTGCGTGACCTCGATACGCGCTCGCAGCAGTCGGCAGGAGCACCGCGACGGCGACCAGAAGCGCGACAAGCGTCGCGACTCGAGCGCGGAGCCGCTGTTTGATCGTCATCGTTCTGAGTCCTTTACAGCCGGCTGACGGCTGAGGCCCCCGGCGGGCGCCGGGGGCCTCGCTGTCTCGCGTTAGGAGCGCGCCATCAGGCGCGCTTGGACTCAGTCGGTGCGAATCGCCTATGCGGGGGCTCGACGCCGAACCACTTCATGTAGATGGTCTTGTACTCGCCCGACGCCTTGATGGCCTCGAGGGCCTTGTTGACGGCCTCCTGCAGAGCGGTGTTCTCGGTCTGCATGCCGATGCCGTACTGCTCGCCGGTGGGAATCTCGGCGATGATCTCGTCACCGGTGTACGAGGAGTTCACGAGGTACGCGGAGACAGGCAGGTCGTTGACGACGCCGTCAACCTTGCCGGCGTCCAGGGCGGAGAAGGCCGCGAGCGTGTCGCTGAACGGCACGATCTGCTTGGCGTCCTTGATGTTCTCCTTGGCCCAGGCCTCACCAGTGGTGCCGGACTGAACGCCCAGGATCTTGCCCTTGAACGCGGTGTTGATGGCGGCAGCATCGTTGCCGTCAAGCTTCTCGAACTTGCCCTTGGCCGCAGCGATCGACTGGTTGGAGTCGATGTAAGGCGTGGAGAAGGTGATCTCCTTCTGGCGGTCAGCGGTGATGGTCATGCCCGACATGATGACGTCGAACGTGCCGCCGGCCTTGAGCTGCGGGATGAGCGTGTCAAACGTCTGGCTGGTGAAGTTGACCGTGAGGCCCATCTCCTTGGCCAGGGCACCGGCCAGGTCGACGTCAAAGCCCTCTGCAACGTCACCGTTCATCGACTCGAACGGCGGGAACGCGGTGTCCGAGCCGATCGTGAGAACGCCCGGTGCGACGAGCTTGAGATCGGCGGCCGGTGCTGCCGGCTCTGCGGCGGGCGGCGGCGTAGCCGGCGTGCTCGAGCCGCAACCCGCGAGCGCCACAACGGTGGCAACCAGTGCGAGAGCGAGCAGGAGCCCAGTGATCTTACGAGCCTTCTGCATCTTTCCTCCTCGTCGTTTCCGACTAGACTGCGCGCTGCCGTGTGAGGCAATCGCGCTCTCCCCTAACTTACGATGCATAATCATACACCGTTTCTGCAAGCGCAAATAGCTGTGCGTGCCTATTCAAACGCACGGGCATCGTATGCACTCTCGCTTCGATACACGCACGGGTCCTGCAGGATCGCGATACAGATTGCGGCACGCCTATGGCGTCGCGGCTCCTGTGGTTTCACTTGCCTCTTCGCTTGCCTCGACGGTGAGCTTAGGCAGAGGCCGCCGACCCATTTGCTCCGAATCGCGTCGAGCACGCCATCGGCAGACAGACCGTCGAGCGCTTCGCGCGCCGCGTCCGCGAGCTTCGGCGTTCTCGGGCGCTACGGCGACGCCCAGAAGAGTCGCCGATTCCATCTGCCCGGCGAGGTGCACGTTGGGGTAGTCGCGTGCGATGTATGCGCCCACCAGCGCGTCGCCCGCAACGACCGGCACGTCGCCCTTCTGAAGCGCGTCCATCGCTTCACGCAATGTCGGGAACGCCTGAACCGCCTGTTCTCCGAGTTCGCGAGTGAGCTTCCAGTACGCCTGCGGATTCCTTCTGCACGCCCACCTTCGCCGGTGCTTCCGGCAGGGTCGCGATCGTCATGGTGGCCTCGACAGGCGCTGTGGTCTCCGTCGCGATGAAGAACGCAGGCGCGTCAGCGGCGTAGGAACCGGCCAGTGCGACGTTGGTGAGAGCCTCGGCCGAGAACGGCACCGACAACACGACGTCGACTGCTCCGCTCGCAAGTTCAGTTGCCGCACCCGACGGCTCGACCTGGACGACGACCAGCTTGAGCCCGAGCTTCTCGGCCAGCGCCGATGCTACGTCGATGTCGATGTCCGGCCTGCTGGCCGTTGTCCGTCCCGCCGAACGGCGGGTACTCCAGATCGACGCCTGCGCGCAGGGTCCCGGCCTCCTTGACAGCGGGGGGCGCCACCTTCGGCTGGAGCGCCGGCGTCTCGGGCTTACTGCATCCCACGCCTGCCAACACCACCGCCGCACATACCGCGAGGCTGAACAACACTCCGGCTCGTCTCACGTGCCCCATGACGCCCCTTCCCGTCCTGAATTCGATGCTCCCGCCCGGCTGACCTGGTCTTTGGCCCCACACTCGCATACTGGAGCTTCCGCTTGATGCGATCTCACTACCGGCCCTCTCGCCCGAAGCCGCGGGATGCGACTGTAATCGGACGGTACGACTTACCCCTAAGATGCGCCATGCTCGCGCGACGGCGAACCGCCGGCTTACGTGGATCCTTTCGGCCGCATCTACCATGGACTAAGGCGCCGAAGCACCCGCAACCACAGACCCGGGCGGGAACGTGGTCGATTCTAGCACGCGGCTCGGACGCGAGACGACGCCTCCGCGCTCACCACGTGCGGGCAACCGCGGCGACTCGCACCTCGTTCGCGCCCGCGTCCAAGCAGCGCGATCGATGCGGCATCCAGAGTCGCGCCGGTCGTGAAGACGTCGTCCGTGAGCACGAGCCGCTCAGCCACCTCGCCCGTCGCCGAGAAGGTCCCGGCGGCGTTGGCCGCGCGCGCTATCCGTCCGAGCGCCCGCTGGTCGCGTGCCTCCGAGCGCGCGAGTGTCTCGGCGAGCGGGAGGCCCAGCTCTGTCGCGATGGTCTCGGCGATCGCCCGGCCGTGGTCGAACCCGCGCCGGCGCAGAGCCGCCCGCGTCGCCGGCACGAACGTGACCGCCTCGGGCCAGCCCGGCCACTCGGCTGCGATCTGCTCGGCGAGGAGTGTCCCGAGTACGGCCGCCAGGCGCCGCTCCCCCGCGTCCTTGTGCAGCACCACCGCGCTGCGACAGCGGCCGCTCGAACTCACCGAGCGCCAGCGCCGCCGAGAAGGACCACGCGCGGTTCCAGCACTCGGTGCACGTCAGGTGGCCGAAGGGCGCGCCGCAGCGCGGGCAGGCACCGGCTCGGTCTATGCGCGGCAGGGCCTCTCGGCAGGCGTCGCACAGCACCGCGCCGGGAAGCTCGCAGCCGGAGCAGCGCGTGGGGAAGAGCAGTTCGGCGAGGTCCTCCAGCAGTCGCATGCGCGCGCCTCTCGCGGGCGCCGGCGAGCGCTACCTGAACGCGAGCAGCTGCACGAGCGGCAGCGCGACCGCTGACGCGGCCGTCGTCACGAAGATCGCCGACGCGATGAAGTCGGTATCGAGCCCAAACCGCTCGCCCACGACGAGCGTGAGCATCATCGACGGCATGCCGGCCTGCAGCACCGCCACCCGTAGCGGGACGCCCGCGCCGAGCAGCAGCGTGCCGACGCCCAGCGCAATCGCCGGCGCGACGACAAGACGCAGCAGGCTCAACACGCTCAAGGTCCTGGCGTCGCGCCCAAGAGTGCTGAACCGCAGCGACAGGCCAACCGACAGCATGATGAGCGGCGCCACCATGCTCGCAAGGAGCCCCAACCCGGAGCTAACCAGATCCGGAATCGGGAACGGACGCAGGATCAGCGCGGCGGCAAGCGCAATGACCGCGGGAAAGGTCAGGAGTTCCCTGAGGGGATTGACGTGCGCCTCGTCGTTGTCGCCGTAGCGCTGTGCGATCAGCAGCCCCACGAACACGAGCGCCCCCACCGTCCCGAACACGTCCGAGAAGATCGCCTCCGGCAGGGCATCCCCGCCGAGCAAGGCCTGCGTGATCGGATACCCGATGTAACCCGTGTTGCCCGAGCGCGGTGGCGATGATGAACGCGCCCGCCATCGGGCGCGGCAGCTTGAGCGCGCGCGCCGCCAGCCACGAGAGGCCGGCCATCACGGCGAACACGATCCACGCGACCGCGACGACTCCCCAGAGCTTCGGGCTGCAGCTCCGCACCGTGCACGGCGCGGAAGATGAAGGCCGGCAGGCCCACGTAGATGATGAGTGCGTTGATCGGCCGCGAGTCTTCTCGGCGAAGGACGCCGGTCGCACGCAACGCCGCCCCCACGGCGACGATCGCCGTGAAGGTGAGGATCGTCGTCGCGAGGGCGGTGGTGGTCATCGGTTCGGGCTACTCGTCGGCGTCGGGAAACTCGAAGATCTGCTCCTCGGCACGCAGGTCCGCGACCTCGCGCCTCATGCCGAGCTCGTGGATCGAGTTGCCGCCGATGGTCGAGAACGCGATCGCCGTCTCGAAATCCGGCTCCGGGTAGATGACCCCGTTCTCGGTGATGAAGGCGGTGATGTAGTTCGCCGGCGTGACATCGAAGGCGGGGTTGTAGACCTCGATGCCCGGCGGCGTCATCTTGAACCACGCGTCGAAGCTGTAGCCGCCGCCCTTGCGGTGGATGGTCATCTCGTGGCCGCGCGCCATCGGCAGGTTGTAGCTCCCCTTCTCGGTCAGCAGGTCGAATGCGCGCGTGGCCTCGGGGCTGTCGGGCTCGAAGGTGCCGGCGACGGTGAAGCCGGTGAGCTCGCGCGGGTCGCGCTCCTCGATCGGGATCTGATCGCCGCTGGACAGCGTGAGGTCGATCGTCGACGACGGTGCCGCGACGTAGAACGGGATGTCGTGCTCGGCGGCGAGAATCGCGAGCCCGTAGGTGCCGATCTTGTTGGCGGTGTCACCGTTCGCGCAGATGCGGTCGGCCCCGACGATCACCGCATCGACCCAGCCGTTCCTCATGACGCTGGCGGCCATGTTGTCCGCGATGAGCGCGGAGGGCACGCCGGCGAGCCGAAGCTCCCACGCCGTGAGGCGACCGCCCTGGTTGACCGGGCGCGTCTCGTCGACCCACACGTGCTCGATCTTGCCGTCCTCGTGCGCGGTGAAGATCACGCCGAGCGCGGTCCCGAAGTAGACCGTCGCGAGCGAGCCCGCGTTGCAGTGCGTGAGCACCTTGGCCTTGTCCGGGAGCAGGTCCGCGCCGAAGCGGCCGATGGTCCGGTTTCGCTCCTCGTCCTCGGCCTGCATGTTGAGCGCCTCTTGGACGACGAGCTCCTTGAGCTCACCCAGCGGACGGTCGGCGCTGTCGTGCGCGAGGAGCCGGATGCGCTGAGCGCCCCACATCAGGTTGACCGCCGTGGGCCTGGCCGAGGCGACCTTCTCGGCGACCTTGTCGAGCTCGTCGAGATACTCGTCGACCGTCTCGATGCCGTCGGTCTCGTTCTCGGTCCACAGCGCGAGCGCGAGCGCGGCCGCAACGCCGAGCGCCGGCGCGCCTCGAACCGCGAGCGTCTCGATGGCGATGCAGACGCCCTCGGCGATGTTGCAGGCGAGGATGTCGCCCTGCAGCGGAAGCCGGGTCTGGTCGATCATGAATACGACGGGGCGGCCGGTGATCTCGTCCTCGCCCCACCAGATCGTGCGCGGGATGTTCTCGATGCTCATCGGTGTCTCCTTGCGGTACTGCCAACGGTGCAGCGCATAGCATACCCCGCCGCGAGCGAGACGAGGCGGGGTATGCTCGGACCCAGGGCAAGGCCCTAGGGCGTTATGCTCGCCGGGTCTTGCGCTAGACCGTGCCCTCACTCCAGCTGGCGAGGTACTTCGCCTGCTCGGCGGTCAGCGTGTCGATCTTGACGCCGAGCGTCTCGAGCTTCAGCTTGGCGATTCCGTTGTCGATGTCCTCGGGCACGTCGTAGACGCCCGGAGCCATGTCCTTGCAGTTGGCGACCATGTACTCGGCGGCCAGCGCCTGGTTGGCGAAGCTCATGTCCATGACGTTGGCAGGATGGCCCTCGGCGCACGACAGGTTGACGAGGCGACCTTCGGCCAGCAGGTAGATGCGGCGGCCGTCGGCCATCGTGAACTCGTCGACGAGCGGGCGAACCTCGCGGGTCGGAGACAGCCATCTCGCGCAGGCTCGGGATGTTGATCTCGGCGTTGAAGTGGCCCGAGTTGCAGATGATGGCGCCGTCCTTCATGGCGGCGAAGGAGTCGCTGTCGATGACGTTGAGGTCACCGGTGACCGTGATCCAGATGTCGCATTCCTTGGCGGCTTCCACGGCGGGCATGACGCGGTAGCCCTCCATGACGGCCTCGAGCGCCTTCATCGGATCGACCTCGAGCACGATGACGCTGGCGCCCATGCCGTCCGCGCGGCTCGCGATGCCGCGACCGCACCAGCCGTAGCCGGAGACGACGACCGTGCGGCCGGCGATCAGGCGGTTGGTGGCGCGGATGACGCCGTCCAGCGTCGACTGGCCGGTGCCGTAGCGGTTGTCGAAGAGGTGCTTGGTCTTGGCCTCGTTGACGGCCATGATCGGGTACTTCAACGCACCGTCGGCCGCCATGGCCGCAAGGCGGATGACGCCGGTGGTGGTCTCTTCAGTGCCGCCGATGATGTGCTCGAGCATCTCGGGCTGCTCGGCGTGGATGCGGCCCACGACGTCGGCGCCGTCGTCCATGGTCATCTGCGGCTTGTGCGCGATGGCCTCGTCGATGTGCTTGTAGTACGTCTCGGTGTCCTCGCCCTTGATCGCGTAGGTGCGAATGCCATACTCCGAAACGAGTGCCGCGGCCACGTCATCTTGCGTGGAGAGCGGGTTGCTCGCGCACAGCACGATGTCGGCGCCGCCGGCCTTCAGGGTGCGCATCAGGTTCGCGGTCTCGGTGGTGACGTGCAGGCACGCGCTCACGCGGAGTCCCTCGAGGGGCTTCTCGGCAGCGAACCGCTCGCGGATGGTGGCGAGTACCGGCATGTCGGCATCGGCCCACTCGATGCGCGCCTTGCCAGCGGCAGCGAGGCTCAAGATCCTTGACGTGGTGTTCCATGGTGAAACTCCTAACCTATCGTCCAAACAGGCGCGAAATGGCGCGACCTGCGTTACGGCAACCGCGCAAGTATAGCAAGTGCGAGGGACTGCATACGAAGCGCCGCGACACGCCCGGCTTCGAGCACTTCGGAGTGGTCGAGTCCCACGCCCGCAGCTACGTTGGTGACGAGGGACATTCCCATCACGCGCATGCCCAGCGCCCGTGCTGCGATGACCTCTGGCACCGTCGACATCCCCACGACGTCGGCACCGATGGCGCGAAGGTAGGCGACCTCCGCCGGCGTCTCATACGTCGGGCCGAGCAGCCCGGCGTACGTGCCTTTCGGCACGAGCGGCATCCCGGACTCCGCAGCGGCCACCAGGGCCATCTCGCGAAGATCGGGGTCGTACGCATCTCGCATCGGCACGAACGGGTTGCCGCCTTCAGGCCCGGGCCAACCCACGAGCGGGTTGTCCGCGAGCAGGTTGATGTGGTCGCTGATGAGCACGACGTCGCCCACTCGCAGCGACGGCGCGATTCCACCGGCGGCATTCGTCACGATGAGCGTGCTCGCCCCGAGCGCGTGCGCGAGCCGCACCGGATACGCGACCTCCCGCGCCGAGAACCCCTGATAGCGGTGTATCCGGCCCTGGAAGATGGCGACTCGAACGCCGGACAGGGTCCCGAAGACCAGCCGTCCCGCGTGACCGACAACCTGACGCTCCGGGCGTGGGAACGCCTCGATGTCATCGAAGGGCACCACGATGCGGGTCTTCAACGATGTCGGCGAGTCCCGACAGGCCCGAGCCGAGGATCATCGCAACATCGACGGGCTCGATCGATTCGAGCACGGCGGGCACGGGCACCACAAAGTCATCGGGCATGGTCACTCCTGTCGAGACGGGCGCAGCCGGACTCCGGACTGGCCGAGAACAACGTTCGCTCTCCGATTATGCCCACGCGCGGCGAGCTGGTACGCATCGCTACTGAGTCGCAGTGCGGCGCGCCAGTGCCACGGTGCCGGCAGGGCTCCATCGTTGAGTGGGCTGCCCGCTACTGTCGGGTGTAGACCATCGTTCCCATCGGCACCTGCGGGAACAGCTTGAGCACGTCACGGTTGTACATACGGATGCACCCGTGGCTCGCCTTCGTCCCGATCACCCACGGCTGATTCGTCCCATGGATACCGTACGCCGTGAAGGCGTAGCCGCCGCCCCGCTGACGGAAAAGGCGCATCTTGCGCGGCCCGTACACGCTGCCGGGGCTGGTGTGGTACTTGGCGAGGATCTTCCACGTCGCGGGTGCCGGCGTCTCCATGCTCGCCCGGCCGATCGCGATCGGGTAGGCCCTGACGAGACGGTTGTGCTTGACCCAGTACAGCTTGTAGTCCGACTTGTCGATGACGATGCACGTCGCCGACGGGTACTTCAAGCGCCGAGTACGCTCGGCTCGCCTTGGCTCCCCGCCCGTCAGGACTGTGAGCGACCACCGTGACCGTCGCACGAGCTGCCGGCATCTTGACCGACGTGAGGTTGAACCTGCTCCATGGCTTCACGTTGATGGTGCGCACCCGCTTGCCGCGCACGTAGATGGCGACCTCGGTCGTGTTGCCGCCGACCCACCCGGTGACGCGGAACCTCTTGCCTACGTAGCGCCCTGGCGCCCCGCTCTCGAACCAGGGCTGCGCTGCGGCTCCCTGCATCTCAGCGACCTGAGCATCGGCGATCGAGGTCCCCCCGAACGCATAGGCGCTCGTAAGAAGCGCAGCTCGGCTGGCCAGGAATGACCACGTGGTCTTGTGCAGCCGGTACTTGCCCGAGTACAGCAACACGCCGCCACGAGCGCCCACGAAGCGCCGCGCCGACGACCGCGCTGCGTATCGTAGCCGACACACCGAACGTGGCGACTTCGCTGTAGCCCCTCGCCTGTGCGTGGCTCGCCACCGACGCCGCGGATGCGTACCGGTTGGCGCCACCCCAACGCTCGCTCGCGCGAAGCTTCGCGTACATCGACCTTGAAACCGTTCCCTCGCCCCCCACGACGACCACGCGGGGATTGCCGGCCGCGGCCAACGCCGACGTTGTCGCGGGCGGCACGCTCGTGCTGCCGGTGAGGAAAATGGGGATTCCCGTGTTGCGGGACACCGCAGACGCGGCAGCCGCGTCCCACAGCCGCTTGGGGTTGGAACCGTTGGCAACGAAGGCGACCGCCGGGACAGACCGACCCGTCCGACCAGCGACGAATCGAACCCTATGTGCGACCGACGCGGCCAGGGAGTAGCGGCTTGCGCTCTGCCACGGCTGCTCGACTGTCGCCGTTCCCACCGCTAGACGGATCTTGGTCAGAGCACCAGCCGAGATGTTGGCCGAGGACCCCACGACGTGCACCGTCACCGTGGGGTTCGCCGAGGCGATCGCCGCGAGCGCTGTCACGCGTCACGGTTGGCAGTGTCTTCTTGCTCACGAGAAGGAGTGGGGCATCATAGGCCCAGCACAGACTGGAGGCGACCACTGCGTCGGACAAAGCATCGGCCTCTCCGGAGGCGATGACGACGTGCTGCACGCCTGCCCACGAGGGATACGTGCGCTGGGCCACCATGGTTGCAGAGCCGTAGATGTCGCCGTTCCCGACTCGACTGGTTGGGACAGCGACCTTGACGACGCCGTCCGGCCACGCAGCGCGCGCCCCTGGCGGCACGAGGGCCGTAAACGCCAACGAGCACGCGCAGGCGAAGCAGATGACGCTCAGTGCGTAGCGCCGGTTCACGAGGGCTCCTTCTGCAGCGGATGCCGAGTTGAATGCCCCCAGTATATGCGGCTACCTGCGAGTTCGTCAGGTTGTGGGCCCTACTGCGTCAGAACCGGAGCAGCCGGCACCTTGCTCACGTCCCAGTCCTTGCCCACCACAACCAGGACCTTGCTGGGGAACGAGTACATGCCGCGGCTCTGAACGATGGTGGTTCCCGGCGGCATGTACGTCCCCACAAGCGCCGCGGCCTTGGCGTCGGTCTTGTAGATGATGAGGGTCTTCTTGTAGACATTCTGGCCCGCGTTGCCGACGTCCTTGATCTTGAACGCCTTGGCCTTCAGGATCGTCGCGGCCTGATTGGCAACGCCCGAGATCCCCGATCCGTTGCGCACCGTCACGGTCACGCTCGAGGGCTTCAGCGCAGCGCGCAGCCGGCTTCGACTTGGGCTTCTCGAAGGGCTCGCCCGCCTTGATCGCTTTCACGAGCTTGTCCACGTTCGCCTCGTCCACGTAGATGAACGGCGAGCGCCACTCACCCATTGCGGTTGCGGTATAGAGGTTCTTGCTCCCGGCGCTCTTGAGCGCCTGCGTCAGCCTGATCATGTCGACCAGCGACATGTCCGTCGTGATGTAGGGCGCCACCGCCGAGACCACACTGGGCAACTTGGCGATGTTGTCGATCTTGGCCACTTGGTCGGCGATTGCCTTGAAGAAGAGTTGCTGGTTCTTCATGCGCGTGAAGTCCTGATCGGCGAACTGATGCCGCGCACGCACGAAGGTGAGCGCATGCGGCCCGTCGAGCAGCTGGTAGCCCGCATCGATACGGCTTCGCCTTGTCGCCCATCGGTGTGGTCTGCCTCAGGATCGTTGATGGTCGACGGGCACGTCGATCCAAACGCCCCCAAGGGCATCGACCGCCTTCACGAAGCCCTGGAAGTTGGCTTCCAGATAGTGATTGATCTTGAGGCCCGTGAGCTTCTCGGCGGCCGTGATGGCAGCCTTCGGGACCATCGTAGAAGTGAGCGGCATTGATCTTGATCGCCCCGTGACCCGGCACCTCGACCCGCGTGTCACGCGGGATGGACAGCAGCCAGACCTTCTTCGCCTTGGGATCGACGTGCGCGACGATCATCGAGTCCGTACGGTACGCGCTCTCGCCCTTGCGGTAGTCCGCGCCCAAGGATGAGGACGTTGAATGGCTCCATCGGCTTGGCCTTGGTCAGGACACCTTCGAGCTTCGCCTTCTCGACGATCGTCGGCTGCATGGTGCGCTCGAGATGCTTGGCGTAGGCGATACACGCCTATCGCGGCAGCCACGAAGAGCACCAGCGTCCCCGCCAGGACGCCGACGGCGATCTTCTTCGCGCGCGAGCGACGCCGTCGCGCTCGACCCGTAGCCGGGCCGGCGCGGACTCGAGCGAGCCCCGGCGACGTGACGACGGGTCCGACAGCCGGTACGACTCGGAGTCCCCGTGCATCGACTCCGCGGTGGCGTGCTCGACCGGGAGTCCGGCGACGCTCGGCAGGGACGCGACGCGGATCCGGTTTCATGCGCCGCAGGCGACTGTCGCCCGCGCCGGGATTTCGCTTCTGTGAGTGCTTGCCCATTCGGTTTCTGTCGAGCCTTCCTAGTATCGGCAGGTGACGCGCGTGCGGTCTGCCCACTCGGTCGTTTCTACTTGGCGCGTAGCGCGCCGCTATGCCACGCACGCAGGCGCACGCGGTCCGAAGTGCTAGAGGAGCACGATACCCGACCGACGGGGTTTCCGTGAACTGCCGCGGGCCACAACGGGGCGATGCGGCACGGCGTGACAGCTGGCCAGCGCGACGCGAGTACAGTGTGAACGCCTCGCCGACATTCACGGCCCCAGCGTGACCGAGTCGTTACCGGAGCGTCGCGCACTATCGCCCTGCGGCGCTACTCGTGCCTCGGCAAGCGCCACCGCTGCGTCGGGTACGTCACCGTCGATTGACGAGCCCCTCGCCGATGAACGCGCCGCTTCCGATCTGCACTCCGTCCGACGACCGTCGCGCCCCGGCTCGATCGTGACGTTGCGACCGATCGCAGCAGCCGCGGCCTAGGCTGCAGCTCTCGCCCGATGACGGTCCCATCCCCGACTGACGCGCCGTCGCCGAGTCGAGCGCCGCCGACGATCACGACGTTCGCGCCGACGATGCACCGCTCGCCGAGCACCGCACCCGACGCCAGGCCGGCTGCCCGCGGCCTCGCGCACCGGGACGACCGGTCGTCTGCCGACGACGGAGCCGTCACCGAGCACGCAACCCGCGCCCACGCACAGCGCCGTCGTGGATCGTGACGTGGTCGCCGACCAAGACGTTGTCGCCGACGTCGCCCCGTACCGGATGTGCACGAAGGACCCGGTGATGACGTTGGCACCGATGAGTCACCTCGGCATCGATGAGGGTGAAGGGCGCTGGCTTGTAGTTGTCGCCGACGACCGCGCGTCGGGTGCACGTAGGCCGTCATACTAGAGCCGCACCACCTTGTCGTCAGCGAACGCACGCAGGGCGTTGCGCGTGTCGAGGATGAGCTCGGCCGAGCGAACGACGAGCCCGTAGTCGACGTTGCTGTGATCGGTGATCAGGAGCACCGCATCGGCCGACGCCACCTCCTCGGCGGTCAGCTCGACCGACGGCACCTCGACGCCGTCGATCTCGAAGCGCGGTCAACGAACGGGTCGTGATAGACGACGTCGGCTTCCTTGTCGTGCAGCAGTCCGGCGATCTTGATCGCCGGGGACTCGCGCATGTCGTCGATGTTGGCCTTGTACGCGACACCGAGAACGAGGACGCGCGAACCGGCAATCGACTTGCGGTGATCGTTGAGCGCGTTCATCAGGCGCTGCACCACGTAGTAGGGCATCGCCTCGTTGGTCTTGCCGGCGAGTTCGATGAACTCGGTATGCATGTCGAACTCGCGCGCCTTCCACGCGAGGTAGAACGGGTCGATCGGGATGCAGTGCCCGCCGAGCCCGGGCCGGGCTGGAACGGCATGAAGCCGAATGGCTTGGTCTTCGCCGCGTCGACGACCTCCCAGATGTTGATGCCCATGCGCTCCGAGATCTGCAGGAGCTCGTTCATCAGCGCGATGTTGACGCAGCGGAAGATGTTCTCGAGCAGCTTGGTCATCTCGGCGGCGCGCGTCGAGGACACCGGGACGATGGTGTCGATGAAGCGGCCGTAGAACGCGACGGCCTCCTCGGTGCACCTCGGCGTGACGCCGCCCACGACCTTCGGCGTGTTGCGCGTCTGGTAGACCGCGTTGCCCGGGTCGACGCGCTCGGGCGAGAACGCGAGCGAGAGCCCGTCGCCGACCTTCAGGCCGCTCGTCTCGAGAATCGGCTGAACGATCTCCTCGGTGGTGCCGGGGTAGGTGGTCGACTCGAGGGTGACGAGCACGCCCTGCGTGCAGATACGGGGCGATCGTTCGGGCCGCCGACTCCATGTAGGAGGTGTCCGGCTCCTTCATCTCGTTCAGCGGCGTCGGGACGCAGATGACGATGGCGTCGCATTCGACGGCTCCGAGCGAAGTCGCAGGTCGCCTCGAGCAGGCCCTTGGCGACGAGCTCGGCGACCTCGGCGGTGGGAACGTCGGGGATGTAGCTGCGCCCGGCGTTGATCTCGGCCGCCTTCTCGGCGCGAGATCTCGATGCCGACGACGCGATGGCCGGACTTGGCCATCTCGATGGCAAGCGGAAGGCCGACGTAGCCCAGGCCGACGACGCCGAAGACCGCCGTGCCATCCTGAAGTCGCTGCTAGAGTCCCATGTTCTGAAGCCATTCTCGAGAGCGGACAGTACGGGCGAACGCATCGCCTACGGGGCGTGACAGCCGCTACTTTATCGCGAACATCAGCTCGCCCGAGCAGACGAGTTCGCCACCGACGGTGGCCTTGGCCTCGCCGAAGCCGATCGGGCCGCGGGTCTTGGTGATCGCGCACTCGAGCCGCAGCGTCTCGCCCGGTACGACCTGGCGCTTGAAGCGCACCTTGTCGATGCCGGCGAAGAACGCGAGCTTGCCCTGGTTCTCGGCCAGCGAGAGCAGCGCGACCGCCCCTGCCTGCGCCAGCGCCTCGACGATCAGCACGCCCGGCATGACCGCGTACTCGGGGAAGTGACCCGGCACCCAGAACGCGGTCTCGCGCACGTCGAGCTCGCCGACCGCCGAGACGCCCGGCTCGTGCTCGACAACACGGTCGACGAGCAGGAACGGGTCGCGGTGCGGGATGATGGCTTCGATTGCGGCTCGGTCGAGCATGGTCTCCCCCTTCGGGTGTGGCGGTGCATTCGCCGGCGCTAGGCGCCCGTGCGCCGGATATCGGCACCGAGTGACGCGAGCTTGTCCACGAAGCCCTCGTAGCCGCGGTCGATGTGGTAGATGTCGCCGATCTGGGTCTCGCCATCGGCGACGAGCGCGGCGATGACGAGCGCCGCCCCGCCGCGCAGGTCGGTGCAGCGCACCGGCGCGCCGGAGAGCTGCGCGACACCGCGCACGAGCGCGTGATGGCTCTCGATGCGGATGTCAGCACCCATTCGCGCGATCTCATCGGCGAACATGAAGCGGTTCTCGAACACGTTCTCGGTGATGATGCTGTTGCCCTCGGCGATGGCCATGAGCGCCATGAACTGAGCCTGCATGTCGGTGGGGAAGCCGGGGTACGGCAGCGTCTGCACGTCCACCGCGCCGGGACGGCTGATGGCGCTCGACGGTCACGCCGTCGGCGAGCACGTGGATGACGCAGCCGGCCTGCTGGAGCTTGACGAGCACGAGGTCGAGGTGCGCGGGATCGAAGCCGCGCACGGTGACCGGGCCACCGGTCAGTGCGCCGGCGACGATGAAGGTGCCGGCCTCGATGCGGTCGCCCACGACGCGGTGCTCGACGGGGTGAAGCGCCTCAACGCCCTCGACGGAGAGCGTGGCGGACCCGCCGCCCGCGATACGCGCGCCCATGCCGTTGAGGAAGTCGACGAGATCGACGATCTCCGGTTCGCGGGCCGCGTTCTCGATGACGCGTCGGTGCCCTTGGCGACGACGGCGGCCATGAGCAGGTTCTCGGTGGCACCGACGCTGGGGAAGTCGAGCGTGACGTGCGCGGCGTGCAGTCCGTCCGCCGGGGCGATCGCGTCGATGAAGCCGTGGCCGGTGCGAATCTCGACCCCGAGCTCGGTCAGCCCGCTGATGTGCATGTCGATCTTGCGCGAGCCGATGTTGCAGCCCGCCCGGCATCGCGACGCGAGCCTGGCCGTGACGCGCCACGAGCGGGCCGAGCACGGCGATCGACGCGCGCATCTGCGCGACCATCTCGTAGGGCGCCTCGAAGCTCGTCAGGCGTGGTCGCGTCGACCGTCAGCGAGTGGTCCGAACGGGTCACCATCGCGCCGAGACCCGCGAGCACCTCCGACATGACTCGACGTCAGCGATGTCGGGCACGTTCGTGATGCGCGAGACGCCCGGAGCGAGCAGCGCGGCCGCCATGAGCTTGAGTGCGGAGTTCTTCGCGCCTTCAACGCGGACTTCGCCGGACAGCGGCCGACCGCCGCGAACAATGATGGATTCCATGCGTGTGAGCATACCCTACTGCCTGCGACTCCCTCGCGCGGCGTCATCGATGCGTGACCTTGCGTTATGCGTCGGGGGCGGACCCGCGTTGTCGCGAGCCCGCCCCCGGAAGTGCCTCGTGTATCGCGTGCGGCTAGTGCTGGCCGCCGCGCTTCTCGGCGGCCTTGAGCTGAATCTCGTTCCAGCTCAGGTCGCGGATCATCTCGGCGCGCTCGTCCTCGGCGTCAGCCGGAAGCTCGGCGAGGCGTGCCCCGATGAGCTCGCAGGACTCCTTGGCGCGTGCCGGGTCGATCTGCGACACGGCGACAGCCGCATCGGCGAGGACGATGACCTTGTCCTCGTGGACCTGCAGGTAGCCACCGGAGATCGAGAAGAACTCCCAATCCGCGGCGCCATCGCCGAAGCGCAGACGGACCTCGCCCGGGGCGAGCGTCGTGACGATCGGCGCGTGCAGCGGCAGGATGCCGACCTCGCCCTTGGCGTGGTGGACGCAACCACCATCTGCACCTCGTTGGTGTAGAGGATGCTCTCGGGCGTGACGATCTCGCAGAGGAGTGTGCGTGCCATGGGTGCCCCTACGCCTCCGCCAATGTGGCGGCCTTCTCGATCGCTTCCTCGATGTTGCCGACGTAGCGGAACGCCTGCTCGGGCAGGTGGTCGAGCTCGCCGGAGGCAATCATGTCGAAGCCACGGATCGTGTCCTCGAGCTTGACGTACTTGCCCGCCATACCCGTGAACTGCTCGGCGACGAAGAACGGCTGCGAGAGGAACTGCTGCATCTTGCGCGCGCGCGAGACGGTCAGCTTGTCCTCCTCGGAGAGCTCGTCCATGCCGAGGATGGCGATGATGTCCTGGAGGTCCTTGTTGCGCTGCAGAACGCGCTGGACTTCACGGGCGACGCGGTAGTGCTCCTCGCCGACGACCGCGGGGTCGAGCGCGCGCGAGGTGGACTCGAGCGGGTCGACGGCCGGGTAGATGCCCATCTCGGAGATGCCACGCGAGAGAACGGTGGTGGCGTCGAGGTGGGTGAACGCCGTTGCCGGCGCCGGGTCGGTGATGTCGTCGGCCGGGACGTAGATGGCCTGGACCGACGTGATCGAGCCGGTCTTGGTCGACGTGATGCGCTCCTGCAGGTCGCCCATCTCGGTTGCCAGCGTGGGCTGGTAACCAGCGGCCGACGGCATACGGCCGAGAAGCGCCGAGACCTCAGAGCCCGCCTGGGTGAAGCGGAAGATGTTGTCGACGAAGAGCAGCACGTCCTGGCCCTGGTCGCGGAAGTACTCGCAGGCGGTCAGGCCGGCGAGACCGACGCGCAGACGCGCTCCGGGAGGCTCGTTCATCTGACCGTAGACGAGAACGGTCTTCTCGATGACGCCCGACTCCTTCATCTCGTTCCAGAGGTCGGTGCCCTCACGGGTGCGCTCGCCCACGCCGGTGAACACGGACGTACCACCGTGCGCCATGGCGAGGTTGTTGATGAGCTCCATGATGATGACGGTCTTGCCGACGCCCGCGCCGCCGAAGAGGCCGGTCTTGCCGCCCTTGATGTAGGGCTCGAGCAGGTCGACGACCTTGATGCCGGTCTCGAAGATCTCGGTCTTGGACTCGAGCTCGTCGTAGCTCGGCGCCGAGCGGTGAATCGGGTAGGTCTGCTTGACGTCCACGGTCTCACCGTCGATGCACTTGCCGGTGACGGACCAGATGTGGCCGAGGGTCTCGGGCCCGACCGGCATCTGCATGGGGGCGCCGGTGTCGACGACCTCCATGCCGCGGGTCACGCCGTCGGTGGAGTCCATGGCGACTGCGCGGACCACACCACCTTCGAGGTGCTGCTCGGCCTCGAGCAGGAGATGGATCTCGCCCATCTCCGTCGTGCCGTCGATCGTCAGCGCGTTGTAGATCGCGGGCATAGCGTCCGCCGGGAACTCGACGTCGATGACCGGACCCACGACGCGGATGATGCGTCCAACGTTCATAGCGGAATCCTTCTCTGTAGCTGCCATCTAACCCTGGTCCTCCTGCGCCGCAGCGCCACCGACGATCTCGGCGATCTCGGTGGAGATCGCGTCCTGACGCGCACGGTTGTAGCTGCGGGTCAGCGTGGTGATCATGTCGGAAGCGTTGTCGGTTGCGGACTTCATCGCCGTACGACGCGCGCCCTGCTCGGCCGCTGCGGACTCAAGCATCGAGCGGTAGATCAGCGCCTCGACGTAGGTCGGGAGCAGGTTGGAGAGCACCTCGGAGCTGGTAGGCTCGAAGATGTACTCGAGGTTGCGACCGCTCGCCTCGACGTCCTGCTCGGCCTGCTCGAGCACTGCTGCGCTCGATCGGCAGGAGCTGGTGCGTCTCGGGAACCTGGTCGGCGACGTTCTTGAAGCGGTTGAACAGCACGTAGACCGCGTCGATCGCGCCGTCCTCGTACTCGCGCATCACGTGCGCGGCGATCGAGCGGGCGTCGGCGTACGTGGGCTTGTCGGACTTGCCGACAAGGGAGACGGCCGGCTCGACACCGCGATAGCGGAAGTAGCCGAGCAGCTTCTTGCCCGTGGTGATGAGCTCGGTCTCGATGCCCTGCTCGGCGAAGTCGGCGAGCGCCGCCTCGGTCATGCGGATGATGTTGCTGTTGAACGCTCCGGCGAACCCACGGTCGGAGACGATCGAGATGACGCAGACGCGGCGACGCTCATCGCGGACCTCGAGCAGCGGGTGCTTGAGCTCGCCCACGTAGCGGACGACGTTGCCGAGCACCTCGGCCATCGCCAGAGCGTACGGCCGCGCGTTCTCGATGCGGTTCTGCGCCTTCTTCAGCTTGGCAGTCGCGACCATTTCCATGGTGCGCGTGATCTGCCGCGTCGATTGGACGCTGCCGATGCGGTTCTTGATGTCGCGCAGAGTCGCCATCAGCTGCCCCTACTCGCCCGAGTCCGACGAGGCTGCGGCTGGTGCGGCTTCCCCGCGGTCGGCCATGAAGATGCCCTTGTACTCGTTGAGCATGTCCTTGAGCTTGGCCTCGGTGTCGTCGGAGATCTTGCCCTCGTCGATGATCGCGTTGATGACGTCGGCGTACGAGCCGTTGGCGTACTCGATGAAGCCGTCGCGGAACGCTGGACGTCAGCGACCTCGACGTCGTCGAGGAAGCCCTTCGTGCCCGCGAAGATCGCGAGCACCTGGTTCTCGACCGGCATCGGCACGAGACGGCCCTGCTTGAGCAGCTCGACCATGCGGGAACCGCGGTTGAGCTGGTTCTGGGTGGCCTTGTCCAGGTCCGAACCGAACTGCGCGAACGCTTCCAGCGAGCGGAAGGACGCGAGGTCGAGACGGAGCGTACCGGCGACCTGCTTCATCGCCTTGATCTGCGCGTCACCACCGACTCGCGACACCGAGATGCCGACGTTGATGGCGGGACGAACGCCCTTGAAGAACAGGTCGCTCTGCAGGAATATCTGGCCGTCGGTGATGGAGATGACGTTGGTCGGGATGTAGGCCGACACGTCACCGGCCTGCGTCTCGATGACCGGCAGAGCGGTCATGGAGCCGGCGCCGAGCTCGTCGTTCATCTTGACGGCGCGCTCGAGCAGGCGGCTGTGCAGGTAGAAGACGTCGCCCGGGTAGGCCTCACGTCCAGGCGGACGGCGGAGCGTCAGCGACATCTGGCGGTAGGCGACGGCCTGCTTGGAGAGGTCGTCGTAGACGCACAGGGTCGCGCGACCGGGGTTGTCCTTGTTCGCGGGCTTGCCGTCGGCACCGGTGTACATGAAGTACTCGGCGATGGCAGCGCCGGACATCGGGGCGAGGTACTGGAGCGGCGCCGAGTCCGAAGCGGTGGCCGACACGATGATCGTGTAGTCCATAGCGCCGTGGGCCTGCAGCATCTCGACGACGCCTGCGACCGTGGAGGCCTTCTGGCCGATAGCCACGTACACGCAGATGACGCCCTTGCCCTTCTGGTTGATGATCGTGTCGATCGCGATGGCGGTCTTGCCCGTCTGACGGTCGCCGATGATCAGCTCGCGCTGACCACGGCCGATCGGAACCATCGCGTCGACGGCCATGATGCCGGTCTGCATCGGCTCGTGGACGTGCTGACGCTCGACGACGCCGATGGCCTTGTGCTCGACGTTGCGGAAACCGTCGGCCTTGATCGGGCCCTTGCCGTCGAGCGGGTTGCCGAGCGGACCCACGATGCGGCCGAGGAACGCCTCGCCCGCCGGGATCTGCACGATCTTGCCGGTCGTCTTGACCGAGTCGTTCTCCTTGACCTTGATGAAGTCGCCGAGAAGAACGGCGCCGACCTCACGCTCGTCGAGGTTGAGGGCCATGCCCATGACGCTGGAACCGTCGGAGCACTCGAACTCGAGCAGCTCGCCGGCCATCGCGCCACGAAGACCCTCCACGCGGGCGATACCGTCGCCGACCTGCGCGACGGTGCCGACCTCACGAGATTCAACACTCGTGTTGATTGCGTCCAGCTGTGACCGCAGGACCGCATCGATGTTACTGGCGGTGATGTCCGCCATTTATGCTTCACCTCCAGTATGTGCGGTCGAGAGCACCCCACGGGCATTCTCGAGCTGCGACGCGATGCTCGCGTCGATGCGCTGCCCGTGCGTGCTAAAGACGATGCCGCCGATGATGGCCGGATCGACCTTCTCCCGAAGGACGACGCCCTTGCCCAGATCGGCAGCAAGCTTGTTGGTGATGGACTCACGAAGCGATTCGGAGAGCTCCACGGCGGTGGTCACGTCGACCGCGACGACGCCGCGCCTCTCCTCGGCGACGTGCCCGTACTCCTCGACCACGCCGGAGAGCAGGTCGAAGTTGCCGCGCCCGGCCAGAACGGCCAGGGTGCTGACGAGCGCCGGATTGAGCCCGGCGAACACGTCAGCTGGCGACCTGGACCCGCTGCGCCTCGGTCACCGAGTCGTCGAGAAGCGCATCGCGCAGCGGAGCGTGGCTACGAATGAGCCGCTGCACCGCTTCCATCTGCGTGTACACGTCATCGACGGCGTTGTCGGCCGCCGCAGCGTCGAAGAGCACGCCGGCGTAGGTCCGGATGATCTGCTTCGCGAGCGCCCTGCTAGTTCGCATTGAGGCTCCCCGCCTCGCTGACGTACTTCTCGATGACCCTGAGGTGGTCTTCCTTGCTCAGCTCGGCGCCGATGAGCTTGCCGGCGACGGCAACGGAGAGGTCCGCGACCGAGCGCTGGAGCTCGGCGATCGCGGCACGCTTCTCGCCCTCGATCGCCTCACGCGCCTTGACCAGCAGGTCGTCGTAGTCGGCCTGCGCCTTGGCAGCTGCCTCGGAGCGGGTCGACTCGGCCGACTGCTTCGCCTGCTGCAGGATGGTGCCGGCCTCTTTGCGAGCCTCCGCCATCGTGTGCTTGTACTCCTCGAGCAGCCGCTCTGCCTCGACCTTGGCGTTCTCGGCGCGCTCCAGCGACTCGCGGATGTTGTCCGCGCGCTGGTCGAGCATCTGCGAGATCGCCGGCCACGCGAACTTCGAGAGCACGAAGAACACGATCGCGAACGAAATCAGCGCGGGTATGAATTCCGCTAGGTTCGGGATGATCGCTTTCACGGCACTACCTCCAGTGCTACGAAGGGAGCGTGCCGGCTTAGAGCTTGCCCTGAACCATGATGCCGAGAACGAAGCCGAGCAGCGCGAGCGCCTCGACGAAAGCCGCAGCAAGGATGAAGACGGTGAAGATACGTCCTGCCATCTCGGGCTGACGGGCGGTGGACTCGGCGGCCTTGCTACCGACCCAACCGATGGTGAGCGCGGGCATGGAGACGGCCAGGCCGTACAGTAGAGCGAAACCGATCCAGTTCACGATTCCTCCTCGTTCGTCGGGTTCGGATCCCTATTGACCCGAACTCCAGCTAACCAACTGTGCCGACGCCGGCATCCGTCACCGGCGGTCGTTCCAGCCTTAGTGCTCTTGAACAGCAGCACCGATGTAGACCGCGCTCAGCAGCGTGAAGACATACGCCTGAACGAAGGCCACGAGCACCTCGAGCGCATAGAGCGCCGTCATGAGGGCAAGCCACCCGATTGCAGGCAGCGCGCCGGCGGCAGCGCCGGCGATTCCGTGGCCCGTGGAGATCGCCTCGATGAGCGGCTCGACGAAGAGCGCCGTCAGAATCGCGAAGATGCCGAGGATCATGTGCCCCGCGTACATGTTCGCGAAGAGACGAACGGACAGCGTGAAGATGCGCAGCAGCGCCGAGAAGACCTCGATCACCCAGACGATGAGGTTGATCGGGAACGGGATGCCCTTGGGAGAGAAGCTCTTGATGTAGCCCCACACGCCCTGGCTCTTGATGCCGGCGGCGTTGAAGAAGATGAAGACGGCGGTCGACAGCGCGACGGTGACGCCCATGGTGCCCGTACCCGGCTTACAGCCCGGGATGAGGCCCAGGATGTTGTTGATGAGGATGAAGAAGAAGACGGTCGCGAGGAACGGGAAGTACTTGGGACCCTGGTGGCCGATCATCGCGACGGCGATGTCGTCGCGAACGAACTGCGCGAGCGCCTCGACCGCGTTCGAGAGCTTGTGCGTTGGGAACGAGCGAGAGCTTGCGGACCGCGATGAAGATGACGACCGAGAGCATCACGATGGAGATGAAGAGGAAGAAGAGGTAGTTGGTGAACACGAACTCGGTCGGGCTGTACGGATGCCCGTTGATGTTCGTGGTGCTGAGCACGTGTAGCAGCTCTTCGACCGCCGCCGGCAAGTGACTCAGAGGCCCTCCAGCCGCCTCGGCACCATGCCCGGCCGCCTCGCCGACAGCCTGAGCGGTGGCCTCAATTGCGTGTGTTGCGGCTTCTGTGCCCTCCACGCGTTATCTCCTCGTCTCGTCGTTCGACGTCTCGTCAGCGGCGGTGCCGTCTGACTTCAACAACTTCACGGTTATCACCACGGAAAGCACGCCGAGCGCAACCACGAATCCTGCAACAACGGAGGGCCCGAACCACATGAACCCCGCTTGCGTGATGAGCGAGTAGCCGAACATCACGATCAGACTAAAGATCAGGCCGCCGAAGACGACGCCCATGACCACGTACAGGCCGAGATCGGCATTCTTCTGCCGTGAGAAGTCGGGAGGTCCAGAAGAGCGGTGCGATGAGGACGACGCCCAGAACGAGCCCAAGCAGGACAGCAACCCCAGGTGTCGAAAGTAGTTCTCGCAGCGCCGTCAAAGTTCCGGTGACCTGTCCCTTACCCTCATAACCCCTTGCGCCTCGCAAGCGGGGCGCTTCGCCGTTGTCGGCTCGAAGAGCAGGCACATAGTAACCGAACCCCAACACTCCCACAACCTTCGTTCAGGTTGATTTCGGCTCGGCTGCTCAGGCGCCATTCTTACCTGCGGAAATGTCCTCGTCGTCGGGGTGCTGTACCGCCTCGAACAGCCCCAGCCAGTACGCCATGATGCCCGTGACGGCAAACAGCGAAATGAATGCGATCCACTTCACCGGCCCGGCGGACCAGCGCACCGTGTAGCCGCCCACCGCCAGGGCGATGCACCACGCGTAGATGATGAGAACGGTCTGCGTCTGATTGAAACCGCGACCGAGAAGCCGGTGGTGGATGTGGCCCCTGTCGGCCTCTTGTATCGGACGCCCCTGAATCGTACGGCGGATGATCGCCGACGCCGTGTCGAAGATCGGCACTCCGACGATGAACAGCGGAACGGCCAGCGCGATCGCCGCGGTCGACTTCATGACGCCCATCAATGAGATGACCGAGAGGGTGAACCCAGAAACAGGGCCCCCGAGTCGCCCATGATGATCGACGCCGGATAGAAGTTGAAGCGCAAGAACGCCAGGCAGGCACCGATGAGCGCGGCCGCGACGATGGCGGCATCGAGCCGGTTGCCCTGCACGGCCAAGACGAGCAGCGTGGCCGCGGCGATCGCCGAGACGCCGGCCGCCAGCCCGTCGAGCCCGTCGATGAGGTTGATGATGTTGGTGAACCCGACGATGTAGACCAGCGTGATCGGAATCGCCAGCAGGCCCAGCTGAATCAGCCCGCCGCCCAAGCGGATTGCCGATGTACTCGATCCGCAACCCAGACGCGACCACGACCCCCGCCGCGAGCAGTCTCACCGGCGAACTTCCACCCGGGTGAGAGCGGTCTGAAGTCGTCCAGCAGCCCCGTGAGGAAGATCAGGACGAGGCCGATCATCACCCCCAGGACCTTGGCCCGCGCCGTGCCTCCTCCGATGAGCGTACCGCCCCACCCGAAGTACTTCTCCCCCGCTGCCTGCATCAGGATCGCTGCCATGACGCCGGCGAAGATCGCGATCCCGCCGATGCGAACGACGGGCCGCGTGTGCACGTCACGATGGCCGGGGTGGTGCACGTAGCCGCGTGCGAGCGCGAACCTGCGCACGAGCGGCGTCGTGAGCAGCGTGACCGCAGCTGCGACGAGCGCCAGGACGAGGTAGTGCGTGATGCTCACTGAGCAGCGCCTCCAGCCGCCTCGGACTCGGGGACGAACTGGCGCGGTACGACACCTGCCTCGGCGAGCAGCTCCTCGGAGAGCGGGTCCGGATAGGGGTTGCGGAACACGATGTCGACGACGCCGGCGTTGAGCAGGATCTTGGCGCACAGCACGCACGGTTGGTGCGTGCAGTACGCGGTCGCGCCGTCCATGGCGATGCCGTGCTTCGCCGCCTGGATGACCGCGTTTTGCTCGGCGTGGATGCCTCGGCACAGTTCGTGGTGGCTACCGGAGGGGATGTTGCGCTGCTCGCGCAGGCAGCCGACCTCCTCGCAGTGAGCCAGACCCTTGGGAACGCCGTTGTAGCCGGTCGCGAGGATGCGCTTGTCCTTCACGAGGACCGCCCCGGTCGCGCGGCGAAGGCATGTCGAGCGGCCCGAGACCTGCTCGGCGATGGACATGAAGTACTCGTCCCAGGACGGACGCGGCATGGCGTGTCTCCCCCGCTTGGCTCGTGAGCTACTTGGTGCCGAAGATGCGGTCGCCCGCGTCACCGAGACCAGGGACGATGTAGCCGTGATCGTTGAGATGCAGTCGATGGAGCACGTGTAGATCGTGATGTCTTCACAGCAGCGTCACGACCTCTTCGATGCCCTCGGGCGCGGCGATGAGGACCAGCAGGTCGATGTGCTGGGCGCCCTTCTCGCGCAGTAGCTCGATCGCGGCGGCGGCCGAGCCGCCCGTGGCGAGCATCGGGTCGACGATGAGGACGTCGCGCTCGGCGATGTCGTCGGGGAGCTTGCAGTAGTACTCGACCGGCTTGAGCGTGACGGGGTCGCGGTACAGGCCGACGTGGCCCACGCGCGCGGCGGGGATGAGCTCCAGGATGCCGTCGACCATGCCGAGGCCGGCACGAAGGATCGGGATGACCGCGACCTTCTTGCCCGCCAGGACGTAGGAGACCGTCTCGGTGATGGGCGTCGTGACGGTCGTCTCGGCGAGCTGGAACCCGCGTGTGGCCTCGTAGGCCTCGAGCATCGCGAGCTCCTTGACGAGCTCGCGGAACTGCTTCGAGCCCGGTCTGGGTCGAGCGCAGGATCGTGAGCTTGTGCTGAACGAGCGGGTGGTCGACCACCTTGACGTTCGGGTACGGGCTGATCGCGGGCATTCGGTCTCCTCTTCGCACGTCGCCAAGCGCGACGCGGTGTGTCCGGTCGGGCGTACGCGCGGCCTAGAGCTCGGGATAGAGCGGGTGCTTGTCGAGAAGCGCCTGGACCTCTTCGCGGATGTCGGCGAGCCTGGCCTCGTCGTCTCGGCTGAAGACCGTCTGCGCGATGAGGCAGCCGACGGTGTGAGCATCGCCCTTCGGTGAAGCCGCGCGTCGTCATGGCCGGCGATCCGACTCGGATGCCGCTCGTGACGAACGGGCTCTCCGGGTCGTTGGGGATCGCGTTCTTGTTGGTGGTGATGCCGACGCTCTTCGAGCAGGTGCTCGGCCACCTTGCCGGTGACGCCGGCAGGGCGCAGGTCGACGAGCATGAGGTGGTTGTCGGTGCCGCCCGAGATGAGGCGCAGACCGCACTCGACCATCGCCGCCCCCATCGCCTTGGCGTTGATGACGACCTGGTCGATGTAGGTCTTGAACTCGGGCTGCATGGCCTCACCGAAGGCGACCGCCTTGGCAGCGATGACGTGCTCGAGCGGGCCGCCCTGCAGGCCCGGGAAGACCGCCTTGTCCAGCGCGGTCGCCCACTCTTCCTTGCACAGCACGAAGCCCGAACGCGGGCCGCGCAGCGTCTTGTGCGAGGTCGAGGTCACGAAATCGGCGTAGCGGAACCGGCGACGGGTGCGCGCCGGTGGCGACGAGACCCGGCGATGTGAGCCATGTCGACCATGAGGACAGCGCCGACGTCCTTGGCGACCGCCGCGAAGCGCTCGAAGTCGATGATGCGCGGGTAGGCGCTGGCGCCGGCGATGATCATCTTCGGCTTGTGCTCGTTGGCGAGACGCTCCATCTCGTCGTAGTCGATCGTCTCGGTCTCCATGTCCAGGCCGTACGGGACGACGTTGAACCACTTGCCCGAGAAGTTCACCGGCGAGCCGTGAGTCAGGTGCCCGCCCATGGCGAGGTTCATGCCGAGAACCGTGTCGCCCGGGTTGCACACCGCGTAGTAGACAGCCATGTTGGCCTGCGCGCCGGCGTGCGGCTGGACGTTGGCGTGGTCCGCGCCGAAGAGTTCCTTGACGCGGTCGCGCGCGATGTTCTCCACGACGTCGACCTTCTCGCACCCACCGTAGTAGCGCTTGCCGGGAAGGCCCTCGGCGTACTTGTTCGTGAGCACGGTGCCCGCGGCCTCAAGGACGGCCAGCGAAACGAAGTTCTCGGAGGCGATGAGCTCGATGGTGCCGCGCTGGCGTTCGAGCTCCGCATCGAGTGCCGCTGCGACCTCGGGGTCTTGTGCCGGGATGTACTGGAGTGCCATGCGCCGTGTTCCTTCCGCTCGAAGCGTCACGCGCGCTCGCGCGCGACGGCCGTCGTGTAACTCAAAGCGCCCCCGAGAGGGCGCGTGGTGCCGCTTGCGTCAGCCGCGCTGCTCGGTCTCGACGGCTGTGATCTTGCCGACGCGGTCGGCGTGGCGACCGCCGCTGAAGGGCGTCGTGAGGAACGCGTCGACGATCTCCTCGTTGACCTGGACCGGCACGAACCTCGCCGAGACGGTCACGACGTTGGCGTTGTTGTGCTCGCGCGCGAGCCGAGCGAACTCGGGGATCGTCACGTTGGCGGCACGCACGCCGCGCACCTTGTTGGCGGCGATCGACATGCCGATGCCGGTCCCGCACACCAGACGCCGAGCTCGGCGTCGCCGGCGGCCACGAGTGCGTGAGGCAGCGATCGCGAAGTCGGGGTAGTCGACGGAATCGTCGCCGTTGGCGGTGCCGACATCCCGCACGTCGTGGCCCTGCTCGGCGAGGTGCGCCTTGATGCGCTCCTTCTGGTCGAATCCGGCGTGGTCGCTGCCGATGACGACGCGCATGTCGAGGCCTTTCAGTCAGTCCGGGCGTTGGGGAAGTGATTGTACCGCAACCCGCCGAGGGCGGCGGGGCTTCGCCGCGCGCCGTTCGACGCGCGAGCGCCCGGCATCGCGAGTGGCGGCCGGGCGCTCGAAGTGACTCTGTTTGGCGGTACTCTACGCCGTGGCGATCGCCATGAATCTCGTCGGTCGCGATGGCACCCTCGCGCACCACGACCGGCTCAGGACCGGTGCACATCACGACGGTCGACGCCTGCTGGTGCTCGGTCTCGCCGCGCGTCGAGCGAGAGGTCGGCGGCCTGCACGATGCGGTGCTCGACCTCCTCGAACGGACCCGGAGCGGCGTTGCCGTGCGTGTTGGCGCTGGTGGCGATGATCGGACCGCCGGCGGCCTGGATGAGCTCGATGATGACCTCGTGGTCCGGCGAGCGAAGCGCGACGGTCCCGTCGGGAGCACGAAAGTCCTTGCCCACGCGGTCCGAGGCCTTGACCACGAGCGAGAGCGGACCGGGCCAGTACTCGTGTGCGAGCTTGTGCGCGTACTCGGGAATGTCGACACCGTAGGTGTCGAGGGCGTCTTCGTTCTCAACGAGCCAGGGCAGAGGCATGTCGAGCGGTCGAACCTTGACCTCGAAGATCTCCTGCGCACCGAACTTCGAATCGGCGAGAGCGCCGATGCCGTACACGGTCTCCGTAGGGAAGACCACCAGCCCGCCGTCACGGAGTACCGTGGCGGCGAGGTTTATCACTTCTGCGTTGGGGTTCTCCGAATCGATGTGGTAGGTCTTTGACATCTGAACCGCCTCCAATTCATCCCTGCCCTGGATGGTGTCAGGAGGTCTCGGGCTTCTGAGCCACAACGATTCGGTCGCGCCCCGCCAAGGTCCGAAACAACCCTGACTATCTTGATACCACTCTTCGGCCTCGGCGGCAGCAATCCTAGCCATTCTTTCGTCCAATTCCACGCCGAGAAGCCCTCCCGGGCGCAGCCAGTGACGCGCGTCACTCAGGATTCGTCGGTAGACGGCGAGCCCGTCCGGACCGCCGTCGAGCGCGAGGTGCGGCTCGAAGCCGGCGACCTCGGCCGGCAGGTCCGGCACGTCGGCGCTGGGAACGTAGGGCGGGTTGCTCACCACGACGTCGAGGCGACCGAGCAGCTCTCGCGGCAACGCGTCGAACAGGTCGCCCTCGCTGACGGTCACACGCCCAGTGAGCCCCAGGCGGGACGGCGTTCTCCTCGGCGACCTCGACTGCCAACGGGCGAGATGTCGCACGGCGACGACGATCGCGGCCGGGCGCTCCTGCGCGATGGCGAGCGCGATGCAGCCGGAGCCGGTGCAGAGGTCGGCGACGAGCGCTTCGCCTCGGTCGGCGATCGCGTCGTCGATAGCCGGCATCACGCTGTCGACGAGCACCTCGGTCTCGGGACGTGGAATGAGCACGCCGGGGCGCACCTTGACGATGAGGTGGCGGAACGCGACCTCGCCGGTCACGTACTGCAGCGGCTCCCCCGCCGCGCGGCGCCGGACGGCCTCGCGCAGCCGCGCGCGCTCGTCCTCCGTCAGCGGCCGGTCGAAGTAGGCGTAGAGCTCGACACGAGAGAGCCCGGTCGCGGCCGACAGCAGCCACTCGGCGCTGCGACGGGGATGCTCGTCGGTCTTCTCGGCGAGGAACGCGCTCGTCCAGTCGAGTGCGGCTTTGACGGTCCAGACCTGCTCGGCGGACATGGATGCCGGCTCGCGCGCTAGACGGCGGCCGCGAGGCGCTCGGCGCGGTCGGCGGCGACGAGCCCCTCGACGAGCGTATCGATCTCGCCGGCCATGACGCCCGGGCATGTTGTGGACGGTCAGGCCGATGCGGTGGTCGGTGACGCGGTCCTGCGGGTAGTTGTAGGTGCGGATCTTCTCGGAGCGGTCGCCGGAGCCGATCTGGCTGCTGCGCTCGGCGCCGAGTTCGGCCTGCTGCTTCTCGAGCTCCTGCTCGTAGAGGCGAGCGCGCAAGACGCGCATCGCGGCCTCGCGGTTCTGCAGCTGCGACTTCTGGTTCTGCGACTGAACGACCAGTCCCGTGGGCAGGTGGGTGATGCGCACCGCCGAGTCGGTCGTGTTGACCGACTGGCCGCCGGGACCGGAGCTGCGATAGACGTCGATGCGCAGGTCGCTGCTGGTTGACTGTCGATCTCGACGTCTTCGACTTCCGGCAGCACCGCGACGGTCGCCGTCGAGGTGTGGATGCGGCCCTGGGACTCGGTCGCGGGCACGCGCTGCACGCGGTGCACGCCGGACTCGAACTTCATCTTCGCGTAGACCTTGTCGCCCTTGATGCGGAAGGAGACTTCCTTGAAGCCGCCGCTCTCGGACTCGTTCGCGTCGATCTCCTCGACCTTCCACTTCTGGAGGTCGGCGTAGCGCGTGTACATGCGGTAGAGGTCGCCCGCGAAGATGGCGGCCTCGTCACCGCCGGCGCCCGCGCGGATCTCGACGATGATGTCCTTGTCGTCGTTCGGGTCGCCTGGGAGCAGCATGACCTTGAGCTCGTCCTCGAGTTCAGGGCAGCTTGGCCTCGAGCTCCTTGATCTCCTCGGCGGCGAACTCCTTCATCTCGTGGTCGCTCTCGGTGCGCAGGACTTCCTTCGCCTCGTCGAGCTGCTGGGCGGCCGAGAGGTACTCGCGGGCCTTCTCGGCGAGCTGAGTCTGCGCGCGCTGCTTCTTCGCCAGGCGCGCGTACTCCTTCTGGTCGCCGAGCACGGCGGGATCGCCGAGCTGAGCGGTGAGCTCGTCGAAGGCGGTGAGGATTGTCTGTAGCTTCTCGCGCATGGAAACGGTCTCTCTTCAGGTCAGGGGCCGAACCGAGTAATGGTATCACGCGGCACGCGTGCCGGCGCACGCCAGACGGCGCGGTGAGGCTCGCGCCGACGGTCACGCCGAGCGACTCAGCCGCCTACGTGAACTCGGGATCGCCTCGACCGGGTTCTCGGCGATCGTGTCCGGCTGGCTCGATGGCGTCCTCGGCGATCGGCTCGCCTTTCGCGCGGCGCTCTTCGAGGTCTTCACGGGCGATGATCGGCGTCATGGCCGCGATCGCGACCTCGACCATGTCGTCGTCGGGCTCGCGCGTGGTCATGCGCTGCATCTGCATGCCCGGCCACAGCAGGACCTTCACGAACGGGTTCTCGGAGTGGTTGCCCGCCCACTTCACCGTGATCTCGTAGGCGAGCCCGGCGACGAGCGGCATCAGCAGGAGGCGCGCGACGATGGCGATGAGCGAGGATGCCGATGCGTGCTGGTGACGCCCATCGACATGGCGATCGCCTGCACGGGGAACAGCGAGAAGACGATGATCGCTACGACCATGACCATCAGCAGGAACGACGTGCCGCAGCGCACGTGCAGCGTCTCGTAGCGCTGGATGAGTTCCGGCTCGAGCGGGAGGTCGTGCTCGTAGGCGTGGATCGTCTTGTGCTCGGCGCCGTGGTAGGAGAAGACGCGCTTGATGTCCGCCATCTGCCCGATGCCCCAGATGTAGAGGAAGAACGCGACAACGCGCAGGATGCCGTCGATGATGCTCCACCTGAACGGGTGCTCGGCAGCCGAGCCCGCGATCCAGTTCGTGGCGACCGCAGGCAAGCACGATGAAGATCACGACCGCAAGCACCACGCCCATGACCATCGTGATGCCGATCTCCTTGCCGGTGAGCTGCTCTTCCTCGGTCTCGCCCATGAGCGAGGCGGAGACCTGGAAGGCCTTCATGGCAAGCGCGAGCGTCTCGACCATCGCGACGCAGCCGCGCACGATCGGCCAGCGCATCCACGCCGCCTTGTCCTTGCCGGAGGCGAGGTCGTGCTCCTCGGAGTGGATCTCGCCCGAGGGAGTCCGTACGGCGACCGCCCAGTTGTAGCGGCCCCGCATCATGATGCCTTCGATGACCGCCTGGCCGCCGATGTGGGTGTGCCGGATGGGACCGTCGATCCGCTGGGTTGCGGGCATCTTGGCTTCGTGTCAGTCACGTTTGGGTGCCTTCGGGTAGGGGTCGCCACACGTCATCTTGCCTTCTCGGCAGGGGCCGCGACGGCACGACGCGCCGGCGTCCATGAAGATGTACGGGGCGGTGGGCTCGGCGAGTTCGAGCATGGCGAGCGCGAGATCGCGAATCTCCCACTGCGCTCGCTTGCAGCAGCGCAGCTCGAGGAAGTGCAGCAGCTCGCGGATGTTCATGGTGACGACGATCTTGGTCTCCATGGCGTTGGGGAGCAGGTAGCGCGCGTCTTCCGGCGCCACGCCGCTCTCGATGAGCGCCCGGTACGCCGAGAACGCTGCCGCGTTGGCGGCCTTGAAGCGCTTGTGCGCCTCGGGGTCGGCCGCGATGGAGGGCGGGCAGATGAAGTGGGGCTCCTCGGCGTAGGAGACGTAGCGCTGAGACTGCTGGTTGTAGCTCGCCAGGCGGTGGCGCACGAGCTGGTGCGTGAGCGCGCGCGAGACGCCGTCGATGGCGAAGGTGTAGCTCGCGTGCTCGAGAGCCGAGGTGTGCCCGCTGGTGATGATCGTCTTGAGCACGCGCCGCACGGCGTCTCACCCATGGTATCGAGCAGCTCCGCAGCCCCGACCGGCGCGTAGCACAGGCGCGCGGCGGCGGCGATGGCGCGCTCGGGGTCGGGCGTGTGTGAGAGCAGGCGAACGTCCATGAAGCTGGATGGCCTTTCGGTGGGTGCGGGCTCGCGGCCGGTGAGCCGCTCACGTATTCTAGCGCGATTCCTCGGGGCAGGCTGTGGAGATACAGAGAGGCGGCCCCGTTCGGGAGCCGCCTCTCGTGACGTTCTCATGTGAGTAGCGAGCTACTCGGCGGTCTCCTCGGCGGGGGCCTCAGCGGCCGGCTCCTCGGCGACGACCTCGGCGACAGCCTCGGCCTCAGGCGCGGCCTCCTCGGCGGGGGCCTCAGCGGCAGCCTCGGCGGCAGCAGCCTCAGCGGCAGCCTCAGCGTCGAACTTGTCGGCGCGCGTCTCGTAGCGAGCAGCCTTCTCGGCCTTGACGGCTTCCTTGGCCTCGCGCTCGGTCTTCGCGGCGTAGGCGGCCTCTTCGGCGGCCTTCTGGCGAGCGGCCTTGTCGGCAGCCTCGCGCTCGAGGGCGGCCGCGGCGGCGTTGCCGAACTTGTCGGAGAAGCGCTGGACGCGTCCACCGGTGTCGACGAACTTCTGCTTGCCGGTGTAGAACGGGTGGCACTCGCTGCAGAGCTCGACGTGCAGCTCGGGCTTGGTCGACTTCGTCATGAACTTGTTACCGCACGAGCAGTGGACCTTGCTTTCCACGTACTCCGGGTGAATTCCCTGCTTCATTCCAGTACACCTCCGATAATGGCTTGGTTTCCGACCAAGCCTGAGGACAGCCCGCGTAGTTTAGCACCGCTTCGGACCGTCGGCAACGAGCAATTCTTGGGTGGGCGCGCTAGACCTCGATGCCGTTCTTGCCCTGCGTCGACTTGGCCATGCGGACCAGGAACTCCTGGTTGCTCTCGGTCTGCTTGAGACCCTTGATGAGCATGTCCATGGCGCGCTCGGGGTTGTCGATGCCGTGCAGGATGCGGCGCACGCCCCACACGAACGGCGCCTCGGCGGGGTCGAGCAGCAGCTCTTCCTTGCGCGTGCCCGACGTGATGACGTCGATGGCCGGGAAGATGCGGCGGTCGGCGAGGCCGCGGTCGAGGCGGAGCTCCATGTTGCCGGTGCCCTTGAACTCCTCGAAGATGACCTCGTCCATCTTGGAGCCGGTGTCGACGAGCGCCGTCGCGAGGATGGTGAGCGAGCCGCCGAACTCGATGTTGCGCGCCGCGCCGAAGAACTTCTTGGGCGGATAGAGCGCCTGGGAGTCGACACCGCCGGACAGGATGCGTCCGCTGGCCGGCGTCGCCAGGTTGTAGGCGCGAGCGAGTCGGGTGATGGAGTCGAGCAGGATCACGACGTCCTGGCCGCTCTCGACGAGGCGCTTGGCGCGCTCCATCACGAGCTCGGCGACCGCGATGTGCTGCTCGGAAGGCATGTCGAACGTCGAGCTGACGACTTCGCCGTGGATCGAGCGCTCCATGTCGGTGACTTCCTCAGGCCGCTCGTCGACGAGCAGGCACATGAGGTGGACCTCAGGATTGTTCGCCGAGATGGACGCGGCAATGTCCTTGAGCACGGTCGTCTTGCCGGCCTTCGGCGGTGAGACGATGAGGCCGCGCTGGCCCTTGCCGATCGGCGCGACGAGGTCGATGGTGCGGGCGGTCATGAAGTCCTTGCCGTGCTCCATGCGCAACCGCTCGTCGGGATAGACCGGCGTGAGGTCGGCGAACTTGCGTCGGCCCTTCGCCGTGAGCGGATCGAGGTTGTTGACCGCGTCGAGGCGCTGGAGTGCGGGATACTTCTCGCTCTCCTTGGGCGGGCGAACCTGGCCGCGGATGTAGTCGCCGCGACGGAGCTCGTTGCGGCGCACGGCCGACATGCCGACGTAGACGTCGTGGTCGCCCGGCAGGTAGCCGCTCGTGCGGATGAAGCCGTAGCCTTCAGGCAGGACGTCGAGGATGCCGCTGATCTCGATGAAGCCCTCGGACTTCACCTTGGCCTCGAGAACCGCATCGATGAGCTGGTCCTTCTTCTTCAGCTCCTTGATGTCGATTCCGATCTCGGTCGCCATGACCTTCAGGTCGGCGACCTTCAGCGCTTCGAGATCCTCGCGCTTGATGGATGGCTTGGGGGCTTCTTGGCCGCCCTGCTGGCCGCCGCCTCGGCGACCTCTCTTGCGGGGACGAGCACTCATGCGTTCTTCACTTTCTCCCAGTCGGCCAGGAACGACTCCAGGCCGCGGTCGGTGAGCGGATGCTTCACCAGGTTCTTCAGCACCGAGAACGGCACCGTCGCGATGTCGGCGCCCATGAGGGCAGCCTGCGTGACGTGATTCGCCGACCTGATCGATGCGGCGATGACTTCCACTTGATGGCCGAAATCGTAGTTGTTGAGCGCGACGACGACGTCGTTGAGCTGCGCGATGCCGTCCTCGGAGATGTCGTCGAAGCGGCCGACGAACGGCGAGACGTACGCTGCACCCGAGCGCGCGGCCAGAATCGACTGCGGGACGGTGAAGCACAGCGTCATGTTCACCTTGATGCCGCGCTCAGACAGCGTCTTGGTCGCTGCGAGGCCCTCGGGCATCGTCGGCACCTTCACGACGAGGTTCGGCGCGATCTCGGCGAGCTCGAGTCCTTCTCGGACGATCTCGTCGCGGTGCAGGCCGACGGTCTCGCCGGAGACCGGCCCGTCGACGATGTCGCAGATGCGCTTGAGGTGGCTGTGGAAGTCAGCGAGCTTGCCACCGACCCGCGCGTAGAGCGTGGGGTTGGTCGTGACGCCGGACAGCACGCCCCAGCTGGCAGCCTCTTCGATCTCGGCGATGTCCGCCGTGTCCAGGAAGAACTTCACGATGCATCTCTCCTCGTGGTGAATGACAGACTCCTGCCACGGAGTCCCGCGATAGGGCTGTGGCGGAAGTGAAGGAGTGTGGCGAGAAACGCCAGATGCACACAGTGTAGCAGAGTCCGGCGCTTGGTCTACTTCGCGAGCACCGGACCCGGCTGCGTGACGCCACGCGGGTCGAGCGAGCCGAGTGGCGCAAGCCGTCCGCTGACTCCCATGATGGTGTCGAGCAAGTCCTCGAACTGCTGGTTGCCGTAGGTGACGGTCTCGTACTCGCCGTCGATTCCACCGAGCTTCGCAGCGGCCCTCATGGCATCCCGATACGTGCCGATCTCGTCGACGAGACCGAGCTCCTTGGCCTGCTCGCCGTTCCACGCCCAGCCGGTCGCGAGCGACTCGACTTCGGAGCGCGGCAGCTTGCGACCCTCCGCGACGATATCGATGAACTGGCCGTAGACCTCATTGACCGACCCTTGGATCAGCGAAGTCTCCTCTTTGGTCAGTGCCCGGTACGGGCTACCGGCATCCTTGTACTTGCCGGCCTTCACGACGGTGAACTGCACGCCAAGCTTGTCGAGCAACCCCGATACGTTGGGGATGTCGGTGATGACACCGATGCTGCCGATGGCAGAACCGGGAAGCGCGAAGATCCGGTCTGACTGAGACGCGACCATGTAGGCGCCGGACGCCCCGACGTCGCCAACGGTGACGACGATGGGCTTCTTCGACTCCTTGACGTACGTGGCGATCTCCTCGCTGGCAGCGACCGTTCCGCCGGGCGAGTCGACGCGCAAGCACGATGGCCTTCACGTTGTCGTCACGTTCGGCTTGGTCCAGCTGGTCGAGGAAGTCCTCAGGCGTCACGACACCGGCCGTGCCCGAACCCGCGATCACGCCATCGATGGGAATGACGGCGATCGCCTCACCCGTCGTGATGGCGCCACCCTTCGCGCCCTTGCCGAGCAGTGACACCGACCACACGCAGCTACCCAGGATGCCGAAGACGATGACGAGCACCACGAGCGCCCAGACCCATCCGTGCCGAGAGCGCTCGCGCGCCGGCTGGGGAACGTAGGGCGCCGGAGGGCCGGCCGAAACGGACCCGGGCTGCGGCGGGTTTGGCGGGTAGTCCGGATACTGCGGGGAGTCCGTGTCCGACATGTGGTCCTCCACTACGTGGTCTTCGTCCGCCTCACTAGCGGCGGCGGCGGTGTACTCATTCGGTTCTGCAGTCTCGCGCTACAGGACGCGAGCGCCCGCGCGATCGATTCTCAACGCAGCCGGAGCGCGCCGCGTGCCAAGCGCGCGAACCCGGTCTGCCGCCCTCTCGGCGACCTCCTGGGCCAAGTCGTGCGCAGCCTCGTCTGTGTCGCCTGCGACGAGCCCGATGATCGTCGGCCCCGCTCCCGAAAGCGCCACTCCGGCGGCACCGGCATCGCGCAGAATCGCGTGGACCTCCTGCATGTCCGCGACCGCTGAAGCTCTGTACGGCTCGTGGAGCCGGTCAGCGAGCGCCGCGCCGAGAAGCTCCGGGCGTCCGGTGGCGATCGACGCCGCGAGCAGGCCGGCATGCGCGACGTTGAACGCGGCGTCGGCGTGTGGCACCGCCTCCGGCAGCATGGCGCGCGCGGTCTTGGTGGACAGCTCCTCGTTGGCTACGACCACGACCACCGCCAGCCCGCGCGCCGGCTGGAAGCGCGCGGTCCGCACGTGCGCGCCGTCGTTCCAGCAGACGGTGAAGCCGCCGCGAAGTGCCGCTGCGACGTTGTCGGGATGCCCTTCGATCTCAGCCGCCAACTCCAGACGCGCCTGCTCGCCGAGGCTCTTGCCCGCGAGCTCCTCGGCGAGCAGAACGCCGCCGACGATCGCCGCGGAGGACGAGCCGAGCCCGTTGCCGAGCGGAATGCAGATTCACGCAGCCGATGGATGCCCGCAGGTCAGGCGTGCCGAGCGCTTCGAACGCCAGCGCCATTGCGGTCGCGACCCGGTTGCCGCTGTCAGTGCGCAGGGTAGTGGCGCCCTCGCCTTCGATGGCGACGCTCCAGTCGTCGGCCAGCTCGGCCTCGAACCGGTTGTGCAGGTCCAGCGCCAGGCCGAAGCTGTCAAAGCCCGGGCCGAGATTGGCGCTGGTCGCGGGAATGAGGACCGCTGCACCCACGCTAGAGGTCCTCGACGCGAATGACCGACGCGATGTCACTCACGACGTCGAGCGCCTCGATCTCGGCGAGCGCGCTGCGCACGTCCTTCTCGCGAGCCAGGTGAGTGACGTAGACGATCTGCGCCACGCCCCCCTCGGCACGCTTCTGGATGACCGAGCCGATCGACACGTCGTGATTGCCGAAAACGGTTGCGACGGCGGCAAGGACGCCGGACTTGTCGGCGACGTTGAGGCGGATGTAGTACTCGGTCTCGAGCTGGGCCATGTCGCGGACCGGGAGGTGCTCCGTGCAAGTGCACCCGACGATTGGCGCGCAACCCGCCTGGACACGGCGGGCGACCTCGATCAGGTCGCCGACGACCGCACTGGCCGCAGGCAGCGAACCGGCTCCTTCGCCGAAGAACATCGTCTCTCCCACCGCGTCGCCCACTACGTAGATGGCGTTGTAGACACCGTTGACGCTTGCGAGCGGGTGGGACGTGCGGATCATCGTGGGGTGCACGCGCACGTCGATACCGTCGTCAAGCCGGCGCGCGATCGCGAGCAGCTTGATGGCGTAGCCCATCTCGCGGGCGTATGCGATGTCCTCCGGCGCGATGTCTCGAATTCCCTCGGTGGGGACTTGGTTCATCACGACGCGGCTGTTGAAGGCGATCGACGAGAGGATCGCGATCTTCGCTGCGGCGTCGAGGCCATCGACATCTGCGGTCGGGTCCGCCTCGGCGAAGCCCTTCGCCTGCGCTTCGGCCAGCGCGGTCGCGTAGTCGAGATCGTTCTCGGCCATGCGGGTGAGCATGTAGTTGGTCGTGCCGTTGACGATGCCCATGACGGCGACGATCTCGTTGCTCGTCAGCGAGTGCTTGAGGGGGCCGATGATCGGGATGCCGCCGCCGACGCTCGCCTCGAAGGCGATGTCGACACCCGCCGCCTCGGCCGCGGCCATGACCTCCTCGCCGTGGCTGGCGAGGAGCGCCTTGTTCGCGGTGACGACGCTCTTGCCGGCGGACAGCGAGTCGAGCACGACGGTGCGAGCGACCCCTGTCCCGCCGATGAGTTCGATGATGACGTCGAGGCTCGGATCGTTGATGAGCTCGGCAGCGTCCGTCGAGCACTGCTCGGGCGCCAGGCCGAGGTCGACGAACCTGTCGGTGTTGCGCTCGGCGAAGCGGGCAAGCTCGATGTCGACGCCCGCGCGGCTCGCGAAGTCCGCACGATGACGGCCCAGTATCTCGACAACTCCGGATCCAACAGTACCGAGGCCGATGAGGCCGACGCGAATGGTGCGCATGGGATTCCCTCCGAGGTGAACATGCTGCACACCAGCGTGCAGCGCTCACCCATTGTAGCCGAGGTCGCTCGAGTCGAATGAGAGAACCCTCACGCTCCTCTCACCTGATGCTCATGTCCCGCGCCGATGCTATGTCGTGGAAAGCACGTGGACAACGGAGGTACCGATGAAGAAGAAGACAGCTCGTAGCAGTGCTCGTGGTCCTGGCAATCGTGGTCGGCATGGTTGGTGCCGTGTCGAGCGCCACTGCTTCCCCCGGCAAGGCGAAGTCGTGTTCCAAGTGCCACAAGCCCACCACCAAGGTCAAGATCGCCCTGACCCGGGCGTCTGAGACGAGCACGACTGTCACCTACAAGATCAAGATCACGGGCGGCAAGGGCACCGCGGGTTGGGCCTTGTTCAGGGGCGCCAAGAACGTGAAGCACAAGACCGCTTCGACCGGCACCTTCACCGCTACGAAGGGCAAGACCTACAAGGTCTGGGCCGTCAAGAAGCGCAGCGGTTCCAGGTACAAGACGATCACTCCCAAGTAGTCCCTCGCGCGCGAACCGCGCCAAGCCCCTGACGAAGGCCCGTCGGCTGTGAAGCCGGCGGGCCTTCGTGTGCGTTCGGGATACGTTGCGAAGCGCGGGTCTATCGGCCGAGAAACTCGCCGAGCTCGGCCAGCGCGGCCTGCAAGAGATGCTCGTCAGTGGCGAACTTGAGCCCGAGCTGCTGGTCTGCCTCCCACGTCTCCAGACTGACGACCGCGCGACCGGTCTCGTCGATGAAGCTGATCTGGAGATTGACGTCCGGGTAGCTGCCCGTGGCAAGGTGCGCTTCGCCGTTTGCGTTGAAGCACGCCTCGAGCAGCTGTCCCTGAAATAGCGCGAGCCATGCAGGCTCGCAGTCCCACAACTCCATCGACAGCACGACACTCGACTCATCGCCGAGACGCGACTCCGCCTCGAGGTGCCAGCGCGGCTTCCAGTCTTCAGGCTGATCGAACGGCGTGTTGTCCTTGAACTCCAGGAACTCGCCGTTGAGACCTTCGATTCGAAGAATCCGATCCATCACTACCCTACCTCGCACCTCATGAGATCGTCGTACGTCTCCCGGCGAACAACCCAGCGCCATTCACCTTCGCCAACGAACACGACGCCCGGTCGCACCTGCTTGTTGTAGTTACTGCTCATGGACTGACAGTAGGCTCCCGTGGCACAGACGCACAAGACGTCACCGACTTCGGGGCATTGCAGCGGCGCGTCGTTGACGACTATGTCGCCGCTCTCGCAGTGCTTTCCGGCAACTGTCGCCACCATCTCGCGCGGTTGGTCCGCCTTGTTGGCCAAGAGCGCCTCGTAGTGCGCATCGTACAGCGAAGTGCGTATGTTGTCGGACATGCCTCCGTCTACGGCAACGTAGGTGCGGATGTTCGGTATCTCCTTGATAGAGCCCACTGTGTACAGCGTGACACCCGCATTCGCGACGATTGATCGTCCCGGCTCCACGGCCATCGCAGGTACCGTCAGCCCGTGCTTCTCGCACTCCTCCTTGATGCCGTCGACCACGACCTTGCCGTAGTCCTTGATGGTAGACGGTTCGTCGGGCAGGCCGTAGGCGATACCCAGGCCGCCGCCGGTGTCGAGCATGCGGACGGCCACGCCGGTCTCGGCCTTGATCTCGGCGATGAACTCGACGATGACTTCGATGGCCTTCGAGAAGCTGTGCAACGCGAAGATCTGGCTGCCGATGTGCATGTGCAGCCCGTCGAAGTCGATGCCGGGAAGCTCTATGGCGCGCTTGACCGCCTGCATCGCGAGGCCCTGGTTGCGGCCGAAACCGAACTTGGAGTCCTCGGCACCGGTCATGATGAAGTCGTGCGTGTCGGCCTCCACGCCCGGCGTGACTCGAAGCAGCACCTTCTGAGCGACACCGCGCTCAGCAGCCATCGCCGAGAGACGCTCCATCTCCTCGAAGCTATCGACCACGATGCGGCCGACGCCAGCATCGAGGCACTCTGAGAGCTCGACGGGGGTCTTGTTGTTGCCGTGAACGTAGACGCGCTCCATAGGGAAGCCCGCCCTCAGCGCGAATGCGAGCTCTCCACCACTGGAGACGTCGAGGCAGCAGCCCTCCTCGGCGACGAGCTTGACCATGGCGAGCGACATGAACGCCTTCCCGGCGTAGACGACGTCGACGTCCTTCCAGTGGAACTGCGTCCACTTCACGTACTCGGAGAGCTGATGGCGGATGGTCGCCTCGTCCATGACGTAGAGGGCCGTCCCGGCCTCCTGGGCGAGCTTGACGGTGTCGACACCACCGATCCAGAGATGGCCGTCCGCACCTCTGCGGTCGAGGGCAGAACGGCGGCGAGGTCAGCTGCGGTCTTGTTGTCCGCCACAGCGGGCGGGCGTGGTGCTGACGGTCTTCCCATCGGTGGTCCCCCTCGTGAGTGACACTTCGTTCCGACTAAGCCCCGATATTAGCACACACTATTCGCGTGCGCAGAATCGCCGGAGCACGAGCACAGTTGTAGTGCGAGCATCGTAGCTGCGCCCGCGCAGAAGCGCCATGCCCTGGATGCCCTACCCGTCGGAACTACACGTGAGGGCGAACCAGACTGCGAGGATCGCCGCATCCCTCAGACGAACTGCGCTGGCAAGTCGACGGAATCGCTGGTGGAGTCATCCGGCGCGAGCCGAGTGCGAGGGGCACGTCACGGAAGGCCGCCGCTTCTCAAGCTCAGCGCTCAGGGACAGATTGGCCTGTGTTCCCCTGCTGACACACGACTCGATGAGATGAATGCACGGAAGAGCGGGGCCGTCCCCATCGACCTGGGACGGCCCCGCTTCCAGCTCTCTACTTCACAGTCACGTAGCGGTATCGCGAGTAGGTCTTGTAGTTGAGCGAGTCGCTCGCGTGGTACGCCCGGATACGCCAACGACCCTTGTACGGCAGCTTCACCGAAGCCTTGTACTTCGTGTAACTCGAGTAGTTGTACGCCTTGCCGTAGTAGGACTTGCGATACACCCACTTGCCGCGCTGGTAGCGGTATGCGAGCAGCTTGACCGGCTTGCTGCGTGCCGTGTGGCGAGGCTTCAGGTAGCCCGAGACCGTGTAGCTGCGCCTGTAGCGCATCTTCGAGGAGGCCTTCGGCGTGCCCAGATACACCTTCGGGCGGACCGAGGTCACCGTGGGTGTCGTAGCCTTGTACACACCATCACCCGCAAACGACGCGCGATAGTAGGTCTTCTTCATCGGCTTGGCACTGTAGGAGAAGTAGCCCGACGCCGAGGTCGTAGAAGTCCCAAGCGTCTGCCACGTCTTGTTGTCGTCCGAGTATTGAATCGTAATCCGCTTGCCGGGGAGCGGGTTGGACGCGCCGGCTTGCAGCGTGCCGGAGAGTTGGACTGATCCGTAGGCGGGATAGGCGCTCGATGCCTTGAACGACTGGGTTGTGCTGTCCCTCAGGTCGTAGACGTAGGCTGCTCCAGAATCAGCGCCTTGATCGTCTCGACCGGGAGCGCCGATCACCGCGATGCCTCCGTCTATTGCTGTGGCGTTGCCGAGGTAGTCATAGGCAGTACTACCACGGGTCAGGATGTGTTTGGACGGGCTGCCCCACACCCCGCTCACACGCTTGAAGACGTAGAACGATCCGGCGTCGATCTGGTCGCCAATGTTGTCGTGTTGCGCTGCGACCACGGCCATGTCGCCAGAGACCGCGACCCCCATGCCAAAGTGGTCCGCGGCCGCTCCGTCTGCGGCGGTCAGCTTCTGTTGGAAGTCCCAGTCCTGGCCTGCGCCCGTGAATACATAGGCAGACCCCTTCTCGTCATCCCAGAACGATCCAATCATAGCGGTATTGCCCGAGAGCGAGACGATGGAAAACGCATCCCCCGCCGCAGCATCGGGAGCCGTCAGAATCTCTCTCTGAGTCCACGATGCTCCACTACCGGTGAAGATGTAGGCAGCACCGCAGTCAGCAAGAGCGCCTGGGCCATCGTAGTTCCTCGCGCCAACGAGCAGGGTTCCCGCGTCGAGGGCCACGTCGCCTCCGAACGATGACCAGGCCTGCGGTGCATCCGCATGCAGCTTCGCTCGCTGCGTCCACGACGCGCCATTCCCGGTGAAGACATAGACCGCTCCCGCTCCCGCGATTGGGTCGTCGTCTGACCAAGCGCCTGCGACGATCGTGTTGCCCGAAACGTCGACGCACTGGCCAAACGAGTCGCCCTCGTCGAGGTACTCATCGGTGACCAGCTTGTTCCCCCTGACCAGGCCTTGCCCGTTCGGGTGAACACGTAGACCTGACCATCGGTGTTCGTTGTCTGAGGATACGACGCGGCACCGACGACCAGGGTGTCTCCGTCGATTGCTACCGCCTTTCCGAAGCGCTGCCCCTCCGCAGCTTCAGGTGAGGTCGAGTTTCGCCTGTTGCACCCAGCCACTTCCCTCGCGTACGTACACGTAGACTGAACCGCTGTTGTCGCCACGCACGTCGTCAGAGTGTGAACCCACGACAATGGTGTCTCCGTCGATATCGGCACAGCCGCCACCCGATATCGAGTCGCCGGCACCGGGTCGCCACGGGCTCAGACGAGCGTCCTCGTCACCATCCGCAGGCCCCGCGATCGGCGGCCCAATCGGCTCGAGCGTGGCAGCGGCCTTTGCCGGGGTAGCACTGAAGTTTCCCGCCTCGTCAACAGCGAATGCGGAGAAGTAGTACGTGCCGCCGTCTTCGAGACCGTCAGCGTAGATGCGCGCACCTCCGACTTCATCCACGAGCTTCTGACTGCCGCCAGGTTGCGGCGACGACGCGTAGCCCGCTGTGGACCGGAGCACCCGGGTCCGATGAAAGTCGACGTCGGCAGGATTCGTCCATACGAGTGATGCACCCGAATCACTCCCCGTCGCCACGAAAGCGGTGGGCGCCGCAGGCGGCGTGATGTCCGCCGTGACGTAGCCGCCCTTCCAGTTGCCAGCAATCATCTCCCCGGGAATGCCGGTCGTGTAGAGATTTGCCCCCAGTAGGTGCGAGTACCCTTCTTCGGCACCCACCGGAATCACGACTGATCCAGCAACTTCCTTTGAACCGCCGGGTGCGAGGGCCGGAATCGCAAACTCCCCCAAGAAGCTCTGCACGTGAGTGTTGCCGTCGGCCCACCGGATCTTCAACGTGCTCGGGCCGGTCGCGATGTCTCGAATGTTGTTGACTTTCGCTGACACGGAAACCGTATGACCAGGCCGCACGACCTCGGGGCCACTGAACTCCGTGACGACCAGATTCGGCGCGTGCGCAATCGTCACGCTCGTTGCCAGAGTGTTGTTGGTCTCGTCGAGTTCGGCTACCTCGACCCCGGAATCCACCACGGCCCGCAGTTCCCACGTCCCCTGCGCCCAGTCCGGCACATAGAAGTCAAAACCGAGATAGCTGTCACCGCCGATGTTGATGGTGCTCGTCCAACGACGGTTCTGCAGCGGAACCCACTGCCCCGTCTTGTAGAGGTACAGCGTGTAGTCGAAGTCACCAGTGGCATGCGCATTGCCGCCATTTGCACACATCATCTGGACTTGGACGAACTGGCCCTCCCATTGCGGGGCGCCAGTCGTCCCAAAGAAGTTGAAGTCGGAGAGTGTGAGATCAGGCGCCGGTCCCGCCGCCGGCGGCTGGCCGCCTGGCGGCGTAATGGCGGTGATGGTGATTGCCGTCGGGCCTCCGACGTTGTTGGAGACATCCGGGTCGGGTATGCCTGACAGCGCCTGAAGCGGGTTGATATTGGAGTTCGGAACGGCGATCACAAACAGGTATCGAGTCCCAAGACTCGCGGTGTTCGGAACCTTCACTGTGGCGGCGAAGTTCTTTGTGGTCTCCCCAGGAATCTCTACGTTCTGCGTGTAGAGCAAGTAGTCATTCAGGGCCGAGCCCAGATCCGCTGGCAGGCTGTTTCCCGGAGTCAGCAGGTAGTAGAGCTTCCCTTTGTCCTTGACACCGCCCTTGTTCTTGACCGAGACGCCGATCTCGATGGTTTCTCCCCTATTCGCGGTGGCCGGACCCGATACGCTGCCGACCTTGAAGTCCGGCCAGGGTTCGTTTCCCTTGATCAAGGCCCACACCGTGTCCAGGTTCAGGCCCGGCAGCACCGTCAAGTACTTCGTCCAGTTCGTCAGGGAGATGCTGTCGAGATTGATGCCGATCGGCGGCAGCAGGCTGGTTGGGACACTGATCGCCGCAGCTGGTTGCGGTGGCGCAACCACCGCCAACCCGCCCACCACGGCACAAACAAGCATCCACACGCCGAACCTGCCGAGCAACCCCCGCCTTCGCGGGTGTGCCATCTGCTTCCCTACCCCCATCATGACTCGCGCCCCCTTTTCAACCCCGATGGTCACGGCATCGGCCGGAAGTCAGACCAAGTGCCTCCTGCGAGAGGTGTAGCAGGTTACATTCGGCGTACAGAGCACGTGTAACCGAGGATGCCTGGGCCGCTTCAGCACTCGGCCGCCGGTTGCACCGGACCAGACTGAGGGTGCCGCCTGTCTAGTCATCCGGCCCAGGATGGGCGGTGGGCGGAAATCGCGGCCGCGAGAGCCGTTCTCAAGACGTGACGAGGGGGTCAGCCAGCGAGCTGATCCATCAGTTCCTGTGCCCGCCTTGCATATTCATCGGCGTCGCGCTTCTGAGCGTTGCCCAGGGCACGAGCCGCCCATGACCTGGCCTCCGCGGTCTTTCCAACGAGAAGACACAGATGCGAAGACTCGAGGTAGACCTGGCAGGCGAGACCGTGAGCTCCGATCTCTTCAGCTCGCTGGGCGGATCGCGCAAGCCACTGCCTAGCCTGAAGCTCCGAGTCGGCCCCGTTTGACGTCCGCGGCCCCTCGGCGCACGCCGACAACCCCCCGTCCGCGTCTCGCGCGCCTCCCACGACCAGCCCGTGCGCCTTGCCAAGCAGATACTCGGCGATCGCCAGTTGAGAGATGCAGTCACGCAATTCGAGTTCGGCCGTGGCTTCGTGGATCATGGCGATGCCCTGGTGAACGTCACCTCGCGCCGCTACGCAGTAGCCCAGGTGCATCTGAACGAAGTACTCGATCCGGAGGTAGCGACCACGGGACTGCTCCCACATTGGGCGAAGCAGCATCTCAGCATCAGCCTCACGCCCCTCGTCCACCAGCGCGATACTTCGGTAGAGCCCAGCCGCAGCCGCCCACCCTGGGTCGGATGCGGACTTACCAGCCGCCGAGTACGCTGCAGCGGCCCCCGCGAAGTCGCCGGCTGCGTGCCGCGAATAGCCGCGACACTGCGCTGCCACCACGGTTCGGCGCACATCCGACTCACCCACATCGACGGCTTCAATGTGGGCGGCGAGACCATCCGCCGCAACGACAGCTCCCTGGAACAGGTGGGCCAGCCCCGCCACGTTGAGCGTAGTCCATCTGAGGTGGCGAATGGCCCAGTACCTTGGATGATCGTGTGCTGCGGCCTCGCTCGCCTTGTGTCCGGCCCAGGCGTGACGTACAACTCCCTCGAAATCCCCGAGTTCGAGCAGGCTCCAAGCCATCTCGTTCTCTGCGGCAGCAATCAGGTGCGGTAGCCCAGTCAGTTGAGCGAGGGCTGCCGCGCGCTCCGAGTAGCCCAGAGCGTTCACGAACTGTCCTCGGCCGCTCTCTGCGGCAGCCAAGGACACATAGAACATCACCAGTCTCTGCGGGTCGTCTACGGACTCCGCCAAAGCTAGGTGCGGCTCGAGTAGGTGCCATATCTCGTTGTGCTCACCCCGGTCCGCATGCAGCATCGCCCACCCGTTGAGCACGTCCAGCAACAGCGCACGGTGCTCCGGTCTATCGTCGAGCGCGGCCACTGCGAGCTCATATGCCTTCTCATAGTCCCGTTGTGACTCCTCGAACGCGAACTGATCGAAGCCCTTCCCCGCCGCGAGCAGCAGATACTGAAGCGCCTTCTCGAGCGAAAGACCGCGCTGATAGTGGAACGCCAAGCGCTCCGATATCATCGGTGCGTCGTCGGCATACTCAGTTTCGAGCACCACAGCAAGACGGTTGTGAAGCTCCGAGCGGTGCCCCTCATCGAGGGACTCATATGCTGCCTGCTGGATCAGCTCATGCTTGAAGGAGTAGCGCCGACCTGGTGCTTCTTCGTCAGCCTCCAGCAGGCCCGCCGTCATCAGATTCTCCATGGATCCATTGAGCGTATCCGGCGCACCGGTGATGTCACGAAGAAGGTCATAGTTGAAAGACCTCCCGACGATGGCGGCTTCTCCGAGCACCTGGCGTGTCTCGTCTCCGAGGAACCTGATTCGCTCCGAGACCACGTCGTCGACCGTGAGTTCGCCGAGCGAGCGCTCGTCATCTGGATTGAGCGCCCACCCTCTTGCAGATGGCGCAAGCCTGCCCGATTCCACAGCAGCGCGAAGATACTCCTCGAGCTTGAACGGTGAGCCCCCCGACTGTGCCGCCATTTCGTAAGCAAGGCTGTCGATCGAAGACCCCTCACTGAGAAGAGAGCCGGCCAACTCGAACACATCCTGTTCAGACAGCGGCTCCAGCGCGATCTCTGTGTACGAGTCGCCCAGCGCGATTCGACCCTCCTCCGTGAACAAGGCCGTCGTGGGGCGCACCGTACATGCCAGCAACACAGGAACGGTCTGCGCGTGGTTCTCGCGAGCCATGTGCCGGAGCAGCGCTATTGATGACTCGTCGGCCCAGTGGGCATCCTCGACACACACAACGATTGGAGCCTCGTGGGCGAGCCGCGTCAGCAAAAGCAGCACGAGCTCCCGGAGACGACCCCTCCATGCACCGGGATCCATCCCGGACAGTTCGGGGGGCACCAGGCCGAACAGCCGAGCAAGTACCGCAGGTGCGTCCGTCGCTTCCGGCATGATGCGCGCGCAAACGGTCTTCACGGCGGCCGCAACATCGTCGGCGCGCTTGCCCTCGATCCCCCACGCGCGGGCCAGCAGATCGGCGAGCAAGGCGTAGGGCCTGTCTGTAGAATCCAGTCGGGCTTGAGCGGTGTACCACGAGAGCGCCGACGCCGCATCCCAGCACATCGCCTCCCGCACTAGTCTCGACTTGCCCATTCCGGCCTCGCCACGTACGACAACAACGCCTGACTGACCCCTCGCGAGTCGTTGCAGGGCATCGGTGAACTGGCCAAGTTCGGACGAGCGCCCCACAAAGGGGGCCTCGGGCAGCTTGTTTGCATGGGCAAGCCGTGGTGTGGCGCCGGCAGAGGTCCCGCGGTTCGTGTTCGACGACATGCGTGTCGGCACCCCCAATCCCCAGCTAGGCGAACACCGTGTTCATGGCCGCCCGCGCCGCCACCGAAGCTCCGTCCGTCGGGATCGTTCGCGAGACTGCTCCGCGTCCGAGATTGGCTACAACAGTCTCGGCGAGCGAGCCAGGTGTCGTCTCGGAGAAGCGCATCTTGATGCCGGCGCGGTGCCGCGCCAGCCGCGCCGAGACGGCCACCTCCTGCTCGAAATGCCCTTGTAACGGGAAGTAGAGAAACGGCTGCCCGAGCGCGGTCAGCTCAAGGGTCGTCGTTCCGCCCCCCTGCACGATCGCGAGGTCGCATGCGGCGAGATGCTCATGCAGGCGAGGAACGAACCCCTCGACGGCAAGGCCGTCCGTGTCTGCGGGTAGTTGGACCGACTCCGGCGCAACTCTTGGTCCGCAGACTATCCGCATTCGCGCGCCAGGCACGCGCCGCTTGATGAGCGGAAACGACTGCGCACACAAGTCGAGCAGTGGTTGGCCGATTGCGGTTCCCCCAATCGCCACAACTATCGTGGGGCCGTCGCCATAGCCGAGCCTGTGGCGAAGCGAGACCCGATCGTCGTGCTCATGCGGGTCGAAAGGTAGAACATACCCCGTGAACTGGTAGTGGTCAGCCGCGTGCGTCCTGCGATTGGGCAGCAGCGGTCCGAGGCCCGCATCCGGAATGTCCTCGGGCTCTCCCACGAAGAGGGCGAGATTGCGCCCGTCGGCAAGAATCCTGCGGTCCGAGCCAACCCACATCCTGTTGAAGTAGTACGAGCCCAGTCTTTCGACAAGCCCGCCGCCCCGGGGATCGAAACCGATGAAATCGTAGATCATCACGAACGGGCACCCGAGCCGTGCCGGCTTCTTGGCAAGCGGCTCCCACAGCTCGTAAGTCTCGTCACCGACGACCAGGTCGAACTGCTCGCGCGAGGTGACCCGCTCGAACACCGCCGCATTGCGATCCATACCGTCATAGGCCTTGACGACATACCGGAAAACGCTGCTGCTGTACCCGCTCGCAACCGATTCGGCGACCGCCGTCTCTTGCGCCCATTCCCTCGCTTCAGGAAGAACGGTCTCGCCGGCTGATCTCAGCATGGTCGTAGCCGGTTCCGCAGCAAGCCAAACGATATCGACGCTCGAATCCAGCCGCCGCAGCTCCGCCGCAATCGCAAGGTCGCGTGCGGCGTGGCCGAGACCGAGCGAACCGCTGATGAAGAGAACCTTCATCGGTCGCATGCGAAGCCCCTTCCCCGACGCCCCAACCGAAGGCACGCATTCGCGGTGTGACGTCGCCCCCAAGAGTACCGCGTGCGTCCCGCATCGTGGAGTCTGCGCGCGTCAGCGGAGTTACGCTCACCCCCTTCGACTGATGTGTAACCTCGCACCATGCTAGGCTGACACCAGGGTGAGTCACCGACGCCGGGGGTGCGCAACGTGTCGGTACACGGGGAGATCGACTGGAACGAGGCTGTGCGACGCAGGTTCCACCGCGAGTTCGGTGAATGGCTGCCCGAACGGCGAGTCGCAGATGTCTTGGAGGCCGCGCAGCTGGAACGCATCAGCAGTTCCGCGATAGACAGCGGCAACAACTCGGCGCGCTCGTTGGAGCTTCTCATCGATGATCTCAAATCGATCGAGGAGGACTACGAACGCGCCTTCGTGTCTACCGCCAGGACGGCTGCCATTCCGAGGGACCCCGGTGAATGGGTTGCAAGCATCCCGGCGCCTGCGCGGTGGGAAGCTCGGACGCGGAGCATCATGAAGCGTTACATGAAACTCCAACGCGGCGCGCTCTTCATGCTCGGGCTGGACGACTTCATCGGGCACGCGGAGCTGGCGGGTGTCCTGCACGCCGCAGCAGAAAGCGACAGCCAGAAAGGCGATGTCGTGGTGCTGCAGCTGCCTCCGGACTGTGAGGAGGTCACTCTGGTGGGTCGTCTCGGCGTCCACATGAACCCTTGGTACGCGGCGATGGAGTACTTGGCGCAGTCCGTCGATGCAGGCGCCGACGCCCAGAGGCTTCCCTACCGTTCGTGGCTCGAGCTCCGCCAGAACGACCTCGTTCAGCGGGTCACGAGAATAGGCAAGCTCAGCTTCATCGCCGAGCACATCTCCGGCGATACCGGCTGTGAGGAATGGCAGGCGCTGGCCTATCTGCTGTGCGGTGAGATTCCGACGCTGCCATGGGTTCGAGCGAAGCGGATATGCAGACCAGCAATCGGAGACACCTGGCTCATCGAGGTCGGCGCTCCCATCGTGCCCGCGGGGCAGGTGAAGCACGCGTATGCGGATGCTCGTGAAGTCGCATCGCCCAAGTGCCCCGAGCAGAGAAGCATCCGACCGTCCATTGCGGATCGCCGCCGACTCTACGAGTTCGTGCGGGCCAAGCAAGCGGTGGGGGAAACGTGGGCGCAGATACGCGAAGAGTGGAATGCGCAGGAAGACGTGCATCAGTACCCAGCGACCAAAGCGATTGAGGTCGCCTACCTCAGGGCGCGACGGCGAATAGAAGGCTCTTCGGAGCAACAGACAGACGACGCGCCCACTGGCAGCGAATGGGCCACGTAGCGCATCTCGGGCGCGACACGCCGCCAGCCAACGTCCTGATCACGGGCGCCTCCGGGTTCATCGGAAGGCGACTCGCAGCCGCTGTGTTGCGTGAAGGCGCGACGGTGCGCTGCCTCGTTCGCAACCCAAATGCGGCGGCAATCCCCCAGCTAGAGGGCTGTGAGCTCGTATTTGGCGACCTTCGCGATCCGGGCGCCATCGCGAGTGCGGTACGCGGAGCCAGTGTCGTCTTTCACCTCGCAGCACTCGTTGGTGACTGGCTGCCTCCAAAGGAGGCTCTTGAGGTGAATGTGGAAGGCACGGCGCGCATCCTCAATGCGGCATGCACGGAGGGCGCTCGCTCGATTCTCGCTTCTAGCGTAGCCGTCTACGGGAAACACCTGACATCACATGTGTGCTTCGAATCAGCGTCAACCGCAACGCCCGTCGGGATCTACGGGGAGACGAAGGCAGCGCAAGAGAATGCCGCGGCGCTCTCAAGTGCGTGCGGCGGCGACGTAGTGGTACTGCGTCTCGCGAACACCTTCGGACCGCACAGCCGTCTTTGGGTGGACGCGCCGGTCGAGTACCTGCGCTCGGGGCTGCCCGGTCTAGTTGGAGACGGAGCCGGAGATGCTCAGCTCCTCCATGTCGACAATGCGGTGAACGGCTTCCTCGCGGCGTGGCGCAGCCCGTCTGCCCGAGGCGCGTACAACATAGCGGACGGCCATGGCGTTTCTTGGGCACGCTATCTCAGCGATCTTGCCAACGTCGCGGGTACTCGACCCCCGCGATCGATGCCACGCTTCGCGGCCCACGCTCTTGCCCGCGCATCGGAGGTGGCTTGGCGCATTGGGCGGCAGAAGCGACGCCCACCCCTGACACGGGAGGCGCTCCAGCTGCTCGAGTCCCGTTTCCCAATCCCGATTGGGAAAGCGCAAGACGAACTTGGATACAGCGCGAGCGTTTCCTACGAAGCCGGCATCGCGAGCGTGGACGAATACCTCGCGACACTTCGGTGAGGACGCTACATCCGCTCCGGAGCGCTCACGCCCAGAAGCCCGAGCACCGCCTCGAGCGCGCTGCGCAACGCATCGATTGCGTAGAGGCGAGCTGCGGTGAGCTCGGCGTCGTCGGTCATCACACGGCACTGCGTGTAGAACTGGTGGAATGTCGCCGCCAGCTCCTCGGAGTACCGTGTCAGCCGGTGCGGCGAGAGATCCCGGGCTGCACCCTCGACCACTTCCGAGAACTCAGACAGCTTGCGCATCAGGCCGAGCTCGGCGTCTTCGGTCAGCAGCGACAGGTCCGCATCGCCACGAACGAACTCCGCCGCGAGCGCGGCAATCGACGCGTGACGCTCAGCGACCTCGTCGCCGGCGGCCTTGCGCACGATCGAGCAGATCCGTGCATGTGCGTACTGCACGTAGTAGACAGGGTTGTCAGCGGACTGCGTGCGGGCGAGTTCGATGTCGAAGTCGACCGGCTGGTCGGTGCTGCGACGCAGGAACCAGTAGCGCGCAGCATCGGCGCCCACCTCGTCGAGCAGCTCCTCGAAGGTGACCATCTCCCCCGTGCGCTTGCTCATCCGCACGGCCTCGCCGTTGCGGAACAGGTTGACGAGCTGGCCGATCACGACGTCGAGCTGCCCCTCGTGCCCCAGCGCCGCGCACGCCGCCTTCATGCGGGCGACGTATCCGTGGTGGTCGGCACCCCAAATGTTGATGACGCGGTCGAAGCCGCGGTCGAACTTGTTCTTGTGGTAGGCGATGTCGGCGGCGAAGTACGTGTAGTCGCCGTCTGCCTTGATGAGCACGCGGTCTTTGTCGTCACCGAAGTCGGTCGAGCGGAACCATACCGCGCCCTCGTGGTCGTAGATGAAGCCGGCCTCGCGTAGCGTCGCAATCGCGCGCACTACCGCGGTCTGCCCACCGGCGCTCTCCTCGTGCAGCGTGCGCTCCGAGAACCAGACGTCGAAGTCCACACCCATGCCGTGCAACACGTGCTTCAGGTGCTCGAGCACCGCGACGTAAGCCTGCTCCTTGAAGTGTGCCTCGCGGACCTCGGAATCGGACTCGCGCCAGCGCGCGCCTTCCTCGGCGAAGATCTCGCGGGCGATCTCGGCGATGTAGGCGCCCTGGTACCACTCGGGCTCGAACGTGACATGGTCGCCGCACAGCTCGAGATACCTCGCCGAGACGGACTTCGCGAAGATGTCCATCTGCACGCCGGCGTCGTTGATGTAGAACTCGCGTTCGACGTTCCAGCCTGCGTGCTCGAGCACGCGTGCCATGCTGTCCCCGAGTGCCGCCCACCGGCCGTGCCCCACGTGCATCGGCCCCACCGGGTTCGCCGAGACGAACTCGACCTGTACGCGCCTACCCTCGCCCAAGTCGACGCGACCGAAGTCGGGACCTTGGAGCCGGGCCTCGGTGAGGACGCGCTGCAGCGCGTGGGGAGACAGACGGATGTTGATGAAGCCGGGACCTGCGATCTCGAGCGCGGCGATATCGGGGTGGCCCGTCATGCGGGCCGTCACGATCTCTGCCACAGCGCGGGGGTTCATGCCCGCGAGCTTGGCGGTGCGCAGGGCGACCGTCGTGGCCCAGTCACCGTTGGCGACATCACGGGGGCGCTCGAGTGCCGGATCGGGAATCTCGGCGAGCTGGAGCTCGCCCGCGTCCACGGCGGCCCGAACGGCATCGGCGACGAGCTGGGAGATGGCGTCTCTCACGTGGGTTCTGGCCTTTCGCGATACAGGCAGATGAGAGAGCAAAGGATACCTGATGCCCGTTCATCGGGAAACGAGCACCGGCGTGCGCACGCGCGATCTCGCGGGCGCACGATCCACCGCCGGAAGGCGAGCTGACTAGCGCGCGGCCTGAGCGAGCAGCTCGGTCGCCTGGTCTTGTTGATTGGGGAAGAGGTTGGCCGGCACCGTGCCGGGCCCGCTCACTTCAAATATCATGTGCCGTGCGCAGCTGCTGCTGTCACCGCGGCAGTAGTTGCGCTTGTACATCTCCGCCATCGATGGCATCTCGGCCATCTTGTCGTTGAAGAACGGGCACGTGGCCAGGCATTCACAGTCACTCATTGGGTGCTCCTCGGGTCCAGGCATGGCAAGGCGCTACAGGTACCTATCGGACCACCACGGTTACGACTTGATACGACGCGGGGTATTGCAACGGAGACTTGCCATGAGACGCTGCTGTGTGGGGACTGACCGACGGAACACCCGCTGAAGCGCTCGGAGGTGAGGGTTAGATGATCGTCCGACCTGCACGCGATGAAGACCTCGCAGGGCTGCTCGACGTCGAGCGTGCGGCGTTTGGAGGCCCGGACGAAGCGGACCTGGTCGAGGCCCTGCTCGCCGATCCATCTGCCGCTCCGCTCATCAACCTCGTCGCCGAGCAGGACGGCTCGGTCGTCGGCCACGTGCTGTTCACGCATGCAGTGGTCGAGACCGAAAGCGGCGACGTCGTCGCATCCATCCTCGCACCGCTCGCAGTTGCGCCGGAATCGCAAGGGCAGGGTGTCGGCCAAGCGCTGAGCCGCGAGGGCGTCGCCGCAGCGGCCGACCTCGGCATCGGACTCGTGTTCGTGCTGGGGCACATCGAGTACTACCCCAAGGTGGGGTTCAGGCCGGCTGCACCACTCGGGCTCGTCGCGCCGTACCCGATCGACCCAGCGGTCGCGGACGCGTGGATGGTGCTCGAGACCCGGCCGGGGCTCCTCGGGTCGGTGCGCGGGCTGGTTCGCTGCGCGGACGCGATGATGCATCCCGAGATATGGGCCGAGTAGAGAGCCAGGCGCGCAATCCCCACCCTACTGTGCCGGCGGGGCGGGTGGAGCGGGTGGCGGCGGCGTCCACTGCGCCGGTGCGGGCTTGGGCTCCTTCTTGGGAAACACCGTCTCCCAGTCCACGCGCGCGGTCTTTGCCATGAAGTACGCCAGCGTGAGCACCGAGCCTATCGTGATCGCCAAGCCGGTGATGCCGGTGAAGAAGAAGCTGTAGCTGAACAGGACGAGGAACACGAACTGGCTGATCGCAATCTCGACCAGCGCGCGGTTCTTGCCCACGACCACGAGCAGGTAGCCCACCGCAAGCACCACCGACGTCACCGCCGCGATCATGAATGCCAGGTTGATGTCGATCTGATCGGCGAGATAGGCCAGCAGCAGGTCGAATGAGAAGAACGCCGCGGCGAGGAACCCGTAGTGCACCGGGTGGAGCTTGATGCCGCTCGTGGCCGTCAGCAGGATCAACGCGGCGAAGAAGAAGAGCAGCGAGACGGGTGCGAACGCGGTGATGCGCGCCACCAGCGGACCCGGGTTCAGCGGTGCCGGCATCACGACGCCGATCGGCCGTCCGCTCACCACGCTCGCGTACTTCCAGACCAGCAGCCATCCCCCGTCCACGGGCTTGGTCTCGGTGGGCGACACGCCGTCGGCGGGGTAGTCGATCTTCTCGAAGTCGGTGCGCATCGCGAGATCGAAGTCGCGCACGACGCCCGCGCCTCCGGGGCTCGGGACGTAGGTCCAGCTCTCCATGCCGTTCGTCTTGTATCCCGTCGCCACCTTCGCCGTGGCACCCGGCGCCACCGAGAAGCTCGCCTTGGCACTGCCGTCGACGTACTCGACCGGGACGTCCTTACCGTTGACCTTCACCGCGAACCCGTCGTAGGTGCCCGCGGAGTCCGGGAACGTGAATGTCATCGTGGCCTCGATCGGCCGGTCGATCGGGTTCGTGACGCCGTACTCGGCGCGGAAGTCCACCACGTACGTCGCGTACCAGAGCAGTCCCTTGCGCCGCTGATCGAGCTGAATGTCGGCGGTCAGCTTGCTGCTCGCGATCGGGAGCCGGTTGTTCCCGGTCGCGGGAGTGAACCGGAACTCGGGCGCCGCTTGCACCTGGGGCGATCCCCACAGCCCGCCCACCGCATCGCCGAGACGGTCTCCCGTTGAGGTTGTGCGGACCTGAATCGAGCCGGCCAACACGAACCACGCTGCGGCCGAGAGCAGGAAGATCAACACGATCGCGAACAGTCTCTTGCCAGACATGACGGACCCCCGGAAGTCGGTGTCGGTTGCAGGCAGCAAGCGCCTGCACCCAGCATGAACCTCCAAGGTGCCGAGGCGGTGCCGCAGAGGTGACGCCTGACCAACGGCCGTCGAGGCTACTTGTGGTACGGCTCGCCTCGGCTGATGCGGAACGCGCGATAGATCTGCTCGAGCAGCACCACGCGAGCGAGGTTGTGCGGCAGCGTCATCGGGCCCAGCGACAGCCGTTCGTCTGCGCGCACGAGAATCGGTGAATCGAGCCCCACCGAGCCGCCGATCACGAACGCCACCGTGCTGCGCCCGTCAAGCGCCAGCGCATCCATGCCTCGCCGAGAACCCCTCGCTCGACAGCTGCTTGCCGGCCACGTCCAGGGCGATGACGTGGGCTCCCTCGGGAATCGCCCGGAGGATGTCGGCGCCCTCCTCGGCGAGTGCACGGGTCTCGTCGCGGCCGGAGTCGCGATCGGCGATCTCGACCACGCGGACGGTCGCGTAGGGACCGAGGCGCTTGAGGTACTCCTCGGCGGCGTCACGCCAGAAGCGCTCCTTCAGGCGACCAACGACGATGAGGAGGAGCTTCACTGCGCGGCCGCGTCGGAGCCGAGCTTGACGGTGAACGTGCGGACCTGGTCGTTTCGGACGGCCTCGACGGTCGCGGTGTCACCGATCTTGAACTCACGGACGCCGGCGAACACGTCCGCCACGCTCGTGATCGGGGTCTCGCCGATCTTGGTGATGATGTCGCCGCGCCTCGACGCCCGCCGCCTCGGCGGGGCCGCTCGGCTGCACGAAGGCGATGAGGGCGCCGCTTTGCACCGGCAGGCCGTACTGCGCGGCGATGCTCTCGTCAATCGTCTGAGTCGACACGCCCAGGTAGGGATGGCTCGCCGTGCCGTTGGCGATGAGCTGGTCGGCGATGCTCTTGGCGAAGTCGATCGGGATCGCGAAGCCGATGCCGGCGGACTGTGCCGCGCCAACCCCGCCCGAAGGCGACTGGATGAGCGTGTTGATGCCGACGATCTTGCCTTGCTCGTCGACGAGCGCGCCGCCCGAGTTGCCCGGGTTGATCGCGGCATCGGTCTGGATGAGGTTGGTGTAGGTCGTGAGGTCGTTGGAGCCCTGCTGGACCTGTTCCGAGCGCTGCAGCGCCGAGACGATCCCGCTCGTGACGGTCTTCTCAAGCCCGAACGGGCTGCCGACTGCCATGACGAACTGCCCGACACGAAGCCCCTTGGACGAACCGATGTCTATGGCCGGATACCCGGTGCCATCGATCTTGAGCACTGCGAGGTCGGTCGATGAGTCCACGCCGACGACTTGCGCCTCCCGGTCCTCGACCCCAACGCGCACGAGAACGCGGTCGGCGCCCTCGACCACGTGGTAGTTGGTCAGGACGTGGCCGTCCGAGCGGATCATGACGCCCGAGCCGTTGCCGACCTCGCGGAAGCCTGTGGCCCCGTTGAACGGGTCGGTCGCCTGCTGTTGGATGGTGATGTTGACCACCGAGGGGACGACCTTCTTCGCAACCGCTTCGGCGACATTGGCGGACTGCTGCGCGGGCTCGATTGTCACCTTCTGCGACGCCACGACCGCTGCGGGTCGCTGCACGGCGATCCCACGCATGCCGGGCAGCAGGCCGAGCGCCCACACGAGACCCGCGGCCACGAGCACGCCCCCGGCGATGGCACCAAGTGCGGAGGCCGTCACCACGGCCGCGCCGGACCAGCGCTTCTCCTGCGCCGGCTCCTCGCAAGGAGCGTCGTCCTCGCCCGTGTAGTCGCAGACCGGCAGCGGCTGCTCTCTCATCGGGGGAGCGTACGGCGGCTCGGGAGCGTACTGCTCCGGTTGCGGCGGTGTTGTCGGCTGTGCGATCGGGGGCGCAGTCGGGGGCGCGACCGGCTGGCCGGTCGGGGGTGCGATCAGGGGCGCGACCGGCTCGGCGGTCGGGGGTCGATCGGGGGTGCGACAGGAGGGCTGGCCGGAGGTGCGAATGGCTCAGGGACCGGCGGCGTGTCTACCTGCTCGCGATCGGCGGCGTAATCGTTCTCATCAGTCATGCGTGTGGTACCTCCGAGCTGCATGCGGACGTGCTTTGCGCCCTTATGGAGCAAGAATACTACCCGCTTCAGCTGCATAGACCGTGTCCATACAAAGCACACAACGAGGAATTACAAGGGTTTTGGGTGGGTGTAGTCGTATATCGAGCACAACCGGCGCTTTGCTGCAGTGACTTCCTTGGTGGGAGGGGGTAAGGATGGTCTCGGCGACTCTTGTGTTGACGAGTTTCTTGGCCGTTGGGATTCTCCTTGCCGTGATTCTGGTCACCATCCCCCGCTTCCTCGCCCCCAGGCAGCCCAGCGCGATGAAGTCGAGCACGTACGAGTGCGGCGAGCTTCCCATCGGCAAGCCCTGGATCCGCTTCCGGATCGCCTACTACATCTTCGCGCTCATCTTCGTGATCTTCGACGTCGAGGCCGTCTTCTTGTTCCCGTGGGCGGTCATCATGCGCAAGCTCGGCGTCTTCGGGCTCATCGAGATGGGTGTCTTCATCGGCATCCTTGCGCTCGGGTTGGCGTACGCGTGGCGCAAGGGGGTGCTCGAGTGGCAGTAGACGAGACCGGTGTCCCCGTCCTCATCGCCCCGCTCGCCACGCTCATGGCGTGGGCGCGCGGGCGCTCGATGTGGCCTCTGACGTTCGGCACCGCCTGCTGTGCGATCGAGATGATGACGTGCGGCTCGGCTCGCTACGACACCGACCGGTTCGGCATCTTCTACCGCGGTTCACCTCGCCAATCCGACTGCATGATCGTCGCCGGCACCATCAACCTGAAGATGGCTCCGCGCGTGAAGATGCTCTACGAGCAGATGGCCGCGCCCAAGTACGTCATCGCCATGGGCTCGTGCGCGGTCAGCGGCGGCCCGTTCGCCGGCGGCTACAACGTGGTCCAGGGTGTCGACGAGATCATCCCGGTCGACATGTACCTGCCCGGGCTGTCCTCCTCGGCCCGAGGCGCTCTTCGACGCGCTGCTCAAGCTGATGGAACGCAACAAGGACGGCGAGCCCAGCGCTGCCGAGAGGTACGCGCTGGAGCAGCGCTCGTGACGATGGCACCCGACACAGCGACGGACACGACGGCCGTCTTCGAGGGCCTGCGGGGCGTGGGAGACGTCGCCCCGCTCGGGCCGGGCGGACTGCCGTGCGCGGCTACCACGCCCACGGACCTGCTGCACGTCATGCGCACGCTCAAGAACGAGCGCGGCTTCACGCACCTCGCGCTGCTCACTGCCGTCGACAGCCGAGGCGACACCGGTGGCCTCGAGATGATCTACGCAGTCACTCGCCGAGCCGACCACACGATGGTCACGATCCGAGTACCGCTGCCCGAGGACGGCCTGTCGCTCCCGTCCCTTGCCGACCTGTGGCCCGGCGCGGCCCCGCTCGAGCGCGAGGTCTACGACCTGTTCGGCGTGCGGTTCATCGGCCACCCGGACCTCAAGCGGATCGTGCTGCGCGACGACTTCATCGGACATCCGCTGCGCAAGTCCTACGAGATGGACCCGGGTGGCGTCAGCAGCGAGCTCGTCGCCGAGGCGGTCGCGACACCCGGCGAAGCCCCGCACAACTTCGGCCCCCACGAGGGCGCCGATCACGATCCGCGCCTCGCCCGCTCCCCCTTCGCCGAGGGCATCCTGCCCGGCGACCCGACGCTGCATTCCGAGCGGCTCATCCTCAACATGGGACCGCAGCACCCCAGCATGCACGGCGTGCTCCACCTGTGGATCGCCTTCGAGGGCGAGATCGTGAAGGGCGCCGAGATCAGCCACGGCTACCTGCACCGCTGCATCGAGAAGCTCTGCGAGTACCCGTAGCTATCGCGCCGCGATCGCGATGATGGACCGCTGCGACTACGTCTCGGGCTTCCACACCGAGCTCGCCTACCTGCTCGCCGCCGAGGAGCTCGCCGAGCTCGAAGTCACGCCCAAGGCTCAGTACCTCCGCGTGCTGTTCAGCGAGCTTTGCCGACTCACGAGCCACCACACCTGGCTCGCCGCCTGCGGTCTGGACACCGGCGCGCTGACGCCGTTCCTCTACGCGTTCATCGACCGCGAGAAGATCGCCGACGTCTACGAGGCCGTCACCGGCAGCCGGATGATGTTCAACTACTTCCGCCCCGGTGGCGTGAAGGCCGACCTTCCCGCAGGCATCGACAAGACCATCCGCGAGATTCTCGTCAACGTCGACAAGTCCGTCGACGAGTACGAGGCGCTCCTCACCAACAACGAGATCTTCCGCAACCGCTCCCGAGGCGTCGGGCCCATCCCCCCGAGCCTCATCCAGGCCTGGGGCGTCACCGGCCCGATGATGCGAGCCTCCGGCCTCGACTTCGACCTTCGCCGAGACGAGCCCTACGGCGCGTATGGCGACTTCGACGTCCACGTCCCTCTCGGCGAGGCGGGCGACTCGTTCGACCGCTACGCGGTTCGCATCGCCGAGATGCGCGAGGCGGCCCGCTTCGCGCTCGCAGGCGCTCGACGGCATGCCCGAGGGCGACTTCGTGAACCCGGACGTGCCGCGCGTCTTCAAGCCGCCGGCGGGCGCTGCGTACCGGCGGGTCGAAAGCCCGCGCGGCGAGCTCGGCGTGCTGCTGGTGAGCGACGGGACGGCCAACCCGTGGCGGCTCAAGGTCCGCTCCCCCGCCTTCTCGAACCTGCACGTCGGCGCCACCGTGCTCGACGGGGTCCGCATGGGTGACGTCGTCGCCATCATGGGCTCCATCGACGTCGTCATGGGGGAGATCGACCGATGAGCGCGCTTGGAGCACTCATCGGCATCATCGTGCTCATCATCATCGTGCTCATCAACACGGTCGTCGTGATGTGGGTCGAGCGCAAAGTGATGGGGCACCTGCAGTCTCGGATGGGACCGATGCGCACCGGCTGGCACGGGCTGCTCCAGCCCATCGCCGACGCGCTCAAGCTCCTGGGCAAGGAAGACCTCACGCCCGACGGCGCCGACCGCCAGCTGTTCCTGATCGCGCCGATGATCGCGTTCGTGCCCTCGATTCTCGTCTACACCGCGATGCCGTGGGTGCAAGACGTCGCCGGCTTCAGCTTCGACGTCGGCATCTTCCTCATATTCGGCATCACGGCGCTCTACCCGGTGGGCGTGCTTCTGGGCGGGTGGGCGTCGCACAACAAGTACTCGCTCATGGGCGGCTTCCGCGCGGCGGCGCAGCAGATCAGCTACGAGGTGCCGATGGTGCTCGCGGCGATGGGCATCGTCATGCTCGCGGGGTCGATGAAGCTCGAGACGATCGTCGAGGCGCAGTCGGGCGTGTGGAACATCCTCACGCAGCCGCTCGCCTTCATCATCTTCTTCATCACCGTGCTCGCCGAACTCAGCCGCATCCCCTTCGACCTGCCCGAGGGCGAGTCCGAACTCGTGGGCGGCTTCAACGTCGAGTACTCGAGCATGCGTTTCGCGCTCTACTTCGTCGCCGAGTACGCGAACCTGTTCACGCTCTCGCTGCTCACGACGCTGCTCTTCCTCGGCGGCTGGAACGGGCCGGTGCTGCCGGGCATCGTCTGGCTGCTGCTCAAGACGTACCTGCTCGTCTTCCTGATCATCTGGCTGCGCGCCACGCTACCTCGAGTCCGAGTCGACCAGCTCATGGGCCTCGGCTGGAAGCTGATGATCCCGGCTGCGCTCCTCAACGTGTTCATCACGGCGCTCGGCATCTTCACCAACGTGTGGCTGCTGATCGCCGTCCAGCTCGTCGCCGCGGCGGCGTTCGTGTGGATCGTGTCGCAGCTCGGCGTGCACGCCGGTGACGCGGCGCGGGCCGAGGCCGCCGCCGTCCAGGCGCGGGAGGTGGCGTCGTGATCGGCATCGGCAAGGGCATGGTCGCGACCATGAAGCACTTCCTCAAGCCCGCGATCACCGAGCAGTACCCGAACGTGATGCGCGAGCTGCCCGAGCGCAGCCGGATGTCGTTTGAGCTCCCGCGCGACGAGAGCGGCACGCCGATGTGCAAGAGCTGCAACCTCTGCGCGAAGTCGTGCCCGGACCAGTGCATCACCATCGAATCGGAGAAGCGCGAGGACGCTCCGGGCCGCGTGCTGAGGAAGTTCACGATCGACCTGGGCCGCTGCATGTACTGCGGCATCTGCGTCGAGAACTGCCCCTCGATGGGCCTCGCCCACACGGGCGACTTCGAGAACGCGAGCCACCGGATCGAAGACATGATTCTCGTGCTGTTCGAGGGCGAGTCGACCACGCCGCTCGAAGGCGGTGACGCCGAGTGACCCTCGAGCTGTTCTTCTTCTACGTGTACGCGGTCATCGCGCTGGCCGGCGCGCTCGGGCTGGTGCTCGCAAAGCGGCTCGCCCACTCGCTCATGTCGGTCTTCGCGACGCTGCTTGCGGTGGCCGCGCTCTTCCTGCTGCTCGACGCCGAGTTCCTCGCCGCGATGCAGCTGTTCGTGTACGGCGGCGCCGTGACGATCCTGATGCTGTTCGCCCTGATGCTCAGCGGCGAAGCCGCCGAGGCCGAGGAGAGGCTCACGCCCCTGGTGGCCTGGATGGCAGGCGTCGTGTGCATCGCGTTCTTCGCGATGCTGGTGCTCACCATCGGGTGGGCCGAGTGGCCGCTCGCCCCCAACCAGCCGATCGACACCGCCGCCATCGCGACCATCCTGTTCTCCAAGTACATCGTGCCGTTCGAGATCGCAGGCCTCGCACTGACCGTGGCGCTCATCGGCTCGATTGTGATGTCCCGCGACGGCGACCACTCTGACGCTCCCGCCCCTGCCGATGAGGGAGGTGGCGAGGCGTGATCACGCTCAACCACTACCTGATCCTCTCGGCGGCGCTGTTCAGCATCGGGCTGTTCGGTGCGCTCACCTCGCGCAACGCCATCCGCGTCGTCATCTGCGTCGAGCTCATCCTCAATGCGGTGAACCTCAACCTCGCCGCGTTCTCGCAGCTCGTCGCTCCCAACGAGGCCGTCGGGCAGGTCTTCGTCATCTTCCTGATGGTCGTGGCGGCAGCCGAGTTCGGGCTGGCGCTCGCGGTCATCCTCGTGGTGAACCGCACCAACGACATCAGCGCGATCGACGCCATGCGGAAGCTGAGGGGGTGAGCCGATGAGCATGCTTGCGTACTCATGGGCGCTCCCGCTGCTGCCACTGGCCGCCTTCGCCGTCATCTTCGCGACCGGACGCAAGCTGCCGAGAATGGCGGCGCCGGGACTCGGCATCGCGACGATGGGCGCCGTGTTCGCAGCATCGCTCGCGTACCTGTTCGCGATGATGGGCGGAGCCGAGCCCTTCTCGGCGTCGGTGCCGTGGCTGCAGGTTGGCGACTCGGTCATCGAGCTTGGCGTGCAGGTCGACCCGCTCACGTCGGTGATGCTCGTGGTCGTGTCGCTCGTGAGCCTGCTCGTGCAGATCTACTCGATCGGCTACATGAGCGACGACGAGCGCTTCCGCTGGTACTTCGGCGCGATCTCGCTGTTCACGGCCGCCATGCTCGGCGTGGTGCTCGCGAACGGCTGGCTGCTCATGTACATGTGCTGGGAGGTCATGGGGCTCTCGTCGTACCTGCTCATCGGGTACTGGTTCGAGGAGCCCATCGCCGCCAAGGCCGCGAGCAAGGCGTTCCTGGTCACGCGCATCGGCGATGTCGGCTTTGGGCTCGCGCTCGTCGTGATGTGGACCCAGTGCGCAGTCGTTCCAGTTCGAGGAGGTCTTCCACCTCGTCGAGACGGGCAGCTGGGTCGGACCGACGCTCGTGGCCGCCGCGCTGCTGCTGTTCCTCGGCGCGATGGGCAAGAGCGCGCAGTTCCCGCTGCACGTGTGGCTCCCCGACGCGATGGCCGGCCCCACGCCGGGCTCGGCGCTCATCCACGCCGCGACGATGGTCGCGGCCGGCGTCTACCTGGTGGCGCGCTCGTTCCCGCTGTTCGAGGCGAACCCGGAGACGCTCCAGGTGGTCCTGGTCATCGGAACCATCACGGCGGTGCTCGCGGCGATGATCGCGGTCGCGATGAACGACATCAAGAAGGTGCTCGCGTACTCCACGATCTCGCAGCTCGGCTACATGATGATCGCGCTCGGGCTCGGCAGCTGGGTCGCGGCGATCTTCCACCTGATGACGCATGCGTTCTTCAAGGCGCTGCTGTTCCTCGGCGCGGGCAGCGTCATTCACGCGACCCACACCCAGGACCTGCACGAGATGGGCGGCCTGGCGAAGAAGATGCCGTGGACGGCGGCGACCTGGGTGCTCGGCGCGCTGTCGCTCGCCGGCATCCCGCCGCTCGCCGGCTTCTGGAGCAAGGACGAGATCCTGCTCGTCGCCTACCACGAGCACCGCTACGTCTTCCTGGCCATCGCGATAGCTCACCGCGGCGCTCACCGCGTTCTACATGGCGCGCGCCACGTTCCTCGCGTTCTTCGCGAAGCCTGGACCGCACTCCAAGAGCTCGCATGCGCATGAGGCCCCGTGGGTCATGCGCGGCCCGCTCGTCGTGCTTGCGACGCTGGCAGTGGTCGCCGGACTCGTCGGGTCGCCGCTGACCGACTTCGCCTTCGGGAAGTTCATGGGCGAGCACGCAGCGGGCGGCATGAACCTCACGCTCGCCGCCATCGCGGTCAGCGCCGCGCTCGCAGCGATCGCGTACGCGTGGGCGATGTACATCAAGGGCTGGATCGAGCCGGACTGGTACATGAAGAGCCGCTTCGTCGAGATCGTCTTGGCCCGCCACTTCCGCATCGATGAGGCCTACGACCTCGTGCTCGTGAAGCCGGTCATCGCGACGTCTGAGTTCTTCCGCAAGCTCGACGCGGCGGTCATCGACGGGACGGTGCGCGCGTTCGGTGTCGTCGGGTTCGCCGCCAGCCGCGTGCTCTCCGTGTTCGACCGCAAGGGCGTTGACGGCGCGGTCGACGGGCTCGGCGACGGCGTCGTGAGCACGGGCGGCCAGATTCGGCGCATGCTCACCGGCAACGTGCAGACCTACCTGCTGCTGTTCGTCGCGTCGATCCTCGTCCTGGTGGCGGTGTTTGCCCGATGAGCGGGGTGCCGGTGCTCTCCATCATCGTCATGGCTCCCGTCGCAGCCGCGCTCCTCATCGCGCTGTTCGCCTCCAACCCCAAGCTCCCCCGCGTCTTCGCGCTGGCAGCCGGCACCGTCTCGCTCGCCGGTGCGCTCTGGGTCTACCTGAACTACGACCGCACCGCCGCCGGCTTCCAGTTCGCCGAGAAGATGCCGTGGATTCCATCACTCGGCGTCTCGTACTCGCTGGGGGTCGACGGTCTCTCGGTCCCCATGATGCTTCTGACCGCGATCATCATCTTCACCGGAGCGCTGGTTTCCTGGAACGTCGAGACGCGGCCGCGCGAGTACTTCGTGCTGCTGCTCCTGCTGGTCACGGGCGTGTTCGGCGTGTTCGCAGCGCGTGACGCGTTCCTGCTGTTCTTCTTCTACGAGATGGCCGTCGTCCCGATGTACCTGCTCATCGCGGTGTGGGGCAGCACGCGCAAGGACTACTCGGCGATGAAGCTGACGATCTTCCTGTTTGCCGGCAGCGCGGTGCTCATCGTGCTGATGGTGCTCACGTACTGGCAGGTGGGCGCCGGCACGTTCGACATGGCGGTCTGGTCCGCCTACGCGTTCAGCAGCGGGTTCCAGTACTGGGCGTTCCTGCTCGCGTTCATCGGATTCGGGTTCCTCATCCCGATCTTCCCGCTGCACACGTGGTCGCCCGACGGCCACGTCGCCGCCCCGACCGCGGTCTCGATGCTGCACGCCGGCGTGCTGCTGAAGCTCGGCGCCTACGGCCTGCTGCGTCTCGGCGTCGACCTCTTCCCGCAGGGGTGGAGCGACTGGGCGCTCGTGATCTGCATCATCGGCGTCATCAACATCGTCTACGGCGCCTTCTGCGCGCTGAGCCAGACCGACCTGAAGTACGTCGTCGGCTACTCGAGCGTCAGCCACATGGGCTACGTGCTACTCGGCATCGGGATCGGCAACAAGGCGTCGCTCACCGGCGCGGGGTTCCAGATGTTCGCGCACGGGATCATGACGGGACTGTTCTTCGCGCTCATCGGCTACGTCTACGAGAAGGCGCACACGCGCCAGATCGCCGACATCTCCGGCCTGATGCAGCGCACGCCGCTCGTCGCCGCCTGCTTCGTGATCGCGGCCGCGTCGAGCATGGGGCTGCCGTCGACCGCCGGCTTCGTCGCCGAGCTGCTCGTCTACGTCGGCACCGTCCAGGCAGTCACTGTGGCTCGCCGCCGCCGCGTTCGTGGGCGTCGTCGTGACCGCCGCCTATCTGCTGCGGATGCTCTCGGCGATTCTGCTCGGCGAGCCGAGCGAAGCGGTCGCGACACATCGACGACGCTCCCCCGCTGCGTTTCGCGCCGATGGCGATCCTCGCGTTCATCATCATGGCGGTCGGCCTGTTGCCGGGCTCCATGTACAACACGGTCACCAGCGGCATCATGCCCATCCTCGCGAAGCTGACGGGAGGGTAGCCGATGAACTTCGCCGCAGAGAACATCGGCCTGCTGCTCCCCGAGATCATCGTCGTGCTGACCGGCGTGCTCATCGTCGTCCTCGACCTCGCCCTCCCCCAGCGCTCCGCCGAGCAGCCCGCGCGCACCTGGCTCGCGTACGTGGGAGTCGCCGGTCTCGCGTGCGCCGCAGTCGCCAACGCGATGCTCGCCAACGTGCACGGCATCCTGTACGACGGCATCATCATCCACGACGCGCTGTCGGTGTACTTCACCTTCCTGTTCCTCGGCATCGGCGCGGTCACGCTGCTGCTCTCGGCGAACACGGTGCCGAAGTTCAGCCGATGGAACGCCGAGTACTACGCGTTCGTGGTGTGGTGCACGATGGGGCACATGATCCTCACCTCGGCGGGTGAGATCTTCACGATCTTCATCACGATGCAGCTCACGAGCCTGCCGCTCATCGTGCTCATCGGCTACGCGAAGCGCGACCCGAAATCCAACGAGGCGGCGCTGAAGTACCTGCTGCTCGTCCTCGTCTCGACGGCGGTGCTCGTCTACGGCATGAGCCTCGTCTACGGAGCGCTCGGCACGAGCACCATCTCCGAGATCGGCGTGCGGCTCTCCGAGATCGAGGTGGTCCCGCCGGCGGTGGTCGTGGGCCTCGTGCTGCTGCTGACCGGCTTCGCGTTCAAGATCACGGCCGCGCCGTTCCACTGGTGGGTGCCGGACACCTACGAGGGCGCGCCCGACGCCGACGACCGCGTTCATGTCGGTCGGCTCGAAGTTCGCCGGCTTCGCGCTCGCGTTGCGCATCATCGTCACGGGGCTGAAGGTGCCGATGGAGTGGGCGCTCATCTTCGGCGTCATGGCGGCCCTGTCGATGACGCTGGGCAACCTGGGCGCGATCAAGCAGACGAACATCAAGCGCATGCTCGCCTACTCGGGCATCGCGCAGGCCGGCTACCTGCTCATCGGTCTCGCCTCGCTCACCAAGGCCGGCGTCGCGGGCGTGCTCTACTACGCGGTCGCCTACTCGCTCGCGAACCTCGCCGCATTCGCCGTGGTGCTCACCGTCGCGCGCACGACGGGCAGTGACGAGATCGAGAGCTTCGCGGGGCTGTCGAAGCGCTCGCCGCTCGTTGCGCTCGCGGGCGCGGTTGCGCTGCTCTCACTCGGCGGGCTTGCCGCTGTTCGCCGGCTTCATGGCGAAGTTCTACGTGTTCCTGAGCGCCGCCCAGGCCGGCCTCATCTGGCTCGTCGCGATCGGCGTCATCAACAGCGTGATCGCGCTCTACTACTACCTGCGTGTCGTCTTCGTGATGTACGTGCGCGAGGGCGACACCGAGCCGCTCGCGGTCGATCCACCGGTCGCCGTCGCGATGTCGGTGTGCGTCGCAGGCGTTCTCGCGTTCGGCCTGTTCCCGGAGCCCGTACTGCAGGCGGCCATCCACGCGGCCTCGGCCCTGTTCGGCGGATAGCGGAGGGAGGATGAGATGACGACGAACCAGATACTCCTCGCGGCCACGATCCTCGTGCCGCTGTTCCTCGGCATCGCCATCTCGCTCATCCCCGAGTCCCTCAGCCGGTTCGCGCGGCCGGCGGCGCTTGCCGTGAGCGGCTTCGTGTTCGCGTGCACGACCGCACTGTGGCTGCAGTTCGACGGATCGCAGAGCGGCATGCAGTTCGAGCTCGTGCGCCCGTGGATCCCCGGACTCGGCACGGCGTTCCACCTCGGCGTCGACGGCCTGTCGCTGCCGATGCTGTGGCTCACCGGCCTGCTGACGCTTCTCGCAGTCATCGCCTCGCGCAGCATCACGGACCGCGTGCGCCAGTACTTCACGCTGTTGCTCATGCTCGAGGCCGGCCTGTGCGGCGTCTTCGTCGCCCTCGACCTCATCCTCTTCTACCTGTTCTGGGAAGTCGTGCTCATCCCGATGTACTTCCTCATCAGCATCTGGGGTGGGCCGAGAAGGTCCTACGCGGCCGTGAAGTTCTTCCTCTACACGCTTGGCGGCAGCCTCGCGATGCTCGCCGGCATCTTGGCGTTGTATCTCGCAACGGGAGCGACGACCTTCGACATGACGGCGATCGCGGCGAAGGCGCCGCAGCTCACCGCCGGCGCGCAGACGGCGATCTTCATAGCGATTGCCGTGGGACTCGCAGTGAAGGTGCCGATCTTCCCGCTCCACACATGGCTCCCAGACGCCCACGTCGAGGCGCCTACGGCCGTTTCGGTGCTTCTTGCGGGTGTTCTGCTCAAGATGGGCAGCTACGGCTTCCTGAGGCTCGGACCGGGCATGCTGCCCGAGGGCTTCAAGGCGATAGCTCCGGTTCTGGCCGTGCTGGCCGTCATCTCCATCGTGTACGGTGCGGCGCTCGCGCTGGTGCAGACCGACCTCAAGCGGCTGGTCGCCTACTCGTCGATCTCGCACATGGGCTACGTGATGCTCGGCATCGCGGCGGGCACCACCACGAGCATCACGGGCGCGAACGTGCAGATGTTCTCTCACGGACTCATCGCCGGACTGCTGTTCCTGCTCGTGGGCGCGGTCTACGAGCGCGCCCACACCCGCGAGATCGCCGCGTTCGGCGGCATCGCCAAGATCACGCCGATACTGGCGGGAACGCTCGTGTTCGCGTCGTTCGCCTCCATGGGGCTACCAGGACTCTCCGGGTTCGTCGGCGAGTTCCTGGTGCTTGGCGGGATCGTTCCCGGTCTACCTGTGGCTGACCGTCATCGCGGCCGCCGCGGTCATCATCACGGTGAGCTACCTGCTGTGGATGCTTCGGCGCGTGACCTTCGGGCCGGTGAACGAGGAGCGGCTCGGCATGCCGGAGATGACGCTGTCCGAGGCGTTCACGATGGCACCGCTGTGCGTGCTCATCGTGGTGGTCGGCGTGTTCCCGCAGACGCTCGTGGGCGTCATGCAGTCGAGCGTGGCCGCGCTCGTGGAGATGCTGGCGCGCTAGGCGCGTCGTGTACACCCGAGTCGCTAGTCGCGCGTCCAGAACTTCGAGTTCACGTACAGGTCCTCGACTTCCTTGCGCGCCCAGGGCGTCTTGCGCAGGAACTTCAGCGACGAGTTGATGCTCGGGTCGCTCTTGAAGCAGTTGATGTCGATGCGCTTGGCGAGCCCGTCCCAGCCGTACTTGTTGACGAGCTTGCGCAGGATCGTCTCGAGCGTGACGCCGTGGAGGGGATCGGTCGGCTTGGGCTCCACTAGCTGATCGAGAACCCGAGCGCCGACAGCAGCGGCGACGCAGCGATGCCGATCGCCACCACCGCGACCGCGCACGCGATGAGCGCGAACGCCGCCACCGGCGAGCCGGGGTTCTCGGCAGCGTCCTCGGTCGGCTCGGCGAAGAACATCGCGCGGACGATGCGGAAGTAGAAGCCCGCCGAGACCACGCTCATGATGAGCGCGAACAGCGCGAGCCACGTCAGCTGCGCCGAGACGGCAGCCGTGAAGAGATACAGCTTGCCGGCGAAGCCCGCGAGGGGCGGCACGCCGATGAGCGAGACGAGCAGCAGCACCGTCACCCACGCGACCCACGGCCGGCGCTTCGCCAGGCCCGAGAAGCTCGCGACCGTGTCGCCTTCGTCGTCGACGACGAACATCACGGCCATCGAAGGCACCGCGTAGGCGAGCGCGTAGAAGACGGCGGCGGCGAGGCCGACGGCGGCGCCTGTCGCCGACGTCGCTCCGAGGCGCGCGGCGGCGGCGAGGCCGACCAGCAGGTAGCCGGCGTGCGCGACGCCCGAGTAGCCCATGAGCCGCTTCACGTCGGTCTGCGGGAACGCCGCCAGGTTGCCGATCACGAGCGAAGCGACCGCAGCGACAGCCAGCAGCGCCCACATCAGCGGCACCTGCGGCGCGACGTACTGCACGACGCGCGCGAACGCGACGACAGCGGCGATCTTCGGCACCGAGGAAACGAACGCGACCGAGGCGGTCGGCGCGCCGGCGTAGGCGTCGGGCGACCACCACTGGAACGGCGCGGCAGAGAGCTTCGCGAGCAGGCCGGCGATGAGGAACAGCGCGGCGATGAGGCCCGCGTTGCCGGCGGCCATCTTGGTCTCGGCGATGAGCGTCGAGCCCGACATGCCGATCACGAACGACAGCCCGTAGAGGAACAGCAGGCTCGCGACCATCGAGAGCAGGAAGTACTTCAGCGCGCCCTCGAGACTCCGCTCGCGCTCGCGGTCGAAGCCCATGAGCACGTACGCGGGCATCGTCGCCGTCTCGAGTGCGAGCAGCAGCACGACCCAGTCCTGGGCCGACGCCATGAGCATGCCGCCAAGAGTCGCAAACAGGACGAGCGAGGTGAACTGCGGCAAACCGCCGCGCTTGAGACCGGCCCCGGCGAGCCACACCAGGAACACCGCCGCGAGCAGCGCCGAGGACGTACGGCCGAACTGCCCGATCGCATCGACCGCGAACTGGTCGCCGAACAGCGGGATCTTGCCCTGCCCCACCACGAGCGCCAGCACCCCGGCCGCTCCCGCACCCGCCACGCCCAGCCACGCCGCTGCACGCTCGTTGCCGCGGAACAGCACGTCGGCGAAGAGCACCGCGATGGCGGTCGCGAGTATCACGATCTCGGGAGCTATGAGGAGGTAGGAACCCATGCTATCCGGCCCTCGTGAGAGCGAGCACGAGCGCCGTGACCGCAGGGTTCACGAAGCTCAGCAGGCTGCTCCAGTACACGCCCACGACGACCGTGATCACCACGAGCGGCGCCAGCACGGCGATGTCGCGCTTGGTGGCGTCCGGGATTCCCTCGACCTTGTACGAAGGCTCGCCGAGAACCACGCGCAGCATCATCCACAACATGTACGCGGCGGCGAGCAACACGCCGACCGCGGCGACGAGCGTCATCCAATGGGGCACCAACGGGCTCTTCCAGGCGCCCAGGAGCGAGAGGAACTCGCCCACGAAGCCCGACAGCCCCGGCAGGCCCAGAGATGCGAGCGACGCGAACGCCAGCATGCCGCCGAGCACCGGCACCGCCACGGAAAGGCCGGAGAGCTGCTTGATCTCCCTCGTGTGGGTGCGGTCGTAGACCATGCCGACGATGAGGAAGAGCATGCCCGTGACCACGCCGTGGCTGAACATGACCGCGACCGCACCGTTGAGCCCCTCGACGTTCATCGCCGCGATGCCGAGCATGACGAAGCCCATGTGCGACACGGACGAGTACGCGACGAGCTTCTTCACATCGGTCTGAGCGAACGCGACCGCCGCGCCGTACACGATCGAGATGATCGCCAGCAGCGCGATTGCCGGAGCCCAGGCCTTCGCGGCGTCCGGCAGCATCGGCAGGCTCACGCGGATGAAGCCGTAGGTGCCCATCTTGAGCAGGATGCCGGCGAGCAGAACGGACGCCGCCGCAGGTGCCTCGACGTGCGCGTCGGGCAACCACGTGTGCAGCGGGAAGATCGGCACCTTCACCGCGAAGCCGAGGAAGAACAGCGCGAACACCCACATCTGGAAGTTGTAGCCGAACGCTCCCGAGACGCCCTTCTCGGCCAGCGCGATCATGTCGAAGGTTCCGCCGTTGGGGTGCAGGTACAGCGCGATGATGGCGACGAGCATGAACACCGAACCGGCGAGCGTGTAGAGGAAGAACTTGATCGACGCGTACTCTCGGCGAGCACCGCCCCAGATGCCGATGAGGAAGAACATCGGGACCAGGACGAGCTCCCAGAAGACGTAGAAGAGAACGAAGTCGAGGGCGACGAACACGCCGTTCATGCCCACCTGAAGCAAGAGCAGCATGGCGAAGTAGCCCTTGGCCCGATCCGAGATGTCCCACGACGCGACGATCGCGATGAGGCCGAGCAAGGCCGAGAGGAACAACATCGTGATCGAGATGCCGTCGACGCCCATGTGGTAGCGGATGCCTGCCTGCGGAATCCAGGGCACGTCGACGGTGAACTGCATCACCGCGCCGCTTGCTCGGTCGAAGTTGGCCACGAGCCACACCGTGAGCCCGAGGTCGACCGCCGCGAACAGGGCCGCCGTCCATTTCGCCAGTTCCGGTCGCGACTTCGGCAGCGCGGCAACGACCGCGGCACCGAGCAACGGCAGGAAGACGATGATTGTCAGGATGTTGGACATGCGGACTTACGCCCCTCTCAGCATCGGCAAGAACACGTTGGCGAGCCACGCCGCGAGCGCGATCACCACGAGGATTGCGAACAGCCCCGCGTAGGCGAGACGTTGATACGACTGCACTCGGCCGACCTGCAGCTTGCGCATGCGCGCGCCCGACCACTTCACGATATCGGCGACGCCGTTGACCGCGCCGTCGATGATCTTGATGTCGCCCGCCCAGAGGACGTCGGAGAGGCGCGACCAGCCGCCGCCGCCCCGTTGACGACACCGTCGATACGGCGCCCGTCGAAGACGGACAGCCAGTCAGCTACCACGAAGAACGGCTGAACGATGAAGCCGTTGTAGGTCCAGTCGAAGTAGAAGCCGTTCCTCAGCGCGCCGTAGAGGTAGGAGTAGCGCGCGCGCAGCTTGTCTCGATCGAGCAGGTTCTTGCTGTACACGAGGTAGCCGCCGCCCACGCCGATGGCGAAGACCAAGACGGACAGCGATGCCAGGAGCGGATCGGGCCACGCCCCATGCTCGCCGAGGAACACCATGAAGCCGAACTGCGTCCAGCCGATGCCTATGGTGATCGCCGCGAGCACGACCATCGGCACCAGCATCGTCAGATGCCCCTCGTGCGCGAGCGAGCACGCGTTGTCCCCGAAGACGCGAATCCACAGACGCGTCATGTAGAACGCGGTCAACCCGGCCGCGAAGAGCATGAGCCCGATGAGCAGCCACTTCACGCCGGTGGAGTACAGGTCGCCCTCGACGTGCAGGATCGACACGAGGATCTCGTCTTTGGAGAAGAAGCCGGACAGCCCCGGAAGGCCGACGAGCGCGAGCGTGCCGATGGTGAAGACACCCGTCGTCCACGGCATCGCCTTGCGCAAGCCCGCCCATCTCGCGGATGTCTTGCGTGTGCGTCGCGTGGATGATCATGCCCGCGCCCAGGAAGAGCAGCGACTTGAAGAACGCGTGCGTCACGAGGTGGAAGAGCGCCGCCACCGTGCTCCCCGCGCCCAGCGCCACGAACATGAAGCCGAGCTGGCTGATGGTCGAGTACGCGAGGATCTTCTTGATGTCGTACTGCACGACGGCGAGCAGCCCGCCGACGAGCGCGGTGGTGACGCCGATGGCCATCACGATGTGAAGCCCGACCGGCGAGGCCTGGTGGAAGATCGGCATCGCGCGAATGACGAGGTAGACGCCGGCGGCGACCATCGTCGCGGCGTGGATGAGCGCCGAGGCGGGCGTGGGACCCGCCATCGCGTCGGGGAGCCAGACGTGCAGCGGCACCTGTGCGGACTTGCCCATCGCGCCGAAGAACAGCAGCAGCGCGACGGCGAGCGCCGCCGCCGGGTAGAGCGTCCACTCGAACTTCGAGACCTCGTGGATGTTGAACGTGTGCGCGGTCGCCCACATGACCGCAAGCCCGATCGCGAAGCCCACGTCGCCGACGCGCGTGGTGAGGAACGCCTTGATCGCGGCGGCTCTCGGCCCCGCCTGCTCGTGCCAGAAGCCGATGAGCAGGAACGAGCACAGCCCCATGACCTCCCACGACATGTACAGCAGCAGGTAGTCCCCCGCGAGCACGAGCATCAGCATCGCCGCCGAGAACAGCGACAGCACCGCGAAGTACCAGCCCTTGCGGTGGTCCTTGCGCATGTAGCTCGAGCGAGTACACCTGCACGCACAGGCCCACGATGGTGACGACGAGCAGCATGATCGCCGAGACGGCATCGAGGCGCAGGCCGATCTCGAGCGGACGGCCGCCGATGTCGGCCAAGAGCGAACGTCGAGGACCAGACCGGCTCCTCGCCACCGGGCCAGACGCGCGTGAACGTGTAGAGCGACAGAGCGAGCGAGCCCGCCATCGCCCCGATGCGAGATCCACAGCGCCTTGGTGCGAACGCGGTTCGACATGACGACCATGAGCGCGAACGCGAGCGCCGGGAAGCAGCGGTATGAGTGCGACGTAGGCCATCCGCTATCCCTTCAGCTCGTCGAGGCGGTCGAGTTCGATGGTGCGCGTGCGGCGATACAGCGCCAGCACCAGCGCCAGGCCGAGGCCGATCTCGGCGGCGGCCACGACCATGATGAATGCGGCGGTGAACTGCCCGGCGAGCGACGCCGGCGTCACGAACCGCGAGATGGCGACGAGGTTGAGGTTCACGCCGTTGGTCATGAGCTCGAGGCACATGAGCACCATGACCGCGCTCTTCTTCGAGAGCGCCCCGAACAGCCCGATGCAGAACAGCACGGCGGCCAGCGCCATGAACGCGGAAGGTCCGACGGTCATCACTGGTCACCCCCCGACCACCATACGGCGCCGACGAGGGCGATGAGCAGGACCACGGACGCGATCTCGAAGGGCAGCGCCCATCCCGAGAAGAGCAGTCGGCCGAACTCGGCGACGCCGGGTGTGACGTCGGGCATCTCGGGAATCGGCGGCGCGAACGACGCGATGGCGGTTCCCGCGGCGACCAGCACGGCGAGCGCGATGCCGCCGGCCGCCCACGACAGGTCGCGAGACCGGATGGCGTCCTCGCGGTTGCGCAGCGTGAGCATGACCGTGAAGAGCAGCAGCACCATGACCGCACCGGCGTAGACCATCACCTGGACGAGCGCGAGGAACCCGGCGGACAGCAGCATGAACAGACCGGCCACCGCCATCATGACCTCGAGCACCCAGAACGCCGCGTGCACGACGTTCTTGGTGAGCACGACCATCGCCGCCCCGACGACGGTCGCCACGGCCAGCACGAGGAACGGGATCGCGGCGATGGACTCAGGCATCCGGCTCCTCCTTTGCGGCCTTGGGCTTCACGTAGGCGTCGACGTCGTGCAGCAGGACGCGCGAAAGGTCCGCTGCGTCTCGGGTCGCAAGCTCGTACTCGTGGCTCATGTAGATGGCGTCGAACGGGCAGGCTGCGGTGCACAGGCCGCACATCATGCACGCGCCGACCTCGTAGACGTAGGTGTCGATGTGCTTGGTGCCGTCCTCGTTCTTCGACACCTCGAGGCGAAGCACGTGGTCCGGGCACTCCTTCTCGCAGATCAGGCACGCGGTGCACTTGGGCGTGCCGTCTTCGTTGTACTTCGGCGTGACCGTCCAGCGGGCGCGCTCGGGAAGCGTCGAGTCGCTGCTCGGGGTACTGGACCGTCATCGGACCGCGCATCCAGTTGCGCATGGTGATGACGGAACCCGTTGAGGATGCCGGTGCCCCAGATCTTCATCGGACGATCACCAGCCTCTGGATGCACGCCCAGATCACGACCCACGACAGCGAGATCGGGATGAGCGCCTTCCAGGCGAACGCGAGCAGCTGGTCGACGCGGATGCGCGGCAGCGAGCCGCGCGCCCACATCATCACGAAGATGCCGAGGTAGGTCTTGATCATGAAGATGAGCGGCGCGAGCGAGAGCGCCACGGGGTTCTCGGCGAGGAACGGGAGGTACCAGCCGCCGAAGAAGAGCGTCACGCCCAGCGCGCTGACGATGAACATGTTGGAGAACTCGGCGAGGAACAGGAAGCCGAAGCGCATGCCGCCGTACTCGTTGGCGAAGCCGGTGATGAGCTCGGACTCGGCCTCGGACATGTCGAACGGCGTCTGCTGCGTGTCGGCCTGCGCGGCGATGATGAAGATGACGAACGCGATGAACTGCGGGAAGACGAACCACAGGTTCTTCTGCGCCTCGACGATGGTGCGTGAGGTTCATCGAGCCGGCCATCATGACCGGGCCGAGAACGGCGAGCAGCAGCGGGACCTCGTAGGCGATCTGCTGGCCGGCCGCGCGCATGCCGCCCACGAGCGACCACTTCGAGTTCGACGCCCAGCCGGCCATGACGACGCCGATCGGGATGAGCGAGAGCGCCGAGAGCATCAGCAGCAGGCCGGTGTCGAGATTCGTCACCGCGAGGTCAGGGCCGAACGCGAGCGGGATGTAGGCCATGAACGACGGCACGAACACCACGAACGGCGCGATCCAGAACAGCCACTTGTCGGCCGAGTCCGGCATGAGGTCTTCTTTGGTGAGCAGCTTGACGACGTCGGCGACGGTCTGGAGCAGGCCGAACGGGCCGACGCGGTTCGGGCCGATGCGGATGTGCAGCCGTCCGAGCACCTTGCGCAGCATGTAGATGAGCACGACGCCGTTGACGAGCAACAGCCCGAGCATCGCGAGGATGCGGATGGCGACGGGCGCGACGGCGCTCATCGGTCGATCTCCCCGAGCACGATGTCGAGCGAGGCCATGATGACGACGGCGTCGGCGATCAGGCCGCCCGCGAGCGCCTCGTCGACGATCGCGAGGTTGTAGTAGGCCGGGGCGCGCAGCCGCATGCGGTACGGGGTCGGCGCCGCCGTCGGAGATGAGGTGGACGCCGATCTCGCCGCGAGGCGACTCACACGACGCGTACACCTCCCCCGCCGGCGGGCGCAGCACCTTGGGCACCTTCGCGGTGAAGTCGCCCTCGGGCATGCCGTCGAGCAGCTGCTCGATCATCCTGGCCGCCTGCCGCATCTCCTCGACGCGGATCGACGTAGCGGTCCCAGCAGTCGCCCTCCGAGCCGAGCGGCACCTCGAAGTCGAGCTGCGGGTACGCGCAGTACGGAATCGCCTTGCGGATGTCGAAGTCGACGCCGGAGCCTCTCAGCGACGCGCCGGTGAGCCCGAACGCGAGCGCCGTCTCCGGCGAGAACACGCCGACGTTCTTCATCCGCAGCCGGAAGATCTCGTTGCCGCCGAGCAGGGCGTCCCACTCGTCGAGGTAGGTGTCGAACGTCTCGAGCAACGCGCGGATCTTGGTGTCGATGCCGACCGGCAGGTCGGCGAACACGCCGCCGGGGCGCACGTAGTTGAACATCATGCGCCCGCCGGTGATCGCCTCGAGCACGTCGAGGATCGCCTCGCGGTCTCGCATCATGTAGAGGAACGGCGCCATCGCGCCGGCGTCCAGACCGAACGTGCCGATCCACACGATGTGGCTCGCGATACGGTTGAGCTCCATGGCGAGCGTGCGGATCCACGACGGCCTTCTCGGGAACCTCGATGTCGGCGAGCTTCTCGATGGCCAGCGCGAACGCGGTCTCGGTGATGATGCCGGCGGTGTAGTCGGCGCGGTCGAGCAGCGTGCCGACCTGGTGGTACTTGCGGCTCTCGGCGAGCTTCTCGATGCCGCGGTGCAGGTAGCCCACGGACGCCTCGGCGGCCTGGACCTCTTCGCCGTCGAGTTCGAGCAGCACGTGGAGCACGCCGTGGGTCGACGGGTGCTGCGGGCCCATGTTGAGGATGAGGTGCTCGGTCGCGAGCTCGTCGAGGCCCTCCGGCACGCGGCGCAGCCCCTTGGGCAGCACCCAGCACGGCCCGGGCTGCGCGCTCACGTCGAGGCGCTCGTCGCTCACGAGAACTGCACCTCCTCGGCGCGTGCGGATGGCGACCGACTTGCGCAGCAGCGGCTCGGTGCCTTCCACGGTCAGGAGGCGCTTGGGGTTCGGGTGCCCGGCAAGCGACATGCCGAGAAGCTCGGCCGCCTCGCGCTCGGGGAACAGGGCGGCCGGATAGACCTCCCAGACGCTCGCGAGCTCGCCGTCGTAGGCGATGGTGGTCTTGAGGAAGACCGACACGTAGTCCGGCAGAGTCGCGCAGGTGGTAGGTGACCTCGATCGCCTCGCCGGTGTCGGTGGCGAACAAGTCGACGAGCTGCTCGAAGCCGCCGGCAGCCAGCGCGCCGAGCGCCGCGCGGACGTCGCCCGGCTCGAGGCGGATGACCGTGCCGAGCTTGGCCTCCTCGACCTGATGCGCGACTCCGGCGTCGCGAAGTATGTTCTCGCGAGCGCTAGCGTGCATCGAGGCGCTCCTGGGTCTTGTCGGCGATCTTCTTCTGCAGCTGCATGAACGCGTACTGCATCGACTCGGGCCGCGGCGGACAGCCGGGCACGAAGATGTCGACGGGGATGATCTTGTCCACGCCCATGATCACGTTCGGGTACTCGCGGAACGGGCCGCCCGTGCACGCGCACGCGCCCATCGCGATGACCCACTTGGGCTCGGGCATCTGGTCGTAGAGCCGCTTCACGACCGGCGCCATCTTCTGGTTGACGGTGCCCGCCACGATCATCACGTCAGACTGCCGAGGAGAACCGCGGTGGAAGATGCCGAAGCGGTCGTAGTCGAACCGCGGACCGCCGGCGCTCATGAGCCCCTCGATCGCGCAGCACGCGATGCCGAAGCTCAGGTAGAACAGCGAGTTCTTGCGCGCGAGGTCGAGGAGCTGCTCGCTGCGGATGAACAGCATGGAGTTCTCGCCTGTGAGCTTGTCTAGCGCCACGCGAGCGCCCCCTCTTTCCAGGCGTAGACGCAGGCCGAGCGCGAGGATGACGAGGAAGATGATCATCTCGGCGAGCACGAAGACCGGCAGCGCGTTGAGCGCGACGGCCCACGGGAAGAGGAACGCCGTCTCGATGTCGAAGAGCACGAAGAGCAGCGCGTAGACGTAGTAGCCGATCTTGAACTGCACCCACGACGGGCCGACAGGCCTCACGCCGCACTCGTAGATCTCGCCCTTCACGGTGCCGGGCTTGCGGGGCTGGAGCAGCCGAGAGAGGGCGAGCGTCACGATGACGAAGGCGACGCCCACGATGAGGAACCACGCTATGACGGTGTAGTCGAACGCGTAGGTTGGCTCCATGACCCCTGACCCCATGATTTCGAGCTTGAGCGGCAACCCTGCACCGGGAGGTTGCAGCGTTGTCGCACGGTACCACACGCCGTCCTGCCCCACGCCACCCGAACGGACGATTCAATCGGTGAACGGCCGTTTGGCGACGGTGAGTGGTGCAGCCGTGCACCCATGGTGGCAGAAGTGGGGGCGGTGATGAAGGGCTCCGCACGCGAAGCGCGGAAGAAGCGCCGCTCTCCGGATGCCGGACGCGCGACAACTGGTGCCCGCTATTGGGCTTTTGAGTAGGCGATCTCCGGCAGCGGCACGTCCACGGCCTGGCCGCCCGCGGAGCTGGGCGGTGTGAACTGCAGGACAAGCCCCTGCGTATCGATCGGAACCTCGAAGGTGGGTTCGAGGTACGACCGCCGAGCCCGGGCTTGCATCCTGCGGCTTCACACCCAGAACCCGGTAGACGTTGCCACCCTCATCGCGCAGCGAGAAGAACGAGGCATCGATCTTCGAGTCAGCCGAACCGTTGTTGGTCACGTACACGTCCACAAGGAGCATGTTGGCTCCTCGCTTCGCCTCCTTGTCGGCCGCCGACGACCAACCTTCCGCGAGCAGGTCCTCTCGAGCCAGCGCGACAGACCAAGCCCCCGCCTCGACGTAGGTTGGCATCCACTGCTGGCCCTCGTGCGGAACGCTGTCGTCGTGAGCGCCGGTGGTGGTGCCGCCGACTTGCGTGGGCGCATTCTGCTCGCCAGAGCCCTGCTGTGGCTGCGCGGCGCCGGTTGAAGCCGTCGAACCATCGGAGCTCCGAAGGGACTTGGAGGGGTCGGATCCGAGGCGTGCTGCAAAGAACGCGAACGCCACGACGATGAGCACCATGGCGATCAGTGCCGCAACCGTCGACCGGGAACATCCTGCCGGTAGCGGGAGCCCGCCGGAGCCCTCGTCTCGGTCGCGCCCGGCAGCCTTCTCTTCCTGCGCAGCCATCATCTGGAGATCTGCAAAGCCCCGTGCCGTCTCGAAGGCTTCCGACTGCTCGGGAGTGAGCGTTGGCTCTTCGGGTGACTCCGGACTCCGGGTCTCATCCGCGTCGGTCATGTCAGGCCCTCCCCCCGTGCACAACCTGATCCACGCACCGTCGGTACATATACCCCGCATGACGCGGCGGTCACTTCGCAAGCGAACTGCGCTCGCGTCCGACAACGAACGAGAGCGGCGCCTTCAGGCACCGCTCTCGCGAGAGTTCGTGGAGCCGACGAGGGGATTCGAACCCCTGACCCCCGCATTACGAGTGCGGTGCTCTGGCCAGCTGAGCTACGTCGGCATATTCAGTTCGTCACGCCTGCGGAGCGTCACCGCTCCCGCTCCCGCCGCCCGAACCCGGACGACGCCTCCTGCGCTTGCGGTTGCCCTTCGGCGCTCCCGCTTCGCCAGCCTGTGAGGCCGGCTTGTCGGCCTTCGGCGCCTTGGCGCCTTCCGCCGGCTTGGCGGCCTGCCCGCCGGTTGCGGCACCCTCGCCGCCTCCTCGGCCACCGCGACGGCGGCGCTTGCGCCCGCCATCACCCTTCGCCGCCTCAGGCGCCTTGTCGGCACCCTCGGCGTCTTCTCGGCAGGAGCTGCGCTCTTGCCGGAAGCCTCGCGCTTCTCCGGAGCTGAGCTCCGCTGCCTGCCTCCGTCGCCTCGGCCCGACGAGCGGGGCTTCGGTGCCGGTGCCGGCGGTGCCGCTGCTGCCTCTGCTTCGCGATCGAGCGCCGCGAATGCGAGCGACGTTGCGGTGCCACCTGCCTCCTCGAGCGTCTCGCGGCTGACCGTGCACGGACAGCCTGTGCCCTTGGAGCAACCCATCTCGGCGAGAGGAACGGTGACGCGCTTGCCGTCCTCGAACTTCATGCCGATCGTCTCGCGCGGTGTGTGGAGCTCGGACACCTTTGCGAGGCCCAGCGGGGTCTCGACGATCGCGCCCTTCTTCGGGGGCACGGGACTTGAAGTCCTTGTACGCCTCGTACTCATAGCGCAAACAGCACATGAGTCTGCCGCAGAGTCCCGAGATTTTCAAGGGGTTCAGCGGCAGGTCTTGTTCTTTCGCCATGCGGATCGAGACAGGCTGGAACTCGCCGCCGAAGCGCACGCAGCACAGCTGCTCGCCACAGTGACCCAGACCGCCGACCATGCGGGCCTCGTCGCGCACGCCGACCTGGCGCATGTCGATGCGCGCCTTGAAGCGGCTGGCGAGGTCCTTGACCAGGTCGCGGAAGTCGATGCGCTCCTCGGCGACGAAGTAGAAGACCACCTTGTCGCCGCCGAAGAGGTACTCGACGTCGATGGGCTTCATGTCGAGCTTGTACTCGTTGACCAGCTCGCGGACGACCGGCATGGCCTCCCGCTCCTTGACCTCGAGCTCGTCTTGGTACGCCAGGTCCTCGGAGCCGGCGACACGCATGACGGGCTTGAGCGGTGCGGGCAGGTCGGCGTTCTCCACCTCGTGGGGAGCCGCCGTCACGTAGCCGATCTCTATTCCACGCTCGGTCTCGACGATGACGGAGTCGCCCTCTTCGGGCGCACTGCCTGCCGGGTCGAACCAGAGCTGCTTGGGCGCGTAGCGCAGCTTAACTCCCACTACCGTGGGCATCGCAACACCTCTCGAATATCGAAAAGCATGGCCTCGATGGCCAGCTGGGGAGACACATTATACGAGATACGGCGACGAGCATCGTTTACGGCGTTCAAAGCGGTCACTGCTGCCGCCGGAGTGATGACCGCGGCTGATTCCTGACATGGCGTCCTTCGCGTCCATGTTGACCACGAGATCGTCCATGCCCTGCGATACTACCAAGCAATCGCGAAGCCAGCTCTCCGCGACGTTGAGCACCTCGCTGACACCCTCGCGCTCACGAGCGGTCAGCTCGCGCTTGTGCCGCTCTTCGAGCGTCTTGCTGCCGCCCCGGCCCAGGAAGTCGGAGCGCTCGGTGATCTCGATCGCCCTGAGCGGCCTTCACGTCCTCGAGCGGCGCCTTCACGGCGGCCAGGAGCTCCTTGGCGGCCACCGAGCACGTCGAGGTCGTCGGCGTACTGCAGGTCCTTGAGGATGCGCAGGATCGCGGACGCGGGCCTCTCGGCGGGCCGGGCTGGCGAGGAAGTCGCGGGCGCGGGCTACGACGCCACCGGCGGCCGCGAGCGCGGCGGCCGCTTCCTCGAGTGTCGACGCCGGTCTGCGCGACGAGGATGGCGGTCGACTCGGAAGGCGGGATGCGGCGGAAGCGCACGACCTGACAGCGGGAGGCGATCGTGGGGAGCACGGCGTCGAACGAGTGAGCCATGAGCACGATGATGACGTCGTCGGGCGGCTCCTCGAGCGTCTTGAGGAACGCGTTGGCCGAGGCGTCGTTGAAGAGGTCGGCGCTCTTGACGATGTAGAGCTTGTGGTGGCCGTCGATGGGCGAGAGGTTCACGTCGTGGATGATGTCCTCGATCTGCTCCTTCAGGAAGCCGGCGGCGCCCTCGGGCTCGATGAGGTGGACGTCGGGGTGGGCGCCTCGGCGTATCCGGTAGCAGTCGCCGCAGGTCCCGCATCCGTTGTCGTCGCACAGGACGGCGCACGCCAGCGACTTGGCCGCGGTCGCCTTGCCGGAGCCCGGAGGCCCCACGAACAGGTACGCGTGGCTCACGCGCCCGCTCTCGACCGCGGCGCGCATGAAGCTCGCGACGCGCTCCTGGCCAACGAGGTCGTCGAAGACGCAGCGGGTCATCGAGCGCCACCGAGCGCATCGGCGAACTGCGGCAGGTCGGCGAGGGACGCCGCGACCCTCTCGGCGACCGTGTCGACGTCGCCGGAGGCGTCCACGACGCGGACGCGGTCCGGCTCTTCGGCCGCGATAGCGAGGAAGCCGCAGCGCACCCGCTGGTGGAATGCGAGGTCCTCGGACTCGAGGCGGTCGGCGCCCTGGCTCGTGGCCCGCGTGAGGCCGAGTTCGGGCTCGACGTCCGAGCACGATGGTGCGGTCCGGCGCCAGCCCGCCCGTGGCGGCGAGGTTGAGCGCGTCGACGTGGCCGAGCGGGATGCCGCGGGCGTGGCCCTGATAGGCGGTCGTGGAGTCGTAGAAGCGGTCGCAGAGCACGACCTCGCCGGCCTCGAGCGCCGGCTCGATCACCTCGGCGACGAGCTGGGCACGGGCGGCCTCGTAGAGCAGGATCTCGGCGGTGTCGTCGAGCCCGGCGTGCTCCGGGTCGAGCAGGATCGCGCGCACGGCCTCGCCGACGGCGGTGCCGCCCGGCTCGCGGAGCGTGCGCACCGGCACGCCGGCGGCCTCGAGCCGTCGCGCAAGGAGCTTGAGCTGCGTCGACTTGCCGCAGCCCTCCCCTCCCTCGAACGTCACGAAGACGCCTCGACCACTCACGGCGTGCCTCCTGTCTCCGCGCGCCATTCAGCGGGTGCGGTGGCGTACAGGTCTTCACCCGTCGCATCGATCGCGACGAACACGGGGAAGTCCGAGAGCGTCAGCCGCACCAGCGCCTCGGTGCCGAGCTCCGGCCACGCGACCGGTTCGGCCGAGACCACGTGCGCGCCGAGCAGCGCGGCCGCGCCGCCCACGGCGGCGAAGTAGACGCTGCCGGTCTCGGCGAACGCGGCGCGGACCTCCTCGGCGCGCGAGCCCTTGCCGATGGTCGCGACGATGCCGGCGCGCAGCAGAGCCGGCGTCTCGGCGTCCATGCGCTTGGCGGTGGTGGGGCCGACCGAGCCGGCCGGGTAGTCGCCGACCGCCGGCGTGGGGCCCGCGTAGAAGAGCGTCTGACCGGCGAGACCGAAGGGCAGCTCGCCCGTCTCGGCGAGAGCGGCGAGCAGGCGCGCGTGGCCGACGTCGCGGGCGGTGTAGACGGGACCCGACAGGCGGACCTCGTCACCGGCGGCGAGCCGCGCGAGCGTCTGCCGCGAGACCGGCAGCTCGATGCGGATGGGGTCAGGCACCGTCGGCCTCCTCGGCGGTCGGGCACGCATTCCTCGGCTTGACGCCAGTTGAGGGTCTTGAACCCGTAGATGGCGGCGGCCGATGACGATCAGCGAGCCGACCCAGAGCGTGATGCGCGGACCGGTGAGGTACACCTCGTCGTAGGGCACGCCGGAGCGCGCCACGATGTCGCGGATGCTGTTGGCCACGATGTCACCGAGCGGTGCCATGACGACCATCGAAAGCAGCATCGAGACGCGGATGACGGACTCCTGGGCCGTGAATACCCGCCCGCGGATCGCGTCGGTGGTCGTTCGCACGACGTAGCTGTTGCCGGCGACGGTGAGCGTGGCGATGCAGGCGCCGGCAAGCGCGGTGAAGAGGCACGCGATCCAGTACTGGCGCACACTCGCGAAACCGAACATCGCGATGCCGAACAGCGCGACGCTGCCAGCGAAGAGGAGCTGCAGGCTGAGGCGGCGTTCGACACGCGGGACGATGAGCGACCCCAGCGTCATGCCGACCGCAAGACAGACCAGCACGAACGTCTGCCGAGACCCGACGAGCGCCTTGAGCGCCGGTATGCCTTCGAGCACCGGGATGCCCCCGATGAGGTTGCCGCTCTGCTCGGCGATGTAGACGACGCCGACCGGGATGAGCGTGGCGCCGCCGAGGATGGCGAGCCCGATCACGACCAGCAGGCTTCGCAGCTCGACGTGCTCGCGCAGGAAGCGGAACGACTCGACGACGTCCTTGCCAAGCAGCGAGATGTCGAGTCGGCCGCTGCTCTCGGCCGGGCGGGCGTTGACGGAGATGAGCGCAACCATGATCGCCGAGAAGATGAAGGTGAAGGAGTCGAGCACGACGCCGGCGCGCTCACCGAGCAGCGCGACCTGGAACACGCCCGACGAGGCGCGTGATGATCGGCAGGTTCGCAGCGAGAATCCAGCGCACCGTCGCCTCGAACGCCACGAGGATCGCGGTGACCGCGGACAGGCCGACGATCATGCTCGCCTGCTGGGTCGTGTAGGACAGACCGTTGGCCGAGATGATGTCGCGCTCCTCGACGAGGTACGGGATGAGCGCGTTGCGAGCGGGCCAGAAGAACAGCGAGGCGGTCTCCATGAGCAGCACGACCGCGTAGATCATCCAGAGCTCGTTCGCCCACACCAGCGCCAGCGCCAAGAACACGCGCACGATGATCGGCAGTGATCATCACCTTGCGGCGGTCGAACCGGTCGACGAGCACGCCGGTCAGCGAGCTGAGGATCAGCGCGGGGATGATCTTGGCGATGAGGATGCCGGCGACCGCGAACGACGAACCGCCGGAGAGCTTGTAGACGAGCGGCATGAGGAAGCCGATGACGAGCCAGTCGCCGATGCCGCTGACGAACTGCGCGTACCACAGGCGCCGGAAGTTCTTGCTGCGCAGGAGCCTGCGGTAGCCGCCCCCGTTGCTGTCGCCGTTGCCGTTCTCGGCGATGGCACAGGTGGGATCCGCCGCCAGAGCGGTCTCGGCGGGTGCGACGCCGCCGGCAGACGCCTCGCTCACGCGCCCACCTCCACGCTCGCCGAGCGAACCGCCGAGCAGCCCAGGTTCACCGCGACCGGCAGGGCGGCGATGTGGCACGGCGCGGTGGCGACGTGGACCGCGAGCGCTGTCGTGTCGCCGCCGAGGCCGCCGGGACCGATCCCGGTGGCGTTGACGGCGGCGAGCAGCTCGGCCTCGAGCTCGGCGAGTCGCGGGTCGCTCGGCGCCGTGCCGATCTCGCGCAGCAGCGCCTTCTTGGCGAGGCCGCCCACCTTGTCGAACGTCGCGCCGACGCCGACGCCGATGAACAGCGGCGGGCATGCTCCCGACGCCTTGGCCTCGACCGTCTCGAGCACGACGCGCCTGACGCCCTCGAAACCGGCGCTCGGCGGCAGCATCTCGATACGGCTCGCGTTGTCGCTCCCGCCGCCCTTGAGCATGACGTGGACGGTAGCACCGGTACCCGGGCGGGCGCCGAGAGCGATGTCGACGAACGCGGGCGTGTTGTCGCTGGTGTTGCGCCCGGTCCAGCAGCGCGTCGCGCACGACGCTCATGCGCAGATTCGCGTCGCGGTACGCCTCGGCGACGGCGAGGTCGACGGCGGCCTGCAGATCGCCGCAGACGCACTCCTCGGCGCCGAGCTCCACGCGGACCCAGACGGTGCCGGTGTCCTGGCACAGCGGCATGCTGTCGCGCTCGGCGAGGCAGGCGTTGTCGAGCAGCTGCTCGAGCACGGCGCGACCGCGGGGCGATCGCTCGCGCTGTGCTGCGACTCGCATGGCCGCGAGCGCGTCGGGACGCAGAGATGCGGCGGCTCGCGGTATGGCGGCACGGACGGCGTCCGCGATCATGGCCGAGGAGAGCACGCTACCCCCGAAGGCCGAGCGAGTCGACCGCCTCGGCGATTGTCGCGGCTGAAGCCTGCAGCGCCTCGAGCTCCTCCGGCGTGACCGGCAGCTCGACGACCTCGAGCACGCCGGTGCGGCCGAGACGGGCCGGAACGCTCATGTAGATGTCGTCGATGCCGTACTCCCCCGAGAGGTACGCGCAGACCGGCAGCGTCTCGCCGGTGTCGCCGAGCACCGCGCGCACCATCGACACGACGCTCGCGGCCGGCGCGTAGAACGCCGAGCCGGTCTTGAGCAGCGCCACGACTTCCGCGCCACCGAAGATCGTGCGCTGAACGAGCGCCTCGACCTCATCGGCGGGGAGCAGGTCTGTCAGGGGCGTGCCGGCGACGGTGGAGAAGCGCGGCATCGGGACCATCGCATCGCCGTGGGCGGCCATGGCCAGGGCATCGACGTCGGTGATGGCCGCGCCGGTCTTCTCGGCGATGGCGAAGGCGAAACGCGCGGAGTCCAAGACGCCGCCCATGCCGAAGATGCGGCTCGTGGGCAGCCCGCTCACGTTCTTCGCGAGGTAGGTCATGACGTCGAGCGGGTTGGTGACGCAGATGACGATGGCGTCGGGGGATGCCGCGACGACCTGCGAGATGACGCTCTCGACGATCGCCTTGTTGGCGGCGAGGAGGTCGTCGCGCGTCATGCCGGGCTTGCGCGGCAGGCCGGCGGTCACGACCACGACGTCGGAGCCGGCGGTGTCGGCGTAGTCGTTGGTGCCGGTGACGGTGGGGCCGAAGCGCTCAACCGAGCGCATGTGCATCATGTCGAGCGCCTTGCCCTGCGGAAGCCCCTCGGCGACGTCGATCATGACGACGTCGGCGATCTCGTGCAGGAGTAGTAGCTGTGCAGCTGTGGCGCCGACTTGCCCAGCGCCGACGACGGTAACCTTGGGATAGCCCACGCGCGAAGTCCCCTCTAGTCCAGTGAAATGCGGGTGCGGCATCACGGTGCGCACCTCGTGCGAGTCACGCAGATTCTAACATGGAGCATGGCGGCGCCCGTGAGGTGAAAGGGGCCTACGACAGGTCCGGGCCATGCTCCGGCGGCAAATGACCGGTATGGTGCGCAAGGCGCTGGGCGAGCAGCGGCGGGACCTTCGGAAGCGGCTCGCGCGGCGATGGTTGCGGGAAGGGCTGCAGTACATCGGCGATCAGAATGTCATCGCCTGAGAGCGCCTCGGCCACCACTTCTCCAAGCACGACGATCGCGCTTCCACCGTGCCCGACCTCGAGTGGCTCGGCGCCCGAGCACTCAGCGACCACGACCACACCCGCCAGCGAGTCCGACAGCGCGATGGCGAACTCGAGCATCGACTCGGACTGCAGGTCGGTCTCACTTCTCGGCGAGAGGACCGCTATCGCGGGGCGCTGCTCGGCGACGCGAACGATCTCGGCAGGCGTCCATGCATGCGTCGCCTACGAATAGCCCCGCCACCCCTGAGCCACCCACCGCCGAGGCGATCGAATCCGGCAGCGCCGCGGCTATCGCGACGCCGCGCAGCTCGGGGTCGGGGCTCGGCACGATGCAGAAGGCGGAGACGTCGCGCATGAGCGTCGCCAGCAACGCGTGGCCGGAGCCGTCGCCGCGCTGAAGCGACGCGACATCGGGCAGCACGATGAATTCAGCACCGCGATCCGAGGCAGCCCGAGCGGCTTCGGCGAGCGCGCGAGCGTCATCCTCGGCGGTCTCGCGAACGGTGTGCTGGATCGCTGCGATCTTCACGGCCGCTCCTCTGCTCGACGTGACGCCATGTACTGCGTTCATGCCCCGCACAACGCTCGCTCATGCAGCGCCGCGGCGCGAAACCGATCCCTACTCGGTCGCGGGCTTCTTCTTGGCGCGCGGCTTCTGCCGGAGCCTTCTTCGCCGCCGGCTTCTTGGCGGCAGGCTTCTTGGCGCCCTTGGCCGCGCCCTTGCCTGCGGCCGCCTTCTTCTCGGCAGCCTCGGCCTTGGCGGGGCAGTTGGGATCGATGCAGATGCGCCACGGGCCGCGACCGGTGTTGACCACGACCATCGGGGCGGCACATGCGGGGCATTCCTCGCCCGTCGCGGTCAGCTCGCCGCGCTGCGGCAGCGGGTAGCTCGTCTGGCACTCTTCGTAGTTCGTGCAGCGAACGAACCGCTTGAGGCTTCGTGCCGAGCGGCGCACCGTCAGGTCGCCGACGCGACCCGCCTCGGCGCAGGCCTTGCAGGCGCCCACCGAGATCTCGGGCTCGTGGTTGGTCTCACACGCCGGATCGAGGCACACGACGCGCGGCTTCGTGCGGAACTGGATGACCTTGACCTGCGGCGTGCCGCACGACGGGCACAGCTCGTCGACCGCCTCGATCTTGCCCTGCGGAAGCGGGTAGGTGACGTCGCACTCCGGCCATCCCGAGCAACCCACGAACTGGCCCCTCGTCTTGGGCGAGGACTTGATGAGCAGGTCGTGACCCGACTTGGGACACTGGCCCACCTTCGCGTCGTCGGCTCCGGCCTCGCGCAGGGCCTCGCCCACCTCGGTGGACTTGGCGATGAGCTCCGCCATCACGAGCGCGAGCAGTTCGCGCGAGTGGTTGACGACGTCGACGCCGCTCGGTGCGGCCGTTGGCGATGGCGTCCATCTCGGCTTCGAGCTCGCTCGTCATGTCGGGAGTCGTGATGCGCGGGGCGAACTGCGAGAGCGCGTCGATCACGGCGCGGCCGAGCGACGTGGGCTCGAGCGGCTCGTTCTGCGCGTAGCGGACCTCGATGAGGCGCTCGATGATCGCGTGGCGCGTGGCCTTGGTGCCCAGCCCGCGCTTCTCCATCTCCTGGATGAGCTTGCCCTGGCTGTAGCGCGAGGGCGGCTCGGTCTGCTTAGCGGCCAACTCGGCGCCGAGGAAGTCGACGTGCGCGCCTTCGGCCAGCACGGGCAGCTGCTCGTCCTTCTTCAGACCGTACGGGTAGATGCCCCGGAAGCCCGGCTCCACGAGAATGTCGCCCTTCGCCACGAACGGCTCGCCGGCGACGTCGATGGTGACCTTCGTGCCCTCGATGACCGCCGAGTCGGACAGCGTGGCCAGGAAGCGGCGCGAGATGAGGTTGTAGAGCTTCCACTCCTCCGGCTTGAGCTTCTCCGGATCGGCCGCCGCGGTCGGCGTGATCGGCGGGTGGTCGGTGGTCTCCTTCGCGCCGCGCGTGGGGTGCAGCGGGCCGGCGAGGATGCTCTGGACGTGCGAGCGGTAGACGGCAACCTCCGACAGCGAGGACAGAATCCCCTTGATGTCGAGCGACGCCGGGTAGACCGTGTTGTCGACACGCGGGTAGCTGATGAGGCCGTCCATGTAGAGCGACTCGGCGATGCGCATCGTGCGCGCCGGCGTGATTCCCTCGGACGCCGCGGCAGCCTGCAGCGCGGTGGTGTTGAACGGCGTGGGCGGTGCGACCTTGCGGCGCTTCTTCTCGGCGGCGGTGATGGCTCCGGTGGTAGCGCCTGCGATCGCGTCCATCACGCGCTTCGCATCCGCCTCGGACTTGAACCGCTCCGTGGCGTGCCCCGCCGAGAACTCCGTGCCCTGCGAGGCGAACGCGCCCTTCACGGTCCAGTAGTGCTCCGGCACGAACGCCTCGCGCTCGACCTCGCGCGCCACGATCAGCGCCAGCGTCGGCGTCTGCACGCGGCCGGCGGACTTCACGTTGCCGAAGCCCGAGTACTTCGCCATCGTCAGGTAGCGCGTGAGCACGGCGCCCCAGACGAGGTCGATGTCCTGGCGCGACTCGCCGGCCTGCGCGAGGCAGTCGTCGACCTTCACGAGCTCGGCGAAGGCCCGCTCGACTTCTTCCTTCGTGATCGCCGAGAAGCGCGCGCGGTGAATCGGCGAGTTCTTGTTGACCTCGCGCACGAGCCCGGCCGCATCGCTGCCGATGAGCTCGCCCTCGCGGTCGAAGTCGGTGGCGATCACGATCTCGTCGGCCTTCTTGGCCACGCTCTTGAGCGAGCGGATGAGCTCGCGCTCGGCGGGCGTCTTGCCGATCGGCGCCCACACGAGGTACGGCAGCGAGAGGATCTTCCACGTCTTGAGATCGACGCCATCGGCGGTGAATGGCTTCTTCTTGCGCCAAGGAACGATCGCGCCGTCCTCGCCGGTGAAGCCTGTCTCCGGCGTGGGAAGCGTGGCGGGTATGGGTGCGGGCGACACGTGCTCGTCCTCCCACACCGCGTCCCAGCCACCGTCCTTGTGGACGAGTTGCCGAGGGAAGTCCACGCCGAGGATGTGGCCCTTCAGACCGATCGAGATCCAGTCCTCGCCATCCCGGCGGAACTTGTAGACCGGCGTGTTGTAGACCTTGTCCGTCGTCGGCTTCCCGACCGCAAGGATCTCGGCGAGCTTCTTGGCGGCGATGTTCTTCTCGGTGACGATGAGCTTCAAGTCGGCGTCCTTCCCGACGCAGGCGATTTTGCAGCCGAGTATACACAGGTGCGTCAACACCTATATATGTCGCGGGCCTTTCCGGGAGCTTTCCGAGACCTGAATCGACCATCGGCGGAAGACGCCGTACAGCCTGGCCGAGATGCCCGAACGCGGCGATGCCAGACCTAGCGGGGCATGACCTGAATGAGCGAATCGGTCGGCGCGTAGGCGTCGGTCATGAGAGGCACATCCGCCAGGGGGATCAGCCCGGGGTACAGGTCGCGAGCGAACTCGGGGAAGCCGTCGACGGTGACGCGCCCGTCCACGCCGCTTTCGATACGGCTGGTCAGCTCCTCGCGCGTGAAGTCGCGGTCGGTCGCCAGGACGATGATGTTGCGTCGCTGCGCTTCCAGAGCCGTTTTCGCTGATGCCGATCGGGAACACCCAGCTGTGGTCCCACTGCGTGCCGACTGTGCGGTAGATGCTGCGGAACAGCTTGCTCCCGTCCCCGCTGACCGAGCCGATGACGTTGTACGCCACGACCCCGCCCGGGGCCAGACGCTTGCCCAGCTCGGAGAAGAACTCCTGCGTCGCCAGGTGGAACGGCAGGGAGTCCGAGTAGTAGCAGTCGACGATGATGATGTCGTAGGTGTCGGCCGAGCGCTGAACGAACCGGCGCGCATCCTCGTTGAAGACCCGCAGCCTGGCGTCCTCGGGGAGACCGAAGAACCGGCGCGACACGTCGATGACGGCCGGGTCGATCTCCACGCTGTCGATCGTCAGTCCCGGGTAGTCCCTCCACCAGCGCTTCGTGATCGCGCCGCCGCCGAGCCCGAGAACGAGCACGCGCTTCGCGTCGGGATTCGCGGCCAAGGCGAGGTCCATGTAGTTGGGGTACGCGATGGTGCTCCGATAACCGTCCGTGAGGTCGATGGCGGACTGGTTGCTCGCGTCGAAACGCAGGTGACGGATGCTGTCGGCCTCGGTCACGGTGATGCGGTGGTACTGGCTGTCGGCGCGGTAGAGAACCCGCTCGCCCTTCTCGTTGACCGCCGAGACCGGCGCCACGTCGGCAATCACCCACGCGCCCAGGGCCAAGCCCGCGACCACGAGTCCGAGCGAAAGCGCCAGCGCGCCCGGGACACGAGAGGGGGCCACGTGCGCCGCACCCGGTCCGTCCTCGGCCGCAGCGGGCGCGCCGTAGAGCCGTGGCAGCCACAGCGCCGCCAGCGCGCACGCGAACAACGTGAAGCCGGTGGCGACAACCAGCGGCTCCAAGGACAACAGCGGAATCAGCCAGAATGCCGTCGCAAGCGTTCCTACGACGCTGCCTGCGGTCGAGATCGCGTACAGCCCTCCCGCGGAGCGGCCGATGTGATCCAGCCCGCGAGACGCCGCCAGACGCACGCTGAGCGGCGATATCGTCGCGAGAAGGAGCGCCGGCAAGAAGAAGATGAGCGCCGCGGCCACGAGCGAGCCCAGCCGGGGGTCGAGTCCGACCACCCGGGGCAGCGTCGCCTTGGCGACGACCGGAGCCAACACGGTCAGCACACCGGCCGCGGCGATGAGCGGAGAGAGCACGCGCGATGCGTCGCGTTTGTCGGCGAGCTGACCGCCGACCCAGTAGCCGAGGCTGAGTGCGATCATGACGATCGAGATGACGCTGCCCCACACGAAGATCGAGTTGCCGAGCGCAGGGGCGAGCACGCGGGCCGCCACCATCTCGAGCGCCATGAGGGCGGCGCCGCAGATGAAGACGATCGCGTTGAGCATGCGCCTAGAGTCCGATCTCGCTCTTGCGCGCCTGCATGGCCGCCAGCGCCAGCGCAAGGAAGTCATCCCGCTCCATGCCGAGCAGTTCGCATCCCGCCATCTGCTCGCGCGACGCTCCCTTGGCGAACGCGCCTTCCTTCCAGCGCTTCTTCAGGCTCTTGAGAGCGACGTTGTCCAAGTCGCGATCCGGCCGCACCAGTGCGGCCGCAACAACGAATCCCGTGGTGGGGTCCGCGCACCACAAAGCGTGGTCCATGAGCGTCTCACGTTCGACCTTGTCGGCGTGGCCGAGGATGGCGTGCATCATCTCGTCGTCGACGAGTCCGGCGAGCAGCTCGGCGCTGACCAGACCATGCCGCGCCGGATCGTCAGCGGTTTCGGCGTAGTCGAGATCGTGCAGCAGACCGGTGAGCGCCCACCGTTCGACGTCGGCGTCGGCGCAACCGAGGTGCTTCGCGAGCGCCTCCATGATGATCTCGGTGGCGACACAGTGGTTGACGAGATTGGCCTGCGGAATCCGCTCGCCGACAAGCGCGAACGCTTCGTCGCGCGAGATCACTCCCCCGCCTCCGCGGACTTCTCGGCGAGCGCGGCCTTGGCGGCATCGATGCGCGCTGCCAGCCAGTCGGCCCACTCGGCGACTCCCTCGCCCTTCGTCGCGGCGATGCGGAAGATCGGCGCCTTGGGGTTGAGCGTGTTCACCTCGGCGGTGAACTCCTCCTCGTTGAAATCGAACACCGGCATGGTGTCGACCTTGTTGAGGATGACGGCCTCGGATATCTGGAAGATGCCCGGGTACTTGTACGGCTTGTCGTGACCTTCCGGCACCGAGAGGATCATGACTTTGGCGTTCTCGCCGAGATAGAAGTCGGTCGGGCACACGAGGTTGCCCACGTTCTCGATGATGATGAGGTCGAGGTTCTCAAGGTCGAGCGCTTCGATCGCACGCTTGATCATGTCGCTTTCGAGGTGGCAGGCTCCGCCGGTGTTGATCTGCACCGCTGGGATGCCGTGCGCCTTGACCTTCTCGGCGTCGACCTTCGAGGCGATGTCGCCCTCGATGACTGCGATGCGGTAGCGGTCGCGCAGCGCGGCGATAGTCGCGAGGATGGTCGAGGTCTTGCCGGCGCCCGGAGACGCCATCAGATCGAGCACGAAGACGCCGTACTCGTCGAGAAGCGATCGGTTCCCTGCGGCGAGGCGTTCGTTCAAGTCGAGAATCGGCTTCGAGAGATCGATCTCCACGGCTACTCCTTGGTGGTGTCTGACGGGTCTGGGGCCGATGCGGGCTCCTGCGGCGGGCTCTTCGTCCTCGCCATCATCCGCCTCGATGCTGTCGATCTTGAGTTCACGACCTTGGAGCAGCTCGACGTTCATGCTCGCACAGTTCGAGCAGACCATCTGGAAACGGTCGTGCTCGTACTCGGTACCGCAATCGCGGCACAGCGAACGGGCGGGGACCTTGGTGATGACGAGCGTCGCGCCCTCGGCCATCGTCTCCGGCGTGAGCGCCTCGAACGCGAACTGCAGGGCGAAGTCGACCGTCTCGGTCAGCTCGCCAACGCTGATGCGGATCTCGGTGATGCGCACCGCGCCCGCATCGCGGGCAGCGTCGAACGAGGCAGCGAGGATGCTTTGGGTGATGCCCATCTCGTGCATGGAGTATCCCTACGTTCTCGGCGACCTTAGGAGGCGTCGTCCTCGTTGCCGGAATCGTCGTCGCCGTACAGCGCGAGTTCCTCTCGCTTCTGGGCAGCGATCCGCTTGCGCAAGACGACCCGCGCGAACATCATGCTGCCTTCGTAGAGCAAGACGAGCGCGAGGTACAGACCGCCCATCGTCAGCGGCGACCAGTCAGGCGTCGCTGCGGAGGCGACCAGCATCAGCACCACGTACACCACTCGCCACTGGGCGCGCAACTTGGCGTAGGGCACGATGTTGAATATCACGAGGTAGAACACGATGATCGGCAACTCGAACCCGATGCCGAAACCGATGAGCAGCATGATGACGCCCTGGAAGAACTTCTGGGCGTCCGGTATGACGCCGATCGAGGTTCCGCCTTGGGCGAATATCCACGTGAAGGCCGGGCCCAGGATGATGGTGTAGCAGAAGGCCACACCTCCCAGGAACAGCAGGACGGCCATGGTGATCGTAGGGATGACGTAGCGCCGCTCCTTCTCCTTGAGCGCCGGGAGGAAGAACGCCATGACCTGCCAGATGATGATGGGGGCGCCCACGACCAACGAGGCGTAGAACGCCACCTGGAAACGCAGCCCGAACGTCCCGAAGGGCGTGAAGACCTGCGGTTTGACCGTGAGGAGGGGCAGTACCGGCGCCAGCACGAAGTCGTAGATCTGCCAGCCCCACGTGTACAGCACCATCGAGAGCGTGAGGACGGTGACGGCGATGACGACTATGCGCCGTCGGAGCTCGGCGATGTGGTCGAAGAAGGGCAGACGTTTGGGCGTGATCGGCATAGGTTAGCGAGGAGCTACTCCTCGTCCTCCTCTTCCTCGTCGACGATGCCGTACAGCGACGACGCCTTCGACGGCTTGCTCGGTGACTTCTCGGAGATGGGGTCTTGGGTCGCAGCTTGCTCGCCGGTCGGGAAGAGAGAGGCCTGGTCGGGATCGAGCCCCATCATCTCGGCCTTTACCAAGCGCTCCATGTCCGCCTGGGTGCGCTTGAACTGGTTGATGGCCTTGCTCACGGTGCGCGCGATCTCCGGGATCTTGTCTGGCCCGAAGATGATGAACGCGAACACAGCGACGATGAGAAGCTCAGTTCCGCCTATACCGAACACAACCCCACCCTTCGAAGACAAAGTCCGTGCGACAACACGCAATAGCCGTGCCGATGCAGCGGTGCCGGCCGCCGCGGCATGCGGCTAGAACTCGCGCGCTTCCGCGACGTCCGTGAATACCGGAAAGACCTTGTCCAGTCCGGTGATGCGAAAGATCTTCAGGATGTTCTCGCGTGTGCAGACTATGCGTACCGCGCCGTCCCGCTCGCGAGCCCGCCGCAGCGCGCTCACCAGCACGCCCAGACCCGAACTGTCGATGAAGCTGACGCCCTCGAGATTCACGATGACGTTGGCGCAGCCATCCTCGATCACAGCCACGAGCTGCTCCTTGAGCTTCGGCGCAGTGTAGACGTCGACCTCGCCACGGAGCGTGATCTCACACTGGCTTCGCTGACGTTCCGTTCGGATGTCGAGTTCCATTGCTGCTCGAAGCTCCCTTGAGCTGCTCGGACGATGGTCGGATTGTACCGCCACGACTCATAAGCTCCAAGAGCCTGCGCATTGGGTACCTACTGTGTGAGCCAGCGGAAGGAAGGATGCACATGGCGCTCACAATGGAGTTCGAAGAGGCGCCCGGATACTGGACGCTGACCCTCTTCGGAGATTTGGACTACGGCGAATGCGCCGGATTCCGCATGAATATCGACAAGATACTCACCGCTGCGCCCCCGGCGACGGTGGTGGATCTCTCAGGTCTCGAGTATCTCGACAGCTCGGGACTTGGACTTCTGTTGTCCCTTTCCAAGGAGTACGGCGCCGAGGGCGGGAAGCTCGTTCTAGTCACCAACGAGACCGTAGACAACATCCTATCGCTCACCCGGCTCAATGGAATCTTCTCGACTGCAGACTCACTCAAGCAGGCTCGGCAGATTCTGGGGCTCGAATCGGACTAGCTTTCGCGCTGCACCCGGCAAACGCAACGGGCGCCCTTTCGGGCGCCCGTTCGGCTTCATGGTGAGTCGCACCGCGCGCTACGGCGTAGCGGGCGCTGACCCTGTCGGAGCTGCCGAGCCAGTCGGAATCACCGACCCCGGGGCCTTCTCCGGAGCGCCAAGCGCCTTGAGTTGAGTCTTCGCAAAATCGGGGTTGCCGCCCGCCTTGCCGGTCGGGTCAAGCGCAAGATAGGCCTGGTACGCGGCGATCGCCTTGGCCGTATCCCCGAGACCCTCGAAGAAGATGGCGATGTTGTAGTGGGCCGGCGCGAACGTCGGGTCCTTCTTGATGACACCGGTTGCGATCTTGACCGCCCCCGTCGTGTCACCGCTGTAGTACGTCGCAATCGAGTAGTCGACCAAGACGCCGGACTCGGCGTTCTTGTTGGCCTTGACCGCCTTCTGGAAGACGTCCTTGGTGGCGGTCCACTGCTCGACCGCCGGCACGAGGGCCGCGGTCGACTGATCGCTGACGAGCTGCATCAGCTCGAGTGCGTAGTCGAAGCGCCTGTTGCCTGCTGCTACCAGAAGCGTGTAGCTCTCGGGGTTGCTCGCCAGGGCGGTGTCCAGGTTCTGCAGTTGCGGATCGTACTTCCTCTGGATCGCCACGACGGGATCGACCACAGGAGCTGCGGGCGGCGTCTGGAATAGCTGGATGAGCCCGGCGATGCCCCCATAGAGGAACAACGTGACCATCGAGACGATGACGAGGATGATCACGAACTTCATGAACGGCGAAGTGTTCGACTTGTTCAGCGACATGATGCCGCCGCCTTTGACGGCGGACTGGCTTACCGGTCGCTTGGTACGCTTCGAGCTCGAAGATGGCTTCTTGGCCATCGCCCCTCCTCAGAGAGTGCGAACAGAACACGGACCCGGCCGGCAGACGCGACGCTCGACCGGGCCCGCTGGTTTCGTTTTGGCTACTTCTTTGGGGTGGTCTCGGCGGAACCGGAGGCCTCAGCGCCGCCCACTGGCGGGTGACCTGCGGGCATCTCGCCTGCCTGGATCTGCTCCTGCGTGAGTTGCGGAGCAGCCTGCTGGGGAACAGCGCCGGCACCGACGGCCGCGGGTGTAGTCGCCGTGACAGCGGGAGTTGCCATGCCCTTGCCGATGAACAGGCCGACGACAACGCCGAGTAGGATGCCGATGACGCCGATGAGCACTGCGACAGTCAGCGTGACGCTCTGAGCGTCCACGGTGGCTGCGGCAGGTGCGGTAGCAGCGGCCTTGGCCGGCGCCGCGTCCTTCTTGGCACCGGACTTGGCAGCCGGCTTGTCGTCTTCATCGAAGAAGAAGTCCTGATCGCTCACGTTCGATCCTCCTGTATGTTTCTCGGGCCGTCATCGCGCCCGTGTCCGAGCGGGTCTCAAACGTCGCGTAGTATAGCACGCGATTGTGCGCGAATGATGGATGTCTTCACACTCCGTAAGCAAGCCGCTCGCCATGATTCTCCCGCGCGCATGAGCAGCTTCTCGACCGCATCCGCGGCGGCGCACGCTAGGCGCGCAGCTGCATGCGCATCTCCTCGGCGCGTGCGTAGATCCGTTGGTGGTCGAGACGGCTCCACGAGTGGCTCTCGTAGATGAACTCGCCTGCCACCATGGTCGCCAACACGTTCTCTTGGTTGGCGGTATGGACGAGCGTGCTATAGGGATGGTGTGTCGGAATCTGATGCGAGGTAGACAGGTCGACCGCGATGATGTCGGCCTGCTTGCCTGGCTCGAGCGAGCCGATCTCGTGGTCCATCTTCAGCGCGCGCGCCGCGTCGAGCGTTGCCATCTTCACGAACTGGCGGGCGTTCATGAAACGCTGCGCTCCCAACGTGGCTCGCTGGACGAGCAACCCGATACGCATCTCCTCGAACACGTCCATGGAGTTCGACGCAGCCGGCGAATCGGTCCCCAGGCCGACGCGGACCCCCGCACGGAGGAACTTCTCGATCGGGGCAACACCCATACCCAGCTTCGCTTCGCAGCGTGGACAGTGCGCAATCGAGACGTCACGGCCCGCGAGCACCTCGATGTCGTCATCGTTGACCTGCGTGCAGTGCACCGCAAGGACGTTCGGGACATCGAACAGGCCCCACTGCAGCACGTAGCGCACGGGGCTCACGCCCGTCGGCAGCCAGCCGGGCGCGTCGGCGTCGTAGGTGTCACGCACGTCCGTCGCCAGCATGGACGATCCGTACTTGACGAACTCGAACTCCTCGACGCTGCCGGCGAGGTGGATGGCAACGGGCGTTCCGTCCGCGGCGAACGAGGCCACGCGCTTGAACAGCGCCGGATGGCACGAATACGGAGCGTGCGGCGCGATGCCGATCGTGACGCGAGCCGGGTCGCTCGTCGCCCTCCACGCTGCGATGTCCTCTGCCGCCCGCTGCATCACGGGCTCGACCTGTGACTTGTCCATCGTCGCGACTTCGCGGTAGATGAGCGCTCTGATGCCGGTCGCCTGTGCCGCGTGGCCGGAAGCGCCGGTTCGCGTGATGTCGGCGACGGTGGTGATGCCGGACTGGGCGGCCTCGAGCGCCCCCAGCAGAGCCGAATCATCCCAGTCCTGGCTGGTGAACTGCCGCTCCTTTTGCATGAGCTGCAGCTTCCACTCCGAGTAGGGAAGATCGTCGACGAGACCGCGCATCGCGGAATACTCGAGATGCGTGTGGAGATCGACGAAGCCCGGCATCAGAGCGGCAAGACCGAAATCCCGCACGGGCTCATCCGGGTGCAGTGCGCGCAGGTGCTCGAAGTCGCCGATTTCGACGATCTTGTCGTCTCGGATGAGTACGGCACCGTACTCGATGTGGGGCGTTGCGACGGGCAACACGTAGCGCGCGGTGAGCAGCATGGGTTCCTCCGGATTCGTGGCTCACGGCGATTCTACCGCAGTGAGGCGCGAAGCTCGCACTCGCACAGGTGCCCAGCTGCCTACTTGACCGCGGTGTGCAGTGCGACGACGCCGCCGGAGAGGTCCTTCCAGCTGATCGTCGTGAATCCTGCGCGGCGGAGCTCGGCGGCCAGTTGTGGCTGTGCCGGAAACTGACGTATGGAGTCGTTGAGGTAGACGAACCCGTCGCGATCGCCGGTCAGCGCCCCGCCGATCGCAGGAATCGCATGGCGTAGATACACGTGATACACGCCGCGCCACGGCGCGAAGCCCGGCCGGGAGAACTCGAGAATGATGTAGCGACCGCCGGGTCGAAGGACTCGAAGCACCTCAGCGAAGTTCTTCTCGCGATCGGGGAAGTTGCGTACCCCGAATGCGACGGTCACGACGTCGAAGCTCGCGTCCTCGAAGGGCAGCTGCTGTGCGTCCGCGATCGAGAAGGATACGGGGACTGCAGGCGGCTTCTCGGCGGCCTTCTTCTCGGCGACGGCCAGCATCTCGGCGTTGAAGTCGGTCGCCACGACCTCAGCGGGGTGGCCGAGGTTGGCGACGGCGAAGGCGACATCTCCCGTGCCTGATGCAAGATCGAGCACGCGCGAGCTGGGCGACACGTGCGCGGCGCGCACGAGCTCGCGGCGCCAGCCCTTGTCGATGCCCATGCTAGCCAGGGCGTTGAAGGTGTCGTAGCGATCCGCGATTGACGAGAAGATGGTGCTTACGCGCTCGGACGTCGGGAGTCCCGGCGCGGGATCGGTCTGCGGCATAGGATGCGTCACACTTTCGTCGGCTCGCATACCGGAGGCGCTGCGGCACGCGGGTGCTGGTCAGAGACTGCCGGCGGGATTTCACCTCGCCCAGCTCCGAGTATGTTAGCGACGTTCTCGGTCACGAACAAACCGGCGCATGCGACGACGTGCTTCAGCGTGGCGGCATGCGGCCAATTCAACTCCGACTTATCCGCGACCGTCGACTGCGACAGCTGGTCGAACTCATCCTTGAGCGCTTTGAGGGCGGGCTCTCGGCTGACGAGAGGGCCACCCATGATCGCGTCGATCTTCGCCATCGACACTCGGGCCTGATCGATGCGTGTCTCGGTGAGCGTGGCCGTCGCCGGGTCGATGATGCCTGCCGCGGCCTTGACCCGGTTGATGCCGATGGCGGCATCGTATGTCGCATCGCACATCTCATCAGGACTCATGGAGTGACTCTCGTAGTTCATGATGTGCTTCCACGACGGCAGCACCATGCGCTGGCGGTGCTCCTCGAGCGTCTTGGCGCGCAGCGTGTAGCCGTGCTCGGCCGGGTTCTCGAACGCGATCGAGCCGGGATCGAGGAACGGCGCCATGGGACTCGTGAAGCAGAGCAGGCGCGGATCGTTGCCGACACGCTCATACAGATGCTTGACGTACGCGGTGGTCTCGCGCACCGACTCGGCTGTCTGGGACGGAATGCCGGTCATGAAGTACAGGTCGAAACGGCTGCACCCGTTCTTGAGCGCCGCGATGACGGTGTCCTCGACCTGGTCCATCGTGTAGTGCTTCTTGCCGAACGCCGCGCGCACGCCGTCGTCGTGGCTCTCGACCGAGATCTCGACCGAGTAGTCGTTGAGGTTGGCGTTGAGGAACTCGTAGAACTCCTCGTGCGGCGGCTTGAAGAACTCGAATCCGATGGGGTTCTTCATGTTGATGGTCTTGAGACCCCGCACGAAGTCGCGCGTGTACTCTCTGCCGGCCTGAAGGAAGTCGTTGAGCACGAACATCGGACCCGGGATGTACTTCTGAATGTGGGCGATGTCCTTGACGAGGAGCTCGGGATCGCGGAAGGCGACGCGGTCCCGCCCGAAGTTCTCGCGGAAAGACGTGGCCGAACCGCCGCACGTCACGCAGTCGTGCGTGCATCCTCGGCAGGTGAGCGAGGCGCAGACGGGGTACTTCAGCCAGTCCTTGAACGGCACGACGCCCATCATGTCGCGATAGCGGATGACCGACTTCATGTTGAAGGAGTAGTCGAGCGAGATCGAGTTCATGTCGCTCGGCACCCAGGACAACTCGTTGACCACCGGTGTGCCGGTGGGGTCCTTCCAGGTGAGGTTCGGGATATCGAGCATGCTTCCACCGCGTTTGAGCGCCCACATCAGGCGCGTCATCGGCTCTTCGGTTGAGTCGCCGCGGACGACATAGTCGACCGCGTCGTAGGTGATGAGCTCGTCGTGGTAGTAGCTCGCGGAAAGTCCGCCGAAGATGACCGGTTTGGTGGGATGCAGCCGCTTGAGCACGCGCGCCACCTCGACGGAGCCGTGGCAATGGGGCAGCCAGTGCAGGTCGATGCCGAACGCGACCGGATCCATCTTCGCGAGGTATGCCTCGACGTCGAAGTCCGGCTTGTTGAGCATGAGCACGGCGAGATTGACGATGCGCACGCGAATGCCATGACGCTCCATGTACTCGGCCATGGTCGTGAAGCCGAGCGGATACATCTCGAAGATGGGCGTTGACGGGACCATGTCGGACACTGGTCCGAACATGATCGAGCGCTCGCGGAAGTCATACACGCTCGGCGCGTGCAGAAGTACGAGATCGACTCGCGACATACTCTGTGGCCTTTCGGTCGATGCTTGCACCGACCCCTGTACGGCACCCCTGCCGTTCCCCCGCGCAACGGGCCATCGAGACCCATCACGCTCAAGCGAGTATACAACGCCCTCTTGGCGTCTCCTGCGTGCACTGCGGATGATTCCTCATGGCGAGCGGGCCGGATTCGCCGCCACGAGGGCCGCCCGTTCTACTCTGGTTGTACGCCGCCATTCACATGACAGTTCGAACAGTACGTCGGATTGTGGCAGTTCTCGAGACAGCCCGCGGCCCCGCTCGCGCTGACGGCCGCCGGGTGCTGCGTGCGCCAAGGCTTGGCAGGGTTGTAGGCGTAGTCGATCTCGGTGCCGTGGTGGCAGGAGTTGCAGCCCTTCGCCACCGCTTCCGTGGCACTTTGCGCACGCCTCGGGGACTTCCTTGCCGAGCTTACCGTGGCGCTCTGTGAAGTCAGCCGGATGCGGCATCGGAACGCCACCGTGGCAGTCGATGCAGAACTTCTTCTTGTGGCACGTCGAGCACTCGTTGATCGACTCGACCTTGGGCAGCATCTCGCCGGTCGTTTCACTGCTCTCGCCCTCCGCCTCGCCCTCCGCCTCGCCCTCCGCCTCGGCCTCACCCTCGCCCGAAGCCTCGGTCGACTCGTCGTTGAGCCACGACATCTTGGCGCTGGCAAGCGTGCGGCTTTCCTCGGCGGCGCCGAGCTTGCCGTGGCCCTCCGGGAAGAAGCCGGGCTTCAGGTGGCTGGGCGGCTTGAGCTCGAATCCGGGCGTGTGGCACGCATCACACGCGCCGGTCGGCTCCTCGCCTACTGCGTCCTGCGAGTGGCAGCGGAAGCACGCCGTCATCTCCATGAAGTCCTCGTGGGGATGGTTGGGCTTCCCTGTCGTAGGGTCGACCAACGTCATCTCGAAGTCTTCGACGTGCGCGGTTCGGTTGTGGCAGATCGTGCACTCAACCCCGCCCGTGGCGTGCACGGCGTGATCGATCTTGAGCCCAGGCGAGGGCGTGACGGTCCGCTTCTCCTCGTCGTGACACTGGGTGCACTGCTTCGACTTCATGGTGAGCGCGACTTCGCTCTCGGCGTTCAGCGGCAGCTCGAACTTGTTGGTGACCGTCATGTAGAGCTCGCCAAGCGCTTCGGCCTTGTGCAGCAGGAACACGACCGGGTTGGCTTGCACGGGCATGTGGCAGGCCATGCAGCTGATCTCGGAATGAGGCGAGTGCTGGTAGGCGGTGATCGTATCGTCCTGGACCTTGTGACAACCCTCGGCAGCAGAACCAGTAGGTCGACGTGACCCCGAGCACCGGAATCATGACCGCGATGATCACAAGGACGGCGACGACCGCCCACACGATGAAGCGCGGGCGGCGTTTCGGGTCTTTGAAACCGGCGAGAGAGATGCGAGCCATCAACAAGCCTTCCAGCTCGAGCCTAGTAGTAGACGCCGACAGTCGTGTGGCACTGGAGACACATGCCGTCCTGATCCGGGCTGTAGTCCTTCACCATCGCATCGAATTGCGTACCGTGCGGATTATGACACGACGAGGTGCACGTCAAGCCTCGATGAGCTCGGAGGTCATAGTACTTGGGCCTAACCGGGTGCTTGTTCGAGCCTTCGGCGGTCGGGTGGCACCCCAAACACAGCTGCGGCTGCTTGCCCAGGAGCATCGGGTAGTACTGCGAGCCGTGCGGAGTATGGCAACTGACACATTCGCTGGCGCTGTGCGCAGACCCTTCATAGACGGCCTGCTTGTCCCCGTGACAGTCGTAACAGAACTCATTGTTCGAACCACTCAGCAGACCCGGGTACTGCGAGGCGTGCGGGTTGTGGCAGGAAGCGCAGGTGAGGTTGAGGCCGATCGGATGATGGCTCGGCTGGTTGAACTGATTCTCGACCTGCGGGTGGCACATGTAGCACAACGCAGGCTGTGGCTTGATCAGCAGTGGCGTGTTGTCCGAGCCGTGCGGCTCATGGCAACCGGTGCAGTTGTCGTTCTTGAAGGGCTGGTGCTGCGTGGGCATCCCGGACATGGATGCGACCGACGGGTGGCAGGTGAAGCACAGCTCGCGCTGACGTGCGACGAGCATGCCCTTGTTGTTCGACGCATGCGGGCTGTGACAGTCCGTGCACCAACCCTGCTTCGCCGGCGGATGCGCCTGCATGCGGTTGAGTTCCTTGCCCATCGGGTGGCACGTGAAGCAGATCTTGTTCGGCGCCTGCGTCAGGAGCGCCCGGAAGTCGGACGCGTGGGGGTCGTGACAGTCGGTGCACCGCCCCTTCATGAAGGGCACGTGCGTGTACTTGTCGTCGCGGAGAACGCCCATGTCGCCGTGGCACATCCAGCACAGCTCGTCTTCGGGCAGTACGAGTGAAGACGACGAACCCTCTACGCTGCGGACGGATTTCGAGACAACGCCGCCCGCTGTGGTCGACGAGCGATCCCCCGGCCGAGCCGCCCAGCGCGCCCCAGATGTCGAACCACCACTTGAGCGGGAGCCATTGCACCAGCGTGCGATATCGGCTGATCTGCGCGCTCGCGCCCTGCGTGACGGTGGCGGTGACCTGAGCGCCGTGCTTCGTGTGGCAGACGGTGCAGTCACGCTGCATGAATGGCGAGTGCACCGTCGTCTTCGTGAAGTTCGGGATCTGCTCGGTGTGGCACTGGAGGCACGCGAGGTTGCGTGCGATGAACCGCGCTTGCTGGGGCCCACGGGTGACCACCATGTCCACCGTCGTGGTGGCACAGCAAAGCAGCAGTAGAAGGAGGAGAATCAGCGCGAGCAGGCCATACCAGCGCCGGCTGCGGCGGTCTTCTCCGGTCCTCCTCAGCTGAGGGGACATCCGTTGTCTCGTCGGCTTCGAACTCGACGGCCTCAGGATCTGACAATGAACCTCCTTTGCACCCGAGGGCCCCCGAAGCCGAAACGGGCCCCAACAAGGTGCAATCGCAGATAGCGCCAGTCTAGCATGCGAAGGGCCATCCCTGAAGCAGTATGAGCGTCCTCGAACGAGGATTAGCGCGACGCTTCGATGCGCTCCAGCCCCGCGAGAGCCTCGGGTAGATCCGGCACGACATCCAGCGCCAGACGATAGCGCGCTGTGGCCCAATCCGGCTGGCCGAGGTTCTCGTACGCAAGCCCCATCAGATACTGCAGGCGCGCCTCGGTCGGATGCGCCGTGACCGCTGGCCGAACGGCTTCGACGAGCGAGCGGTACTGCTCCTTGCCGGCGTAGTAGTCGCCCAGCGCCTCCGCCGCGCCCGCGTGGCCCCGGTCCAGCGCCAGTACCCGCCACAAGGACGTCTCGGCCTCGGCCGGTCGATCGAGCTCCAGCAAGACCATCCCGCGAGCGTAGAGCGCTGCAATGCTGCGTGGGTCGTTCTCAAGCACCGCGTCGTACTCGGCTAGTGCCAGGTTGAATCGGCCTGAATCCCTCAGCGCCTCAGCAAGCCCAAGTCGCAAGCGCGCGTCGAACGGACTCCCGGCTGATCTGCTCCTGCCCGGACTCGATCACGTCCAGCTTTGCGAGGCGCGTCTCGGCGGCCGAATTGACCGCGCCGCGCAGCGCATAGCCGCCGAGCGCCGCCAGCAAGAGCAGCCCCGACGAGCACGAGGATGCCGACCCACGAGGGAACGAGCTCGGCGTCGCCGGACGCCGGCGCCGCAGGATGGGCGTCCGGGTCATCGGGGGGCTGAAGCTCGGAGGCTGTGTCGGACATGCAGTGTGCTCGCGTTTCCTACGCCGGGTGGCAGCCGTCCCCTCGCCGAGGCCCGGCTGCCGCCCGACTGCTGCTACTGAGGCGGCGTCGTCGCGCTCGACTCGAGACGCTTGATGGCACTGAGGATGCTCTCGTGCTCCGGCGCACGAATTGTCTCGTACCTCTGGAGGATCGCAAGTGCACCTGCAGTGTCGCCGGCGCCCTCGTGAAGCGACGAGAGGAACAGCCACGCATCGGTGTAGTTCGGATCCATGTCCGCCGCGATCTTCGCCTGTTCTATGGCCTTTGGCGTTGTCGCCCTTGCCGTTGTAGGCACGCGCAAGCTCGATTCGTATGGCCGGGCCGAACTCCTCAACCCTGACGCCCTCGAGGCCGACCTCGACCGCTGAGTCGTAGTACTTCGGGTTGAGGGTCTGACCAGCGATGTTGTGGACGCTGGCAGGAAGACGTAGTTGTCGTACTCCCAGGGCACGAAATTGATGGTGTCGATGAGCGAGTTGACCGACTGCTCGTAGGCGCCGCCCGCCTGGTTCATGTACGGAGCGGGTCCTGGCCCTGCGACTGCGCCTGCTGCGCCTGGTTGAGGTAGGAGATCATGAGGTCACGGTACGCGACGCCCACCTCGGCGCGATACATGTCGTTGTAGGGGTTGAGGCTCACGGCCTTCTTCGCGGACTCAACTCGCTCGGCGCCCTCGCTCGCGATCATCGTGACGAGGTACCAGCGGTCAGCCTGCAGGTAGACGATCTGATAGCCGATGCCCAGCCCGGCGAGCACCATTCCGATGAGGGCGACGAAGATGCCCCAGGAGGGTGCCTTCACCTCGATGACCGATGCGGTCGGCGACAGCACGACACCCAGGGCTGCCCACAGCAGGAAGGTGTTGCCCGTCACCGACAGGCCGAACATCAGTTGCACGAGGTAGCCGGCGCACGCAGCCCAGAACGCCCCGTAGAGGATGCGGCGGTGGTCGTCGGAACGCTTGAAGACGAGCGGTGCCGACCGTATAGCAGCCCACGCCATGATTCCGTACATCATCAGGACGCCGACGATACCGATACCCGCTGCGAGCTGGAGCGGATAGTTGTGGACGTTGTCGGCGACCGAGCGGTAGCCCGCAGCCGCGACGTACTCGACCGGCTTGTACTTGGGGAAGACGAGCCGGAACGTATCCGGCCCGAAACCGAAGATCGGGCGATCCTGAATCGCGGCGATGGCCGCCTGCCATATCTGCTGTTCGGGTCTTGCCGCTGCCCCCCTGGAAGTCGACGATCGACTTGAAGCGCGAGCCGAAGTTCATGACCTCGTTGGGGTTCCTCAGGCTCGCACCGATGATGCCCACCGCCAGCGCGCCGATGGCGCCGACCGGTATCCAGTCGACCTTGAAGAACTGGGCGCGGTGGCGAAATGCGATGAAGACGACGAGCGGGATGCTGACGAGCCCGCCGATCCACGCGCCACGGGTGAAGGCCACGATCCAGCACCACATGTTCACGGCGAAGCCGAGCCAGTAGACGATCCGCATCGATAGCTTGTCCTCGGAGAGCACGAGTCCGAGCGTGATCGGCAATAGAGAACATCAGGAACCCGCCGAGAAGATCGGGGTTGCCGTAGGTCGCGAACGCCCGCCTCGCCTCAAAGGGCAGCTGGCCCCACTTGACCGGGTCGACGCCGACGCTCTGCAGCACGCCGTAGCCGGTCACGATCAGACCCGACCAGAAGAGCGTCTTGGCGAGCGTACGGACACGCGACGGCCTGTCGGCGAACTGCATGACGAGGAAGTAGATGACCGCGTAGTTGATGAAGGACAGCAAGCCTTCGAAGCGGCGGTACTTGCCGAAGATCGCGGTGGCTGGCGAGATCGACAGAATCGTGGTCAGCGCCACCCATGCGAGGAACGCCAGGATCAGCCAGTCGACCGGGTTGCGGCGAATCTTGCCGCCCCGCATCAGGATGTCCCATCCCCACGCGGCCAGCGCGATCAGACCCAGGACACGCTGGAAGAACACCTTGAAGATGTCGAACTGGTCGTAGGTGAGCGGCATCTTGCCGCCGAGCCACGTGAAGTTGCTCATCGCGATCGGCACGATGAAGATCATGGCGAGCAGCGACCACCACGCGATCTTCCTCGCGAGGCTCATGTCTGGTTCGGGCGCAGCAGCGGCAGTCCGCACCGACGCCGACTTCGTCTGCTGCTTCTTGTTGCCCTTCGCCATGCAGGTGCTCCTCTTATCTTGCGCCGCGGCCCGTGAGAACGACTCTCAGGGTCTCCGCGACAATCTGGGCGTCCATAGCCAGGTTCTGATGATACATGTAGATCAGGTCGTACTTCAGCTTGCGTTCAGGCGTCGTCGCGTAGCCTCCGCTGACCTGCGCAAGCCCGGTGACCCCCGGCTTCACGTTGAAGCGCTCACGATACCCCGGAATCTCCGCACAGAACTGCTCGACGAACACAGGCCGCTCGGGACGCGGACCGATGAAGCTCATCTCACCCTTGATGATGTTCAGCAGCTGCGGCAACTCGTCAATTCGGGTCTTGCGCAGGAAGCGCCCCACACGCGTGACCCGTGGATCATCCTCTTCTGCAAGCACCGCGCCCGAGTGCTTCTCGGCGTCCTTATTCATTGTGCGGAGTTTGTGAACGGAGAACGGCTTGAGGTTCTTGCCGCTGCGGATCTGCGAGTAGGTGATCGGAAACCCGTCGGTGAGCACGATGGCGATGGCGGCCACGAGCAGTATCGGAGCCGTGATCACGAAGAGCAGCACCGACGCAACGAGGTCGAGGACGCGTTTGGCGGCGGCGTAGTAGCGCGGCACGGTCGAACGGGTGATCTGCATGAGGGGCACATCGCCGATGATGGCGTCCACGGTGCCGATGAAGATCTCGTAGAGCTCGGGCACGACGTCGACGCGGACGCGGATGTCGTCCGCGAGCACGAGCGACTCGACCAGCTCGCGCAGGGCAACCGGGCTGACGACGATCACTCGGTTGGCGTCGTGCTCGTGCGCGAGTCGCGCGATGTCGGATGCGTGGCCGAGTATCGGATAGCCGCCCTTCTCGGCGGCGACGATCGCAGTGCCCTCTGGTCCGGCATCGATCAGCCCGGTGACGCGCCAGCCCCACTTCGCGCGGCGCACGAGTTCGTCGGCGAGTTCGACCGAGACGGTGCCGGTCCCCACGATCAGCACACGCTGCTCCGGCCAGCGCACGTTGCCGAAGCGCAGGAAAAGCAGCCGCCATCCCACGAACAACATCGTGACCAGGAAGAAGGCGATGAGCGGTGTCGGTCGCGGTAGGGCGCGCGTGAGCGGGCCGCCGAGGTAGGCGAACGCGAGCGTGAGCACGGTTCCGAGGAAGGCCGCGGCGACCGTCGAGCGCACGAGGGCCCATGCGGTGTCCGACCGTTCGGGATCGTAGAGCCCGTAGGCCCATGCCGACGCAAGGTATGCGAGCACGATGAATGGCGAGAGCGCGAGAAACGCGCTGTAGTTGTAGTTCGGCAGCCCGCCGAGCCACAGCAGAAGTGCGAGCACGTAGCCGGCAAAGACCAAGATCGCGTCGAGAAACACCGAGAGCACTATGAACCGGGTGCGTGACACCTACGCCCTCCCCTGCTTCTCGGCGTGGATGGCTCGGGCCTCGTCGTAGACGGCGAGCATGGAGTCGACGAAGCGCGGAATCGTGAACTGAGTGAGCGCGCGCTCCTTGGCCTGCTGCCCCAGACGTTCGCGCAGCTCGTGATCGCCGAGCAAGCGCTTCAGGGCCCAGGCGAGATCGGGGACGTCGCCGACACCGACGGTCAGCCCCGTGACGCCGTCAAGGTTGGCGTAGGGCACGCTCGTGGGCAGGTTCGTCGAGATCGACGGGGGTGCCCGCGGCGTGTGCCTCGATCTGCACGAGGCCGAATGCTTCGCTGTTCGCCACGCTCGGCAGGCAGAACACGTCGGCGGCGCGGTAGTAGGCGTGCAGGTCGGTGTCGTCCATCGGCGCGAGGAAGGTGACGCGGTCGGCGACCCCGTTGGCGACGGCGATCTCGCGCAGCTCGGACTCGAGCGGCCCGCGCCCGATCATGACGAGGTCGGCATCGACGCTGGCCATCGCGCGAACGAGCACGTCGGCGCCCTTGTAGTAGACGAGGCGGCCCACGAACAGCACGATCTGGCGCCCGCGGTGTTCGGCGCGGATGTCGGCGGCCCTCTGCAGCACGCGCGGCTGGCGGGTTGGCGATGTCTTCGACGTGCAGGCCGTAGTCGACGATGCGGACCTTGTCGGCACGCGCCGAGAGGAACTCGGAGTTGTCACGCAGGTTGGGGCTCGAGGTGGTGATGAGGTCGACGCGGTCGAGCACGCGCTCGAGGAAGGGCTTGTAGGCGGCGAGCAGCCGCTTCTGGCGCACGATGTCGGAGTGGTAGCTCAGGACGGTCGGGACACCGGGGCGCGCCTGCAGCCATGCCAGCTCGCCCCACGGATACGGCGCGTGCAGGTTGATGACGTCGGCCGGCGACTCGCCCCGCGACGCAGCCTTCAGCTCGCCGGCCATCGACAGCGCGATCGGAGCGCTCGAGAGCGCGAACTGGCGCGGGAGCCGGGTGACACGGACGCCAGCGACCTCGTCCTCGACTCGCGTCGCGGCCCTCGTTGGAGACGAGCGCGTGCACGTCGGCACCCGCGCGCTCGACGAGGCCTTCGGAGAGATAGCGGACGACGGTCTCCACGCCCCCGAGGTGCGGTGGCCAGTAGTACTTGTTGACCATCGTGACCCGCAAGGGTCGCCCGATGTCAGCCATCCGTCACGTCCCCGCTCCCCTAGCCCTCGACGAGCGCGCGGCCGGCAGCGAGCAAGTCGGTGACGAGTTCGGCTGTCGGCGCCTCGGCGTAGACGCGCACGAGCGGCTCGGTACCCGAGGGGCGCAGGAGCAGCCACGCGTCGTCCGGAAGCAGGAACTTCACGCCGTCGACGCGCACGATATCGAGTACCTCGGCACCGGCGATCTCTGCCGGCGCGAGCTGTGGAGCGCGCGCGAGGAACGCATCGCGAGCGGCTACGGTGAGCTTGAGGTCGACTCGGCTGTATTCCATGGAGCCGGTGATGGCGATCATGTCGGCGACGAGCTCGCCGAGTCCCTTGCCGCGCTGGCCCATCATCTCGGCGAGCATCAGCGACATGAGCAGGCCGTCGCGCTCGCGGACGTGCGAGGGAAGGCCGATGCCGCCGGACTCCTCCCCGCCCACGAGGACGTCGCCGGCCAGCATCTCGTTGTAGATCCACTTGAAGCCGATGGCGGTGGTCGTGACCTCGACGCCGAGATGGCGCGCGAGGCGGTCGACGAGAACCGACGTCGAGAGCGTCTTGACGATGCGGCCCGTCTGCCCCTTGTCCTCGATGAGGTGCTGCGCGACCAGCCCGATGATGCGGTGCGGGGAGACGAAGTTGCCGTCGCGGTCGACCGCGCCGATGCGGTCGGCGTCTCCGTCGGTCACGAACCCGGCGTCGAATCCGGCCGAGCGCACGAACTCGCGCGTGCTGTCGATCCAGGGCGGGATGGGCTCGGGGTGCAGGCCGCCGAAGCCCGGGTTGCGCTCGCCGTGCACCTCGGTGACGTGGACGCCGAGCGACTGGAGCGTCTCGGCGAGGTATGTCTGGCCCGCGCCGTAGAGCGGGTCGACGACGACCTTGAGGTTCGCCGAGCGGATCGCGTCGGCGTCGACGAGCGAGCGCAGGTCGGCGAGGTACGGACCGACCAGGTCGACGACCTCGAACGCGCCGCGCGCGTCGGGGGCCTCAGGAAGCAGCTGCGCCTCGACGCGGTTGGTGAACTCGACCGGCGAGGCGCCGCCGTCAGCCATGCGAAGCTTGAAGCCGAGATACTCGCTCGGGTTGTGGCTGGCCGTGAGCATGACGCCGGCAACCGCCGCGTCGTCACGCAAGACCGCCCAGCACAGCGCGGGGGTGGGCAGATAGCGGTCGGAAACCTTCACGGTGAGGCCGTGGGTCGAGAGCACTTCCGCCGCTGCAGCTGCGAAGCTTCCGGCCTCAAACCGCGTGTCGTAGCCGATGAGAACCGTGCCGCCGGGGCTGTCTGCGGAGATGACCCGGCCTGCCGCGTCCGCGACGCGCCTCAGGCTGTCGTAGGTGAAGTCCTCGCCGATGACGGCGCGCCAGCCGTCGGTGCCAAACCGGATGTCAGTGGTCATAGCGAGTTCAGACCTCCATCGAAAGCGTCGGGACGGGTCAATAGTGCCTGAAAAGGGGGGCTGCGGCTACCGCGACGTCGCGCTACGAGCCCCGTCCGAGACCCGCCATGAGCGCCCGGTAGACCTCGAGATGCCGCGCGACGCTCGCCGCCGGGGACGCAGATGGGCCCTCGTCCAACGGGTCGAACACGATCTTCTCGGCGGGGTAATGCGCGGACTGCACTTCGCCGATGAGCTCCTCGGTCGTCACGAAGACAGCTGCGCTGGTGCCGAGGCCCGCCTCGTCGAAGCGGCGCATGAGCGCGTCGACGGGACGCTTTCGCCGCGTGCGCTGGCGGTCTCCCGCGGTGAGGGTCGCGATGACAGCGACATCGGGGAGCACGCGGGCGGCCCAGCGCGTCAGCAGATCGGCTTCGAGGCCGGTCGAATGAACCGCGACGGGTTGGTAGCGCTGGAGGTACTTCCTCAGCCGGGAGCGCGAGCGGATCACGTTCCAGCGGTCGAGGACGTAGGGTCCGACCGCGACACCGAGGGAGCGGGCGTGCTCGGCGAACGAGCTGTGCGCATCGCAGAGCAGCTGCACGCTCGCACCGAGCTGCACCAGCTCGGACATGACGGGAAGCCACCGCTCCTCGACGCTGTCGGGACCGTACTTCGTGTTCGTGGTGACGAACACGAAGGTGGATTCGCGCCAGGGCCTCATGGCGTCGGACCGGCGCTCAGGAGCTCGCGGTATACCGCCACGGTCTGCTCGGCGGTCTTCGCCCACGTGAGCTCCGACGCGCGCGCATGGCCGGCGGTAATGAGACGCTGCCGCAGGTCCGCATCGCTCGAGCACCGATCGAAGCGCAGAGGCGAGACCGTCGACGTCGCCGGGGTCGAACATCAGCGCCGCATCGCCAACGACCTCGGGGAGCGACGCCGCTCGAGCGACCACGACGGGAGTGCCGAATGCCATCGCCTCGAGCGGCGGCAGACCGAAGCCCTCGTAGCGCGACGGGAACGCGAACGCCGCCGCGCCGGCGTAGAGCGCGCGCAGCTCGGGGTCGGAGACGCGACCGGTGAAGCGCACTCGCGAGCGGCACGCTGCGGCCACGTGCGCGTCGAGGTACGCGTCATCGCCGTCGCCTACCAGCAGGAGCACGATCTCGCTGTCCCCCGCGGCGATCCGCTCGAACGCCGAGAACAGCGTGGGGAGGTCCTTGTGCGGCTTGGTGTTGCCCATGCTGAGCAGGTAGCCGGCCCCCGCTGGCACGAGGCCCGGCGGGATGGTGCCGACCGTCACCTGCCGAGAAGTCGTCAGCGGCGATGGGGATGCTCGTGACCTTGCCGACCGCGCGCGGGAACGTGCGCTCGATCTCGGCGACAGTGAAAGCGGCGTCGGTGATGATGCGGTCGGAGACGCTCACGGCGCGTGCGTTGAGCGTGGTGTAGACGGTGCGCTTCAGCGCCGAGGGCATGACGCCGGGCAGCAGTATCGGCGACAGGTCGTGCATCGTGACCACGAGCGGGTGGGGAGCCGGGCTCGGCGTGGGGAAGTGGAGGCAGTGGGTGACGTCGGGCGATGCTGCCTCGGGCGATGCGACCCAGCTCGCGAGCTCCGGCGAGGCCGAACGGGCCGTGCGTCGGCAGGAAGCTGCTCGACGTCTTCGACCGGCGGCGCCTCACCGTCGGCGACGGCGAGAACGACTTCGATGTCGCTGCGACTCGCCAGCGCGCGGACGAGCCCAACGCTGTAGCGGCCCACGCCCGTCCAGGTCGACATACGGCAGTCGAGCAGAACTCGCATCGAAGCTCCCAGAATCCGTGTCCATCCGACAACCTCAACAGTATCACTCGGAACGCGCGGGTCCCGCTCCTGCCGGAGAGTAACCACTGAGCCAGCCAGTCAGGCTACAATCGTCACCGAACTCGCGGCTGCCCGCGGCTTGGCCTACGAACAGGAGTGGTCGGGACTCGATGAGTACGCGCCGCAAGGTTCTGGTGATTCCCAGCTGGTATCCCAGCGTCGACTCGCCCACGGCCGGAATCTTCATCCAGCAGCAGGCGCGGGCGCTAGCGGACTTCGCCGACGTCGCAGTGCTGCACGTGGACGCGGGGACGGCGGCGTTCGACCCGGTGGTCTGCGTCGAGGACGGCGTCACCGTCGTGCGCTCGGGCGTACTCGCAAGCGGGGTGCTCAACCGGTACTTCGGATACCGCCGGGCGGGAATCGCCGCGCTTGAGTCCCTTCGCGAGGTCTGGGGCGATCCCGAGATCGTACACGTCCAGGCGCTGTTCCCCGCCGCCATGATCGCGCGCGACATCAAGCGGCGGTTTGGAACGCCCTACATCGTCACGGAGCACTCCGAGGAGTACCTGGCCTCCAGCAACCGCCGCCTGGTCAAGACACCGGGTGCCCTGCCCTTGCTGCTGCGTCCGCTCGCCCGCGGTGCATCGCGAACCGTCGCCGTCAGCCGGTTCCTCGCCGACCGCCTCAGTGGACTTGGCCTCGCAGTCGATCCGGTCGTGATTCCCAACATCGTGCCCATCGTCGAACCATCGCCCATCCCGATCGCTGCGCCGCACGTGATCGCACACGTGTCGGTCATGAGCCCCGCGAAGAACATCGGCGTTCTGCTCGAGGCGATCGGCCAACTGCGCTCTCGCCGGTCGGACTTCCGGTTGCAGCTCGTAGGGGATGGCGAATGCCGCGCGGAATCGCAGCGAATCGCCCAGGAGTTGGGCCTTGACGACGTGGTTGAGTTCACCGGACGCAAGTCTGTCGACGAGCTGCATGCCGTCCTGGCGTCGTCCTCGTTTTCGGTCGTCAGCAGCATCCATGAGACATTCTCTGTGGCCGCCGCCGAGTCGCTCATGTGCGGCCGCCCGGTGCTCTCCACCCGTTGCGGCGGGCCCGAGGAGTTCGTCACCGCCGAGGTGGGCCACCTCGTCGCGCCCAACGACGTTGAGGCGTTGGCCGAGGGGCTGAACTGGATGCTCGACCACTACTCGGAGTTCGACTCCCAGGCGCTCCACGAGTACGCGCGCGCCAGATTCGCTCCCGACGTCGTCGCCCGGCGTATTCTCGCTGTCTACTCGGAGGTGCTCGATGGCTGATGCACCGCGTTTCTCGGTGACGATACCGGCATACAACGCCGAGGCGACCCTCGCGGAGACCATCGAGTCCATCCAGGCGCAAACGTTTCACGACTGGGAGTTGGTGATTGCCAACGACGGCTCGACTGACGGCACGCTGGCCCTCATCGAGCGCTTCATGTCGCGGGATCCGCGCATCCGCGTCATAACGCAGGAGAACCGCGGGTCCGGCGGAGCCTACAACACCGCGGTGCGCAACGCGCGCGCAGACCTGATCGTGATGCTTTCTGCCGACGACCTCCTGCTCCCGGATCATCTCATGCAGTTCGACGTCTTCATCGCCGAGAACCCCGACGCAGCCATCTTCTCCTCAGACGGCTACTACGACTACGACGATGGCACTCGGGAGTTGGCCGGGCTCCAGAACGCTTGGTCGGATCCCTCAACGTGTGCGATGCCTGACTTGCTGAAGGCCTGCTTCTTCAACATGGGCGCGGTGTACCGCGCCGAGGTGTTCGAGACCGTTGGCGGATTCCGAGAAGATATCTACGCTGAGGACTACCTGTTCTTCTTGCTGGCGTTCGCGCACGGGTACCGCCACCGCCTTCTGAACATGCCGCTCGCGATACATCGTCGCAGCGCGGTGCAGAAGTCATCGAACGCGCTGGGCGTGCGACAGGCCGAGCTGTACTCGATCCGAGAGCTGATGGGCACCGGGCTCCTCTCCCCGTCCGACCACAAAGCGGCAGAGGCTGCCATCAGGCGGCTCAACAACAACATCCGAGTCCGAAAGGTGCTGGGAGCGTTCCTGGGCCCGGCACGTACCACGCGACTCATCAACCGCGCGCGCGGACGGCACCCGTAGGCAAGACGACCAACTCCGCTACCCTTGTCTGCAAGACCACACCCTCCGAAAGCGAGACGTCATGAGCTTCGCCCAGAGACTCAAGGATTCCCTACCCCACGACCTCAAGCGGCAGGTCAGGGAGTTCAGGCACCGAAATGACAAGGGGCTCTTCAGCGCCCTGTTGTCCGTCGACCAAGACATCAAGACCGTCTTCGATGTCGGCGCGAACGTGGGCAACCTGTCTCTGGTCTTTCTCCGGTGGTTCCCCCAAGCCACGGTCCACGGTTTCGAACCGGCCACCAAGATGTTCGCCGAGATGAACGCCCGCATCGAATCCGCTGGTTTTGCCGACCGATTCCAAGGTCACCAGATTGGCTTCTACGACAAGCAGACGCAGGGCGACCTGCACTTGGCCTCGCACCACGGCGCAAACTCGCTGATGGGCATTGGTGAGGCCTACCATGCCGCGAATCCCCACATCGGATCCGACTCCACGGAAGCGATCACGCTCGTGCGCATGGACGATTTCGTGCGGGACGCCGGATTGAAGCACATCGACCTGGTGAAGATCGATGTCGAAGGCGTCGAGAACGAGGTACTGCTCGGCGGATGTGACACGTTCAGGAACATGGTCGACACCGTGATCCTCGAGATCTCGTTCGTCCGCCACGAACGTGCTGAAGGGAACCACATCCAGCTCTTCCGGACGATGCACGACTTGGGATTCGCGCCGAGCTACATGTTTGACGTAGAGCAGGCCGAGCTGGGAACGGAGTGGCGGCTGAGCCAAGTGGACTGCGTGTTCAGGAAGTTCTAGCGCGACGCCGGGCTAGGACACGGCAGCGGAGTCAGAGAAGATGCCGTTGACGCCGTTGGACCAGACGAACGTGTACCCCTGCGTGCCAAGGTAGTCGACGATCTCTTTGCCCATCCACGCAATCTCGACCAGCACGAACCGCGGTCTGAACGCGTCCCAGTCGTTACTTCGCAGCACCGAGAGGTCCAGGCCCTCTGTGTCCACGGACAGGAAGTCGATCTTCCGATCCCCCAGGTGCTTCTCGAGAACCTGGCGCAACGGCTCGACGGGTACCTGCACCTCCTCGACCAGGCGCGCGCCGGGGTGTGCGAGGTTGTCCTGAACTGCGTTCTTCTCGAAGGCGGAGAGCGTCGACGGATCCATGCGGTAGAAGGTCAGCAAGCCCTCCTCGGGCGCTACACCGATGTTCAGGTTGATGTCCTCGGGCCTCTGACGTTGCAGCTCGGCGCACACCTCGGTGTTCGGCTCGACGTTGATGCCCCGCCAACCGCGATCGTAGAACCGTCGAGTGTTGCTCAGCGTCTCGGGATCGTTGGCGCCGACGTCAACGAACACACCGTCGGCCGGGCACCCGAGCAGCGCATCAAGCACTAGGTCCTCGCCGAATTGGCTGTACGAACGCACCGACTCATGGACGAAGGGTGCAGGTGCCGCTTCCCCGTCGCGCGCGACAAGGCGCTTCGCGAAGTCCCAAAGAAACGGTGGGGTGATCCTGTTGATGAACCTCAGTGGTCGCACTTCGTTGATTCCTCGCTATCCTTCGCTGTCGCTGCCCTTGCGCCTGAACCGGCTCAGCAACCGAGGCCTCCACCCGTTTGTAGATCTCGAAGTCCGAACGCGTGGGAACAAGCATCTCGCGCAGTGTGACTCCCGTGGCATGCGGCATCAGCCACCCGTAGCCGATCAACGCGGTGCTGTAAGACACGGTTGACCCGAGCGCCGCGCCCGCCGCACCCATCACCGGAATCAGTGTCACGTAGAGCACCGCGCTGAGCACCATCATCACTGCGGCGATTCTGGACGACACTTCCGGTTCCCCGAGCTGCCCCACGAAGTACTGGCTGTACGGCTGGCAGACCGCGTAGATGACAACGCCCGGCAGGAGCAGTGCCAGGTACCCGACCGCCGCGCTGAACTGCGCCCCGTACACGATCGGCACGAGGAAGAACGACAGCACGAGCAGCGCGGCTGCCGCAAGCCCGTTCAACACCAGCAGCGCCCGCGCGGTCAACGTGGTGAGCCTGACGGCGTCCTCGCGCTCCGCACCGGTAATCTGGCTGTACACCGCACTTGAGACCGGATTGCTGAGCAGCCAGAGCTTCTCGGCGAGGTTGGTGGCGACGCTGTACACGCCGACGGCCGATGGGCCAGCGAAGTAGTTGAGGAAGAACACATCCGCCCGCAGGAAGAACATCGACGTGGCCTGCCCAACATACGACTTGGCCGCGTACGGGGTCGCCGCCCGAGTGACCTGGACCATTCTCCGAGGCGATAGCGTGAACCCCGCACGATACACCGCGAGCGAGACCAGAGCGCCGATCCAACTGGAGATGCTCAACGCGACGACCATCGCCGAGGAATCCCTCGGCAGCAGCAGGCTCGCACCGACCACGGCAGCGAAGTTGAGAGTGGCCGCGACGGATTGCAGGCCCGCGAACGCGACGGCGCGATTGTGGCCGATGAAGAGAGCGCCGAGAAAGGTGCTCAGGTACACCGCCGGCAGTGCGAGCAGCGCCACGGCCAGGTCCTGTGATGTCAGCCCCTTCAAGATCGACCCGAGAAGCAGGTCGCGAAGGAGCCACACGAACAGACCCAGGGCGGACCCCAGCGACAACGACCACACGATGGCGGCTGAGGCCAGGTCCTTCGCGGAGTACCTGTCCTTCCCAGCCATGTACGCGAGCGAGGGGCCAAGCCCGAATGACGCCACCCCGACCGCAAGCGAGGGTATGGCTGCGACGACGGCGAGCACGCCCTTGCCCTCGGGGCCGAGCAGCCGCGCAACGATAATCGTGGATACCAGACCGATGGCCAACATGTAGACTTGACCACCGAAGCCAAGGATCGACTTGCGCGCGATGCCCACTAGCCTCTCCCGTGCGAAACGACGTCCAAACGAAAGCTCCTCGTGGAGTGCGGCGGCCCAATCAGATGCGTCCTGCCACGCGATTACCAGCGCGGCAACTATATCATCGAGGACCAGTCGGGACGTCTTGAAGGGCAGGAGTCAATTCGAGCATGCAAGAGCACTACGACAAGCTCGTCGTCTACGACATCGACTACGCCCCGTTCATGGAGAACCGGGTGTTCGACGCCGATCAGATGAAGCAGTACCCCGGCGCCGGTGCGATCGCCGCCCTCGCGGCGCGTCTCGCGGAGTCCGGCGTCGGAATGGTCACCTCGGATGTGTACTTGTCGCGAGAACCTCACGGCGGAGAAAGCGTCGTCTGCAGCAACGAGGTCACGCGCTTCACCCGAACGCTGCTGATGGATCGGGGCCTCAAGGGCGCTGTCTGTCTCACGGGGGAATCGCCGATCATCGCGTGGCGCTTCTATGTTGGCCTCCCGGAGACCTCCTCGTGGTACGACCACGTCGTGCTCTTCCCAGGCGCGCGACAACTCGCAACCGGAAGCGCGGCCGTTCCACGACTACTTCTGGCCCTACCCGGACCTCGCCCCTATCGCCGGCGCACCGTGGCAGGAGCGCTCGCTACTCGCGATCGTCAGCGGAAACAAGCGGGCGTTCGGCTGGCCGCGCCCCGCGTTCGACTTCGCGCACCCGAAACCGTCTGCCGGCCGATGGTATCGCGCGTGGCAGGCTCGCGAGGCACAGCGAACGCATCCTTGGCTGCAAAGCGAGTTGTACCTCGAACGGCTCTCGGCGATCCGCCACTTCGGAGGCACGGAGGGGTTCGACCTGTACGGACGAGGGTGGGACCAGCCCACGGCGGGCGCAGACCGCGACACTCAGGTCGCGATCGACCAATCGTATCGTGGGGAGATTCCGCCACTCGGCAAACTCGACACCATCGGGGACTATCGCTTCTCGCTGTGCTTCGAGAACACCGCGTTCCCGGGCTACATCACCGAGAAGATCTTCGATTGCTTCGTCGCGGGCAACATCCCGGTCTATCTGGGTGCGCCGGATATCGAAGACTACGTCCCGCGCGAGGCCTACATCGACTGCCGCGACTTCGATGACTACGCCGCGCTCGAGGCGTACTTGAGAGGGATGTCCGTCGCGGAGGCGGAGCGCCACCGAGCCGCGGCGCGTGAGTTCCTGGACTCGGAGCAGGCCGCCCGGTTCACCGAGGCCCATTTCGTCGACCGCCTCTCCGGCCTCCTGCTTGACTCGCTCGAAGGGCGGCCGTGACGTGCCGAAACTCACCATCGTCATCCCGACATACAATCGGCCAGAGTACCTGGCTGAGTGTTTGAAGTCCGTCTCGGCACAGACCTATCGCGATTTCGACCTCGTCGTGCTCGACAACGCTAGCACGGAGGATTACGCCCCCGTGCTCGAACGTTTCGAATCGCTGGACATCGAGTACGTGCGCAATCCCGAGAACATCGGTGCCATCCGCAACATCAGCAAGGCGCGTGAGCTTGCAGCGGATTCGATCTACCACAGCGTGTTCCACGACGACGACCTGATGCACCCTCGAATGCTCGAATGGCAGGTTGCGATACTTGACTCGCATCCCGACATGACCTGGGTCGGCACTGAGTGCATTCCGTTCGCCGAAGGCGCCGTCCCGACCTCAGGTGAGAACGGCGAGCGCGAGCCCGAACTCGAAGTTCTCAGGGCTCCACAGGACCTGGTCCGCCGCCTTCTCGAGAACGTGCCCCTCAACTTCGGATCGGTGATGTTTCGTACCGATTCCGGTCGCAAGACCGAGTTCGACTTCGACACGTTCGAGATCATCGCGGACAGGGTGTTGCTCTGCGACATCGCGTCGACGGGCCCTGTCGGGCTGATTCGCGAGCCCCTCGTGCTGTATAGGCATCACGCAGCCCAAGACAGCCACAACCCCGTGTTTCGCGAGCGGCACGCACTGTCCTTGATGGAGTACTACCAGGCGCTGCTGCCCAGTCCCGTGTCAGACGACGACCGTGCGCTGATGGAGCACCACTCCACCAACTACTTGCTGCACGCGCGTGCCGCGGTGGCTCCGGAGAACCGTCTCCGGTTCGGCAAGCTTATCGGCGAGGCGAAGGGCAAAGGCCTCTTCCGGTGGTCCGCGATCGACGGCCAAGGTGTCGCTGCACTCGCGCGCATTGCTGGTCTCGGCGCGCCGTTCGACGCGATTCGGCCTACGCTCGGGCGCATCAAGAGGTCATTCTCCGGACGGTGATCGACCGATCGCGGCCAGCAGCGCGTCCGTCTCCTTCGTCAGGCATTCCAGCGAGGTCCATCGTGGTTCGTAGCCCAGCGACGCCGCACGACGGTTGGTCGAGTAGTAGTTCGGCTTCAACCCCGTCGCCCCACCAGGGCCCCGCGATTCGGCGACCACGTACTGCAGCCCGTACCGCGCGGAGAACGACCCGAGCAACGCGGACTTCCTGACCGGACCCGCACTGTAGACATCGTAGACGTCGTTCTGTTCGCCGGACTCGATCACCGTCGACAGCAGCGCAGCCAAGTCGCCGGGGTCCACGTAGTCTCGAACGATGTCGTCGGGTCCGACCTCAAGAACCTCGCGCGCGATGATCGCCCGACATACATCGCTCATGAAGAACTGGTCCTCCAGGTTGGCGTAGCGCGAGAACAGGCCGAAGAGCCTCAGGTCGACGATGTTGAATTCGCTCAGGGCACGGTGCCTCAGCTCGGATGCCAGCTTGGCCGCACCGTAGTAGTCCTGCGGGGAAGCCGCGTCGCGGTTGACGGCGGCGCTTGGCTCGGTTGCGGGCGACGAGAAGTCGCCGCCATAGGCCGCCCCGCTTGAGATCGAGACGCACAGCGCCTCGGGACGCCCCTTCAGATAGTCGATCGCCACGGCATCCAACTGCTCGGTCAGTGTGAAGACCGACTCCCCCATAGCTGCGACCGTCGCGGGGTTCCCCACGCCCAAGCAGTTCACCACCACGTCGTACTGGCCCCTCGCGAAATCCTCCAACGAGCACCGCGATACGGCCTCACCACCCGGCAGCCGGCCGAGGAACGCCTCGAGGCGGGCTGCGTCACGCGCTACAGCAATAACGTCATAGCCACCGCCTTCGAGCAGGGCCGACGTCAAGCACTTTCCGACGTGCCCCGTGGCTCCGAGGATCGCGACGCGCCGAGGGCCCCGATTCACGTCGCACCAGCCGGGTCACTCCGTGTTGGCGGCGGGTCCATAACGTACACGGGGTTTCCAAAGGTAACCTTGGGGCGCACGCATGTAGCGGAGTCGATCACGACCTCAAGCAGCGCGGGCTCGTTGGGATTCGAAGCCAGCCATGCGGCTGCGTCGGCCACCTCATCGGGACGCCCGATCCGGCGTGCCTCCAGACCGTACGCACGGGCAACCGCAACAAAGTCCGGGGCACCGTAGCCCCACATGGTCGACTGGTACCGAGACTCGAAGAGCTCATCCTGCAGTTGCCGCACCATTCCAAGGCACGAGTTGTTCAGCACGACGATCTTGAGGGGTAGGCGGAGCCGCTTGATCGTCTCCAGCTCCTGGATGTTGAGCTGCATCCCGCCGTCGCCCGCGACCACGAGCACCGGCCGTCCCGGCTGCGCAAGCGCCACACCGATCGCGGCGGGGAGCGCGAAGCCCATGGCGCCCATGCCTCCGGACGTCAAGAAGCGCTGCCCTTCCCGAAGCCGCACCGATTGAGCCGCCCACATCTGATTCTGCCCGACGTCGGCGACAAACGCTGACGCCTGCGACAGTACCGCGGATACTTCGCGCATCACCGCGGCCGGGCTGATGCCAACGGTATCGGCGAGTTCCGCCGAGTCGGGACAGGCGGCGCGGTGGCCATCGGTCACCTCGGCCCAGGCCTCGCGCTCGGGCCACGTGCGGGCGCCGGCATCCCTGAGCGCGGCGCCGAGAAACGCCCCGACATCGGCAAGCACCCCAATATCCGGTTCAAGCCGCCAATCAAGTTGATTCGAATCGATGTCGACCCTGATGAGGGTTTTGCCCGAGCGAAACGCCGCCGTGTCAGCGCCAGTCTGCCGCACGTCGAATCGAACGCCCAGTGCCAAGACGCAGTCCGCATCCCGCAAGACGAGATTCGCCCACCGGTTGCCGTAGGTCCCGATCATGCCTACGCGCAGAGGGTGGTCGCTGGGGAGAACGTCGAGGCCCATGAGCGTGCTGGCGACCGGGAGTCCTGCAGTCTCGGCGAACTCAACGAGCAGCCCAGCCGCCCACGCCGCTCGAACGCCCCCACCGGCCAGTATCAACGGGCGCTCGGCCCCGGCGAGTGCATCCAGCGCCGCCTCTACACTCTCCGGACGTTTCGGAGCGGAGACACTCACGCGCCCACAATCGTCGCCGACTTCCTGGCGTTGGACATCCATCGGGATGTCGACGAGCACGGGGCCGGGGCGATCTTCGACCGCCTCCGCGAACGCCTTCGCCAGCACGGATGGCAACTCATCCGCCGAGCGGACCTGTACGGCCCACTTCGTGATCGGCGCCGCGATTGCCACGATGTCGGTTTCCTGGAAGCCTGCTTGGCGGACGCCGGTCTCACCACGCAGTTCGGTCGTGTTGACTTGGCCCGTGATGAAGACGGCCGGCACGGAGTCGTAGAAGCAGCTTCCGATGCCCGTCAGCAGGTTCGTCGCACCCGGGCCGCTCGTGGCAAGCGCGACGCCCGGAACGCCGGTCATGCGCGCGGCGCCCTCAGCTGCGAATGCCGCAGCTTGCTCGTGATGCATGCTGACGACCGACATGTCGTCACGGGCGCCTATCGAGTCGAGCAGGAACGTGATCATCCCGCCGGTCATCTCGAAGACGGTCGTCACACCGTTCTCGGCGAGGAACGCGGCTATGTAGTCGCTAGCCTTCACGGCCTTCGACCGCACGCCGTCAGGAGCACTGCCGCCATGTGCGCAAGCATCTCCTCGGTCATCCCCGGGTACACGCCGATCCAGAACGCGTTGTTCATGATGCGATCAGTATTCTCGAGCTTCCCAACCACCCGGTACCCCTCGCCGCGCTCACGCATCGAGTCGAACACCGGCTGGCGAACGATATTGCCGGCGAACAGCATGCGCGTCTGCACCTTGGCCGCCTCGAGGGCATGCACGAGCTCGTCACGCCCTACCGGCGCCTCATCACGAACGGTCATCAGGAAGCCGAACCAGCTGGGGTCCGCGCCCTCGGTCGCCTCGGGCATTATGAGCACATCCTCGAGCGGCCTAAGTGCGTCGCGCAGGTACGCGTAGTTGTGTCGGCGGCGTGCCGTGAACTCCGGCAGCTTCTCGAGCTGCGCAACACCGATTGCAGCCTGCATGTCGGTCGCCTTCAGGTTGAAGCCGAACTCGGAGTACACGTACTTGTGGTCGTAGCCGAACGGCAGCGTGCCGAACTGCTGCGTGAAGCGCTTGCCGCAGGCGTTGTCCTTGCCAGAGGGACAGATGCAGTCTCGGCCCCAATCGCGCATCGAGAGCATGATCGCCGCAAGCTCGTCGTTGTCCGTGTAGACGGCGCCGCCCTCGCCCATCGTCATGTGATGCGGCGGGTAGAAGCTCGACGTCCCGATGTCGCCAAACGTGCCGGTCTTGCGGCCGCGGTACTCGCCACCGAGTGCATCGCAGTTGTCCTCGATGAGCCACAGCTCGTTGGCGTCGCAGAACGCCCGCACCGCGTCGATGTCGAACGGATTGCCCAGCGTATGGGCGAGCATGACTGCCTTGGTTCTCGGCGAAAGCGCTGCTTGGAGCTGGTCGACGTCGATGTTGTAGGTGCCCAGCGTGACATCGACGAAGACCGGCACCGCGCCGTACTGCACGATGGGCGCGACCGTCGTCGGGAATCCAGCTGCGACCGTGATGACTTCATCACCCGGGCTCAGTTTCCGCGCACCGAGCCGGTCACTCGTAAGCGCTGCAAGTGCGAGGAGGTTCGCGCTGGACCCGGAGTTGACGAGGAGCGCGTGCCGGACACCCAGGTACTCGCCGAGCCCCTTCTCGAATGACTGTGAGTAGCGACCGTAGGTCAACCAGAAATCGAGCGACGAATCGACGAGGTTCACCATCTCGCGCTCGTCGAACACGCGGCTCGCGTACGCGACGCGAGAGACCCCGGGCTCGAAATCGGGCTTCTCGGCGAACTGGGCTGCGTGGTACTCCCGCGTCAGCGAGAGTATCTGTCGGCGAATCGCTTCGGCGCGCTTGCTGTCAGTCACGCGCTTCCCCTTGTCCTGTCCACGCGGCCCCCGCCAACCGGGCACCGGAGATGTATGCATCGAAGTCGGACTCGACCAGGTTCGAGGCGTTCTCACCTTCGGCGTACGCCCGGTACCACTTCGCGGTTCGGTCCACAGTCTCGCCGAGATCCCACACAGGGCGCCACGACAAGTCGCGCGCCGACTTGCTGATGTCGAGCCTGAGATGCGCGGCCTCGTGCGGCTGCTCGCCCAGATCGGGAGAATGCCACGAGCCGGCGCCCCACGCCGCGACGAAGCGTTCAACGACGTCCCCCACGCTCGTTGAGGACTCAACCTGCGGCCCAAAGTTGTATGCACCCGCAAGCGCCGCGTCACTCCAGAGCAACGCGGCGAGGTGCAGGTAGCCCGACAGCGGTTCCAGGACGTGCTGCCAGGGGCGCACCGACGATGGGTTTCGTACGACGACGGGCGCGCCGACCGAAAGAGCCCGCGCGCAGTCCGGAACGAGCCGATCCTCCGCCCAGTCACCTCCACCGACGACATTGCCAGCCCGCGCACTCGCAATCGCCGCAGCTCCCGCCGCCGAGAAGAACGATGCGCGGTACGACGCGGTCACGATTTCTGAGGCGGCCTTGCTCGCGCTATAGGGGTCATGCCCTCCGAGGGGCTGCTCTTCGTCGAACGGCTGGCCCGTCTCGGGGTTGGCGTAGACCTTGTCGGTCGTGACGTTGACCACCACGCGCGTGGAGTCGCACGTCCTTGCTGCCTCGAGCAGATTTGTCGTGCCCAAGACGTTCACCTCGAACGTGTACGCCGGCTCGGCGTAGCTGCGACGCACGAGCGGCTGCGCCGCGAGATGCAGCATGACCTCGGGCCGGGTCTCGCCCACCACCGCTGCCAGGCGGGCAGCGTCTCGAATGTCTCCGATCCGGCTATCCATCTGTTCGCCCAGACCGAGGTCCTGGAAGAGGGACGGATCGGTGTCCGGCTCGAGCGCGTAGCCGGTGACCTCGGCATCAAGCTCCAAGAGCCACTTCGACAGCCATGCGCCCTTGAAGCCCGTGTGCCCTGTGACGAGCACGCGGCGACCGGCGAACACGCCGTCGAAGGGGGCGCGGGTCACGTTCACCAGACCTTCCAAGGGGCCTTGCCTGAGTCCCAGAGGCTCTCGAGGTGGTTCTTGTCCCGAAGCGTGTCCATTGGCTGCCAGAAGCCGCGGTGCTTGAAGGCACCGAGCTGGCCGTCGTCCGCGAGTGACTCGAGCGGCTCGCGTTCGAGAACGGTGGCGTCGTCTTCCAGCCGGTCGAAGAGCTCAGGCCCCATGACGAAGAATCCGCCGTTGATCCAGTCACCGTCGCCGAGAGGCTTCTCGCGGAAGCAGTCGACGCCATCGCCTTCGCCGAGCTCGAGTGCACCGAAACGGCCCGACGGCTGCACGGCGGTAAGCGTCGCCATTCGGCCGGAACGGTTGTGGAAGTCGAGCAGGGCAGAGACGTCAACGTCGGCCACGCCGTCACCGTACGTGAGCATGAACGGTTTCGCCCTCGACGTACGGTTCGATCCGCTTGACCCGCCCGCCGGTCATCGTCTCCGCGCCGGTGTCGACCACCGTCACGCGCCACGGCTCGTTGGTGTCCTCGTGCACCTCACACTCGTGAGAGCGCATGTCGAAGGTAACGTCGGCGTTGTGCAGCCAGTAGTTGTGGAAGTACTCCTTGATCTGATAGCCCTTGTAGCCCGCACAGATCACGAAGTCGTTGAAACCGAAGTGGCTGTAGGTCTTCATGATGTGCCAGAGAATCGGCTTGTCGCCTATCTCAGCCATCGGCTTTGGCCTGGTCACGGTCTCCTCGGATATGCGGGTTCCGAGGCCACCGGCAAGAATGACGACTTTCATGCGTGTCTCCCTATCTGCCGTGCCCGGTGTGCCGCTCGTCGTACCCATCGCGATTCGCTTCCCACCACTCGACAGTGCGGCGAATACCCTCGTCGAACGGCACCTGCGCCTCAAACCCGAAGTACGCCTTGCGCGCGACTCACGTCCAGCTTCCGCCTCGGCTGCCCATTCGGCTTGCTCGCGTCCCAGACGACCTCGCCTTCGTACCCGACCGCCTCGGCGATCGTCGCGGCGAGGTCCTTCATCGAGATCTCCCAGCTCGCACCGAGGTTGACCGGCTCATCGCCGTCGTACTTCTCGGCGGCCAGGACGATGGCGCGCGCGCAGTCCTCGACGAACAGGAACTCGCGCGTCGGCGAGCCGTCGCCCCACAGCACGACCGTCTCGCCAAGGTCCCGCGCGGTCATCATCTTGCGGATCATCGCAGGGATGACGTGGCTGGACTCGAGGTCGAAGTTGTCGCGTGGCCCGTAGAGGTTGACCGGCAGCAGGAAGATGCCGTCGAAGCCGTACTGCTGGCGGTACGCCTGGCACTGCACGAGCATCATCTTCTTCGCGAGCCCGTAGGGCGCGTTCGTCTCTTCCGGATAGCCGTCCCACAGGTCTTCCTCGCGAAACGGGATCGGTGCGAACTTCGGGTACGCGCAGATCGTGCCCGAGCGCGACGAACTTGCCCACTCCCGCCAGACGCGCTTCCTCGATGAGCTGGATGCCCATGATCGCGTTGTCGTAGAAGTAGCGCCCCGGATTCGCCATGTTCGCGCCGATGCCACCGACGACTGCCGCCAGGTGGATGATCACGTCCGGCTCGGCGACCTCGAGCATGCGCACGATGTCGTCATGCTTGGTCAGGTCGTACTCCGGGTACTCGGGCACGAAGATCTGCTCGGCGCCGGCTGCGTGCAACTCGGCCTGCACGAACCCGCCGAGGAACCCCGCTCCACCCGTGACGCACACTCGCTTTTCGCTCCAGAAAGACATTGCGGTTTCTCGCCTTCGTTCAGCTCGTCCTGGAAGAGCCTTCGATCAGCTCCTGCGGCGGCACCTCGCCCACCTCAAGCGGCACGCGGAAGGTGAAGTACTTGTGCCCAAAGTAGCTGAAGATGGTGGTCACGAACACCGCAAGCAGCTGGCCGGCAAGTGCCGAGAGGCCCAGGAACCGCATACTCCCCCACAGAATGAGGGTCGAGAGCCCTTGCGCCGGCAAGTAGATGAAGTACGCACGCAGGATCTGCGGGCCCAGACGCCCCTTCGATCGAAACGCGAAGTACTTCATCGTCGCGGTGCTCTGCACTACGGCAATCACCCAGCACGACCACTGCAACACGCACGCGCGACAGCTGTGGCGTCCAGCTGCGTGGCAGCTTCCAAGGGCCCGCTCAGCGTCTTGATCGCGACCCAGAACAGCGCGTAGGAGAACACCGTGTTCCACACGCCGACCGCAAGGAAGCGAACCTTCTCGCCGTGTTGCTCGTAGAGCGTCATTGGCTGTCGCGCGCCCAATCGTCCTCGAAGCGCACGATGTCGTCTTCGCCCAGGTAGTCTCCCAGCTGGACCTCGATGACCTGCAGCAAGCGTCGCCCTGGTTCTCGATGCGGTGTCGCGCCCCGAGCGGGATGAAGATGCTCTCGTTCGTCGGCACCTCGACGACCTCTTCGCCTCGCGTGACTATCGCGCTGCCCGCAACGACGATCCAGTGCTCGCTTCGATGCGCGTGGCTTTGCAGGCTCGGACGACCGCCGGGTTTGATCTCGAGCAGCTTGATCTGGTAGCCCGGCCCTTGCAGGAGGCAGGTCCACGAGCCCCACGGCCTCAAGCTCACCTTCGGCTGTGTGATCTCCGGAGCACCAAGCAGCTTCAGCGCATCAACGACCTGCCGCACGTCCTGCGCGCGGTCCTTGGGCACGACCAGGGTGGCGTCGGAGGTGTCGACCACGATGAGGTCCTCGACCCCGAGCGTCGCCACGAGCCGGTCGGTCGAGTACACGATGTTGTTGGCGCCATCGACATCCACGCCGCGGCCCAGGCGCACGTTGCCGTTCGCGTCGGGCGGCGAGATCTCCTCGAGGGCGAGCAGCGAACCGACATCACTCCACTTGAGCGGCGCCGGGATGACGGCAACCCGGTCCGAACGCTCCATCACTGCCTTGTCGATGGAGATCGGCTCGATGGTTGCGAATTTCGCGCGCGCCTCTTCGCCGTGGCGCCCGGCTTCGGGCTGCTCGGCGATCCAGCGGACCACGTCGGCGATGTGCGCCACGTCGCCACCGGCAGCGTCGAGCTCCTCGAGCACGCGCGATGCCTTCAGCACGAAGATGCCGGCGTTCCAGTAGTACTCGCCGCTCGCAAGCAGCTCCTCAGCGCGTGCCGCGTCGGGCTTCTCGACGAACTCCGCCGCGACGTGCGGCGTCACGGAGCCGACCGCGAACTCGGGCAGCGGCTCGCCGGCTCGGATGTAGCCGTAGCCGGTCTCGGCGCGCGTTGGTCGGATTCCGATGGTGACGAGATAGCCGTCGGCCGCTACGGCCATGGCTGCGTTGATGCAGTCGGCCCAGACCTCGCCGTCCTCGAGCAGGTGGTCGGAAGGCAGCACCGCCATGATCGCGTCGGGGTCCTCGGCAGCGAAGATCGCGGCCGCCAACGCGATGGCGGGCGCGGTGTTCTTGGCGAGCGGCTCCTGTATGTAGCGCACGGCGTGCAGCTCGGGGTCGGCTTGCGCGGTGAGGTGGTTGCGTAGCTCGTCGAAGAGCCGCTCGTTGGTGGCGATCGAGATCGACGCGCCACCCTCGGCGAACGGCAGGATGCGATGCACCGCGGCCGCTATGAGCGACTCCGTGCCGAACATCGACAGCAGCTGCTTGGGGTTGAGCTCACGCGACAACGGCCAGAAGCGCTGGCCGCTTCCGCCGGCGAGGATGGTGGCGCGTAGTTTGGGAGTGGTCACGGGTGCGTCCCTTTCCGATGGCGAACGGCGTACGGCGGAACTACGTGGTCAGACGCTGCAGGTCGGCGTCGACCATCATCTGGACTATCTCCTCGAAGCCGACCTTCGGCTGCCAGCCCAAGACCTCGCGCGCCTTGGTGGCGTCGCCGTAGAACACGTTGACGTCGACCGGGCGGAAGAACTCGGGGTCGACGACCACGAACTGCTCGTAGTCGAGTCCGAGGTGTGAGAACGCGGCGGCGCAGAATTCCCTGACGGTGTGCACCTCACCGGAGGCGATGACGTAGCTGTCCGGCGACTCTTGCTGAAGCATCAGCCACATCGCCTCGACGTAGTCACCGGCGAAACCCCAGTCGCGCTTGGCGTCGAGATTGCCCAGCCGCAGCTCGCTCGCGAGACCGAGCTTGCAGCGCACTGCGCCGTCGGTGATCTTGCGCGTCACGAACTGCAGACCCCGCAGCGGCGACTCGTGGTTGAACATGATGCCGTTGCTCGCGTGCATGGCGTAGGAGTCGCGGTAGCTGCCCACGATGTGGAACGCATACGTCTTGGACGCCGCGTAGGGCGAGCGCGGTCGAAGTGGCGTCGTCTCCCGCTGCGGCATCTCCGCGGCGTTTCCGAACATCTCGGCGGATGCCGCCTGGAAGAAGTGGGCCTCGGGCGCCAACTGGCGCAACGCCTCGAGCAGCCTGAGCACGCCGACGGCGTTGACCTCGGTCGTCGCGATGGCCGCGTCAAACGAGTCCCCCACCGAGGACTGGGCCGCGAAGTTGTAGACCTCGTCGGGGCGTGACGATTCCACCGCCGCGAGAAGCGACTCCATGTCCGTGAGATCGGCGTCCAGCGAGAAGACGCGGCCCTCGTTTCGCGCAACGGTCTGCGCGAAGTCGCCGGGATACGGGCCCGGGCACGCCGTAGACCTCGTAGCCCTTCCCGAGCAGAAGCTCGGTCAGGTAGGTGCCGTCCTGGCCGGCGACGCCGGTGATGAGTGCGCGCTTGGGCACGTCGGTTGCCACCCCCTAGCGGGAGTGGCGCTCCATGTCGGCGTCGACCATCATCTCGACGAGCGCCTGGAAGCTGGTCTTCGGCTCCCAGCCGAGCACGCGCTTGGCCTTGCCCGGATCGCCCAGCAACAGCTCCACCTCGGCGGGACGAACGAAGCGAGGATCGATGACGACGTGCTTCTCCCAGTCGAGGCCGACGTGACCGAACGCGATCTCGCAGAACTCCCGGACGGTGTGGGTCTCGCCGGTGGCGGCGACGAAGTCATCCGGCGCGTCCTGCTGGAGCATGAGCCACATGAGCTCGACGTAGTCGCCGGCGAAGCCCCAGTCGCGCTTGGCGTCAAGGTTGCCCAAGCGAAGTTCAGTCGCCGTGCCCAGCTTGATGCGCGCCACGTGATCGGAGATCTTGCGCGTCACGAACTCCAGGCCGCGACGTGGCGACTCGTGGTTGAAGAGGATGCCGTTTGAGGCGTGCAGCCCGTACGACTCGCGGTAGTTCTGCGTGATGAAGAAGCCGTAGACCTTGCCCACGCCGTAGGGCGAGCGAGGGTGAAACGGCGTGCTCTCGGACTGCGGGACCTCGTGCACCTTGCCGTACATCTCAGAGGTGGCGGCCTGATAGAAGCGCGCTTCGGGCTTCACGCGCCGGATCGCCTCGAGGATTCGGGTGACGCCCAGTCCGTCGACGTCGCCGGTCGAGATCGGCACGGTCCACGAATCGCCCACGAAGCTTTGGGCTGCGAGGTTGTAGACCTCGTCGGCCTGCGAGGCCTGCATCGCGTCGAGCAGCGAGCCTTGGTCGGTCATCTCGCCGGTGAGCAGCGTGACCTTGCCGAGGATGTGATCGATGCGCTCGGTCGACGGCGTCGCCGCACGCCGGACGAGGCCGTAGACGTCGTAGCCCTTGTCGAGGAGCAGCTCCGCAAGGTAGGAGCCGTCCTGTCCGGTGATGCCGGTGATGAGCGCTCGCTTGGACACAGGTACTCGCTTTCGGAAGGTGTTTCGAGGCACTGGTGATTGTAGCGGATAGGCCCGCATCGGACACGAGCCCGGACGGTCGGGCCGCAACCGCCGGAGCGGTCTTGGTATCCTTGCGGCATGTCGCACGGGCGCTACCCACAGATAGACATCATGAAGGGGTTCGCCATTCTCGGCGTTCTGTTCACGCACGCGGCGATGGCGCCGCTGGCGTCCAAGCCCCTCACCGACTTCTACGCCCTGCAGGCGGTGCCCGTCTTCATCGTGCTCATGGGGTTGAACCTCTCGATGAGCCTCCGCCGCCAAGCCGAGAAGACACGGGCCGAGCCACTACTGGCGGCGGCTGAAGCGCCTCGCGATACCGTTCGCGATCGTGTTCGCGGTGTCAACGGCGATTGCGCTGTGGCGGTGGAACGCGTTGGGATTCCGGCCGAAGTTCGGTCCGCTCACGGCGCTCGGCTACTTGCCGTTCGGCGGGGCGGGCAACTACTTCATCCTGTTCATCGCCTTCTACATGGCAGTCGGACCCGCGATGTGGGCCGCGTACCGGCGCTGGCCGAGGATGACCGTGGCCGCACTCGTGACTGCCGACCTAGCGTACGAGCTCGCATGGGGAGCGCTCAACGTGGGCGTGGCGCACTTCAGCGTGTACGGCGTCAACCCGATCCGACTGCTCGCGGCGTTCGCGATAGGGTTGTGGCTCGCCGACGGGTGGGGGCTGACCGAGCGCCGCAACCGGTGGCTGCTCGTATGGGGCGCAATCTCGCTCACCTACATGATCGCGATCCAGCTAGTGCCGCGGCCGGGCATCTTCCCGTACACGTGGCAACCCCAGAATGTTGTGAGCTTCGGCTACACCGCGTTGCTGGTGATGGCCGGGATGCGCTGGCTACCGGAGACCGAACGCGGCGCGTGGACGGTACTCGCCGAGCTTGGCCGCGCGTCATACCACGTGTTCCTCGCGCAGATGCTGTGGTTCGGCTTCAAGGATCGCCCGTTCGTCGCGGTGCCGGTGCTCGAGGACCTGATATGGCCCTCTCTGCTCGGCTGGGCGTTCTACCGGGCGGACGCGTGGTTCGGGTGGTCGGGGCCCGGCGCCAGGTCGAAGGCCAGGCAGCGATGAGATCGGCCTGAGCCCCAAGCGCGCCGCGGTCCGCCTACCGCGCTTCTCTGGCCGCCTTCACGGCGTCGCACGCGCTCGTCTCGAATTCGATTGCCGCTTCCCACTTGAGCTCGCGTGCCGCGCGGGACGGATCGCCGACGCTTGCGTCACGGTCGCCGCGAGCCAGGACGCGACGTTTCTCGATGATCTCGACCTCGAAACCGGAGCAGCGAATGAGCGTTGCGGCGGTCTCGCCCGCCGTGCGGCCAACTCCCGTGCATATGTTGTAGATCCGCCCGAACACGCCGCGCTCGGCCACTGCGAGCAGGCCGTCGCACGCATCCCGGATGTCGATGTAGTCGCGCACGCTCGAGAGCGTGCCAACTTCGACCCGAGGCGCCACTTCACCGCGCTCGACCAACGCAAGTTGTGATGCGATGCGCTGGGGCAGAAACGTGTGTGGGGCGCCGGGGCCGATGAGGTCGAACACTCGTCCCACCCGCGCGTCCAGGCCATCCTCGGCGGCCTTCAGGGCGATGCCCGTCTGCGCAACCTTCACGACCCCGTAGGGAGAACCCGGCGCCGGCTCGTCGGTTTCCGAGAAGGTCGCCCGGCCGGCCGGGAGCGTTCCGTACTCTACGACCGAACCCGGCAAGACGAAGATCGCCGACGGGGCCTCGGCCTCTAGAGCCTTGATCAGGGAGTGCGTCGGCAGCAGTAGCCCCTCCGAGAGCTCGGTGATGTCGCGACTGGCCGCCGCGCCGGCGCAGTGGAAGACAGCGTCCGGCTGCAGTCGCGCGATTGCCGCTTGCACCGCAGAGGTCTTCGCCAGGTCGCAGACGATCCCGGGGACGCGGTCCGGCTCGGTGAGGTCTATGCCGAAGACCTCGGCTTCGGGACGCACCTCAAGCAGGCGAGCAGCGAGCGCGCTCCCCAGCACGCCGTTGCAGCCTGTGACTACGAACCGCTGAAGCGCGACAGCCACTCGGACCCCCATCTACCCCCGCTCGGCCACCGCGCGGTTTCTCATGCGCGGTGTGGGCCGTTCACCGTATTGTATCCGAGGTGGCGGGCGACCACGTACTCTTGGCTAGCCCAGCAATCGCTTCAGCGATTCCCGCAGCTTGTCGCCGTATTCCTCGCGCTCGAGCGCGAGCGCCACGTTGGCCTCGAGCCACGCGAGCACGTTGCCGGTGTCCCGGCCGCAATCGGGGTCGATGACGACCGCGTAGAGCTCCTCGCGCTCGAGCAGCTTGACGAGCGCGTCGGTCAGCTGGATCTCGCCGCCCTTGCCGGGAGGGGTGGCCGCGAGAATCTCCATGACCGCCGGCGTGAGCAGGTACCGCCCGAAGATGCGCAGGTTGCTCGGCTCTTCTCCGGGCGCCGGCTTCTCGACCAGCCCGGTGACCTTCCACACGCCGTCGTCGACGGGATCGCCCGCGATGACACCGTAGCGGTACACCTGGTCGGCGGGCGCGGGAACGACGGCGATGACGCTCGCCCCGGTGCGGTCGTGCACCGCGCGCATGCGCGGTAGCACGCTGCAGTCCGGCACCAGCTCGTCGCCGAGCATGACGTAGAACGCCTCGTCGTCGGTGAACGGCGCGCCGCAGAGCACGGCGTGGCCGAGGCCCCGCGGCTGCTTCTGGCGCACGTAGAACACCTCGGCGAGCTCGGAGATCTTCGAGGACGGTGGCGAGCTCCTTCTGCTTACCGGTCTCCTCGAGCAGCATCTCGAGCTCGAGCGAGCGGTCGAAGTGGTCCTCGAGCGCACGCTTGCCGCGGCCGGTGATGATGAGGATGTCGCTCGCACCCGCGTCGACCGCCTCTTCGACCACGTACTGGATGACCGGCTTGTCGACGACCGGCAGCATCTCTTTGGGCTGCGACTTCGTGAGCGGGAGGAACCGCGTGCCCATGCCTGCCGCGGGGATGATGGCCTTCATGCGCTAGCCCGCCATCTTCGAGAGCACGTCACCGGCTGCCGAGAGGAACGCGTCGATGTCGGCGTCGGTGTGCGACAGACCCACGAAGCACGCCTCGAACTGGCTCGGCGCGATGGTGAAGCCGGCCTCGAGCATGCCGCGGAAGTACGCACCGTACGCTGCGGTGTCGCTCGTCGCGGCGGTCTTCCAGTCCACGACGTCTTCGGACGTGAAGAACATCGTCGACATCGAGCCGACACGGTTGCAGCACGTCACGATACCGGCGGCCTCGGCCGCGTGGCACAGCCCGCCAGCCAGCTTCGCGCCGAGGCGGTCGAGCTCCTCGTACACGCCCGGCTTGGAAAGCTCACCGATGAGCGCCAGGCCGGCGACCATGGCGACCGGGTTGCCGGACAGCGTGCCCGCCTGGTAGACGGGACCGACGGGAGCGAGCGACTTCATGATCTCGGCCTTGCCGCCGAAGGCGCCGACCGGGAAGCCGCCGCCGATGATCTTGCCGAGCGTGGTGAGGTCGGGCGTGACGCCGTAGAGCTGCTGCGCTCCGCCGAGGGCGACGCGGAATCCGCTGATGACCTCGTCGAAGATGAGCACGGTGCCGTGCTCGTCGCAGGCGTCACGCAAGCCCTTGAGAAAGCCGGGCGCCGGAGCGACCACGCCCATGTTGCCGGCGATCGGCTCGACGATGATGGCGGCAACCTGATCCTTGTTGGCCGCGAGGCATTCGCGGACCGCGTCGATGTCGTTGTACGGCAGCACGATGGTGTCGCCGGCCGCACCCTTGGTGACTCCGGGAGTCGACGGGATGCCGAGCGTCACGAGGCCGGAGCCCGCGGCGACAAGCAGCGCGTCGGAGTGGCCGTGGTAGTTGCCGTCGAACTTGATGAACTTCTCGCGCCCGGTGTAGCCGCGGGCGAGGCGGATGGCGCTCATCGTCGCCTCGGTGCCGCTCGAGACCATGCGGACCATCTCGATGGACGGGACGATCTCGACGAGCTTCTCGGCCATCGCGACCTCGACCATGGTCGGCGCACCGTAGCTGGTGCCCTTGTCGAGCTGGGCGCGCACCGCGTCATGCACGACATCAGGTGCGTGGCCCAGGATCATCGGGCCCCAGCTCGCTACGAAGTCGATGTACTCGTTGCCGTCGGCGTCCCAGACGCGGGAGCCCTTCGCGCGGTCGTAGAAGATCGGGTCGGTGCCGACGCTCTTGAAGGCGCGGACCGGCGAGTTCACGCCACCCGGGATGACGTTCTGTGCGATTGAGAAGAACTCCGAGGACTTGGTGTGATGCATGGGTCTTCAGACCCCTTTCGAAGACGGGAAGTGGGCGGCGATCAGACCACCTGCGGGCCGATGAGGAGTATACCAGTGCGCGGTGCCTAGGCCGGTTCGGCCGCCAGGCGACTGACGGTGCCATCCAGAAGCCACGCGGCCACCTGCTCGAGGACCCAAGCCTCGTCGCGATCGATGCCGCGAAGGGACAGCTGCGCCGCGATTTCGGCGTACGGATGCTCGCCCCATGGCAGGTCGAAGCTCAGCAGCTCCGCCAACGCTACGGAGTCCTCGGCCATCTCGTCACTCTCGGCGACCGGCCGAGCGAACTGCGCACAGATCGGGCCGAGTACCCCGATCTCGCGCAGCTTCATCGCGCTGTTGAGCACGTCGATCTCGAGACAGCCGATCTGGGCAGCGATGTCACAGTAGGGCGACTGGCTCACAGGGAACCCATCTCGCAGAGCACCGAGCACCCGCTGGTCGAAATCGCTCACGTCAGAATCGCCCATGTCGCCCCCTGATATGCGGCACCGCCATTTGGCGGCCTTCGAGCCGATGTGGAGTATACCAGTCGAACACGAGCCGATCGGGCGAAGCGTCCGCCAGGTGGCCCAGCCAAAGCGCCCTTAACGGGCCAGAATTGGGCAGTCAGAACCCCAGCCGCTGTGTCAGACTTGCGCTACAGTCAACAGCACGTGATGCGGTGCTGTCCTTCCTCCAGGAGGGCGTTCCTTGAGCGGCAAACCCAATGAGGGCGGGTCCAGGTCCGAGCGGCTTCTCGCCTATCTGCGATCCTCGTGGCAATGGATCTTGTTGGTCACAGGAATAGTTCTCCTGGCGGCAGCGCTACGTATGTGGGACCTCAGCAAGCAGGGGCTTTGGTTCGATGAGGTTTGGTCCGTGAGCGCCGCGATGCACGGACCGGTGGCGGCCATCAAGGCGACGGCACTGGACACCAACCCACCGCTCTTCTACATCCTGGAGGCACTAGCGATCACGGTGTTCGGCCGGTCGGACGCGGCGGTGCGCATCGTCCCGGCCGTTCAGGGCGTGCTTTCGACCGCATGTATGTACTTGGCGGGCCGCAAGCTGTTCGATCGGCCTACCGGTGCATGGGCCGCAGCGCTCTTCGCGGTGTCCTCTATCGCAGTCCAGTACGCCCAAGAAGCCAGAATGTACTCGCAGCTGATGTTCTTCTCGGCACTCTTGCTCTGGGCGTTCGCACTACTCCTTGAGAAGCCAACCGCGGTCAGGGCTACCGGCATGGGCGTAGTGCTGGCGTGTCTCGCCTACACGCACGTGTTCGGATACATGGTGGCACCACTGCTGCTGGTTTGCGTACTGCTGATCCCGGGACTGCGCAGTCGAGTCGCTCGCCACACCCTGATTGCCTGCGTCGTGGCTCTCGTGCTGTTCCTGCCATGGATGCTCGCCCTTCCAGCCCAGATTGGCCGTGTGCAATCGGGCGCCGCGACGGGCGGTTGGTGGATGGAGCCGCCAAGCGATCTATGGAAGACCCTGAGGGACAACATGATTGCGTTCGCCCCCGGAAAACTGAGCCTTCCGGCAATCGTCTTCGCCGCCCTGTTATTCACTGGAGTGGCGGCACTCCCAATCACGGCCAGCGCACCGACGAGGTCGACCGAAGAGGAGATATCTCGAGAGGCTGGCCTCTCCTACCTGCTCTTCTCACTCGCCGTGCTCCCACCGCTGTTGGGCATCTTGATATCCAAGTACGTCACCCCGGTGTACACGCTGCGGAACACGCTCGTGTCATTGCCCGCCGCCTACATGCTCGTTGCTCACGGCGGAATCAAGCTCAGGAGACCCTTCGGGTACATCGCGCTGCTGCTACTGTTGGTGTTCGGCCTGCTGTCCCACCCGCAGAAGTACCCCCACACGGCGAAGGGCGAGTGGTTGCGGGCTGCCGAACTCGTGGCCGCCGAGTCAGACGCTGCCGTCCTGACCGAGAGCTACAGCGTCGCCTTCACGCTCGAGACATACCCCAAGTTGCATGACCGCACCGGCTCACGGAACGTACTTTGGGCAAACGACGTCAATGCGAAGCCGGCGGCCAAGGGCACGCGGACATCTGGCTCGGAGGTGGAGATTCCGACATTCCTCTCCCGTTTCAACAAGGTGTATGCCGTGTCGACGTGGCAATCGAACGCGACTGCCAACTACATGGACACCTTGCCAGACTGGAAGTACACGGGGACCGAGAAGATATACCGACCCGACATGCGCGTCTATGTCAGAGTAGAGTAGCTGGCGCAGTCAACACACGCGCGACCGTCGCGCAAGGCCAACAAGGAATGGGCCTCTGTCTTCGGCCCGTTCCGAGCATCACGTGTACTGCGACCGGTGAACGCGCAAACGCTAGCCGTTGCCCTCGATCGACACGCCCATGTCAGCGGCGGCCTCATCAAGCGAGCACTCGCCCTTCCACGCCGGCGGCTCGTAGGCGCAGTACGGCTCGGCCTCCATGTAGTCGCCGGTCGCTTCGAGCGCGCGGGCGCGGCAGCCACCGCACACGGCCTTGAACTCGCACGCCCCGCACTTGCCCTTGAGCAGCGAGTAGTCGCGCAGGTCGTTGAAGACCTTGCTCTCGGTCCAGATCTCCGAGAACGGCTTCTCCTTGACGTTGCCGAGCTGCATGTCGAAGTAGCCGCACGGCTGGATGTCACCGACGTGGCTGATGAAGCAGAACGTGATCCCGCCCAGGCACCCGCGCGTCATCGCGTCGAGACCGTACTCCTCGCGCGTGACCTTCTTGCCCTCGGCCTTGGCGAGCTGGCGGATGATGCGGTAGTAGTGCGGCGCATCGGTCGGCTTGAAGTGCAGCGGGCTGGTCTTCTGGCGGTGGTACGCCCAGGTGAGGACCTTCTCGTAGTCCTCGGGCGGGAGCTCCTCGGCGAGGATCTCGGAGCCGCGGCCCGTGGGAACGAGCATGAAGATGTGGAACGCGTCGACGTTCAGCGACAGCGCGAGGTCGTGGATCTCTTCGATGAGGTGCGCGTTGCGGGTGGTGACGGTCGTGTTGATCTGCACGCCGACGCCGTGCTTCTTGGCCAGCTTGATGCCTTCGACGGTCGCGTCGAAGCAGCCGGGCTGCGCGCGGAACTCGTCGTGACCGTCGGCGGTCGGGAAGTCGATCGAGACGCTGATGCGCGGGATCTTGTGCTCCGCCATCTTGGCGGCGATGTCTTCGGTGATGAGCGTCGCGTTCGTGCCGATGACCGGCATGGCGCCCTTCTCGTGCGCGTAGTCGACGATCTCCCAGATGTCGGGCCGCATGAGCGGCTCGCCGCCGGTGAGGATGATGATCGGGTTTGAGATGGTGACGATGTTGTCGATCGTCGACTTGATCTCGTCGAGCGAGAGCTCGCCGTGGTAGTGGCCGAACTCTGCGGCCGCACGGCAGTGCACGCAGCTCAGGTTGCACGAGCGGGTGATCTCCCACGCGATGATGCGCGGCGCCTTGATGCCGGTCATCTCCTGGTAGTGAAGCGCCTCAGGGCCACCGCCGGGACGGAAGCCCACGGAGCGAGCACCGCCGTGACGCTGACGGTCGCCGCCCATAGGCACCCCGGCAGGGTGTCCGCCGGACATCGGAATACCAGCGGGATGCCCGCCCATGGCAATGGCAACAGCGGACTGGCCGCACCCGGCCTCGGCCTCCGCCATCTCCTGCTCGTTGATCGTGCCTTCGTCCTCGCCGAACTCCTCTTCGAGCTCGAGGTCCGGACGGGCGCTGCTATCTCCAACGTTCTCCGACATGTGGGCCTGGCCTCTCTCGTGCCTCAGGTGACGTGGTCGTCGTGCGAAAGTCGTGCCGAAGAGGCAGTCAGCCCTCATCGACAATAGGGGCGCTTGCCATGAACCCAAACCTGCGCCCGAGTGTCTCAAAGTCAATTGCGCTTGACACGACGTATATCACGGCGAACACAGCGTATATCTGTGCTCGGTAGTTGAACCAGTTGTGAACCGTGGCGGGATGGCTTGTCGCCAGGTACCAGAGGTACGGAAGCGGCACCACGAGCAGCACAGGTAGAACCTGCCGGGCGCGCGCCGAGGGTGAGCGCGACGTCAGGAGCAACACTCCCGCCACGAGGACGAGCAGCCCGAGGAACAGCGCGGTTGGGATTGCCACCTGAGGGCGGAGCATAGGCACGAGGTTGCCCAGATTGAGCTTGACCGCCTCAAGATAGAGGGGCTTCGATTCCTTGGCCACCGTCCAGAACATGGTCTTCCCCACAGCGTCGCCAACCACATCTATTCCCGTGACCGCGGTCGCGACGAACCACTTCGCGCCCCACGACATGACATAGCCGACACTCCAGGCCACACACGCTTGACCAGCGAGCACCAAGCTGAGCTTCCAGGGATGCTCTCGGGGCGGACGCGCAGCCAGCACAAGAGCGACGGCAAGCGGCATCCCCAACGTCATCGTCGGAGTAGTGTAGAGGTCGAAGAATGCCGTGAACATCCCAACCACGAAGAAGAACTCTATGGTATTCCGAATGAGCCAATCGGACTCGGACTTCGCGAGCATAACGAGCAAAGCCCACAGCATCACATACGTGAGGTTCGAGAACTGAATCGACATGGGTACCACCAAGAAGCCACAAGCCGCGGCTGCAAGCCCGAAGGCGGCAGCAGCGCGGGAGCCCGCCCGCCGCGCAAGCATGAGGAGCACGGTAAGCGTGAGTGCGCTGAGAATCATCATGTTCACATACCGGATATCAGCCAGCGTGAGAAACACCAAAGCTGGTCGCAGCACCACCTGATAGCCGTGCCAATAGCGCGCGTAGGCAACCAGGTGGTCACGTTGGCCTCGTACCGATTGCTGCAGTCCCTCAATCGGACTTCCTTTTCCTTGGGCGTTCTTCGCGTACTGCCTGAAGCCACCCATCGCGTTAAGCAGCGGTCCACCCGGCTTGGCCTCGATGGCGGTGCCGAGCATTATCGAATCGGTGAAGTTGTCGAGCTGATATGCGCGGTGCTGAATCATCACGCGGGGGTAGAGGCCCTCATCTACTAGTAGCTGCTCTGACCGTTTGAGGTTCTTCACTATTCGCCGTTGTGGCAACGAATAGACCGCAGTCATCGCGAGAACGAACACCACTACTAGTGCGACGTAGATGACGAGGAGCCGCCCAGCGCGACGGGTCCAAGGCATGGGCGGAACGGAAGCCGGCGTCGTTTCAGACTCTCGCACTGTCTCTTCTCTCAGTAGAGTGGGCCCCGCTCCTCTAGCGGGGCCAATGAACTGCAGACTGCGTTCTTGTTCCCCGTCGCCGGCTACCCCTCGGCGAGCCACCGTGCGGCGTCCTTCGCGTGGTAGGTGATGATGAGGTCCGCGCCGGCGCGCTTGAAGCCGAGCAGCGTCTCGAGCACGACGCGCTGCTCGTCGATCCAGTCGTTGGCTGCCGCGGCCTTCACCATCGCGTACTCGCCTGAGACGTTATAGGCCACCGTCGGATAGCCGAACTCCTGCTTCACGCGCCAGATCATGTCCATGTAGGCGAGCGCCGGCTTGACGATGAGCATGTCCGCGCCCTCGTCGACGTCGAGCGCCGCTTCGCGCAGGCCCTCCTCGGCGTTGGCGGGGTCCATCTGGTACTGCTTGCGGTCGCCGAACGCGGGCGTCGAGTCCGCAGCCTCGCGGAACGGGCCGTAGTAGCCGCTCGCGTACTTCACGGAGTAGGCCATGATCGGGACGTTCTCGAAGCCCTCGGCGTCGAGCGCGGCGCGGATGGCGGCGACGCGACCGTCCATCATGTCGCTGGGGGCGACCATGTCGGCGCCGGCCTCGGCGTGGGTCACAGCCTCCTTGGCGAGCAGCTCGATCGTCACGTCGTTGATGACGCAACCGTCGTCGTCGAGGATGCCGCAGTGGCCGTGGCTCGTGTACTCGCACATGCAGACGTCGGTGATGACGTAGAAGTCGGGATCGTGCGCCTTGATCGCGCGGATGGCCTCCTGCACGATGCCGTGCTCGTCGTAGGCCTCGGAGCCGACCTCGTCCTTCTCGGAAGGGAGGCCGAAGAGGATGACGGCGGGCACGCCCAGCGCCTTGAGCTCGTCGATCTCGGCGGGAAGCATGTCGAGCGAGAGCTGGTACGGCACCGGGCATCGAACTGATCTCGTCCTTGAGACCGGTGCCCGGCTTCACGAACAGCGGGTAGATGAAGTCAGCCGCCGAGACGGACGTCTCGCGGACCATCGAGCGAATCGTGGGGTTCGCGCGCAGACGGCGCGGGCGGTAGCTCGGGAACTGCATCGTAGCGCTCCTTACTCGACGAACTCTTCGATGGAAACCTCGGTCTCGGCCTCGGTCTGCTCGTCCTTCGAGGGGACCCTGAGCTGACCGCTGTGGCCGGTGCCGAGCTGGTAGTTCACCCAACGCTTGTACTGCGCGACCGCATAGCCCAGGAAGACGACCATGAAGAACCAGTACGCGATCTGAGCGAAGAAGATGACGATCTGGCCGTTGGCCATGACCCATGCCGTAAGGCCGGAGGGCGCAGCCGCCGCCCCTACCAATGAGCCGTCCATCGAGACCCCTTTCACCAGCGCACCGGTTCGCGGGCGCGCGATTCACTTCAAGACAAGTCGAGGCGGCATGCACGTCGCAGGCCGCCCCGACATTCTATACGTTGGTGGAGATGAGGAGATTCGAACTCCCGACCTCTGCCTTGCGAAGGCAGCGCTCTCCCAACTGAGCCACATCCCCAACTAGTACGCAGCCGATGGCTGCAGAGCAGAGTGTAGTTTGCCGACCTACCCGGTCTTTGTCAATGCGAATGGGCAGTGCCCGACCCCGCCGGTCGCTACTCGGAAGCAGGCTCCTCGACAGGCTCGCCGACGAAGTGGCGGACGACCGCATCGACCAAGCGAGCCCATCGTCGACTCACTCGCCTCGACATCGGCCGCGAAGCCGAGTTGCTTGAGCGCAGCGGTCGTGACGGGCCCGACACTGACGACGACCATCTGGCTCATCACCGCGCCCGCATCGAGCCCCTCCGATTCGATCGCGTCGAGGAAGGCATGCGCGATAGCTCCCGAGGTGAACGTTCCAACGTCAACGGTCCCGGCTCGAAGCCGCCGATGATCGCAGGTTCGGGCGCGGCTGCGGCACGTGCGGTACACGATGACGACTTCGACCTCGCAGCCCATGCGAGCCCAGGGCCTCTGGAAGCACCTCACGAGCCTCCTCGGCACGCGGGATGAGGACGCGGTGGCACTTCTCGGCGCCGAGCTCCTTGAACGCGGCGACGAGGCCCTCGGCGCGGAAGTCCTCGGGCACGATCGCCGGCGGGAAGCCCTCGGCGCGCATGCGGTGAGCCGTCGCCGAGCCGACCGCCGCCATGCAGGTGCTGGCGAGGTCGTCGTAGTTGCCGTGCCGCTCGCGGAAGCGGTGCATGAAGCGGTCGACGCCGTTGGTGGACGTGAAGACGATCCAGTCGTAGCTCGCCGATCGACTCGATCGCGGCGTCGACCGGACCCCAGTCCTCGGGGTCGACCGTCACGAGCACCGGCATCGACAAGCACCTCGGCACCGAGCGCCTCGAGCGGGTCGACGAGCGAGTGCGCCTGCTCCCGCGTGCGCGTCACAAGCACGGAGCGCCCGGCAAGGGGCGCTCCGAGGTCGGTCTCTGATGTCGTGACCTCGTCAGTCATCGCTGTGCTCAGGTCTCGAGCAGGCTGTCGACGGTGGCGGCTCGGATGGCCGAGAGGATCTCCTCGGCGCCCATCGCGCGCAGCTCCTCGACCATCGCTTCACCGAGGGCCACGCCCTCGTCGGCGGGTCCCTCGAGGTGCGCACGCAGAATCGTGTCGCCGTCGACCGAGCCCACGATCGCGTCCATGATCATGCGGTCGCCGTCGAGACGCGCGTACGCGCCGATCGGTACCTGGCAGCCGCCCTCGAGCTTGTTCATGACGACGCGCTCGGCGGTCACGCAGGTGAAGGTGTCGGCGTGGCAGATCTTGGCGCAGACGTCGCGCATGAACTCGTCGTCTCTCGCGGATCTCGATGCCGATGGCGCCTTGGCCCGACGGCCGAGACCATCTGCTCGTTGGGGATGTAGCTGCTGATGCGGTCGGCCCAGCCCATGCGGGTGATGCCGGCGGACGCGAGGATGACGACGTCGAGCTCGCCCGTCCTCGGCCTTGCGCATGCGGGTGTCGAGGTTGCCGCGCACGTCGACGATCTCGACGTCGGGGCGAAGCGAGCGGACCTGCGCGATGCGGCGAAGCGAGCTGGTGCCCACCTTGCGCGCCCTGCGGCAGCGTCTCGAGCGTGTAGCCGGCGCCGGAGACCAGCGCGTCGCGCGGGTCGACACGCTCGGGCATCGCCGAGATGTAGAGTCCCTCGGGGAGCTCGGTGGGAACGTCCTTCATCGAGTGGACGCACAGGTCGACGGTGCCGGCCATGAGCTCGACCTCGAGCTCCTTGGTGAACAGCCCCTTGCCGCCCACCTTGGCCAGCGGCACGTCGAGGATCTTGTCGCCGGTGGTCTTGATGATCTTCAGCTCAACAGGAAGGCCGGTGATCTCTTCCACCAGCCCCTTGATGTACTCCGACTGCCAGAGGGCGAGCTTGCTGCCCCGGGTCCCGATGACCAGCTTGTCTCGGCTAGACGCCAATGGAATCTCCCATCTCCTTCTTCTTGGCAGCTGCGGCCTTCTCGCCGCCCCTGCCCAGGATTGTCTTGATCAGTCCCAGCCCGTGCGGGCTCTTGCCCTCGGGGTTGGAGTCGAGGCCGTAGAGGTAGCGGGCGGACTCGACGTAGGTGTAGCCGTCCTTCTCGGCGGCGACGGCCTTGAGGCGCTCGGTGGGGCCGTGCAGCATCTTGTTGACGATGGAGCACGTGAGCGCCTCGACCGTCTTGAGTTCCTTCTCCGACAGGCCGCCGAGACGCTTGATGGCCTTCTCGAGCTCGGCCTGGTACGAATCGCCTCGGCCTTGGCGCGGATGGCGGCGACGGTCGGGCACGACCTCGAGCGACTCGAGCCAGCGCTCGAACGCGAGCATCTCCTCGCCGATGATGACCTCGGCGCGCTCGGCCTCGTGCATGCGCTCCTCGAGGTTTTGCGAGACGACGCCGTTGAGATCGTCGATGTCGTAGAGGTAGACGTCCGACAGGTCGTTGACGGCCGGGTCGATGTCGCGCGGAACGGCGATGTCGATGAGGAACAGCGGGCTGCCCTTGCGGCCCTTGCGGGACGCGGCGACCTTGTCCTTGGTGACGACGTAGTGGGTGGCCGCAGTCGACGAGATGACGATGTCGGCCTCGCGCATGCGGTCGAAGAGGTCTTCGTAGAGGATCGCTTCGCCGTCGAACTTCTCGGCGAGCTCCTGCGGCGCGCTCGAAGGTGCGGTTCGCGACGAGGACCTTCTTCACGCCGTTGCTCACGAGGTGCTTGGCGGTGAGCTCGCTCATCTTGCCGGCGCCGAGCACGAGGATGGTGCGCCCGTCGAGCGTCTCGAAGACCTTCTTGGCGAGCTCGACCGCGGCGTAGCTGATGGAGACGGCGTTCTCGCCGATGTCGGTCTCGGTGCGCACGCGCTTGCCGACCTCGAAGGACTGGCGGAACAGCTTGTTGAAGACGCGCCCGCAGCCGCCGTTGACGAAGGAGTGCTCGTAGGCCTCCTTCACCTGGCCGAGGATCTGCGCTTCGCCCAGAACCATCGAGTCGAGCGAGGCCACCACGCGGAAGAGGTGACGGATGACCGCCTCGCCCTCCGAGATGTAGAGCGTAGCGGACGAGCTCGTGGCGGTCGAGGCCGTGATAGTCGCACATGAAGTCGATGATGGCGCTCGGGGCCGTCGAACTCCGTCGAGGTGACGGCGTAGATCTCCGTGCGGTTGCAGGTGGAGACGATGACGGCTTCGCTGACGGCCGGAGTCGAGGTAAGCAGCGACAGCGCCTCTTCCTGGCGGTTCGCCGGGAAGGTCAGCTTCTCGCGGATCTCAACTGGGGCGGTCTTGTGACTCAGACCGACGAGCGTCAGATGCATAGAATCGCTTCTCGCATAGCCGTGTATCAGACATAGATACGCCCTCGCCGGTGCGGTGCGTGTTGTTCAGGCAAGCAGGCCCGGCGAGGGCGATGTAGTACACGCTATGAAACGCACCACTGCTTTGTGCCTGAACACTCGAAATCTTACCACCGAACAAACCTTAACGGCAATTAGCCGAGCGCCCTTTTGGGGTAGCGAAGCGCGTGCCGAAAAGCGCCGTCAGCGCTTCTGTGCGCGCGCCTTCTTGACGTCACCGTCGACGATGGCGAAGAACACCTCCGGCAGCAGCCCCTTCAGCCGGAAGTAGAAGCTCGAGAGCGCGTCGGGGATGATGTAGTACTTCCCACGCTCGCACGCCCTTCACGATCGCCTCGGCGACCTTCTCGGCGGAGATGGGCTTGATGTTGCCGGCGATGGCGTCGGTCTCGGGTGGACGCAGCGTGCGCTCGAACGCGAGCGCGGGCGTGTCGGTGTCGGGCGGGCAGACGATGTGCACGCTGATGCCTTCGGGCTTGAGCTCGAAGCGCAGCGCCTCGGTGAACCCCATGACCGCGAACTTCGCCGCCGAGTAGCCGCTGTAGCCGTAGATGCCGAGGTAGCCCGCGACCGAGCTCACGTTCACGACGTGGCCCGCGGCCGCGCTTGAGCATGTGCGGCACGGCCGCTCGACACGGGTAGACGACGCTCCAGTAGCCGTTGTGGATGTTGGCCTCGTAGTTCTCAAGCGGCATCGTCGCGAACTCGCCGGGCACGATGACGCCGGCGGAGTTGACGAGGATGTCGGGCCCGAAGCCGGCCTCGACGAGCGAGTCGATCGCCGTCGCGCGCCTGCTCGAAGACCGAGAGGTCGGCGCTGCGCGTCTCGATGCGCTGACCGGCGGCGGTCGCGATCGCTCGCAGCTCCTTCTCGGCGGTGGCGAGCTTGTCGGCCGACTGCGCCCGACGATGGCGACGTCGCAGCCACGGGCGGCGTACAGCCTCGCGGTCGCCAGTCCGATCCCGCTGCTTCCGCCGGTGACGATGACGGTGACGCGCTCGCTCATGCTGGCTCCTCGGTCCACGCGGGTGGCGGATCGGTCGATCAGGCTCGCAGTGGAGAGCTCGGGGTGCGCGGGGACGGTGAGCGGGCAGCGCTCGGCGGCGGCCTCGGCGGTGACCGCCGCGGCGATCTCGCCGCCCTCGAAACAGGCGGCGAAGCAAGGCGCCCGCAAGGTCACCGCGAACGTAGTCGCGCGGCAGCAGCGCGATGCGCTCCTCGGCGGCGAGCGCGTGCACGGGAAGCGACGCAGATGCCGCGACCACGGTGACGACGGCACCGTGCTCGAGCAGCGTGGACGCGAGGGCCGCGGCATCCGTCTCCCCCGCCGATGATCGACGGCGGGTCGCCCCGCGAGCTCGAGGAGAACCGGCAGTGCCTGGCTTCTCGGCGTCCCCCAAAGCCGCCTCAGCCTCTAGCGGCCGAAGATGTGGAAGCCCACCGGAACGGTACGCGCGACGATGGCGACGATGACGACGAGGACGAACCCGCCGAGTGCGACCCACGACGCCGTGCGGTTCGACACGTTGCTGCCGGTAGACGAGCACGAGGTAGATGCCGAACACCAGCCATACGATACCGGACAGCATGATGCGCAGGTCGAAGTACCAGCTGGTCGACGTCGAGCTCGACCGCCCGCAGGATGCCGAGCAGCAGGCCGGCGGTGTAGACCGGGAACGAGAACGATATCGCGCGGCGCGCGATCAGCTGGAGCGTGCTGAGTGACGGCAGGCGTCGCGTGACGATGTTGGAGGTGTGGCTCTTGAGCTTGCCCTCCTGGAACAGGTAGATGCCCGAGGAGACGGCACCGAAGGCGAAACCGGCGTTCGCGAACACGATGAGCGCCACGTGGAAGGTGATGCGCCAGCTGTCGAGCTGCATCGCCTGCACCTCGGTGAGCTCAGCAGGCGCCATGAAGCCGCCCATGATCTGCGAGGCGCCCATGAACAGCACCGCGACAGGAATGAGGAAGGTGCCGTAGATCTTGATCTTGATGAGGTGCTCCATGACGAAGTACAGGAGCACGAGCGCCCACGAAGCCAGCATGAGCTGGTTCGGGCCGGTCAGCTGCGTCCCGTCCGTCGAGATCGAGTGCGCGCCGATCGAGAGCGTCTGGCAGATGAATCCCGCACCGGTGCAGAACCGCGCCCACCAGCCGACCTTCGAGCGCTTGAGGACGAACTGGTAGGCGTAGAGAACCGTCGCAGCGATGTAGAGCGCTAGCGAGAACCAGAACAGCACGACTGATGCTTGCGACACGTTCGCCCTCCTCTCCGGCTCGAAACCACGTGTGGACTAGGGTACTACGACCGGTCGCTAGCCTGCCGAACCACTACGGCGTGCGGCGGTCTCCTCGAGCACGACCATCTCCTTCTCCATGCGGAGCAGGCGGCGAAGCACCATCGTGATGTAGACGATCGAGCGCGATCCAGAGCACGGCGTACGCGGCGATCACGTACGGGGCGTCAGCGATGACCAGCCGGTAGAGCTCGATGTTCGTTTCGTTCAGCATTTCTCGCTACCTCCTATGCAAGCGGTTGTCCCGCGTTTAGCCTTCCAGGGAGTCCTTGACGACCTCGATGCGCTCACGCATGCGCTCCTCGCGGACTCGAATGACGTAGACCGCATAGCCGATCATCAGCATGCCGATCTGCGCCACGATGAACGGCCACAGGTTCGACTTCGCCATGCCCGACGTGAAGACGACCGGGTGGTTCGACGGAATGACGCGCGTGATGAAGAACGAGATCGGTGCGTTGATCCACGCGATGATGCCGAACACCGAGGCGTAGACCGCTCGGCGCTCCTCGTCCTCAAGCGAGTTTCGCAGAACGAAGTACGCGACCATCATCAACGTCATGATGAAGTACGTGGTCAGCCGAGGCTCCCACTCCCACCACACGCCCCACGAGGCCTTCGTCCACAGGTCGCCCGTGATGAGCGTCAGGACCACGAAGAGCAGGGCGACTTCCATCGCCACTCGCGACTTCGTGTCGTAGGCCCGGTCGCGCGTCATGAGGAAGCGGACCGCGAAGTACGCCGCCACGGTGAACACGAGGAACGACGCCTCGGCGAACGGCACGTGGAAGTAGAAGATCTTCTGGCTGAACCAGGGGCGCGCGTACTGGAAGCCGTCGGCCCCCTGCCCAAGGAGCGGGAAGACCGTGTCGATGCGGCTCGGCAGCGTGACCGCTCCGAACTGCTGGACCTCGGCTGTGAAGAACGACATGAGGAACGCGACCGTCGTCATCACCCCGCCGACGATAGCCAGCCACAACGCGACTCGAATCTGTTTCATCGTCGACCCTTCTCGACTGCAGACCCGGCGCTTCTAGGCGCCGAGGACGAACTCGTACAGAGCGTATGCCGCGAGCAGCATGATCGCATCGTACCCGCCCGCAACCGCGAGCATCCTCCAGTACACGACCATGTTGGGACTCGCGTTCAGTATCGCCCACGTCGCCGCAACCACCGCGAGCAGCAGCGGGAACATGATCGGGATGAACAGCACCGCGAGCACGAAGTCCTTACCCGTCGTGTTCACCGACATAGTGGCAAGCAGCGTGCCGACTCCCGCGATGCCGATGGAACCCGACCAGGAGCACGAGAGCGAGGTAGCCCCAGGTCGCGCGGACCCTGCGAGTACTTGCCGGCGTTGAAGATGATCATGAACAGCGGGGTGACGAACACCTCGACGATCAGCAGGAACAGCAGGTTGCCTATCGCCTTGCCGAAGAAGATGACCGGCCGGTCGACCGGCGCGAGCAGCAGCGCGTCGAGGCATCCCTGGTCCTTCTCGTGCACGAGCGAGCGGTTCAGCCCAAGCAGCGACGTGAAGACGATCGCGAGCCACAAGCAGGCCGCCGGCGATGTTGGTGACGTCGAACGCGCGCCCGGCCTGCGACAGCGCGATGTAGTAGATGAGCAGCACGAGCAGCGCGTACAGCCCCATCGAGGTGAGCATCTCCTTGGTGCGCAGCTCCATGACGATGTCCTTCTTCAGGATCGCCTTGAACTGGCGCATGCCGGAGATGTGCAGGCTCTGCTTCTTCTCGGCCATGGGGCTACGACACCCCCATGCCGACGGTTGCGCGGTACGTCGCCGCGAACGCGTCGGGGTCGATCGCCTCGCGCTCCTCGAAGAGCACGATCTTGCCCTTCGCGAGAATGAGCGCGTGGCTGCACAGCTCGAGACCCTTCTGCAGGTCGTGGCTGATCATCACGAAGGTGTGCTCGTCGCGAATCTGGGCGATGAGCGAGTCGAGGATGTCCATCGCATGCGGATCGAGACCCGAGTACGGCTCGTCGAGGAAGATGACGTCGGGCTTGTGCAGGAGCGAGCGCGCGATCGACAGGCGCTGGACCATGCCGCGCGAGAAGGTCCGCACGGCGTCGAGCCGCCGGTGGTCGAGCTCCACCGCGGTCAAGCAGCTCCTTGACGCGCGCCTTGGGGTCCTCGATGCAGTAGAGGTCGGCGAAGAACTCGAGGTTCTCCTCGGCGGTGAGGTCGGGGTAGAGGAGCGGGTTGTGGCTGATGAAGCCGATCCGCTCGCGCAGCTCGACCGCGTCCTCGACCACGTCGAGCCCCATGATGCTCGCCTTGCCCTTGGACGGCGACGTGAGCGTGGAGAGCACCTTGAGCATGGTGGTCTTGCCGGCACCGTTCGGTCCGAAGATCGACAGGAACGCGCCGCGCGGCAGGTCGAAGGTCACCTTGTCGAGCGCCTTGCGCGCACCGAAGGTCCGGGACAGATCCCGGACCTCCAGCGCGAACTCTGTGTTGGTTGGTTCGGTCATCAGCTAGCGCTTCGCCCGCTTACCGGAACTCGCCTTGAACGGTGCGGGCTTCACGGGTCGCGGGAACGGGCGCGACGGCGCCGCCCTTCTTGGGCCACGTGGCGAGGCTCGTACCGATGAGCAGCAGGATGAATCCGCCCCACGAGAACCAGATGAGCGGGTTGACCTTCACGTTGACCGTGATGCCGGTCTCGTCGGCCTGCTGCATCGAGACGAAGATGTCACGCAGCGGCTCCGAGAGGACGCTGGCGTCGGTGCGTGTCTGCTGGTTGGCCACGAAGGTCGTCTGGCCCGGAGTGATGGTGCCGACCTTGCGCCCGTCACGCGACACGTCGAGATTCAGGGTGTTGACCTCATTGCCGTTGGCGAGCGTCTTCGGAGTCAGAACCCGTGTAGGTGAACGTGTACCCCTCGACCGTGAAGGTCGAGCCCGGCTTCTGCGGGATCGTGTAGTTGTTGTCGTAGACGTACATCGCCGAGCCGACCAGGCCGATCAGGATGATGCCGATACCGATGTGCGCGATGTAGCCGCCCGACTGGCTGCGCGCCTTGGTCAGGATGTTCCACAGCGCGGTGCCGATGCTCTCGCCACGCGCCGCGGCCCGCTTCCGCGCACCGGTGACGAACATCGAGCCGGTCGTCGCAATGACGAGCGATGCCGCGAACAGGCCGAGAATACCGAGCGCGTTGTAGTAGCCCGCGGGACCGGCTCCGGCCATCTTGGCCGCCGGAGCGTTCGTCGCGGCCATCGCGACCATCTTGTTGTAGATCGGCAGCAGCGTCGTCGAGAACTCGACGACGAGCAGCGCGAATATGCCCAGCGCGGCGACGAGCGGCCACTTCACACGGTTCCAGAACGTCGGACCGTCAGTGGTGCGCCACGACAGGATCGGGCACACCGCAAGAATGAACGACGTAGAGGATGCCGACGGGACGGGCGACCGAGTCGAACGTGGTCGGCGGGATCGAGCGGCCGCCGAACAGCATCCACGACGGAAGCGCCGACGAGATGGTCAGGTAGGCCACGAGCAGGCCGGCGACGAGCATGATGACGTTGTTGAAGTAGTAGGCGGCCTCTTTGCCGGTGAGCGACTCGAACTCGTCGTTGCCCTCGAACGTGCCCTTGCGCAGCATCGGGCCGAACACCGCGACCGCGAACGCCGCGATGATCATCGCCGGCGAACAGGTAGAGCGAGACCGGGATCGGCCTGGAACGCGTGCACCGACTGCACGATGCCCGAGCGCGTGATGAACGTGCCGAGGATGACGAGCGCGAAGGTGACCGAAGCCAGGGCGATCGCCCACTTCTTGAAGCCGCCGCGCTTGCGATAGATCGTGAAGCTGTGGAGCAGGCCGACGCCGGTCAGCCACGGAAGCAGCGAGGCGTTCTCCACCGGGTCCCAGCCCCAGTAGCCGCCCCAACCGAGGACGACGTAGGCCCAGACCGAGCCCAGGCCGATGCCCGCGCCCAGGAACAGCCACGAGAAGATGGTGATGCGGTCGACGATCTTGACCCACGCGTCCGAGCCGTCGTTGACGATGATCGCCGCGACCGCGAACGCGAAGGGAATCGTGAGACCCGCGTAGCCGATGAACAGCGTCGGCGGGTGGAGGATCATCGCCCAGTGCTGCAGCAGCGGGTTCATGCCCCAGGAGGCAGCCTCGCCGACGAGGTTGCCGGCCGCATCGAGCAATCCTGGGTCGGTTGCCTTGAACGGATTGTTCGGCGTCGAGAACAGCATGCCGCCCGCGAAGAGCACGAGCACGACGTTCGTGACCATGAGCCCCATGTTGGAGAGCGCATCCATGAACGGCGCGCGCTTGTAGGCGACCCAGGCCGCGAACAGCGACAGCAGCCAGCCCCAGAACATGAACGACCCCTCGCGGCCGGCCCACAGCGCCGACAGAGTGTAGAGCCACGCGAGGCTCGACACGTCACGGACTGTGGTTCTCGGCGACGTAGAGGAAGGAGAAGTCATTGCTGTAGAACGCGACGACCATGATGACGACGGCAGCCGTGAACGCCCCTGCCGAGACGTACGTCCCCCAATAGCCGACCTTGGAGATCGCCTCGCCGCCCTTGCGATTGTGACCCATGAGCAGAGCCGCAATCGTCAGTGATGCCGGACAGCAGTGCCAGTCCAAGCATGGTCAACCCCAGCGTTACCATTCATCGACTCCGTTCGGTTGTCGGTCTCAAGAGAGGTCGCGGCCGAGATTCGGCCGCGACCGTCTGTTCAGCTACTTCTGGCTCTCCTCGAGCGCGACGCTCGTCGCGACGAACACGCCCTGCTCGAGCGCTCCTCCCATGACGACCTGCGAGCCGTCCTTCATGCCATCGGGAAGCACGGCCGAGAAGTCGACCGGTAGGGTCTTGCCGCTACCGTCGGCGTTCTGGGCGACGATGAATCGAACGCCGGTCGAGCCGGCCGGGGCGATCGAGCCGGGCTTCACGTACCCGGTCGTGCGAACCGGCTTGCCCTCCATGCTGGCGCCGCTGCCGATGAGGTCCGCAACCGGCGTGGCGCCGGTGGCCGACTCGTACTTGGACGGGCACTTGGTGATCATGTCGGTCGCGTTGACGGTGCCGTCACTGGCGAGCTTGCCCGTCACGATCGCGACAACGCCGTCACCGAAGGTGGCCGGCACGGTGCCGGTGTAGACGACCTTGAGGGTGGGACCGGTGCCGGTCTTGTCGTTCTCGCCGCGAATCACGAAGCGCATGGGGTTGGACTTCTTGTCCCACGAGCCGGCGACGACAGTGCCGCCGACCTTGACCTGCTCGCCGACGAGCGAGCTGTCCCCGGCCACCGAGGCCAGGTCGCCCTCGTAGGCACCCTGCTTGCCGCCCGTGTAGTAGACCATGGCAGCGACAGCGATGAGAATCGCAGCCGTCACGCCGATAAGTCGAATGCGAGCGCGCTTGTTCACGTACTCAACTCCTTAACGCATGCAGCTGCCCGAAGCAGCCGTGCGTGCCTGTGGAAGAGAGGCGCCCGCGCACAATCCCGCGCAGGGACGACACCGCTTTTCCAACCGCTTGCCTGAACAGGTCGATACTAGCACCGCCGTGCGTCCCGACGCTAGCCTGAACGCAACTTAATGCTGCTCGTACTTGCGCGCGTTCAGAGCAAACGACTTGCCGAAACCCTCGCTGTGCGCAAGAACCACTCAAGTACACACATCTAGCGCTCGCATGAGCTTCACTTCGCAGGCCGAATCGGCCACTACGCCGTCGTGCTGTCGCTGTTCTGGAGCCACAGAACGTCGGGCTTGAACCCCACGCTGTCGAGCAGTTCACGGTACCGCTCCGGCGACAGCTCGACCTTCGCGTTGTCGAGCGCGACCATCGTCGCCTCGATGACGTTCGTACCGAAGGAGCGGCCGTCGAGCCGCGGAGTCGACGTGACGAGCAGTTCGACACCTCGCTCGCGGCACAGGTCCACATCGGCCGCGGTCGTGGTGTTCGTGATGATCCACTTGCCTCGCATGTCCGGCGGCATGTACTTCTTCACGAACTGCCAGTCACCGGCGATGATGTCGGCCCAGTTGTAGAGCTGGCCGGCCTTCGGGTTGACCTTGGGAAGTCTCGTCCTGCTTCTCGCCGACCGGATAGAGCACCGAGAACGGCAGCTGCGCGACGAGCGGCGTCAGAACGCGAACGAGCACCTTGAGCGAACCCCAGCGCTTGATGATGAAGGGAAGGTCGAGCGCGTAGAACAGGTCGCCGAAGACCTGTTCGGTCCCCGCGTTCTGAAGCGCTTCGGCCATGCCCCACCGGTCGACCGCCGAGGTCATCAGTACCTTCTTGCCGGCGAGCACGAGCCCGTGCGCGCTCTTGAGATAGTCGATGGTCGAGCCCTCGACCGGGCCCTTCAGGCCGCTGCCGTCGACGACCGGCGTGACCTTGAACGTTCTTGACGAGCTGCTTGGCGTCTCGGAAGAAGTACTTGCGGCCGTCGGCACGCAGGTACATGTCGATGCCGCCCATGCCCGAACGCCGCAACCTTGCCGTCGAGCTCGGCGAAACGCGCGGCCGCCTTCTCGAAGTCACCGTCGTAGCCTTCTCGGCGGATCCTGAACTGCTCGCCGAGCAGTTCGATCTCGACCTCGTGGTCGCGGCTGGACGAGCCGATCGAGACGCTCACGACCTCTTTGATGGCTGCCACCTCCCGGTGAGATTCTCGGCGTTCTTCAGTGCGGCGCCTCCGCGGCTCGTGGAGCCGTGCGCGGGACGTGCGGACATGACGCCGGACAGGATCTCGTCGAGCTGCTCGAGGTCGACGGTCACGGCCGCGCGCAACGGCGATGGCCCGAGCGGCACACCGACGACCTCGGTGCCGAGGATGCGCTCCATGGTCTTGATGCGCCAGTCGCTCGCCATGAGCACGAGCGTGTCGTAGTCGCGCAGCGTGGCGATCGTCTCGAGCAGCGTGTTGAACACCGCGGTGACCTCACCGGATTCGATGTCCTCCCGCTCCTCCTGAGACAGGACGAGCACGAAGTCGAGGGCGTGGCGCTCGGCAAGCTCCTTGACGGCATCGGCGTTGGCGATCGGGAAGCCGACCAGCGCGACGCGACTACCCTTGCGAACCTCGCCGAGCGTCTCGAGGAAGCTCACGAACGAGCGCTGCACGCCATGGCTCTTGGCGACGTCGTCCTGAGTCGCACCGGCCTCCCGGTCCTCGAGAATCGCGGTGATGGCGTCGCGAAGCTTGTCCTCGCTGACGACCTTGTCGCCGATCCGGTAGAGCCTCACGCGCGCCTCCCCTCGCCTGCTCGCGCGTACACACGCTTGTGCACACCGCCGAGTATACGCGAGCGCGACGCGCGCGGACCCGCCGCTGCCTCGCTCGTCTCGGGTATGGTTGTACCGAGGCGTCCTTCTCGGAAGGCGGGCTCTTGGAACACGCACTCGAGGTCTACAACGCAGTCGCGGCGGTCGTCGATCCCGTCTACCTGGTGGGCGGGTCCGTTCGCGACGTGCTGATGCGGCGCGAGTGCAGCGACTACGACTTCACCACGCCGCTCGTGCCCGACCGCATCGAGGCCGCCGTTCGCGAGGCGGGGCGGCAAGCCGTACCTCATCGGCAAGAAGTACGGCACCGTGGGGTTCAAGGCCGACGGGCGCCTGGTCGAGGTCACGACGTTTCGCTCCGAGGTCTACCCCGACGACACCCGCAGGCCCGAGGTGGTGTTCCTCGACGACCTCGCGGCAGACCTCGCGCGGCGCGACTTCACGATCAACGCGATCGCGATGCAGGGCGAGCAGATCATCGACCTGTTCGGCGGTCAGGCCGACATCGAGGCGCGCGTCATCCGCGCCGTCGGCAACCCGCGCGAGCGGTTCAAGGAGGACCCGCTGCGGATGCTTCGCGCCGCTCGATTCGCCTCGCAGCTCGGGTTCTCCGTCGAGCCGGCGACCACGGGCGCGATGGAGCGCTACGCGCACCGCATCCTGCACGTCGCGCGCGAGCGCTGGATGGCCGAACTCGACAAGCTGCTCGTCGGCCAGAGCGTCGTCTACGGACTCGAGCTGCTCGCCGCCACCGGCCTGCTTGCGCTTCATGCTGCCCGAGCTCGAGCTGCAGGTCGGGCTACGACCAGAACTCGCCCTACCACGACCGCACGCTGTTCGAGCACACCGTCGGGCGTCGTCGCCGCGACCGAGCCCGACGTCACGCTGCGCTGGGGCGCCCTGCTGCACGACGTCGCCAAGCCCTTCGTCCGCGCCGAGAAGCCCGGCCGCAGCACGTACGTGAAGCACGACCTGCTCGGCGTGGAGCTGGTCGAGCGCATGGCGCTGTACCTGAAGTGGTCCAAGGCGCGCCGCGAAGACGTGCGCGAACTCGTGCGCGACCACCTGCTCGAGACGAGCCCGCTGCGCGAGGCCGACATGAGCGCGAAGCCGGACCGGGACACCGGAGTAGGGTCGCTACCGGTTCTTCTCGAAGATCATCCGCAGCCCGTCGAGCGTCAGGTCCATGTCGACGTCGGTGATCGTCTCGCACAGCAGCGCCATGCGCTCGGCGAGCCCGCCGGTCGCGATCACCGGCGTCTCGGCGCCGAGCTCGACCCACGTGCGGCGCACGAGTCCGTCGACCATCGCAGCCTCGCCGAGCAGCAGCCCCGCCTGCACGCTCATGCGCGTGTTGGTGCCGATGACGGCGCTCGGCGGCTCGAGGTCGACCTTCGAGAGACGCGCGGCCTTGGAGAAGAGCGCCTCGGCGGACGTCTCGACACCCGGAGCGATGGCGCCGCCCAGATAGGCGCCCTCCGCGTCGACGACGTCGATGGTGGTGGCGGTCCCGAAGTCGACGACGATGACCGGCCCGCCGAGCCGCGCGAAGGCCGCCACGCCGTTGACGATGCGGTCGGCGCCGACCTCGTGCGGGTTGTCGTAGCGGATCGGCATGCCGGTCTTCAGCCCCGGCCCGACGACCATCACGTCGCAGTCGCACGCGACCTCGGTGAGGTCCTCCCACGCCGCGGTGAGCCGCGGAACGACCGACGCGAGGATGACGTGGTTCACGTCGCCCCACGACAGCCCGTCGAGCGCGAGGAGCCCGGCGACCTTGCACGCGCAGCTCGTCAGCGGTGAGCGAGGCGTTGGTGGAGATCCGCCAGTGTCCGGCGAGCTTCTCCTCGGCGAACAGGCCGAGCACGGTCTGGGTGTTGCCGACGTCAACGGCGAGCAGCATGGGCGAATCCCCTCCGGTTGGGTAGGAGTTCTTCACGGCACGGTGACGCGGCCAAGCGCGCTCCGCAGCCGGTGCTATCATCGGCCGAGACACGCCTGGCCTGCAAGTGCGGCGCGATCCGCACCACATCTGACCTGCGAGAACAGCCCGCCGCCGACTCCCTGGAGGCTCACCTGTGACCGACACTCCCGCCCGCATCCTCGTCGTCGACGACGAAGCGTCCATCACCGAGTTCGTGAGCTACAACCTGCGCAAAGAGGGCTACGACGTCGCCGTCGCCGCCAACGGCGACGACGCGCTCGCACTCGCCAAGGCCAGCACCTTCGACCTCGTGGTGCTCGACGTCATGCTGCCGGGCATCGACGGCTACGAGGTCTGCCGCCGGCTGCGCATCGATTCGAGCGTGCCCGGTGCTGTTCCTCTCGGCGCGCGACACCGAGCTCGACAAGGTCGTCGGCCTCGAGATCGGCGGCGACGACTACCTCGCCAAGCCGTTCGGCGTGCGCGAGCTGACCGCGCGCGTCAAGGCGCTGCTGCGCCGCGCGCCCGCGGGCAGCGCGCGAGCCGGGCGTCGCCGGCGAGCACATCGAGCTCGCCGGCATCGTGCTCGACGAGGCCGCGCACATGGCGACCGCCGACGACCGGCTCATCGACCTGACGCCGCGCGAGTTCGAGCTGCTCGCCTGCCTCATGCGCCACGGCGGCAAGGTGCTCTCGCGCGATCAGCTGCTGCGCGAGGCGTGGGGCTGGGAGTTCCTCGTCGAGACCAAGACGGTCGACACGCACGTCAAGCGCCTCCGCGACAAGCTCGAGGCCGCCGGCTGCGACCCCGCGCTCGTCGAGACGGTGCGCGGCTACGGCTACCGCTTCCGCACCGCCTAACATCGCGCGCCACCACCCGCCAGACACCCGCCGAGGAGCCACGATGGGCAGCACCCTGCGCTCGAAGATCGCGATCTGGACCGGGCTCGTGGCGCCTGACTCGCCGCGGCCGCGGCCTTCGTCGGGCTGAGCTTCCGCTACCCGCTACGGGCTCGCGGTGGTCGTCGCCGTCCCCGCTCATCGGCTGGCTCGTCGGCCGCGTTGATCGCATCACGCATCGTGGCACCGCTCGAGCGCCTCGGCGTGTCGGCGACGGGCGTTCGCTTCGGGCAACCACGCGGCACGCGCCGACGTCGGCGGCCCGCGCGAGACCCGCATCGTCGCCGAGGCGTTCAACCAGATGGCCGGCCAGATCGACGACGCGCTCGAGGAACTCAAGCGCGAGGAGCGCCGCAAGACGCAGTTCGTCAGCGACGTCAGCCACGAGCTGCGCACCCCCCTGACCGCCATTCGCGGTGCCGCCGAGACGCTTCTCGACGGCGACGTCGATCCCGACGACCAGCAGCGCTTCCTGTCGACGATCGCCCTCGAGGCCGAGCGGCTCGGCAGGCTCGCGAACGACCTGCTCACGCTGCAGCGCATCGAAGGCGCCACCGGCGAGCTGCCGATAACCCAGGTCGACCTGCGTCTGGCCGCCGACCGCGCGGCGGCGATGCTCGAGCCGCTGCTGGAGGACCGCGAAGTCTCGCTGACCGTCAACGGGCGCGCGCCGCTCGTTCTCGGCGACGTGGACCGGCTCGCAGCAGGTGGTCACGAACCTCGTCGACAACGCGAGCCGCATCGTGGGCGAGGGCGGGCACGTGCGGGTCGAGCTCAACGCCGAGGGCGACCGCGCGGTGCTCTCGGTACTCGACGACGGGCCCGGCATCCCCGAGGCGGACCTGCCCCGGCTGTTCGACCGCTTCTACCGCGCCGACTCGAGCCGCACGCGGACGAGCGGCGGCGCGGGACTGGGCCTGGCGATCGTTCGCGCGATCGTAGTCGCTCACGGTGGCCGGATCGAGGCGGCGAATCTGCCGGAGGGTGGCGCTCGGATGACGGTGTCGTTGCCGGCGCTCGCGTCGAGGACGTCGAGACATCGGTGACGCCGGCGCCGCCTTCGCGGACAGCCGCGCTAGCCTGGCGACCTTGCGAACGCATGGCGACGAATCGCGCTCGACTTGACGACGTCGCCGACGATGAACGGCAGCACGCCGACCGCAGCGGCCTGCGGAAGCGACATGTTGAGCGAGTACGCGAGCCACGCGGTGCCCATCCCGTAGACGACCGTGAAGCAGCACGACGCACGCGCCGACATCGGCAGCGAGAGTGCTCGCGCCAGCCTTGCACGAGACCGACTCGCACGAGCGACGCGACCCCTGCGGCCACGATGAATCCGACGAGTAGCCGCCCGTCGGGCCCGTCACGACTGCAATGCCGGCAGCCCCCTTCGCGAACACCGGCAGGCCCTGCGGCACCCAGCGCGACGTAGAGCGCCATCGAGCCGGCGGCCCACGGCGCGCGGCAGCAGCAGCGCCGCGAGCACCACGAAGAAGGTCTGGAACGTGATCGGCACCGGTCCGACGGGCAGTGCCAGCGGACCGAGCGCAGCCGCAAGCGCCGCAAGCAGCGCGGCCGTCGCCAGAGCGCGGACTCGCCGAGACGACGCGTGCTCGGTCTGGGTGGCAAGGGTCATGTGATCGGCTCCGTTAACTCCGCATGGACTGAGGGTTAACGGTAGCGTGGGCGTCCGCCGCCGGTCAAGGCTGCTCGGCGAGGTCAGGCGGAAGTGCGATGCGCCGGGCTCTCGCAGCGTGACCTCGCCGGCAACCACCGACTCCATGCCGCCGAGCGTCGGCGATCAGCAGCCGGCCCTCGTCGTCGACACCCATCACGGTTCCGGACGCTCGCACCGCGTCGGTCATGTCGCGCACGGTCACGTCCTGCCCGATCAGCGACGAGCGCGCCTCGTACTCCGCTCGCAGCGCCGGGAACCCCGATTCGGTCCACTGCGCGTAGACGCTCGGCGATCCCGTCGAGCACCGCGGCGACGGCATGGGCGATTCGCACACCCGGGACCACGTCGTCCAGACAGGCGGCGCCGGGCGCCTGCCGCGCCGTCGTCGTTCCGGCGCACGTTGAGCCCCACGCCCGACGACGACCCAGTTCACGCGATCGGTCTCGGCAGACATCTCGAGCAGGACGCCCGCGAGCTTGCCGGCGGCGAGCAGGACGTCGTTGGGCCACTTGAGCGATGCCTCCACGCCGAAGTGCTCCTGCGAGCCCACGCGCGACGCCCGAGACCCGACGACGAGCGCGAGCGGCGCCAGCTCGGCCGGCGTGACTGTCGGCCGCAGCACGATCGAGAGGTACGCGCCGCCTGCCGGCGACGCCCACGTCGCGTCCCAGCCGTCCCCGGCCGGCAGCTCTGTGACGACGCGAGCACCACGGTGCCCTCGGGCGCGCCTTCGCGCGCCAGCGCCCGGGCGTCGTCGTTCGTCGAGGCGGTCTCTCCCCCGCCGGTGAGCACGCATCCAGGACGCGTCCCGGAGAAGCGGCGCGATCTCGGCGGGCAGCGGGCCGTCCGGGAACGGCGATCAAGCGGTAGCCGACGCCGGGCTCGGCCTCGATCTCGTAGCCCGCCTCGCGCAGGGACGCGACGTGCTTCCCGATCGCGACTCGGCTGACTCCGAGGGACTGCGCGCGAGCGCCTCGCCGCTCAGGCCCGTCGCCCCGGCAGCGCGCAAGCGCGGCCAGCACGGCCTCACGAGTCGACATCGGTCGGTCCTGCAGCGTCGTCGGGTGCATCAGCGGCCGTGTCACCGGACGTCGATCGGCTCCGCGGCTTCGGCATGCGGCGTGCTCGGCCTCGAACAGGGCCACCTGACGCCTGACCACTCGCTTGTCTCGGCGGCGCTTGCCCTGCCAGATCACGATGATCATCGACGATGACGACGACGAACATCAGCCACGAGAAGGCACCGAAGTACTTCAGGCCCTGGCGGAAGTTCTCACCGAGGAACCAGCCGAGCGCGACGAGGATGCCCGCGTACAGCACGGCGCCGATCAGCGAGTAGACCTCGAAGACCCACAGCTTCAAGCGCGACGCACCGGCGATCGTCGGCGCAAGGTTCTTCATGACCGCGACGAAGCGCGCGAAGATGATCGTGGCCGGGCCACGGCGGTCGAAGTACTCGTCGCCGGCCTCGATCGCCTCGACCGAGATGCCGAATCTCGGCCCCACGCGCTCGATGAACGCAAGCCCTCCCCGTGCGCCGACGAAGTAGCTGATGTTGGAGCCGATCCAGGTGCCGGCAACCGCCGCCGCGAACAGTCCCCCGACCGACAGTGAGTTTCCGTTCGGCGTCGATGCAGTGAAGGCCGCGGCCGTGGTGATGACGTCGCCGGGCGTGAAGCTGCCGATGATGAACAGGTTCTCGAGCACGGTCGCAGCGAACACGATCGCGTATCCGTGCTGGTCGAGCGCGCCCAGCGCCCAGTTGAGGATGTTCTGAGCGAGCTGCACTACGCCCGGGTTCCGTGATGAGGTGCGCCCGCCTGGATTGCGGAATGCATCTGCGTGCCCTTCGACGATTCGGTCTTGGACCAGCCTACCTGAGAGTCATGCCTCGTCGAGCCCAAAATCGACGACTCGTACGCCGACCGTTAACGAACTCGCGCTCACACGGTTCACGCCGGCGGCGCGCAGCGCGGGCAAGCGCTCCCGCGTGATACCGCCGCTGGCCTCCGTCAGCACCCGTCGCCCAGCCGCGCGCTGCCGCTTCTCGCACCACCGTCGACCGCCTGAGCCAGAGTGGCGTCATCCATGTTGTCGAGCAGCACCATGTGCGCGCCTGCCTCGACCGCTTCGCGCGCCTGCTCGGCGGTGTCGGCCTCGACCTCGACGAGCAGTTCGGGGTGCCCGGCACGTGCCTTGGCCACTGCAGCTTGATGCCACGCGACGGCCGCGATGTGGTTGTCCTTCACGAGCACCATGTCGAACAGGCCCTCGCGGTGGTTCGTGCCGCCGCCTACGCGCACGGCGTACTTCGAGAGCGCGCGCAGGCCCGGCATCGTCTTGCGCGTGTCGCAGACCGCGAGGTCGGGTCCGGCCGCAGCGACCCACCGGGCGGTCTCCGTGGCGATCCCCGAGAGCAGCATGAGGAAGTCGAGCGCGGTGCGCTCGCCCACCAGCACCGCTGCGGCGACACCCTCGATCTCGGCAACCGGGGTCCCCGCCTTCACGCGAGCGCCCTCGGCGACGAGCGGGAAGACCTCGATCGGGTCGAAGAGCCCCGCCGACCGCGACAGCGTCTCGTAGACCGCCGCGACCGCCGGCAACCCGGCGACCACCGCGTCTTCTCGGCAGACGATGCGGCCGGTGAAGTGCGCGTCGAGGCCGATCGCGGCTGAAGGACGTCACGTCGCGCTCGAGCAGCGTCGGGCGAGCCTGGCGCGTCGGGCGCGAAGCGCTCCGGCGACACGCCGAGGTCCTCGGCGAGTGCGAGGGCGACGATGCTGGTGACGTCGGGGAACTCGAACATCGCTGCCGTCACTGGTCCTCGGCCGAGCGTGAACCCGCCGGGGCGAAGCTCACGCCCGTGATCGGCTTGCGGCGTGGCGCGAATCCGCGGCGGAAGACGGTGCGCACGCGCCAGTGCTCGTCGTCGCGCTGAGGGAAGTCGATGCGGGAGTGGCAACCGCGCGACTCCGTGCGCAGCCACGCCGCGTGCGCGATGAGGGTGCCGACCGTGACCAGGTTCGCGAGCTCGAGGTCGGCCTGATGCGGCGAGTCGCCATCGAGCACGCTCGACAGCCGGCCGAGCACGCGCGCCGCATCGGCGAGGCCCGCGTCGGTGCGGCTCATGCCGACGAATCGCTGCATCGTGTCCTTGAGCGTCGCCGGCGCATCGGCGAGTTCCGTGCGGTCTCGAGCCCGCTCGGGCTCGTCGGCGAGGATGCGCTCGGGCGCCTCGGCGCTGTCGTTGTCGGCATCGAGCGCGCGCACGATCCGCCGAGAGAAGACGAGCCCCTCGAGCAGCGAGTTGCGACGCGAGGCGGTTGGCGCCGTGCAGGCCGCTCGCGGTGACCTCGCCCGAGGCGTAGAGGCCCGGCACGCTCGTGCGGCCGTCGATGTCGACGCGAACGCCGCCGACGATGTAGTGCGCGGCGGGCGCGACCGGGAGCAGGTCGCGCGACAGGTCGTAGCCGGCCTCGGAGCACGCCTCCCAGATCGTCGGGAACCGCGCGCGCAGGTACTCCTCGCCGAGGTGGCGCGCGTCGAGCCAGACGTTGTTGCGGCCGCAGCGCTGCATGACGTGCTCGATCTCGCGGCTCACGACGTCGCGCGGCGCGAGCTCGGCAAGCGGGTGCACGCCGAGCATGAAGCGCTCTTCGTCGCAGTCGAGCAGGTAGGCGCCCTCGCCTCGCAGCGCCTCGGTGATGAGGAAGCGCGGCGCCGCCTCGTGGTCGAGCGCGGTGGGGTGGAACTGCACGAACTCGAGGTCGGCGACCTCGGCGCCCGCGCGCCAGGCCGCGGCCAGGCCGTCGCCGGTCGCGATGAGCGGGTTGGTGGTGACGCGGAAGACCTGGCCGGCGCCGCCGGTCGCGAGCACGACCGCGTCGGCCCAGAACACCTCGAGCTCGCCCGTCTCGGCGTCGAGCACGAGCGCGCCGACGCAGCGTTCGCCGGAGGTGAGCAGGTCGACGAGGAAGCGCTGCTCGAACACGCCGACGCGCTCCGATGCGCGCAGCGCCTGCGTCGAGCGCGCCCTGCACTGCGGCGCCGGTCGCGTCGCCCGAGTGCAGCACGCGCGGCAGCGAGTGGCCGCCTTCGCGCGCGAGTGCGACCTCGCCGCCCTCGTCGAGATCGAAGTGCATGCCGGCGGCCTGGAGGCCGGCGAGCGCGGCAGGCGCCTCGCCCACGACGGCGCGCACGACCGCCTCGTCGCACAGCCCCTGGCCGACGACGAGCGTGTCGGCGAGGTGCAGCTCGACGCTGTCGGCCTCGCCCACCGCGCCGGCGATGCCGCCCTGCGCGTACCAGGTGTTGGTCTCGGAGAGGCGGGACTTGGTGATGAGCGAGACGGTCGCGCGTCCGCGAGGCCTCGAGCGCCGCGACGAGCCCGGCGATGCCGCTGCCGATGACGAGCACGTCGCACGCGTGCTGCACGCACGCGTCGGTGTCGAACCCGAGCAGGTAGCGGCGCGAGAGCGCGTCGGGCAACCTGCCCGGCGCGAGGGCTTTGGCGCTGTCAGCCAATGGCCACCATCCGCTCGACCGCGCCGAGCGCGCGCACGCGGATGTCCTCGGCGACGGTGACCTCACCGCGTCTGTCGGCCAGACAGTCGCGGACCTTCTCGAGCGTGGTGAGCTTCATGTTGGGGCAGAGCATGCGGGGGTAGAGCTCGAAGAAGCGCTTGCCGGGAGCGGCCTTCTCGAGCGCGTGGATGAGGCCCGCCTCGGTGACGACGATGAACTCGTCGGCGTCGCTCGCCGCGGCGTACGAGAGCATCTGCGAGGTGGAGAGCACGGCGTCGGCGAGGTCGACGACCTCGGGGCGGCACTCGGGGTGCGCGATGACCGCCGCGCTCGGGTGCGCAGCGCGCGCGTCGGCGACCTGCTCGGCCGTGACGTCGTCGTGCGTGGGGCACCAGCCGTCCCAGAGGATCACGTCGACGTCGGGCAGCGAGCGCGCGACCCAGCTGCCGAGGTTGCGGTCCGGCGCGAAGAGGATCGCGCTCGGCACCCGAGCGAGCGCACGACGGCGACCGCGTTGGCGCTCGTGACGCAGATGTCGCTTTCGGCCTTGACCTCCGCCGAGGAGTTCACGTACGTGACGACCGGCACGCCCGGGTTGTGCGGCCTTCCAGGCGGCGAGGGCCTCGCCGGTGATCATGTCGGCCATCGGGCAGCCGGCGCGCGGCTCGGGCATCAGCACGGTCTTGCTCGGCGCGAGGATCTTGGCGGTCTCGGCCATGAAGTGGACGCCGGCGAAGACGATGAGCTCGGCGTCGGTCTCGGCGGCCTGGCGCGAGAGCCCCAGCGAGTCGCCCACGAAGTCGGCGACGTCCTGGACCTCGGCGCGCTGGTAGTTGTGCGCGAGGATGACGGCGCCGCGCTCGTGCGCGAGTTGGCGGATCTCGGCGGTCAAGGTCGGTGAAGTCAGCCACGCGAACGTACTCCTGTGTCGATGCGACCGGTCCGTGCCTATTGTGCGCGAGTGCGTCGCCCGCGTCAGCTTTCGGATGCGGATCGTCAGCGCGCAGTTGTCGATGAGCCGCGTGGCGCCGACCCGCCCGGCGATGATCGCGCGGGCGGTCGCCTCGACGCGGACGAGCGGCTCGAGCGTCTCGGGGTCGACGATCGCGGCGTAGTCGAGCGTGACCGCGTCGCCCGCGTGCGCGGTCACAGCCGCGCGCATCGCGGCCTCGAGCACGCGCGCATCGCGCTCGCCCAGCATGAGCTCGCTGGCGGCCGCCCACAGCGCCGGCGGGAAGCGCGAGGCCTGCGGCGCGCTCGGCGGCGGAGAGGTAGACGTTGCGGCTCGAGAGCGCGAGGCCGTCGTGGTCGCGGACGATCGGGCAGCCCACGATGCCCACACCGAGGTCGAGGTCGTGGACGAGCCGGCGCACGACCGCGAGCTGCTGGTAGTCCTTCTCGCCGAAGAACGCGAGGTCGGGACGGACCACGTTGAGGAGCTTGGCGACGATCGTCGCCACGCCGGTGAAGTGCCCGGGTCGCACCGCGCCTTCCCAGCGCGCCGCGAGCGGGCCGGGGTCGACGGTGACCTGCGCGTCGCTGGCGTACATCTCCTCGACGCTCGGCGCCCAGACGAGCTCCACACCTTCCGCGCCGAGCAGCTCGGTGTCGAGCGTCGAGGCGGCGCGGGTAGCGCTCGAGGTCCTCGCCGGCCACGAACTGCGTCGGGTTCACGAAGATGCTGGCGACCACGAGGTCGCACCGCTCGCGCGCCGCGCGGACGAGCGACAGGTGACCGTCGTGAAGCGCTCCCATGGTGGGCACGAATCCGACGGACTTGCCTTCTCGGCGCGCCGTCGCGACCGCCGAGCGCACCTCGTCCTTGCTCGTCACCAGCTCGATCACGCCATCAGCCCATCGATCGGTCGATTCGAGCGCGTCATCCGCACCTTCCGCGCCCTCGATGATGGCGTCTATCTCGGCGACGACCTCGGGAGCCATGTGGGTCGCCTGCTCGTCGCCGGGAAACGCCCCGGCTCGGACGTCCTCGGCGTAGGCGGCGACCGCCTGGGTGATGGCCGCGCCAAGATCCGCGTAGCGCTTCGCGTGCTTGGGCAAGAAGTCCCCCAAGCCGAGCAGGTCGTGGAAGACCTGCACCTGGCCGTCGCAGCCGCCGCCCGCACCGATACCGATGGTGGGGATCGTGAGCAGCGCACTGATGCGCTGCGCGAGTTCGGCGGGGATGCACTCGAGCACGACCGCGAACGCGCCGGCCTCTTCGAGCGCGAGCGCGTCGGCGATCGCCAGCGTGGCGCTCGCGGTGTCCTTGCCCTGCGTGCGGTAGCCGCCGAGGGTGTTGACCGACTGCGGCGTGAGGCCGACGTGCCCCATCACGGGAATGCCGGCGTCGGTGAGCCCCGCGACGAGCTCGAGCGTGGCCGCGGAGGCGTTCTCGACCTTGACGGCGTGCGCCCCGCCCTCGGCGATGAGGCGTCCGGCGTTGCGCATGCCCTCGGCGTAGTCGGCGGCGTAGGACATGAACGGCATGTCGGCGATGACGAGCGCCCGGGTGCAGGCGCGCGAGACACGGCAGCGGTCGCTCGGACCATGTCGTCCATCGTGACCGGCAGCGTCGACGCGTGCCCGAGCACGGTCATGCCGAGAGAGTCGCCGACGAGCACGACATCGACGCCGGCGGCCTCGACGAGCCGCGCGCCGTGGTAGTCGTAGGCGGTGAGCATGACGATCGGGCGTCCGGCCTCCTTCATGACGCGCAGTGACGGCGCGGTCACGCGCGGGGTCGGGCTCGCGGGAGCGGTAGCGCTCATGGGCGATGCCTCCTTAGCGGTTCACGGTCGCAGCCTCAGGATCGAGGTCCACGCGGTGCCTCCGATGGGGAGTGACAGTATAGCGCGACTGCCAGTGCGCGGAAGCCCGGTGCCGCGTGCACTACGCTCCATGTCGCCGACGAGCTCCGGCGGGAAGATCGGCTCGGCGTCGTCGAGGTCTGCGAGCAGCTTGCTGGCTCGCGCCACGTCACCAACGGGCACGAGCAGCTGGAAGGTCGCGCCCATGCCGAAGGGGTCCATGGTCGACTCGGGCTCGAACGGGTTCCATGCGTACGGGATGCCGGCCTCTTCGAGCACCTCGCGCTGGAACTGCAGCCGCGCGTCCCATCCCGCCACGACGTCCTGCTCGCGCGAGCTCTCGGCGACGGGCACCCAGTCCGGCGCGAGCACCGGCTCGTTCGTGAGCCTGCCGAGGTCCGGAATCGGTCCCAGCTCGTCGACGACAAGGCCCACCGTCGCGCCCTCGTGCGTGACGCGCGTGCCGTCGGGCAGGTGCAGCCGCGGCGCGATCTCGAGCAGCGGCGTGACGACGAAGTCGCGCTCGAGCAGGCCCGGGATGCGGAATCGTGAGCGTCTCGCTCACCATCTCCTCGTCACCGAACGTCAGGATGTCGAGGTCGATGACGCGCGGCCCGTTCTCGACGCGCGCGCACGCGGCCCATCTCGTCCTCGATGCTGTGCAGGTAGTCGAGAAGCTGATCGGGTTCAAGTCGGTCTGAAGCTCGACGACCGCGTTGGCGAACGGTGGCTGGTCGACGTGGTACGCCGGCTCGGTCTCGTAGGCATGCGAGGCACGCTCAACGTGCGTTTCGGGAAGCTCGGCGAGCGCTTCGATGGCCTGAGCCAGGTTCGCGACCCGGTCACCCTCGTTGCTGCCGATTCCGATGTATGCGGTGGTCATGGTCGGCCTCCCTACGAAGCGGACGGAGCGCTTTCGGCGCTACAGGGAGTATTCCCTTCAAGCGCCGAGGCGGGCGGCCGCGAGACACAAACGACCCCCGGCCTGAAGCCGAGGGGTCGCCAGAAGTGCGACGCGCCCGAGCCGGTTGAGCAGCACGCGAAGCGTGTCTGCTCGAACCGGCTCGCTGGCGACGCGAAGTCGGTCGCCAGCTACTTGGCGAGCAGCACGAGCAGCGGCACCAGCAGCAGCGCGACGATGTTGAAGACCTTGATCATCGAGTTGAGCGCCGGGCCCGCGGTGTCCTTGTACGGGTCGCCGACGGTGTCACCGGTGACAGCGGCCTTGTGCGCCTCGCTGCCCTTGAGGTGCTTGACGCCGTCCTTGTCGGTGAAGCCGTCCTCGAAGCGCTTCTTGGCGTTGTCCCACGCGCCGCCGCCCGAGGTCATCGAGATGGCGACGAACAGGCCGGTGACGATGGTACCGACGAGCGCGCCGCCGAGCATGAGCGCGGTGAACTCGAAGGCGTTGGCGAAGCCGACGGCCTTGAGGATGAAGCCGAGGGCGATGATGAGCACCGGCACGCCGGTCGGGATGAGCGCCGGAAGCGTCATCTCCCTGAGGGCGGCCTGGGTCACGAGGTCGACGCAGCGCGCGTTGTCCGGCTTCTGCGTGCCCTCCATGATGCCCGGCATCTCGCGGAACTGGCGACGCACTTCCTCGACGACCGCACCGGCGGCCTTGCCGACCGCGGTCATCGCGAGCGACGCGAAGAGGAACGGCAGCGAGCCGCCGATGAACAGGCCGACCAGCACGTACGGGTTGGAGAGGTTGAAGACGAGCTCCGGCACGCTGGCCGACGATCTGCTCGGTGATGGCGTGCGTGAAGTCGGCGAAGAGCACGACCGCGGCCAGCGCCGCCGAGGCGATCGCGTAGCCCTTGGTGACGGCCTTGGTGGTGTTGCCGACGGCGTCGAGCGCGTCGGTGACGACGCGGACCTCAGCGGGCAGACCGGCCATCTCGGCGATACCACCGGCGTTGTCGGTGACGGGACCGAAGGCGTCGATCGCGACGACGATGCCGGCCATCGAGAGCATGGACAGCGCGGCGACGGCGATGCCGTAGATGCCGGCGAGCGAGAAGCTGATGAGCGTCGCGAGCGCGATGGCGATGACCGGCAGGCCGGTCGCCTCCATGCCGACCGCGAGGCCCTGGATGACGTTGGTGCCGTGACCGGTGACCGACGCCTGAGCGATGGTGGTGACCGGGCGGAACGTCGAGCCGGTGTAGTAGTCGGTGATGTAGACCATGGCGGCGGTCAGACCGATGCCGACCAGCGCGCAGAACCAGACGGTGAGCGGACTCGGGCCGACCTTGCGTGCCACCGCGACGAGCGTCTGGCCGATCTCGGTGAGCGCGAAGACCTCGGCCTTCGGCGTCAGCCACACGATGACCGGGTAGAACAGGACCGCCGCGATGGCGGCCGCGGCCCACAGGCCCTTGTAGAGCGCACCCATGATCGTGCCGTTCGGGCTCATCTTCACGAAGAACGTACCGATGATCGACGCGACGATCGAGACGGCGCCCAGCGCGAGCGGCATGCCGATGCGAGAACGCCATGCCTCGGCCTCGCCGAACGCCAGGATGCCGATGAGCATCGCGGCGACGGTGGTGACGACGTAGGTCTCGAAGAGGTCGGCGGCCATGCCGGCGCAGTCGCCGACGTTGTCGCCGACGTTGTCGGCGATGACGGCGGGGTTGCGGGGGTCGTCCTCGGGGATACCGGCCTCGACCTTGCCGACGAGGTCGGCGCCGACGTCAGCGGCCTTGGTGAAGATACCGCCGCCGAGACGGGCGAAGACGGAGATGAGCGAGCCACCGAAGCCGAGGCCGACGAGCGCCGCGATCGGCGCGATGCCCGATCGATGACGCAGCAGCGCCATGATCGACACCGACAGGATGCCGAGGCCGACGACGAACAGGCCGGTGACGCGTGCCTGCCTCGAACGCGACGCTGAGCGCCTTGGCCAGCCCGCCACGAGCGGCCTCAGCGGTGCGCACGTTGGCCTGGACCGAGATGCCCATGCCGATGAATCCGGCGGCGGCGGATGCGGCGCCGCCGAGCAGGAAGCCGATCGACGGTCCAGATGCCGAAGCCGGGGACACCGAAGAAGCCGGGGATCGCGATGGCGACGGCCAGAACGGCGGCGACGATGCCGACCGTGCGGTACTGGCGCCCAGGTACGCCATGGCGCCTTCCTGGATCGCGCCAGCGATCTCCTGCATCTTGTCGTTGCCCGCAGGCAACTTGTTGATCCTCATGCACGAGGAATCCGGCGTAGGCAGCGGCGAGGACGCCAGCGGCCACGCCAATGAACAGCGGCAGGTTGGACATGTTTCCTCCAGAGCGGTTTGGGCAGCGGCGTGCTGGCAGCCGCACCCCCTCCAAGTCGCGGACATTCTATCAGAGTGGAGCGCTGTGCAAGCCCCAATTCGTGGGAGCGGATGAAACCGCATCAGACATGCGCGCGACACGCGCCGGACACCGGGGCGCCGCGCAGCACCGGTCGCTACCCCAGGGCCTTCACCATCGCAAGCGCCTGGACCGTCGCGCCGACGTCATGGACGCGCACGATGTCAGCCCCGCGAGCGGCGGCCCAGACCGCCGCCTCGACCGAACCGCCAACCCGCTCTGATGGCTCGTCAACGCCCGTCAGCTCGCCGATGAAGCGCTTGCGCGAGACGCCGAGCGACCACGGGGTAGCCGAGCGCGGCCAGCTGCGGCAGCGCCTGCAGCAGCGCGAGGTTGTGCTCGAGCGTCTTGCCGAAGCCGATGCCCGGGTCGATCGCGATCCGCTCGCGCGCGACGCCGGCCGCCTCGAGCACGGCCGCCTGGGCGAGCAGGTAGCCGCCGACCTCGGTGACGACATCGTCGTAGCGCCGGCTGCGTCCTGCATCGTCCCCGGCTCGCCGAGCATGTGCATGACCACCAGGCCCGCCTCGCACCCGGCGGCGACCTCGACCATCTCGCGGCTGCGAAAGCCGGACACGTCGTTGATGATGCTCGCGCCGGCCTCGACGCAGGCCGATGCCACCTCGGCGTTGCGCGTGTCGATCGAGACGGGAACATCGTCGTCAGCCGCGAAACGCCGCACCACCGGGCGTACTCGAGCGAGCTCACCCGAAGGCGGCAGCGGGCTCGCGCCCGGGCGTGTGGACTCGCCACCGATGTCGAGTATCGCCGCACCGTCGGCGATCAGGCGCTCGCCCCAGGTGACGGCCGACGCGGGGTTCTCGTGCTGTCCGCCATCGGAGAACGAGTCGGGCGTGACGTTCAGGATGCCCATGACGAGCGGACGGTCGAGCACGAGCTCGAAGCGGCCGCAGCGCCACACCCGAGGAGGACGAACCGGCTCGGGGTCTGCCACTGTGTCCTCGCCAGGCACTCCGGCGTTTCGGCCGGCTCGCTCATCGGCGGCTTCGATCGGTGATGAGCGACATCGCCTCGGCGCGCGTCGCGGCCTTGCGCTCGAAGATGCCGCGCACCGCACTGGTGACCGTCTCGGAGCCGGGCTTCTTCACGCCGCGCATCGACATGCACAGGTGCTCGGCCTCGATGACCACGATGACGCCGGCCGGATCGAGGTGCTCGACGATGGTGTCGGCGATCTGCGAGGTCATGCGCTCCTGGACCTGCGGGCGCTTGGCGAAGACGTCGACCACGCGCGCGAGCTTCGAGAGCCCGCAGATGCGGCCGTCCTTGCCCGGGATGTAGGCGACGTGGGCGCGGCCCATGAACGGCACGAGATGATGCTCGCACACCGAGTAGAGCGGGATGTCGCGCACGAGCACCATCTCCTGATGGCCCTCGTTGAAGGTGACGGCGAAATGCTCGGCCGGGTCCTGCGTCAGGCCGGCGAAGATCTCCTCGTACATGTCGGCGACGCGGCGCGGCGTGTCGAGCAGGCCTTCTCGGCTCGACGTCTTCACCAACGCCTTCGAGGATGAGTCGCACGCCCTGTTCGATCTTGTCGCGATCCATCTGTGCCCCTCGTCTCGGCCGCACCGTCCTGTGCGGCGCATACGCTCAGGGTACCCGACTCTCGCCCTCAGGCGCGCGGGTCTCCCATCCGAGCGCGGAGCTCAGCCGTTGAGCCGGATCAATCCGGACTTCACCGCGGCGAGAACCGCCTGCGTGCGATCGGCGGCATCGAGCTTCCTCAGGATGTGGCTGACGTGCGTCTTGACCGTGGTCTCACCGATCCAGAGTGCGCGGCCGATCTCCTTGTTCGAGAAACCCTTCGCCATGAGGTCGAGTACTTCGACCTCGCGCTCGGACAGCGTGTTCGCGTCGTGGTGCTCGGCTCGCTGGGCATGGTCCATGGCCATCCGCTCGGCAACCGAGTGGTCGAAGACCGACTGTCCCGTCGCGACGCAGCGGACTGCCTCGACCACCCTCTCGGGGGTCGTGTCCTTCAGGATGAAGCCGCACGCTCCGGCGTCGAGGGCGGCAAAGACCTCGTCGTCGCCGTGGGAGCCGCTCAGGATGATGACGGCCGTCTGGGGACTGCGCGCAAGCACTTCTCGGCAGATCTCTGCGCCGCTCGCGACCGGCATCCGCAGGCCCAAGACGAGCACGTCGGGCTTGGTCCCCGCACACCCGGCGACCGTGGTTTCGCCGTCTGCCGCCTCGCCCACGACCGTGAGGTCCGGCTCGGCTTCGAGGAGCTGTTTGAGGGCGTAGCGAACGAGTTCGTAGTCGTCAGCTATGAAGACGCCGACCTTGTCCACGGCTGCCTCCAGCCTCTGGCCCTACGGCGATCGTCTTCTTCTACGTACCCAGCTGGGCGGATCAGGCGTTGTATGCAGGCGGAGTACCCGGAGCCATCGGCGGCTCGGCAGCCGTGACCGACTCGTCTGACTCCTCGGTGGCATCGGGCGAATCGATGTCCGGGTCGGAGTCGGCGTCGTCGTCCTTGTTGGCCTCTTCGGTCGCGAGGTAGCTCGTCCCACGTGTTGTTGAGCAGCGCCTCGAGCTCGTTCTTGCCGATCGTCTCCCGCTCGACGAGCACGGAGGCCATGAGATCGAGCTGGCCGCGGTTCTCGGTGAGGATGCTGCGCGCCTTCTCGTAGGCGTCGTCGATGAGCCTGCGCGACCTCCTTGTCGATCTCGTAGGCGACCTCCGGCGAGTAGTCCGCATTCGCCGAGAAGTCCCTGCCGAGGAAGACCTCGTGGCTGGCCTCGCCGAACGTCTGCGGGCCGAGCTTCTCGCTCATGCCGAACTGCATGACCATCTGCTTCGCGAGCTTGGTGGCGCGGTCGATGTCGTTGGACGCACCGGTGGTGACGTCGCCGATGGCGATCTCCTCGGCGACGCGGCCGCCCATGAACGACGCGAGGTTCGGCAGCATCTCGCTCTTGGAGCCGAGGAACTTCTCCTCCTCCGGCAGGTGCCAGGTGGAGCCGAGCGAACGGCCGCGCGGGATGATGGTGACCTTGTGGATCGAGTCGCCGCTGCGGGAGCACGTGGCCGACGATCGCATGACCGGCCTCGTGGAACGCGATGATCTTCTTCTCCTCGTCGGAGATCAGACGGCTCTTGCGCTCCGGACCCGGCGACGACACGGTCGATGCCCTCTTCGAGCTCGATCATGTCGATCTTCTTCTTGCCGTGACGCGCGGCGAGCAGCGCGGCCTCGTTGACGAGGTTCGCGAGGTCGGCACCGGTGAAGCCCGGCGTGCGGCGAGCGAGCACCTCGAGGTCGATCTCCTCGGTCGAGGGGCTTGCCACGAGCGTGGATCTTCAGGATGCCGAGACGACCCTTGAGGTCGGGGCGGTCGACGACGACCTGGCGGTCGAAGCGGCCCGGACGCAGCAGCGCCGGGTCGAGGATGTCGGGGCGGTTGGTCGCCGCGATGAGGATGACGTTGTCCTTGATGTCGAAGCCGTCCATCTCGACGAGCAGCTGGTTGAGGGTCTGCTCGCGCTCGTCGTGACCGCCGCCGAGCCCGGCGCCGCGCTGGCGACCGACGGCGTCGATCTCGTCGACGAAGATGATGCAGGGGCTTGCGGCCTTGGCCTGCTCGAACAGGTCGCGCACGCGCGACGCGCCCACGCCGACGAACATCTCGACGAAGTCGGAGCCGGAGATCGAGAAGAACGGCACGGCGGCCTCACCGGCGACGGCGCGCGCGAGCAGCGTCTTGCCGGTACCCGGAGGGCCTACGAGCAGTACGCCCTTCGGGATCTTGGCGCCGAGCGCCTGGAACTTGCCGGGGTTCGCGAGGAACTCCTTGATCTCCTGGAGCTCCTCGATGGCCTCGTCGACGCCTGCGACGTCCTTGAACGTGATCCTCGGCTGGTCGCGCGTCATGCGCTTCGCCTTGGCCTTGCCGAAGTTCATGATCTTGGAGTTGCCGCCCTGCATCTGGTTGAGGAAGAAGAACATCACCACGACCAGCAGCAGGATCGGCAAGACCGAGGAGATGATCGTGATGAGCGGACTCGGTCCCGAACGCATCGACGTCGTAGATCGTGCCGAACTCGGCGCTCGCCGAAGCCATCAGCGCCGCGAGGCTGTCGGTCCCCACGTAGGTGGATGTGAACTTCTTGGGCGCTTCCTTCGCGTTCTTGGCCTCGATCTTCTCCCAGTAGTCGCCAGCGAGCTTGTTGTCTCGCACGACGTAGGTGGCCTTCGGCGACCCGCCCCTCTTGGGTCGCCGTCACGAATTCGCTTGTTGTCAGGGGCTTGGTCTCTGCGGTGTTGCCCCTGATCGAGGCCATGACGACCCAGACCAGAACGGCCAGCAGGACCAGATAGAGCAGTACGGTGCGGAAGTTCTTGTTCACGGTTCCCGGTTCTCCTCGGGGATGAGCGCGTGTATGTGCGCGCGACTAGTCTGCGTAGATCTCCGGCTTCAGGACGCCGACGTAGGGCAGGTTGCGATAGCGTTCTGCAAAGTCCAGGCCGTAGCCGACGACGAACTCGTCGGCGACGCCGAACCCGACGTACTTACAGTCGATAGGTACCCGCTGCTTGCCTTCCTTGCTCAGCAGCGCGACGATCTCCAGCGATGCCGGCTTGCGCGATGCGAGGTTCTTGAGCAGGTACTTCAGCGTGAGGCCGGTGTCGAGGATGTCCTCGCACACGAGGACGTGGCGACCTTCGATGGTCTCGTCGAGGTCCTTGAGGATGCGCACGACGCCACTCGACTTGGTCGACGAGCCATAGCTCGAGACCGCCATGAAGTCGAGTTCGACCGGCGACGAGATGGCGCGCGCCAGGTCCGCGACGAAGATGGCGGCACCGCGCAAGCACGGCCACGAGCAGTACCGGCTCGTCGCCGTAGTCCGCGCTGATCTGCGCCCCGAGCTCGCGGATGCGGGCCTGGATGTCGTCCTCGCTCAGTACGATGTGCGAGATGTCTGCGTGCAGATCCATGCGCGTGTCGTCGTCCCTTCCCCGCGTACGTCAGCCGTCCCCGCGAACGGGGTCCGGCTCCCATCGTTGCCACGTCAGCCGCACGGCACGAGCCGTGTCGGCGCCGATCCGGTACTCCTCGCTCATCCGCACCCCGGCGAGCCACACGATGCGATCGCCATCTCGCACGACCGGGGTGGCCGCACGATCCCGTCGCGGTACCTTCGCGTCGACGAGCAGGTCAGAGAGCTTGCGGGAGCCTTCCATGCCGAGGGGCCGCATCCGGTCTCCGGGGCGCGGCGCGTCTACGACGAGCCGGTCCAGGCCACCGGCATCGATCGTCACCGAGTCAGGCGTCTCCCGCGATATCCGCGAGATCGACCTGCTCGGCGACGATGAGCCCCGCCGGACCGAGGTCGGCGGTACCGGGTATGGGGAGCAAGGAAGGTGCCACCGCCCGTGGGGTCTCCCCCGCGCGCGAGACGACAAGTTTAGCGTACTCGGTCTCAGCCCGCAGACCTCCCGAGAGGTCACGCGCAAACGACTCGTCGCCGAGACCGTCCACGATGGCCTCGACGTGCGCCGACTCCAGTCGCGAGGCATCCGGAAACGCGTCCAGAATCGCCGAGCGGACCGTGCGCCGCGCCATCGCGCGGTCGAGGGTCGCCATCCACTCGCGGTCGAAGACGACGCGCCCTCGGGCAGTGACGTCGGCGAAGTCCCGCGCGTGGATCGCGGCCATCGCGCTCAGCAGCGCATCGTCGTCGGCCACCAGATCGATGGAGCGCGCAAGGGTGGCTCGGAATGCCGGGTTGGCCCGCTCGAACACAGGGACCAGTTCGTGGCGGACGAGGGCGCGCATGCGTGTGGTGTCGGCGTTGGATGCGTCTTCTCGCCAAGGGGCGCCGTAGCTCCGTCGAGCCAGTCGCGGATCGCAGCGTTCGGTCGCAGTCGAGCAGCGGGCGAACGATGCGGCCGCGCTGGTAGGGAATCGAGGCGAACCCGCCGGTGCCGGCCCCGGTGATGGCGCGCATCAGGAAGGTCTCGACGCGGTCGTCACGGTTGTGCGCGACGGCGATGCGACCTGACTCGCGCGCCACTCCGGCGGCGTCGCACAGCGCGTCGAGCTCCTCCTCGGCGAAGCGGTAGCGAACACGGCGGCCGGCGTCCTCGAGGTTGAGGGCGTCGTCGGCCGCGTAGGCGGCGACGTCGAAGCGGACCGATGCGGCAGGTGACGCCGAGTGCGGCGCACTGCTCGGCGACGAAGGTCGCGTCGGCGTCGGCGTCGTCGCGCACGCAGGAGGTGGTTGACGTGGAGCACCGCGAGCGGTGAGCCGGCGGCGAGCGTCCCCGGTGGCGAGCAGGTGCAGCAGCGAGACGGAGTCGGCGCCGCCGGAGACGAGCGCGAGTACCGGCGCGCCATCGGGCAGCAGCTGGTGGGAGGCCGAGGTGGCGCGCGCGATGTCAGGGAGCGAAGCCATGCGCACAGGGTACCCGAACCGTCTGTCACCGTGTCGCGCGGGACCCGGTCAGCCCTCGGTCGGCTCGCGCTGCTCCGGCGATCTCGACCACCCAGCGGGCGGTGCGGCCGACGAGCATGGTGCAGTGTGCCCAGCGCTCGGGATGGTGCATCCCCCCGATACGCATGACGACCTCGTCGCAGCTCACGGCCCCCTGGTCCTCGATCCATCGCCGCCGCAGCTCACCGGCCGCGTCGTAGCTGGGCTCCCAGGCGTCGTCTGCCGAGGTGCGTCCCGACGGTCAGGCCGGACGCCATGACGCCACCTGCGAGCGCGCCACAGATGCAACGAGACCCGCCAAGCCCTTCGCAGAAGCCCGACGCCATGCGAAAGACCTCTGGCGGCATCGGGTGGCCAAGCGCCTCGTTGACGGCCTTGACGACAGACTCGCCGCACCAGTATCCGGCCTCGTAGTAGCTGGACGCCGCGAACTCCGCGCGATCCGCGGTTGACAGCGGCGCAAGCTCGGTGAGCGATCTGGAAACGCCTGTCGAGGTGGCTGACATGCGGCCTCTTCTCGAGATTGATAGACTGTTCGCATACAATGTATCATCTCATTGCTATGATGACGCCAGTGGCACGGTCATCGTTTGCAATGGGTACATCAGAAGGGAGCTCGGCATCGCCCGTTCTGGGCGGCGAGGTCCTGAGACCTGGAAAGGGGTTTCCAATGTCTGGCAAGTACGCACGCGCTCGCTTTCGCTGCCCTGCTTGGTGGCGTGCTGCTTCTCGCGGGCTGCACACCGGCCGCCGAGAAGCCGGCGACGCCCGCCGCACCTGCCGCCAAAGAAGGCCCGGAGGTCAAGGTGGCATCGCTGCTGGACTCCGAAGGCGTCGTCCTGGGGTCGATGGTCATCAAGATGCTCGAGGCCAACGGCATCACGACGGTCGACAAGACGAAGTTCGGCACGCCCGACGTCGTGCGCAAGGCGCTGCTCGCCGGCGACGTTGACGCATCGATCGACTACACGGGCTCGGGCCAGTACTACGTCGGCCCCGAGGGCGACCCGATGTGGAACGACCCGGTGAAGGGCTACGAGCAGATCAAGACCGAGGATGCGAAGAACGGCTTGGCGTGGCTCTCGCCCGCTCCCGCCAACAACGGCGAGTACCTCGCCGTGAAGAAGGAGTTCGCCGACGCGAACAGCCTCGTCACCATGGAGGACTTCGCGAAGTTCGTGAACGGCGGCGGCACGGTGAAGCTCATCGGCGATCAGTCGTGGATGGACAACCCGTCCGGCATGAAGGCCTACGAGAAGGCCTACGGGTTCACGCTGAAGGACGACCAGAAGATCGGCCTGTCCAACGGCGTGACCGCGCAGTTCATCGAGGCGGTCGTCAAGGGCACCGACGGCGCGAACGTCGCCGAGGTCTACGCCACCGACGGCGGCCTGGCCGAGCAGGGACTCGTCGTGCTGACCGACAGCAAGAACGTTCCGCCGGTCTACGCGCCGACGCCCGTGTTCCGCTCGGCGATCGTGACGGCGTATCCTGAGATCGAGTCGATCCTCGCGCCCGTCTTCGCGTCGCTCACCACGCAGAAGCTGCAGGAGCTCAACCGCGAGGTCGCGTTCGGCGGCAAGTCCGGATCGGTGGTCGCCGAGGAGTACCTCAAGGCGAACGGGTTCCTCAAGTAGAAAGCCGGGCAGTGGCGCAAGTCACCGGCACAGTACGCGAACATGCGAAGGTCGTCGCGGTCACCGGGGCACTCCTCGGGGTTGCGGCGACCTTCGCTTCGCACGGCATCTCCTTCAACGAGAACCGGATCATCGAGGGCGAGCCGACGTCGCTCGTCGACGGCCTCGGGGTGTGGGGATGGGTGCTCGTGGGGGTGTGGGCTCGCCGCTGCCCTGGTGTCGCTGAGCCCCCTGCCCGACCGAACTCGCGGCATCGTCGTGACGCTGCTCGGGGGCGCGGCCCCGGTGCTGATGCTCTGGAGCGCCGGCGCGGCTGCGGCAGCTCACGTGGCCGCCACTTCCGACATCGCGCGGACGTCGCTGCTGCTGGGCGGCGTGGCTCTCGCTGTTCGCGTCCTACGTCGTGATCTTCGCTGCGACCGCGTGGCTGCAGCCGGGCGTGCTGCGTGGCAGTTCTGACGTATCTGCCGGTCGCAGGTGTCGTCGTGCTCATGCTGACCGGGCAGCTGTCCGAGCTCGCTGTCGCCCGCGAGTACGCGAACAACGCTGAGATCTTCGCGGTCGAGTTTCGGCTCCATCTGGCCTACGTCGCCGGTGCGGTTTCCATCGGACTCGTGTCCGGACTGATCCTCGGGCTGCTCGCGGTTCGACGGCGCTCGCTGGAACCGGCGATCTTCGGCACGCTCAACGTGCTCCAGGTGTTCCCGACGCTCGCGTTCATCGGACTGATGAACCCCATCCTCACGGGCGCGTCCGACCGCATCCCGCTGCTCAATGCGCTCGGAGTTCGAGGGGTGGGCTGGGCGCCGGTCATCATCGTGCTGTCCGCATACGCCGTGTACCCGATCGCGCGCAACACCTACACCTCGCTGGCGAGCCTCGACCCCGGAGTGCTCGACGCGGCTCGCGGCGTCGGCATGAGCCGCACGCGGATGCTCGCCGAGATCGAGTTCCCGCTCGCGCTGCCCATCATCATCGCCGGCCTGCGCGTCGCGCTCGTCCAGACCACCGCCGGCGCGATCGTCGCGGGCCTGATCGGCGGCGGCGGTCTGGGTACGTTCGTCTTCCTGGGAGCCGGCGAGACCGCGACCGACCTGATCCTTCTCGGCGTGATTCCCATCATGGTGCTCGCGCTGTTCTTCGACCGGTCCGTGCTCGCGCTGCAGCGGGCCTTGCAACCTTGGGACACCTCACGATGATCGAGATCAGCGGACTCACCAAGCGCTACGGCGACTTCACCGCGGTCGACCACGTCGATCTCGACGTGGCCGACGGGGAGTTCGCCGTCCTGCTCGGACCGTCCGGCTCGGGGAAGACCACCATTCTGCGCATGGTGAATCGCATGGTCGAGCCGACGAGCGGCACCGTCCGCGTCGATGGGCGCGACACCGCCGAGCTCAAGCCCGAGCAGCTGCGGCGGTCGATGGGCTACGTCATCCAGAACACCGGGCTGTTCCCCAACATGACGATCCACAGGAACGTCGCGACCGTGCCTCACCTGCTCGGCTGGGACCGCAAGCGCATCGACGCGCGCGTGGACGAGCTGCTCGACCTCGTCGGTCTGGACCCGGACACCTACGGCCCCAAGCGACCGTCCCAGCTCTCCGGCGGCGAGGCGCAGCGCGTTGGCGTGGCGCGGGCGCTGGCGGCCGACCCTCCGGTGCTGCTGATGGACGAACCGTTCGGAGCGGTTGACCCCCTGACCCGCGAACGGCTGCAGCACGAGATGAAGCGGCTGCAGGCGAAGGTGCGCAAGACCATCCTGTTCGTGACCCACGATATCGACGAGGCCGTCTTGCTCGCCGACCGGATCGCGCTGCTTCGCGGCGGTGTCCTGCAGCAGTTCTCTGCGCCGGAGCTCATGTGGCGCGAGCCGGCCAACGAGTTCGTGAGGAGCTTCTTCGGCGAGAACCTCGGGCTTCGGATCATGGCGCGCCACTGTCTCAGCTCCGTCAAGCTCGAGCCGCTGCCGGCTGGAGCGACCAACGGACTCCCTACCGCGAGTGGACGCGAGCTCGACGCTGAAGGAGGCGCTCGCCGAGCTGGTCGGCTCGAGGGCCGAGCGCGTCGTGGTGCTCGACGGCGAGCGACCGCTGGGGACCTTCGGGTTCGACGGATCTCGTGCGTGCGCTGGGCGAGGGAAGCGACAGCTCGGGCTCGTGCGTCGATGACGGCGCCAACGCGACAGGCGCCCGGGCATGACCGTGAGCCGCACACGTCTGGCCCTGCACTGGGCGACCGTCGCTGCGCTTGCGGGGGCGACGCTCTGGATGACGTTCGACGTCGAAGGGTTCTCTCGGCTGCTCGCGTTTCTGGTGCCCGACGTCGACACCGTCATGTATCCCACCAAGCCGCTGTCGACACTGATGGCCGAGCAGATCGTTCTGGTCGCCGCGGCGAGCGCGATCTCGCTGGTGGTGGGCTCGATGCTGGGGGCGCTCGCGCTGTCTCGCATCGGCCGCCCGTTTCGCGACATCATCGTGAGCGTGGGCAGCCTCTCGCAGATGGTGCCGAGCGTCGCCATCATGGCGCTGGCGGTCCCGGTACTCGGATACGGGGCCGAGCCGGTGGTACTGGCACTCGTGCTCTACAGCATTCTGCCGATCATGCTCAACGTCATCGCGGGCATCGAGGGCGTGCCACCCGACGCCTACGACGCGTCTATCGGGATGGGGATGTCTCCGGTTCAGCGGTTCTCCTCGGTGCAGCTGCCGCTGGCAATGCCGGTCATCTCGGGCGGCATCAAGAACATGCTCGTCATCAACGTGAGCGCCGCGACGATGGGCGCGGTCGTGGCCGCAGGCGGCCTGGGTATGCCGATCCTCGCCGGTTTCCACGACTACAACAACGCCTACATCCTCGAGGGCGCGCTGCCCGCCATCACGTTGGCGCTACTGCTCGACCGGCTCCTCACCTCGCCCGGCGAGCTCACCGTCGAGGCGGTTGCATAGGAGCTTGGAACAGGGCAGGTCGCTGAATCGGGCGCGGTGGCGCGCCGGGTGCGGCGAGAATACACTGGCAAGGTTGAGCCAACCCGTTCACACGGAGGAACCGTGACCGCATTCCACCTGACCGACCCCGCCCTCTCCCCCATCGCCGAGAAGGTCGTCGCCGGGACGCGTCTGTCCCGAGAGGACGGCATCGCGCTGTACGCGAGCAACGACCTGCTCGGCGTCGGGCAGCTTGCCGACTTCGCACGCCGGCGCATCAACGGCGACCGCGTGTACTTCATGGTGAACCGCCACATCAACCCCACGAACATCTGCCGCAATCGCTGCAAGTTCTGCGCGTTCGCGCGCAACGCCGACGAGCCGGGCGCCTACGAGATGACGCTCGACGAGATCGCGAAGGCCGCGGCGGAAGGTGCCGCGGACGGCGCCTACGAGATCCACATCGTCAGCGGGCTGCATCCGGACTGGAGCTACGACTTCTACATCGACATGGTCGCGCGCTGCCGGGCCGCCGTGCCCGACCACGTGATCGTCCAAGCCTTCACCGCCGTCGAGATCGAGCACATGGCGATCATCAGCGAGAAGACCACGCGCGAGGTGCTCGTCGACCTGAAGGCCGCGGGCCTCGACGCGTTGCCCGGCGGCGGCGCGGAGATCTTCGGCGACCGCACGCGTCTGGCGGCCTGGGACAAGAAGACGAAATCCGACGTGTGGCTGCGCATCCACGGCGAAGCCCACGAGCTGGGCATCGCGACCAACTGCACGATGCTCTACGGCCACATCGAGACGCAGGAGGAGCGTGTCGACCACCTCATCCGGCTGCGCGAGCAGCAGGACAAGACCGGCGGCTTCCTCGCGTTCATCCCGCTCGCCTTCCACCCCGCCAACACCGAGCTCGCCGACCTGCCTGCGACGACCGGCGTCGACGACCTCAAGACGCTGGCCGTCGCACGCCTCATGCTGGACAACATCCCGCACATCAAGGCGTTCTGGATCATGCTCGGCCTGAAGGTCGCGCAGATCTCGACCGCGTTCGGCGTCGACGACCTCGACGGCACCGTGGTCGAGGAGCGCATCACGCACATGGCGGGCGCGACCACGCCCGAGGCGCTCTCGAAGGACGACCTCGTCAACATGATCGCGGAGACCGGGCACCTCGCGTTCGAGCGCGACACCCTCTATCGCATCGTGAAGCGCTATGCCGAGGAAGCCGAGACGCCAGCCTGGGACGCCGGGCCTATCGGCCAACCGCCGCTGGTAGGATGCGCCGCGAAGGCGACCTGATCGGAGACACCATGAGAGCTCTGCCCTCCGGCCACTTGGACAAGCGGGTCATCGCGTCGTGGCGTGTCAGCAGGGGTGTCTGGACCGGCGTCATCAGCCTCGTGCTGATCCTCGCCGCTGCGGGAGGGCCGGTTCTCTTCGAGGGCAGCCTGAACCTGGCGTGGCTGCTCGCGGCCGTCGCGCTCTCGGCCTGCATCGTGGTCGTCTTCGTGGTCGTCGTTCCCCATGTCCGCTACCGGACGTGGCGCTACGAGGTCACCGACGACGAGATCGACATCCGCAAGGGCGTGTTCGTGCACACACGCATCATCGTGCCACTCGTTCGCGTGCAGCACGTGAACACCACGCAGGGGCCGATTCTGCGCGCGTTCGGTCTCGCGTCGGTCTCGGTCGCAACAGCCGCCGGCGAGCAGGAGATACCCGGCCTCTCGGTCGAGGAGGCCGAGAAGCTGCGCGATCGCGTCGCCGTCCTTGCGAGGCTTGCGCAGGAAGATGTCTGAGCTGCCTGACGCACCGGCCGCCGGGGCGACGCCTACCCGCAGCCCGATAACGCCCGGTCGCCATCACGTCCACATCTCCTACGTCGCGATCAAGACGGCCCAGGCGCTCAAGCAGATCGCGATCGGACTGCTCGCCTTCGGACTCGCCACGCTCCCGCGCATCGGCGACGCTCCCCTCGTCGCAGTGCTTGCCGGCACTCGCAGCAGTCGCGCTCCTGGTGATTGCCGTGTTGGCGGGTTTCGCGTTCATCTCCTACAAGCACTTCGCGTGGGAGCTGACCGAGTCCGAGCTGCACATCTACCACGGCTTCGTCTTCAAGAAGGAGGCGCACATACCCTTCAGGCGCGTCCACTCGATCGACTACAGCGCCAAGGTCGTCGAGCGGGCGCTCGGCGTGGTGACGCTGCGCGTCGAGACCGCTGGCGGTGGACAGAAGGCCGAGGCGGAGATAGCCGCGCTCCGGCTCTCTGAGGCCGAGGCGCTCAGGTTCGAGGTCTTCGCCCGCAAGAGCCGTCTGGAGTCCGGGACGACCGGCGCTGCGAGCGCTGGGGCAGGCCTCGGCGCCACGGATATCGCCGCCGAGCTCGCCCGCGCTCTCGGAGTCCGCGCGCGGAGCGTTCGCCGGCGAGTACGAGGACGCCTCGCCGGTCGAGTACGAGCGCCGGCTCACCCTCAAGGAGCTCATCATCGCCGGAGTGTCCAACAGCAACGTCTTCCTGCTCGCGTTCGCCGGCTTGGCGGCCCTCTCGCAGGTCCTCAGCATCATCGGCGGGAGCGACAGCGCAATCATCGACTACGCCCAAGGCGCCGCAGCCTACCTCCTCTCGTTCGGGATCGTCGTCGCCGCCGTGGTCGCCACTTTCGCGCTCCTCGTTCGCTTGGACCATCTCGATTGCGACGACGGCGGTCTCCTACGGCGGATTCACGGTGCGCCGCCGAGGTGGACGCGTCGAAATCGAGCGAGGCCTGCTCGAGCACCGCGTCACCGGGGTGGCGATCGACCGGATTCAGTCGGTCAGGATCAAGCAGGGGGCGCTGAGACGGCTGATCGGTTTCGCCGAGGTGTCGCTCGAGACCGTCGCGAGCCCGCGACGCCGCCGAGGCAGCGAACGCCGGTGAGACCGGCCTCGTGGTCCACCCACTGATTCGCCTCTCGGAGACCCGCGCATTCATCGCCGAGATGCTGCCGGAGTTCTCTGGCGCGCCCGGCGAACTCACGCCGCTTCCGCCTCGCGCGACGGAGCAGCGCGATCTTCCGCAGCACGGCCTGGCCGGTGCTCGTACTGGCGCTGACCGCCGGGGCCTTCACGCTGTTCGTCCAGCCGCTGACTCCGGTGCCGGCATGGGTTGCACCGCTCGCGGCCCTGGTGCTCCTCGCCCCGTGCCCGTGGCTCGGCTACATGACGTGGAAGACAGGGGGCCACGCCCGCGACACGACGATGCTCGTCCTGCGCAACGGAATGCTCGGAACGGACACGCGTATCGTGCCTCGCAACAAGATCCAGTACGCCACGTCGACGGCGAATCCGTTCCAGCGACGGCTCGGGCTGGCCAGCATCTCGGTGCGGACCGCAGCGGGTGCCGGCGGCACGGCCGTCTCGCTGCACGACGTCGAGCGACGCGACCGCCCTCGAGATCCTTTCGTGGGTCGAGCCGAGGACCGGCGCGACGGGCGAAGACCGCGCCTGCCCAGGACGACGAGTTCGGCGGCTCCTCGGCCGACGGCGAGTTGACGTAGAATCCTGCAGGTGGGAGTTCGTCTCGGGAGGGCATCAGACCGGAAGGCTTCGCGCATGCAGCGACCTCGGCTCGGCCACATCCAGTTCATCAACTGCCTGCCGCTGTACTACGGCATGGTGAAGAACGACGTCCTGCTCGACGTCGACCTCGTGCGGGCGAACCCGGCCGACCTGGCGGCCGACCTCGTCGACGGCAGCCTCGACCTCGCGCCGATTCCCGCGATCGAGTACGCCCGCCACGCCGAGCAGTTCGTGCTCCTCCCCGACATCGCGATCTCGAGCGACGGAGAGGTGCAGTCGATCCTGCTGCGTCTCCAAAGTGCCCCGCCGAGCAGCTCGGCGGCCGCACGGTCGCGCTTGCCGCGAACTCGCGCACGTCGCGTGGTGCTCGGCCGCATCCTGCTCGCAGCAGGCGCTGGGGCGTGACGCCCGAGTACGTCGAGATGCCGCCGGACCTGCCCGCGATGCTGCGCGACGCCGACGCCGCGCTCCTCATCGGCGACGAAGCGATTCGCGCGTACTGGGAGCCGCCGTCGCACCTGCACACCTACGACCTCGGCACCGAGTGGAAGGCGTGGACCGGGCTGCCGTTCGTGTTCGCCGTGTGGGCGGTGCGTCGCGAGTACGCTCAGGCGCAACCCGAAGCGGTCCGTCGCGTCGCCGACGCGCTGAACGGCTCGCTCGCGTACTGCCGCACGCACCTCGACGAGATCAGCGACTACGCCGCCCAGTGGGAGACCTTCTCGGCGGAGAAGTTCCGCAGCTACTTCGACGCGCTGCAGTTCCGCTTCGAGCCCCGCTACCGAGAGGGCCTGACGCGCTACCTCACGGAGGCGCACGCCATCGGGCAGCTCGACCGCGTGCCCACGCTCGCCAGTCTTCGGAGAGTCCTCGTGACCGACCTCTCCGCTCTCGCCTTCGCTGCCGCCTCCGGCGAGCACCGCCTCACCCCCGAGGAGGCCCTCGCGCTGCTCTCGGACGCCGACTTCCTCACGCTGGGCCAGGCGGCCGGCGCCATGCGCGCGCGGCTCGTCCCCGAGCGCGAGGTCACCTTCATCGTCGACCGCAACGTCAACTACACCAACGTCTGCGTCTCCGGCTGCCGCTTCTGCGCCTTCTACCGCTCGGTCGACGCCGCCGATGCCTACGTCCTGACCCGCGAACAGCTCGCCGAGAAGGTCGCCGAGACGATCGCGCTCGACGGCACCGCGATCCTGCTGCAGGGCGGCATGCACCCCGACCTCGGCATCGAGTGGTACGAGGGCATGCTCTCGCGACATCAAGTCCGATCACCCGAGCATCCACGTGCACGGCTTCGGCCCGCCCGAGATCGTGCACATCTCGCGCCTGTCCGGCATCTCGATCGACGAGACGCTGCGCCGCCTGCGCGACGCGGGTCTCGACTCGCTGCCGGGCGGCGGCGCCGAGATCCTCGTCGACCGCGTCCGCGGCCACGTCAGCCCCAAGAAGGCGACGAGCGACGAGTGGCTCGGCGTGATGCGCGAAGCGCACCGGCTCGACATCTCGACGACGGCGACGATGATGTTCGGCGGTCTCGAAACGCTCGCCGAGCGAATCGAGCACATGCAGCGAGTCCGCGACGTCCAGGACGAAGCGGTCGCCGCCGGTCATGTCGGCTTCCGGGCCTTCATCCCCTGGAGCTTCCAGCCCGGCAACACCGAGCTTGCCGAGGACGAGTTCGCGGTTCGCGGCACTCCGCTGGCCGCCGCCAGCGGTTGGGAGTACCTGCGCACGCTCGCCGTGTCGCGCCTGTTCCTCGACTCGGTGCGCAACATCCAGGCGAGCTGGGTCACGCAGGGCGCCAAGATCGGCCAGGTCGCGCTGGCGTTCGGTGCCAACGACATGGGCTCGACGATGATCGAGGAGAACGTGGTCGCCGCCGCCGGCACGCACTTCATGCTCGCTCGAGACGAGCTCGTTCGCCTGATCGACGACGCCGGCTACACACCCGTCCAGCGCGACACGCTCTACCGAGAAGTCCGGCGCTTCTAGACGCATGGGCGCCGCAACTACCCTTCACGCGATGGTGGGCTCATGCTGCTGAACTCCGGCTACATCCTGATCGGTCTGGTACTCCTCGTACTCGGAGCCGAGGGTCTGGTTCGCGGCGGCACGGGTCTGGCACTTCGGTTGGGCGTGACGGCCCTCGTCATCGGCCTGACGGTGGTGGCGTGGGGCACCGGCAGCCCTGAACTGGTCTTGAGCATCGAGGCGGCCCGCGCCGGGAACAGCGGCCTCGCTCTAGGGAACGTCGTCGGGTCCAACATCAGCAACATCGCACTCGTACTCGGCCTCGCAGCGCTCGTAAAGCCCATGAGGGCGCGTTCCGAGTTGATCGGGCGAGAAGTGCCGCTGATGATCGCCGTCACGCTTCTGCTGTGCGCCATGCTCCTCGATGGGGGGCTCAGCCGCCCGGAAGGGCTCGTGCTCGTCGTCGGCGCCGTCGTCTACACCGTCTTCTCCTATCTCATCGCCAGACGCGGCGAGAGCCGGATGGTCAACGCGGAGTTCGATGCGGCGCTCGTCGAACCCGCACGCGCGCCGTGGGTCGACGCCGCGCTGCTCGCCGGTGGGCTCGCCGCGCTCCTCGCAGGCGCGAGCCTGTTGCTTCAGGGCGCCACGTACGTCGCTAGCGCCTTCGGCCTGAGCCAGGTCGTCATCGGCCTCACCGTAGTCGCGATAGGCACGAGCCTCCCTGAACTCGCAACCTCGGTCACCGCTGCGCTGCGTGGCGAAGCCGACGTGGCGTTCGGCAACGTCGTCGGCTCGAACGTCTTCAACATCCTCGCGGTGCTGGGCACGTCCGCGCTGATCCGCCCGTTCGAGGTGCAGGGACTGAGGACACTCGACCTGGCCGTGTTGGCCGGAAGCGCGATCCTGCTCCTTCCCCTACTGTGGCGCGGGTCGGTGCTGAACCGGTGGGAGGGCGCCGGGCTTCTCGCCGCCTACGCCGCGTACGTGTATTCGCTCGTCCCGTAGGCCTGTCGGGCCCGTCCGCCCGACGACGAGAACTCCGATGTTCCTGCTTCGCCTACTTGCGGTAGAGTTTCAACCAAGACGCTCACCCGAGGACAGGAGCACGACGATGCGCACGATTCCCAAGCTGATCGCAATCGCAGTACTCGGCCTGCTCGGCCTCATGCTCCTTGCGGGGTGCAGCGGCGCAGCGGCGCCCGAGGGGAAGACAGGGGCCACCAACGTGAAGCAGGATCCCGCGATGCTCGAGAAGTCCGCCTGGGTTGCCGCCGAGATTCGCGACGGCTCGGGCTCGCTCGCGCCGGTCGTCGAAGGCAGCCGTGTCACCGCCGCCTTCAAGGGCGGGCAGGTGACGGGCAACGCGTCGGTGAACAACTACAACGCGCAGTACAAGACCTCGACTGACAACGGCATCACGTTCTCGGTGGGCGCCGTCACGATGATGGCCGGTCCTGAGCCCCTGATGGCGCAGGAGACCAACTACCTCGCGGCACTGAAGGATGCGCGCACCTTCAGCGTGTCCGCCGAGAAGCTCGAGCTGTTCGACGAAGCCGGCAAGCCGATCGTCGCCTACGAGGCCGCCGTCGCCCCGAGACTGACCGGGCAGACCTGGTACGCCAACGGCTACAACAACGGCAAGGAAGCTGTCGTCGGACTCGTCGCGAGCTCGACGATCACCATCAACTTCACCGTCGATGGCGAGGTCGCGGGCAACGCGAGCATCAACGAGTACGGTACGACCTTCAAGGTCGATGGCGAGAACCTGACGATAGCCCCCGAGATCCGGACGACCATGATGGCCGGACCCGATGAGCTCATGAAGCAGGAGCAGGCGTACCTCGCTGCGCTGCCGAAGACCACTCGCTATGAGATCGTCAACGACGAACTCATCCTGTGGAACAAGGATGCGAGGGTCGCGAGCTACAACCTCACTCCGCTGCAGTAGCCTTCGCGGTCGCCCGCAAGAACACGAAGCCTGCCGCGCCGGCCACAACCGACGTGAACAGAACCGCCAGCTTCGCCTCGTCCAGCAGTATCGGGTCCGTGAACGCCAGGTTCGCGACGAACAGCGACATCGTGAAGCCGATGCCGCCGAGGATACCCGCACCGACCATGTGACGCCAGGTCAGCCCGGCGGGCAAGTCGGCGACGCGCGCTTTGATCGCCATCCAGCTGAAAGCGACGATGCCGACCGGTTTGCCCACGAGCAGCCCGAAGAAGATGCCGAGGGTGACCGGCTGCACGAGCAGCGCGGCCACGTCGAGCCCGACGAGTCGTAGGTTGGCGTTCGCGAGCGCGAACAGCGGCAGCACGACGAACGTGGTGAACGGGTGCAGCCCGTGCTCCATGCGCTGCAGCGGCGAGGAGATGAACGCCGAGCACCTGCCGATCTCGTACGCGTGGCTCTGCTGCACGTCGTCGTCGAGCAGATGCGCCTCGGGCGCATCTGCATCCTCGATGGCCTCCAGCTCGTCTCGAGCCAGCGACACGAAGGCGAGCGGTTCCATCTTGGCCCGAGTCGGTATCGTGAAGGCCACCAGGACGCCCGCGATGGTGGCGTGCACGCCGGAGTTGAGGAAGCAGAGCCAGACCCCGAGGCCGATCAGTGCGTACGGCATGGTTGCGTCGATCCTGAACCGGTTGAGCAGCAAGAGGACGCCAAGAAGCAACACGCCCGCGGCGAGCCATCCGAGCGAGATGCCGCTGGTGTAGAAGAGCGCGATCACCAGGATGGCGCCGATGTCATCGGCGATTGCCAGGGCGGTGAGAAACAGCTTGAGGCTGGCGGGAGCGCGACTTCCGAGCACCGCGAGCACGCCGAGCGCGAATGCGATGTCGGTAGCCATCGGGATGCCCCAGCCGCGTGCGCCGGCACCGCCGGCATTGAACGACAGGTAGATGACCGCCGGCACGAGCATGCCTCCGACTGCGGCAAGGATCGGCAGCATGGCCTGGCGGGGCTTCGAGAGTTCGCCGACGACGACCTCTCGCTTCACTTCCAGTCCGATTACGAAGAAGAACACCGCCATGAGCCCGTCGTCGATCCAGTGCTTGAGCGACTGCTCGAAGGACCACTGCCCGATGTGCATGCCGATCTCGACGTGCAGGAGGCTTTCGAACGCTGTGTGGGCGGGCGAGTTGGCGATGACGAGCGCGAGTACAGTTGCGCACAGAAGCACGACGCTGCCGGCGATTTCGAGACTGAGGAACTCGGCGAACCCGCCCAGGAGGCCCGAGCCTCCCGGTTCGCCGCCCCCGCTCCGTCGTGTCCCCCCAGCCATCCTGGTCGTCCTCCCACGCATCCGGCCTCGGATTCGAGCCGCAGGTATTGTCGCATACCGCCTGCTTGAAGCCGCCGAGCCGCTCGTCAGTGCGATATGATGCAGCGGTACCGTCGTGGTACGAAACGACACTCCGGGGAGGACATCACAGTGCTCATTATCGGCGCTCTCGTGTGGGGTATGGCAATCGGCTGGATCGGCCAGATGATTCTTGGCGGCAAGGGTATCGGCAACAATGACTGGCTTCAGGCGCTTGTGGCAGGTGCGGTCGGCTCGGTACTGGGCGGCACGGTCGGCAGCCTGCTCAGGGGCGAGGGCTTCCAGCTGCAGATAGGCGGCATCATCGGTTCGATCATCGGCGCGGTGGTTGTCCTCCTTATCTGGCGGGCGGTTGCCAAGCGCAAGTAGCCAGACGGTGGCTCATCTCGCCTGTAACGAAGCACCGCCGCGGCAGACAACTCGGTCTGCGGGCGGTGCTTCGAGTTCACGGATGGGAATCACCTTCTTTAGGCGTCGTGTCACATCCGGCGCTGGCGCTTCCCGACATCTGGTCACGCAACCGAAGGGCGGAACCATGGGACTGTTCGACGGCATGAAGGGCGAAGTGCAACAGCAGTTCGTTGCTCGTCCGGATTCAAGCAAGGACCTCGTGCTCTACAAGTGGCCCGAGACCAACATCCGCATGCTCTCGGTGCTTACCGTCCAGCCCGACGAGTGGGCGTACTTCATCAAGCAGGGCCAGGTAGTCGGCTATCTGCAGGGCGGGCAGCACAAGCTCGACGGCGCGCAGATTCCTTTCCTCGGCGGGCTGATCGACAGCTTCACCGGCGGCAACGTGCTGATGGCTGAGCTGTACTTCGTATCGAGCCGCGAGTTCGCGAACAACAAGTTTGGCGGCTCGATGGGTGAGGTCGAGGACCCCGGTACCGGCGAGGTCGTCCGGTGCGGTGTGTTCGGCGAGTTCGTGTTCAAGGTCGTCGACCCCGCGAAGCTGATCCTCAACCTCGTCGGGACGCAGCCGATCTCGAGCAACGACTTCATCATCGACGCCATCAAGGACCAGCTGACCAAGATCCTGCGCGCGACGGTCAACGGCAAGATGAAGGCCGAGCAGTGGTCGCTGCTCGACGTCACGTCGGGGATGTACACGCTCGAGTTCGAGAAGACCATCGTCGACGCCGCAATGGGCTACCTCGAGCCGTTCGGCCTGATGATCTCGCGCATCGAGGACTTCCTCGTCAACATGGATGAGGCGGATCGGGTTCGACTGCTCGAGCTCAAGGACCGCATGGCCAAGATGCGGCTCGCCGGCGATGCGCGCTACATGGCTGCGGCCCAGACCGAGGCCATGTTCGGCGCGGCCGAAGGCATGGCGCAGGGCGGCGACGGCACGTCGATGGCGGGGCTGTTCGTCGGCGCCGGCATCGGCCAGAACATCGCGGGCGGCATCCAGTCCGGCCAGGTGCAGCAGGCCGCTTCCGACGCGGCGGCTGCGGAACAGGCAGCCGCGGCTCCTGCAGCTCCTGCGGCGGCGGCTGCCGCGGCGGTCGCTCCGGAGCCCGCCGCAGCTCCAGCCGCGGCAACGATCGCGTGCCCCACGTGTGGCACCGCGAACCCCGAGGGCGCAAAGTTCTGCCAGCAGTGCGGCGGAGCGCTCGGACCGAAGAAGTGCACCAACTGTGGCGTCGAGCTTGCCGCAGGCGTGAAGTTCTGTCCCGAGTGCGGCACCAAGCAAGAGTAGGTGACGTCGATGACTCGCACGAGATGGACACGGATCGCGGCGTCGCTGCTCGTCGTGGCGCTCGTGTTGGCGCTCCTCATCCCTGCAATCGCGCTCGGACGTGCGGGCGGCGGACAGACGAGCAACCCCGGTCGGTCGTCCGGCGGTAGCAGCAGCTCGCGCTCGAGCAGCACGGGCCGCAGCCTCGGCAGCGCCGCGGGAGGAATCGCGCTAGGCAGTGCAGTGGGCAACAACGTCGGTGGCGGCGGGTGTTGCGGGTTCATCTCGCTCGTCATCCTGATCATCGTCGTCTTCGCGGTCATCCAGGCGCTCAAGAAGAGCGGGAGCTCCGTGCCGACAAGCCCCGAGGAGTTCGCCGCACGCGCGGCGGAGTTCGCGGCTCTTGCGGCGCAGGCCGGGCCACCGAGCTTCGATGCGGTCAAGGCGAGCGACCCGAACTTCTCGGAGCAGCTGTTCTATGGGCGCGTGAACGAGATGTTCCTCGCCGTTCAGAAGGCGTGGGAGGCTCGCAACATGGAGCCTGCGAGGCGCTTCCTGTCGCAGCAGCAGTTCGACGTGCTCCAGGGCGGCGTGGGCGAGTACGTCCGCAACGGTCAGATCAACAAGCTCGACAGCATCCACATCGACAAGATCAACCCCGTCTCGGTCACCCGTGAGGGCGACTCGGACTACGTGAAGGTCATTCTCACGGCGACGGTCATCGACTACACCATCGACGAGAGGACCGGCGAGATCGTGAACCCGGACGTTCTCGGGGATGGCAAGACGCCGAAGACGTTCGACGAGTACTGGACGCTGGTGCGCAAGGTGGGCGCGGTCACGAAGTCCGATGCGACTATCCAGAAGTGCCCGAACTGCGGTGGGCCGGTCACGGACGGCAACTACGTGAAGTGCGCGTACTGCGGCACGATGATGAACGACCCGGCGCTTGACTGGGTGCTCCTGCGTATCGAGCAGCCCTAGGTTCGACACGCGGCGATCTCGTCGCGACGACGCACCACCTCAGGCCCCGCCGATTCACGGCGGGGCCTGTTGTATGCAACGGCTTCCGCGTGAGAACTCGCGTGTCGGGTAGGAACCGAGATAGACCCACTTCACCTGCATCGACCTGGAGGCACCGCCCCGTGAGAGCTGTCGACACCACTGACCTGTGCACGCCATCGGCCCGCCGCGTCCTGATCGCGGGCGGCGGCTACGCGGGCATCACGCTCGCGACCACGCTTGCGAACCGCATGCGCGAAAGCGACGACATCGAGATCGTCTTAGTCGACCCGCGCCCGTTCCAGCAGGCGCTCTCCGAGCTCGACCTCGTCGCAGCAGGCACCTCTCGGCCACAATTTGCGGAGCTGTGGCACGCGTCGATCTTCCGAGACCTGCCGATCAACGTGTGCTACGACCGCCTCGAAGCGGTGCGCATGGCCGAGAACTCCGTCGACGTCGGGCCGCGCGAGAACCCCACCGCCCGCATCCCCTACTGGCGCCTCGTGATCGCGACCGGCGCGGTCGCCTCGGTGCCGCCGGTCCCCGGGCTCGTCGACCACGCCATCACCATGTGGTCGGTGGAAGACGCGTTCAAGTTGCAGCGGCGCATCGAGCACCAGTTCCGCAAGGCCGCGAGCCTCACCGATGCCCGGGAACGCGAACGGGCGCTCAGCTTCACCGTCGTGGGCGGCGGAGCGACCGGGGTGGAGATCATCGGGACGATCGCCGCGGTGCTGCCCGTGATGATCAAGCGGTCGGGCTACGACCCCCGCGAGCTGAAGCTGTGCCTGCTCGAAGGACGGTCCGACATCCTCTACGACCTTCCTGAGGCGCAGCGCAACCGTGCCCGACGCCATCTCGAGAAGATGGGCGTGGAACTCGTCTGCGGCGAGATGCTCGAACGCGTCGAAGACGGCTGCGCGTACACCGCCTCCGGTCGCTGTGTGGAGGCCGAGACCCTGGTGTGGTGCGGCGGAGCGCACGCGGACCCCGATGCGGTCAACTGGGGCCTGGAGTTCGACAACTCCGGCCGCTTGATCGTCGAACAGCACCTCAAGGTCCCCGGCCACGAGGCCGTCTACGCGATCGGCGACGTCGCGGCGTTCCGCGACCCGGCCGACAATCGCGTCCTGCCGATGCTCGCCCAGTTCGCGATCCGCGAGGCCGAGCAGGCCGCCGACAACATCATCGCCGAGGCGCGCGGCGAGGCTCCGAAGCCCTTCGTGCCCAACATGCACGGCGAGTTCGTCAGCATCGGCCCGCGCTGGGGCGTCGGCTGGATGTTCGGCCTGAACGTGAGCGGCCGCCCGGCCATCGTGATGAAGCGCCTGACGTACGTACTCTATTGGCTGCAGGTGGGCAGCTTCCGCCTTGCGTGGAGCCGAACGCGCCAGATGCTCGCGATGCACAAGTAGGGTAGCCTTGGGTTCAGACCGAACCGAGGAGGATTCCGTGCCCGACCAGACAGTTCCGCGCGCCGAGTTCGGCATCTGCGGAGGAAGCGGCAGCCTGAGCTTCGACTTCCCCGCCGCCTTGAACGATCCGCGCGTCACGGTGCTCGCCACCGATCTCGTATTCGAGACGCCGTTCGGCCGCTCGCCCGCGTTCACTCACTTCCGCGTCGACGGCGCCGCGGGTCCGCGCGAGGCGCTCGCCATCAAGATGCACGGCTGGCGGCGCGGCGTGAAGCGCGCCGACGCGTCGCTGCAGGCCTTCTGGGTGTTCCACGAGGCCGGCGTGCGCAAGGTGCTCGCAGACGGCGGAGTCGGCTCGCTCAACTACCTGCTCGACCCGCGCGACATAGTGATCCCCAACGACTTCATCGACCTGTCGATCAAGCAGGACATCTACGTCCGAGGCGACCACCTGCTCATCATGCGCCAGCCGATCTGCCCGGACATGGCCAGCACGCTCTACCGTGGCGCGACCGCAGCCGACTTCCCGCGCGTGTTCCCGCGCGGCAGCTACCTCGTCACCGACGGCCCTCGCTTCGAGTCGCCCGCCGAAGTCGACTACATGAAGCGCCTAGGCGGCGATGTCATCGGCCAGTCGCTCTCGCCCGAGGTCTTCCTCGCACGCGACATCGGCGCGTGCTTCGCAGGCATCTACCTCGTCGTGAACTACGGTGAGGGCATCGTGCGCGACTGGGCGCACGAGGAGCTCAAGTCCGCGTTCTTCGACGAGTCCGAGACCATCTCCCGCATCGTCCTCGACACCATCGCCGAGACGGACCTCGACGCCGCATGCGGCTGCATGGAGCATCGCAAGCCAAGCCTGCTCAACCTGCCCGACGAACGCGAGCAGTAGCCCATGCGCCTCGTCTCGGCTGAGTGGATCCTTCCTGTGGCAAGCGCCCCGATTCGCGACGGCGCGGTGCTGGTCGACGGGGATCGCATCGTCGCGGTCGGCTCACGCTCCACGCTCGACGCTGCGACCGCCGCTGACGTCGAACGCGAGCACTTCGCCGGCTGCACGATCACGCCCGGCCTGGTCAACGCGCACACGCACCTCACACTCACCGCGCTCTCCGGAGTCGTGCCGTCCGCGCCATTCCCCGAGTGGCTCCCCCGCCTCGTCGCCGCGATGAAGCCGTGGGAGATCGCCGACCACGAGGCGTCCGGAGTCATCGGCGCCGAGGAGTCCCTCGCCAGCGGCGTCACGGTCGTCGGCGACATCGCGTACGGTGCCGCCGAGGTCGCCTCGGCAAGTCGGGCGGGGCTGGGCGGCGTCTACTACTGGGAGCTCCTGGGCCTGCCCGCCGAGCAGCTCGGGCAGCAGCTCGCCTACCTGCGCTATCCCGAGAACCCGGCCGAGTACGGAGCGCGCGTGACGTGCGGGCTCTCGCCGCATTCGCCCTACACGAGCGGGCCCGAGCTTCTCCAGGCGGTGCACCGCCGTGCGACCGAGCTCGGGGTGCCGCTCGCGATCCACGTGGCCGAGTCAGCCGCGGAGACGTGGCTGCTCGCCGATGGCACCGGGCCACTCGCCGAGGTCGCCGGACGGACGGCCCACGGCTTCCGGCCGCCGCGCACCTCGACCGTCGCCTACCTGCACAGCCTGGGCGTGCTCGACGGCGACGACGGCAGTGCACTGTTGCCACGTCGATGGCGAGGATGTCCAGCTGCTCGCCGCGCATGCGCGCGGCGTTGTGACCTGCCCGCGCTCGAACCGGTACCTCAACAACCCGCCGCCCGCCATCTCACCGTTGCTCGACGCGGGCATCGCAGTGGGGATCGGCACGGACTCATCGGCGAGCAACCACGATCTGGACCTCATGGCGGAGGTTCGATCGCTCGCAGCTGCCGAGCCGCGTCTGTCAGCCGAGACGCTGTTGCACATCGCGACGATGGGCGGCGCCCGTGCGATCGGCGTCGCGGACCGCTTCGGCTCGCTGGCGGCGGGCATGGAGGCCGACCTCGCGGTGTTCGCGGTGTGCGGCGAGCACGATCCACAGGCCGCGATTGTTGCGGAGGCGGGCCACGCGAGCACCCGAGCGGTCATGAGCGGGGGCGTGTGGCGCGTCCGCGACGGCGAGCTGCTCGAACGCGACGCGCGCGCCGGTGCACGTGCCGCAGACGCGAAGCGGGCCGCACAGGACGCGCTCGGGGCGAGCTAGCTCCGGCCGACGCAAAGCGGGACGCCCCAACCGGGACGCCCCGCTCGATTGCACGTGAGGGTTGTGCGGGCTCTAGTCTTCGCCCAGGTACGCCTTGCGCACGGCCTCGTTCGCCGCAAGCTCGGCGCCGGTTCCGGTCAGCGCGATCTCGCCGATCTCGAGCACGTAGCCGCGGTCGGCGACGGCAAGCGCAAGGTTGGCGTTCTGCTCGACGAGCAGGATCGTGATGCCCTGCGAGTTGAGCTTCTGGATGATCTCGAAGATCGTCTCGACGACGACCGGGGCCAGGCCCATCGACGGCTCGTCGAGCATGAGCAGTGTCGGGTCACTCATCAGGGCTCGGCCCATCGCCAGCATCTGCTGCTCTCCGCCGGACAGCGTGCCGCCCTTCTGAGCAGCGCGCTCCTTGAGGCGAGGGAAGAGCTCGAAGACGTAGTCGAGGTCGGACTTGATCTTGTCCTTGTCCTTGCGCAGGAACGAGCCCATCTCGAGGTTCTCCATGACCGTCATCCGCGAGAAGATGCGACGGCCCTCGGGAACCTGGATGATGCCCTTGCCGGTGATGACGTGTGACTTGGTGCCACCGATCGACTGGCCCAGATACTCGATCGTGCCGCTCTTGGGAGCGAGCTGTCCCGAGATGGTCTTCAGCGTCGTCGACTTGCCGGCACCGTTCGCACCGATCAGCGTCACGATCTCGCCTTTGGTGACCTCAAGCGAGATTCCCCTGAGCGCCTCGATCTTGCCGTATGCGGCGTAGAGGTCGGTTACTTTCAGTACCACGTCAGCCATTGGTCGAGCCCTCCTCGACAGACTCGCCGGCCGCGGCGACAGCCGCACTTTCGGCGTGGGTTTGCTTGAGCATCTCTTCCGCACCCTTGCCGAGATAGGCCTCGATGACCTTCGGGTCCCGCTGAATCTCAGCAGGCAGGCCATGCGCGATGAGCTCACCGAAGTCGAGAACGTAGATGCGGTCGGCGAGGCCCATGACGACCTTCATGTCGTGCTCGATGAGCAGGATGGTGATGCCGAGGTCGCGCACCTTGCGCACGAGCGCGTTGAGCGCCTGGCTCTCCTGCGGGTTCATGCCGGCGGCCGGCTCGTCGAGCAGGAGCAGCTTGGGCTCGGTCGCCAGTGCGCGCGCGATCTCGAGCTTGCGCTGCTCGCCGTAGGGCAGGTTCTTCGCGAGCTCGTTGCCCTTCGGCCCGAGCCCGACGAACTTGAGCCACTCGTAGGCGACGTCGAGGGTCTTCTGCTCCTCGGCCTTGAACTTCGGCGTGCGGAGAACCGCACCCAGCGGAGTCGAGCCCGTGCGCATGTGCCTGCCCACCATGACGTTCTCGAGCGCCGTCATGTTCTGGAACAGGCGGATGTTCTGGAACGTCCGCGAGATTCCCAAGACGGGCGATGATGATGCGTCTTCTTGCCGCCGACGGACGTGCCCGTCGAAGGTCAGCGACGCCCTCGGTCGGCGTGTAGATGCCGGTCATCATGTTGAAGAACGTCGTCTTGCCGGCACCGTTGGGGCCGATCAGCGCGACGATCTCGCCTTCGTCGATGTGCAGCGTCACGTCAGCCACGGCCTTGAGGCCGCCGAACTGCATCGTGACGTTCTGTGCGTCTACCAGATTTGCCATCTCAGTACCCTTCCCGGCCCGTTGCTGGGTCCGCGCTCATCGCTAAAACCCGCCGGTGTTCTCGTGCTGGGCGTCGTAGAGCGTCTCGTTCTCTTCTTCCAAGATGTCGTCGTCGGCGAGAAGCTCGGCCGCACGGCGCTTGGACGGGATGATGCCCTGCGGACGCCAGATCATCATGAGTACCATGACCATGCCGAACACCAGGTTGCGGTAGTTCGAGATCGCCGAGACCTGCTCGCCCGAGAGACCCGGGATGATGCCGGAAGCGGCGAAGCCCCGGATGATCTCCGGCGTGCCCTGGATGAGCAGCGCGCCCACGATCGCACCGGGGATCGAGCCCATACCGCCGATGACGACGCTGCAGACGACGAACACCGACTCCATGAACGTGAACGACTCGGGGCTGACGAACTGCTGGAAGTTCGCGAACGTGAGCCCGGCGATACCACCCCAGACAGCACCGAGCGAGAACGCCCAGAGCTTGGCGCCCATGATGCTGATGCCCATCGACGCCGCGGCGACCTCGTCCTCGCGCATCGCGACCCACGAGCGGCCGAGACGCGACTGGTTGAGGCGGTTGACCACGAAGACGGTCAGGACGCACAGGATGACGATGATGTAGTACCAGTACAGGTTCGACGAGAACATGAAGTTGAACCCGTTGGGACCGAGGCCCGGAATCGAGAAGTACGACGTTGTTCGACAGCCACTCGAGTCCCACCGGCATGGCCATGAACTCCCCGGCGCGCGGGAGACCCGCTGCACCGTTGGTGATGTCGAACGCGTTGTTGTTGATGATGATGCGCACGATCTCACCGAAGCCGAGCGTGACGATGGCGAGGTAGTCGCCCCGCAGACGCAGTACCGGCGTACCGAGCGCTAGACCCGCAAGCGCCGCGAAGCGCCGCGGCAACCGGAATCATCAAGAAGTAGGAGAACGGCTGCAGCGCGACCGGCAACGTCTTGGTCGCGAGGTTGCCGACGATGACGCCCGAGTAGGCGCCGATCGCATAGAACGCGATGTAGCCCAGGTCGAGCAGCCCCGCGTAACCGACGACGATGTTCAGACCGAGAGCCAGCATGACGTAGAGGCCCACGAGGGCCAGGATTCGCGTCATGAACAGCATGCCGAAGCCCTCGAAGAGGAACGGCGCACCAATCAGCGTGACACCGAGCAGCGCGTACAGCGCGATCTTCGTCGGCGTCATCTTGCCGGAATCGACCTTTGTCGAAACGTCCATCTTTCCGCCACCCATGGTTACACCTTCTCCACTACGGATTCGCCGAGCAGACCGCCCGGGCGGAAGATCAGGACGAGGATCAGCACCATGAACGCGATGACGTCTTTGTATCCCGAGGATATGAAGCCTGCCGCGAGAGACTCGACGATGCCGAGCACGAAGCCGCCGAGCATGGCGCCGCGGAGGTTACCGATACCGCCGATAACGGCCGCCGTGAACGCCTTCATGCCCGGGATGAAGCCCATGCTGAAGACGATGGAGCCGTAGTACATGCCGTAGAAGACACCGGCGACGGCACCGAGGGCCGGTCCGATGAAGAACGCGAGCATGATCGCCGTGTTGATGTCGATACCCATCAGACCGGCGGCCTCGCGGTCCTGCGACGTAGCACGCATCGCCTTGCCCATGCGGCTCCGACCGATGTAGAGGTCGGTGATGAGCATGAGGATGAGCGCCGTGCTCAGGATGAAGACCTTCAGCGCGCTGACGGAGACGCCCGCCACGCTGAACGCGATTCGCGTCCCGAGCGGACTCGGAAACGGAATCTGCTTGGAGTCGACCCACAGCAGAATCGCGTTCTGCAGGAAGATCGACACACCGACCGCCGAGATGAGCGGCGCCAGACGCGGCGCGTGGCGCAACGGGCGATAGGCGAAGCGCTCGATGAGGACGCCGACGAGTGCCGACGACCGCCATCGACACGAGGAACACGATCGCGAAGAGGCTCACCATGCCGATGCCCTCACTGGTGAAGAACGCCTGTGCCGGCACCAAGCCACGAGAAGATCGGCATCCTCTGCGAGATGTTGGCGGCGACCTCAGGGTTGGTGAGGAGCTGCATGGTGGCCAAGCCCCACGTAGGCGCCAAGCATGAAGAGCTCGGAGTGCGCGAAGTTGATCATGAGCAGGATGCCGTAGACGAGCGTGTAGCCCGAGGGCGATGAGCGCGTACATCCCGCCCAGGGTGATGCCGTTGATCAGCTGCTCAACGATGATGTTTAGTGACACTGCAGGCGTTCCTGTCTATCCGGGATGCCGATCGACCGAATCTCGCCGCCGGACATGGAATCCGGGCGGGCACCTCACGGTGCCCGCCCGGACCGAGTCCTCATGGAACCAGGACGGCGGTAGGTTCTTCGGCTCTACTGGGCCGCAGCGCCCGCGGCGGCCTTGGTGGCCCACTTGCCGCCCTCAACCACGTACAGGCTGATCGCCTTGTTGGTGGTGTCGCCGTTGGCATCGAAGGCGATGGCGCCCGTGACACCCTCGGTGTTCGTGGCAGCAACAGCAGCGATGATCGCGTCGCGACCCTCAGGGGTCGTGACAGCGGCAGCGCCCTGTGCCTTGGCGACCTCAACGATGGCGTTGATGATCACGTTGGTGGCGTCGTAGGCGTACGCGTCGTAGGCAGCGATCTCGTCGTTCGGGAACATCGCCTTGTACGCGGTCGTGAACTCCTGGCCCTTGGGCAGGTTGGCGATCGGCAGGCCGACCGAAGTGGCGAAGTCGCCCTCGGCAGCAGCCGCGCCGGCGAGGTTGATGAACTCGGCGTCGTAGAGACCGTCGCCGCCCATCAGCGGAACCTTGAGGCCGGCTTCCTTGGACTGCTTGCTCAGGAGCGCGCCGGCGTTGTAGATGCCGCCGTAGTAGATGACCTCCGGATTCGTGCCCTTCATCTTGGTGACGAGGGCGTTGAAGTCGGTGTCCTTGTCAGAGGTCTTGGCGGTGCCGAGAACCTTGCCGCCGTTCGCCTCGAACTGCTTGGCGAACTCGGAAGCCAGACCCTCACCGTACGGCGTCGAGTCATCGACGACGTACGCGCTCTTGAAGCCGAGAAGCTTGAAGGCGTAGTCAGCAGCGGCCGGACCCTGGACCGCGTCGGTGGTGCAGACGCGGAAGACGTTCTTGAGACCCTGCTGGGTCAGCGCCGGGTTGGTCGAGGCCGGCGAGACCTGGACGATCTTCTTGTCGGAGTAGACCTTGGAAGCCGGGAATCGAGACACCCGAGTTCAGGTGGCCCATGACGCCGACGAGGTTCGGGTCCGAAGCGAAGGTGTTCGCAACGGTAACGCCGATCTTGGGGTCGCCCTGATCGTCACCATCGACGGTCTTGAACGATGACACCCGCGGCCTTGGCGGCCTCGGACTTGTTGGCCTCGTCGATTGCGAGGGTCGCGCCGCGCTTCATGCCCTGGCCGAGTGCGACCGCGCCAGCCGTCAGCGGAGCGCCAACGCCGATCGAGATCGTCTTCGCCTCAGTACCACCGGTGGTCCCACCGGTCGTACCGCCGCCACCGCAACCGGTAGCGATCATCGCAAGCGCAACCAGCGCAGCGACGACGGCGAGCAGAAGCTTATTGCTCACCTTCATAGTTCCTCCCTTGCTCCCTGGACAAATACCCTTGCGATGCACCAAGAGTCCCCGATTGGGACCCCCGGTACCTGCAGCCATCCCACCGCAGGACTCTCGGAGTGTATCAGAACGACGAGGAATGCAACCAGTTCTCAGGTGCATAACCACGGTGCTTGGAAAGCCTAGAACGCGCACGCGCCATATATGTATTGGATAGTCTCCGATCTCGCACCAGAGTGCATCAAATCCAGTACATACTCGCAGCAGCACCGTCCAGTTCGCGCTGCCGCTCTGCGAGCGCCTCCAGCGATACGCTCTGTAGATAGCGGCCGAACTCGTCCGCGGCGTCCTGCCAGAGGGCGGACGCCGCCGAGCCGGTGACTCGCGGAACGTCGAGTACGATCGCCTTGCACCGCCTGGACGATATCGAATACCGAGACCTCACGCGCCGGGCGAGCGAGGGCACATCCGCCGCTCGCGCCTCGGCGGCACTCAACGATTCCGGCACGCGACAGCGCCGTGATCTGCTGCTCGACGAACCTGCGGGGCAAGCCGAGACGGTCAGCGAGTTCACCGGCGGCGATGAAACTCCCCCGGCGGCTGGATGCGCGAGCAAGCACGAGCGCCCGTACCGCATAGTCCAGGCTCTGCGGGACCCTCATGACTAGGCCAGCTCTTCCCAGAGCTTCGTGGACAGATAGCGCTCCCCCGTCGAGGGCGCCACGGTCACGATGACCTTGCCGGCGAACTCGGGCTTCGCGGCAAGCCGGAGCGCGGCGGCGACGTTCGCGCCGCTTGAGATGCCGACCAGCAGGCCCTCCTCGGCGGCGAGGCGGCGTGCCATGGCGATCGCGTCTTCGCCGGTGACCTGCTCGACACCGTCGAGGACCTCGAGGTCGAGCACGCTCGGGATGAAGTTGGCGCCGATGCCCTGGATGAGGTGCGGTCCCGGGGTCAGGGCGTCTCCCGCGAGCTTCTGCGTGATGATCGGCGACTCGGCGGGCTCGACTGCGATGGCGAGCGCGCCGGGGAAGCGCTCCTTGAGATAGCGGCCTGCGCCGGAGATGGTGCCGCCCGTGCCGACGCCGGCGACGAACGCGCCCAGGACCGACGCCGTCGAGGGCGGCTTCGATCTCCGGGCCGGTGGTGGCGTAGTGCGCCTGCGGATTCGCCGGGTTGTCGAACTGGCCGGCGATCCACGCGTCAGGCGTCGTGTCGGCGATCTCCTGCGCGGCGTCGACCGCGCCCTTCATGCCCTTGGCCTTGTCGGTGAGCACGAGCTCGGCACCGAATGCCTTGAGCAGCTTGCGCCGCTCGATCGACATCGACTCGGGCATCGTGAGAATGACCTTGTAGCCGCGCGCCGCGCCGACCAGCGCGAGCGCGATACCGGTGTTGCCGCTGGTGGGCTCGACGATGACGGTCTTGCCGCGGAGTGATGATGCCGCGCTTCTCGGCGTCGTCGATCATGCCCCTGCCGATACGGTCCTTGACCGAACCGCCCGGGTTGCGCGACTCGAGCTTGATGGCGACGGAGCCGGGCAGGCCGGCGGCGAGACGATTGAGATGGACAAGCGGTGTGTCGCCGATGGTGACGTCAACCGCAGATGCGATGCCAGACATGAAGTGCCTCCTTCGACTCGAACGACGAGCTCTGAGGCGATCGTAGCACCGATTGGGTGTTCTATTGCGCACTATTCTTATGCGCGATGTGCGTTTACTTCCACACGCCGCTATCGCGTCGCGCCGCCGAGAATCGTCTACGCTGTCGAGGAGTCATCGGATTTCGCGAGGGAGCTGTCAGTGTCGTTCGCGTTCTGGGCATGGATCACGGTCGCCGTCGTATGCGCACTCGGCGAGTGCGTCAGCGGAGGGCTGCTCACGATACCCTGGGCGATCGGCGCCTTCGCGGCAGCGCTGCTTGAAGCCGTCGGCGTGAGCTCCGGCTGGCAGTGGATCGCGTTCGTGACGATCTCGTCGGTCGTGCTCGTCGTCCTGCAGCGGACTATCGCCAGGCGCTAGTCCCCGCTGTCGAGAACTCGCGCTTCACCGCCAGCGGGCGCAGGCGTACTGGCCGCCCGCATCTCGTACGTCGCCACGAGTTCCTTGAGGCGGGCGACCTCGCGAAGCACCGGCCATTCGGTGAACGCGGCCCACAGGGCGACGCCCAGGTTGACGACAGGGACGAGCATGAGCAGGGCAACGACAGGTGTTAGGCCGGCCTTCTTGAGGAACTGCCAGAACGCAAAAGCCAAGACGACGTAGGTGAGCACCAGCAGCGCGATGCCCACCGGGCCGGCGAGGAGCAGCCCGCCTCGAGCTCCGGGACCACCGGGGAAGCCACCCGGGGGCCGACCCTGGAAACCGCCCGGCGGCATGCCTTGGGGCATGCCCTGCGGTGCCTGATTAGGATCCATGTTGAACCTCCTGTTCTAGACCCGGACCTGTGAGTCTCGGTCCGGATCTGCGGGACCTACTGGTAGCGGAGTGCTTCGATCGGGTCGAGCTTCGCGGCGCGGCGCGCCGGGTAGTAGCCGAAGATGATGCCGATGGCGGTCGAAACGCCCACTGCGAGCAGCACCGACAGCCCGCTGACCGACACCGTCATCGTCGAGAACGTGGTGATGGCCAGCGCGATCGCCCAGCCGAGAACGATGCCGACGACGCCGCCCAGCACCGTCAGCGCGACCGACTCGGCGAGGAACTGCGACGTGAGGTCCGACGCGCGTGGCACCGAGCGCCTTCCTCAGTCCGATCTCCCGAATCCGCTCGGTGACGGTGGTGAGCATCATGTTCATGATTCCGATGCCCCCTACGAGCAGCGAGATCCCGGCGATGGAGCCGAGCAGCGCAGTCATGAGGGTGGTGACCGTGTCGAGCGTCGAGGCGAGGTCGGCCTGGTTCATGATCTGAAAGTCGGCCTTGTCCGCATCTTCGATGCCGTGCCTGCTCAGCAGCAGCGCCGAGATGTCGTCCTCGACCTGCGTCATCGCCTCCTGCGACGAGGCCTCGACGTAGAGCGTGCTGACCCCGCCGGCACTCGAGAGATGCGCTTCGTACGTCGTGAAGGGGATGTAGACGGCGTCGTCGGTGTTCATGAAGCCGCTGCCGCCCTTCGACGTGGTCACGCCGATGACCTTGAACGGCTGCCCGGAGATCCGCATCTGCTGCCCGAGGGCGGCGTTCACCGAGCCGAACAGCGTCTCGGCGGTGGTGGGGCCGAGCACGGCGACGCGGGCCGCGTTACGTGCCTGCTCCTCTGAGAACCAGCTGCCCACCTGCAAGGTGACGCTTCGGATCGCCGGATAGTCGACGGTCGTGCCCGTGACGGTCACGTTGGTGTTGCTGGACTCGGCGGAGACCTGATAGGAGCCGGAGGCGACCGGTGCGACGGACTTCACGTTGGTCACCTTCCGCGCAATCGCGTCGGCGTCCTCGGTGGTCAGAGACTTCGTGTTGGCCCCCGGGCCCGCTCCGCCGACTCGGCGGCTCGACTGGCCGCCCGGTGAGACCGTGAGCAGGTTTGCGCCCATCGACGAGATGCTCGACGTGATCGACGCCTTCGTGCCCTGTCCGATTCCGACCATGACGATGACCGACGTGATCCCCACGACGATGCCGAGAATCGTCAGGAACGAGCGGACCTTGTTGGCCGTGAGCGAGAGGAACGTCTCGGTGAGGAGGTCCTTGAGTCTCATCTGCTGCCAACTCCTACTTCGTCGGTGACGAGACCGTCTCGGATGTGAATGACTCGGTCTGCGTGCTCGGCGACCTCCGGCTCGTGGGTGATGAGCACGATCGTGCGGCCCTGGTCGCGCAGCTTCTTGAAGGTGCTGAGGATGTGATCGCCGGTGACCGTGTCGAGGTTGCCGGTCGGCTCGTCCGCCAGGATGAGCGCCGGATCGTTGACCAGTGCGCGAGCGATCGCGACGCGCTGCATCTGCCCGCCGGAGATCTGGTTGGAGAGCTTGTAGTGCAGCTCCGGCGTGAGTCCGGCGGCCTCCAGCGCGGCGATGGCCTTGCCTTGCCGTTCCCGGTCGGGGGTGCGCGCGTAGATGAGCGGGAGCGTCACGTTGCGCATGATCGTCGCGCGTGGAAGCAGGTTGAACGACTGGAACACGAAACCGATCTCACGAGCCCGTGCCTCGGCGAGCTCGACCTCATCGAGCGAGGAGACGTCGACGCCCCGGATCCGGTAGGAGCCACTCGTGGGCGTGTCGAGCAGGCCGAGCAGGTTCATCAGCGTCGACTTGCCGGAACCCGACGGGCCCATGATCGCGAGGAACTCGCCCTCTTCGACCGTCAGGGAGACGCCCTTGAGCGCCATCGTGTAGCTGTCGCCGGTCACGTACGTCTTGACCATGTCGTGCACTTCGATGATCGCGCTCATCAGTTGCCTCCCGGTCCCCCGGGCCCGCCACCGGCACCGCCACCGGGCATCGGCGGGATGATTGAGAGTCCCCTGCGGCCTGACGACGAGGAGCCGGTCGTTTCGCTCGCAACCGAACCGGTGGCCACGGCCTCGCCCTCGGACAGGCCGCTCTTGATCTCGGTGTTGGTGTCATCGCTCACGCCCGTGGTGACGACCTTCTGTGTCGTGGCACCGTCCGGCGCGACGACGACCACGTACTTCTCGCCGTCCTTCGTCTTGACTGCGACGCTCGGCACCGTGAGGACGTTCTCGGCGACCTGGGTTTCGATGTCGGCGGTCGCGGTCATGTCCGGCTTGAGCCGCTCGTCCTGCGGCGCGAACGAGAGCGTGACGGTGTAGCTGACGACGCCCGACGTGCTCGTGCCGTTGGGCGAGATGGACTTCACCTTCGCCTCGAACGTGGTGTCCTTGATCGCGTCGAACGTGATCGTCGCGGACTGGTCGACGCTGACTGAGCTGATGTCGGCCTCGCTGACCGCCACCTCGACGTCGAGGGTGCCCATGTCGGAGATGGTGATCGACGAGCCCGAGCTGCCGCTGCTCGAGGATGAGGCCGATCCGCCGGAGGACGCGGCGCTTGCGGACGCGGCGGTGCCCGACGAGCCCGACGCGCTGGAGGTGGAGCCGGCGTTGACGTCGGACCCGACCGAGATGGGCAGGACCGTGACGACCCCGTCGATCGGCGCGGTGACGACCGTATCGCGGGCGGCTTCGACCGCATCGTTGTACGACTGCTGTGACGAGGTGTAGTTCGCCTGGGCGGCATCGACACCCGCGTCGGCGGCCGCAAGACCCTGGTTCGCGCTGGTCACGCCCTTCTTGGCGCTTGTCAGCTGGCGCTTTGCCACGGAGATCTGGTCATCGATGCCGGGAGTCGTGGCTGGCTGGCTGCGCAGGTTGTCGAGGTTCTGCTGCGCCTGCAGCCGTTGGGTCTTGGCGGCATAGACCTGGTTGCTCGCCTGGGTTCTGTTCTGCTTCGCCTGCGCGAGGCTTTGCTTCGACTGAAGCAGTGAGGCCCTGGCCTGCAGCCGTTGCGTCTCGACGTCGTCGCTCGTGATCGTGTAGAGCCTGTCGCCGGCCGAGACCGACTTGCCCAGGCTCACGTAGAGCTTCTTCACAGTCCCGCTGATCTTCGGATTCACGGTGACCGAATCGGCGACCACGGTGGTGCCGGTACCTGAGACGAGGATTCGCAGCGTCTGCTTCGTCACCGGCGCCGTCGACACGCTGGCCTGTGCGCCGGCTTTCGGCCGGAGCAGAGCGAAGGCGGCTGCTCCGGCGATGATCACGACGAGTACGACGACCGTGACCAAGGCCCAGCGTGACTTGCGCTTGCGGGCAGCAGCCTGTGGTGCGGCTTCAGCGTTCACAGCGCGCCTCCGTCCCGCATCGCGCCGGCTCGGCGCGCCCCTGGACCGTACTGATCGCATGGTTCCTCCTCGGAGACGATGAACTTCATGCTCCGAGAGTACGGTCCGAGGGGAGGTGCCGCGTCAGTCTGGGGGTGTCACTTCGCGTACTCCCGCGGGAGTACGAGTGGCTGCCGCGGGCGCCTACGGATGCCTAGGAGTCGCTGCTCCCGGCGGTGACGAGCCCGGTCTCGTAGGCGATGGCGACTAGCTGAGCGCGGTCACGGGCGGCGAGCTTCATCATCACTCGGCTCACGTGCGTCTTGGCGGTCGCCGGGCTGATGAAGAGCTCGGTCGCGATCTCGGCGTTCGATAGGCCGCGCGCCACGTGGCTCAGCACTTCTCGCTCTCGTTCGGTGAGAACGTCGAGCTGCTCGGGGTTCGCGCGTGCCGGGGACGGGCGATGCATGAACTCGGCGATGAGCCTGCGCGTCACCGAGGGGGCAAGCAGCGCGTCGCCTGAATGTACGACCCTGATCGCATCGAGCAGCGTCACCGGGTCGGTGTCCTTGAGCAGGAAGCCGCTCGCGCCGGCGCGAAGGGCCTCGTAGACGTACTCGTCCAGATCGAATGTGGTCAGGATCAGGACCCGGGTGGCCGCGGTCGCCGGGTCCGCGGCGATCTCCCTGGTGGCCTCGATTCCGTCCTTGACCGGCATGCGGATGTCCATGAGCACGACGTCGGGCTTCAGTTCGCGGACGAGCGCCAGCGCCTCAGCGCCGTCGGCCGCCTCCCCCACCGTCTCGAGATCGGACGCCGAGTCGACGAGCACGCGAAAGCCGCCGCGCACGAGCGCTTGGTCGTCAGCGACGAGAACGCGGATGCGGTCGCTCACGACTGTCTCCCCTTGCCGCCGATTGGCAGGTGCGCTCGCACGACGAAACCCGCCGCTCTCCGCAGCGCCCGCAGACAGCGAGCCCCCGAGCGCCACCGCGCGCTCGCGCATGCCGGCGAGACCGTGACCCGCGCTGGTATCGGCGTGCCCGGGGCCGCGACCGTTGTCGAGGACCTCGATCGCGAGTTCGCCGTCCTCGCGCCATACACGGACCGTGGCGGAACACGGCCCCGCGTGGCGGATCACGTTGGTCAGCGCCTCCTGCACGATCCGGTAGGCAGACGATCCGACAACCGCCGGCAGGTCATCGAGCCCATCACCGAGTTCGAAGGTGACGTCGACGCCGGCGTCGTGCATCGGCCCGCTGAGTTCGCCGAGCCGCTCCAGGCCGGGCGCAGGCGCGAGCGGTGCATCCGACTCGTCGTTCGAGCGCAGGACACCGAGCATCGCGCGCAGGTCGTCGAGTGCGTCCTTGCTCGTGCGCCGAATCGCTTCGAGGGCTCGACGCGCTTCGGCAGGGTTGGAGTCGATGACGTGCGCCGCAGCCCCGGACTGCACGGCGATGATCGAAAGCGAGTGAGCGGTGACGTCGTGCAGCTCGCGGGCGATGTGGAGCCGCTCCTCGTCGACGCGGCGCCGCGCCTCCTCTTCCCGTGTCCGCTCCGCGTCTACAGCCCGCTGCTCGACTTCGGCGACGTAGGCGCGACGGTTGCGCGTCGCATCGCCCAGCGCGGCCGCGACCGCGATCATGGATACGATCCTGACCGACATCGGCCCAGAACGAGATGGCCACGTAGCCGGGAATCGCCACGGCGAGCTGAAGCGCCGCGGTGAGCCCCGCCGCGATGATGAGGGTGCGGCGGTCGCGCAACGTGCCGACCGTGTAGAGCGCGATGAGTGGTGCGATGAAGACGAGCGACGGCGGCCCCGGGACGAGGTCGTTGGCCGCCGCAGCAACCGCGGTGACGACGAGCACCGGTACGGGATAGCGGCGCCGAAGCGCGAGCGGCAGGAACGCAGCCGCGACGAGGAAGTAGCTGAGGGTGGCCGGGCGGGGCTGGTACAGCGCCTCGGACGGTCGCGCGGTCGATTCGAGGAAGCTGGCGTCAGGTCGCGGCCCTCCGCCGAAGCCTCCTGAGCGGATGACGAACGGCGGGCGCAGCGTCACCGAGAGCATGGCCGGGATCATCAACACGACAGCCATGATCGCGTCGACAGCAGTCTCGGGGAGTTTCTTGAGTGTGGCCACGGATAGCTTCTGCATACGCTGATAGTAGCCTCGACGCCCGAGACGCGCATGCACCCTGGGGAGTATCTCGCGCTACGCCCGATGCGTTAGCTTACGGGCCGTCAGTCGACTCCGACTCGCGTGCGACGGCCATGACCACCGTTGCACCGGAGGTCGCTGCTGACGGACTCGCCGATTCGGCGGATTGCGGGCTGACGCTGACGTCGAGCTCCTCGCCCTGCTTCTCGGCAGAGAGCGAGTTCGCCGAGACGGACTCGACGCGCCAGCCGTCTCGGACGAGCGCGGCTCGGACTCTGCGAATCGTCTCGTCGGGAGGCGCGGACGTGACCCACGCGCAGCGTCCAGGCCCCGTCAGGCGCCGGGGAGATCGGGACGGTCCAGGTCGACACGGGCGTCCCGACCAGCTGCGGCAGCCGCTCGAGGATCGCCCGCTCGTCGTCCGACCAGGTGGTCCGAACGTACTGGCCGAGACCCAGCGCCGAGAGCACCAGCAGCGAGATGACCGCCACGAGGGTGACGGTGCCCGAACGTCCGGCGCCGCCCGTGAGATGCAGGATAGCCGCGAGCAGCAGCAGCGGACCCGCCCCAGAACGCAACGAGCAGCCAGACGGCACCGCACCGCGCACCAGCGCTACACCCGAGACGGACATCGTGAGCAACCCGTCGACGAGCAGAATCCAGTAGCCCGCCCGCGGTGCGTACCACCACACCACTCCACCGACCGCTGCGACCAGCGCCGCCACAAACGCGGGGCCGCCCGCCGGGAACCCCGCCGCGACGCCGGCGGAGCCCAGCGCGATCGCGCCAGCGAATGCGACGCCGAGACCGCCACCCGACCGATCGACGGTGCGCTCGACCGTCGCGCGGCCTGGTCGGCGGACTTCTCGGCGAAGGAATCCACGCTGCGGGCCCTACCGCTTCGCTCGGCCGAGCGGGACCGACACGTAGACGACGTCGGCGCGGACGGTCACCGGGAACGTCGACACGTCGGCGTTGGGATGGTCGGTGGTGCCGTCGCGCACGTCGTAGCGCCAGCCGTGCCACGGGCACATCAGGAAGTAGCCGTCCGCGAAGCCCTCGGAGAGCGGGCCGAACGCGTGGCGACACAGGTTCGAGAGCGCGAAGACCTCGTCGCCCACGCGGATGACCGCGATGTCGCGCTTGCCGATCTTCACGTGGCGCGGGATGCCGGGCGCGAGGTCCTCGAACCGCGCGACCGGAACGTCGACGAGCGTCCCGGGCTCGACCTCTTCGAGCACGCCGATGAGCTCGCCGCCGTCCTCGACGTCCGAGAGGATGAACAGGCCGCACCAGCACTTGGAGATCGCCGCGAACTCGTCGCGGTAGAAGGGGATGCAGGGGCAGACGATCTGCGCGTCTTCCTTGGGGTCGCCGGTCCGGATGCGGCACGGGCAGTAGACGTCACCGTCGCGGTCGAGGATCTCGAGCTCGCTTTGGAGCACCTCGTCGACGAAGTCGGTCTCGGTGTTGAACTTGTAGCCGAGACGCTCGGCGAACGGGCCCATGTAGGCCTTCAGGTCGTCGATGGTGGTATCGGGGTGGAAGACGCGGCGCGCGGGCTTGTCGGCTGCCATCCTCGCCCGCCTACAGGCCGAGGACCTGGGCCATGCGGCCCTTGTTGAACCCCACGACCACCTGCCCGTCGACGTCGAGCACGGGGAACGACTTGCCGCCGGATAGGCGAACGACCTCTTCGACCGCCGCGTCCTTCGCGTCGCCTTCGAGCAGGTCGACCTCGGTCATCTCGTAGGCGACCTCGTGCTCGTCGAGGTACTTCTTCATCATCCGGCAGTAGGGGCAGGTTGAGAGTGCGTACAGGTGAACGGCCATGACTACTCCTTGGTCCGGGTAGTCGATCGTGAATCACATCGGTGCGTACGGGTGGCCTCAGCGGCGATCCCGTCGGTGTTCTTGCGAGGTGTATTCCCGAATGTGGCCGCGATTGGCGGCGGCATGCGATAGACGCCGCGGGACACGCTTCGCCGGCGCGGCCGCAATGCTGTCACTTCGGCGGTGTACACTGCCCGCATGTCCGATACCAACCAGCTCCGCGTGGTGTTCCTCGGCTCCGGGTCCGGCGGCAACGCCGTGGCCGTGACCGACGGGGCGACCACCGTCCTCATCGACTGCGGGTTCTCGGCGCGCGAGGTCGCGCGGCGCATGACGCTCGCCGGGCTCGACGCCAACAGCGTGAGCGCGATCCTGTTGACGCACGAGCACTCCGACCACCTGCGCGGCGTCGAGGTCTTCGCGCGCCGGCACGGCTGCGCGGTGCACGCGACGCGCGGCACCCGCATGGTCGCGGGGCTCGACAACATCGACAGCGAGGTCTGCGCGCTCATCGCCGGCGAGGAGGTCCGCGTGGGGTCGCTCACGGTGCTGCCCTTCCGCACCTCGCACGACGCCGCCGATCCGGTCGGCTTCCGCGTCCAGGCCGAGAACGGCGAGCGGTTCGGACTGGCCACCGACACCGGCGTGCTCACGCCGGAATCCGCCGAGGCGCTCGCCGACGTCGACGTGCTCGGCATCGAGAGCAACCACGACCTGGGGATGCTCGAGTGCGGACCCTACCCGAGCTTCCTGAAGCGCAGGATCCGCTCGGCGCAGGGGCATCTGTCCAACCCCGACGCTGCCGACGCGCTCGAGGCGCTCGCGTCCACTCGGCTGCGGCGCGTGTTCGCGCTGCACCGCTCCGACACCAACAACACGCCGTCGCTCGCCAAGCGCGCGCTCACGGCTCGGCTCGAGGTCATCGGCCTGCGCGTTCCCGTGAGCGTCGCACCGCAGCACGAGCCGCTCGACTCCTCCCCTCCCCAAGGCGCGCTGTTCGCCGAGGAGAGACGGCTCGTGATCGCCAAGCCCCCGGTTCGCCTGCGCGGGCATCACCTCATCTGCCTGCAGTTCTTCCGCGGCGAAGGCTACTCCGAGGAGTTCGTGGAGAACCTCGACGCACGTGGTCGAGCGAGCCGCCAGTGAGCCCGCGCTGATCGTGGCGGGCGTCGACAACGTCTGCGCGGCGTGCCCGGAACTCGGGCCCGACAGCCGCTGCGCGAGCGAGGAAGCGGGCGGCGAGGACGAGATCGTGCGCATCGACGCAGCTCGCGCTTCAGGTGCTGGGCGCGGCTGCGGGTGAGCGGCTGTCGCTTGCCGAAGCGCGCGAGCGCCTCGAAGCCGACGCGATGGGCGTGGGCTCATGGCGTGCGAATGCGTGCGACGGCTGCGCGTGGGAAAGCGTGTGCGAGAGCGGCTGGAACGCGATGCTCAAGGACGCCGAGCGAGCCGCTCGAGCCAGCGGAGCCTAGCTCAGCCCGCGCTTCTTCGTGTGCGCCTTGCCACCGACGATCAGCCGGTTGTTGCGGGACTGCTGCTGGACCTCGGCTTTGGCCGCCATCTCACGCTGATGCGCCTCGCGCTCGCGCTGCCGTTCGACGGAACGGTCGTGTTCGCGCGCAGCGCCCTCGCCCTCGTTCGGGCCAAACGGCCAGTGGCTCTTGTCCGGCATGAGCCGTCACCTCCGATACACCCGCACATGCGGATGTAGTGAGATGGTACCCACGCCGCAACACGAGCCAGCCCGCCGTCGACGGGATGCCGCCTAGCGCAGGAGCTCGGCCTCCGCAGCGTCGCCGTCAGCCACGACCAGGGCGCCGGCCTCGATCGCCTCGCGCCACAGCTCGGCAGCCGCGCCTCCGGTGAAGTCCCGCCCCTCGATCTCGCCGATGAGCACGACTCGCTTGCCGGCCCTCGCCGCCTCGACCGCGGCCGCGAGGTTGGCGACGTTGCCGTGCCCGAACGGCACCTGGCACACCACGACGGCATCGGCCGCGAGGGCGAGCGCGACGGTCTTCTCGGCGGCGACTTCGTCCATGGGCGCGAACGGCGGGATGGCGACGTAGGGCACGCCGAGCGCCTCCGCGAGGATCTGGTCGGCGTCGCCGGTGTTGAGCGCGCCGGCGCTGACCTGCCAGCCGCCGAGCACGAGCCGGCGGAGCAGCGGGGCCGCCGCGCCCGAGCCGCCGATCGACCAGCACGCTGCCTCGGCGGCGTGCGGCCACCGCGCCCTCGCGCAGCACCGGCGTGACGGTCACCGAGCCGGTGACCGGGTCGGTGCCGACGACGGCGCGCACGCCGAAGACCGCGCGCAGCGACTCGGCGGTGATGGCGCGCTCGGGGGTCTCGGCGGGGCCGAGGCGACCTTCGGCGACCACGGCGATGCGGTCCGAGTAGCGCGCGGCGAGGTCGAGGTCGTGGAAGACGGCGAGCACGCCCAGGCCCTTCTCGGCGGCGAGCTGGCGCACGAGGTCGAGGATCTGGAGGCGGTGGTTGAGGTCGAGGTGGCTGACCGGCTCGTCGAGCAGCAGCACCCTCGGCTCCTGGGCGAGCGCCTGCGCGAGCGCGAGGCGCTGCAGGTCGCCGCCGGAGAGCTCGTCGGTGGGCTTGTCGGCGAGGCGGAGCGTGTCGGTGAGCGCGAGCGCCTCGTCGACGACCTCGCGGTCGCGCTCGCCCGAGCGCCGAGAAGCGCGGCAGGTGCGGGTGGCGGCCCATCTCGACGAAGTCGCGCGCGGGCAGCGCGAAGGCGGCCGTGACCTGCTGCGGCACGACGCCCGACCAGCCGCGCGCGCTCGAGCGGCGCGAGCTGGCGCGCGTCGGTGCCCGCGATCGCGAGCGAGCCGCCGAGCAGCTCGGCGTCACCGGTGACCGCGCGCAGCAGCGTCGACTTGCCGGCGCCGTTGGGGCCGACCAGCCCGACGACCTCGCCGGCGCGCAGCTCGAGCGACGCGTCCGAGACGACCGGCGTGCCGGCGTAGCCGACGGTCGCGGCGTCGTAGGCGAGCAGCACGGAGTCGCGCGGCGCGCTCATCGCGCCCTCCCCCGCACGAGCAGCCAGATGAAGAACGGCCCGCCGAGCACCGCGGTGACGATGCCGACCGGAATCTCGATCGGCGCGATGATCGTGCGGGCGACCAGGTCGGCGAGCACGAGCACGATCGCCCCGCCGAGCAGCGACGCCGGCAGCAGCCACCGGTGATCGGGCCCGAGCACGAGGCGCACCATGTGCGGCACCATCAGCCCCACGAAGCCGATGAGCCCGGCGACCGACACCGCCGCGGCCGTCAGCAGCGACGCCGAGGCGAGCGTGAGCAGCTTGAAGCGCTCGACCGACAGGCCGAGGTGGCCCGCACGCTCGTCGCCGAGCAGCATCAGGTTGAGCTCGCGCGTGGTGAGCAGCGGGAAGATGATGCCGGCGACGAACATCGGCGCGACCATCACGACGTAGGGCCACGACGCCGCCGAGAACCCGCCCATCATCCAGTAGACGATCGACGGCCATCTGCTCGCGCGCGACGACCATGAGAAACGACGTGACCGCCGCCAGCGTGTAGGACAGCGCGACGCCCGCCAGCAGCAGCGAGGTCGCGTCGAGCCGCCCGCGGTGGGTCGCGAGCTTGACGACCAGCAGCATCGTCAGCGTCGCGCCCACGAACGCCGACGAGCGGCACGGCGGCGAAGCGCATCGCGGTCGCGCCGGCCGTAGCGACGATCGCGACCATCGCGCCGAGCCCGGCGCCGCTCGAGATGCCGAGGATGTAGGGGTCGGCGAGCGGGTTGCGGAAGAGCGCCTGGTAGAGCGCGCCGGCGGCGCCGAGAGCGGCACCCACGATCGCGGCGAGCACCACGCGCGGCAGGCGCACGTCGACGATGAGCGTGTCAGCCAGCCCGCCGCTCGACCCCGCGCAGCGCCCGCCCGATCGCGGCGACCACCTCGCGCGGCGGCACCGACACCGCGCCGAACGCCACCCCCGCCACCATCGCCACCGGCAGTGCGATGGCGAGGGCGACGAGGACGAGCGCTGGACGCGGGTATCGGCGAGGGCTCATCGGCGGCTACTTGGCCGCGAACGCTTCGGGGTGGAGCGCCTCGGCGATCTGCTTGAGGCCGAGCACGATGCGCGGGCCGGGTCGCGAGACGAGGTTGTCGTCGAGGACGTACGACGCGGTTGTTCTTGACGGCCGACAGCTTGGCGAAGCCCGCCCGCTTGGCGAGCGCCGCGGGGTCGCTCATCGAGCCCTTGGTGGCGAGGTAGACCTGCGGATCGGCCTTGATGACCTGCTCGGTGGAGTAGGCGACGTAGCTCGGCTCGGTGACGACGTTCGTGCCGCCAGCGAGTGTGACGAGCTCGTCGATGAGCGTGCCTTTGCCCGCGGTGAAGAGCGGGTTCTGGGCGATCTCGACGAAGGCGGTGACCGGCGCGGTGCCCTCGACCGCCTTCTGGACGATCGTCGACATCGGCCTTCATCGCCAGGACGAGCTCCGAGGCCTTCGCGGCGGTGCCGGTCGCCTGCCCCACGCGCTCGATGTCGGTGTAGACGCCCGCGAGGTTCTGCGGGTCGATGGCGATGACGGTGGCGCCGAGGTCCTTGCAGCTTCTTGATGGCGTCGGCCTGCACGCCGGTCGTCGCGAGCACGAGGTCGGGGTTGGCCGCGGCGATCGCCTCGAAGTTGGGCGTCGGTGAAGTCACCGACCTTGGTGATGGAGGCGACCTGCGAGGGGTAGTCGTCGTAGGTCGTCACGCCGACGACCTTGTCGCCGAGGCCGAGCGCGAACGCGATCTCGGTGTTGGCCGGCGCGAGCGAGACGATGCGCTGCGGCTCGGCATCGATGGTGACCGACCGGCTCGAGTCGTCGGTGATGGTGACCGGGAACGCGGCGAGCGTTGCGGGCGCCGCGGCGGGCTCGGCCGGCGCGGGCGGCTTGGCCGCGCAGCCGACGAGCGCGATCAGCGCAGCGGCGGCGAGCATCAGCGGCGAGCGTCGGCGGTCGTGCGGTTCGTGCGGTTCGTGCGGGGCATGCATCCTCCTTCAAACGGGGCGGGTAAGACGCGTCCCGCACATGACAAAACCCGCCGCCTCGTGGTGCGAAGGCGAGCGGGCTTCGGAGTGTGCAGCGGAGCGGTTCGGGGAGTCGTCGGCCGCCGAGGCGGAGCAGACACCGCGAGCCGGCCTCTATCCTCGAAGGCCGCGTCGCGCATCACTCGGCAGGTCTCCTGACTTCGCTCGGACGAGTCGTCCCGAGCTTCACAGTGGCGGGTACCGTCCCGGACTCTCACCGGGTTCCCTATTCTCCCGAGGTCGCTTGCGCGCTCCCGGGCACCGAATGACGCCTGTTCAGTTGTGAACGCTTGCGAGTCTAGCCGAGCGGGACGGGCGCAGCGCCAGCAGCGCAGGTGGCGAGCCGCGTAGCCTCGCCGAGAGACCCGGAAGCGGCTAGTCGCGGATGCTGACGGGCAGCGCGTGCGCGGCCAGCTCCGGCGAGAGCCTCAGCGCCACCGGCGGCTGCGCGACAAGCCCCTCGTCCGCGCATCCCTCGACCCGAAACGGCTGCAGCACCCAGCTGCTCGACGCCCATCTCGGCGAGCTCGTCGGCCATGCGCAGGAGCGCGTCGTCGTCGAGCAGCGCCGGGTGCACCGTCGTGCGGACCTCGTACGCGACGCCGCTCGCGAGCACCGCAGCGAGGCTCTCGCGAGCCGCCTCGCCGCTGCCCGTCGACGCGCGTCACGCGCTCGTACTCCGCGAACGGCGCCTTCAGGTCGAAGCCGACCCACTCGACCAGCGGCAGCACCTCGCGCAACGCGCGCCGGCACCGGCCCGCCCGTGTGCAGCGCGACCCGGAAGCCGAGCTCGCGCACCTCGCGCACGGCGTCGGCGAGCCCCGCCTGCACCGTCGGCTCGCCGCCGGTGAACACGACGCCGTCGAGCAGCCCAACGCGCGTGCGCAGGAAGTCGAGCACGCCGTCCCAGCTCGAGCTCGTCGCCGCCCGTCGCCCCCAGCAGGTGCGGGTTGTGGCAGTACGGACAGCGCCACGGGCAGCCCTGCAGGAAGACGGTCGCCGCGAGCTCGCCGGGCCAGTCCACGCTCGAGAGCGGCGACAGCCCGCCGACGCGCAGGCTAGTTGAGCTCGGCACGGTCCTCGGTGAAGCAGGTGCGCTCGGCGAACTCGCCCTTCTTGCCGGCGTTGAACGACGCGACCGGGCGGTGGTAGCCCATCACGCGCGTCCAGACCTCGCAGGGCTGGCGCTCTTCATCGGCGAGGACGGGCTGGGTCTGGAGCTCGGGGGCCTTGATGTCGTCAGACATGGTGGAGTCCTTTCGGTTCGGCTAGCAGCAGGATGCGGCGGCGAGGCGCTTGGTTTCGACGAGCTCCTCGTCGCACTTCGGGCAGTACTCGAACTCGCCCGCGAGGTACCCGTGGACCGGGCACACCGAGAACGTGGGTGTGATGGTGATGTAGGGCAGCCGGAAGTTCTCCAGCGAGCGCTTCACGAGCTTCTTGCACGCCTCCGCCGAGGAGACCCGCTCGCCCATGTAGAGGTGCAGCACGGTGCCGCCGGTGTACTTGCGCTGCAGCTCCTCCTGGCGGGTGAGCGCCTCGAAGGCGTCGTCGGTGAAGCCGGCGGGCAGCTGCGAGGAGTTCGTGTAGTACGGGTTGTCCTCGGTGCCGGCCTGCAGGATCTCCGGGTAGCGCTTGTTGTCCTCGCGCGCGAAGCGGTACGTCGTGCCCTCGGCGGGCGTGGCCTCGAGGTTGTAGAGGTGGCCGGTCTCCTCCTGGAAGCGCGTGATCTCGCTCGCGCACGTGGTCGAGGAAGCGGATCGCCATCGCGTGGCCTTCCGGCGTGGTGATGTCGTGCGCGTCGCCGGTGAAGTTGCGGATCATCTCGTTGATGCCGTTGACGCCGACCGTCGAGAAGTGGTTCCTGCAGCGTCCCGAGGTAGCGCTTCGTGTACGGGAACAGCCCGCCGTCGATGTGGTGCTGGATGACCTTGCGCTTGAGCTCGAGGCTCGTGCGCGAGAGCTCCAGCAGCGTGTCGAGCGCGGCGTAGAGCGCCGTCTCGTTGCCCGCGTACAGGTGGCCGAGCCGGGCGCAGTTGATGGTGACGACGCCGAGCGACCCGGTCTGCTCGGCGGATCCGAAGAGGCCGTTGCCGCGCTTGAGGAGCTCGGTGAGGTCGAGCTGCAGGCGGCAGCACATCGAGCGCACCATGTTGGGCTTGAGCTCGGAGTTCAGGAAGTTCTGGAAGTACGGCAGGCCGTACTTGGCGGTCATCTCGAACAGCAGCGTCGCGTTCTCGGACTCCCACGGGAACTCGGGCGTGATGTTGTAGGTGGGGATCGGGAAGGTGAAGACGCGGCCCTTGGCGTCGCCCGCGGTCATGACCTCGATGTAGGCGCGGTTGATGAGGTCCATCTCGGCCTGCAGCTCGCCGTAGGTGAACTCCTGCATCGACGCCGCCGATGACCGGGTACTCGTCCTTGAGGTCGTCGGGGCACGTCCAGTCGAAGGTGAGGTTGGTGAACGGCGTCTGCGTGCCCCAGCGCGACGGCACGTTGAGGTTGTAGACGAGCTCCTGGATCGACTGGCGAACCTCGTCGTAGGACAGCGAGTCCTTGCGGACGAACGCCGCCATGTAGGTGTCGAACGAGCTGAACGCCTGCGCACCCGCCCACTCGTTCTGCAGCGTGCCGAGGAAGTTCACGATCTGGCCCACGGCGCTCGAGAGGTGCTTCGGCGGGCCGGACTCGACCTTGCCGGGCACGCCGTTGAGGCCCTCGGTGAGCAGCGTGCGCAGCGACCAGCCGGCGCAGTAGCCGGCGAGCATGTCGAGGTCGTGGATGTGGATGTCGCCGTCGCGGTGCGCCTGGCCGACCTCGCGCGGGTAGACGTGCGACAGCCAGTAGTTGGCGACGACCTTGCCCGAGACGTTGAGGATGAGCCCGCCGAGCGAGTAGCCCTGGTTGGCGTTGGCGTTGACGCGCCAGTCGGCGCGCGAGAGGTACTCGTTCATCGAGCTCTCGACCTCGACGACGGTGCGCTTGTCCTCGCGAAGGCGGGCGCGCTGCTCGCGGTAGACGATGTAGGCGCGCGCGGTGGCGAAGTGGTTGGCGCTGATGAGCACCTGCTCGACGACGTCCTGGATCTGCTCGATGTGCGGCGGCGCGTCGGCGAAGCGGTGCGCGAGGACCTTGAACGCCTGCTTGGCGAGCAGGTCGGCCTCGTCGCCGTCGAACTCGTTGGTGGCCTTGCCCGCGCGCTCGATCGCCGAGCGGATCTTCTCCAGCTCGAACGGCGTGATCTGACCCGACCGCGTGATGATGCCCGATGGTGCCGAGATGCCCTGCGCCATGCCTGTCCTCCTCCTCAAGGGTGGGTCGTGGACGGCTGGCGCGGTTGCGTGGAACGCTCCCCCTGCAAGCCACCGGGACACCCCGCCCTGGTGCTGCGATTGCTTCGTGCTCCACGGCAGGTCTACTGGCTTGCGGGTCGTTGCCGCTGTCGCGCCTTCCCGGCCGCGTCGTGCGCCAGTGGCATGGTGGACAGCAGCTCTTCGCTTACAGTTGCGGGGACAGCGCCGGCGTTGCCTGGTCGGCGCACCGGCTTCCCTCTTAGCACCAGATGTAGTGGTCTGGCGAACCGTGGTACAGCATATGGTATGCGTTTGCGCGGGGGAAGTCAATGCCTAGAACGGCATCTCCGAACGCCTCGGTCACCACTGCGGAGCCGTGCTGCGGCCAAGAAGTCGCGAGCTCGAGGCGCGTGCACGGTGAAGAAGTCGTCGACCGAGATGTAGATCAACGGCAGGCCGAGCAGCTCGAGCGCCTCGAGCAGCGCGTCAAGCACGATGTGATGGCGCACGAAACAGCGTGATCATCTCGGGGTCGAGGCAGTAGCTGCCGGACGGCTCGAGCTGCATGCGGCAGGCGGGGGTGTGGACGAAGATTCCTTCGCACTGTCGTCCGCGGCCCACGAACTCGAGGCCGAACACGCCGTGGCTGCTCTCGAAGCGGCGCCGGTACGATCGCGCGGTGGCCTCGTAGCCGCCCGATGCGCGCGAGCAGGTCAAGGTCCTCGCCCGTCCGAAACGGCGCCTCCGGCAGCTGCGAACAGCACCTCTCGGAGATTGACGAGCTGGACGAGGTCGTCGTCCGGAATCGTGCCGCGCAGAAGCGTGAACGAGACGACGGCATCAGCGTCGGAGATCGGCCGAAAGAAGCGCGGCGACGAGTTCCGGGTCGGCGTTCGACGCGGTGATGGCGCGCAGGGCACGGCGGGTATCGGCCATTGTGGGCGGTCCTTGTGTCGGTGGAACGTGGCCTCTACGACGCCTATCGGCAGCGTGCGGCGGCGCGGGCAGTGACCGCCGTCACAGCGGCAGTGCAGTCGAGGCTACTTCTCGGCGGGCTCGCGCCTCGGGCTGCGTCTCGGGGCCGACGAAGCCGCGGATGAGCCAAGCGCCGATCAGCATGCACGCGAGCCATGCCGCGACGATGCCGAAGAACGGCCCCTTGATCTCCCATCCGGAGTTGAGGACGGGGCTGTCGGGGTGCAGCGCTCGCTTGGCAGGGTCGAGGAAGATGTCGGAGAGCAGGACCGTCGCAAGCGCGACGAACACGATGTCGGTGATCGCCTTGTAGAGCCGCTTCTCGTGGACGAGCCAGTCGAGCAGCAGCACGATTCCGGCACCCAGACAGGATCACGAACTGCGCGGTGAGCCGCGGATCCTGGCGCGCTACGACGAGCGGCGACTGCTTGGAGCCGGTGAAGTCCCACGCGCTCATCGCGGCGACGAAGCCCATGACGCTGTTGACCGCCCACAGCGGCAGCGCCACCGACGCGCAGGCCGACGACCCACGCATACGACGCGTCGGTGCGGCGCACGATGTAGATGATCGCGGCGATGCCCAGCAGCACGAACAGCATGAGGTCGACCCAGGTCGAGGCGCCGTGGAAGATCGGCAGCTTGACGCGCGAGCCGAGACCGACGACATCGGGGAGACGCATCACGAGCACGAACACGACGAGCGCAGAGCGCGATCATCGCGCCGACCGCGGCGAGCACGACGTTGCGGGAGGGCTTCTCGGACATGCGGGCTCCTTGCGTGAGCGAACGTGCTTGACGTCAGTCAGTCTAGCGCACGCGCGCGCCGCTGGACGTCACGGAGGTGACGCCGGGCGGCAAGCTCCGACGAGACGCACAGCGCTATTCGCAGGCGGTGCGGTATAGTCCCCTTCGTATCACTCGGCTTGCCACAGTTTCGCTTACGAAAGGCACAACGATGGACGACATCGACCGCGCACTCATCTCGGCGCTGCAGGACGACGCGCGCTCGAGCTACGCCGAGCTCGGGCCGTCAGGTGGGCCTCTCGGCACCCGCCGTGGCCGAGCGGATGCGACGGCTCGAGGCCTCCGGGCGTCATCACCGGCTACCACGCCAGCATCGACCTGAAGAAGGCGGGCTACGGGATCGTGGGGTTCGTGCGACTCACTTCGCCGCCCGACCTCGCGCCTCAGCTCGAGCGTCTCGCGACCGAGACCCCCGAGGTCCTCGAGTTCAACCGCGTGACCGGGACCGAGGGCTACGTGATGAAGCTCGCCGTCAGCTCGATCGAGCATCTCGAGAAGATCGTGGTGAAGTTCCTGCCGTACGGCCAGACCACCACGTCGATCGTGCTGTCCTCCCCCGTGACCTGGCGCAAGATCGCGGTCTAGACACCGCACCGCCCGCTCCAGCGAGATCCTCGCTCGTGGGGTAGCGAGGTCCGGGGGCTGCTGGGCGGGCGGCACTGCGGGATATGGGGGGTAGCTCGGGCTCTCGTTGGAGCTCGAGACACATCATCGCGGCAGTGCGTGCGCGCGAGGGGAATACCCGCAGGACACGTGACTGTGATTTCCGTCACGGATTGCGATGGACGCCGCGCCGAGCCGGCTAGAACAGCCGCCCGGTCATCAGGCCCGAGCCACGCCGCACCGAGACCGAGCACGCCGCTGCCGAACATGTTCGCAAGACCCGCGAACGCGCGCCCCTGGGTGATGAGCTCGACCGACTCGTACGACAGCGTCGAAAACGTCGTGAACCCGCCGAGGATGCCCGACGACCAGGAACAGCCTCCACGAGGCGCCCGGATCTCATACCGGTCCACGGCAGCGCGAGCAACACGCCGATGAGGAACGCGCCCGAGATGTTGATGACGCATCGTGTGCCACGGAAAGCTCTCGCCGGTCCGCGCGGTGATGCCCATGCCGATCCCGTAGCGCAAGCACAGCGCCGAGTGCGCCGCCGGCGGCGACGAACAGCACGTCTCGCATGCGGCGACCTCCTCGGCGGGTGTGGTTCAATGGGGACAGGTCGAAGCTCGCGAACATTCTACTGGTGCGGTGGCATGCCGTCATTCAGACACGGACTGTTTGGGGAGCGAGCAGGCTCACGCATCGTTCACAACATGCCGAAAGACAGAGCGTGAGGCAATTTCGCCACCTCGGTGGCGGTGTCTGGGGGGACACGAATGGGTAGCGGCACGGTCTCGAAACGTACCTGGACTCTGGCTGCGGCTGCCTTCGCATGCGCGGCCGCACTCCACATCGCGCGAAGCATCACCGCGGACGACGCCGCGGCGCAGGTCGTCCTCGGCAACCTGGTGATCGTCTTGCCGGTGGGCGTGGTGACGATCTCGGCGGGCTGGGCGGCGCTTCAGTACGAGCGCAACGACGCGGTGCAGCGCCAGTGGCTGCTCATCACGCTGGGGCTGGCCTCCTTCGAGATCGGTAGCCTCATCAAGGCGTTCTACGAGATCTCGCTCGAGCAGCCCGTCCCGCACCCCGGGCTGCCGGACATCTTCTTCTTGCTTTGGTATCCGCTCGTCGGCCTGGCGCTCATTCTCGCGATCATGTCCATGAGCAAGCTGTTCGACGTCGTTCGGCCACTTGCGGTCTCGTTCGCCGTTTCGGCTGTGGCCGCCGCCGCGATGTGGTACTTCGTCCTGCGCCCCGCCGCGGCCGGCAGTTCCCAAGGGGTCGGCGCCGACACGCTCAACATGCTCTACCCCTTCGCGAACCTGCTCGTCCTGATGCCGCTCGCGATGACTCTGGCCTACCTCGCCGAGAAGTTCTCCGGCGGCCGCATCGCCCTACCGTGGCGAGTGCTCACGTTCGGCCTCGCTGTCATCATCGTCGCCGACGTCGGGTTCATGGTGCTGGCTTCCGCACTGGCCTACACCACCGGCTCGGTCGCCGACCTGTTCGATGCGGTGGGCTACACAACTGTCGGGATCTCGGCGCTGATAGCGCTCGACGTGCACCAACCGCAACCCGTAGTGGAGGCGAGCTGAGGTGGCAGCTGACATGCAGACTGCCATCCTCGACGCCCTGACTCCGATCGTGGGCCGCCCGATCGCGACGATCTGCCTGCGCTCGTGCGCGGTCGCGACGGGCAAGAGCGCGGATTCGCTGACGCCGGCTGACATGCCGCAGATCGCGCGAACCATTCGCGACTCGCTCTGCTCACTCACGACGCAGGCGCTGCTCGACCGGGCGATCGACCAGATTGGCGACAACGTCAGCTAGTACTCGCTGCGTCGTGAGCGCCCGTTCGCCGCGCTACACTCGGCCTGGAACCTGCTGGGCGGAGACGCGTGAGCGACGGTACCCCGACATCGAGAGCATCAGGACGCGCGGCACTAGCCGTCGTGGTTGTCGCTCGCGTGCGCCCTTGCAGCCGGCGCGACGGCGTTGCACCTGCAAGCGCAGTCGGCGTATCGCGCCAGCCTCGCGACCGGCGCCGCGCTCGAGTCCCGTTTCGCTGATGCGTACACCGCCGCCGCGCTCGAGCCGTGGAACGCCACGCTACGCGCAGCGAAAGCGCTCGTGGCGGCGTGGCTTGCGCGCAGACACGCTTCTGACATCCGGCGACTACAAGGACGCCGTGGCGCTGCTTGTCCGCGACGACGGGTGACACGCCCGCCGAGCCCGACCTGCTGGCGCTGTACCGCGAGGCGCAGGCGGTGCAGTCGCTCGAGACGAACCGCAAGGCACATCTCCAGCACGCGCACGAGGGACCCGGCGGCACCTTGAGGCCGACCGACATCGAGCGCTAGGGCTGCTCGGCGGCCTTGCGCTCGGCGCGGCGGGAACGCCAGCGCGAGATGCCCCACATGGTGCCGACCACGGTGGCGAGCACCGTGATCGCCGCGAGCACCGGTGCGGCGATCGCCATCACGGAGACGCCGGCGGCACCAACGTCCTCGACGGTCGAGGCGACGGGAGCGCCGGTGCCGCCGGTCACCGCGTTGATGACCGGCCTCGCCGAGGCCTTCACGGCATGCACGCCCCCGGCGATGAGCACGCCCGCGGCCAGCAGCAGCCACGGCTCGAGCTTCCCCTCACCGGACGCGGCGACGGCGAGCAGGCCACCGGCGGCCGGTCGGACGACCGTCTGGATCGCGTCGTTGACGTGGTCGACCGCGGGCACCTTGTCGGCCACGATCTCGACGAACAGCAGCACCGAGACGAGCGCGATGAACCACCAGTCGCCCATGTGCGCGTACGGGCCGCTCAGCTGCAGCCAGCCGAAGCGCTGTGCGAGCGCGACCGCGAGCACGGGGATGTAGGCGTTCAGACCCGCGGGGGCGGCGAGCGTGAGGCCGTGCAGAACGTCCACGAGCACCTCCGAGTCGGATTCGAGCGGCGTTGCGCTGAGTGTGCATTCTAGCGCCGCGGCGCGCGGATTGTCGCAGGCATGACTCGGGCCGCGCTAGTCGCCGAGCTTCGCGGGCGGGTCGACGTCGTCGTAGATCCTCGCCGAGACGATCTTGCCGCTCGCGCCTCGCTCGTACGCCGCAGCGCCGGCCTGCGGAGGAATGCGTGGTGGAGCCCCACTGCTCGACCTCGTACTCGTAGACCACGGTGGTGCCGTCGTCGGTGATCGTCCCCAGCTTCAGCGGCAGCGGGCCATCCGAGAGGATCGCCGCGTACCACGCGCGGCGGTCATCACCCGAGTGCGCGTAGCCGGAGCCGGCCGGCTCGCGGACCGTGCCGTCCGGCTCGAAGACGGCGTCGGCCGCAGCGGCATCGCCCGCGGCAAGCGCGTCGTGGTAGGAGCCGACGGGCTCGGGCGGACGGGTCGTGAGCGTGTACTGCATGAGCGGGCTGCGAACCGGGTGCGCGCCGGTCAGCGGCCACGTCGAGTGGTAGATGCGCAGGTCTCGGATGTAGCTCGTCGGCATCGATGTCGGCTACGAGCATCACGGGGAGCTCCTTGTCGGCACCGTCGACGCTGCACGCAGAGAGTGAACTCGTGCACGACGCGCTCAGGAGTGACGACCGTTCGAACGTCCTCGACCCGAGCGGCGTGAGCGGAGAGCCACGCGCGGGTCTCGGCGACGAACTCGGGCGGCTCGTGATGGCCCTGGAGCGGCGAGTCGATCGTGGCCTTGTCGGCGAAGCCGGCGAGCACGCCGATGTCGCCGTCGATGAGCCGTGGGTAGAGCGAGACGACACGAGAGGTGGCATCCATCGGGAACCCTTTCGTCGCGGGGCCGTGTCTTGGGTTGTTCCCGATTGCGGGCCCTCCGCGACGCCCGCTCTACTCCCCCGCGATCGCCGAGAGGAACGCCTCGCCGTAGCGCTCGAGCTTGGCAGCGCCGACGCCGTGACACGCGAGCAGCTCCTCGCGGCGTCGACGGCTTGCGCGCGGCCATGTCGATGAGCGAGCGATCGCCGAACACGACGTAGGCCGGGACGCCCTGCTCGGCGGCGATCGTGCGGCGCAGCTCTCGCAGGCGCTCGAAGAGGTCCTCGTCGATGGTGAGCTCCATGCCGTTCTCGTCGACGCCGAGCGACGCCGCTGCCGAGCGCCGCGGAACGCTTGCGGCGCTTCTCGGCCTTCGGCGGCTTGGCGCGCGGCTTGGCGAGGCGCAGCTCGATCTCGCCTCGCAGCAGCGCGCGGGCGCTCGGCTGCAGCTTCAGCGCCGAGTACGCGGCGATGTCCTGGCGCAGGTAGCCGTGGTGGATGAGCTGGCGGATGACGCTCGTCCACTCGTCGCGCGAGAGCTCCTCGCCCGACGCCGAAGACGCTGAGCTGGTCGTGGTCCCACTGGACGACCTTCTCGGTGGCGTGACCGCGCAGCACGTCGATGACGTGGCCGATGCCGAAGCGCTCGCCGGTGCGGTACACCGCCGCTCAGCGCCTTCTGCGCGTCGACGGTCGCGTCGTAGAGCTGCGGCGGGTCGAGGCAGACGTCGCAGTTGCCGCAGTCCTCGTCGAGCGGCTCGCCGAAGTAGCCGAGCAGGACGCGGCGCCGGCACGTGGTCGCCTCGGCGAAGGCGATCATCGCCTGGAGCTTGTGGAGCTCGACGCGGACCTGCTCGGCGTTGGCGCCGTTCTCGATGAGCGAGCGGGCGGTGACGGCGTCTTGGAGGCCGAAGAGGCACAGCGCCTCGGCGGGCAGGCCGTCTCGGCCGGAGCGGCCGGTCTCCTGGTAGTAGCCCTCGATGTTCTTGGGCATGTCGTAGTGCACCACGAAGCGCACGTCGGGCTTGTCGATGCCCATGCCGAAGGCGACCGTCGCGACCACGACGTGGACCTCGTCGCGCAGGAACGCGTCCTGGACGCGGGTGCGCTCGGCCGCGGGAAGCCCGGCGTGGTAGGCGGCGGCCTTCACGCCGGCGGTCGCGCAGCTTCGACGCGACCTCCTCGACGCGCTTGCGGCTCAGGCAGTAGACGATGCCGGAGTCGCTCGGGCCGGGCCGCGACGAAGGTGGCCAGCTGGGCCGGCGCGCTGCGCTTGTCGGCGACGGTGTAGCGGATGTTGGGACGGTCGAAGCCCGCGGCGAAGACCGGCGCGGTCGGTGAGGTGCAGCCGCTCGCGCACGTCCTCGCGCGTCTGGTCGTCGGCGGTCGCGGTGAGCGCGATGAGCGGCACGCCGGGGAAGAGCTCGCGCAACGAGCCGAGCTGGACGTACTCCGGGCGGAAGTCGTGCCCCCACTGCGAGACGCAGTGCGCCTCGTCGATGGCGAACAGCGCGAGCGGCAGCGCGTGGCAGCATGTCGAGGAAGCCGTCGAGCATGAGGCGCTCGGGCGCGACGTAGAGCAGGTCGAGGTCGCCGGCGCGCAGGTCGCGCAGCACGCCGGCCGCCTCGTCGGGCGCGAGCGAGGAGTTGAGGCACGCCGCCGCGACGCCGTTGGCGCGCAACGCGTCGACCTGGTCCTTCATCAGCGAGATGAGTGGCGACACCACGATCGCGGTACCCGGCGCGATGGAGCGCGGGAATCTGGAACGTGAGCGACTTGCCGCCGCCGGTCGGCATGAGCACGAACGCATCACCCCCGCCGATGATGTGCTCGACGATCTCGCGCTGGTGCGGCCGGAACTCGTGGTAGCCGAAGACCTCCGCAGAGCGTGACGTCTATCGTGGTGGTGCGCAGCGGCATGCGGCGGGCCTCTCGGAGTGGTTGCGCCCGACGCCGATCGGCGCGTGCGGTCGACGCAGCGTAGCGCGCGAGTCTGACGCCGAGCAAACCGGAAGCTAAACCTCTCGGCGCGCGGACAGGCTGAGCGAAGTCGCTCGGCCGGCGGCGGCGGTGGACCCGCGGGCGCGAGAGAGCCCCGGCCACGTGCTCGCCGGGGCTGCCGTCGCCCTAGCTTACGCCGATGCCCCCTCGTCCCCCTCGAGGTGACGCTGGCGCTCCTCAGGACTCATCTGCTTCCACACCGCGGGATCGATGGCGCCGAGCCGGTCCATCTGCGGCGAGAAGAACTCTTCGCTCATCTTCATGCCGTGACGCCGGTGGGCGCTCACGTTGTGCGACGCCCGCTTCATGGCCTCGCGAGATCCCTGCGGCGTCGCAGCGTAGTCGAGCATCCGCCCGTCGCGCACGCCCATCTGACGGCCGACGGCGTAGGAATCCTGGTTGGCGCCGAGGTAGATGAACTCGTACTCGGCGAGCTTCTGACGGTCTTCGATCATCTGGAAGATCCGCTCGCCCGAGAACTCGCGGCTCGCGTTCTCCATGCCGTCGGTCATGATCACGAACAGCACCTGGTCGGGCTTGTGCGCCGCGACGAAGTCATCGGTGATGCGCATGGTGTGGCCGATCGCGTCAAACAACGCCGTCATGCCATCCGGAACGTAGGTGGTGCGGTCGAGATCCATGACCTCACGAACTGGCACCGCCTCGCACACCGTGCTGAACACGGTGTCGAACAGGGTGAGCGTGAAGAACGCCTCGCCGTCCTCGGCGGCTTGACTGTTCTTGAACTCGTTGAAGCCCGAGATCGTCGCCTCCTGGATCGACTGCATCGAGCCCGACTTGTCGAGAACGAAGTTGATGAGGATCGAGCGGGAGTCTGACTTCTTCGTGGGCTGCTTCTTCGTTGCCATAGGGCCACCCCTTTCAGTTGATGCCGCGAGTATGCCTCGCGGGTCTGACATCAACGCCGGGTGCGGCCGTCATCCCAGCTCTCCGTCAGTTCGATATCGTTATACCGCCTTGTATACTTTACTGTCAAGTCAAACTACGGAGTGGTATAGTTGGCGATGGAAAGGGGTTCCATGGGCAGTCCAACTACACGGCTCGGCGAGATGATCAGACACGCGCGCAAGCGCGCCGGGCTTCGCCTCGAAGACGTCGCCGATCAGGTCGGCGTCACGCCGGGCGCCCTCTCTCACATCGAGAGCGGCCGGCGCCTCCCCCACCCGCACAACGCGGTGCTCATCGCCGAGGTGCTCGGCATCCCCAGCGAGGAGCTGTTGCTCGTTCTCGACGAAGAGCACTCGTCTCGGCGACGTGGCTCGGTCGACTCGTGGCGATCCTCGGGCGGCGACCGGAGCCCCCACACGGTATACAGCGAGCTGCCGATCGAGGCGCTCTTCGACGGCTCGCGCGCCGAAGCGAAGGCGATGCATCGCGGGTCCGCAGACATGGCATCGCAGTCGATGCACTCGGTGATGCCGACGTCGTCGCCCGTCGCGCGCTCGGCCTCCTCGCCCGCCCGCTCGATGGCTCGCTGGTCCGACGTCACCGCCGACCGCATCTCGGCGCTCGACGAACTCGCCGCTACCGCGTCCGAGGCGATCAGGACGCTGCGCGGGCTTCTCGGCGACGATGATCCGACCGTGGCGCACGAAGCCGCTCGGCTGCTGCGGGAACTCGACGTCCGCTCTCCCGACGAGTAACCGGCCGAGGCAAGCGGCTTGCCTCGGTGACCGGTGCGCGCTGCTCTATTCCGAGACCACCGTGACGGCGCCCGCCTCGATGATGGCGTAGCGCAGCGGCGCCGGTGGTGAATAGCCACGTGCGCGCCAGCGACGCACGTGCGGGTCCACCAGATGCATCCCTGCCGCGGCGAGTCTCTCGACCTCACCCTCCGATCGGAACAGCGCGAGTGGAGTGTGACCGGCGACCTGAACCACCCCACGCAGTGGCTCCGAGTGCCTGCCCGGCCGATACCACAGCGGACCGCCCTCGTCGCAGACTCCGTCCGAATAGGGGTCAGCATCTCCGTTGACCAGCTCGTCGAGGTATCGCCGGTTGAGGCTGTGCGCGAAGTCGGCGACCGAACCGCCCGCCGTGGCGCGCTCGAAGTCCTCGGCGAAGGCCTCCGAAACGCCGGCGTGAGTGACGAGCACGCCGTCGGCCTCGGCAGCGAGTCTCCACGAACCACTCGCCATGCGCTCGCGTACGTCCGCTTTGACGTGCTCGTCGATCATCTCGCCCTCAAGCGACCAGCCGCTGAAGATCGTGTACTCGTGATTGCCGAGCAGGAACTCGGCGCCGAGCTCCTCGAGCAGGGCGAGGGCGCCAGCTGAATCGCGCCCGACCTCGATGGCGTCGCCCGCGAAGATGAGACGGTCGGCGTGGTGGTCGAAGTCGGCTGTGGTCGATGACGGCGCGAATCAGCGACGGCTCGCCGTGGACGTCGGAGAAGACAATCGTACGCATGGGGCATACCTCCAGAAGCGCTCGGGGCGCGTTGGGTGCGGGAAGGGCGCGGTGACTCCGTTGCTAACGGATTTCGGGGATCTCTGCCAGTAGCTCCCAGGCGCGAGCCTCCATGCCGCGTGCGGGGTCGGTCCGCATGTAGGACATGTTCAGGTCGTGGAGCCGGACGCGATCGAGCCCGTCGGCGTCCTTGAGGACGAGGAAGACGGGCACGACGTCCGCGGCGTCCACGTAGCGAGGGGTCCACTCGCCTTCGTGCACGTCCACGAAGTACCTGAGGCGGCAGGCCTCGTCCATGGCGCGCCGCTCGTTCGCACAGTGCTGTGTGACCGCGAAGAGCGCCACCTCGTAGACCAGCGGGTCGATACCCTCGTGCAACCCGAGCGCAACGACCTTGCCCGCGCTCTTCGCCCCGTGGTAGTAGTCGACACCGTCGTGGGTCCGGCCGATGTCGTGCCAGCAGGCCGCGAGTTCGATCGCCTCGCGCTGCCAGTGCTCGAGTCCGAGCGCTTCGGCGATCGCCGTCGCGTGGATGAGGACTCGCCGCGTGTGGTTCATCCCGTGGATGGTCGGCGCCGCGTCATAGCCGTTCGGGCGTATGAACCAGGCGGCCTGCGGTTGCGGCCGATCGCTGCGTGTGGCCATAGATCCCCCAAGATGACATCGACCCGTACTTGCCACCCCATAATGCCACGCGGGTCTGACATCTTCGCCGAGCGCTACACCAGGTACACGATCTCGGAGCCTGCCGTCGGGTACGCCCAGAGCGTCGACTTGAGCTGCTCGGCCGTCATCCCTCCGGCGATTCCCGCCGTGAAGACGTTGATCATCTCATCGGCATGCGGGCCAAGCAGGTGCGCGCCCACGATGCGCCCGGTCCCGCGCTCGATGAGCACCTTCGCACCGCCGACCTTCATCCCCATCCGCCGAGACGACGCCCACGCACTCGTGTCGGAGAACTTCACCTCGACGTCGACGCCCTGCTCGGCGGCGTGCTCTTCGGTCAGGCCGACGGAGGCGAGCGGCGGGTTCGAGAAGACGACGCTGGCAACCGCCGCGGGCGCGAACCGCGCATCCGCATCGCCGAGAATCCCTCGGACGATCACGCGCGCCTGAGCGATGCCGACCGGCGTGAGTGGCGCACCCAGCGCCGCCGCATCACCGGCCGCCCACACCCGCGGGTTCGTGCGGCTGCGCATGTGCTCGTCGACCTCGACACCCAGGCGCCCGTGCTTGACGCTGCCGGCATCCAGCGCAAGCGCGTCCAAGTCCGGAACCCGTCCGGCACCGTGCACGACCGTGTCGCACGCGATGCGCGAGCCGTCGTCGAGCACCACCGCAAGCTCCTCACCCACACCCTCGACACCCAGCACCGGCGAGTCGAGAACCACCTCGATGCCGCCCTGCCGGTAGCTGGCCGCCAGCATGTCGGCGAGCTGCGGCTCGAACCCCGCCAGCACCTGCCCGTCGCGGTGCACGATCGTGACCTGTGCACCGGTTGCGGCAGCTATGTGCGCGAACTCGAAGCTGATGTAGCCGCCGCCGATGAACACGACGCGCGGACCGATCTTCTCGGCGGCCATGAACTGCTCGCTGGTGAGGACGAGTTCGGCGCCCGGGATGCTCGAGTGGCCGAGGAATCGCGCCGGTCGCGATCACGATGTGCTCGGCGGTGTAGGGAACGCCCGCGACCTCGATGGTGTCGGCGTCTCGGAAGCGTGCGGTGCCGTGGAGCGCCTCGGCACCCATCCCGGTGATCGCTCTCTCAATCGACGCAGATGCCGAGTCCGTGAACGTGCGCTTGAAGTCGATGAGCTGCGCCCAGTCGACCGACACCTCGCCGATGAGCCCGTTGCCGGATTGAGCACGGGCGCGCTCGGCGGCCTCGGCCACCGCGTAGAGCGCCTTCTTCGGCTCGCAGCCGCGCAGCGCACACGTGCCGCCGAACTCGCGCCGGTCGATGACGAGCACACGCTTGCCCGCCGTGGCGAGCTCCTCGGCGACGGTCTGGCCGGCAACACCGGTCCCGATCACGATGACGTCGTAGTCGTAGTGGCTCACGGTGACTCCCCTGCTCGGCGTACCTGCAGGGAGTATGTGCCCATGACGGCACCGTGCGGGAGCCCGCTCGGGCTAGGTGGTCTCGTCGCTCGCCGAGGGAGTGGTGTTGGTCGACTTCTTGGGTGGCGGCGGAACGTACTTTCCCTTGTAGGTGTGCCAAGGGCTGATCTTGCTCCGGTTGCCGGCCTCGTCGACGGCCCACACGCGCCATCGGCGACGGATCTGGAGCACACGCGCCGAGTACGACCTCGTCTTGAGCCCCTTGATGATCTGCGTCCTGCTGAAGGTTCCACTGGGGAGCCGGTCCTGGATCTGGAACGAGTACGTCACCGACCCCGAGTCGTCCTTCGACTTCGACCACCGCAGGTAGACGCGCGATCCGGTGAGCACCGCACCGTTGGCCGGCGCGAGCTGCTTGGGCTTGGACGGTGGCGTGGTGTCTTCGAGCGACTCCTCCAAGATCACGTCATCGGTGAAGCTCGCATCGATGCTCTCGGTGGGCACATCCTCGACGATACCGACCGGGAGCGTCGTCTCCTCGACGATGACGGTCGAGGTCGGCTCGGCGGGCACGGCGGTCCTAGTCGCGGTCGCCCTGCCAAGCGCGAAGCCGAGGCCTATGCCGATGAAGAGCATGATGGCTGCACCGACCGCGATGGTGATCTGAAGGCGCTTCTCACGGTCGTATCCACCACTGTACGAACGCTCGCGAACCCGCCCGTAGTCTCGTCTCGGTCCGTGTTCGCCCACGCAGCCCTCCCGGGGAGTCTCGGTGTCTCACCCGACGGTAGTACCCAGAGGCGTTTGGGGCAAGGGGCGAATCAGTGCGCTGGCTCCTCCGGCGCCGCGACCGCTACACTGCTCGCACCCGGGGAACACACTGCATATCACCGATAGCCACCGCTCAAGGAGTCCCTCATGCCGCTCATTCTCGCCCTCGACCAGGGAACCACCAGCTCGCGCGCGATCGTCTTCGACGAGATGGGCCGCAAGCTCTCGCAGGTCCAGATTCCGCTTCCGCAGATCTTCCCGCGGGCCGGCTGGGTCGAGCAGGACGCCGAGCTCATGTGGCGCAACCAGCTTCAATGCGCCCGGCAGGCTATCGCCGAGGCAGGTGCGAACGACTCCGACATCGTCGCGCTCGGCGTCACCAACCAGCGCGAGACCGTCATCGTCTGGGACCGCGCGACCGGCGAGCCGCTCATGAACGCGATCGTCTGGCAGGACCGCCGGACCTCCGAGGCGTGCGACGCGCTCGAGCAGACCGGCGTCGGCCCGATGGTTCGCGAGAAGACCGGCCTGCCGATCGACCCGTACTTCTCGGCGAGCAAGATCGCGTGGATGCTGGACAACGTCGAGGGCGCCCGGGCTCGGGCTGAAGCCGGGGAGCTGGCGTTCGGGACGGTCGACATGCTGGTACGTGTGGCAGCTGACGGGCGGGGCGGTCCACGTCGACCGACGTCGACGAACGCCTCGCGCACGCTGCTCTTCGACATCGAGCGCGGCGTGTGGGACGACGAGCTGCTCGCGCTGTTCGGCGTGCCGCGCGCGCTGCTGCCGGAGGTCGTGCGCTCGTCCGGCGTCGTCGGCTCGACGGCGCCCGGTGTGTTCGACGCCGCCGATCCCGGTCGCGTCGATCATCGGCGACCAGCAGGCGGCGCTCGTGGGCAACGGGTGCTTCTCGGCGGGCGACGCGAAGGTCGACGTTTGGGACCGGCATCTTCGCGCTGATGCACTCGGGAACGACGCGGCCGCACTCCGAGACGCTCGCCGCGACCGTGGCAGCGCAGATCGGTGACGAGCTCGAGTACGCGCTCGAGGGCTCGATCTTCATGGGCGGCGCGGTGGTGCAGTGGATCGTCGAGGGGCTGAAGCTCGCCGACTCCCCCGCCGCCGCGCAGGCGCTCGCCGAGAGCGTGCCGGACAGCAACGGCGTCGTCTTCGTGCCGGCGCTCACGGGCCTCGGCGCGCCGGAGTGGGACCCGCTCGCGCGCGGCGCGATCTTCGGCCTGACGCGCGGAGCGACCGACGCACACGTCGCCCGCGCGGCGATGGAGGCGATCCCGCTGCAGGTGGGCGACCTCATGGTCGCGATGGAGCGCCGACGCCGGGCACGAGCTCGCGTCCGTGCGTGCCGACGGCGGCGTCACCGTGAACTCGCTGGTGATGCAGACGCTCGCCAACGTGCTGGAGCCGCCCGGTCGAAGTCGCGCAGCTCGCCGAGTCGACCGCGCTGGGCGCGGCGTATCTCGCCGGACTCGCGGTCGGAGTGTGGAGCGGACCGGAGGACCTGCCGCTGCTGACGGCGGTCGCTCGGACCTACCCGCCGCAGCCCGACGAGGTCGCTCGCATGGCTGACCTGCGCGTGCTGTGGGCCGAGGCGGTCAAGCGATCGATGAAGTGGGAGCGCGAGTAGCGCGCGGGACGGTCTAGGTCGTCACGCCCGAGAGCGACCACCAGCGCCGAGCCGCAAGCGCCGGCGTGAACGACATCGCCTGCTCGCTCTCGATCGTGAAATCGATCGTCGCAGGGGTCTCGGCGTTGCCGGCGAGGTCCACCGACCAGAAGCTCAGCGAGTGCGGTGCCGACACTCGACGTGGCGACGACTGTGCCTGTCGAAAGCTCACCGCCGTCCAGCGACCAGTAGGTCTCTGCCACTCCGGACTCCGCCCGAGTCGTCCTCTGCGGTCAAGGTGATCGTCGCCGAGACAGTGTAGGTCGCTACCGCATCCGAGATGGTCATCGGCGGCGTGAGGTCGGTCGTGAGCACCGAGGCGGTGCCCGGGTTGCTCGGCAGGAGCGGGAGCTCGGGCACGCCCGCAGTGTCCGTCGCGGCGACGCTCGCGGTCGTGTCAACGCCGGCGCTCGCGTCGAGCGATCCGGATGCATCGAGGCTGGCGCTGGCGTCGAGGCTGGCGCTCGCGTCCACGGCGCCGGTCGGCACCGTGCTGGTGGTCGGCAGTGACGACTACTGCAAGGGCGAAGACGCCGGCAGCTGCCGTCGGCGGGTGCGTGCACGTTGTTGCCGTCCGCGCCGTAGTCTGTCGCCGTGGCACTCGTAGCACGATGCCGTGTCCTCCTGGCTGTGCCCCACGGTGTCGGTCAGGTTCAGCGACGCCGCCGTCGCGCGGCAGTCCGACCACGGTGTCGGTCGAGGTGACGGCGGTGAATGTCGCCGTCTCGCTGTCCCAGCCGGCGGTGGTGTCGCTCGTGGAGTGGCAGGTGAAGCAGAACTGCGCGGACGCCTGCGGCGCTCGTGGTGCCGAGAGACGCACCGCGCTCGTCGGTGAGGAGCGAGGAGTTGCCGCGCTGCGAGCCGTGCGGGTTGTGGCACTCGAAGCACGGCAGGGGTGCGCCGACCGGCAGCGTGCCACCGCTCGTGACGATGGAGTGGCCACCGGTGCCGCCGGATGCGGTCGCGAACTGCTTGATGTCGACCGGGGCTGTGGCGAATCCGCTCGGCTTCGTGCCGCCGTGGCAGTCGAAGCACAGCGCCGCGTACGAGCCGTCGGCCTTATCGGAGGCGAGCGTGGTTTGCGACGGCACGGTGTAGGTCGTCAGCAGGCCGTCGTAGGCGTTGGCTCCGCCGTGGGCGGCGTGACAGTAGAGGCACGAGCCCTGCTCGCGTCGGACCGGCTCGCTCACGCCAACAGTCCGCGTGGACTCCGGGATCAGGCCATGCGCGCTCGAAGTCGATTCGTAGGTCGCGGGACCGGTCCACGTGCCGGCAACCGGATAGCCGGTCGCGTCACGCGTGGGCGATGAGGTCGACGGGTAGTCATCGCCGAACCAGTCGACACTCGACGAGTGGCAAGAGAGCGCACAGCTGCCTGTCGGCCGAGGTGACCTCCACGCCGTTGACGGTCGCAGCCGGGATCCTGCGTCCCTCATCCGAGGAGCCATGCGTGTCGTGGCAGGTTTCGCAACCGGCGATGTGCGCGGACTTGGATGCCGCCGAGTTCAGCGTGTGTCCGCTGGGCAGGGCAAACGAGTCGGCTACCCCGCTCGCGATGTTTGAGGCCTCATCGGAGCCGCCGCTGTGGCAGACCAGGCATGACGCGGTCACTGAAGCGGACGCGTCGCCCGTCCGCAGAAGCATCGAATTGGTCGCGATGTGAGTGGAATGGCACGCGGCGCACGACGCCGTGTCGATCTCGGCGCTGATGTGAGGGCTCTCCGCGAACGCGGCCGAAGCTCCCGAGAACGCACACAAAGCGCCCGTGAGCAGCGCAAACACCGCACCCCAGACGCGCATTGTCATTCGAATCGTGATTCGTGCCGGTCACTGCTCATCCAATCCGTCGGGCAACTCGCTCCGACGAACTGCATATGCGCAACTAACGAGCCAACTATTAGGCAGGATTAAAGGAGTTTGTGTAGCGGTCTCGTGTAGGCGCGAAGCCCCGGCGCACCGAGCTTCACAGCAGGTTCGAAAGCAGCCTCGCCGAGGAGTTCCTGAAGCGCCGTGACCGCGACCACCCTCGCACCTCATCGAGGGTGAGTTCTCGGCAATCGAGCAGGTCATCGCGGAAGAGGCGCTCGGACTTCTCGGCGACGGTCTTGTCGTAGACCCAGATCATGAGCTCCTTGTTGATGCGCAGCGACCGCATGTCGAGGTTGAGCGTCCCGATGGAGCAGACCTCGCCGTCGACGGTGAGGGTCTTGGCGTGGAAGAAGCCCTTCTCCCACAGCCAGATGTGCCCGCCCGCAGCCAGGAGCGGCTCGAAGTAGGACTCGGCGGCCCACCACGGGATCTTCTTGTCCGGCATCGACGTCGTCATGTAGTCGACCCGCACCCCGCCGGCCGCAGCGTTGATCAGCACGTCGAGCGTGGTCTGGTCGGGGACGAAGTAGGGCGACTGCAGCATGATGTGGTCGCGCGCGCCCGACATGGACAGCTGGTAGGCGCGCGTCACCGAGTTCCACGGGTCGTCATAGCCCTGGTGGATCGTCTGCACCATGATGTCGCCGTGCGGCAGCGAGCTGTCCGGGTAGTACTCGGGCTTGAACAGGTCCTCGCCGAACACCTCGTACCAGCGCATGTCGAACAGCTTCTCCAGGTCCGCGACGCCCGGGCCGGTGATGCGGATGCCCGTGTCGCGCCACGCCGGGTACTTCTTGCCCCCGTCGATGTACTCCTGCCCGATGTTGAACCCGCCGCTGTGCCCGATCTCGGCGTCGACGACGGTGATCTTGCGGTGGTTGCGGTAGTTGATGCGCGCGAGCTGGCTGATGTCGTAGCCCACGAGCGCGCCAGCGTCCCGCAACGCGTTGAGCTCGGCCTTCGAGTACCCCATGCAGCCGAGAAGGTCGTTGAGGATGCGCACCTCGACGCCGGCCGCGATGCGCTCCATCAGCACCGCCGTGATGCGGGCGGTGAGCTCGTCGTGCCCCCAGATGAAGTAGTTCATGTGGATGAAGCGCTTCGCCGAGGCGAGGTCGGCGAGCAGCACGTCGAAGTACTCCTCGCCCGTCGCCGTACACGTCGCACGTGCGAACGGGCAGCGGCGGCGTGCCCAACTTCTGCTCGGCGAGGGCGACGACACGGGCGTGCTCGCCGTCGACGCCAGCAGCGAACTCGCGCGATTGCGCGGCGTAGGGGGCGTACACCGACGGCATGAACCTGTGCAGCAGTTCCTGCAGACGCCTGGTCGTCGCAGAGCGCTGGATGATATGCGGCCAGTCTCGGCCGAAGAGGAAGTAGATGATCAGGCCGAGGAACGGAATGGCGAAGAGGACCAGCAGCCAGGCGAGCGTGGTACTGGGCTCGCGGTCCTGAGAGACGATGAGAATCGCGACACCGACCCAGTACACGAGGATCGCGATGTCGAGGACCATCCAGAGGTTCACAGGACATCGGGCTCACGGCCCCTTGGGCGACGCTGGCAGCTCATCGAAGTCCACCGCCGCGAGGCGCTGCCCCGCGGAGTTCACGAGCGCCGCGACCGGAGCGCCGAGCGCCGCGCCGAGAAGCCCGCCGAAGATCCCGCCCGAGCATCGTCGCAACGAGCACGACGATCGGGCTCAGGTTCAGCGAATCGCCCATCAGCCGGGCGTTGATGACCGACTGCAGCAGATTCTGCGTCACCAGGATGACGATCAGAATCGTGATCGCCTGAGGGAGGCCACCCGCGCCGAGCGCGATGAAGAAGGCGAACGTGCCGGCCAGAATCGCGCCGAAGAACGGGATGTAGTTCGTCAGGAACGTCACGAGCGCGACTGCGATCACAAGCGGAAGCCCCATCACCAGCATCACGGCACCGATCACGGTGGCAACCACCACGCCGGACACCGTCATCGCGCTGAAGTAGCCGCGCATCGCACGGACCGCATCTCCGACGATCTCGGTCCCAAGCTGCTCCGGAAGCCCTCCAAGGTGCCGCCCCATCCAACTGATGATGTTCGGGAAGTCGACGAGCACGTAGTACAGGAGCATCGCGCCGATGAAGATGCCGAAGAACAGGGTGAACACGCTCGAGAGCCCGCTGGCGAGCGTCCTGCTGAGCACGGACGCGAGCCCTCCGAGCGGCGGGGCGTCGGTGCCGCTCGCCGTGGCCCTCGCGACCACAACGATCTCCTTGACCGCGGCGGGATCGATGCCTGCGGCCTGCAGCCCAGCCGCGCTCTCGGCGATTCCACCCTGGAACTGCGCTTGGATGCTCGGCCACTGTGAGATCACGCCGGCGATCGTCACCCAGACCGTCGCGACGACGACGACCGCGAGGAGGACCAGCACCACGATCGCCGCCGCTTGAGCAGGAACCCCGCGGGCGACCATCTTCTCGACGAGCGGATACGAGATCATCCCGATCACGACGGCCAGGATGAGCGGCACCGAGATACTCGAGCTCGCACCGATGAACGCCGCAACGATGACCAGAACACCTACCGCGCTGATGAACGCGATGCTGGCGATCGCCACGTTGATCACCCAGCCGGGCATGATCCCGGGCCCGGCGCTGACGAACTGGCTGCCCGCGCTGCGAATCCGATCACTGAGTCTCGCCATGCTGTGAGTTCCTCCTCGCGCCGGGTCCTGCTGCACACCGAAGATGCCGGTGGCGCCGCCCGCAAGGGCGCGGTCTTCCTCAGCCTAGGAGAGAAGGCCCCGCCAGTCGAGAGCCGGCCTCCTGAGGTCGCGCCCCGTGCCGCAACGAATGGGTACCATTCCTGTTAAGCACCGGCCTACGAAGAGAACCTAGGAGCCTCCGATGCCGAACGATGATTCGACCAGCGCCGTGTCAGGACTTGCCGAACGAGTTCACGACCTCATGCCACAACTCACCGCAGAACTCTCCGAGCTCATCGCGATTCCGTCCGTTTCCGAGGCGGGATACCCCGAGTCAAGTCACGCGGAGATTCTCCGGGCGCGGGACTACATCGTCGGCCTCTTGCGTGACGCTGGATGCGAGAGCATCACCGAACTCGACATCCCGGAGACCGCACCCGTCATCATCGGCGAGGTGCCTGCACCCGACGGCGCGCCCACGGTGCTGCTGTACAGCCACTACGACGTCGTGCCTGCCGGCGACGAGTCCTTGTGGGACACGCCACCCTTCGAGGCGACGCTGCGCGACGGAGCACTGTACGGACGCGGCGCGGGAGACACGAAGTCGAACATCGTCGCGGTCATCGGCGCGCTCCGTGCGTGGGATGGCCGCCCGCCTGTGGGCATGAAGTTCGTGTTCGAGGGTCTGGAGGAGGTCGGGAGCGGCGGCTTCGTAGACCTACGCGCTCGACAACCCCGAGCTCTTCGACGCGGACGCCATGGTCATCGCAGACATGGGCAGTCTGCGACCGGGGTTGCCCACTCTCACGGTTGCACTGCGTGGCATGGCGAACGTGACCGTCTCCGCGCGGACGCTCGGCTCCGCCAAGCACAGCGGCCAGTACGGTGGTGCGGCGCCTGACGCGCTGCTTGCCCTGATCCGGGCACTGTCCACGCTGCACGACGAGAACGGCGACGTTGCCGTGGACGGGTTGCGCCGAGAGGAGTGGACGGGAGGCGGCCCCAGCGAGGATGAGTTCCGCGACCTTGCCGAGGTCGTGGAGGGCCAGCCGCTCGTGGGAACCGGTTCCCTCGGCTCGCGGGTGTGGTCGGGACCGGCTATCACCGTGATCGGGATCGACACGCCGTCCGTCGACAATGCCCTCAACGCCGTCCAGCCCTTCGCCCGGGCGAAGCTCAACGTCCGCGTCCATCCCCAGCAAGACGCTGCCGAGGCGCAGGCCGCGGTCGTGCGCCACCTCGAGCAGGCGATGCCCTACGGTATCAAGCTCACCGTGGAGCCCGGGCCCACCGGCAACGGTTTCGCCGCCGATACGAGCAGTCCGGTGTTCGCCGCCGCATGCGCAGCGTGGTCTGAAGCCTGGGGCGCCGAGACGATCACGGCGGCGGGAGGCGGCTCGATTCCCATCGTGAGCGCTCTGGCCCAGGCCTCCCCCAAGGCGGTCGTCATGCTCGGGGGCGCGACAGACGGCTATGCGAACATCCACGGACCCAACGAGCGCGTGATGCTCGACGAGTTCGAGAAGACGACGCTGGCTGTCGCCGACTTCCTCGGCCGAATGGCTCCGAGCACCGAAGGGAGCGCCTCGTGAGCGCGGAGGCGGCAACGGCCGCACCGGACGCGAAGGGCTCGGGCGGGCTTCCTCGACGTCATCGAGCGGGTGGGCAACAAGGTTCCCCACCCCGCGATCCTGTTCCTGCTCCTGTGTCTCGGCATGATCATCTTGTCGCAGGTGTTCTACTTGCTCGGCGCGAGCGCGACCTACGAGGTCGTCAAGCCGATCGCGATACCGGTCGAACAGTACGACATCGCCGGGTCGGTCATGCCCGGTGAGCAGCTTCCGGCCGAGCAGGCCGATGCGACCGACTACAAGATCGTCACCGAGACGGTGGAGGCGCGAGGGCTGCTCACCGCCGACGGCATCCGCTTCCTGTTCACCTCGTTCGTCCGCAACTTCATGGGCTTCACGGCGATGGGCATCATCCTCATCGTCATGATCGGCGTTGGGGTGGCGGAGCTCTCGGGGCTCATCGCTTCGCTGATTCGAAAGCTGGTCGCCGTCTCCTCGGTGGGGACGCTGACCTACATCATCGTGTTCCTCGGCATCATCTCGAGCATCGCCTCGGACGCCGGCTATCTCGTGCTCATCCCACTGGGCGCTGCAGCGTTCATGAGCGTCGGGCGCCATCCGCTCGCGGGCATGGCGGCAGCGTTCGCCGGCGTCGCTGGCGGCTTCGGCGTCAATCTGCTGCTCACCCCGACCGATGCGATCCTCGCCGAGATAACCAACGAGGCCATCCATCTCGTCAACCCCGCGCTGTCGATAGACATCGCGTCGAACCTGTACTTCGGTATCGGCTCGACGATCATGCTCACCATGTTGCTTGGAGTAGTGACCACGCGAATCGTCGAGAAGCGGCTGGGCACGTACGACGCGGCACTGGCACCCACCGTCGACAGCAACACCGACGAGTCGGATGCGTTCGCCAATATCACCGCCGAGCAGGACTCCAAGGGCCTGAGGCTCTCCGGGAATCGGGACACTACTGGTGCTCGTCGTCGTGGGCCTGCTCACCTTCCCGCCGGGCGCGCCGCTGCGAGACACGGTGACCGGAGCCATCATCGGCACGTCGCCGTTCATGGACAGCCTGATTGTGATCATCGCGCTCGTGTTCCTGGGTGCGGGATTGGGCTACGGACGTGGGGCCGGAACGCTCACCACCAGCAACGAGGTCCTCGCGGCGATTCAGAAGTCGTGGGCGGGACTGGCGGGGCTGCTCTTCTTGTTCCTGCTCATCGCGCAGTTCATCGCGTACTTCAACTACTCGAATCTGGCGCAGATCGCCGCAGTGCGGCTCGGTGACACCATCGAGTCCATGAACGTGGGAGGCCTGTGGCTGCTGCTGGGTGCGATCGGGATCACCGCCGTCGTGGGGATCATCATGCCCCAGGCGATCGCGAAGTGGGCGTTGCTCGCGCCGATCTTCGTGCCGCTGTTCCTGCGGCTCGACATCGCGCCCGAGGTAGTACTCGCCGCATACCGGGTGGGCGACTCGCCGGTCAACATCGTCACGCCGATCATGGCGTACTTCCCGCTCATCGTCGTGTTCGCCGCACGTTACGACAAGCGGTCGGGCATCGGCACGATCATCGCGCTCATGCTTCCGTACTTCGTCGCATTGACCGTCGTGTGGACGCTGTTCTTCGCCGCGTGGTACTCGCTCGGGATTCCGTGGGGGCCAAGCTGATGCATTTGTGGCGGGTGCCGAGAACGTCGGATGGATGCCCAAGATGACCGACGCGGCAACCGAGCAACGAGTACTCAAGCTTTCCGTGGTGCTGAGCGCGCTACTCGGCGCATTCGCCGTACTCCTGGGCTTGCTCTCGGGCTCGACCGCGATCGTGTTCGATGGCTTGTTCTCGGTGATCGATGTCGCGATGGGGGCGCTGGGACTGTGGATCGCGCGGCTGGTCACGCGCGAGGAGAACCGCACCTTCCAGTACGGCTACTGGCACATCGAGCCGATGAGTCTGGCGTTCTACGGCGGCCTGCTGATAGTCCTGTGTGCGTACGCGTTCTTCGACGCGATCGGCACCTTCATGTCGGGGGGCACCGACGTCGAGCTCGGGTGGGCGATCGGCTACTCGCTCGTGATGGCGGCCGCGTGCTTCACCATGTTCTTCTACGAAAGGCGCACCAACCGCGCTGCGAACTCGGCCTTCGTCCACCTCGATGCCCAGAGTTGGCTCATGTCGGCACTGGCGACGGCTGCAACCGCGGTCGCGTTCATCTTCGCGTGGTGGCTGACGACCACTCCCTACGCCCATCTGGCACCCTACATCGACCCCGCGATACTGGGGATACTGAGCCTGGCGATGATAGGGATTCCGGTGCGCACGGTGCGCCAGGCGCTCACCGAGATTCTGATGATGACCCCGAGCGAGCTTGACGTCCGGGTTCGCGCGGTCATGGACGAGGTCGTGGCCCACAGGGGGTTCAACGGCTACACCAGCTACTCGGCCAAGGTAGGTCGCGGTCAGTTCATCGAGATCCACATCGTCGTCGCTCCCGATCGTCAGCTCGGCACCGCAGCCGACCTCGACGCGATTCGGGATGAGATCGCGGCAGCGCTGGAAGCCAACAACACTGAAAGCTGGCTGACGGTCGACTTCACCAGTGACGAACACTGGGCCTGATCGACTCGGAGCGCTTCACCTGCCGGGATCGTCCCCTCCCGCGAATCGCGTGACACGGCGCCTCGGCTCAGGCATACTCCCGACTCAACGACTTGGTGGGGGCCCGACCAGTCGGCATGCCGGTAAAGCCCATGCCTGGGAGGTTTTTGCAGTGCTTCGCTTTGGTGCGCGCGGTTGGATCGTCACGTTCGCCGGACTCGGCATCAACCTCGCGCTCGGCGTGCTGTACTCCTGGTCGGTCATCGCCAAGGTGCTCTCGAAGCCCGTCGCCGAGGGCGGCTGGGGCTGGACCGCCGGCGCCGCGAGCCTCCCCTACGCCATCGCCGTGGGCGTCTTCGCCGTCTCGATGGTGTTCGCCGGTCGCGCTCAGGACCGCTTCGGCCCCGCGTCGTCGCCTCGGTCGGCGGCGCGCTGTGCGGGATCGGCATGATCGTCGCGAGCTTCGGCACGCCGACGCAACAACCTGCCGATCCTTCTCGGCTTCGGCGTCATGACCGGGCGTCGGCATCGGGCTGGGCTACGCCGCCGCCACTCCCGCGGCGGTGAAGTGGTTCCCGCCGGCCCGCAAGGGCCTCATCACCGGCATCGTGGTCGCCGGCTTCGGTCTCGCAAGCGTCTACATCGCGCCGCTGACCAAGTGGCTCCTGCACGCCTACGGCGTCCCGGGCGCGTTCCGCATCCTGGGCATCGCGTTCCTGGTCGTCACCGTCGGACTCGCGCAGCTGCTCGTGAACCCGCCGTCGGGCTACGTCGCCGTCGGCTCGGTGCCCGGTCGCCACGGTCGCCGCGGCGCCGCGCGCGCCGCGACTACGACTGGCGCGAGATGGTTCGCACGCCGCAGTTCGCGCTGCTGTGGCTCATGTTCGCGTGCTCGGCGTTCGCGGGCCTCATGATCATCGGCCACATGGCCAAGATCGCGGCGCTGCAGATGGCCGGGCTGGACCTGGGCTTCATGCTCGTGGCCGTGCTCGCGATCGGCAACGCGCTCGGCCGAGTGGTGTCGGGCATCGTCTCCGACAAGATCGGCGGCATCCGCACGATGCTGGTCGTCTTCGTCACGCAGGCAGCGCTCATGGGCGCGCTCGCGTTCTCCGTCGAGCGTCGCCGCTGCTCGTTCCCGTCGCCGCCGCGGTGGGCTTCTGCTACGGCTCGAACCTCTCGCTGTTCCCGTCGACCACGGCAGGCTTCTTCGGCACCAAGAACCTCGGCGTGAACTACGGCCTCGTGTTCACCGCATGGGGCGTCGGCGGGGTGTTCGGCTCGATGACCGCCGGCTCGATCGTCGACTCGACCCGCAGCTACGCGCTCGCCTACGCGATAGCGGCCGGCCTGTGCGTGCTCGCGGCCGCGCTCACCTTCGCGACGAAGCCGCCGACTCCGGGCACGGTGGAGCACATCGGCTCGAAGTCGGAGCGCGCTGCCGCCTAGGCCGTCACCGGCGCGAGGCAGGCGGCGACTCGGCCGCTACAGTTTCAGCCGGCGCAGCAGCCCCTTCTTCGGTGCGCCGTCGGCGTCCCATTCGCGGTGGCGGTAGTACGCGGGCCTGAGCCTGTCGAGCGGTACGACGCCGTCCGTGTCGCCGCGTCGATCGGCTCGTCGGTGAAGCGGCCGGGCAGCGTGTCGTCGGCGGCCGTCATGCCGAAGCGCCGGTTCAGCTCGCGCTTGAGCGTGAAGCCGCGGATGCCGATCGCCCAGAAGCGGCCCGAACCCGAGCCGCATCCCGGTCGCCAGCTCGACCGCTCGCATGTGCGGCACGAGCGGCATCGGGATCGCCAGCATCGCCCGCGGGAAGCGCTCGCAGCAGCTTGAGCGCACCGCTCGAGATGGACAGCACCGCGTTCGCGACCTTGCCCAACGAGCCCGCGGGCTCCCCGCACGAGCGGCGCCGGGAACACGGCGTAGGTCGTGAACAGGCAGCACGCCCGCCGCCGAGACGACCTCCATCAGGTCCTGGAACATCGCAGTGAGCGCCGGCTTGATGCCGCCGAGCGCCCCTTCATGTCGAGCCCGAGACCCTCGAGCGCCACGCCGTAGCCGCCGTTGAGGTGGCAGGCGCCGCGGTTCGAGGTCGCGTAGCCGAGCGCGTGGCCCCACGCGCCGCGCGGCTCGTAGGCCGCGAGCTCGAGGCCCTTGACGTGCGGCGCGCACTCCTCGGCACCGTAGCGCGCGCGAGAGCGACGCGGCTGCCCTCGGCGAGCTCGTCGCCGACGCCGCGGCGGTACGCGATGTCCTCGACGACCTGCGCCAGCCCGCTCGACGTCGCCGAAGCGCACGCCGAGATCCGCAAGCCCGCGCTCGGCGAGCTCCATCGCGAAGCCGACCGTCGCCCCGAACGACATCGTGTCCATGCCGAGTTCGTCGAGCAGCACGTTGAACTCGATGATGCGGTCGAGCGACGCGTTCTCGAGGTTGGAGCCGAGCAGCACGAGCGTCTCGAGTTCGGGGCCCTTCACCCGCTGGCCGTCGAGCTCGACGACGCGCGCGCAGCGGATGGGGCACGACAGGCAGCCCTGTCGTGCCGACGAGCCGCGAGGACGGCGAGCGTCTGCCCGCTGATCGCCTCGGCGTCGTCGAAGCGCCCGCGCTGGTAGTTCTGCGTGGCGAGGATGCCGAGCCGCTGCATCGGTCGCACGAGACCCGGCGGTGCCGTACGTGGGCAGCAGCCCGCCGGTGAGCGGGTGCGCCTTGAGCGAGGCGCGTCCACTTCTTGGTGTGCTCCTGAACGCGTCGGCGTCGCGCGATCTGCACGTCGCGCCGAGCCGCGCGCCGCGATCGCCTTGAGGTTCTTCGAGCCGAGGACCGCGCCCAGCCCCGCGCGGCCCGCGGCGCGCTCGCCGCTGAAGACCGCCGCGTACTTCACGAGGTTCTCGCCGGCCGGACCGATCACGAGCGTGCCGCACTTCTCGGCGATGGCCTCGGCGAGCGCCGCCTGCGCCTGCGAGGTGCGCATCCCCCAGAGCTCCCCCGCCGTCGCGGAAGGTCACGCTCGCCGTCGACGATCTCGAGCCAGACGGGCTCGCTCGCCCGCACCCGTGATGACGAGCGCGTCGAGACCCGCCTTCTTGAGGTAGGTGCCGAACGGGCCGCCGCAGTTCGAGGCCGCGACGATGCCGGTGAGCGGCGAGAGCGACGAGACGTTGAAGCGCGACGTCGATGGCGCGCCCGAGCCCGTGAGCGGCCCGGTCGAGATGACGACGACGTTCTCGGGACCGAGCGGGTCGGTGCCGTCGGCGAGCGTGTCGGCGAGGATGCGCGCCGCCATGATCTTGCCGCCGAGGTAGCGGCGCCGGTCGTCGTCGGTCCACGGGTACTCGCTCGACCGCGCGGGTGGTGAGGTCGATGCGCAGCACGCGGCCCATGTAGCCGCCGAAGCGGTGCTCACAGCGCCGCCTTCAGGATCGCGACGGCATCCTCGAGTGCGATGTCACGCGGGTTGAACGACGATCGAGCCGTCGTCGAGCGCGAGCGCGAGCGATGGCGGCGAGCTGATCCTCGGCGACGCCGACTTCGGAGAGCGTGAGCGGCAACCCGCCGAACTGCGTGCAGCGACGCAGCATCGCGCGCACGGCCGCGATCGCGGCCGCGGGGCGCTCGCCCTGCGGCGTCGTCGCGTACGCCTCCGCGCCGGCGAGCGGCAGCAGCAGCTCGGCGTAGCGCTCGCCGCACGCCTCGAGGTTGAAGTCCATGCCGTGCGGCAGCAGGATCGCCATCGCGTCGCCGTGCGCGACGTGCGCCACGCCGCCGCAGGCGTGCCCGATCGCGTGCACGATGCCCACCATCGCGTTCGAGAACGCCACGCCGGCCATGCAGCGCGGCGTTGGCCATCGCCAGGCGCGCCGTGGCGTCCCTGCCGTTCGTCGAGCACGGTGAGCAGGTAGTCGCGGATGAGGTCGATCGCGGCGTACGCGTAGGCGTCGGAGAGCGGGTTGGCCTGGAGGCACGATGCCGCCTCGACCGCGTGCACGAGCGCGTCCATCGCGGTGGAGGCGGTCACACGCGGCGGCAGGCCCGTGGTCATGCGCGGGTCGAGCACCGCGACGTGCGGCTGCAGGTCGAAGCGAGACGAAGCCCATCTTCACGTGGCGCTGCGTGTCTTTGATGACCGCCACGCCCGTGACCTCGGAGCCGGTCCCCGCGGTGGTCGGCACGGCGACGAGCGGAGGCAGCGGGGCGTTCGACAGCACTTCCGACCCGCGGTACTCCATCAGGTCGTCGGCGCCCGTGGCCAGCACGATGCACGCGCCCTTCGCGGTGTCGAGCACCGAGCCGCCGCCGACGGCCACGACACCGTCGCAGCCGCTCTCGGCGTAGACGCCGCGCCACCTCGTTCACGATCTCGACCGAGGAGTCGACCGGCACGTCGTCGAAGACGACCGCCGCCGCCAGGCCGCGAGTCGGCGAGCGCCGTCAGCACGACCTCGGTCAGCCCGAGCGCCCGGATGCGCTTGTCGGTGATCACGAGCGGCCGAGTGCACCCCCAGGTTCGCGAGCTCGAACGGGATGTGCTCGATCGCCTGGTCGCCCGAGAGGATCTTGGTCGCCGAGCGGAACTCGTAGTAGGCGGGAATCACGAGCGTGCCTCCTGAGAGGGCGGTGGCCGACGAGGTGAGGGTGGACGCATAGACCGCGAGCCGCAGATGCTTCGCGCGTGCGGTGGCTCGGCAGGATGCGCTTGCCCATGATGTCGGGGAACAGGTAGCCCTCCACGATGTGCAGGCAGCGCACGAGCGACATCCCCAGGCCGATGTCGCCGACGCAGGATCGAGCGGTGCTCGGCGAACGCCTGCAGCACGCCCTTCATGCCGATGAGCACCGGCAAGGCGACGTCGACGCTCTTGAACTCCACGTAGAGCGTGGGCGCCAGCGGCGACTTCCCGCCGAGGTACTCGAGGCGGCCGGCGCTCTTGCGCACCGTCAGCTTCGGCCCATCGGGTGCGACCGCCAGGACGACGATCGTCTCCTCCGGCCAGCCGGCGACTTCGGCCCGCACGCGCGAGTCGTGCTTCGCCGCCGCGACCAGTCCCCTGCCGAGAAACACGAACACGATCGCCGCCAGCGCCTTGCGCGCGCGCTTCGTGCGGCGGCGGTGTGCGGCTGCGAGCGGTCGACCCGTCATCCCGTCGCCCTCCTCTGTGGCACTCGTTCCGCGCTTGGCACGCATCCCGGCAGAGCTGGCGAAGGCGATCCCCACCGCCGCAGCCGACGCACCCATGGGCGCCAGGCTCGACGCGCAGGTCACACACGACGTGCAGCTACCGGGGCACGCGCGCATGAGCACGCCCGCAAGACCCACGGCGCCCGCGGCGGCCAAGAACGATGTCGCACGACGTGTCAGCTCGGGTGTCATCGCGGCTTCCGATATTCGAGTGCACCAGCGGGGCAGGCCGACACGCAGTCTTGGCACTGGTTGCACAGATGCGCGCTGATGGTCTGCTCGGCGTCGGGTCCGACATCTGCGGCCCTCGTCGGGCAGATCTCCTCACAAGTCCCGCAGGAGGTGCAGATCGAAGCGTCGCTGCGAACCCGAAACGCCCAAGGCGCCTTGTTGGAGGCCCACGACGCGATTCCCATCGCAGTGCCGGCGGGGCACAGGAACATGCACCACCCACGCCCGCCCTTGGTGAACAGGCCGAGCGGGACGATCCAGACCGCTGCAGCGATCATGCCCATCGTCGTGAAGTACGCGAACCCGGACATACTGCCGAACACGCCACTCACGAGGTTTTGCATGTGCGTGAAGTTGCAGAACGAACAGCAGATGCTCGACGAGACGAACGGGACGAACAGGATGCCTGCGAAGAAGCCGTAGCGCAGCGGGACGATATCCACCCGACCCTTGAAATCGAACTTGAACCGGTCCGGCACGGCTCGGCCGAGATACTCCGGCAACGCTCCGGCGGGGCACAGCCAGCCGCAGAACAACGGGCCGGCGGCAACGGCGGCGAGCGGCAGCACGGCGATGGGGAGCCACGAGATCGGGCTGCTTCCCAACGTGGGCCACATCCATGGTTGCGTCAGCCAACCCAACGGCATGCGCAGGCAGGCTCCGTGCACGTCGGCGACCGAGGTCCCCGCCGCCGATGCCGGAAACAGCAGACCGAAACCGCGCACCAGAAGTGCGAACGGCGCGTAGAACAGCACGAGGCCCACGGCGAAACCACCGAACCGCTTGAGCCGGTTGACCGCGAGTGCGCTACGGGGCACAGCAGTCACCTCCGGCCGGGGCGGTTCCGGAACGGACGAACCACACCGGCAAGTGGCTCAGTCGCTCACCGCTCTTGGCGTCGACGATGTAGATCGTCCCGCTCACCGGAATCGACCTGGCGGGCTGCGTGTCCGGAACACGTACGAGCAGTCCGAAGTCGACCGCCGCGCCCGGAGCGAGGTCGCGCTCGATCTCAAGCGTGGCAGGGTTCCAAGCGCGGTCGCGCGAGTGGGCCTCGGTGCCCGCAGGGAAGCCGGTCGTCTCAAACCGGATTCGACGCGGAACGTCTCCGACGTTGGAGACCACGTGCGAGGAGACCTCGATGACGCTCGGCTGGACGGCTCGCTTCACGACGCCCTGGCTCGCGAGCGTCACCGCGACGGAACCAGTCAGTTCGCGCGGCGAAGGACCCCCGGCCGCAGCGCCGGTCGCGGGGTAGTTCATCACGAAGCTCCCCCGCTCGCCGCCGGAGATCGACTTGTTGTAGGCACCCAGCGCGAACATCAGCGCCATACCTGCGATCACCCACAGCGCAGTCGTACCTCGCGTCCCCATCTCGGACCCCCGCCCAAGCACATCGAATTCCCGTGAAACTGAATGTACCAGAGTCGTGTGAGCGCGAGCGCGACGGCACGATTTGGAGCACGCAAGGGGGTCTTGCTAGAGTTGTCGGGTAGGCTCAGAGCACTGGGCGGCACTGCGACGGATACCCTCAACGCGGGATTCGTGTCTCCTGAGCGTCGTACTAGTGATCGCGAAACCGGGTGACCGTGACCAGCCTTCAGGAACGTACACGCCTCAGCAGGGCGCTTAACGACATCGATATCCGCATGCACGCGAATCTCGGCTCCGACGAGATACTGCAGTCCGCTCTCGACGGCTTTGTCACGGCGCTCCGGGCAGACGCCGGCGACATCAAGCTCCTCGAGGGCGACGAGTGGGTGGTGGGTTTCGAGCGGGGGTTCGGCTCGGCGCTGGTCGGCACGAGGCTCAGCATTCCCGAGGCGCCCATCGCCGTCGAAGTGGCCCGGTTGCGAGAACCGGTGGTCGTCTCCGACCTACTCAGCCCAGAGCGCGATTCCCTACACCGGCTTTCCGCGCGACCACGGACTGCGCTCCGCGATCGCGGTACCCCTGATCGTGCGCGACGAGATTGCCGGCTGCCTGTTCGCGTGGATGCGGAAGCCTCGGCATTTCTCGCCCGGAGAGCTCGACTTCGCCCGCCGGATGGCGACCTCGCTGGCGCTCGCGCTGGAGAACGCCCGCCTCTACGATGCCGAGCAACAGGCCCGCCGGCGGGCCGAGCTGACCGAACAACAACTCATGGCCGAACTCGGAACGACGAGGGTCCTGCTGGACGCGACTGAAGAGTTCGTGAGCACCATCGACCCCGATGAGATCTTGGACCGGCTGGGTCGCATCGTGCTGGAGGCCACCGGCATCAGCAGGGTGTTCATCAACCTCGTCGACATCTCGCGCGAGATGCTCACCCCGAAGGTCGCGGCGAGCGCCCTCGTCGAACCCTCCGGCAGCAGGATTCCGTTCGACAGGCTCAGTGAGACGTCGCGGCGAGCGATCCAAGAGAAGAAGACGGTGCTGCTCGACTACGAGCATCCCGATGTGCCGGAGTACGACCGGAACGTCGCGGCGGCGAACGAGGCGAGATTGGTGCTGTTCGTCCCCCTGATGTACCTGGGAGAGATTGTCGGCCACATCGCATTGGACCAACCCGGGGAGCGGTACGACTTCTCTGCGAAGCAGATCCGCATTGTCGAAAGCATCGCGGCCCAAGCAGTGAATGCACTTCAGAACGCCCGTCAGTACGAGCGGGAACACCGCATAGCCGAGACGTTGCAGGAGGCTCTTCTGGCGGAGCCCGAGTGCATCGACGGCGTCGAGATCTCGTACCTCTACAAGGCCGCCTGGGAAACCTCATCGGTCGGCGGAGACTTCTACGACGTCTTCATGCTCGATGACGACTGGGCAGCCCTGGTGGTGGGCGATGTCGCCGGCAAGGGGCTCATGGTGGCGCCGCTGACCGCCCTGATGCGCGACGGGGCACGGGCGTACCTCATGGACGAGCCCGACCCGGGCGAATGCTGCCGGCGCCTCAACGCCTTGGCCTACCGATTCACTCCTCAGGACAAGTTCGCAACCCTCTTCCTCGGGGTGCTGAACCGGTCAACCGGCGCACTACGGTACTGCAACGCAGCGCATCCCACGCCTGTCGTCATCGGGCCCGAGGGCATGCGTGTCCTGGACTCCGGGCGATCCAGTCTGCTCGGCGCGTTCGCACAGGCCGATTTCGAGACCGCCGAGACGATTCTGGCGCCCGGCGAGACGCTCGTCATGGTGACGGACGGCGTGATCGAGGCGCGACGCGGGAGCGAGTTCTTCGGCGACCAGGGGCTCGTCAAGGCGCTTGAGCGGTTGCGCGCCACCGAGGTATCGCTACTGCCGCAAGCCCTACTCGGGGAACTGTTGGAGTTCGCCGGGGGACGGCTGCACGACGACGTCGTGGTGGTCTGCGCACGACGCGGCGACCGCGCCACGGACGCCTAGGGCATCAGGATCTCAGTCAGCGCCCGAGCTGCCTCGTTTCCCAGGCCGATCACAGGCCGAACTCCTACCGCACCCACGCGAGCAGTCCGGCTCGAACCCGCTTCGTGAGCTTGCGGCTCGACAGCTCCCACGTGATCACCGGATCGTGGAACCTCTCGGGAGCGTAGCTGCCCATCGAACCGGGGAACTTGGGTAGGCGCAGGACCCGGATGTGCGCGGCCTTCGCGACGCGGTGCGCGAGCTTGTGGGCGCCCTTTCCGTTGTAGTCGACCACGCCACCACGAGAATGCAGCGCCAGCACGCGGGTGTAGTGCCCGCGCTTGAGCTGCCACATGATCGCCCTCGTCTCAGGCTCCGATGCCGGCCTGCGGCCATGCGACGACGTGCCCGGCGCATGCCAGCGCGTCCAGTTGCTGGCGGGGAAGTTCCGATTGAGGTCGACCTTGTGCGCGTTCGTGCGCCGCTTGAGCACGCGCCCGTCGGGATTCGCGTACGCGATGATGTCGATGCAGGTGCCCGAGGGAATGGCCGACGGGTGCTTGCGGAGGTACTCCGCGAACCGCGTGGCGAGCGGCCCCCCGTACTCGTCGCCGTGGATACCTGCGACGACGAGCAATCGGCGCGATCCCGAGCCGAACCGCTCGAGCACGATTGCGCGACCCCTCACGGAGTGGCCGATGACGTGCTTGGTCGAGACCGGCGTGCTGGTCGACGATGGGGTGCCCGTCGGCTCGGGCGAACCGGTCGCGTCAGTCGTGCCGGTGGAGTCGAGCGCTGATGAGAACTCCGCCATGCCGGGCGTCTCCGTCGCCGAACTCCCGGTCGCGCCCGAGGCTGTCCCCACCCCGCCCAGAACCGACGCCGCCACGACTGCGACAAGCGCAACTGCTGCGGCGACCGCACGTGCCGCAGGCCCCCTGCCGAGCGGGGCCTCGAGGAATCCGCTGAGCTGCGATCCGGTGCGAGCCATCAGCCGCCTTCTGCGTCGTCGTTGGCGACGATTCTACTACGGCTCCGCACGACGCCCGGGCTCATGCGTACAATCACCAGACGCGACAGGAGGTTTCATGCGTTCGTTTCTCGTCAAACACCGCTGGTGGATTCTGGGCGCGACTGCGCTACTGCTCATCATCGTGGCCGTGGCGATCGGCGGCGCACGGACGCGCCCGCCCGGAGACACGCCTCAAGTGGAGCAGCAGGAGGCGCAACCGCTCGAGCCTTACCGCGGACTCGCAAGCTGGGTGGATCGCTGGGATGCCGCCGCTTGGCGCGACCCGGCGGCAGCCGTCCAGAACATGGCCGACAACGGCGTGCGCACCATCTTCATCCAGACCGGCAGCGCTCGCTCGGACGCCGGCATCACGAACCCGGCCGCGCTCTCGGAGTTCATCACCGAGGCGCACTCCCGCGACATGTTCGTGGTCGCGTGGTACCTGCCCACGCTCAAGACCGGCTCGGCGGACTACGAGCGAATCGTCCAAGCGATCGAGTTCACCACACCCGACGGGCAGCGGGTCGACTCGTTCGCGCTCGACATCGAATCGACAGCGGTCAAGTCGCTCGCCAAGCGCAACCGCAACCTGGCCGCGCTGTCACGCAGGCTTCGCCAGCACGTGGGTCCTGACTACGCGCTCGGCGGCATCATCCCTTCGCCGGTTGGCCTGACGAAACAGACAGGCTTCTGGAACGTGTTCCCCTACACCGAGGTCGCCGAGACGTACGACGTGCTGCTGCCCATGGCGTACTACACGTTCGACTCGAACAACGCCAAGGAAGCCCGTGCGTACGCGCTCAAGAGCATGCGGATCCTACGCGAGCAGCCGGGCTGCTCGGAGATTCCGGTTCACCTCATCGGCGGCATCGCCAACAAGTCCTCGGGCGCCGAGATCCGTGCGTTCGCGCAGGCGGCGCGTGAGACCGGGTCTATCGGCGTGAGCATCTACGACTGGGCGGGCATGAGCGAGGGCCGCTGGCGTGCAGTTCAGGCCGGATGGGGTACGAGCAGTCCATAGGGCGCGGCACCTTCCTGACGTGCACGCGCGACGACGACCGTCATCGGAGGGACTCCCATGCTCGACGCAGTGCGTACCAGGCGAAGCATCCGACACTATCAGGACCGGTCCGTCGAGCCGGGCGTCATCGAGCAGCTGCAGGACGCCATGCTGCGTGCGCCATCGTCGCGCAACCTCAAGCCGTGGCGCTTCGTCTTCGTGACCGATCCCGAGTTGCTGCAAGCGCTCGCGCACTCCAGGCCTCAGTGGGCCGAGCCGATCGGCCGCGCCCCGCTCGCCGTCGTGATCTGCGCTGATGCGTCCGTGACCGACTGCTGGGTGGAGGACTGCTCCATCGCGGGGGCCACATTGCAGCTCGCCGCGACAGAACTCGGACTCGGCTCCTGCTGGATCCAGATGCGTGCCCGCGACCACGAAGACGGGCGGCCCGCCGAGGCCCACGTGCGCGAAGTCCTCGGTCTGCCGGACGGGCTCAGCGTGCTTTGCATCATCGCCGTCGGCTACCCCGCCGAGGACAAACCGGCCAAGCCGACCGAATCCCTTTCGTGGGACAAGGTGGAGACGAGGGGCTGATACGGCGCGCGCGGCGTTTTGCCTGAACCGCAAGCGGGGTACGAACGACGCGAGGGCGGCTTCTTGAGGGGAGGGGCCATGCGCGTGATGCGTGCATGCGTGTTGCTTGGCGTCGTGGTGGTACTGATGGGGGTTTCCATCTCGGCGGCGCTCGGCGAGGAAGCGGGCGGCGGGATTCCGTACGGCCGCTACGACGGCTCGGCAATCGGATCGTCGGAGAAATCCGAGCCCTTCGGCGTGACGCTCTACATCGCCGAAGGAGCAGACGGCACTGCCCAGGTGACGGCGGTGACGTCAAAGCTCCCGATTCCGGTGAGCGCCAACGGCGTTGCCCAAGCGGTGCCGGGAGGATGGGACATCTCGGTCAGCAAGAGCTGGGACGCCCTCGACCTGAGCGGCAGCGGCGTGGCAAGAATCCGGCAGCGCGGCGATCAGTGGGTCGTGTTCGGTGACGGCTCGGGCAGCTACAAGGGCAACAGCGGCAGCGGCACCGCATACGGCGTGCTCACCACGGCATCCGCAAGCCCCGGCGCGCAGGTGACCGACGCCCTGACCGGATTCCTGAGCTTCGGGGCGGACAAGCCCGCACAGATCAAGAACCCCGAGAAGTACGACGAAGCCGAGTGGAAGACGCCCGTGGCCGTCGCCGCCGTGGCGGCGTCCGACGCCGTCCAGACCCCGCCCGACTGGAAGACCGAGGCCTTCGTGATCGTCCTGGTGGCGATGGCCGCGTTGTGCTTCATATTCTTGTGAAGGAGGCGTCGTGGACAAGCCTGCTGTGATCTTCTACTGGGTCCGATTCGGCCTGGTGCTCTTCGTGATCCTGTTGTCCGGCATAGCGGCCTTGCGTCGCTCGCGACCAGAGGCCGCGCGCCATGATTTGCTGGTGGGCGTCATCGGGACGGCAGCGGCCTTGCTGGCGACGGTGCTCGCACAGACGGCGACCGACTACGTACTGAGCGGCGCGCTCCTGATCGCAGGACTGGTAGTCGGGTTTGCCCTGTCGAAGATCCGGCCGCTGATCGCCGGCCTGAGTGCCATCTTCACGATGTTCGCCGCGATCATGGTGCTCTTCGGGGAGCCGAAGGCGTTCGCGGTGGGGCTGGCGGTGTTCGCGTTCGCAATGGCGCTGCCGCTCGGCCAGGGGCTCCGCGGACTCATGACCAAGGACTCGGCGAACGACAAACCTGCGCGGTCGGCGCCTGAGGTAGCCGCTTAGAACCCGGCCCGCGAGCCGATCGCGCGGGGTGCCGACGCTCCGCTAGTTCTTTGGCGCCAGCGGAGAGTACTTCGCAAGTACGGTCCCCTTTGGGTCCATGAGAACCAGTTGGTAGGCCTCGATCCTGTATGCAGCCGTCTTCGCGATCGCGTCCAGGTACGCAGCCTCCTGCGCCATGAGTTCCTCAGGGCCCGCCATCTCGGACGACGCGATCTCAGGGCCGATCGTCATCTTGGTTCCCGACGCGGTGTAGGGAGCCGAGTACTGGTTCACCCCGCCCGAACCCGCGAGCATGCCATCGGGCGCGAACTCGGCTACGACTTGGCTGGTTCCCACGGTTGAGGCGAGGCTGCCGTTCTCGGCGTATTCGGTGCATTTCCACACCGGGCCCACGAGCTTGGGTTCTTGCGCAACCTTCATTCCCATCAGCAGATTCCCAGCGGCATCGGATAGTTGGAGCTCCCCATCTTGGATGTGATAGCGGGCCGTCGAGGCCAATGCGTCCAGCACTGCCGCATCTTGGGCGGCCTCCATCTGTGGACCAACCCAGTCGCTGGCCGCAAGGGGACCGATCTTGAGGTTCCGACCCTCAGCGGCGTAGGGTCCCTTGAACGAGTTGACGGTCGCGTTCCCTGAGGCGTTGCCGTCGGGATTGAAGAAGATCGCCGGGGAGGTCCCGGGGAGTGGCAGCACGACGCCTTCTGAGGTCTGGATCTGCGTGGCGACCCATGGGTTCGCGGTCAGCTCGGCCACCTGGTTCTCGGCGCCGCACCCGAGAAGCGAGAGTGCGGCGATGGCCATCAGGAGCATCAACAGGGATGCACGTCGGTACATGGAATCGACCTCCGTGAGTTCGACGGGTGTACCCCTATTGTGCCCGAAGCCCTACGGATTCGTGCGCTGCGCGCGCTACCGGACCTTGAACGTGCGGTAGTGGCCGCGTGTCACGACCTTGAGCGGGTCGGTGTAGACGACGCGCGCAGCCCACGTGCCCTTAGGCAGGCTACGGCGGGCGGTCCACTTGCCCGACGACGAAAGTGCGATCGGTTTGGCCGAGTAGAGCCGCTTCTGCGAGCCCTTGACCCGGTACCACTCGAGACGGGCGCTGCGTCTCAACGCGGGGCTCACCCTGCCGGAGACCGCGAACCTCCGTTTCGCGCGCGGAGAGCTCGGACGCGACGGCCGCGTGACGGCGGCGCGAACCCCGATCACGAAGCTCGCGCTCTCGCCGGCGGGCAGCATGCTGTCGGGTGCCGTCACCACGCGGTAGACGCTACTGCGCAGGGGCGAAAGCGAGAATGAGAAGGAGCCGCTTGCGGCCATGTATGCCGGTGACGGCACGGCCTGCGACCATGCGTCGTCGTGCCTGACCTGAAGCTGGACAGGCTCGCCCAACACCGGGCCGGCAGCGGTGGACGTCTCCGCGCGCGCGGTCAACGTCACCGGTTTGCCGGCGGACGTCGGGGTTGGGATTCGAGTGATGATGAAGCGTGTGGGACCGTCGACCCGGCGCGTCATCGTCGCAGGCGCGCTCGAGTTGCCCGCCTCGTCAGACGCCCAGTAGATGAGCGTGTGGGTCGCGCCTTGAGAGGGTTCGACCGTGAAGATCGACCCGGCAACCGTCTGAGTTGCACCGCCATCCATGCGGTACGAGATGGACGCAACGCCACTTCCATGCGCTTCATCGGCGGCCGCGATCTGAATCGCCGTGGCACCGAGGTGGGCAAGGCCGGTGTAGGCGGTCGCAACCGGCGGCGTGACGTCACGGACCAAGAAGGTGACCTCTATTGGGGTCTCGGCGTTGCCGACGACGTCAAGGGACCAGAAGCGCAGCGTGTGCGATCCGTAGGCAGCGACATCGACGATCGGGCCGCTGCCGGCAACACCGTCGAGCAGCCAGCGGGTGCTGGCCACGCCCGAACCGGTGTCCGTCGCGCTGAGCGAGATCCTCGCCGAGGAGACGTACGTCGGAGCTGCGTCCGAGGTCGTGACCGGCTCAGTATCGTCGACGATGACGGAGATGGTCGACGTTTTGACGGCCTCGGCGTTTCCGGCCGCGTCGGTCGAGTAGTACTGGAGCGTGTAGTTCCCGACGGCCGCGGGCACGGGCACCGAGGCGCCCGTCGTGAAGGGGCCGCTCGTTCCAAGCCGCCATGAGGTGCTCGCGGAGCCGGAAAGCGGGTCGGTCGCTACCAGCGCCACACTCTCGGCCGAGCCCACGCCGTATGCCGCCCGCACGTTCACGGGCGTCGTGACGGGCGGCGTCCTGTCGATCTTGATCGTTGCCGTCCGCGCGCTGCCGACGTTGCCTTCGCCGTCCTGCGAGCGGTACGCCAGGGTCGTGATTCCTTGTGTGGTCAGCGCGAACGGCGCGGCGTAGGTCTGCTCGGACCCTCCGTTGATGCTGTAGCGCGTCCAGGCGATGGCGCCGCTCGAGCTGGTGGCCGACAGCGTGATGGTGACGTCACTGGAGACCCATGAGCCCAGCGCGCTCGCGGGCACGGCACTCGCGGTCGTGACGGGCGGCATCGAAAGCGAGGTGTTGCAGACGGTGGTCGCGCCGGCCGAGATGTTCACGTTGAGCGTGCGGCTCGCGTAGCCCGCCTTGGAGAACGTGACGCCATACGTGCCTTCGTCGATCCCACTGATCCCGTACGTGCCGTTGGCCGCCGAGAGGACCGGGCTGGAACCCGGCACGGCGACTGACACACCGGAGAGCGGTGCGCCTGCCGAGTTGGTCACCGTGCCCGACAGAGCGCCGCTCGCCAGTGGGTAGATGGCCCGGATGCCGGCGATGTCTCCCCACGCCAACACTCGTGCGCTGGTCGAGCCGGCCGCGCTGAGGCCGTACATGACTTGGTTGGAGTTCTCGTCGGCGTACATGTCGCCGAGCGAGAGGGTGTGCCCGAATTCGTGCGTGCCTATGGCCTGGACGTCGTATGACGACGAGCCGGGGCTGGTCGAGAAGGTGTAGTGCGCGGTGTTGTACGTGATGTCGAACTGCATGAGGTGGTTGTTGCTCGGGTCGTACCAGTACAGGCAGATCGCAAGTGGCCCTGTTGCCCCCAGGTTGCCGGAGCCGACCACGTTGAACCCGTCATACGTTCCGGGCGCGGTGCTTCTCGTCCCCGTGTAGGTGTAGTCCATGCGGGACCCGGCTTCGTCTTCCCAGGTCTGCGCTGCCGCTGCAATCGCCGTGGTCGAGCCTGCAGGCATCCCGGTCGAGTTGACGTAGAAGCGAGCAGGCAGGGCCGAGTCCGCCCAGTGCAGGCCGTCCCAGACGTAGCCAGCCGCGACTCCGGCGGAGCCGGATTCCACGCCGGCGAGGGTCGCGCCAGCGACGCTCGCTGCGGTGAGGGGCGCTGAGACGGCGGCGGTTTCGCCGCCGATGCTCTCCACGCTCGCGATGACGGAATCGCCCACGCGCACGTCAGTGAACTGCTCGGACCACATGCCGAGTCCGTCGACTTCGCCGCCCTGCATGGTGAAGCTGGTCAGCTCCGTACCGCCACCGGGCAGGCTCTCAACCACCTGGATCTCGGTGGAGATGACGCCCGAGTCGGGCGCGATCTGCGGGTCGACGGAGACCACCGAACCGATGACGAGCTCGGGAACCGCGTCGGACGCCTGGATCGCGGACGCTGTCGAAGGGCCAGATGCCAGCACGGCGATGAGGCTCGCGAGAACGAGTGGGGCGAGCAGGCGAACTCTGGCGGACACGCTGTCTCCTGAGACGCGACGAGGACGACCGCAGCAGGCGGGCCGGAATCCGGTCCCAACCTACTTGTCGGCAGTCTCAGACAGCGGCTTGAGGACGCCCGCGCTTCGCTACTCCCCCAGCTGGGGGAATGCCCTCAGCACCATCTCGACGAGCAGCTCGGGCGGTCGCGTGAGCGCGTCGGTGACGGGGATGCCGAGCTCGGACTCGTAGCGCTCGATCGCCTCGGATGACCTCGTCGTCTGTCATCTGGTCGTGGTTGATCGTCATCCCGATGACCTTGGTGTCCGAGAAGGTCTCGATGAGGTTGATCTCGCTCGCCGCCGTGGGCATGGGCAGGTCGGGGAAGTCGCCGAGCTGCTTGTGCGCTGGCGCGTGCTGCAGGATCACGGCGCTAGGCCGACTGCCTCGCAGGATGAACGTCGACGACAGGTACGCCGGGTGGCTCAGCGCGCCCTGGCCCTCGATGAGGATCACGTCAGGCTGCTCGCCTTCGAACGCCTCGACGACCGCGGACTCCATCTCGCCCGAGCAGAACTGGCACGGTATGGCGTCGAGCGCCACGCCGTAGCGGGCGCCCTGGATGATGCTCGTCTGACCGGTCGCCACCATGACGGTCTTGATGCCCGCGCTCGTTGAGCAGCCGCGCGAGGATCGTCGCCGTGGTGCGCTTGCCGATGGCGCTGTCGGTGCCGAGCACCGCGATGCGCGGGCACGTCACCGTCGCGATGCGACCGGTGAACATCCGCAGGTTCTTCTTCTCGTGCGGGTGGCGCACGTCGATGAGCTTGACCTGGTGCGCTTCTGCCGCTGCGGCGAACTCCGGGTCGTCGTTCAGGAACTCGTGCAGCCCGTTGACGATGTGCATCCCGCGCTGAATCGCTTCGAGCACCACAGCGCGCTCGGCCGACGAGAGCATGCCGCTCGAAGGCGCCATCCCGAAGATGAAGAAGTCCGGCGTGTTCCCGGCGAGCTCGACCGCTTCGCGAGGCTCGCGCAGATCGGGATCCCGTTTGCCGGACCGCCGAGCACTTCGCCGGCGTCCAGCCCGGCCTTCTGGGAATCGACCACCGAGAGGATCTCGTACTTCTCGGAGGAGCGAACGAGGCCGTTGGCGGTCTTGCCGTCATCGGCGCCGAAGTTGCCCTCGCAGTAGACGACCGCGGTGCCACCGTTGACGGCCGGATCGACGACTCGGCCGGGGCGGGGAATACGCGAACTTGAATGAATCGGAGTTGAGACGGTGGACATAGCGCTCCTCACATGGGGTTGCGCTGTCGCACCTGGTTGGTGCAGCGAAGCCGCGTTACGTCCAGAGAGTGTACCCCGAACGGCTGCGGGCTATTCGTCGCGAGGCAGCTGGTCGCTCAGGAAGTCGTAGGCGTTCTCGAACGCGAACTGCTCGGCGAGGCGCGGGCCGAAGGAGCGGTCGACGGCGTTGAGCAGCTCGACGAGCGCCGCATGGTCACCCAGCTCGCCCATCTCGGCCACGCCCCAATCGCTGCCGATGGAGACGCTCTGCTCGCCCGCCAGCGACGCGATGCGGTCGATGTGGCGCAGCGCTTCGTCCACCGAACCCTGGCCGAGGAAGTCGGGGTCGAAGGCCACGCCGACGAGCCCGCCGTGGTCGCCGAGCGCTCGCAACTGGCCGTCGGCCAAGCCACGGGGGTGGTCTCCGATCGCGCGGCAGAACGAGTGCGTCACGAGCACCGGCGGGGCGTACAGGTCGAGCGAGTGGTAGAACCCACCCTCGTTGAGGTGGGCGAGGTCGAGCAGGATGGGGCTCTCGGCCAGCGCGCTGACGAGCTTGCGGCCGGCCGGCTTGAGGCGAGCGGCGCCATCGTCGTAGCAGCTGTAGCCGTAGTCGGTCTCGTAGTTCCACGTCAGCGCCAGACTGCGCAGCGAACGCTCGGCCCACAGCGCGTCGAGCGTGTCGCGTTCGATGCCCGGGAGGTGGAAGCCCTCCGAGTGAGGAAGCACACCGGTGCGCGGATCCTCGTCGTCGAGGTCGGCCACCGTGGTCACGAGTCGAAGCGATGAGCTGTGAGCGGCGAGCAGCTCGTCGTGCGCCTCGAGCTGGCCGAGGAGCGAGCTGTCGGGGTCGCTCGGATACAGAGAGGACCAGATCGCGTGCGCGTGCGACGGACCCGTCAGGTAGCTCGATCCGTAGACCGGGAAGCCGCCGTCGAGCCGAGACACGCCGGACAGCATGTCCTGGTGCAGGTCGATGATCTTCGGTTTGGGATGCTCGCTGTGGGTTCGCACCAATGCACCTGCGCAGTCTCTCGCGCTGGACCGGACCTTGGGTCGACTGACGCTCGGACACGGCGATCGTGTCCCGACAACCGCGGCCGATACCGTACTCGTTGCAGTGACATCGGCCGGACCTGAGCTTCGCCTTAGCGAAAAGGAGTCCAGAGGTGCGTGATGCGCGTCACGAGCACGCTCGGACGGGGCGCAGGTCGGCTCAGGCTTGTGCGGATATCCGCCGATACCGAGGATGGAGGTGGACGCTCAACATGAGCACCGTACCAACGGACCGGAAGCTGTTCGGACACACCAGCCGCGTGAAACTTGCGCCGGCTGCGGTGCTGATGGTGTCCGCCCTTGCCTTCGTCGTCCTCGGCGCGCCCGCCGCTCTTGGCATCAGCCGCAATAGCGTGCTCGCGCGCGCCCAGAACTGGGTCGACTCGCCCGTGCGCTACAGCCAGGCGAAGCGCCATCTCGGCTACCGCACCGACTGCTCCGGCTACGTGTCGATGTGCTGGAAGACCGGCACGTCGTGGTCGACCCGATCGTTTCACACCGTCACGCACCGCATCCCTTCCGGCCAGCTCAGACCAGGCGACGCGCTACTCAAGAAGGGCTACCACATCCGGCTCTTCTACGGCTGGCTCGACGAGGCTCACACGCAGTACGTCGCGTACGAATCGGGTAACGGCAAGGTTGCGGTGTGCCGGATCCATTCGATCAGGGACGACATGGACTTCGGCTACGTTCCCGTCCGCTTCGATCGCATCAGCTCCAGCCCGGCGTCGAGCAACCTGCTGCAGAACGGCTCGTTCAACAGCTGGGCGCCGTTCCTGGGGAATCCAGCCGGAGGAGCCCGTCTGGTGGCAGGTCGAGGGGCCGTGGGGCGAGGCGCTCGTCAAGCGCGCCAAGAAGACCTACCGCACCGCTCGTAACTCACTCGCGCTCATCAACCCGATGGGCGATCCCGCCCAGTACACCGGCCTGTCACAGTCGACGCCCATCGTCGCCGGCACGGACTATCGCGTCTCGGCATGGGCGAAGACCGGCGCTGACCCTGCCGACCTCGAGCTGAAGCTGGTGTATCTCGATGCCAGCGGTGCCGCACTCGCAGAGACCAGCACGACCGGGGCGGCCAAGGAGATCGACAACACGCGCTTCAGGTTGATGAGCGCACGCCTCACGGCACCGGCAGAAGCAGCGCGCGCGGTCGTCAGCATCCGAATTGCGGGTAGCAGCACCATCGACGCGTCCGGGACGGTTGTCCCCGGCCGCAGCACGGTCATGCTCGATGACATCTCGCTGGTGCGGCCCTAGTCGGGAGAGCGCCTCGCGAAACTACGGGCGGATGTAGACCGGGTCCCCGATCTTCACGCGGCCGTATAGGTCGAGCACAGTCGCGGGCATCATGCGCATGCAGCCGTGGCTCGCGTGCGTGCCGATGCTGCTGTACTCGCTGGCGGGGACACCGTGGAAGAAGATGCCCGAGTGGTTGATGCCGACCTTGGTCACGCCCATGGGGTTGTTGGGCCCGCCGGGAATGACGGCGGGCATGCTCTTCGCCCAGTCGCTGCCCGGGTTGTACCACGGAGCGAACCGCAGCTTGCTCTGTATCTTGAAGTCGCCCGTCGGCGTCGGGAACGCGGCCCGGCCCGGCGCGCACATGTAGGTCTTGACCAGTTTCGACCCCTTGTAGAGCCGGATCTTGCACTGCGATAGCGACACGATGATGGCGGTCTTGAAACTGTTCTCGTGAACCTTGGCCTTGAGCGACTTCACCGGGAGCTCGACGGCGCGGTTCGCGGAGGACAGCGCGACGTCCGCCGTCAGGGCCTGTGAGATCTGCTCGACGGCGGCACCCTGATCGACCCGGGCTCCGGGGACCGACTTCCTGATCTTGAACTTGTAGCCGTCGATCTTGCGCGTGGCGTCCTTGGGCTTCCGATTCACTGTGGTCGCCGCCTGCGAGACCCACGTCGCGATGGCGCTTGCGTCAACCGAGTACGCAGGCTTGATATCGGCTGGGAGCGGCGCACCGGCGAGCTGGTTGTTGAGACGCTGCGTGATGGTGGCGCCACGCCTCGAGGAGTACGCGGATGCGAGCATCGAATCGATGTCGACCACGACGATACCGCGCGGGTCGAGACTCCACGTCCTGTTGTCGCCGGTGATCGTCAGGGGCCGGAGCATCGGTGTGGACACTGCCTCTTCGATCGCGGCGCGCGCCTGAGCTTCGGTCATCCCGCCCAGGTCGGTGCCGACCACGGTGACGCCCGCGGGCACGACGCCCCGGGCCTGGTAGTCGAGCACGACGCCCCACGCCAGAGTCGCCGAGAGCGCGAGCAGAAGCGTGGCGACCAAGACGAGGATGATTCGGCTTGCGATGCTCGGAGCTTTCATGCAGGTCCCTTCGCCACTACTAAGTCCCATAGTGTCGCACGCCGACCGCACTTCGCGCGAACCCGCAGCTTACTAGCCGTGAATCGTCGCGATTCCGTGCTCTTTCAGCAGCGCCCGCAGCTCCTCGACAGTCTCGACCACGCATGCGCGACCATCGGCGATGGGCTCGAGTCCCTTGGAGCCGTCCGCGTTCACGACCGTGAGGCGCACGCGGACCTCTTCGCCACTCACGATGCATTCGATGCAGTGACCGCGGGCCCACGCATACGCGGCGTCGTGCCGCCCGACGAACAGCAGCAGTAGCCGCCCGCAATCGAGATACACGATCGCGCGCATGTCCTGCGTCACGCGGAACGCACGCACCGCGCGGTCGCGCGCCTCGTGAACGATTCTCGGATGGAGGCTCGTGTTCTCGGGAGTGGCGACGAGCTTCTCGGCGAAGGCAGAGGCGCGTCGGGCATCGGCGGAGTCGAGTTTGCGCATCGCGTCGAGGAAGCTGTCGGAGATCGAGATCCTCATTGTGCGGCTCCTCTCGGCGGGACATCCGCCCACGTCTTGCCTTGTGAAATGGCCTGCACGCTCGATGCCGAAACCCCGAACTCCGCGGCCACCTTCCGAGAAGACTGGCCGGCGAGCAGGCGTTGCTTGATCTCGGCGACCTGGGGCGCGGTCAGGGACTTGCCCTGTCGCGGCTTCCCGGCGAGCCGGGCGGGCAGGTCGGGATCGAGCTGGGACCACGCCCGGCCGCTCTTGATCGCGCTGACCATGCTGGGGCTGATGCCGAACTCCTCGGCGATGGAGCGACCTGAGCGCCCCGCGTCGAGCGCGGCCATGATCTTCCGAGCCCCGGATTCATCGAGCACGGTCGCGACGGGCGCGGCCTGCATGCGAGCTCGAAGCTCGTCGTCGATCGCCTCGGACCAGCGCTTCCCGCTCTTGATCGCGCCGACGGTCTCGACGGAGACGCCGAAGCGCGCCGCGATCTCAGTGTGGCGCTCACCTGCGGCCACGCACTCGGCGATCGCCCGGGCCTGGCCCTCGTCGAGCCTCACGCTGCGCGAGGTGGGTCCGCTGCGCTGCATCGTGTCTCCCCTAGCGCCGGTCGTGCTCGTCGAAGGCCAGAGCCGCCGCGCCGAGAACGCCCGCGTCGTTGCTGAGCAGCGCCTGCACGACGTCGACGTCGCGCCGGCCCTCGAGCGCCTTCTCGGCGATGACCTCGGCTGCGCGCGCGACGAGCATGTCGGCCGACTCGCCGATGCCGCCGCCGACGACGATGAGCCGCGGGTTGAGCAGGTTCACGATCCCGACAAGCGCCTCGCCGAGGATGTCGCCGGCGTCGAGCAGGATGTCGCGCGCGGCGGCGTCGCCGGCGAGCGCGACCTCGATGACGTGCCGGGCGTTCACCGCTTCGGGGTCGCCGCCCGCGCGGGCGCGCAGGGCCTCGCCGGCCGGCGTGCGCGCGGCCGCCTTCCCGCGCGCGGCGATCGCCTGGCTGCCGAGGTAGGCCTCGAGGTGCCCGGCGTCGCCGCACGGACACGGGGCGCCATCCAGACGCACGACCATGTGGCCGATCTCGCCCGCGAGTCCCCGGGCGCCGCGGTACGGCTCGCCGTCGAGCAGCAGCGCGCCGCCGACGCCGGTGCCCAGCGTGATCATCACGCAGTCGCGCACGCCCTTGGCCGCACCGAACCGGGGCTCGCCGATGCCCGCGCAGTGGCCGTCGTTGTCGAGGGTGACGTCGTGGCCCGTGCCGGAGGCGACGAGCGCTCGCACGTCGACGCCGGCGAGCGGCAGATTCGTGCACCACTCGACCGACTGGTTGAGGAAGTCGATCTGGGCGGGCAGGCCGATTCCGATGCCGGCGATCTGCGAGCCGGCTCAGCGCCCGTGGTCACCTCGGCGACGAGGCGCGACGATCGCGTCGATGATCGCGTCCGAGCCACCCCTGGGGGTGGGAACCTGTGCCTGCCTGACGACTCGCCCATCGCGCTCCATGAGGCCGGCAGCGATGTGCGACCCTCCGACGTCCACTCCAACGGCGTACATGGCTCGCAGCGCCCCCCAAAGGTGATGCGGTCGGTGCTCCCGGCAGCGCAGTCGGGATCGCTCCGATGATAGCAGCCGGCCGCGTTCGCGCTCCTGCTCGCGCGATATCTGACAGCCGGGGCGCTCCGCGTGGGCATACACCAAGCGCAGGGAATTGCGCGGACGCCGGCCGCACGGTCGGGCCGCTGGAAGCCGGAGGTGGGAATCGGCCATGAAGGTGCTCTTCATCGGCGGCACCGGCATCATCAGCACGGCGGTGAGCCGAGCGGCGGTCGCCGCGGGCTTCGAACTCTACCTGCTCAACCGCGGCCTCGCAGGCTGCGGATCTGCCGGGCAGCCGCGTCCTGACCGCCGACATCCACCGACCCGATGAGGTTCGCGCCGCGCTGCGAGGGGCTGGAGTTCGACGTCGTCGTCGACTGGATCGCCTACACGCCCGCCGACATCGAGCGCGACCTCGACGCTCTTCCGTGACCGCGTCGGGCAGTTCGTCTTCATCAGCTCGGCGTCCGCGTACCAGAAGCCGCCGGCCGACTACCTCATCACGGAGTCGACGCCGCTTGCACAACCCGTACTGGGAGTACTCGCGCGACAAGATCGCGTGCGAGGAGCGCCTGATGCGCGCGTAGCGCGACGAGCGCTTCCCGGTGACGATCGTGCGCCCGTCGATGACCTACGACCACAACCTGCCGATCGCGCTCGGCGGCTGGGGCACCTACACGCTGGCCGACCGGCTGATGCGAGGCCTGCCGATCAGTCGTGCACGGCGACGGCTCGTCGCTGTGGGTCGTGACGCACGCCGACGACTTCGCACGCGGGCTTCTCGGCCTGCTGGGCAACGAGCGCGGCGCTCGGCGAGGCGTTCCACATCACCTCCGACGAGGTGCTGACGTGGAACCAGATCTACCGGACGATCGCCGAGGCGCTCGGTGTCGAGGCCGACATCGTGCACATTCCGTCCGACTTCATCGCGAGCGTGGCGCCGCAGATGGCCGGGAGCCTGCTCGGCGACAAGACGTGGAGCGTGGTGTTCGACAACAGCAAGATCAAGCGCGTTCGTGCCGGAATTCGAGGCCACGATCCCCTTTCGGGACGGCATCCGCCGAACGCTGGAGCTGGTTCGCCGAGGACGAGAGCCGCCGGGTGGTGGACGAGACAGTGAACGCGGAGATGGACCGCATCCTCGAGGCGTACGCGGGCAGGTCGCCGCGGGCGCCACGGGACGATACGGCGGAGAGGACCCCATCGTGACCGAACGCGAGAAGATGCTGCGCGGCGAGCTCTACGACGCGAGCGACCCCGAGCTCGTCGAGGGCCGCGTTCGTGCGCGGCGCCTCACCCAGCGACTGGGCACGCTCGACCCGGCCGATACCGAGCGCGCGCGCCGGGCTGCTGCGCGACCTTCTCGGCGAGCTCGGCGAGGGCTCGTGGGTCGAGACGCCGTTTCACTGCGACTACGGGACGCAGGTCCGCCTCGGCGACCGAGTGTTCGTCAACATGGGCTGCATCTTCCTCGACGCAGCGCCGATCACGCTTGGCGACGACGTCCAGCTCGGGACCGGCGGTTCAGCTGCTGACGTCGGACCACCCGCGCGATGCCGCCGAGCGCGCGGCGCTTCTGGAGTCGGCGCACCCGATCTCGATCGGCGCGAGGGCGTGGCTCGGCGGTGGCGTGATCGTGTTGCCGGGCGTCGACGATCGGACACGACGCGATCATCGGCGCAGGCAGCGTCGTGACGCGCTCGGTGGAGCCGGGCGTCACGGCGGCGGGGAACCCGTGCCGGGTCATCAGGGGCGCTGAGTAGCTGCGTCCGAGGCGGGCGTGCGCTCGGAGGCTTGTGCCGCGCCGGCAGCTACCTGGACGCCTCGCCCTGCCGGCGCATGCGCGTGACCGACTCGATCGTGACGGCGGTGATCAGCACGGCGCCGGTGACGATGAACTTCACCGACGAGGAGAACGCGAGCAGGTTCATCCCGTTGGCGATCGAGCCGATGACGACCGCGCCGAGCAGTGCCGACCACACCGATCCACGACCGCCGAACAGGCTCGTGCCCGCGATGACCGGGCCGGCGATCGCCATGAGGAGCAGGTCGCTGCTGCCCGATGGACTGGTTCACCGCCATCAGCCGCGATGCAGCGAGCACGCCGCCGGCCGCGGCGAGTGTCGAGCCGAGCACGAAGACCATGATGCGCACGTGGTCGATCTTGATACCTGCTCGGCGAGCCGCCTCGGCGTTGCCGCCGACCGCGAAGACATGCCGGCCGAAGCGCGTGCGCTCCGTCAGGTAGGCGAACGCGAGCGCCAGCGCGAAGACGATGCACCACTACGAGCGGCAGCCCGCGGTCCTGGTTGACGACGAAGATCAGCGAGATGAACGCGGCGGCGATCAGGCCGACACGGAACAGAGAGCCCCTGCATCGAGCCCACCTGAAGCCCCGCGGCCTTCCTGCGCGCCCTGCCGGCCAGCGCAAACACGAGCGTGAGCGCGATCGCACCCAGGGCGATGATCCAGCCTGCCAGCGGCGGAAGGTAGGTGTTCGTCAGGCCGATGACGAGCTTGTCGCTCAGGTTGATCGTCCCGGTCTCGCCCAGCACGTAGAGCTGCAGGCCGACCAAGGTAAGCGAGCCGGCGAGCGTGACCACGAAGGACGGGATGCGGAAGCGCGTGATCATGAACCCGTTGAACAGCCCGATCGAGCGCGCCGAGCCCCAGCGCGGCCAGGATCCCCAGCGATCGGCGGCAGTTCCCGCTGCACGATCAGGACGGCCATGACCGAGGAGCACAGGCCGCTCACCGCGCCCACGGACAGGTCGATCTCCCCAAGCAGCAAGACGAGCACGACGCCGATCGAGATGGTGGCCACGGCCGCCTGCTGCAGCATCAGGTTGGTGAGGTTACCGGGACTGAGGAACCGCTCGTTCTGCGACTGGAAGAACGTCCAGATCGCGCCGACCATGAGGAGCACGAGCAGTGTTCCCGCCTCGCCCTGCGCGAGCTTGCGCCCGAGATCCTTGATCATCCACAGCGTTCCGCCGGTGTTCGGGGTTCCCGTGTCGGCGCTCATGCAGTGCACCTCCGGGCAGGCTCGCTCCGACGCCGAACTCAGCACCGGTGATCGCCGAGACCACGTCTTCTCGGCTGGCACCTCGCACGTCGAACGACGCGGCCCGCCGACCCAGTCGCAGGACGACGATGCGGTCGGCGACGGCGAAGACGTTCTCGAGGTTGTGGCTGATGACCACGACCCCGAGGCCACGCTCGCGCAAGGTGTGGATGAGCTGGAGCACCTGCTCGGTCTGCGAAACACCGAGCGCGGCGGTCGGCTCGTCGAGCAGCACCACGCTCGGCTCGCCGAGCAGCGAGCGCGCGATGGCGACCGCCTGCCGCTGCCCGCCGGACATCGAGCCGACTTCCACCCGGACGTCCTTGATCGTCGTGACGGCCAGCGAGTCGAGCAGCGCCAGCGCGCTCTGCTCCATCGCCGTCTCGTCGATGAAGTAGGCGGCTCGAGCGGCGCCCGTCGGCGAACACCTCGCGGCCGAGATAGAGGTTCGCGACGACGTCGAGGTTGTCGCACAACGCGAGGTCCTGGTAGACGGTTGCTATGCCAAGCGACGTGGCGTCTGTGCGGGCTCGCTATCTTCACCGTGCTTACCGCGGAAGGTGAACTCGCCCTCGTCGCACAGTTGCACGCCGGCGATCGCCTTGATGAGCGTCGACTTGCCCGCTCCGTTGTCGCCGACGAGCGCGACCACCTCACCGGCGTCGACTTCGAAGTCGACGCCGGTGAGGGCCTGGTTCGCACCAAATGACTTGCTGACGCCCTTCAGCGAGAGAAGGGGCGCTTCGGTGACTTGCCGTGTTGAGATCAGATGCCACTTACAGACCCGCTGCGGCGCCAGCCGCCTTGAGCTTGTCGTCGATCATGATCTGATCGGCGGTCCAGAAGCCGTCCTTGACCACGGTGTCCTTGATGTTCTCCTTGGTGACCGCGACCGGCGGCAGAAGCACCGAGTCGATGTCCTGGAGCTTGTTGTTGACCTTGGAGAGTGTCAGCTCGGCGGGAGCATTCTCGCCCTTCGCAAGAGCGACAGCCAACAGCGCGGCCGCCTCGGCCTCGAGCTTGATCGCCTTGTAGACGGTCATGTACTGCTCGCCGAGCAGGATGCGCTGAATGGCGGCGAGCTCGGCGTCCTGACCGGTGGTCGGCCTGGTCGCCGGATCGATTCCCGCGCCCTTCATGGCTGCGATGGCGCCGCCACCGGTGCCGTCATTGGCAGCAAGCACGCCGACGAAACCGTCCTTGCCAAGCTTCGTGATGGCCTGGTCCATCTGGGACTGGGCCTTGTCCGGGCTCCAGTCTGGCGTGTCGTACTCGGCGCCGATCTTGACCTTGCCGTCGAGCACGCTGTGAGCGCCCTTCTTGAACAGCGTGGCGTTGTTGTCGGTCGGCGAGCCGTTGATCATCACGATGGTCTTGCCGGCGTTGCCGTCGGCGGTCAGCTTGTCGAGCAGCGCCTGGCCCTGGAGCGTTCCGACCAGCTCGTTGTCAAACGAGATGTAGTAGTCGACCGGCGCGTTGAGAATCAGGCGGTCGTAGCTGATGACGGGGATCTTCGCAGCTTGGGCCTGCGTCACGATGGAGGCCGCTGATGCGGAGTCGACCGGATCGAGCACGAGCACTTGCGCGCCGTTGGTGATCGCGGCATCGGCCTGCGACTGCTGCAGGGCGGCGTCCTGGTTGGCGTTGCTGTACAGGATCTCCGCGTCAGGAGCGAGCTCCTTGACCTTGGCCTCGAACAGCGGCTTGTCCTGCGTCTCGTAGCGCGCAGTCTTGGTCTCCGGAAGCAGGAGCGCGATCTTCAGCGGCGCTGCGCTAGCGGTACCGGACGTCTCGCCACCGGTTGTCGTCGCGCCGCCGCCGCAGCCTGAAAGCGCCACAACAGTGCCCACAATGAGCAGCGTCGTCACGACCCAAATCGCGAGCTTCTTCACGTGCATCACTACCTCCGATCAACTGGCCGGTGGTGCCCCGTCCTGCGGGCCCGTCTCCGGCTGACTTGAATCTGGCAGGGTAGCTTCAAACCCTTCCCTCTTGCAGCCCACAACCTGCTGCCCTGCGAGGTCCTCCACCTTGCACACTAATCGGTGAATACCCATGTTCTGGGCGGAGTACCGCTGCCGGTGCACTTGCGCGCGACCTGGAGTGCGCGCGCGAGGGCCGAAGTGGCCGCCTCCGCAAGCGGTCCGGCCGGCTCAACCGTCCGTCTGGCACGCAAATCGCTACTTTGCCGACACCTCGCGATATATCGTGACAACACAACAGGGAGGTCCACCGCATGCATCCTCATGGCAAGCACCACGGTCCCTTCGGTAGCGGCTTCGGCCACGGCAGGCTCATGGGAATGGGCAGCCAGGTCCGGCGCGGCGACGTCCAGCCGGCGGTCATCGCCCTGCTCAAGGAGCAGGACATGCACGGCTACCAGATCATCCAGGAGCTCACCGAGCGCAGCGGCGGTTCGTGGGCACCAAGCCCCGGCTCGATCTACCCCATCCTGCAGATGCTCGAAGACCAGGGCATGGTCACCGGCGAGAAGGTCGGCGGCAAGCGCGTCTTCTCCCTCACCGACGCCGGGCGCGAGTACGCCGAGACGCTCCCCGACCAGGCGCCGTGGGAGAGTCCGACGGCGAGCTCGACCCGACCCGACGTCTGCGCAAGGTGTTTCACGGCCTCATGATGGCGACGGCACAAGTCGGGCGTTCCGGCAGCCGCGACCAGATCGAGAAGACGGCCGACATCCTGACCGAGGCGCGCAAGCGCATCTACGAGCAGCTCGCCGGCGACGAATAGATGAAACGCTCGCAGCTGCGTGCCCGATACTGGCGCATCGTCTTCTTCTTCGCGCGCGTCACCGCCGGCTTCATCTGGTGGGAGATCTTCCTGCCGCGAATCGGCATGGGCGGCCTGGAGTTCGACGAACCCGCTCGCAGCGCTACCAGCGCATCGCGGTTCGTTTCCGCGCGCTCGCCATCCGCATGGGCGGCCTGATGATCAAGGTCGGGCAGTTCCTCTCGGCGAGGCTCGACGTGCTGCCGATCGAGATCACGCAGGAGCTCTCGGGCCTCCAAGATGAAGTTCCCGCCGAGGAGTTTTCCGGCGATTCGGGAAGCGGCCGAGGCCGAGCTCGGCGAGCCGCTGTCCGTGCGCTACGACTGGGTCGACGAGACGCCGATGGCCGCCGCGTCACTCGGGCAGGTGCATCAGGCACGGCTGTGCGCGACCGAGGCCGAACTTCACGGCTTCGAAGACGTCGTCATCAAGGTTCAGCGGCCCCACATCGAGCAGGTCGTCGAAGTGGACCTCGCGGCATTGCGGCGCGTAGGCGGCTGGCTGCAGCGCTACAAGCCGGTCAGCAAGCGGGCCGACGTGCACGCGCTGGTCGAGGAGTTCGCGGCCACCACCCGCGAGGAGATCGACTACGTCGCCGAGGCCAAGAACGCCGAGACGTTCAGCACGGCCTTCCAGGACAATCCCCGCGTACACATACCGGAGGTGGTCTGGAGCCTCAGCACCCGTCGCGTGCTGACGCTCGAGAACGTCGCGGCGATCAAGATCGGCGACTACGAGGCGATCACCGCCGCGGGTATCGACCGCGCGGCGGTGGCCTCGGCGGTGCTCGATGCCTACATGCAGATGATCCTCGAGGACGGCTTCTTCCACGCCGACCCGCACCCCGGCAACCTCTTCGTCACGCCGCTCGAAGACTTCGACGAGGACGGCAACCGGAACTGGCAGCTGACGTTCATCGACTTCGGCATGGTCGGGCGCGTACCCGAGAACCTCCAGGTCGGCCTGCGCGAGGTGCTCATCGCCGTCGGGACTCAGGACGCGGCTCGGCTCGTTGCCAGCTATCAGACGCTCGGCGTGCTGCTTCCCAGTGCCGACGTCAAGCTCATCGAACGCGCGAGCCAGCAGCTCTTCGAGCGCTTCTGGGGCATGAGCATGGCCGACCTGAAGTCGATCGACCACGCCGAGATCATGCGCTTCAGCCTGCAATTCCGCGAGCTGGTCCTCGACCTTCCCGTGCAACTCCCCGAGAACCTGCTCTTGCTCGGCCGCACGGTCGCGCTGTTGTCAGGAATGTGCACCGGGCTCGATCCGGAGTTCAACCTGTGGAGCTCCATCTCGCCTTACGCCACCAAGCTCATCTCGGACGAAGGCGGCTCGAACTGGCAGACCTGGCTTGCCGAGGGAACGAAGATCCTCCAGGTGCTCATCGGGCTGCCGGGGCGCACCGACCGCGTGCTCGCGACCATCGAGCGCGGCGAGCTCAACGTGCAGACGCCGATGCTCGACCTGCGCGTCAGGCGGCTCGAGCGAGGGGTCAGGAGCATCAACGGTGGACTGGTGTTCGCTGCACTGCTGGTCGCAGGAGCGGTGGTCTACGCCGGCGATCCGGGGTTCGGCAAGCTTCTGATGGGCGCATCGCTGCTACCGCTCGCCTGGCTCATGCTCGGCGGACGTGGGCACGGACCCAGGCGCTGAGGGGCATCCGGAATCAAACGTCAGGCGCGTCCGTCTCGGCACAGCCATAGTCATCTCGCCCGACCACGGCGAGGAACACAGGCACGATCTCCGGGTCGAAGAGCATGCCCGCGTTGTCCTCCACGTGCTTGATGACGTTCTCGACGGGCCACGCGTTGCGGTAGGGCCTGTCGGACAGAAGCGCATCCCAGTTGTCGACGATCGCGAACATACGAGCCGACAGCGGGATGTCCTCCCCCTTCAGGCCGTAGGGATAGCCCGTGCCGTCCCATCGCTCGTGGTGGTAGACGGGGATGTCGAGCGCCCGCGCGAGAAACGGGATACCGGCCAGGGCCTGCTGCGCGAAGACCGGATGCTGCTCCATGACCGCCCGCTCCTCCGGCGTGAGCGCGCCCGGCTTGAGCAGCACGCTGTCGGGAATCGAGATCTTCCCGATGTCGTGGAGCAGTGCGCCGCGCCTGACCGCGACGACATCGTCCGGTTCCATTCCGAGTGCCTCGGCGAACCGGACCGTGAGCTCGGCGACGTTGCGGCAGTGGCCCTCGGTCTCCTTGTCACGTGTCTCCAGCAACCGCGCCCAGCCCTCCAGGGTTGTGTCGTACGCCGTGACCATCTTGTCGCGTGAGTCCTGCATCATCCCGGTCAGCTCCCGCTGGATGCGCAGGGCGTCCTCCTGCTCGGCGATCAGCCTCTCCTGGGCCTGCTCCTTGTCCCGCCGAACAGCGTTGATGCGCTGCTGGATGACAGCCGAGAACACGAGAAGCAGCCAGATGAAGGCGGCTCGGCTCCAGGGCTCGAGGTTCAGCGACGAGTTCAGCGTCGTGACCACGACGCCCACGAGCGTCAATGCGAGGTATGCCGTGAAGCCGAGCAGGAACGTCAGCGCGGGGAGTCGTGACTTCGGGATCATCCGGATGCCAATAGCCAGAGGCAGCGTGAACCCGGCGAAGAGACAGAGCATCAGCACGGCGGTGACCGCGCTGGCCGCCTCACCCGGGATGAAGCGCAGGAAGGCGAAGACCACCAACACGACGACGAGCACTCTCGCCGCCCGCGCCCATCTCGGCAGGTGCGTCTCCACGTCCAGTGAGACCACCGTGACGTTCAACAACGCCGCGACAAAGAGGGTGACGGACACGATCATCGAATAGGTGGACCACACTGTCGCGTCAGGCCAAAGGAACTGCTGGCCGAGCCCATCGGCCGAGAGCGACAGCAGTACGGCACTGAGCAGGAACGCCGCGAAGGCCGGCACCGCGCGCTCACGTATCGAAAAGATGAACAGGACGCCCCAGAACAGGACCGTCAGGACGATGGAGTAGTAGATCCCCGCCCAGAGGTAGCTGCGCTGTACCTCGTTGTTGAAGACCTCCTGGGTCTCGATGGACATCGGATCCAAAGATGTGAGTCCGGAGAGATCGTTGAGCCTGATGTAGACCGTCTCGGCGCCGCCGCTCGGGGGGTCCAGCCGGAATGCATACGCGCGGTACTGTACATCCCTGCTCGAGAACGGACGGGTGTTGCCCGTTTCAACGACGTGGTAGTCCACGCCCTCCGGGATGAAGGCGGTGATGCTGTTCAGACGGTAGTCGTTGTACAGCAGCATCCACCGGGTGCGCTGATCGGCCTGGTTCGCGATTCTCAGCCGCACCCAGATTGCATGCTGGCCCGCGAGCGAACCGATCTCAGAGACGGGAGCGAAGTCCCCCTGGACGCCGGGCGCGCGGACGTCGTCGAGTGTCAGCTCGCCGGTCTCGTCAACGAGGACTTCGGCGTTGGGGCCGATAGCGTAGACGTCTTGGCCGTCGGTGAGGGTGATGGTCTGGCTGGCAGCCGGCGAGCCGGTCCCTGCGGCGAACGCGTGACCGGGGCCGACGAGAGTCGCACCGAGGGCACCCGCGATCGTTGCCCCCGCAAGTAGTATCGCTAGCCAGACCCTGATTGGCCTTCGGGCCAAGACGCGCTCCATCCGCTGCGGTCGTCGAACTGCCTAGTGGAACCGCCAAGCGTGCATGCTCGGATACAGCGTAGCATCGCACACTCGCATGGCCGCCTCGACGCCGCGGAGGGGAATGTACCGAGTGCGCGCACTTGGCCTCGCTCACCGGTCGCCGGAGCGCGCACCATGCGCCCCACCGCTGAAGGGACTCCCGAGATGCCCGATAAGCCGACCGTCTGGTTCGCCGCGCTACGCAGCCCCAAGAAGACCTCGCTCGTCACGCGTGTCGGGCAGCTGCTCGAACGCGCCGGCCTCGCCGAGGCGATCGCCGACGGCGACTTCGTCGCGATCAAGCTGCACTTCGGCGAAGAGGGCAACACCGGCTTCGTGTCGCCGGTCTTCGCGCGCGAGATCGTCAAGCGCGTCAAGGCGCACGGTGGCAAGCCGTTCCTCACCGACGCCAACACGCTCTACTCGGGCCAGCGGTGGAATGCGGTCGACCACCTGAGCAACGCGATCCATCACGGGTTCGGATACGCCACGGTCGAGGCACCGATCATCATCGCCGACGGGCTGACAGGCGGCGACTCGTGCGAGGTCGCCATCGAGGGCTTCAACCACTTCGAATCGGTGCGCATCGGCTCGGTGGCGGTCGCCGCCGACGCGATGGTCGCGATCACGCACGTGAAGGGCCACGAGGCCACCGGCTTCGGAGGCGCACTCAAGAACGTAGGAATGGGCCTAGGATGCCGCAGCGCCAAGCAGCGCATGCACGCCGACTTCAAGCCCGACCCCATCGCCGAGAAGTGCACCGCGTGCCGCCGCTGCGTCATCGCATGCCCGGTCGACGCGATAACCATCGGCCCCGACAAGGTCGCCATCGTCGACTACGAGCTGTGCTACGGCTGCGGCGAGTGCGTTGCGAGCTGTTCGTACGGCGCGATCACCATCGACTGGAAGACGACGCCCGAGGCAATCCAGGAGAAGATCGTCGAGCATGCCGCCGGCGTGCTGAAGGGCAAGGAGGGCAAGGTCGTCTACATCTCGTTCGTCACCAACGTCTCCCCGGACTGCGACTGCTGGAACTTCTCGGACGCGCCCGTGGTCGCCGACATCGGCGTGCTCGCCTCGACCGACATCGTTGCCATCGACCAGGCCGCCTACGACATGGTGGTCGAGGCCGTGGGGCTGCCCGGCGGGCGCGGCGAAGGCATGGAGTCGGGTAGCGACAAGTTCACCGACATCACCGGCGTCGACGGGACGGTGGCGATGCGGTATGCGGAGGAGATGGGGCTGGGCGCCCGCGAGTACGACCTGCGGCGGATGGACTGACGGCGCGAGCGGCTGGGGCGGCTCCGGCTACTTGCTGCGTACCATGACGACGAGCGTGTTGTTCCCCAGATCCCCGAGTACGAGCTTGCCCTCGTTGAACTCGAAGCTACGCGCCTTCTCCAGCGCCGAGAAGAACGCGGCTTCCTGTTCCATCGCAGCGGGCTCGCCGGCCATCATCGTCGCCGCTTGCGGGCCGAAGGAGATCTTGCCGTCGTCCGTCGCCTTGTAGTCACCGCTGAAGCTGTTGACTCCGCCGTTGCCCGAGGTCTTGCCGGAGTCCATTGTCATGGTGGTCTTGACTGCGGGGTCGGCGGGCACGAGTGCCGTGGTGCCGCCGAAGGACTCGAGCGCCCACGTGGTTTCGAGCTGCGCTGGGTCGACCGTCGGTGACGAGCAGCCTGCGAGAACAACCCCCAGCGCCAGCGTCACCGCAAGGACAATCGCCGAGCTCAGTCTCAGTCTCATGACATCTCCTAGTCCACGGCAGCGAGAACCGCCGGCGACAGGGCGCTCGAGTTGCCATGCATATCGACAGCGCACACCTGATACGAGTAGGTGCCGGCAGCCAGCAGTGTGTCGACGTAGGACGCATCAGCCAGGGGCAGCATGAACAGTCGGTACCCGTCTCGGTACACCAGGTACCCCATCAGGTCTGCATCGGTGTTCGCCGTCCACGACAGGGCCGCCTGACCAGCGCCGCCAACGACGGCGAGGCCGTTCGGGACGGCCGGCGGAAGGTTGTCGAGCGCTGTGGCGGAGGCCTCAGGTGACTTCGGGCCCTCGTTACCGGCGGCGTCGACGGCGGAGACGGCGAAATAGCGGCGGGCTCCTGTCGCGAACGAGAGCTTCGCAATCCGCGCCTCTGCAGGCAACAGAGGCAGGGTAGCCGTGTATACACCAGGCGATTCCCCGTAGTAGACGCGATAGCCGGTCACTCCGACGTCATCGGTGGAGGCCGACCATGACAGCTTGATCGAACCGCCTTGATCATCAGGCCAGTCAACAGCCGTGGCCGTCGACGGTGCCGTGGGCGGCGTAGTGTCGCCTTCGAAGAAGCCGCTGGCCGAGTACGTCAGGTCGTCGACCCACATGCTCGCGGCGTAGTAGCTCCTCCACCTAGTGCCGTGGGTAGCGGTCACGACAGAGGCCGACAGCATCGGGATGGCGTAGCCGGTGGCGCCCGGTGCCTTGATCTGTGTCCAGGCGTCGGTGGCGCCGAGGCGGCTCGAGAGCGTGTAGGTCTGGTTCGTGAAGTCCATGACGAGGCGGTACTGGGTCCAGCCGGTGGTGTAGGTGCCCACCGGGGTGTAGGCGTTCGTGGTGTAGCCGCCTGGATTGCCGGCCTTGGAGGTGTAGACGGACAGCGCCCCGTTGTTCTGGAAGTTCACGAGGAAGGCGCGGGCGGCGTTGTTGATGCTCGGGTCTATGTCGTCGACGAGGCGCCCGGTGGACGTGGTGTCGAAGTAGGTCCAGAAGCGGATCTCGGCGCCGTCTGAAGACATCGCGCCGGTCTTGGTCTCGATCACCCCGGTGTAGGCGGTGGAAGTAGAGCCCTGTATCCAGGCTGAGAGTGAGCCGTTCCTTGACCGCAGCGTGTCGTACTCGGCCCTGGCCGGAGCCCCGAAGAGCGTCCAGATGCCCGGGTCAAGGGCGGTGGCGTCGGACCGGGACTCGAAGCCAGCGTCGACGAGCGTGCCGGTGCGAACGAGCGTTCTGGCGTTTACAGCGACGCACTTCGCGCTGGAGTTCCCGCGCTCGTCCACCGCGACAAGATCATAGGAGTGTTGGGCACCCTCGGCCAGAGCAGTGTCGGTGTAGCTCGTGTCCGTGATCGGATGCGTCGTGACCCTGAGGTTGTCACGGAACAAATAGTAGCCGGCGAGATCAGGCTCGGTGTTGGCGTTCCAGGACAGCTCGATCTGCCCGTAGCCGCTGGTCGCCGTCAATCCGGCAGGAATTGCGGGAGCGAGCGTGTCCGGCTGGTTGTCTTGCGGTACGGCGGACACCTCGACGGAGCGCGTACTCTCGTTGCAGTCTCGGTCGAGTGCGGTGACGGCGTAGTAGTAGCTCGTTCCGGTGACGCATGAAGTGTCGGTGAAACTGGTCGGGGGGGACCAGCCGTCGGACAGCGACCATACCGTGTCATACACGCCCGGCGCCGTCCCTCGGTAGACCCTGTAGAGCCTGAGCTGATCGCCGTTGTCGGTCGACGCGAGCCACGTCAGACTGACTGACCCGCCCGTGTCGTCGGGAGTGTCGACCGCCGAGAACTGCTCGGGTACCGATGGCGCAACGGTGTCAAAACCGTACACGGTGATGGAGTGTCCCGGCTCGCTCTCGTTTCCCGCAACGTCGACGGCGGTGGCCCAGTACGTGCGAGAAGAGGCGTAGTTCGCTGCGGTGTCAGTGAACTCGGTCGTCACGATCAGGCTATCGTTCACCTTCACGCCGTCACGGTAGAGGTTGTAGCCCGCGAGATCCCCGTCCGTGTTCGCATTCCAGTCGACATTGCAGCCTGGGTCGATGCTGTTCCATTCGACACTGCACCCGGTCGGCGGGTTGGGCGGCCGAGTGTTGAGCACGATACCGGACGCCTCCAATGACCGGCCGCTTTCGTTGCCCATCGCATCGAACGCCGAGACGACATAGTAGTAACGTTGCCCCGTCACAAGCGCCTTGTCTGTGTCGACCAATACGAGCCGGTCGGCGGCGACCTCCCAAGACGTGTCGTAGTCGCCGGATTCCGCACCACGGTAGACGCGGTAACCGGCAACACCGACGTTGTCGGTGGCCGCGGCCCACTGGACAACCATGTGGCCCTCCCAGTACGAGCTCCGCACGCCCACGCTGGTGGGGACCGAGGGCGCCGTGGTGTCGGGTCCCGTGCCACCGTCAACGATGCCGGTCGGTGAGTAGGCGATGTCGTCGACCCACCACTGCGCGGCGTAGTAGCTCCTCCACCTCGTGCCGTGGGTGGCGGTCACGGTGGAGGCGGACAGCATCGGGATGGCGTAGCCGGTGGCGCCCGGGGCCTTGATCGGTGTCCAGGCATCCGCGGCGTTCGCACGGCTCGAGAGCGTGTAGGTCTGGTTCGTGAAGTCCATGACGAGGCGGTACTGGGTCCAGCCGGTGGTGTAGGTGCCCACCGGGGTGTAGGCGTTCGTGGTGTAGCCGTTGGGGTTACCGGCCTTGGAGGTGTAGACGGACAGCGCCCCGTTGTTCTGGAAGTTCACGAGGAAGGCGCGGGCGGCGTTGTTGATGCTCGGGTCTATGTCGTCGACGAGGCGCCCGGTGGTCGTGGTGTCGAAGTAGGTCCAGAACCTGATCTCGGCGCCGTCTGAAGACATCGCGCCGGTCTCGGACTCGATCACACCGGTGTAGGCGGCGGCCGCGGTGCCCTGTATCCAGGCGGACTGCGTCCCGTTCTTGGCCCGGGCGTTGTCGTACTCGGCCTTAGCGGGCGCGCCGAACAGCGTCCAGGTGCCGGAGTCCAACGCGGTGCCGTCGACTCCGTTCTCGAACCCGGCGTCCACGAGCGTGCCGGAGTCCGGCGGCGTGACGGTGCCCACGGTGGCCACGACGACACCCGAGCGCGCGCTCTCGTTACCGGTGTTGTCGACGGCTGAGACGGTGTAGGAGTACGTGCCGTCGATGAGGAGCGCGTCGGTGTAGGCGGCTGCCGGGATCGGCACGGGGGTCAGGAGCACCCCGTCACGGTAGACCTTGTAGCCGGAGAGGTCGGGCTCGGTGTTGGCGTTCCAGGACAGCGCGACCTGCGCGGTGCCCGGGGTGGCGACAAGGCCGGTCGGCACGGCGGGCGCGGTGGTGTCGGGGTCTGAGATGCCGGTCGGTGAGTAGGCGATGTCGTCGACCCACCACTGCGCGGCGTAGTAGCTCCTCCAGCGCGTGCCGTGGGTGGCGGTGACCGGAGATGCGGAGAGCATCGGGATGGCGTAGCCGGTGGCGCCCGGTGCCTTGATCGGTGTCCAGGCGTCGGTGGCGCCGAGGCGGCTCGAGAGCGTGTAGGTCTGGTCCGTGAAGTCCATGACGAGGCGGTACTGGGTCCAGCCGGTGGCGTAGGTGCCCACCGGGGTGTAGGCGTTGGTGGTGTAGCCGCCTGGGTTGCCCGCCTTGGAGGTGTAGACGGACAGCGCCCCGTTGTTCTGGAAGTTCACGAGGAAGGCGCGGGCGGCGTTGTTGATGCTCGGGTCGATGTCGTCGACGAGGCGTCCGGTGGTCGTGTTGTCGAAGTAGGTCCAGAACCTGATCTCGGCGCCGTCTGAAGACATCGCGCCGGTCTCGGACTCGATCACACCGGTGTAGGCGGTCGAAGCGCTGCCCTGGATCCAGGCACTCAGTGAGCCGTTCTTGGCGCGCAGCGTGTCGTACTCGGCTTTCGCGGGAGCGCCGAACAGCGTCCAGATGCCCGGGTCAAGGGCGGTGGCGTCGGTCCTGGACTCGAAGCCTGCGTCGACGAGGGCGGGCCCGGTCGGCGGGGTGACGGTGCCGACGGTGGCGGGCACGGCCGGACAGCGTGCGCTCTCGTTGCCGGTGGCATCGACGGCCGAGACGGTGTAGGCGTAGGTGCCGTCGGCAAGGCCGGTGTCGGTGTAGGTCGCGGCAGGTACCGGCACGGCCGTCAGCTTGACCCCGCCACGGTAGACGTTGTAGCCGGCGAGGTCACTTTCGGTGTTGGCGTTCCAGGAAAGGGCGACCTGTGCGGTGCCCGGGGTGGCGGAAAGGCCTGTGGGCACGGCGGGCGCGAGGTCGTCGGCCGACACGGCGGAGGCCTCGGGTGACGTGGCGCCCTCGTTGCCGGCGGCGTCGAGAGCACTGACGGCGTAGTAGTAGCGCGTGCCGGTGACCGCGGTGGCGTCGGTGAAGCTCGTGACGTTACCGAGGGCGGTCGGGGCGCCGTAGACACCCGGAGCGGTGCCGCGGTAGAGCCGGTAGCCGGTCACGGCGACGTTGTCTGAGGCCGCGAGCCAGGACAGGTCGATCGAGCCGCCGGAGTCGGCGGGGTGGTCGGTGGCCGACAAGGCCGCAGGGGCGGTCGGGGCCGTGGTGTCGGGTCCCGTGCCGCCGTCAGAGATGCCGGTCGGTGAGTAGGCGATGTCGTCGACCCACCACTGCGCGGCGTAGTAGCTCCTCCACCTCGTGCCGTGGGTGGCGGTCACGGTGGAGGCGGAGAGCATCGGGATACCGTAGCCGGTGGCGCCCGGTGCCTTGATCTGGGTCCAGGCGTCGGCGGCGTTCGCACGGCTCGAGAGCGTGTAGGTCTGGTTCGTGAAGTCCATGACGAGGCGGTACTGGGTCCAGCCGGTGGTGTAGGTGCCCACCGGGGTGTAGGCATTCGTGGTGTAGCCGCCTGGATTGCCGGCCTTGGAGGTGTAGACGGACAGCGCCCCGTTGTTCTGGAAGTTCACGAGGAAGGCGCGGGCGGCGTTGTTGATGCTCGGGTCGACGTCGTCGACGATGCGCTGGTTGCTCGTGGTGTCGAAGTAGGTCCAGAAGCGGATCTCGGCGCCGTCTGAAGACATCGCGCCGGTCTCGGACTCGAGCACACCGGTGTAGGCGGTCGAAGCGCTGCCCTGGATCCAGGCACTCAGTGAGCCGTTCTTGGCCCGGAGCGTATCGTACTCGGCCCGTGCGGGAGCGCCGAACAGCGTCCAGACGCCCGGGTCCAGCGAGGTGCCGTCGGACCGGGATTCGAAGCCTGCATCGACGAGGGTGGGTCCGGCCGTCCCCGCCTCTACCGCGAACTCGTACGCCGTGCCCCCGCCGAGAGCCGCGGAGTCACCGCCCGCGCCCTGGTCCGAGCTGCTCGTCACCGCAAGCGCCTGGTCTATCGCGGCGACCTCGATGGTGTGCGTGGCCTCAGACAGCGACCCGCTCGGAGCGGCTCGCCACGTCACCGCGGGTGACCCCGCGCCGGAGACGATCTGGGCACGATGCCAAGTCTGGTCGGCATCGATGCGGTAGAACACCGCAACGATGTTGGACGACAGCGGCGACCGTGCGCTCGAGGCGGTTCCCGAGAACGTCGGCGATGACGACGCCGTGGCGTCCCCCGACATCGGGGTAATCGTCACGCTGACCGGGCCAGCGTCGCTCCCGGGCGGGTCGATGATGGTCACGCTGTTCGCGCCCCAGTTCGCGCTGTATACCTGATGCGCGGCCAGACCCTCGTCGACACCCAAGGCGTAAGGGCGATAGCCGGTCGGAATGCTCGCAGCGAACAGCGAGCTGTCGATGACGGTCACCGAGCTGCTCCCGTAGCAGCTCACGTACACCTTCCGAGACGAGCGGTCGACCGCAAGCGAGATCGGCTGAACGCCCGTGGCAACCGTCGCCACGACCGATAGTGTGTCGGCGTCGATGACGGAGACTGAGTTGCTCGCATAGTTGGCGACGAACACTCGCCTGCCGGCCGGGTCGACAGCGACACCGGTCGGGTTGTCCCCGACGGAGATCGTCGCGGTGACCTGGTCGCTGTCATCGATGACGGTGACGGTATCACTGGCCGGGCTGGTGACGTAGGCGAACCCGCGGTTCGGGTCCACAGCGATCACCTTGGGCTCGGCCCCCGTCTGCGCCGTCGCCACAACCGAGTCGGTGTTGGCGTCGATGATGCTCACGTTGTTGCTGTAGCGGTTCGCGACGTAGACGCGGCGCCGCGAACCACTCGCGAACACGGCGATCGCCCGAGGCGAGGTGCCCACCGGGATGTTCTTGGCGATCGTATCGGTCGACCCGTCTATCACGCTCACGATGTTCTTGCCGAATATGGCCGCGTACACCTTGGTCGTGGCCCCCGAGGGATCGACTGCGACCGCCCTGACGCCGCTCGCATGCGACGCCGGCGGAGAAATCGTCGCCACGATGCCCAGAGTCGAGCCGTCGATCACCGAGACGTAGTTCGACCAGAAGTTGCCGATATAGGCCTTGCCGCTCAGGACGTCGACAGCGGCGGTGATGGGCACTGCGATACTGCCCGCGGTCGGCATCGGAATCGTCGCTACCGCGCTGCGTGCCACACCATCGATGACCGTCACGCTGTCGCCGTAGTAGTTGCCGACGTAGACGTTATGCGACAACGGATCGACGCCGACGACAGCCGGGCTGTTGCCAACGGGCACCGTTGCCACGGGGGCATCGAGCGGCTCAAACGTGAGTGTCGAAGTAGCGGCCTCAGTCCAAGACCCGAGCGTGTTGCGAGAGTAAGCCGAGAAGTTCAGCGTGCTCCCCGCCGTCAGCCCGGTCGCCGTCGCATCCGTTGACGTCCCCTGGTAGAGCACGGTCGCTGCAGGGTCGTTCGGCCCCGTGACCGCCGCGCCTTGCCGGTAGAGGACCTTGGTCGATTCGTAGTACGCATCCGGATGGTTGGCCCATGTGACCTTTGCAGTGTCCGCTCCACTCGCCCCGATGGCGCCGAATGAGGGCTTCTGCAGGCTGCCGACGAGGGCGGCTGCGTCCAAGCGACCGCCGGTGACGCACTTGCCCGCAAGGGCGTCGATCGGGACGGCAGTACTGAGCAGTCGGCCCCTAATGTCGGCCGCACTGGCGGTCGGCGTGCGCGAGAACGCCAACGCCAAAGCGCCACTCACGTGAGGCGCGGCCATCGACGTACCACTGATGGCGAAGTAGTCGGTTCCCCAGTCAGCCAACGGCGTTGCGTTGGAATCGAGTGGCACGATCTCGTCGGTCCAGAAGGGATTGCCGATCAAGGTGGCGGTCAGCCCGTCGAGCAACGATCCCGGACGGCCGATCGCCACGGTGTTCCACGCCGAGTATGAGGCGCATTCCGTGTGGAAGTAGCCTCGGTACCAACTGCCCCAGGCGGGCATGAACGAGTTCATGTCGTAGCCGAGCTCACCACTCGAGATGAGCATGCGCCCGCCGGACTCGAGGAAGGTCTGTACTTCCGCTCGCTCTGCGGTTGCGAGCGTGACCATCGCGGTCGGAGGTGAGTAGCCCGCGTCGTAGTACGCGAAGTAATACTCGAAACCAGCCTTGCCCGTGTACCAGACCACGGTCTTGCCCGACATCGCTGCCGCAGTAGGGGTGCCGCTCGTCTCGGTAACCCATGTGGTCACGTCGGAGTACCCCGCACTCGTCAGCGCTTGCGTGTAGACCGCGAGGCTGTTCTCGCCGGTCCACCCCGGGAAGCTGTCATCCACCACGAGAATGGGATTTGCAGTCGAAGTTGCGAGCTGGCCGATCGCGCGATCCATCACAGCGTCTCGCGTGCCCGCATCTGAGATCTTGTCGAACGGGTACGCGAGGTAAGCCACGCGATAGGCCCCCGCATCGACCATGACGGCAGCCTGATGAACCGGCTTGGTCGAGAGAATCTGCTCGCCGGGCGCGCCCAAGTCAACCGTGGAGGCGCCGTAGTTCGAGAAGGATGCGAGCTCGTCCACCCTGTTCAAGGCAGCCACCGAGACGACGTTGGTCGCGTTGGATGCTGCCGGGTAGAGCGGCGCAACGTCAGCGTTCGCCGAACTGTTGCCGGCGGCAGCCACCACAAGGACGCCCTTCGAAGCCGCGTAGGCGATGGCGTCGTTGAGTACCGAAGATGCGATCGTCCCGCCCCACGAGCAGTTGACCACACGCGCACCATTGTCCACCGCGTAGACGATGGCTGCGGCCCCCGCAGCGGTATCTCCTCCGTCGCGTCCGAGGAACTTGAGCGGCATGATCCGGGCGCCCGGTGCCGTGCCGGCACCGCCGGTAGCGTTGTTGCTGCCCGCTGCTACGGTGCCCGCAACGTGGGTGCCATGCATGTCTCCATCGACGGCGTCGTAGACCGTTGCGTCTGAGTTGAGGAAGTCCCAACCGTTGACGTCGTCCACTTTGCCGTTGCTGTCATCGTCGATACCGTTGCCGGCGATCTCGTCCGAGTTGACCCACACCTGACCGCTAAGGTCGGCATGGTCGATCTCGACACCCTCATCAACCACCGCGACCACTACCGAATCGCCGCGCGACCAGTCCCACGCCGCCTCGGCCTTCATGTCGGCACCGGGGATTCCGCCCGACTGCCCCGTGTTGGCGAAGCCCCACTGCTCCCCGTATCGCGGGTCGGAAGGCGTCGACGCCCGATGCACCCGCGACGAGGGCTCGGCGGTCTTGGCCAGGCCCGCCTCGGCAAGCGTGTCAGCGAGTTCCTCCACGCTCGTGGACGCGGTCGTCGGCTCGACGATCGTCCAACCGATGTTGGGGATGCGCTCGACGACCCGGAAGCCGTACTTGGTCTCGGCCCGACGCAGCTCGGCCGCTGAAAGGTCGCGCGCGAACACGACCGCGACGGTGCGCGCAGGCGCCGTCCGAGGTCTCACGGGCAGAGGGGTCGACCGTCAGCTTCCGAGAAGGAGCCGGCTTCGTAGCTTCATCGGAGGAGTCGAACCCCTCCGGGAGCGTCCTGGGAACTGCGGCCGTCGCCGGCGTCGATGACTGGCGCCCCGTACCGGGTCGCAGGCGGATTGCCGCCGCGGATACTCGCTCCGAACACGACCGCTGCAACCAGCACGGAAAACGTGACAGCGAGGAGAACGAGGTGGCGGGGCTGCACGCGGCGGTTCATGATTCCTCTTTCCGCTGAAGCTGCGCGATGGACCTGCGCCGCGTCGCGTCGCGCCGAACCGAAGTGGTCTCCATGGAGCCACCTCCCTAGGCATCCGACGCTACGCTCCGTAGGGGTGGTAGTCAACGAAGTGTGACGAGTATCACACGCGGAAGAGATAGCACGACACGAAGTGCCCCGGGGAGACCTCTACCAGCTCCGGCATCTCGGTGTCGCACGCGCAGTCGACGCAGTCGCCCTTCGCGTAGCAGCGGCTCGAGAACCGGCAGCCGGGCGCCGGGTCGATGGGGCTGCCGACGCTCCCCTCCAGCAGGATGCGCTCCTTGCGCTGCGCCGGGTTCGTGACCGGAATCGCCGAGAGCAGCGCCTTGGTGTACGGGTGCAGCGGGTTGCGGTACAGCTCGCGCTTCTCGGCGACCTCGACGAGGCGGCCCAGGTACATGACGCCCACTCGGTCGCTCACGTGCTTGACCACGTTGAGGCCGTGGGCGATGAACAGGTACGTGAGTCCGAACTCGTCGCACAGGTCCGAAAGCAGGTTGAGCACCTGCGCCTGCACCGAGACGTCGAGCGCCGAGACCGGCTCGTCGCACACGATGAGCTTCGGCTCCATGGCGAGCGCGCGGGCGATGCCGATCCGCTGGCGCTGACCGCCCGAGAACTCGTGCGCGTAGCGGTTGCGGCAGTTCGCCGAGAGCCCCACGGCGTTGAGCAGGTAGCTGACGCGCTCGTCCACCTTGTTCGCCGGCTGCAGCTTGTTGACGCGGATCGGCTCGGAGATGATGTCGCCCACCGTCATGCGCGGATTCAGCGACGAGTACGGGTCCTGGAAGATGAGCTGGATCTCGCGATGGTAGGCGCGTCGGGCGTTCGCCGAGAGCGTCGCGAGGTTCTTGCCCTCGTACCAGATCTCGCCCGCCGTCGGCTCGTAGAGGCTGACGAGCATCTTGCCCACGGTGGTCTTGCCGCACCCCGACTCCCCCACCAGCCCGAACGTCTCGCCCGGGTAGATGTCGAGCGAGAGATCGTCGACGGCCTTGAGCACGGACGTGGTCCGGCCGAACAGGTTCGTGTCCACCGAGAAGAACTTCGAGAGGTTCCTCAGGCTGACCAGCGGCTCGGTCACGAGTCGCGCCACCTCCTCGGCGGGCGTCGAACAGGAAGCAGCGCAGCTTGCGGCCCTCGGCTTCGTACAGCTCCGGTACCTCGCGGCCGCAGCGGTCCATCCGGCGCTCGCAGCGGTCGGCGAAGGCGCAGCCCTTCGGGAGGTTGAGCGGGTTGGGGACCATGCCCGGGATCATGTAGAGCGGCTCGTCGTCGTCGACGTCTTCCATGGTCGGAATCGACCGGAGCAGCCCCAGCGTGTACGGGTGCAGCGGGCGCTCGAAGAGCTCCTGCGCGCTCGTCTCCTCGACGACACGGCCGCAGTACATGACGACGACGCGATCCGCGGTCTCGGCGACGACTCCCAGGTCGTGCGTGACGAGCAGCACCGCCATCCCGATCTTCTCGCGCAGGTCGCTGAGGAGCGCGAGGATCTGGGCCTGGATCGTCACGTCGAGCGCGGTCGTGGGCTCGTCGGCGATGAGCAGCTGCGGGTCGCACGAGAGCGCCATCGCGGTCATCACGCGCTGGCGCATGCCGCCCGACATCTGGTGCGGGTAGTCCTTGATGCGCTTCTCGGGAGAAGGGATGCCGACGAGGCGCAGCATGTCGATGGCGCGGTCGCGCGCTGCCTTGCGGTCGAGCTTCATGTGGGTGCGGATGCTCTCGGTCAGCTGGTTCTCGATCGTGAAGACCGGGTTCAGGCTGGTCATCGGCTCCTGGAAGATCATCGAGATCTGGTTCCCGCGGATGCTGCGCATCTCGTCTTGGGACAGCTTGAGCAGGTTCTGCCCGCGGTAGAGGATCTCGCCGGCCACGACGCGCCCCGGCGCCTGCAGCAGGCCCATCACCGACAGCGACGTGACGCTCTTGCCCGACCCCGACTCGCCCACGATGGCGAGCACTTCGCCTTCGCGCACGGCGAAGCTCACGTCGATGACGGCGTGCACCGTCCCCTTGTTCAGCACGAAGTCGGTGCTCAGGTTCTTGACCTCGAGGAGCACGTCGGCGACCCGAGACTCCGGTGCGCGGCTGTCGGTCATGTCGAGTGTGTCCGTCATCGGCCCGGCCTACTTGATCCGCGACTTGGGATCGAGGGCATCGCGCATGCCGTCACCGACGAGGTTGAACGCGAGCACCGTCAGCGTGATCGCCAGGCCCGGGTACAGCAGCGTGTGCGGCGCCTGGAAGATGAAGCCGCGCGCGCGCCCGAGCATGTCGCCCCACTCGGCCTGCGGCGGCTGCACGCCCATGCCGAGGAAACCGAGCGCGGCCGTGTCCAGAATCGCCGCCGAGATACCGAGCGTCGCGCGCACGATGATCACCGACATCGCGATCGGCAGCACGTGCCGGAAGATGATCCGGAAGTCGCTGTTGCCCGAGATGCGCGCCGCGGCGACGTAGTCGTTCTGCTTGATCGAGAGGATGTTGCCGCGCACGAGCCGTGCGTACTCGGGGATCGAGACCAACCCGATCGCGATGACGGCCTTGTCGATGCCCTTGCCGAGGGCGGCCATCAGCGTGATGGCGAGCAGGATCGACGGAATCGCGAGCATCACGTCCATGCAGCGCATGATGAACGTGTCGGTCTTGCCTCCGGCGTAGCCCGAGATCGCGCCGAGGATCAGGCCGATCGTGAGCGCGATGGAGACGGCGAGCAGTCCCACGGTCAGCGACACGCGCGCGCCGGCGATGACCCGGCTGAAGATGTCCATGCCCAGCTGGTCGGTGCCGAACCAGTGCTCCGGGCTCGGCGGCTTCAGGGTGTTGGACATGTCGGTCTCGATGGGGTTGTACGGCGTGATGTAGGGGCCGAACACCGCCAGGAACAGCAGGAAGACGATGAAGAACAGGCTGACCATCGCGGCCTTGTTCGCGACGAGGCTGCGCCACATCTCGAGCCACCGGTTGTCGGCCTTCTCGTGGAACGTCTCATCCGCGCCGGGTACGTGGGCGACGGGCAGCGCTTCGCCCAGCGCCATGGTCTCATCGGCGACGTGGCCTTCGGACGGCGCATCGTCGTTCGGATTGGGAGTGAGGTGATCGAGCTCTCTCATGCCGCTATCCGTCCGTGTTCGACGAGTACTTGATGCGCGGGTCGAGGAACGCGTAGATGAGGTCCGCCATGAGGTTCACGGTGACGAACACCACCGCCACGAGCAGCACGATGCCCTGCACGACCGGGAAGTCCGACCTCATGATCGAGTCGACCGTGAACTTGCCGATGCCCGGCCACGAGAAGACGCTCTCGGTCAGCAGCGCGCCGCCGAGCAACGCGCCGAACTGCAGGCCGATGACGGTGATCACGGGGATGAGCGAGTTGCGCAGCGCGTGCTTGCCGATGACCTTGCCCTCGGTGAGGCCCTTTGCGCGCGCGGTCCGAACGTAGTCCTGGCCCAGCGTCTCGAGCATGCTCGAGCGCGTCATCCGCGTGATGATGGCCATGGAGTACATCCCGAGCGCGAGCGCAGGGAGGACGAGGTGAATCGCGGCGTCTTGGAACGCCGCCATGTTGCCCTCGAGCAACGCATCGATCATGTAGAACCCGGTCACCTCGGTCGGCTCGAGCATCACGTTGATGCGCCCTCCTGAGGGTAACCAGTGGAGGTACCCGCTGAAGACCATGATGAGCATGATGCCAAGCCAGAAGATCGGTATCGATACGCCGATCAGCGCGATCAACGTGCCCCCGGCGTCGAAGATCGAGTTCTTCTTCACGGCCGCGATCACCCCGAGGGTGACGCCGACGATCGACGCGAAGGTGATGGCGGCGAGCGCCAGCTCGATGGTTGCGGGGAAGCGAGCACCGATCTCCTCGGAGACGGGCGTGTCGGTGTAGTACGACGTGCCGAGGTCACCTTGAAGGGCGTCTCGCACGTAGAGCAGGTACTGCTGCACGACCGGCTCGTTCAGGCCGTTGCCCTCCCGCCACGCTTCCATCTGCTCCTGCGTCGCGTGCTGCCCGAGGACGACCGGCGCCGGGTCGGGAGAGAAGACCCGCATCAGGGCGAACACGATGATGGACACCCCGATCATGACCGGGATGACCATCAAGACCCGCTTGAGTACGTACTTGAGCATGCTTGGGGGACTCTCCGCTTGTCAGCGAACATGCAGCCGGAAACCACACGGGGTGGCTTCCGGCTGCACTGAGGCTCGTTTCTGCTGGGACTACTTCTTGACCACGTTGGACAGGAACACGCTGCCCGTCACGTGGTAGACGAAACCATCGACGTTGGGACGGTAGGCGGCCTGCGTCTTGGCGTGCGAGAACGGCAGCCAGACCGAACGCTCGGCCACGTACTTCTCCATCGCGGCATACTGCGCGTCACGCTCGGGGCCGTTGGGGGTCGCGAGCGCCTTCTTGATCATGTCCTGGTAGACCGGATCGTCGAAGCGAGCGATGTTGAGGTTCGGGTCCTTGTCGGCGAGCAGGTTCAGGAAGTTGTCCGGGTCGCCGTTGTCACCGATCCAGCCGTAGTAGGCGATGTCGTAGTCGCCGCCCTTGACCTTGTCCTTGTAGGTGGTCCAGTCATAGGTGTCGATCGTTGCCTCGACGCCGACCTTCTGCAGGTAGCCCTGGATCGCAGCAGCGAGCGCAGAACCGGTCGCGGCGTTGTAGGGGCGCGGGTTCGAGTAGGTGATCATGTGGACCTTCTTGATGCCGGCCTTCTCGAGGCCCGCCTTGGCGGCGGCCTCGTCGTAGGCGACCTGCTGCACGGCGGGGTCGAAGCCGGGCATGAAGGTCGGCAGGATGGTGTTGGCCTTCTCGGAGTAGCCCTGATAGAGGCTCGTCACGAGCTCATCGACGTTGACGGCCTGCGCGACGGCCTTGCGGGCCTCGGCGTTCTTGAACATGTCGGTCGTCGTGTTGAACGCCATGTAGTTGACGTTCATGCCGGGGGCCTCGTAGAGCTCGTTGCCGCCCTCTTTGATCTTGTCGACGACGGTAGCGTCGATGCCGTCGATCATGTCGACTTCACTGTTGTTCAGAGCCAGGACGCGAGCCGAGTTGTCGGCGATGATGCGGAAGATGACGTTCTTGGTCTTCGCCTTCTCGCCCCAGTACTCGTCGTTGCGCTCGAGGACGACGTTCTCGCCCTTGTTCCACTTGACGAACTTGTACGGGCCGGTGCCGACCGGGGTCTCCATCACGGAGTTGTTGTTGTCGGCCAGCGCCTTGGGGCTGACGATCGGTGCGGCGATGCCCATGGCGAGGTTCGCGAGGAACGCCGTGTTGGGCTGGGTCAGCGTGATCTTGACGGTCGCGGGATCGACGGCCTCGACGCTCTTGACGGTGCCGAACGTGAAGCTCGCGTACGGCATGTTGTCGTCAGCCTTCGGGGGCAGCTGGCGCTCGATGTTGACCTTGACGGCCTCGGCGTTGAAATCGGTGCCGTCGTGGAACTTGACGCCCTGGCGCAGCTTGAACGTGTAGGTCAGTCCGTCTTCGCTGACCTCCCACGACTCGGCGAGGGACGGTTCGACCTTGGTCGAGTCGTTCGCGTACTTGGTCAGGCCCTCGTACATGTTCACGATGACCTTGCCGGACTCCAGGTCGTCCACGCGTGCCGGGTCCAGACCACGGGGGTCAGCGCCCTGCGCAAACGTGAAGGTGTCGTTGGCGGCATTGGCTTCGGGGGACTCTGTGGTGGCGCTCTTCTGGCCGCAACCGGTCAGGAGGAGCGCGGCGCACAGGGCGACCGCGAGCAGAACCGACAAGCGACGTACGTTCTTCTTCATATCCCCACCTCTTCTTCGCCAATCGGCGGCCTGCGCGGATGCAGAAACGCCGCTGCAAACAGTGACTTCGACAGTGTATCCCAGCGTCGCACTGGTGCGCACAGGGTACATTCGACTTGCAGGAGCACTCACGCTGCCGAGAAGCCCTTGTTCGGCACGACGAGTCGCGCAGGCCACACGAGGAGGAACCATGAAAGCGCCCCGGGATAGAGCAGTATCGCTGATGCTGGCGACAGCGATCTTCGCCACGCTGGCACTTGCGCCGGCGTTCGCGTTCGCTGCGACGGCGACCAGGCTCACCATCCGCGCGACCACGCCCAGAACCCCGAGCATCCACGTCAAGGTGAAGATCGAGGGCTTCCTCAGGACGAGTTCCGGCACCCCGCTGAAGAGCTCGAAACTCATTCTGGAACGCTCGCCCGAGCTCAAGTCCGGCGACACCTCGTGGACCGTGGTGAGGCGAGGCATCGAGCTGAACTCCCGTGGCCGCGCGATCTGCGCCGTGCGCCCGACCTCGAATTCGCTCTACCGCTTCAGGTACGCGGGGAGCAGCAAGTACGAGCCGTCCAAGTCGGCGGCGATGAAGGTCTGGGGGCTGCAGCCCGAGAAGATCGAGGTCGCAGGCTCAGGCGACACGACGGTGCCCGTCGGCATGATGCTGCGCAAGGGCCTGGTCGAGTTCTCGATCGAGTCCACCGGCCCGCCCGAGGCTACCGGCAAGGACTTCAAGGTGTACCTGCTCAAGAAGAGCGGCAGCCGGTTCAAGACGGTCTTCAAGGTCGTCGATTCGCACACCGGGTTCACGGGAGAGCACGCCTTCGATCTCATCACGAGTCAGAAGTACTACCTCAAGGTCGTCGCCGATGACGCGGCCAGCTGGAAGGTGAGCGTCTACGAGCCACGCAAGCTCAGCGCCAAGGGCTTCGCCGCGCTGTCGGGGACGCGGCCCTACGTCAGCGCACCCTTCACCCTCTCCCGCAAGAGCGGCACCTACCGATTCCACTGGACCAACCCGAGCGGGAAGTCGTTCAGGGCCCGCTTGAGGAGTCAGGACGGCGACGTGATCAGGGAACTCGTCCCGACCACCACCGGGAAGTCCGGAGCCAGAACCGTGAGAGGCATCAGGAAGGGCATCTACGTCATCGAGATCGACGCCTCGGGTCCGTGGACGCTGCACTTATGAGAGAGGTCGGGCGCGGCCAGCCCAGACGCAGGCCCTACGCCAGCCGCTGAATGCCGATGCCGATGAGCCCCGGGCCCGTGTGCACCACGAGCGCCGGCGTGATCTGGCCCTCGATCGCGATGCGGTAGTCGGGCAGCTGCTCCTTCATCGCAACGAGCAGCTCGTCGGCCTCATCCTGCGCCGCCCCGTGCATCACCGTGATGTTGTACTCGGAAGAGCCCGCCGCGAACTCGACGGCCTTCTCGAGCGCCAGTTTGAGCGACTTCTTGCGCCCCCGCGCCTTCGCCACGGTGTAGTAGATGCCGTCCTCGTCACACGAGATGACCGGCTTGAGGTCGAGAATGGTGCCCACCATGCCCGAGACGCGACCGATCCGGCCGCCCTTCACCAGATAGTCGAGCGTCAGCACGCAGAAGAACAGCCGCGTGTTGCGAGCCGCCTCCTCGACCTGCCGGCACACCTCGTCGAACGCGAGCCCCTGCTCGATCAGCTCGCCCGCGCGAACCGCCGAGAAGCCCGCGCCGATGCCGATGTTCTTGGTGTCGATGTAGCGGACCTCGAGTCCCTCGGGTGAAGGACCGAAGCTGCTGACCATGTTGTAGGTACCGCTCAGTCCGCTCGAGATGTGGACGGCGATCACCTTGTCGTAGCCGTCCGCCTTGATCTGCTTGAGGACGTCCGCGACGACCGAGGGGTTCGGCAGCGACGTCGAGGGGACCTCCTCCGAGAACCGCGCGAAGACCTCCTCGGGCTGGATGTCGATCCCGTCGCGGTACTCGGCATCGCTGTAGATGATCGTCAGCGGCACCACGTACATCTTGTACTTGTCGCGATAGTCCTTTGGAACGTCCGTGCATGAGTCGGTCAGAATCGCGATCTTCTCGTCGGCCATCGTGTCCCCCATCCGTCGCCCGTTGTGCAGACGCTATTGGACCGGACGGTACAAGTCAAAGGGCCGTCGGGTTCGCCGCGCCACCTATCGTCGCGCCGCAGCACCGCAACAGCTTGGCCGGAGGGTTGACCGTTAGTACGATTCGTACTATATTCGTTTCGCAAGGTTAGTACGATTCGTACCAATGTCGGTACCCACCACGATCATGGAGTCCTGAAATGGCAGCTGGCAGCGTCTCGGCAAAGGAGCTCTTCGTGCTCGGCAGGTTGTCGATGCGGCCCACGCACGGGCACGAGATCATGCACACCCTCGCCGAATCACGGGCCGACCTGTGGGTCGAGCTCTCGGAGAAGCACGTCTACTACATCCTCAAGAAGCTGGAACGCGACGGTCTCGTGAGCGTCGAGGTTCAGCGCGACGGAGCCCGGCCCGCGCGCAGGGTCTACTCGGTCACACCCGAAGGCCTTCGCGCGTTCGAACGGCTGATGCGTGCCGAGGGCTTCATCGAGGCGATGCCGTACTCGGAGTTCGACGTCGTCTTCGGCATGCTCGCCTACACCGACCGCCTCAAGCCCGCCGAGAAGACCGCCATCCTCGAGCGGCGCGCCGCGCATCTGGGCGCGCTCATCGCCGACGCGACGGCGGCGAGCGAGGCAGCCGGGGCCTCGGGTGCGCCCGGCCTGCCCGCGCGCGTGTTCGACAAGATCGTCCGCGTCACACGGGCGGAGCTCGAGTGGCTCGACGAGGTGCTCGCCGCGGTGAAGCGCGACGGATGGACGCCCACGGCCACGCGGACACCGGACCCACAGCCGACGACGGTCGCGCGGTGAGCGCGCTCCAACCCCTCGACACCACCCACATCTCTCTCGTCTTTCGAAAGGACCCACCACATGAGCCCCACCCTCATCGGCGCCGTTGTCTCGATACTGACGGCGGCCACCATCTACACCATCGCCGTCTTCGCGGAGTTTCGCGCGCGCACGCTGAAGCCCTGGCACCTCGCGCTGTTCTGGGCCGGCCTGGTCTTCGACACGATCGGCACGACCCTCATGAGCGACATCGCCGGCGGATTCAAGCTCAACATCCACGGGGCGCTCGGCGTGCTCGCCATCGCCCTGATGCTCATCCACGCCACGTGGGCGACCACCGTGCTGCTCCTCAAGCGGGAGACCTTCATGCGCAACTTCCACCACTTCAGCCTGACCGTGTGGGCGCTGTGGATGGTATCGCTCGTGACCGGCTTCGCGCTGGCGATACCGGCGATGGCGTAGCGGCCGTCACGGTGGGCGGTGCGGGACGAAGGGGCGCCCCCACCCGGGGCGCCCCTGGCAGCACTTCGCGACTGCATGTGCAGCGCCACTACGCACGTCAGTGCACGGTGAAGTACCGCTTCGAGCTCCACTTCGAGAGATACGCCGAGTTGCCTGTGAACTTCGCGCGGACGTACCACGATCCCCTCCGCGGCAGACTTCGCCTGTACGAGTACTTCGATCGGCTTCCGGAGGTGGTGTTCGTGAGCGTCTTGCTGGCATACCGAGTCCACTTGCCCGACCTCTTCACGTAGTAGTGAAGCGTCGTCTTCCCGCCCGTCGTCGGGCTCAGGTAGCCGGTCACCGTGAACTTGGAGCCGCGTCTGATGTAGCGCTTCGCGAGCGAGGGGCGCGTCATGGTTGGCGCCGGTCGGACGAACTTGATCGTGTCCGTTCGGTTGACTGTGTGCCCGGCAAGGTCTGAGTACTGGGCCGTGACGGTCTTGGTCCCGCTCCACCCCGGCAGTGTCACCGGCGCAGTCGCGGCGTATGGCACCCGCGCACCCCAGCTGCTGCCGCCGTTGGTGCTGAACCGCATGCGCCACATCCCGCTGATCGCATCCGCGACCGCCGAGTTGACGGTCACCTTCAGCGTCTTCGTGATGGTGGCACCCTTCGCGACGGTCATGGTTCCGGTGGGGTCGCTGGAGTCGATCCGGACCGTCACGGTCGTGACCGCCGAATCGACCAGCGGCGCGTGGCCCCAGTACGCGAGGGCGTGGCTTCCGTCAGCCACCCCCACCGAGACCGAGGCCGTGGTGGTGGTCTGGATCGCTCCCCGTCAACGCGCCACTTCGTGTCTCCGTCGATGTCTCGATCGAGGTGTACGGCTCGCGAGCTGGCATACCAGCCGTTGAGCGGCGCAGGGGCAGCGGGCTCCACAGAGTGCGTCACCACCGGTGCCACCAGCGAGTACAGGTGAACGCCTGCCGCATCGGCCGCCATCACCTTGGAGCCATCGAGCGATGCGGACGCCGTCACCCAGCCGAGGAACGGTCCTCCGACCAGCTCCCACGTGTCGCCGTTGTCCGTGCTACGGAAGACACCGAATCCCGGCACCGGCGCGAAGAGCGTTCCATCGAGTGTCGCGCTGAGCGGAATGGCCTGCACTCCCGGGCTCGTCGCTGTCTTCGCCCACGATGCGCCGTTGTCTGTCGAGACCCACACGCCGTCGCCCAGACCCGAGGCGAAGATACGCCCGCCTCGGCCTCGCACGATGGAGTAGATGTCCTTCGGGGAATTCGTCGGCGTCGTCCAGGAGCTGGCACCTGCCGCCAGCCTGTGCATCGCTCCATCGAATCCCGCGAGAATCGACCCGTCCGGCGCGACACCGACCGATTCTCGAGTAGGTGTTGGGCAGGTCGGCTGTCGTCAGAGGCGTCCAGTTCGAGTCGCCCGGGCGCGTGATGAGGATCTTGTTGTCGGTGCCGCCGGCGACGGTGACGCTGCCGTCAGGCGAAGAGCCGACCGTCCAGGCGAAGACCATGCCGTTGAGCCGGTGCCACGTGGCGCCTGAGGTTGTTTCCATGACGCCATCGCCAGTCGCCGCAACCAGTCGGCCAGAATTGTCGCGCGCGAACTGGTGGACCGAGAACCCGCCGAGGAAGGGGTCTGCAACGGCCGGCCACGTGAGGCCGCCGTCCGATGAACCCATCATCCCCACGCCATTACCCGTCATTGGAGTGAACGCTGCTGCGAATCGACTGCCCGACGGACCGAAAGCGATCGCCTGCACCGTAAGCAGCGGCATGGTGCTGTTGATGTCGGACCAAGGCTCATCACTGTTCGTTGGGGCACGATGCGCGAACACGCCAAGTCCCCGAAAGCCCGCGTAGACGGAAGTGCCGTCACCGGCCACCGCCTGCGTGAACCAACAGGGGCTGCCGACGGGTAGCCATCTCCATGTCGTACCGCTGCGGTAGAAGACGCCGCTGCCGTATCCGCCAGCAATGGTGCCCCCACTCGAGTCCGTCTTCACGTCCGTGTACTGCCCGGCGCCCGGCGATCCCGATGTGGTCCACGACGCACCCGCATTCGTCGAGCTGAAGAGGTTCTGGTCGGTGGCGGCCCACCAGACTCCGGGTGCCATCGAGATGGCGTGGACGGTCGCACCCGTCGGAACGCCGACCGTGGACTGTGCCCAGTGATCGCCGCCGTCCGAGGATGCCCACAGGCCATGCGCGACTGTTCCTGCGAGCAAGGTCGTGCCGAGCGAATCCAGCGCGGTCACCTGCTGTCCGATGTCCGCCGTCGGCGCCGTCCAGCTCGAACCATGGTCGCTGGAGAGCAGGACGCCACCGGGCGTCCCCTTCAGCCCCACCACCCACGTGCCGTTCGCGCGGATGTGGACTGCCCCGATGTCGCGGCCGTTGGTTTGGCTACCCTCTTCGGGTTCCCAGGTGGTCGAGCCGTCGAGACCAAGCGTGTATACGCCGTCGGTGGAAGTCCCTGCGACGAGCGTCCCGTCCTGAGCACGCTGCACGTCGGTCACCCACTGCCCGGACAGGCCGCTGCCGACGCTGTGCCAGTCCACGCCTTGATCGGTGCTCCGCATGACCCCGCCGTATCCAGCGGCGATGTACAACTCGGTGCCCGAGTCGACCGCGTAGCTGCGCATCCTCTGCACGTCCGCGCCGCTCGGGCTCTGAGCCGCCCCGGTCCACGTGTTCACGCCCGCGTCGGCGTGCTCCACCTGACCGGTCGAGACAGCGACAACCCCGAGCAGCACCACCGCCAGCACCATCGTCGCCACCCTGCGGGAGCACGTGTCAGTAGACAGCGTCTTGCTCATGTGGTTGCCTCCCCAGCCGAGAGCGGATCCCCCGATCCGCCCGTGTCCGAGGCGCGCCGCGCAGGTGCCGCTTCACACCTCACGCTGTTTATGACCACATTCGGGCGATTGCAGACGCGGTCCAGCTCGGCCATGCGTTGGCAGCGACGCTCAGTTGAGCGCCAGGCCAGGTATCCCGCGCGCTCCCCACCGTGCGACACTGTCATTCGTGCTCACCGGTTGCTGAGGATCGAGGATCGCTGTCGTGGCATATCTGCTCGGATGCGAGAACGTCCATCTGGAATTCCCGACGAAGAAGGTCTTCGACTCGGTCACGCTCGGGATCGACGAGGGCGACCGTATCGGCATCGTCGGCGGCAACGGCGACGGCAAGTCATCGCTGCTCTCGCTGCTCTCCGGTTCGCTGGAGCCCGATGCCGGCCGCATCATGCGGCGCGGCGGGGTTCACATCGGCACGCTCGAGCAGACGGACGCGCTCGACCCGGAGGCCACGGTCGCCCACGCGGTCGTCGGCGACGTGCCCGAGCACACGTGGGCGTCGGACGCGCGAGTTCGCGGCATCATCCGCGGCCTCGTCGCGGACCTCCCCTGGGACGGCCGGGTCGGCGCGCTCTCCGGCGGGCAGCGGCGTCGCGTGGATCTCGCCCGCGTGCTTGTCGGCGACTTCGACGTGCTCATGCTCGACGAGCCCACCAACCACCTCGACGTGCACGCCATCGCATGGCTGGCCGACCACCTCAAACAACGCTGGCCGAGGAAGTCGGGCGCGCTTCTCGTCGTCACCCACGACCGCTGGTTCCTCGACGAGGTGTGCCTCAGCATGTGGGAGGTGCATCACGGCCGGATCGAGCAGTTCGACGGCGGGTTCTCGGCGTACGTGCTCCAGCGTGTCGAGCGTGCCGAGGCCGCCCAAACCGCCGAGCAGAAGCGCCAGAACGCCCTGCGCAAGGAACTCGCCTGGCTCTCGCGCGGCGCTCGGGCCCGGGCGACCAAGCCCAAGTTCCACGTCGCAGCGGCCCAAGCGCTCATCGCCGAGGAACCTCCCGCTCCGCGACACCCTCGAGCTGAAACGGACCGCGGTCTCGCGACTGGGCAAGCAGGTCGTCGACCTCGTGGACGTGACCGCACGCTTCGGCGACAGGACGGTCATCGATGACGTCACGTGGCTCATCGGCCCTGGGGATCGGTTCGGCATCCTGGGCGAGAACGGGTCGGGAAAGACGACGCTGCTCAATCTCATCCGCGGCTCGCTCGAGCCGACCTCGGGTCACGTCAAGATCGGCAAGAGCGTCAAGTTCGCCGTCCTCTCGCAGCACCTCAACGAGCTGAACGAGCTGGGGAGCTACCGCATCCGAGAGGTCCTCTCCCGCTACAACACGCGCTACGAGATCGACGGCAAGGAGATGACGCCGGCACAGCTGTTGGAGCGTCTCGGGTTCGAGGCCGCCCAGCTCTCCACGCCGGTGTGCGACCTGTCCGGCGGACAGAAGCGACGTCTCCAGCTGATGCTCATCCTGCTGGACAAGCCCAACGTGCTCATCCTGGACGAGCCGGACAACGACCTGGACATCGACATGCTCGCCGTCGTCGAGAGCCTGCTGGACACGTGGCCGGGCACGCTGCTCCTCATCACCCACGACCGCTACCTGATGGAGCGCGTCACCGACGACCAGTTCGCCATCCTCGACGGCACGATCCGCCACGTCCCCGGAGGCGTCGACGAGTACCTGCGGCTCGTGGACGCGCGCCGAGACGAGCCGGCGGCGGTGAAGGTGAAGCCCGAGAAGCCGAAGCCCAAGGGGAACGCGGCGGAGGAGCGCATCCTGAAGAAGGAACTCGCATCCACGGAGCGCAAGCTGGACACGCTCTGCAAGAAGGCCGACGCGATCCGTGCCGAGATGAAGGACACGGATCCTTCGGACTACGTCGCCCTACTCGACGACCAAGCGCGGCTCAAGGAAGCGGAGCAGCAGATAGCCGAGCTCGAGGACAAGTGGATGGAGCTGTCGGACCGGCTTGCGTAGTGACGACGCTGATAACGACCTCTGGACTGACGCGGACGAGCCTTCGCCGGATGACTTCGAAGCCGCCGAGGAAGCGCCGGAGTCCGGGGCGACAACGATCCTCGTCAGGACCCTGCGACTCGTGGGAGTCCTGTTTCTGATTCTCGCTTTGCTTCTCTACTTCGTGGCGCCGTTCCGAATCGCCGTCATCGGTGCATTGCATGAGCTGCGACTACCAAGCCCCAAGCTGCAACAGATACCTCTCTCGCCGCAGCCGAAGGAAAACCCCAGGCTTCCCACGTGAGTGTGGGGCTCGCCGCTATGACCTCATCGGTCTCACGAGGTCTCCGACGACGGCGGCCGCAAGCATCGCGAGTATCAGGACCACGAACGCATGCGCGCTGCGTATAGCCGCCAAGAGCGACTCCGAGACGCCCCTCGACGCGGCCTCAGAACGCCTGTCCGCGGCTACTGATCCAGAGCGATCCGCCGCCCGCGCACCCGGCACCTCGGCCGACAGGCCGGCTCCCGATCCGCCCGGCATCGTGAGTCCCGCCGCGAGAAACGCCCCGTTGGTGGTGACCGTCAGGCCGTAAATCCCGGCCGCGAGGACCGTGACCAGCAGCATCGCCTGCACCGCGTGGCGACTGATTCTGACGAGTGCTCGGAACTCGCCCTTCAAGTCGATCCGAGCCGGGCCCAGCACGCGCCCCCGCGCCCAGGCGAGGATCGCGACCGGATGGAGCATGGGCCGGAAGACCCGATGCCGGATGGCCGACGATATCCAACTCCAGTGCAGGCCGAGGTGCACTCCCATCAGAACAAGCAGCACAGTCGCCGACTGTGAGTGGACTGCATGCCAGACGCTCGAATCGCTGACGACCCAGCCCAGAGGCCTGAGGGCGGACCGCGACGACCAGCAGGCCGCTCAGCGGCACGAAGATCAGACGCGCAGGGAGTCGAGGACCGGTGCCAGTCGGGCCGCGTGGTCCGCGCCCTACGCTCACCGCGGCGCATCACAACGGTGATGAACGCGATCATGAGCGGGAGATCGACATCAGGTTCAATCGAGGCAGTCGTCCCAGTTGGCCAAAGAAGCGCTTCAACCCCCCTGAGATCCAGTCGTTCAGACGCCAATGCCCGACCAAGTGGACGAGCACGACGAACGCGGCCCGCTCGCCCTTCGAGAGCACGATGTCCCGGCCTCCGCGAGCGATCTCCGTTGGGTACCCCGAGTCGGCGTACTCGCCCGACCCGTCCGTAGCGGTCAGCCGATACACGCCGGGGTCGATGCCCTCGAACCAGTAGTGCTGTCCGGGCTGATAAGGCTGTGGCATGCCGCGCTCGTTGGTGGCCATGGTCGCTACGGGCTCCCAGCTCCCCGTCGAGTTCGTGGACCAGGGAGCACGTCTATCGCGAACAACGGTTGTGTCAGGCTCGCACGGCTTCCACGCTCCCTGCGCGGGGAACCGGTAGTGTGGACGCGGTGAACGCCCGTCGAAGATGGCAGGAGCCGCCGCGGTGCGTTGCATCGGAGGCGAACGCGACCCTGTCGCCGGGGAGCATCACAAGCACATCGAGGCCCGACTTGGAGTAGTTGTGGAATATTCCTTCGATGCGATCGGTCGGCAGCCCGATCGACTCGGCTAACGCACGCGCCGTGACGCCGCCCTTGGCCACGGTGACGCTCTGGGTGCTGGGGATGCCCCGCTCCCGGCAGAACGTGTCGAGGAACGCTATCGAACGAACTGTAACGCTGGGCGTCGCATACATGCGCATCTGCCTGTCTGCCTCGAGGGCATAGCCCCCTGGTCTCGTGGTGCGGATAGGATGCGCCGGTGCGCGGGCGGGCTCCTTGACCAGAGTCAAATGCAGATGATCCGGGGTCGAGGACCGCATACCCTGCAAGTGCCGAAGCCGGCAAGGTTCCTGTCAGACCCCTGCGGTATGCTCCCCGCAGGAGGTGCAGACATGGCAAACCGCCTGTCAAAATCGAAGTTCCAGACCGGGCTCCAGTGTCCCAAGGCGCTGTGGCTTTCCACGCACGCGCGCGACTTGGCAGATCCGACGCCGGACACCCAGCAGCACATCTTCGACACGGGAACCTCCGTGGGCGAACTCGCCCGCGATCGGTTCGCCGGCGGAGTGCTCGTCGCCGAGGACTACACCGAGTCGGCGCAGGCGCTCGAGACCACGCGCCGGCTCCTCGAGGACCCGCCGAGCGCGATCTTCGAGGCCGCGCTCGATGCACGGCGGTGTCTTCGTGCGCCCCGACGTGCTCGTGCGTGTCGGCGAGAACCTCTGGGATCTCTACGAGGTCAAGTCGGGAACCAGGGTCAAGCCGGTCAACATCACCGACGTCGCGGTCCAGACCTGGGTGCTCGAAGGCGCCGGCCTCCCTATCCGCCGCGCCCACCTGATGCATCTCGACAACACCTACGTCTACGAGGGCGGCGACTACGACCTCGAACGTCTCTTCCGCGCCGAGGACGTCACCGCCGAGGCCCGTGCCTACATCCCGATCGTCCCGGAGCTGGTCGCCGAGATGCTCGCCATGCTCGACGTCGCCGAGCCACCCGCGGTCCCCATCGGCAAGCACTGCGACAAGCCCTACACCTGCTCGTTCTACGGCCACTGCCACGACTTCCTCCCCAGCCGTCCAGTCACCGAACTGCCGCGGATCAGCGAGTCGCTGCTGGATTCTCTCGTCGCGGACGGCATCTTCGCCATCGAGGACGTGCCGCTCGACTACCCCGAGCTCACCGGCGCCCAGCGCGGCATCTGCGAGCTCGTGCGATCGGGTGAGCCGCGCATCGTCGGCGACGTCGGCCGTTCGCTCGCGGGGCTGACCTACCCCATCCACTTCCTCGACTTCGAGACGTTCATGTCGGCGCTCCCGCTGTATCCGGGCACGCGCCCGTGGCAGACGCTGACCTTCCAGTGGTCGGACCACATCCTGCACGAGAACGGCGACTTGGAGCACCGCGATTTCCTGCACGAGGGAACCGGTGACCCGCGGCCCGGCTTCATCGCGAAGCCTGATCGACGCGCTCGGCGATACCGGCAGCGTCGTCGTCTACTCGTCGTTCGAGAACTCGCGGCTGAACGAGCTGGCCCTCGCATTCCCCGAGCATGCCTCAGCGCTCTCGGCGATCCAAGCGCGGATCTTCGACCTGATGAAGGTCGTCCAGTCGCACGTCCGCCATCCCGACTGCCTCGGCAGCGTGAGCATCAAGGTCGTCTTGCCGGCGCTCGTCGACGACCTGTCCTACGACGGGCTCGGCATCGGCGATGGCCAGGTCGCGTCGATGCGCTACCTGCAGGCCGCGACCGGCCAGCTCCCCGCCGAGGAGTGCGCGGCGGTCTACGCGGACCTGAAGGAGTACTGCGGGACCGACACGCTCGCGATGGTGCGGCTGCTCGAGGTGTTGCGGGAGGGGTAGGGACGCGGACTCCTCCGCCCCACAGCCGCGCTCTCGTTCCGACTACTCGGAGCCTGGCGCTGCCCCACTGTCGATGCCAACCACAACCCAGTCGCTGCCCACCCCGTCGGCTCGAAGCCACTGCCGTTGCCCCAGCGTGAAGGTGGACGTGCCCACCCGCTCCGGCCCACTCGAGCCCCTCGAGAACTCCGCCACCGTGACGCGATACACACCCGGCTCTATCTGCCTGGACGCTTCGACGCGGACGGTGCGGATGCGCTTCTCGGCGATCCTCGACCAAAGCGGCTGCAGGGCCGATGAGGCTTCGGGCGCGACGTACGAGAGAGCCGTGCTCATGTCCGGTCCCGATGCACCCATGAGCCCGACGTAGACCTGGTCGACGACGCTTTGGAGCTGGGTCTCGATCGGCACACCACCGCCGACGGTCTTGCCCGAGAACTCAGCCGAGATGGCCGCCGCAGCGAGCCACGAGCCGCCGAAGTCCAGACCGACGAGCGACGTACCCGCTATCAGTGCGACCGCGACGACCGCGCTGACGACTGCCCCCGCCACACGGCGGCGCGGCGCCAGTCCCATGGCCTTCAGCTCGTCGATGCGGACCAGGCGCCAGAACCCGGGGGCGCGAACGACCGCAAGCCCGGTGAGCGTCATGCCCGGACTCAAGGAGCGTCCGCCTCGCCGCCACGGACGCCATATGAAGAACGGCCAGGCCAGCGCGACGGCCCCCAGCGCAACGGCGATCGCGATACTCATCCCCCGCGGCTCCCCGAACCATCCCACGACGTACAGCGGCACGGCGGCTGCCAGCGGGACGGCCATCCCGATGGCGATGTCGACGGGTGCGGCGATGCCCAGCCGCCACCACGTGCCCGACGCCATTCCGGCCGCCGGGTCGAGTCCGCGCTCTACCAGGATGCCGCGCGCGAGATCGCCCGGCTCGCCCAGGCGCTCCGTCTCGGCTGCCGCCGCCTCGGCATCATCCCCGGCCGCTTCGGTCAGAACCGAGCGGATCTCGGCGACGACATCGTCGGCATCCTCAGCGCCAACAGCGGTGAGTTCGGAGCGCAGCCTCGAGAGGTAGCTCTCGATGATCTCGGATGTGGAGCGCGTCATGCGTCCTCCCCCCTGAGCGTGTCCATGGCCTCGCCGATACGGCGCCATTCGACCCGGGCGCGCGTAAGGAACTCCGCGCCGTCTTTCGTGAGCTCGTAGTACTTGCGCGGGTTGCCCGGCGTGCCGGTCTCCCACGTCGCCTCGACCAGACCGTCCGCCTCGAGCCGCTTCAGGACCGGATAGACCGTGCTCAATCCCGCGATGAGGTCACCGAGCTCGTCGAGCGCCTGCACGATCCCGTAGCCGTGCATGCGACCGCGCCCGTTGAGCAGTTCGAGCACGAGCAGCTCGACGATGCCCTTTCGCGCCTGTCCGAGCCAGGAGGCTAGTGGGTCCAACCGGGCTCGTCCTTTCCAGTCGCAGCCACGGTCGACTCGCGGCCGAAGCGTCGCCAGCCGATCGCCACGCCGATCGCGATCGCCACACCCAGGGCGACCGGTGCCACCCACTGCGGCTCCACGCCGAACGAGACCGCGACGACCCACAGCATGGTGAACCCGCTCGCGAACAGCAGCGAGCTCCCGAGCCACGACAGCCGCTCGGTCGTGTACAGGCCACCAGCCATGAAGGCGATGGCACACGTGAGCCCGACAAGTACCGCAACCAACGGCGCGGATGGCGAAGGCGCGCTGTCCGGCGCCACGAGCCAGCGAAGCACCAACGACGCGACGAACGAGGCCATCAGGCCCCCGAGCAGTGCTGCGTAGACTCCGTGCAGCTCCGAGTGGTCTCTGTTCTCAGCCATGACCGTCTCCTCCCCCAACCGGCGCACGCGAGCGCGCGCGCTCGTTCCGACGCCCTACGCCAGCAACTCGCGCATCGCGGCCCGCCACACTCTTGGCAGCCGCTCCTGCAGCAAATCGGCCCGGCCGATGCTCTCTCCGATCATGCGCGTCACGAACGGACGCGCGACATCCATGATGTCGATGTCCGGGTACAGCCGCCGCGCCACTCCCTCGACCGTCGCCAACGACTTGACGAGCAAGCCGTAGCCGCTGGGAATGGCGATCCCGTTGCGCCGGAGCAGGCCGAGGAACCCGAACCCGAAGTGCCGGAAGTCGGTGTTGCCGCCGCCCATCGTCTTGTCCAGCAGCGCCCCAAGCTCGCGTCGCACCGTCGCCACCTTCTCTGGCGGAACGACCACCCCCAGGTTTGCCGAGTAGCGCAGCGCGCGATCGGCGTCCCGGTACACGAAGCCCGCGAGCACTTGCGCTATGTCGCCACGCTCGGCATCGGTGAGATGGCCTACGATGCCGAAGTCGAGATAGGCGATCCGGCTGTCCGGGGTCACGAACAAGTTCGAGGGATGCAGGTCGGCGTGGTAGCGCCCGTAGAGCATGACCTGGCGCATGAACGCGGTCGCGCCGTGCACCGCCAGGCCGTGCGCATCGACGCCGGCGAGTTCCGCGTCGTTGAGCTCGGAGAGCCGCCAGCCGTACATGCGCTCCATCGTCAGCACGCGCGGTGCGGCATGCGTCCAGACCACGCGTGGCACGACGATCTTGGGGTCGGGTCGGAAGTCGAACGCGAAGCGGTCGGCGACACGGCCTTCCACCCGCAAGTCGAGTTCCCGTTCCAGGGAGCACGAGAACTCATCGAGCATCGCGCCGAGATCGATGCCCCGTATCAGCAGCCGTGCGAACGAGGTGCCGGCGAATCTCCGGGCCTCGACGATATCGCTGCGCAACGCCTCCGCCGCGCCCGGACGGATGACCTTCACCACGACCTCGGCGCCCGCGGGCAACTCCTCGCCCCACACCGGCCGGTAGGGCGCAGCGAGTGTCGCAGCGTGCACCTGCGCGACGGAGGCAGTCGCGAGCGGCGTCTCGTCGATCAGACGCGTACAGCGCCAACACCGACGCGCCAAGACTCTCCTCGATAACGGGTCGAATCTCGGCGAATGGCACGGCGGTCACGCGGTCGCAAAGCCGCTCCATCTCGCCCGCGAGCTCCTCGCCGAACTCGTCAGGGCGTACCGAGACCATCTGCCCCAGCTTGATGAACGCACCGCCCAGCTTCTCGAAGGCGCGCCGCCATTCGACCGCGAAAGCCGCCCTCCTCGCCTGAGGCGATGCAAGCCCGAAACGCGAGCGAACGACACCCGTGGCGGCAGCGGACACAAGCACACGCGTGATCTGCCTTGAGCGCGCGGACACGAGAATCAAGCCCTCTTGGCGGCCAGAACCTGTGCCGCAACCGCGTCGAGCGTCGTCCTCATCTGCTCGAGCGCTCCGCGCAACTCCGCGATCTCGAAGCGGACCTCGTCGAGTCGCTCGTCGGCAGGACTCACGGCCTCATCGGCGTTGCCCGACGCGATCTGCTCCTTGAGCCGCGCCTTCTCCTCGGCAACCATCGCCATGAAGCCGTCCGTGAAGGCGTCGGGGCCACCGGACATCCCCTCGCCGGCACCGGCCCGACCACGCTCGACCGACTGCACCATCAAGTCATCGGCCTGATCATGCGTGAACATCCACAGCGCGAAGAACTTCATGGGATCGAAGTCCGCCACCTCAACCGCCCCCTCGAATCGACCGATCCGTTCCGCGGACGCACCGAGCGCCGCTGGGCCTAGTATTACACTATGCGTAATAGTCTGCAATACGTTCTACAGCGGGGAGGGGCGCCCGGTCAGGGGCAGGGTGAACCGAATCGGCCGCCCTACGCCGAAGATCAGGCGAAGCCGAACAGTGGCGGAAACGCGACAACAACGATCGCGGCCCACAGCGCATACACGGGCAGGTAGCGCATCTGCCATCGTTCGACGGCCTCGAAACCGCGCCGCGATCTCAAGAATCCCATCTGCAGGAACGCCGACCACGCCAAGTTGACCAGCAGGATGAGATTCAGGCCGACGGCCGCCGTCTTGTTCGCGCTGAACCCGTACTCGCTCAACCGGGCTGCGATGTTGAGCAGGGCGAATACATCCACACCGAGGGCGCACGCGACCAGGACAAGCTGGATCCAGTCGAAGGGCTCCGGCTTCGCGCGCGGGTCGCGCGCGGAGGTCGCGTACAGCAGGAGGGCGAGCACCACGACCAGGAGCACGTCGAAGAGTATGAGCACCTCGCGCTGGATATCGATGATGCCCCGCGTCCAGACGACGCCTGCGAGCAGCGCGACGAGCATGATCGCGAACAGCGGGGTGAATACGCGCGCAAGCATCGGCGCCATCCCGCCGACGAGGTTTCGACCGCTGCCGACCAGCCACGCCGCGACGATGACGGCACCCATAGCGCCGCACGGGAGCACCCACTCCCCCATGAACGCCGAGACGTCGAGCCCGATCGCCGAGAAGACACCGACGGTTATCGCGACAAGAACTCCGCCGCCGAGCGCGATGAGCGCGTAGGTGATGAGCCACTCCCCGGTGAACCGCACGTACTCCATGCGCCGCGCATCGGCGAGCCAGTCACCCCCGACATGTGCGACGCCCACCGCGAGCCACAACGCGATGGGCAGGTGGATTGCAGTGAGCACCTCCGTGGATCCGCCCGGTGTGAAGGGATACGCGTTGGCGAACACGGCTCCTGCTGCAAACACCGCGACCAGGCCAACGACACCCGTCCGGCTCAACCCGCGCTTCCAGATGAAGTACGTCGCCAGGAACGGCAGAACGAAGAGACTCAGGTTCCGCGCGTAGAAGCTCGCGCCATCTCCGTCGAACGTGATGCCGAACAGCGTCGGTGCCTTGACCGCGAGCGCCGCAGCCGTCGCGCATCCGAGCATGACCCAGAACTCGGTCGTGCCGCCGCGGGCGAGGTCCTGCTCGGCGTCGGTCCGGACAGGTTGAACCCACAGCTCGTCGGAGTACGCGCGAGCGAAATCGCGAGAAGCCTCATCGTCCGCGGCCACGCGCTTGAGCGCCACGAGGAAGGCCTCGTCCGCATCCAAGCCGGCGTCGATGAGGCTGGCTGCGTGATCGCGCAGGCGACGTTCGACGGCAGCGACGTCTGTCTCGGCCTCGCCGTGCGAGAGGACGTGGACGCGCCATCGATCGATGCGTGGCTCGATTCCGTCCTGGGCATCCCTGCTCACGCTAGCCAATTCTCCCCTCCCGCGGAACGCAAGTGCCGGGTGCCCTAGGCTTCGTCGAAGGCCTTCTGGAGGTCGGCGATCACGAGCTTCTTCATCTTCAACATGGCGTTCAGGGCAGCTAGGGCGCGCTTGCGATCGGAGCTCTCGAGCATCTCGCCCAGCTGTCGCGGGGATATCTGCCACGACAGACCGAACTTGTCTTTGACCCAGCCGCACTGTTCAGCCTCGGGTACGGCGGACAGTAGCTCCCAGAAGTAGTCCACTTCTTCTTGGTCCTCGCACTCCACGTAGAACGAGACGGACTCGTTGAACGTGAAGATGGGGCCGCCGTCCAGGGCCATGAACCGCTGCCCGTCCAGCTCGAAGATGGCGGTGAGCACCTTGCCCTGCATCTGCTCCGCGCCGGGGACTTCCATGCCCGGCTCGTAGCGCTGCATGCTGATGAGCCGGGACTCGCCGCGCTTGTGCGGCGACCCGTTGAAGGCCGCGATGTAGTAGTCGACGGCCTCTTCGGTGTTCTGGTCGAACCAGAGGGAAGGAACGATCCTGGGATTGCCATTCATGGCGCGAGCTCCTTCGGGTCAGATCTCAAGTCAGCGACATACCTTGAGTTGATTTCCCGAAGTCTGGCTCGGCAATCCCCGAACGGCGACCGGCACCTGCGACAGCCGTCAGGCGGTCTAGCTGTAGTTCCCACGTAGGTTGTTGACAGTCGAGGACCCCGTCGAGAACGGTTGTTGGCGTCCAAGCCACAACGGAACAGGAGGGGTCCTCGTGTCGCATCCTGACGCGCGGCTGACCATTCGCGGCAGATTGCTTCTGGCGCAGCGTGTCGAGTCGGGGAGGATCGGCTGAGTGCTGCCGCCAAAGCGTCAGGTGTCTCCGGCGCAGACGGCTGCGAAGTGCGGTCGGTCGCTACGCGGGATCTTGGAGAACGTGGGCTGATCGACGCAAGCTCGCGTCCGCATCGGACGCGGCCCCGTGCGCCGGCTACGCCGCTGTCGCAGGATCATCAAGGCTCGCATGCTCCACAAGCGAGGTCCCACTGGCTCTCCTGGAGGCTTCACGTCGAGCGTTCGACGATCTATGCAGTGCTGCGCCGTGTCGGGCTGAGCCGCTTGAAGCGACCTAGCGTCGAGCCGCCGCTTCCTCCACGATCGCGAAGATCTTCGCTTCCACCTCGGCCGCCACGCCGCCGATATCGGCGTCAGGGAAGAAGTTGCCCATGAGCGTGGGGCGCATCGTGGAGATGAGCACGGCGCCCGTCCTTCTCGTAGACCATGACCGGGCACGGCAGCATGAGGCCGATCAGGATGTCCTCGGCGAGCACCTGGCTCGCGTACTTCGCGTTGCACATCTCGACGATGGTGACGGGCGCGCGATCGAATCCCTTCTCGGCGAGCGTCTCGGCGACGTCGTGCACGAACTGGACGCGGAAGCCGTGGACCGCAGCGGCATCGACGACGGCCTGCACGGCCTCGGTGTAGGACTTGTCGGTCGGGAGCGTGAAATCAATCTGCATGGGGCGCCTCCTGGGGCACGTGGATCACGAGCGGTCTTTCGGACCGATCTGGGGCTCGAACTCGATGACTTCGAAGCTGGTGGTGACGACGCACTGCGGGCCGAGACAGCCCTTCACCGAGCAGTACTTCTCCTCGGAGAGCTCGATCGCTCGGGCGACCGAATCGGGCTTCACGCCCACGCCGGTGACGGTGTAGGCGATCTCGATCGTCTCGTAGTAGTGCGGGAAGTCTTCGAGGTACGGTTCGCCCCGCACCTCGATCTCGAGGCCGCGAACGTCCTCGCGCTTCTTCTCGAGGATGCCGACCACGTCGACGCCGGTGCACCCCGCCATGCCGAGAAGGAGCAGCTCGACCGGGCGCCATCCCGTCCCCTCGCCGGTGCCTTCGGCGGGTGTGTCCATCACGATGCCGTGCTGCTTGGAGTCCCAGCCCACGAACTGGCGGTTCTTCGTCCAACGAGCCTGTACTACATCCATGACGCGCCCTTTCCCAAGTCACTGCTACAGGTTGAACATGCGCTCTGTTGCCGCCGCCGCTCTCCGGGTCACGCCCGGTAGCTCACGCCTCAACCGCCGCCGCTGCTACTTGGTCTGGCAGGCGGCGCCCGCTATCGTCGGGACCGACCACACCCGTCGCGTCTCGCAGGCACAGACCGGGCACGGCTCTTCCCTCGCCGCCTCCGCAATGCGCTTCCGGACGCTGAACGCGTGGCCGCATTCCGTGCATTTGTATTCGTACTCGGGCACTTCGACCCTCCATCACACGATGTGCTCACCTATACCCCATAGGGTATCAGAGTCGTGCCGCCTTGTCTTCCTTGAGCGGATACCCAGATCACAGCCGGCCTTGTCGCCTATCGGCGTCGAGGTTCAGCGCTATCATGCAGTTGTGGCCATCTGGGCTGCTCGGATGTGAGGGGGTCTGCGCTGTGAACGCTCGAACGCTTGCCGTTCTCGCCATCGCCGTGTCCCTGGCCGCTTCGATCTCGGGGTGCTCGAGTTCCCCGGATCAGGTTTCCGGCGGCTCTACGCCGGCCCAGAACAGCGAAGGCAGCGCTCAGACGCTGACAAAGGCAACGCTGCCGACCGAGGTCGGGACGAAATGGACGAGCGCGCGAAGCGACGGCGCGGACATCCCGATCGACCTGAAGGTCTCCGGGCCGTGGACACTGACCGCGGGCGATGGCTGGAGCGAGTCGCCGAGCGAGATCGTCGACGCGGCAACGGTTCCGGGCATCGAGAAGTTCGAGGACGTCACCTACGTCGTCAAAGCCTCCTCGGCCGATGGACCCACCTACTACTATCCCCGCCGGGTGACCGACGAGTGGGTGCAGGGCCTCGGGCGCATCACCGTCCAAGGCGACGCCGTCACCCCCGAGCCCGCCGAGGTCTCCAACTTCTGGCCGCTGGACCTTGAGGTGGGCAAGGAGTACCAGGTCGCCGACACCAAGGAGTTCAAGACGGTTGCGACGGTGCTCGCGCGCAACTCCGCCACGGTTCCGGCCGGTACGATCGAGAACGTCTACCTCGTGCGCTTCCGCTCCACGCTCACAACCAGCGGCACGATCCTCGACAACTACTATCTCCTCGCCGCCAACGTGGGGAATGTCGCATGGCTCTCGGAGCTGACCGGCAGCGAGGAGGCGGGCTTCAGCGCCGCGAAGAACATAGTGCTGCTCACGTCTCTGCCCACGAAGTAGGGCCGGCACCGTCGAGCGGCACCGCCATTCAGTCGCCGACGGCGACTACGGCGAGCCTTATCAGCACCACCCGACAGAAGGAGATCGCCGTGCACGCTGAGGAATCGATCGGCCGGCCCAAGATCGTGCTGCGCGTTCTGGTCGCCCTGACGGTTGTCGCGATGATCGTGATGAACGTCCTCGCCAATGCGCTGCCGTTCTTCGGGCGAGGCACCGGCGAGGTTTCCGCCCTCTACCCCACGCTGGTGACCCCGGCGGGCTACGTCTTCGCGATATGGGGCCTGATCTACATCGCGCTGCTCGCCTACTCGGTGGCGCAGTTCGTGCAAGCCGCTCGCGTCCGACCCGCTGCCCGACGCACTCGCGTGGCCGCTCATCGCGTCCAACGTGGCCAACGTCGTATGGCTGCTTCTGTGGCAGTCCCTCAACATCTACTGGACCGTGCCGGTCATGCTCGTGCTGCTGGCTTCGCTGATCGTCGCCTACCGGATCTCCCGCCGAGACAGGCCTGAGCGGCCGTCGGCGCTGGAACGCTGGGCGGTCCGCGCCCCGCTCGGCCTGTATCTGGGTTGGGTATCGGTCGCCACCATCGCGAACATCTCGGCCGCCCTGTACGCCGCAGGCTGGAGCGGCTGGGGCATTCGCCCCGCTTGGTGGAGCGTGATCGTGCTGCTCGTCGGTGCCATCCTCGCGTTCCTCGGCCTGGTGCTGGAGGGCGACGGCGTGTTCGCCGGAGTGTTCGTCTGGGCGTTCGCGGGCATCGCCGTTGCGACCCCATCGTCGCTCGTACGCATGGTGGCCGGCGTACTCGCTGCGGCGATCGCAGTGGGAATCGTCGTCTCCGCTGTTCGCGAGGCGACGCAAGGCGTAGCCTCCCCGACGCCTCACGACTGCTACGCTCTACAGGCCCGCGATCGCATCGCGGCACTCCAGAAGGAGCTACTCATGCCACGCGTCGCCCTGAACGTGACCGCGCCCGACTTCACCTTGCCCGACCTCAACGGCGACCCCGTCAGCCTGTCGGATTTCCTCGGCCGGAAGAACGTCTTGCTGGTGTTCAACCGCACGTTCGCTTGACCGTTCTGCCGCCGGCACATGGCGCAGTTGCGCCAAGACCACCAGAAGTTCGTGGACCGGGACGTCGAGATCGTCGTGGTCGGCCCTGAGGACGCACCGGCGTTCGTGAAGTACTGGGAGGCCGAGTCCCTCCCCTTCGTCGGCCTGCCCGACCCCACCTTCAGCGTGCTGAAGCTCTACGGGCAGGAGGTCAACCTGTTCAAGTTGGGGCGCATGCCGGCCCAGGTGCTCGTCGACAAGGCCGGGATCGCACGCTTCGTTCACTACGGTCACGAGATGAGCGACATCCCCGAGAACGAGGAGATCCTCGCCCTGGCCGACGAGATCGCTACTTCTTAGCCGACGGGTGCAGGTAGTTCTGCACCGGCGGAAGCAGACTCACGGCCCACAAGACGCCCGCGACGATGAATACCAGGCTGTACTCGGCGACGGGGATGAACGAGACCTGGTAGATCTTCGCCAGTCGCTCGGTCGAGAACGCGCCGCTCGGATAGAACGTGTACAGGCCGAGCACCAGCACGACGTACGCCGCCGAGGCACCGCGGATCGCCCATTTCGAGAGGCCCAGGCCGTAGATCTGCGTCACGATCAGTATCGTGAGGAACCCGGTGAAGAACATGGTCCAGATGATCGACTGCTGGGTGAAGTAGGCGACCGCCGTCCCGTGCACCAGCACGACCACCTCGAGCGCGAGCGTCCATAGCTTGTTCACGTGCATGCGCGTGCGTCCCAGCGACAGCTGGATGAACAGCAGGAACATGTAGAAGAAGCCGATGACGTGCGCCCACGAGGACACGACCGGATGGAACCAGAAGGTGTAGGCGGTCCCCCACGCGATGTAGTACGAGTGGATGGAGCTCGTGAGCCGGACTCCGTCCTTGGGCAGGGGCACCTTGCGGCCAAAGAACAGGCCGCGCCAGCGATTCTTCATGATCAGAATGAGCACCAGCATGAAGATGACCGAGTACTGCGAGCTCCACACCGGCACGTCTTGCGCGGTGCCATCGTAGGTGAGGGCCGTCCCCACGAAGTGAATCGCGACAAACACCGCGTTCACGCCCAGAAGCCACCAGTTCCACTTCGACAGGGTGTCGTCCTGACGCTTCTTGGACTGATTGAGCCGGAAGATGAGATACCACAGCAGCGCCATGTGTATCACGTAGGGCGTCCATGCCGCGACGCGCGTGAGGAGTGTGGGCTCGGGAAGCTTCCAGTAGTACCAGGCCGCGCCGGCGTCGGGCAGCAACTCGATGTTGGGCACCAAGGTCGCGTCGAACAGCGGGATCAGTGCGGCGACAACGGTCGCAACCACCACAGAGATGAGCAGAACCTTGCGATCCTTCACGCGAGACCCCCTCGATAACGTCGACGCACCCGACTATACCTGAGGGCACGCGCCAGGGCAGCTGCTTGTGGGTACGACCCGGGACCACCAACACACGGCCACGCTTCTGTGGCTCCGCGATGCACCACCCGGCTAGCTCTCGGACGGTTGTGGGGCAGCCGAGAAGGCCGCTCCCCGCTTCGCGAACTTGCTCCAGACGAACGGCACGAGCGCCAGGCACACGATGCCCGCCAACACCCCGGGCGCCCACGTGCCCAGGCCGCCGATGATCGCCCCGCCGATGATGGGCGCCGCGATCGATCCGACGCTCTGCACCGCCGAGGACAGGCCGAAGGCGCCGCCGATCTCGGTCGGGCCGACCGTCTTGGAGAGCACGCTCTGGCTGACGGTGTTCTGGATCGAGATGGCGAAGCACAGCGGCGTGAGCACCACCAGCAGCACGGGGATGTTGGGAGACACTCCCCACGCGAAGAAGAACACCCCGGCGACCCCCAGCGTCACGACCAACAGCAGCCCCTCGGAGAAGCGGCGCGTGAGCGGCCCGATGAGCACGAGCTGGACGATGACCGAGAGGATGCCGACGTAGGCGAGCAGCAAGCCGATGGCTTGTGGCTCCAGACCGAGGTGCTTGAGCGCCCACAGCGAGAACATCGTCTGGAACGTCGAGAAGGCGAAGCCGAAGAAGAACCGCAGCTCGAGGGCGTCCCCGAAGAGCGGCTTGCGAAGCGCTTCGAAGAGACGCTGGGCGGTGATGCCGCCTCGAGGCGATGCCGCGAGCTCGGCCTTCCTCTCGGCGGACAGGGACTCCGGAAGCAGGAACAGGACGAGGAACACGTTGATCGTGGCGACTGTGGCGGCGACGTACGCCGGCACCCCGTAGCCCCATTGCGAGAGGAACCCGCCGAGCGCCGGGCCGATGATGAAGCCGAGCCCGAAGGCCGCGCCCGTCAGCCCGAGGCCGCGCGCGCGGTCCCTCTTGGTGGTGACGTCGGTGATGTAGCTCTGAGCGACCGTGAAGTTGCCCCCGGTGAGCCCGTCGAGCATGCGGCCGGCGAACAGCACCCACAACGCCGAGGCGGACCCCAGGATCAGGAAGCTCACGGCGGTTCCGGCGATCGAGGCCATGAGGATCGGGCGCCTGCCGAACCGGTCGGACAGCCTGCCCAGTATCGGGCTCCCGACGATCTGCGCCGCCGAGTACGAGGCCGTGAGCAGGCCGATCAGGAACGCCGAGGCGCCGAAACGCGTCGCGTAGTAGGGCAGCAGCGGCAGTATGAGGCCGAAGCCGAGCACGTCGACGAAGACGATGGCGAAGATGGTGAACAGGCGGCGTTTCTCCATGACCGGCAGTGTACGCCAGCGGGGCGAGAGCGGTTGCCCGGCGGCCACCAGTGGGTATAGCGACACCGAGCGTCGTCACTGGGAAGGGGGAACCCATGAAGGACGGCTTTCCGGAAGTCTCGGACTTCGAGTTCGACGCCGACACGCCGCGGTGCCCGAAGTGCAACGGCCCGATGGACTTGGGGCAGACTTCGTGGACCGAGAGTGCACGGCTCAAGTACGAGCCGAGCGCTTCGCCCAACATGGGGTTCGCACTTCAGTCGAGCGCCCGCATGTGCCTGGAGTGCGGATACGTCGAGTTCTACTGCAACGCGCTCGAACTGCGCTGCGCGCTCGCGGGCATCAAGCCGCCCAAGCGGCCTTGGTTCTGAGCATCGGCCACGGGAGGAGCGATGAGCATCCGCTACAAGGGTCCGCAGCCGGCCGGCGGCACGCCGCCCCCAGAGGGCGCGTCACCCCATGATATGCAGGACATCGTCGAGATCCTCGACCAGCAGCAGATCAAGGTGCCGGGACTCAACGCCCCTGCCGACGAGACCGCATCGGTCGGCGAGTTGCCGGAGTCAGCGCCGCTCGGATTCGCCGGACGTGCTGCTCGTCCTGCTTGAGCGCGGCGGGCATGGCCGCGTCCATCGCGCTGCTCTACCAGGGCACGGGCACGATCATGGCGACACAGGGCGGATTCGTCGCGAGAGGCGGGCCGTACGTGATCGCCAACGAGGCACCGCAGTGGGTGTGGATCGTGCCGGTGTCGATCTTCGGGCTCTTCATCTTCGGCGGCATCGGCATCTACGCGTCGAGCCGCGGCTGGGGGATCAACCCGGTGATATTCGGCTGGAGCGGTCTGTTCATCGCGCTGGGCTGGAACTTCCTGCGACTGGGGTTCAACCCACCGCCTGACCTCCAGGGCGCGTGGGCGTGGATCATGTGCGGCATCGTCTTCTGGATCATGGGATTCGCGCCGCTGCTGCTGTTCATCTCGGCGTTCGGACATGCGTGGGCAGGCGTTCTGGCGCGCCAGAACAGCGATACGCGCCGCGTCTGGACGACGCCGAGCCGGCGTGACACGACCGGCACCTACCTCGTGCTGCAGTTCGTCGGCGCGCTCCTGGGCGTGTGGGCGGGCGTGGCGCTGTTCGGCGTGATTGCGGGGTAGCCGAGCGGGTTGGTCGCGCCATCACTGGGTGGGCACGGACCACGAGACGGTACGTCTGCCTGGGCGACGCCCTACTTCACAGTCAGCGACAGCAGCGTCGACCTCGACGGCAGGAGTCTGCCGGACCCGCCGAACGTCGCTCGCACGCGCCATCTGCCCGCTGACAGTCGCCTCTGCGCGACGAGCGCACCCAGCTCCCGCGGGGTCATCTTCACGGTGAACCGTTGTCTCCAGTACCAGACCTTGACCCGCTTCTTCTTGCCTTTGACCCGCTTCGTCACCGTCTTGCGCTCGTAGTGCGAGCCGCGCAGGTAGGTGGCAGCGGCGGTGGCCGCGGTGGACGGCGACATCGTCACCGCGATCGAAACGAGCTGCCCCGACAGCGGCGTCGTCGTATCGAGGCTCGGCTTGGTGAGCGCGGTACGGGCCCTAGGATTGAGCTGCATGGTCGTGAAGGCGCGAACGCCCGGCGCGAAGGTGACGCCGAACGCCGTGCGCGTGATGTAGCGCGGATTCGTGAACCGCACGTCGTAGGTGCCGGGAACGAGCCGCGCTGCCACGAACGACCCGTCAACCGCCGAGGGGGTCGCGGGTCGCCCGCCGATGTACACCTTCGCACCCGAGACCGGCGCGCCCGTGACCGCGTCGGTCACCCTGCCTGCCACGCTACCGAACCGGCTGCGGCCCACCACCGTCGCGCGCAGAATCGTGCCGGCGCCTCCGACCACCCACCCCATGCTGCTGCTCGTGAGGCGCACTCCGCCAGCCTGCGCGGTTGTCGGCGCGGACTGAAGCGTCCAGGTCGCACCTGCGTTGGTGGTCCTGAGCACCGTGCCGGAGTCTCCCGCCGCCCAGCCCGTCGCGCTGTCCAGGAAGTGGACCGACGTGAGTCTCGCGTGCGTGGGCGTGGACTGCTTGGCCCACTTCACGCCGCCGTCTGTCGTGCGCAGCACGATGCCCGCGCCGCCCACAGCCCAGCCGTTGCGTGCCATCGACCATGTCGATCGCGTTGAGGATGGTGCGCGTGGGCGCAGATGCGGTCGACCAGGTGCTGCCGGCGTCGCTCGTGCGGATCACGAGGCCGCCGGTCCCCACGGCGACACCCGTGCTGGCGTCCACGGAGTCAACCGCGTTCAGCGCACCGGTGGTGGGCGTCGATTGCGGGAGCCAGGTCGCGCCGCCGTCCTCGGTGCGGATGGCCGCGCCACCGTCGCCCACCGCCCAGCCGCTCGACGGATCGGCGAACGCCACGGCTCTGAGCGACGCGGTCGTCGGCGCGGACTGAGCGACCCACGTCGAACCGTTGTCAGCTGTGTGGATCACGGTGCCGGCGTCGCCGACAGCCCAGCCCTCGTCGTCCTCAGTCAGGTCGACGGCCCGCAGCGTCGCCGTTGTGGGCGCGGACCGCAGGGTCCACGTCGAGCCGCCGTCGGTGGTGCCCACCGTCGTGCCGCGCTCTCCAACCGCCAGTCCCGTTGAGCTATCTGCGAAGTCGAGCGCACTGAGGCTGGCCGTAGTCAACGCCGAGGGTGCTGCCCACGTCAGGCTGCCGGGCTTGAACGCCCACTGCCCGACATCCTCGGCTCGCGCGAAGTTCGAGTCGTAGCTCAACCCCAGGCTGCCATGCACCTTGGGGGCGGTCTGGTACAGCGCGGCGCTGGGCAGGACCTTGCCGTTTGACCACGCGATCGTCTGCCACGCCTTGGCCGCGTAGCCGCCCTTCAGCGCGCTGTTGCAGACGTAGTAGCTTCCGTAGACGCCGACGTGCTCCTTGCCCAGCACGGACGCGGCACCGCGAAGGCATGCATTCACCGCGGCGTAGTTGTGCGTGCCGACGTCGCACGCGAAGTAGATGAGCGCGCTTCTCGGCCCACCGCACTTGACCGTGGCGGCCCGGGCGATCTTGGCGGCCTTGACCCCCGCCTTGTACCCGCCGAGCATCCACCCCGCGCTCCTCGGCTCGTACACCGAGACGATGTCGATTCCGGCCTTGCGCAGCGCATTCGCCTCGGAGCGGGTGAGGGACTTCCACGCCGAGCCGCCTACATAGCGCACGACGATCCCGACGCCGGCGCGCCTGAGCCGCATCGGCGCCGCCGAGGAGTACCCGCCCGCGTAGTCGATGACCGTCGCGCCGAGGGGCAGGGTCGATGCCATGGTCGCGACGGGCGCGGCGGGAGCGATCGCCTCGGCCGCCGACGCCGCCGGAATCTGCGGGAACGCGGTCAGCGCCACGAGCAGCGCAAGGGCGAATCGCATCAGACGCTGCAGATGGCTTCGGAGCCGCCTGGTGGTCCCGGAAGCGAGCGTCGCCGCTCGCGGCATGTGATCGGTCACGCGTGTCTCCCGAGTGTCGCGCGGACGTGAGACATAGTGTAACCGCTGGCGGGCGGGCACATGGACCCAGCCCCATGCAAAGCGCGAGGCCGCCTGTCCCCCGAACGAACATTCACCTTGCGGCTTCTGCCCCTTCGAGTTCCTGACGACCTCGCAACCCCATTCTGACCGAACGAGATTCAAACGCAATAGGCAAACGGGACGAAATGACGGGCGGGCGTGAATATCGGACTGACGGATACTTGGAGTTGCTGGGCGGGCGAATATTGGCGACGGAGGGGGTTCGCCACTCGACCTCAGGCCGCCCCACGCCGCTTCTGTGCGCGTCTGCGCGAGCTCGGCTACTTCACCGTCACGTAGTCGTACTTCGGCGAGTAGGTAGTCGCGTGCAGGGAGTCCTCCGGCGCCTGTGCGCGGAGTCGCCACTTCCCCTTGCTCGTCAGGCTCATCTTCACCTTGTAGCGGGTGTACGTGAGGTAGTTGTAGGCCGTCGCACTGACGTAGCCATAGCGCTTCCAGACCAACTTGCCGTTGACCTTGACTCGCTTCTCCTTGTAGATGCGGACGGGCTTCGTGCCCGCGGTGTGCTTTGGCTTCAGAGAGCCATACACGGAGTACTTCTTCGATTTCTTCATCGTCTTGGGCGCCACGGGTGTGCCCAGGGCGACGCGGGTCTTTGCAGGCGGCGTGGTGTTGGCCAGGAGATCGAGGTAGTACACGTGGGTCCCGTACGTCGGATCACTGTTCTCCCAGACGATCTTCGTGCCGTAGATCGCGGGATAGCGCTGTATGTTCGCATCGCTGGTGATCCGCGACGTCTTTCTGGTCGCAAGGTCGTACATGTAGAGATCGCCGTTGCCGGTCGCGTAGTCGGTCCAGACGACGAAGTCCCCCGAGATATCCGGGTAGCGCTGGTTGCCGGCACCCGTGGCGATCGCACGCTCCTCGCCGGTGACGACGTTGATGGCGTAGATGTCGTAGTTCCCGTTGCGGTCGTCGGTGTAGACGCACCAGTCACCGTCGCCCGACGGTTCGAACTCGTTCGCTGCGCCCGCGGTCTGATCGGCGTTGTTGAGCAGGAGCTGACCCAGGTTGTTGAGGACGAGCGGTGCGTAGTAGATGTCGGAGTCCCCGGTGTTTCGGGTGTCGGCCCAATAGACGTACTTGTCGGTGATTTCGAGTTGCTGCACGCCAACGGCGTTATCGCCCGAGCTGAAGACGGTCCCCTGCGCCATCGTGTACCGCAGCGATGGGGACACCGAGGTGTCGTACAGGTACGCCCAGTTGCTGCTCGACGTCAGTGAGGCCCACTTCCCGTTCACATCGGTGGCAAATGCCCCGACGATGTCGCCGTCGGTCCACGACCATGGCTCGCCGTCGACGCCCATGCCAAATGCGAGCGACATGGACACCGGCGTCATGAACTGAAACTCGTTCCAGACGATCCGGTCGCCCCACACGGAGGGAATGCCCGCGTCGTGCACGTTGGGCAGCGGCTGACGTACGCCCGTCGCGAGATCGAGTGTGTGTATGTGGGCGTTCGCCACGTTCTGGTCGTGCTGGTTCCAGACGACGCGCGTACCCGATATGTCCGGCACGCCGGCGGAGACAGACGGAGCCGCGTCCAATCGGATGCCGACCGCGTAGGCTGCCGGCGCCGAGAGCGCCAGGATCGCTACCGCGCACGTGAGCACCGACAAGACGCGCATGCGGAACTGCTGAGTAGATGGTTCGACCGCGATCACTCGTGACATCGTTACGCTCCCCTGTGCGCCGGTACTGCGGGTGAACAACCAGAAATCGAAAGGTTGCGTGCGCAGTAGCAAATAGGCATCCGAGATGGTGCCATCGTGGAAGCCTGATGTTTCCTGTGGGGTTTTGGGGTGCGCGGAGGCGGCACTGCCTTGCGGCGGGTTGGGGGGCGAGGGCCAGCGGTCCGTCACGTCGGGGAGGCGAAAGGCGGCGGCACCGCGGGCTCGAGCCTGCGCGAGACCGTCACTTGCCATCTTCGCGATTAATCATATAATCATGTTAGTGTTTATCGCGTCAATCGGAAAGGGTACGCCAACATGTACAAGTACGACATAACTGAAGCGATCAGCTCAGGCGTGGAGCGAATCGAGGGGCTTCGCGCCCGAATCGATGCGCAGGGCCCGCTCCCCCGCATTTGGGTCGGCCGCACACGCCGTGACCTCGAAGCAGAGGCAGTAGCGGCATCCACGATCATGGAAGGCGTCGCGGTCACGGTCGACGAAGCGCGTCGCATCCTGGCAGGCGACCGGCCGACAGGCGTCTCGGCTGAAGACATCGACCTCGTTGACAGCTACCGGGACGCCATGCGGTATGTACTCACGCGAGCCGACGCGGAGGCATTCCAGTGGCAGAGTGAGTTGCTGCTTTCCCTGCATCATCAAGTCCTCGGTGGCTCATACGTGAAAGGCGCAGGACGCTTCAGGGAGGGCCAGAACTGGCTGACGAACAGAGCCACCGGCGAGCAGGTGTACCTGCCACCGCCCGCCAACGAGGTCCCAGCGCTCATGGATGACACGATGTCCTGGCTGCAGAACACGGAGGAGCCAGGACCCGTGAGTTCTGCTGTTGCTCACATCTCGGTCGCGGGCATCCACCCCTTCCGCGACGGGAACGGTCGTACCGCGCGCATTACCGCTTCGCTCGCCATGTACCGCGCGGGGTACCGACTACCGCAGTTCACCAGTCTGGAGGAGTGGTGGGGTCGACACGTCCACGACTACTATCGTGCCTTCGACTGTCTTGGGACGGAGTGGAACCCCAGTGCCGACATCACGCCGTTCATTGAGGCACACATTCGCGCGCAGGTCGCCCAGGTCGAAGCACTCGGCCTGCGCAACGCAACTGAGCGGGCGTTGTGGACCATCCTCCAAGACGTCGCCGTGTACGACATGGGGTTGAACGAACGGGCAACCCACGCAGTCTATGACGCGTTCTTCGCACGCGAAGTCACGAATCGCTACTACCGTGGCATGGCCGACGTGTCCGACGTGACCGCCTCGCACGACCTAGCAAAGCTGGTGGCGGCTGGCGTACTCGAGACCAAGGGCGCAGGCCGCAGCGCACGCTATGTCGCCAGACCTGCGCTCTACGAACTCGTTGTACGCAACGGAGGGCTTGACCCCCGGTGGATGGGTACGCCGGGAGACAACATCGCGCAAAGGGACTCAGTCATCGCGGGACTTGCCACGCTATTGAGGGCACGCGACGACGATCGTCCGGCCTGACGCGCAGTGTGTATCGGTGCGCACCACGACCTCGCATATAGGTCAGTACAGGCGGGCGGTGGCGTCGCGTTGGGGAGGCGAAGGACGCCCCATGCTATGAACGCCCAGAGCAGCTTACTTCGTCCGGCGTGGCGCTGGACGGGCCGGAGGCGAGACCCGGGTGTTCGCTGCGGGACTGGCCAACTGCCGCTCCAAGTCCGTGAACGCGTCAATGACCTCGCCCGACTCAAAGGCCCTGTTTCGCTTCCCGACGGTGACCTGACGGACAATCCCGGCCTCAAGCAAATCGGTCATTGCACCATTGACCGCGTTGAAGCTGCGACCGAGAAGACGACTGGCACCGTTGACCGTTAGCACCGGCGCACCAGGGAGAGTACTCAGCAGAAGGTCCGTGGATGAGCCTCGCCGCACCTTGCCGAGACGTCCACGCCACGATGTCTCCAAGGCCCGAATCCGTTCTTCGAAGCCGTTCGCGTCTGAGACGGCACGCGTGCACGCACCCGCGAACGTGCTCACCCATTCGTTCGTGCCCTTCATGGCCTCACGAGTCGAAGAATCGCCCAAGTGCCGATAGCCGCCCAGCGAATCGATATACCCCTTGGAGTACGTGGCCAGGATGAGCGAGACCGGAGGAACCACCCGCGGAGCCAAGCCACGCTTGCGCAGAATCATGTGGATCAGAGCACGGCCGGTTCTGCCGTTCCCGTCGACGAATGGATGGATCGTCTCGAACTGGGCATGTGCGATGGCGGCTTGGACCACAGCAGGCAGCGAGTCCTCATTGCAGAAGTCGCAAAGATCGCGCAAGAGCCCCTCGACGAGTTCGGGTGGCGGCGGAACGAACTCGGCGGAGCACGGATTGTAGGCGCTCCCGCCGATCCAGTTCTGTTCGTCCCGAAGCCGACCACCATGGACCGAATGGCGTGAACCCTCTAGCAGACGCTGATGGACCTCGCACAGCGTCTCGAGCGTAATGCTTTGACCCTCATCGACAAGCTCGACAGCGCGCACCATCGCGTCCACGTTCGCAAGGACTTCCGAGGCGGTCACGTCGGTCCCTCGCTCACCCAGATCCCTCACTGCTTCGGCTTCAAGCAGTCGTCGGGCGCCGACGACGAGCCCCTCGATGTGTGATGAGGCCACCGACTCCGCCCGGAGCAGGATTCTAGCTATGACCTCAGTGCCGACGAGCGTGGTAGCCTCGGTGTTGAGCCGGGCTATCGAGGCTTGCGCATCGGCGACATCGGCAGCAGTCTCGCCTTCGAGCAAGAATTCCCGCCCGACGAGCGGATCGGGGATGTATGTCTGGTACTCACAAGGGCGCCGGTCCCTGTGCGTCGGCCCACCAGGCTCCGGCCCCCAGACCTTGCTGATCAGCTCCGCCATGGCAGCCTCATCCGTCGTGATTAACCTACAGGTCCGTGGTTTCATATTGTAGTTTAATCAATAAGCTTCAATATGGCTAATCGCTATTGAGGGTTTCTGAACGACAGACCGTACCCGTCGTCGGGTTGGGGACCCGAAGGGGCAAAGTTACCGAGCCAGGAGGCGCACGAACGAGTCTCGGGTGGCCCGCTCAATGTCCGGGGCGTAGAGACGAGACGGTCGAGCCCACTGAAGATCGCGTCGCTAAGAGCAGCTGCTCACACCTGCGCACGATGGCAACGAGTCGCAAAGAGCGAGCCGAGCGCTCCATCGGTTCAGCACCGTGAATCATCCTCCGCGTCATCGAGCAGTCCGAGATCCGACTGAGATCGCCATCTGCGCGCCAACATCATGCAGACGCTCCGATGTCCGCGGGCCTCTGCGCAGGTAGGAGCGAGCACGTTCGGTACTGCACCTTGCAGCCAAGCGCAACGCAGATGTCCATGAGGAGGCCCAGATGTCGAACTGCATCCTCAGCCGGACGAAACTCGGTCTCGGCACGCGCGAGGAACCGCTGCGCGTCATCGAGTCCACGACCGTCGATCATGCGGATGATGCCGAACTCCTGAGGCATTCTGCGCGAGCCCTTCCACTCCCGGTCGCCTCCAACAAGGCTGACGATCTTCGCAGTGAGCATCCGCACCATCAAGGTCCGCCTGAAGCGCCAACGTGAGGGCAAGCCAGCAATCGCACGCGCGCCACGAACACTACTATTCCGAGTTCGCCGATGAATCAATCGCGCTCTCGAAGGCCGCTGCGCGCATCACCCAGTCGCCCGAGCCACCGGTAGGCCAGGCCTAGCTCGACTGTTCAGCTCGGCTGCCACGCGCTGGTTGCCGTGCTGGTCGCCGTGGTCAACTGCGATCAGGCGCTGCTGCTGCGTCTGCATCGCGTCCCAACCTGATCTGCGACCGGCGGTCGCGCGCACCAAGTCCCCAGCCGGCTGCCCAGCAATGCCATCAGTCCGGGTCGCTCCCGACAGCTCGAACGCGGTATCCGATGCCTCGGCGTACGCGTCCGTTGCCGCCCGTAGGTCGCCGAGCGCCATGAAGGCGTCGCCCAGCCAGCGCTTCGCCACCGCGACGACGCCGAAATCCCAACCGCGACATTCGTCGCTCGACCACGGTGCCACATTCGGACGGCGTGCGTCGTGTCGCCTGCTCGAAAGACCGACTTCGCCACGACGAGACCCGCGTGCAGTCCGCACGCGCCAGTCGGGGTCATCCAGCAGCGCATTAGCCAGGGCAACCGACCGTTCTGTCAGCCGCCGATTCGTGCCGGCCTGATCGAGAGCATGGATCTCTGGACTGCAGGTTCGCCAGAACAACGAGAGCCCGAGTCAGGCGGAACAGAAGGCCATCAGCACGTGGCATCCGGCGAAGTCCCACGTGCAAGGAGGCCAGGAGCTGCCCCACAGCAGGGAGATGCCGGCGTCTGGGTCGATGACGAGCAAGTGGTGGACGTGTCTCTTCCTGCGTGCGTGCGGACCACGCCGAGCGTGGTAGTCCACCAGCGCGCCGCGTCTTCATTCGACCCAGTGATCGAGAAGCTCGGACCTCTGGAGCAGCAGGTCCCGTACCTCGCGACGAACCCTCGGGCGCCTTCACACGAGTCATCTCCTCGCAGAATGGTAGTGTAACAGCGCATCGAAGACGTCGGGCGCCGCGCAGCTCAGGAGCCCTCGAGGATATCCATGGTGAACCAACGGGGAATGGCAGTGAGCAGCACCGCTTCGCGGCTGCGCGAGTCCAACTGCCTCAAGAGCCTGTCGAGGAGTTGCCCCGCCACGCCCGCGATGCGCGGTCGAGTCGCAGGTCACCTGGCCACGACACGTGGTCTTGCAGAATCGTCGTCGCCGAGTCGGTGGCGACCTCAAGATGAAGTGGATACCCTCCTGCTGATGCCCAAGACCGCGGCACGCGCATTCGGTCCAGTGACACCTCGGCGATCCAGATACTCTTCGCACCACTGCTGATCCAGCGGCTCGAGCCGCTCTCTACAAACGCCCCGCGCGATTCCGGTGGCCTTCCTCCGAGTGGATACGATCGCGGCGAACACGATCTTGAGGAGCGCCCGATGGCCGAAGCAGCCGGTTGATGAACCGAATCGTCGATGCCGTTCTCATGAAGACGTTCATAGCCGTCGAAGATCAGGCGATTCGCTCGGTACCCGCTGTTCCCGACTCGAGCGAGAGTCGACGCCGTTTCAAGATCATCGGCGAGCGCGCCGGGCATCAAGGACAGCAGGTCGCCACGGATCATAGCCCGGACAGCGCCGCGTACCTCTTCGACATGTTGAGCGCCAGGGGTCGGGCATGCTCGCGAGCCCGCTCATCGCAGCAACATCGCCCACATCGGCACGCACGCGAGGATCGATGCGATGTCGAATCACGGCTCCCGGCGCGCTCGCTGTCCGGTAGGCTTCCCGAGTACGCAGCGAAACAAGATCGAGCGACGACGAAGTGAATCGCCGAGCAGGCCTCGTATCGACGTCAGGGGGTCCTCGGGCGCGGAGACTCGCGGTCGGCATCGAAGTCAATGACGCGTATGGGCACGCGACCGGGCACCAGATGGTCGGCGACGAACGTGCGCCGCACAGCGGACTCCCCACTCCACCTGGCCCCACATGAGAATGGCCGCGACGGCGTGTGCGCCTCCCATGAAAGAGCGTCGACGAGCAGCTCGATGTGCGCGTGCCGGTCCACATAGAGGGCTGATCTATCCAGCCACTCGGGCCGATTGCGGCACTAGGCGCAGGATACCTCGAAGCCTCCAGAACGCAGCTAGTCGATTCTGCACGATCCGCTCGAGAGGGTCGGGGTTGCTGCATTGCAGGAAGAGCCCAGTGAGTCGTCAACCGAGGCGGTTTACTTGACGGTCGCGGTTCCAGGAGGTCTAGAGCGTCCGATGATTCCTCGGTCGTGTGACTAACGGTTCACCGCTACTTCGCGCGTACGTACAGCACGCCGTTGTTCGATCCCGCGGTCTTCCGTTCCTCCAGGACGAAGGCTGGATGCGCCCTGAGCAGGTCCGACAGCTTGCAGCCATATAGCCGCGAATCGAAGTCGGGCTGCAGCTTGTTCAGGTAGGCACCGAACGCGCGGAGATGCGCCTACCCGTCGTCATCGCTCGTCTCTTCCGCGCCGCAAGGAGGACTTCTTCGGAGAGCTTCCTGGCTTCTTGCATCTGCCACAGCGGGCAGCCGAAGTCACTTGACCGTCGCCGGCTTGCAGGCCACCGGAGTCGTCTCGTCTGGTCGCCGGACGCAGCACCTCGGTGAGGATGACTTGTGGCACGAACTAACACCATGGAGTCTTGTGTTCTCCGAACCCGTAGACCGTCAGGCCCTCTTCGCGTAGACGCAACGCCAGGCCGGTGTAGCGCTGTGCTGGTGACAGACAGAACCGTCGAACTTGCGCGTGTTCAGCAAGTTCATCGCGTCGATGATGAGCGTGCAATCGGTCGCGTCTTCCAGTTGTGTACGCGAACTGCTCCACCGGCTTGATCGATGCGCTGCAGCACCTTCTTCCGTGCAGCGTGTTCGCGCGGTGAAGTCGCCGTAGATTCGTTGACTTGGCCTCGCCGACCGAGCGATCACGGCGAGCAGGCCCTCGATGACGGCGGCATGCGCGTTGTCAGCTCGATGAGCACAGCCGAGCGCGCGACCGGTTCTTCGGATTCGGTCGGCCATTGTCGTGGTGATGCCACGGTTCCTCCAGTTCCGGGCGGCGACACGTGCCGTAGCGCGACCGCCTGCTGCCCGACAGCCGGACGATCTGTCCGCTTGATCCACGTATCGCGATCTCGTGGATGCTCACGGAATGCTCGATGACTTCTCGACGTAGTCCGACGTGTACGTGGCAGCCCGTTCGTCGTCGAGAGCCGCGGATTCGAAGCGTTCGCGAGCTTCCGATAGGCCCGCAGTCAGCCGCCTTGAGCTGCTGCGGCGCCGCGAAACGTCGCAGCCCAGCGCCTGCGGCACCGGAGCGCTCGCTGCCGGCGCCGGCGCGCTCTCCCGCGTGCGGCGAGCAGAAGAGCGCGGTACGAGAGGTCGCTGAGGAGCACCAGGCCACCGCCGAAGAACACCCACCACGCCACCGCCAGCGTGAGCACCATGCCGAGGAGTATCTCTTCAGCAGCGCTCGATCGGGGCGATCGACGCACCGGGGCATGCTGCGAGCCGTCGGGGTAGCGTCCGCTCTGGTCGTAGACGCATGCTCCATAGGGCTGCTCGGCTTGGCGGGCTCGGTGCCCGACGTCGACCGCGCTGACCGCCGAACCTGCGGGTGGCCGAGCGACCGTTCTCGCCGTGCAGCGCGACCACTTCAGGGTTGTCCGCACTATGCTGACCGACTGCAGCACGAGACGAGATCCGTCACCTGCCCAGCGTCGAGAAGTCCCCGGATGGGCTGGAAGTCGCCGCACGCGCTCGAGGTAGTCGACGACCTCACGGTCGGGGACCACCGCAAGGCGTCGTGGTCGTCGACCTTGAGGTGCGCAAGATGCCTCCAGCGAACGCCACGAGACTCTGGACGTACTCTGCGGCAGGTTTCGTCCACACGCCGAGAGACTCGCTGGAGCATCTCTCGGGCGTCGTTCTGGCGCAGCGGGTCGAGGAAGCGCTCTCGCCGGCGCCTCTCGCGGAAGTAGCACGCCGTACCAGAACCTGTCCTCTGACTTGCCCTTGATGAGCGCGTGGTAGGTCTTGGTTCTCGACAACGAGAATGCCGAACCGATCGACGATCAGGTGTCGATCTGGGTGGTCGTCTGGTCGTCGATCAGCAGTAGTTGTTGAGAAGCTGGTAGCCGAGACGTGGAGCCTCGGACCGTAACGAGTCTGAGATCGGCGCTCGTCGACATCGCCGATCGCACTAGCTGTAGCGTAGTTCAACACGCCCCTGCGCGTAGAAGTGACCTGAGATGGTGCATCGGCATAATCGAGTCGTGGCTGGAGCTAGCCGAGACGAACGCGGGCGCGCACTCGGCGCACCGACCACCACTGCGCAGGTCCCGCGTCCGACGACGACGGCCTTCTCCGTCCCACCAGGTCGCGTGGCACGGGCACCCCTGAGACGGCAGGCACTCCTGCTCCCACTGAAGACTCGGTCACCGTGCTCGCACAGCCCGCTGCCGTCCGGCGCCACCCATACCCACGAGTTGCAGGCCCTGCAGAATGCCGCTTTCGGCATGGTGTCTCTTGTCGCAGCTTGCGGACGATTGTGTGCGCGTGGCCCACGTGCGCTGGCTATCAATCGTTGGGGTACTCCTGAAGCGTCACTGATCTTGTTGACATGCGGTCCTCCTCTCCCCAGACGACGCGGAGTGTGCATGACGGCACTGACCCGGCTAGCTGGACGGCCTGTTTCCCCCTCACTCCTCCCGCGCCGCGTGCATACGCGCGGCCTCGACGTGGCGTCGCCCTGCGCCCGGTAGTACAGGCAGTACGGGAACCGCTCGACAAGAATCCGCCGTGCATCGCGGTAGTCCACCGGATACGCAGTCGGGATCTCCAGCACCGACTCCAGCGCGGCATCCGCGGCGTCGACAAACTCATCGCCGAGACCGGCTCGCTGCGCCTCATACCATTGCCGAGCTGCCTCGATATCGGCAAACGCGTCAGCAAGGAGCCAGATTCTCGCCAGCAGGAATAGCCGCGAAGCCGGCACTTGGCCTCGTCCCACGTGATGACATCCGCGGTGCCGCGATCGAGCGAATGCAGGCGGCGACGAGTCAGCCTTCTGCGCCGCTTCGGTTAGTCGAACCGAGTCAGGCTGCGCGCGCAAGCTTTCCCACAGGTCGCCAATCAGCTGCAGGCGCTCTTCCGGGGCAAGCTTGTCGATGTCGATTGCTGGGATGCTCATGACCCGATAATACGCCCCTCGTATGACTGGAACCAAACCGATCTCTTGCCGGGCCGCCCTACTCCCGCCCCCACTCCACATCCTCCGCGCAGCCCCATCCCATCCATTGCCCCCCACGGCAGCTCCCCGCGCCAGCTCTCATGCGCGAGCAACCACCACCCGGCTCAGCGCCCGAGTCACCCCCACATACAGCAGCCGACCGCACGTCCGCTACCTCCGACCACCGCCCCGCCGCCGCCAGCGCATCCACATCCGTAATCACCACCGCCGGAGCCTCGCGCCCCTTGAACCGGAAGATCGAGTCGTACCCCGTGTACCCGCCGCCGCCAACCGACGCCAGCGGCCAGCAGCCGGTCCCGCCATGGCGCCACGTCCACCGACACCGCCAGGCAGTTGCCCACACTCCGCCGCGAGAGCACCACTATCTGCCCCGGCTCGAACCCCTCCGCCACCAGCGTGTCGAGCGCATCCACCAGCGTCTTCTTCGCCGTCTTCGCCCCGTCGTAGAACAGCACCCGCGGGTCGAACCCGTCGTCATCGCGCCGGTACCCGCTGTACCCGCCGTCCACCTCGCCGAGCGCCCCGGCCAGATGCGCCACCCGCGGCAGGTTCCGGCAGTTCTTGCGCAGCAACACGAGCGGCGGCTGGTGCCCGAGCGTCTTCTCCAGCACGTCGCGCGGAGGCGCCTCGAGCCGCCCGTAGATGTCCTGATGCCCGAAGTCCCCGAAGAACCGCCATCGCCCGCGCGCAAGCCCGTCCATCAGCACGGTATCGAGCACCGTCAGAAACGACCCGTTGACCAGGATATCCTGCGCCTCGTCGATGCACGATCTCGTCGTACAGCGCGCCAACCCCCGCCGCCGCCCGCTCCGCCAGGATGTCGAACACCCGCTCCGGCAGCTCCTCTTCGTAGTACTTGAAGTCGCGCCCCGGCTGCCACGCATCGCCGACAATCCCCTGCATGAACTCGTGAATCGTCACCGTGGTGCACGCCGAGCCGAGCGACGCGGTCTCCCCCTGCAGCCACTCGCCGAGCAGCCGGTTGAAGCACATCAGCAGCACCCGCCGCCCGCTCTCCACCGCCCGCCGAGCCGGACTCGATCGCCAGCAGCGTCTTGCCCGTCCCCGCGAGCCCGTCGACCAGCAGCTGCGGATTCCCCTCCCACATGTCGATGACCGCGTACTGCTCCTCGGTGTAGCGCCGCACCTCGGCGAGTTGATTCTCGATGCGCGCCTTGGGGCTGACGTAGCATTCGACCTCGCCGCGCAGCACGCGCACGATGCGCTCCGCCTGCTCTTCCGTGATCCGCGCCGGCGGGTGCTCGAGCTCGGCGCGCTGCGCCTCGAACGCCTCGATGAGCAGCTGCTCGAGGCTCTTCGAGCGGTACCTCGACCGGTCGATGAGCTGCCACGGCGCCCATTCGATCTGGTCGCGCCCGACGGTCACATCCATGTTCGGCACGATGACC
>CAWDNM010000002.1:0-109010 GCA_963803785.1 uncultured Coriobacteriia bacterium
ACGGGAGGAACGTCAGCGCGAGCATCTGCGTGTAGTGCCCCAGAGTGCGGTAGAACACGTCGGTGGCGGCGAGTGCCTGCTCGTCGCCGTCGTAGGCCGCCCGCGCGATCGCGCTCGCGTCCAGGGCGTCGCCGATCGCGCCGCCCGGCGACAGGGCCGCCGCGATTCGCCGAGACTCGTAGATGCCGACAAGTCCGCGGCCGGAGATAAGGTCCTCCCACTCCACCGCGCGGCCCAGAGTGCTCTCCAGGACATCGACGACCTCTGCGATCTCGCCCTCGAAGCGCGGTATCGGCACGTGTTGGGTCTCGCACGCAATCGTGGACGCGCCGAGCGGCCCCAGCCCGTGACGGTCGAGTGCCGCCGTACCCAGGCCGGTGCCAGGAGCCACGTACACGATGCTGCCGCCGCCAAGCTGCCCCGCGCCCACGCCCGACGCATCGATCCGTTGTGCGGCCGGCGAGAAGTCGGCGTCTTCGACGCGCGCCCGAGCGCCCCACACGCCGGCCACGACGTCGTTGATCAGGCGAGTCCGACCGGCGGGCAAGCCAGAGTCCTCCAGCCGGCTCAGCTCGACGAGCGTGTCCGACGGCCAGTTGGTGATGTTGCCTCGCTCGCCATCGACCATGCCGGCCATGGCGACCACCGCCGAGACCATCGTGCCGTGGGGCTTCGCGAGTTCGGCGACTCGACGGACGAAGTCGTAGAGTTCTCGCGCTGATGCACCACGCGGCGGTGAGGTCGTCTAGCACCTGCGTCGCGCCCTCATCGGCGTCAAGCTGCGACGCGATCCGCGCGCGGGTGTTGGTGCCACCTACATCGAACGCCACTACCAGTTCCTGCACGTCATCGTCTCCTCGAATGCAAGTGAGCGTCGATTCACCGCGAGGTCGCCATGCGCCAAGCGTGCCCGTCAGCTCCCGATCAGGTCGTGCAGCAGGTCGAGATCGTCTCCGAGCAGCCGCGTGATCAGGAAATGCTCTCGGACGTACTCCTTGCCGCGCACCGCCATCTCGTCGGCCATCGCCCGGTCGCGTGAGCAGCGCTACCACTCGGTCAGCGCACTGATCGTAGTCGGTCGGGTCGACCAAGAACCCCGTCTCGCCGTCGACGACCTGAAGCGGGATGCCCCCGACGCGCGAGGCGACGACCGGGGTCTGCTTCCACATCGCCTCGGAGACCGTCAGGCCGAAGCCCTCGCGAAGCGACTTCTGCAGGATGACCGAGGAGGCCCGCTGCAGCGCGTTGATCTCGATGTCGTTCGCGCCGATGAGCATGATCACGCTCGCCGGACTCGATCATCTCGGCGGCGCCGGCTCTTGACGCGCTCGTAGACGTCGATGCCTTCGGGGTCGTCGGTCGCGAGGTTGCCGGCCAGCACGAGACGGCAGTCGACTCGCTCGAGCACGCGCTTGAAGACCTCGATGACGCCCTCGGGGTCCTTCCACTTGTCGAAGCGCGAGACCTGCGTGATGAGCGGCTTGTCCAGCGGGATGTCGAAGCGGCCGAGAGACTCGGCGATGACCTCCTCGGAGAGATCGATGTTCTTGTGGCTGAGCGGGTCGATGGCGGGGTGGATGACGCGCTGCTCGATGTCGATGTCCGGGCGAAGATACTGCTCGTGGCTCACGATCATGAGGTCGTATCGGCTGACGTCTTCCTTGAGGTATGCCCACAGCTCGGGGTCGGGGTCGGTCAGGTCGATGTGGCAGCGCCATATCCACGGCTGGGTCTTCTCGGCGAAGCGAATCATCGGCAGCGGCTGCGGGTCGTGGATGATCACCGCGTCGTGGCTGGCGAGGTGCGTGTACGCCGCGTAGTCCTCGTTCATCTCGGCGTGGATGACCTTGCTCTGCTCGGTGAGGTCGATCGCCTCACCCTGGAGCCCGTTGTGGAAGGACTTCGTGACGTCGAAGAAGTCTGGCGTGTTCCGACAGAGCACTCGCCAGCCACAGCTGACGCCCACATCGTTCATGAGCGGCACGAGCGTGTGGAGTATCTCGGCCACTCCTCCGCCTTGCGCGGTCGAGTTCACATGCACGACGTGGCGCTCGCGCAGCTTGGCCGCACGTTCGTACAGATCGGCGATTATCGCGTCGGCGACGATGCCGCGGTAGGCCTCGAGATGTCTCATTCTCGCATCAACCTCCACCATCCGTGCGAGTAGCGTCATGAACGTCCTTGACCCCCCTGACCGAGAAGTGCGCGTGCGTCGAGCCCGCGGCCGACCTTGATGGTCCACGCGATCGTCGGGGCCATTTCGAACATGTCCTCGTCGGTCCGGTCGTCTCCGATTGCGAGCACGAACCCGACGTCCTCACGGGACATCCAGCGGTGAGCGGCATGGCCCTTGCCCACGCTCGCCAGCTTGATCTCCACGACCTTGTTGCCCTCCATGATGGCGAGCCCCAGATCGCCGGTGATTCCGGCAAGCGCCTCCTTGAGTTCCGCGACTCGCGTCGCAGCGAGGCTGGGGTGGATCGCACGGTAGTGCCAGGCGAGAGAGAAGTCCTTCTCCTCGACGAAAGAGCCCGCCGTGCGATCCGCGAACAGGTCGAGAATGGGCCTGATGCGTGGCTTCCATTCATCGGTGACCGGGAAGTGCGGTGCTCCACTCGCCGTCCCTGACTGCGCAGCCACACTCCGTGCTCGGCGACCAGATCGACCGGCAGCTCGCCGAGCCACTCGTCGAGCGACTCGCGCTGACGTCCGGAGATGATCACGACCTCGTTGCGCGGGTCCGACGCCAGTTGCTGGAGCAGTCGGCGGACCGTTCCGGACGGCTTGGCCTTCTCTGGCGTGGCCGCGAAGGGGACAAGTGTGCCGTCGTAGTCGAGCAAGCAACGTCCGGCGCTCTGCGGCGCGATACGAGGCGAGCAGCCGCTCGCGCACCGGCTCGTGCAGCAGGTGCTCGTCGTAGCCGAGCTGCGTAAGCTTCACCTTTTCAAGCGACGTCCAGGAACTCCTCGGCCCATCGCGTGAACCGTGTAGCGACTGACACGGTGCTGCATCGAGGCCATTCGCCTGCGCTGTTCGTCGACCGGCATGACGAGCGCTTCGTGCAGCGCCGCAGACCATCGCATCCTGGTCGTAGGGATTGACCTGAAGCGCCTCGTCGAGCTCTTGGGCTGCTCCTGCCATCTCGGAGAGAACCAACACGCCGCCGGTGTCACCGCGAGCAGCCACGTACTCCTTGGCGATCAGGTTCATGCCATCTCGCAGCGGAGTGACCAGCGCGACGTCGGACGCGGCGTACATGCCTGAGAGCGTGGGGAAGGAAAGTGAGCGGTACAGGTAGCGCACCGGTGTCCAGTCGATGGTCCCATGCTTCCCGTTGATCGAACCAACGAGCCGCTCGATCTCCTCCTTGAGCTTCCGGTACTCCTCGACCTTCGTGCGCGACGGCACCGCGACACAGACGAGCGTGACCTTGCTGCGCCACTCGGGGTAGCGGTCGAGGAACTCGTCGAACGCGCGCAGCCGTTCAGGAATGCCCTTGGTGTAGTCGAGCCGGTCAATCGAGAGCACGACCCTGTGTCCGCCGACTCCAGCGGTGATCCGCTCGGCGCCCTTTCGCGCCTTGGAGGAGCGAGCCCCTTGGGCGTATCGCTCGTAGTCGATGCCCATGGGGAAGGCGTCGACCGTCACAAGCCTCTCGTCGACCACGACCCGACCGTACTGCTCGTCCAGCGCCAGGAGGTGCCGGATGCTGCTCAGAAAGCCGCGCACGTAGTCGTACGTGTGGAATCCGATCAAGTCACTCCCGAGAAGCCCTTCGAGAATCTCGCGCCGCCACGGAAGCACGCGGAAGACATCGAAGCCAGGGAACGGGATATGTAAGAAGAAGCCGATCGCCGCATCCGGCAGTCTTTCTCGCAGCATCTTGGGCAGCAGCGTGAGCTGATAGTCCTGAATCCAGATGGTGTCACCCGGCCGTGCGATCTCCACGACGGCGTCACAGAACTTCCGGTTGACGCGTTCGTAGGCCGCCCAGTTCTTGGAGTCGAACTCGGCGTATCTCGTGAAGTGATGGAACAGCGGCCACAAGGTCCCGTTGGAGAACCCGGCGTAGAATCCGCGTACGTCGGCGGCGGTGAGGAACACAGGCACGCAGCGGTGTCTTTCGGCCAACTCGGTACGGATTCGCTCGCGTTCCCCGGCGGACAGGCGCGCTTCTGCGACCTCGGCCCATCCAACCCACAGGCTATCGTGAGCAGCGTGGAACGCCCCCAGCCCGGTGGCGACGCCTCCAACACTCGCCTTGACGGCGACGTTGCCTGCGCGTTTCTCGACGGACACGGGGAGTCGGTTCGACACGATGATGAGCCGCTGCATGTTGCCTCCGGGGAGCCTTGGTCTCGGGCACCACACATGCCAGCGAGGGGTACGATTGTTCGCCGCCCTACGGAGCATCATACCCACCGCGTGTGGGCCACCCGTGGAGGGCGAGCCGGCCGGTACGGCGCCTACTCCACGACGGCGCGATTGCGACCCGACTGCTTGGCGGCGTACAGCGCGCGGTCGGCGCGCTCGATGAGCGCCGTCAGGTCGATGGTGGCGGTGCCCGGGACGCTCGTGACTCCGACGCTGATGGTCACGTTGATGCCGCCCGCGTCGGTTTCGACCGGCGTCGCCTCGATCGCCGAACGAAGTCGCTCGGCGGTTTCCGCGCCCGCAGCCGCATCCATGCCCACCAGCAGCACGATGAACTCGTCACCGCCGTAGCGACACGGCATGTCAGAGGCGCGGGAGTTCTTCATGAGTTGACTCGCGACGGACACGAGGACCCGGTCTCCCGCCAGATGCCCGTACGCGTCGTTGACCTCCTTGAACCGATCGATGTCGAAGGCCATCAAGCACACGGGTTCATCCCGCTCGAGCGCCTCTTGGATCTCATCGGCGAAGACCGAGAGCTGCCTACGGTTGTACAGGCCCGTGAGCGGGTCGATCGACGCTTCCGCCTCGAGGTGCACCTGCGCCACGCGGTGCTTCTCGACTTCGCGGGCGAGCGCGAGGCTGCGGAGGCGGTGGATCTCGGCGTCCTTCTTGGCGGTCTCGAGCTGGTGTTCCATGCCCAGGTACGCGAGCCGCATGGCGCTCTCGGCGTTGATGCGCGACTCCGCCAGCTCGTAGAAGCGCCGGTGTTCGGCGAGGGCGGTCACCGCATCGCCTTGCTGTTCGTAGATGTCCGCGAGGAGCGCATGGCACTCGTACTCCAGCACCGCGCGTCCGTGTTGCTCGGCGAGCTCGAGCGCGCCGTGGACGGCGTCGCGCGCCGCGACGTGGTTCCCCTGAGCGAACTCGACGCGGCCCAGCGTCATCATCGCGTCGCTCTCGCCCAGCCACGATGCCCGTTCGCGAGCGATGCCGAGGGATCGGGCCGCGAAGGTGCGGGCCGAGTCCAGCTCTCCGACTTCCAGGTAGACCACGGCAAGCGCCTCGGCAACCACCGTCTCAAGGAGGGGGGCGCCGTTCGTCTCGGCGAATTCCAGCGCCTCCAGCGCGCTCTTGAGCGCCGCGTCCGGCTGACCGACGCCGATGTAGTCGCGGCTCATGTGGCTGCGGATCAGCGCGGCACCGAGGTCGTCACCCAGCGCGAGTTGCATTCCGAGCGCTTCGAGGTGTCCGTCGAGCGCTTCTTGCCAGCGCCCCATGAGGCCGTGAACGCGTGACAGCCCGTCGAGCGCGCGCGCTTGCATCCCCCTGTCGCCGATCGTGCGGGCAACGCCGAGCGCACGGCTGAAGACCTCCGCTGCCTCGGCGATGTTGCCTTGGGAGAACCGCGCCTGGCCCATCGCGTCGTAGATGTCGCCGAGCACCATCGAGGGCTCCATGGAGTCGAGGCTCGACATCGCCTGAGCGGCGCGGCGCAATGCGGTTTCGACGTCGCCCTGCACGGCGCTGTGGTAGGAGAGCAGGCTGAGGGCGTTCGCCTGCCCCGCACGGTATCCGGGACCATCCGCACCGGGCTCGAGGGCGAATTCGAGGCTCTGCTCGGCGAGCGCCTTCAGACGGTCCGGGTCGCGCTGCCGGATCGATCGGGCCTCTCGGTAGAGCTCGTCAGCGCTAGCCCACCGGGCTGCGGAGTCGTGCGGTTCGACCAACGGGACCTCCCGCGGTTCGCGTCGCATGTGTCGCGGCGTGTCCGCTCACCGTACGCCCGAACGGTGGAGGTTTGGTGGAATGCACGTTAGAGCGGTCACAGGTTGCCGAGGGAGCGCTACTCGTTTGGGACCGCCCACCGGCGCGCGTCGGCGACGCCCCGTCGGCGCCCGCCCGATTGACTTGCGACATCGACATGGTTCAACTTCAGTGCATGGCACCCGCGAGCTCGACACATGAAAGTGAATCCTCTCCCGCCGTCGCCACCCGCGCGCTCTCGAAGCGCTACCGCGACGTGCTCGCGGTCGACTCGCTCGACCTCGACGTCCGCCGAGGCGAGATCTACGGCTTCCTCGGGCCGCAACGGCGCCGGCAAGACGACCACCATCCGCATGCTGCTCGGCCTCATCCGGCCGAGCGGCGGCGAGGTCACCGTACTCGGCCAGCGCATCGCACCCGGCGAGACGGACGTATTCGGGCGCATCGGCTACCTGGTCGAGACCGCGACCGGCTTACCCCAACCTCACGGTGCGCGAGAACCTCGACATCCAGCGCCGCCTCACCGGCTCTCCGCGCGCGCGCCGTCGCCGACGCCATCGCGCTGCTGCGCCTCGAGCCGTACGCCGACCGGCGCGCCGGGCAGCTCTCCCTCGGCAACAAGCAGCGCCTCTCGCTCGCCCGTGCGCTGCTGCACTCCCCCGAGCTGCTCGTGCTCGACGAGCCCGCCAACGCGCTCGACCCCGCCGGCATCGTCGAGATCCGCACCCTGCTCCGCTCGCTCGCCGACGAGCGCGGCGTGACCGTCTTCATGTCGAGCCACATCCTCGCCGAGGTCGCGCACCTCGCCGACCGTATCGGCATCGTCCACGACGGCCGCCTCATCGAGGAGTCATCGCGCGAAGAACTCGCCGCAGAAGGCGCGCGCGTTCAGCTCCGAGGTCTTCACCGAGCAGCAGCGCGCCGACGCGCTGCTGACGATGGAACTGGAACGCTACTTCCTCGCGCGCACGGGCGACGGCACCACCGCCGAGCAACCCGAACAAGCGCAGCGCGCGAGCGCCGGGCGGTGACGCGTGATGTTCGCCCACGTCCTCGCCACCGAGTTCATGAAGCTGCGCCGCAGCAAGGTCACGTGGGCCACGCTCGCGGGGCTGTCGATGGGCGTCCTCGGCATCGCGCTGTTCATGTGGATCGTGCGCGAGCCGGGTCGCGCGGCGCAGCTCGGGCTGCTCGGCGCGAAGGCGAATCTCGCGGGGCTCGAGGCGACGTGGCCCGCGTACTTCGAGATGACCGCGCTCATCGTCGGCATCGGCGGCATGCTGCTGCTCGCGTTCATCGTCGCCTACCTCTTCGGCCGCGAGTACGACGACGCGACCGCGAAGAACATGCTCGCGCTGCCCGTCGGGCGCCACTGGTTCGTCATCGCGAAGCTCGTTGTCGCGGCGGCGTGGTGGGCGGTGCTCGACGGTCGCGGTCCTCGCCGAGGCGCTCGTCGTCGGGTTCGCGCTGGGGCTGCCGGGGTTCTCGGCGAGGCTGGCTGTCGAGCGGCGTCGGCAACGCTCTGCTCGCGGCGGCGATCTCGTTCCTGCTCGCGCCGGTGGTCGCGTGGGTCACGGTGTGGTCGCGTGGCAGTGCTGCGCCGATCGGCTTCGCGATCGCGATGCTGGCGCTGCGGCAACCTCTTCGGCAAGACCGGCTGGGCCGAGTGCGTTCCCGTGGTCGATCGTGCCGCTGATGATCGGGATGGTGGGCACGCCGCAGACGCTGCCGCCGGGCAGCTACGTCGTGCTCGCGCTCACGTTCGTCGTCGGCATCGCCGGCACGATCGCGCAGCTGCGATTCGCCGACAACGCTCAGTAGGGCTGACCCGCGCCCGCTCTCGGGTATATCCAAGGCATGCACCACACCGACCTACCGGCAGGTGGGACTTGTGAGCGACTCAGACTCGCACGAGATGATCGGACCGCAGCGCACTGACGAGATCTCGCCTTTCGCCAGCGATCTCGACGTGACCGAAGTGCGCGCGCTTGCGGGTGCGCTGCTGCAGACAGTAGACGGCATGGTCGTGGCACTCGATGAGGACGGCCGCGTCGTCGAGTTCAATCCCCAGGCCGAGCGAATCACGGGCTACTCCCGCGACGAGATCGCCGGCCACAACTGGTTCGAGCTCATCTGCCCGCGCGAGCGCTTCCCCGAAGTGTGGGACGAGTTCGGCCGCCTGGGCGCCGGGGGACCACCGAAGGCCTTCGAGAACCCGATCGTCACCAAGTCCGGCCAGGAGCGACGGATCCAGTGGAGCAACGCCCAGTGGCACGCCGCACACGGCAAGATCCGCACTATCTCCGTCGGCATCGACGTCACCAGCCAGCGCCGATGGGAAGGTGAGCTCACCGAGACCAACGCTATGGTCAGCGCTATCGTCGAAGGAGCGCCCAGCGCGATCTTCGCGAAGGACCTCCAGGGCCGCTACCTGCTGATGAACTCGCTCGCCGCCGAGTTCCTCGGCAAGCCGAGGGGGGAGATTCTGGGCAGGACCGACGCAGATCTCTTCGCGCCGGAGCTGGCTCGAGTGTTCGTGGACGGCGACCGCCAGGTCATCGAGACCGGCCAGCCGATCTCCTACACCGAGTTCGACATGCCCGCCCACGAGGGCGCGTGGCGCTACCGGCTCGTGACGAAGGGCCCGATCCGGGACGAGCTCGGCGACGTCACGGGCGTCTTCGGGATCACGAGCGACCTCACCGAGTCCCTCCACGCCGAGAAGACCATCGCGAGGACGGCTCGCGAGAACGAGCAGCTCGCCCGTGCAGCCACGGCGCTCATCACCTGCACCGAAGCGGACGGCGTGTTCAACGTCGCCGCCGCCTTCTTCCAGGAGGTCGTTCCCGACCACATCGTCATCCTGATGTCGTCCATCGATGAGGGGCAGCGCTTCGTCATCCGACGCGTCACCGGCGCCGACGAGTCGACGCTGACCAAGGCCGCGGGGCTGCTGGGTTTCACCGTCGTCGGCCGGATGTTCCCGGTCACCGATGAGTACCGTCGCGACTTCTTCTCGACCACCCTCACCCGGGTTCCCGGAGGCTTCGCGACTCTGGCCGGAACGGAGATTCCGAAGCCCGTGACCAGTGCCATGAGTGCCGCCCTCAGCCTGCACGACACCTACACCATCGGAATCCGGAGCCGCACCACCGAATTCGGCTGCATCCACATCATCACGCGAACACCCGACGCGGTGATGCCGAGCCGCGTGATCGACGCCTTCGTTCGCCAGTGCGTTCTCGCGCTCTCTTCGATTCGACGCATGCACGAGATCGCCGACTACCAGATCCAGCTGCAATCGCTCCTCACCGAACGCGAGCAGCAGGCCGAGAGCCTGGCGGTCGCGCTCTCTTCGGTGATCGAGGTGGTCGGTCGGACCGTCGAGCTGCGCGATCCTTACACCGCAGGCCACCAGCGTCGCGTCGCGCTCCTCGCCGAGCAGATCGCGCGCAGGTGCAACATGTCAGAGTCAGACGTCGAGGACATCCGCATCGCGGCGCTCATGCACGATGTGGGCAAGGTGACCCTGCCGGCAGAGATCCTCAGCAAGCCGGGCCGGCTCACCGGGCCGGAGTACGAGCTCGTCAAGAACCATGCGCTCGCAGGCTACGAAATCGTGAAGACGGCCCACATGCGCGAGCCCATCGCCGAGATGATCTACCAGCATCAGGAGCGCTGCGACGGCTCGGGCTACCCGCGCGGACTTCGGGCCGACGAGCTTCACCCCGGATCGAAGGTGATCATGGTCGCCGACGTGGTTGAGGCGATGGCGTCGCATCGCCCGTATCGGCCGGCCATCGGCATGCCCGAGGCGATCGCCGAGATCCAGGACGGCGCCGGGAGCCGGTACGACGCGGCCGTGGTGGCCGCGTGCACCGACCTGATCGAAACGGGCTTCGACCTCGACGCGCTGGAGAACCCGGCGTAGTTAGGCCACGGGTCGCGCTGGCCGGTGCGGCACCAGCAACCAGCCCATAGGCGTTCGAGGGGAACTCATATGCGACTGGGGATTCGTAGTCTCAACCCGTTCGTCTGGCTACTCGAGGCCGTCGGAGTCCTGCCCACCCCACTGATGGTGGGGTTCTGGGGCATGGAATCGAGCCGGGCCCTGATCGCGGCGTGCGAGCTCGGCCTCTTCGATGCGCTCGCCGATGGGCCTCGCTCGGCTGCGGATCTCGCGCAGGCGCTTACCCTCGACGAGCTGGGCGCCGAAACGCTGCTCAACGCCCTGAGCGGGTTCGGCTACCTGCGGCGGCGAAACGGCCTCTACTCACTGCGGCGCTCGACCCGACGCTGGTTCGCTCGTGACGGCCGCATCAACCTCACCCGCTCGTTCGGCCTCTTCCGCGTCTTGTGGACGGAGCTCGACGACCTCGAAGACCGCGTCCGAGACGGCGGATCGCGCGACTTCCATCGGCCCGATCGCGACCCCGAGTTCTGGCGGCGTTACGAGATGGGGCTCGCCGAGGCGGCGCGACTCACCGCGCCCTCGATCGCGCGTGCAGTGCGGCTCGGGCGCCCGCCGGCACGGCTCCTCGACGCCGGCGGCGGGCATGGCGCGTACTCCGCAGCATTCTGCGCGCGCTACCCCGACCTCACAGCGACCGTGCTCGACCTCGGGCCGGCCACCGAGGTCGGCCGCGAGCTCATCGCCGAGCAGGGCCTCTCGGACAGGGTCGGGTTTCGCGCGGCGAGCCTCACGACCGACGACTGGGGCGAGGGCTTCGACGTCGTGCTGCTCTTCAACGTGCTCCACGTCCTCTCTCCCGGCGACGCCGCCCAGGCGGTACGATCCGCGTACGGTGCGCTCGCGCCCGGTGGCACGCTCGCAGTGGTCGACGCCGTCCACGCCGATAAGCACGGCAACGTCGGCATCGTGGGCGGCGGGAGCGAGCTGCTCTTCTACGCGATCAACTCGACCCGGGCCTACACCGAGGCCCAGATGCTCGCGTGGGTCGCAGACGCGGGATTCGATGCGGTCCGCACCAAGCGCCTGCTCGCCATGCCCGAGGTCCTCATCACCGCTCAGCGACCTGAGGCGTAGCCGAGGAGCCGCCTCTGGCGGCGGCGCCGACCAGCGCCACGCCCGAGAGCGCGAAGCCCGCGTGCCAGAGGACCGAGCTCAGCAGCATCGGCAACGTGTCGATCTTCCCGGACGACGACCTGCGTGACGATCCAAACCATGCAGATCAACGCGCTGGCTCGCAGCGCCCAACCGGTGACTCTCATCATCGTCTTCATCACACACCTAGCCCTTCGTCTGGACGATCAACATGAGTGCGGCGACTCCCGCCACTCCGTGGAACCCAACGGCCCAGCCCAGGATCTGCGGGCTCCAGGCCTTCTCGGCGCCCTTGGCGACTCGGGCACCGAGGTTGATGCCGCAGGCCACGCTGCACAGCAGTAAGGTGGCGGCTCCGATCCACAACAACACGCTCATGACCCACTCCTTCGTCTCGGGGCGCTGATGCGCCCACTCCTCACCTGCCGGTCCCGATGAGAACCTCTTGGTACTCATTGGGTTTCCAGTTTCCACAGGGCCGAACAATGGCCGCTTCTCAGGAGCGGAAGCGGCCGGTGAATCAGCCGACGAAGCGCAGGATGCGCTCGACCAGCTCCTCGTCACGGTCGTAGCTCGGGTCCGAGTTCACGATCACCACGTACTCGAGCACCATCGCCGCAAGCATCTTCTCCACCAGGTCCGCGTCGCCCGCCGGGAACTCACCGGAAGCGATACCGTCGCTCACGAACTCGCGAATGAGCTCTCCGTTGGCCTGGCGGAACGCGTCGGCGGCGATCTCGTACTCCTGCATCCACTCCGCCTCGGTCGTCTCGTTGATGTGCGCGCGGGCCTGCGAGATCACGAACCGTATCAGCGTCTCGACCTTCTCCCGGTTGCCCGGAAGAGCAGCCACACTCGACTTCAGCTGAAGCTTCTGCTGAATCGCCTGTCGCTCGACGATGTAGCCGTAGAGCTCGCGCTTCCCCGCGAAGTGCACGTAGATCGTCTTCTTCGAGATGTGCATGGCGCGCGCGACCTCGTCCAGCGATGTCTTCGCATAGCCAAACCGGCCGACGTGCTTCTCGAAGACGTCTGCGATCTCTTGCTTCGTCGCCACCGTGCACCTCCTCTGGACTCGTCCCTGGCCGGCGAAGACATCGCCGACTGCGCGTGGAAACTCGTTGCGTACACAGTTTCCATCGTGGAAACTGGTTTGTCAAGTAGTTTCCACGAGTAGACTTTCCGCATGGAACTCGACGGCCCGGACATCAGCCCGACTGCCCCTGTGTACGCGCACACCTCGGCGTACAACGACATCAACGTCACCGACCACGGGTTCATCCGCGTGCTGAGCTTCGGTGGTCACCGGCAGTCCTCGATGTACCTCGACGCGCCGTTCGACACCGACTTCGAGTACCCGAGCTACTTCCACATCGCGCTCGCCGTGACGCCGGACGCGACCCGGACGCTCGCGCTCGGCCTCGGTGGCGGCAGCGTGGTGAAGCGGATGTGGCGTGACTACCCCGGGATGCGCGTCGATGCGGTCGAGCTCGATCCGGACGTGGTCGACGTGGCGCGCCGGTTCTTCGCGCTGCCGGATGACGAGCGCATCCGCATCTTCGTCGACGACGGTCGCCACTTCATCGAGTCAGGCAGCAGTGTCTACGACATCGTCATCGTCGACGTGTTCGATGGCGACCGCATCCCGCCCACCCTCGTCGCCGAGGAGTTCCTGTGCGCTCTGCGCGGCCGCCTCGCACAAGGTGGGGTGGTCGCCTACAACTTCATGGGCGCGGTGGAGGGCGATGGCAGCGAGCGATTCCGAGCGCTTCACGATGCGCTGTCGGCGACCTGGGCCCGTGTGTGGGTGTTCGTCGTCGACGAGGGCGTCGACTCGGGGGAGCGAAACATCATCCTGCTCGCGACCGACGCGACCCTCACCGCCGCCGAGCTACGCGCACGCATCGCCGATCGCGTCGGGGGGCGGGTCACCGTGCCCGCGTTCCATCTCTTCGGCGACGACCTCCACGATGTCGGGACTCGCTAGCGTCCCAGGAGCTCCTCGAGTTCGCTCGGCTCGCTGACCGGTCGTTCGCACGCCTGCTGCCGGCACACGTACGCGGTGGCCCGACCGTCGACAGCCTCCCTGCCCTCCAACAGCGCGACGCCGCCCTCCTCGATCCCGCTTCCCACCGCCACAACCAGGTTGGGGCGATAGCGAGACCGCACCACGCCCAGCAGGGGCTCGAGCTCGTCGCCGACGATGGCCACCTCACGCGGAGGGGCCATCGTGAAGTCGAGAACCCCAAGCCACTGGGCGAAGCCGAGCGGCGCGAGCCCCATCGTGCGCTGCACCTGAGAAAGCGCTCCCGCGCTGGCATCCGCATAGCCGCCTTCGCCGGTCAGAAGGGCCAGGCGAGCCAGCACTCCCGCCGCCATCGCACCACCCGAGGGGGTCGCGCCATCCTGCAGGCCCTTGGGGCGAACGAGCAGCGCCTCGTGGTCGTCGCTCGTGTCGAAGAACCCACCGCTTGGGTCGGCGAAGTGCTGCACGATCGAGTCGGCCAGCTCCCTTGCCGCGTCGAACCATCGGGGCTCGAAGGTGGTCTGGTAGAGCTCCAGCAGTCCGTCAGCATAGTGCGCGTAGTCTTCGAGATAGCCGTTGAGCTTGGCGTGCCCGCCGCTCCACGTTCGCAGCATCCTGCCCTCCGGGCCCCGCATCGCCGACAGGACGAACTCGGCGTTCTTCTCGGCGATCCGTCGGTAGTCATCGCGGCCGAGAACTCGCGCGGCCTCGGCGAACGCGGCGAGGGCGAGGCCGTTCCAGCTGGTGAGGACCTTGTCGTCGAGCCCGGGTCGGACTCGCGTGCCGCGGACGGCGAGCAGTGCGGTGCGCACCCGCTCGAGCGCGCGCTCGACCTCGTCCAGCTCGAGCCCTCGACCGTCGGCGACTTCGGCCGCTGTTCGCGCCACGAAGAGGATGTTGCTGCCCTCGAAGTTGCCCAGCTCGGTGACACCGTAGGCCTCGGCGAACAGCTCCGCGTCCGTCACGGTGACGTCGGGCGAGCTGGCGACGGCCTCGGCGATCTGGTCGGGAGTCCAGACGAAGAAGCGGCCTTCCACCCCTTCGGAGTCCGCGTCTTGCGCCGAGTAGAAGCCGCCCGCTGGGTCGAGCATCTCGCGCGCGAGGTAGTCGAGCGTCTCGGTGACGACACGCTGGTAGGCGGCATCACCGGTGATCTGCCAGGCGTGCAGGTAGAGCCGCGCGAGCTGGGCGTTGTCGTAGAGCATCTTCTCGAAGTGGGGCACCAGCCACAGCTCGTCGGTCGCGTACCGGTGAAAGCCGCCGCCGAGCTGGTCGTAGATGCCCCCGCGCATCATCGCGTCGAGCGTGCGGGTCGCCATCTCGAGCTGGCTCTCGTCCCCCGTCGCGAGGTAGCGACGCAGCACGAACTCGACGACCGCCGGCTGGGGGAACTTGGGTGCGCCGCCCCATCCGCCGTGCACCCGGTCGAACGACGCCGCGAGCCGCTGGTCAGCGTCGGTGAGCGTCTCGCGATCGAGCGGCCCGCGGCCGATAGTCGTCGACGGCGGACTGTCGCAGCAGCTCGGCCCGCAGGCCCGCGCCGGCCTCGAGTACGTCGTCTCGGCGTGTCCGCCAGAGTCCATCGAGCTGGGTCAGAACGCCCATGAACGACGGCATTCCGTAGCGCTCCTTATCGGGGAAGTACGTGCCGGCGTAGAACGGCACCGCCTCCGGGGTGAGGAACACGCTCATCGGCCAGCCGCCTCGACCGGTCAGCACCTGCACGGCCTCCATGTAGATGGCGTCGACGTCGGGACGTTCCTCACGGTCGACCTTCACGCACACGAAGTGCTCGTTCATGAACTCGGCGGTATCGACGTTCTCGAAGCTCTCGTGCTCCATCACATGGCACCAGTGGCACGCCGAGTACCCCACGCTCAAGAACACGGGCTTGTCCTCGGCCCGCGCCTTCTCGAACGCCTCCTCACCCCACGGGAACCAGTCCACCGGGTTCTCGGCGTGCTGGCGGAGGTAGGGGCTGGTCTCGGTTGCGAGGCGGTTCGACACGGTGGCGGATCCTCTCGTGGGTGCGGCCTGGCGGGCGCGGTCGACCTCTGGCGGCCGTGGCGCGGCGTGCGAGCTACCGCTCGGCGCAGTCCGCCTCGGCCCGGGCACGCTGCCAGGGCCAGCGCCCGTCGATCTCGACCTCGAGCGACCACGCGAGGAAGGTCCTGATGAGCACGAGCAGGCCGAGCACGGCAAGGTTCTCGAGCGTCGGCTGCAGCGCGACGGTGCGGATGATGTCGCCGGCGACGAGCACCTCGAGGCCGAGCAGGATGCTCCTGCCGAAGGTCGAGCGCACGCTGGCGTACGCCCTCCGCGGCACCTTCCCTGCTCCACGTCACCGCACCTCTCACAACAGCGGCGACGAACCCCACGACGACGATTCCCACGCCGATGAGTTCGAAGCCCGCGGCGATCAGTTCGATGGTCGCTGCGTAGTCGTTCAACGCTCACTCCTTCGCTATGCGTTGTCGTCCTTGCCCGCGGCGTAGAGCCCCAGGTAGTAGCGGTGCGGGCCGGGGATGTCGTTCGGGACGAACCCGATGCGGTCGCCCGGCATGATCCGCATGCCGAGGCCGTGCACTTTGCCGTTCACGAAGACGCCCTCGACTCGCTCGACCTCGAGCTCGAGCGACGCCGCGAGTTCGCGCGCAACGACCCCCTCGGCAGGTACCTCGACTGTGAACTCGTAGGGCCTGCCGGCCGCTTCGAGGGCCGGCCGCAAGCTTCCGAACACCCGCACGGGACAGATGGGAAGTCCGTTCGAGCCGGTCGCCGGGCTCTCGCTAGGCATGGGATACCTCCTGGGCAACGTCGCGTGCGGAGTCGGCACGGGCGACGATGATGGCGTCGATGTCGACGCCGGTCAGCTGCCTCGAGACGTCCCACAACCGTGCTGCGGTCGCTTCGTCTCGGGCCTGCGGCGCCATGGTCGAGGGCTGCGACGTGTCCGCGAATGCGATTCTTCGGTCCGAAGTAGTCGCCGCCTTCGACGCCCGGCGCCGTCGCCGCGTACAGCTGCGACTCCGCCCCCTGTGCGGGTGACTGGCCGAGCAGTCGCACGCCAGCGAGCACAAGCCGAGACGACAGCGGCTGCGACCCGAGGAACGGGCCCGCCGCCTGCAGGTTGGTGCTCGCGAAGCCCGGATGCGCCGCCACGCTGATCGTCCGCGCAGACGCCGCTCTGAGCCGACGGTCGAGTTCGAGCATGAACATGAGATTCGCGAGCTTCGACTGGCTGTACGCGCCGTAGGGCGTGTACGAGCGCTCGCGCTGCAGGTCGTCGAAGTCGATCTTCCCGGGCTCGTGCGCGAAGCTGCTCACGGTGACGACGCGAGAGCCGGGCGTGCGCAAGAGCTGAGGCAGCAAGCAGCCCCGTCAGCGCGAAGTGACCGAGGTGATTCGTGCCCAGCTGGAGCTCGAAGCCCTGCTTGGTGACTAGCCGCTCGGGCGGAGCCATCACGCCGGCGTTGTTGACCAGGATGTCGAGCGCGTCATGAGCGTGCCGCGAACTCATCGGCGAAGGCGCGAACGGAGTCGAGGTCGGCGAGGTCGAGCGTCGGGCACGTGAGCTCGAGCCGAGCCGCACCGACTGCCTGGATCTGACTGCGCGGCGGCATCGCCGCGCGCCTCGTCTCGGCATGCCATGATCACGGTCGCGCCGTGCTCGGCAGAGCCTTGGCGGTCTCGAAGCCGAGCCCGATGTTCGCCCCGGTGACGACGGCCGTTGCGCCCGGTCAGGTCCGGAATGTCTGCACTCTCCATGGCGCCACGAGCGGGTCCTTCCGACGAAGCCTACCTTCGAGGATTCCCGTTCCGGCGCTTGGTGCGACACAGTGCACGGTCTCGTCAGGCGAGCGCTGCCAGCACCGCGTCGATCTCGACGGCGCCTGCGCACACCAGCCGCCCGCCCACGAGCACGTAGGGCGACGGCCGACCCTCGACGATTGCGTCCAGCGCCACGTCACGGTCGGCACCGTCGAGGTCGTAGAGGTCGGGCGTGCTCACGGCGAACCGCGTCAGGCCGCGAGAGCGAAGTTGCTGCTCGAGCCGCTCGGCCTGCAGCCCGATGGGCATGCCGCAGGCTGACTGCTCGGCGAGGGCATCTGACGAGCCAAGGACTTCAGCTTCGAGTTCTTGCCACTCGGCCAGACCGGCCGAGTACGGATCTCCGTCACCGCTTCAACTGCAGTCGTCGACGTCGACGACCTTGATGGTGATCTCGGCCATGTGAGCTCCTCTGGAGGCCTGCGTTCGCTGGAGTGAGCATACCCCCTCGGGTATCACGGATGCAAGGGGCCTCGACTCGTGTCAGACGGCGGGTGTACCCTACGGGTGGTTACTACCGTTCACTACTTTCGGGAGCTCGCCGTGACCAAACTGAACATATCAATGCCACAGGAGCTGCTCGACGAGATCGACGCCGAGTCAAGAGCGCTTGGCCTGTCGCGCAGCGGGCTCATCCAGGAGGCGTCAGCGCGCTACGTGGTTGCCGCGCGCCAAGACCGTGAGGCCGAGGCCCGTCGGCTGCGCATCGAGGCTGCAGCTCGCCGCATGCAGCGCATCGGGGCAGAGTTCGGCCTGACCGGCGATGCCGCGGAGCTCGTTGCGAAGGCCCGCACCGCAGAGGAGAACCGGCATGGCTGAGAGCGTGCCGTCGGTGGTCGTCGACGCGAGCGTCGTCGTGAAGTGGTTTCTGGTTGCCGATGAATCCGGCGTGGCCGATGCCGCAGCACTCCTCGCCGAGCATGCGGAGGGACGCGTTCGCTTGGTAGCGCCCGCACTGCTCGCACACGAGCTGATGGGAGTGTTCGTCCGCCGATTCGACGGCGAGGGAGTCTCCCAGGGGCTCGACGCCTTCTTCGACACCGGCGTCTACCTGGTGCCCCCTGACCGGGAGCTGATGCTCTCGGCGGCGGAACTTGCGATGCGCCACCAGCTATCCGCCTTCGACTCGGCTTACGCAGCGCTCGCGACCTCGCTCGGGTGCTCGCTCGCTACTGCGGACCGCCGGCTTGCCAACGCGCTCGGCTCGGCGGTGCAGATCCGAGCGGTCTAGCCACCGCCCCGCTAGCGCATCCGCAGATGCTCCCGCAGGTCGGCGTGGAGCACCTCGTGCAGCTCACTCGAGATCGTCGCTCGGCACCTCGACGAAGGTGAACGCGAACACCGGGTAGCGGTTGAAGTCGGTGGGACGCATCTCGAGGACGCGGCTGAACCGCGCAGCGAAGGCGTCGTAGTCGACGGCCTCGATCGCGGCAAGATCCACGCTGCTCGGCAGGTCCGACACGATGAGCGCCGTGGTGCGCCCGGCGGTCTTCTCGGCGATGGCGGTCCAGTCGGGGCACTCGCCTTGGAGGTAGCAGCGGTACGGGTTGATGCCGTAGGCGAAGTGGGCGATGTCGGTGGCGCACCAGCCGCCGAAGCGCATCGGGTTGACCTCGATGGGCGCGACGTTGCCGGCGACGTCGATGCGGAGCTCGGCGTGGACCGGGAAGTCGGAGATGCCGGCTCGGCGGCCCACCTGGGCGAGGAACTCCATCGCAGGCGGGCCAAGGCGCTCGATGGTCTCGGCGTTGGTGTAGTAGACGCGGTCGCTGACATCATCCGCCGAGGCGAACAGGTGCGCGTACACGTCGACGAGGACGGGCGTGCCGTTGGCGTCGTAGTAAGCGTCCACGGCGAACTCCTCGCCCTCGATCACCTCCTCGACGACGAAGCGATCCAGGCCGAGCACTTGATCGGGGTAGACGGCGGCGAACTGCTCGACCTCGCGCTCGATCTGGGCGACGGCGGCAGGCCACGCCTCAGGCGAGTCGACCACGTGGACGCCCATGCTGAAGAAGCCGACCGCCGGCTTGACGATGAAGGGCGCTCGGACGCGCGCCGGGTCGAAGGTGCGCAGCTCAGGCAGGGTCAGGCCGAAGAAGCGGTAGTCAGGGTACAGGTCGGCGACGAGCTCGCGGAACGCGACCTTGTCTTTGAAGATGCCGATGCGGCGCGGCAGGTCGGTGGCCGCGAGGTGCTCGGCGATCCAGCCGATGGCGTTCTCCGAGTTGGAGTAGAGGCGCGCACCGGGGCGTGAAGCCGCAGCGGCGAAGTCGGCGTCGGTGGAGAGCGGTGCGACGTGCGAGCCGACCAGGCGGCGACGGGCCATGGGCGTGTCGAGCACGGGCAGGCCGAGTTCCGCGACGGTTGCGGCGAGCAGTTCGGAGACGTACGGGTCTTCGAGAATGAACACGGGTGTACTCCTGGAGTTTGGGCCGACGCGGGGCGGGGGCCGAAGCTGAGGCCGGGGCCAAGCCGTCCGGCTCGCACTAGGATAGCGCGCTTCGGCCGGGCTGCTCCCGCTTCGTGGGTATGAAATGCACGTAGCCCAAGCATCGGGAGGCACTCATGGTACTGGCAAGCGAAGGTTCACTGATCGCCGGACGATACCTGCTCGACGACCGTCTGGACTTCGGCGGACGAGCGCAGATCTGGAGCGCGCTCGATCAGCAGCTCGACCGACGCGTGGCAGTCAAGCTGCTCGCCACCCCCGAGGGCGCGGACGCCACGTTCCTGGAGGAGTTCCGGGCCGCCGCTGAGCTCGAGTCCAGGCTGAAGCACCCGAGTATCGTCGAGGTGCTCGACTGGGGGCAGGACGGCGAGTGGAACTTCATCGTCATGGAGCTGCTCGAGGGGCAGACCCTGGCTCGGCTGCTGAAGGCCGGCCCGATGCCTCCGGACCGGGTGATCGAGATCGGACGCGGCGTCGCCGGCGCGCTCGTCGTACGCGCACGGCCTCTCCATCGCGCACGGCTCGGTCGGACCCGAGAACATCGTGGTCGCCCCCGGTGGCAAGGCAGCCGAGCTGATCGGCTTCGGCGTTCAGTGCCGTCCGGGCGCCTGCGAGTATCCCGCCATGCCCGACGCAGACACCTACGCGACTGGAGCCGCACTCTATGAGGCGCTGGTCGGCGTCTCGCCGACGAGCCCGCGACCGGCCGACTTCCCGAGCAGCAAGGAGTGGCCGCAGCCGCCTCGCAAGGTGAACTCGGCGGTCTCGAACGAGCTGGACGACGTCATCATGAAGGCGATCTCGCCCGACACTTCGCAGCGCTACAAGACGGCGGCCGAGCTGCAGGCTGCCCTCGATGCGCTGGTCGCCCCCAAGAAGCCGCGAGTCTGGCCGTGGGCGGTGGCCGCCGTAGTCGCAATCGTCGTCGCGGTTCTCGGCCTGTGGTACATCACCTCGCAGATGAGCGTGGTCGTGCCCGACGTGACCAAGATGCCGATTGCGGAGGCCGAGTCCACGCTCGCCTCGGCGGGTCTGGTGATGACCGTCGGCGGACAGGAGACTTCGGAGGAGCTGCCAGCCGGCGTGGTGGTCGCCGAGAACCCGGCGGCCGGCACGAGCGTCCGCCGCGGATCGCAGGTCAGCGTCACCGAGAGCACCGGCAAGCCGACCGTCGCAGTCCCCGCGGTGGTGGGCACTCGAGTTCAAGGCGGCCTCGAGCACCATCGCGAGTGCGGGCCTCGTCGTGGGAACCGTGACGAGGAAGAACGACGACTCGTTCCCCGCCGATACCGTGATCTCGCAGGAGCCGGCGGCGGGGCAGCAGCTGACCGCTCTCCAGCCCGGTCAACCTGCTCGTCTCGGCGGGCGAGGCCCAGGCGACCGTGCCCGACGTGACCGGCCTCGCGCAGTCGGCTGCGACGAGCCGGCTCGAGAACGCCGGGTTTGTCGTCGATGCCGGGGAGGTCTTCTCCGGGCAGCCGTCGGGCGTGGTCGTGAGCCAGGGACCGGCGGGAGGGACAGATGTTCCGGTGGGCAGCACCGTGACCATCTCGGTCTCGAAGGGCCCGGCGCCGGTCAAGGTGCCGGACGTCGTGGGAGCGCTCCAAGCTGATGCGGTGAGCAGTCTGCAGAACGTGAAGCTCGTGCCCGTGAGCGTGCTGACGACCGGCACGGCCGCGCAGGCCGGCCGGGTCATCGAGCAGATCCCCGCCGCCGGGACGAGTACCGCCCCCGGAAGCCAGGTGCAGATTCGCGTCGGCAGGTGATCGCGGTGCCTACCACAGCAGCGCGCATCGTGTCCGAGGTCCCCGCCGAGACGATCGGCTGGCTCCTCGAGCCCGAGAACCCCGCCGTCGCGGTGCTGACGCGGCGAGGGCTTCTCGGCGAGGCGGATGATGCGGCGACCGCGGCGCTGTGGGAGCGGCGCAACGAGTACGCGCCGGTGGCGGCGATTCTGGACGCGCAGCTCGACGACGGCTCGTGGACGACGCCGGGGCAGGACTACAAGAAGTACCAGGGCTCGCTGTGGCAGGTGCATCTGCTGGGCGAGTTGTGGGCGAGCGGGGACGACCCGCGGGTGCAGAAGGCCGCCGAGTACGCGTTCTCGCGGCAGCTGCCGGACGGTTCGTGGAGCTGCTCGAACATGCGGCAGGTCGGCTCGATCCAGTGCCTGACCGCAAACGTCGGCCGCGCTCTCGCGCGGATGGGCTGGGCACGCGACGAGCGCATCACCGCAGCACTCGGCGCGATCGTGGCGTCGCATCGGACGCAGGGGCCTCTGGTGTGCACCGCGGGCGGCTCGAACTACACGATCAACGGCTACTGCCACATGCTCGCGCCGAAGCTGCTGCTGTTCCTCGGCGAAGTGCCGCGGGAATGCTGGCCTGACGGCGCCGAGGAGGTCCGCGACGCTGCAGTCGCCGCCTTGCGCGACCGAGAGATCTTCCGGTCCGTGCCGGAAGGGTCGCGCGAGTTCATGGACCTCGTGTACTCCGCGAAGAAGGCAGACGTGGAGGCGGTTCGCCAAGCATGGCTCGAGAAGCATCCCACGCTCGAGTATGGCGAGAAGGCAGGCTGGAAGCGGTTCGGCTACCCGCTCTCGTACAACTCGGATGCGCTCGAAGCGCTCTGGGCGCTGATGCGGGTGGGCGAGCCGGTCCAGCCCGAGTACGACGCGGCGCTCGACCTCGTGCGGAAGACGGCGGACAAGCAGATGCGCTGGACGCTCAAGAACACGTTCAACGGCAAGATGCTCGCCGACGTCGAGGCGAAGGGGCAGCCCAGCAAGTGGCTGACCCTGCGCGCATTGCAGGTGCTGGAGTGGGCAAGCGGTTAGACTGAATCCATGACGCCGCTCAGCCCCCGACAGCTCACTGCCCTCTACAAACCCAGCGCGAAGACGCCGGTGATCATCGACGTCCCGCCGATGCGGTTCCTGCAGCTCGAAGGGCGTCGGCGACATCGGTGGCCCGAGCTTCCAGGAGGCGGTCGGAGCGCTATTCGGCCTCGCCTACCCGGTGAAGTTCGCGGCCAAGAAGCAGCTCGGTCTCACCTACAAGGTGGCCCCGCTCGAGGGGCTCTACTGGCATCCGGACAGCGAGACCGACGCACCCGCGCGACCGCCTCTCACACTCGTGGCGGCTGATGATCTCCATCCCCGACGAGGTCTCCGGCGAGTTCATCGACGAAATCCGCGCGAAAGTCGCCACCAAGAAGAACCCGCCGCGCCTCGCCGACATCCGCGTCCAGACCTTCTCGGAGGGGCGCAGCGTCCAGATCCTCCACATCGGCCCCTACGCCGATGAGGCGCCGACCGTCGAGCGGCTCCACGCCTTCGCCGAGGAGAACGGCTACGAGATCACCGGCGACCACCACGAGATCTACCTCGGCGACCCGAACCGGGCCGACCCGAGCAAGCTCAAGACCGTGCTGCGCTACGGCGTGCGAAAAGCACGCGGATAGCCCGGCCCCGCCCGAGAGGAACCCACATGCCCGAGCCCACCTCACCCGTCACCGCCGATCACCACGAACCCGGCGACACCAGACCGACCTGATGGCCCGCTACGCCGATGGTGCAGCGGTGCTGCGCGCCGCCATCGCGGTCTTCGACACCGGCACCCTGCGCAAGCGACCGATCGCCGGCAAGATGTCGACGCTCGAAGTCCTCTGCCACATCGTCGACGCCGACCAGTTCATGTGCGACCGCATGAAGCGCACGATCGCGACCGAGAAGCCGCTGCTCATGGGCGTGGACGGCATCACCTACCTGGAGCAGCTGCACTACCACGAGCGCGATCCCGAGCTCGAACTCCGCCTGCTCGAGGTGCAGCGCGAGCAGATGCTCGCCGACCTGAGCGCTCCTCCCCGCGGAGGCGTGGGAGCGCACCTGCATCCACTCGGAGGTCGGCGAGCTCACGCTCCGCCAGCTGCTGAACCACGCCGTCCGCCACCTCGAGTCGCACGTCGACGCCATCGCCGAGAAGCGCGACGCGCTGGGGCTGTGAGTCGGGATGACGCGTAATCGGCGTGTCGGCGGCGCTCGGCAGCTGGGAGTCGTCGGTCGAGTACGAGCGCGTCATGAACGAGGCGGTTCGCGAACGGTTGGGTGGGACGCACTCGGCGGACCTGATCGTGGGCGCAGCTACGACTTCGCCGAGATCGACAGCATCCATGCCCAGCCGGTCGGCTGGAACGCACTCGCCGTAGCGGCTCCAACCGACGCGGTCACCCTCGAGGGCGGCCGGCGGTCGGGAAGCCTGCTCGTCATCGCGACCAACACGATGCACATCGTCGCACCGGCCAGGTACAGGCACGCCGATCGGCAGGTCCCGCTGCTCCACATCGCCGACAGCGCCACGCGCCGACGCGGTGCACGCCTCGGCTCGACAGCCGTGGCGCTCCTCGGCTCGCGCATACTCAAACGATGGAGCTGCCGTTCTACGGTGACCGGCGCCGATGCCGGCATCGAACCGCGGCCATGACGCCCGATGAGCACGGACCGCACGACCGTGCACGACATCATCTACCACGGAGTCGTCGCGACGAGCATCGTGTCGGAGGAGTGCGAACCGCGTACCTCTCGGCGATCGGCAGCTGCGTGACGCGGGCGCCCAGACCGTGATCGCGAGCTGGGCACGTGAGATCGAGCTGTCGTGCGACGAGTCAGACATCGATTGCCCGCTGTTTGTCCGCGCACCTGCCACGCTGGCGGCGGTCGAGACGGTGCGGCCGCTAGGTAGCGGGTGCCCTCGTCGGCCCAGCGAACGATCTCGGCGGCCACGTCCTGAACCGGGAGCACCCGGCTGGCGCCACCCAGCTTGATCGCGGCTGCGGGCATGCCGAAGACCACCGACGTCTCCTCGTCCTGCGCGACGGTCTCGGCGCCGGCAGCGAGCATCTCGGCAAGTCCCTCGGCACCGTCGCGACCCATGCCGGTCAGCAGTATCCCCAGCGCATTGGCGCCGAACTCGGACGCGGCCGAGCGGAACAGCACGTCGACTGACGGCCGGTGTCTGTTCACCGGCTCGCTGTCGGATACGAGCACCTTGGGATCGCTCCCCGCGCGCACGCGTAGATGGCGGTTGCCCGGCGCGATGATCGCCGACCCGGCGACAATCGGTTCGTTCCCGGCGGCCTCGACAACGCTCAGGTCACACAGCTCATCGAGTCGACGCGCGAACGCGGCCGTGAAGCCGGGGGGCATGTGCTGCGCGACCACGATGCCTGGCACGTCGCTCGGCAGCTCGCTCAGGATGTATCGCAAGGCCTCGGTGCCGCCGGTCGACGCCCCGATCACGACCACGCGGCCGGGGGCAGTTCGGCGCGACCGGGCGCCTGGCTTCGCGATAACGCCGGGTCGTCTCGGCAGACTGAGCGAGGTCGCCAGCCGACGCTCGACTCGCGCGCCCGCTGCCGCGCGTATCGCCCGAAGCATCGGCTCTCGCGCTGACTCGAAGTCACCCTCCGCCCCGATGCTCGGCTTGGGAACCACCTCGACGGCCCCCCGCTCGAGCGCGAGAACGGCCTTACCGCTATCTGGCGAGACCTGCGACGAGCAGATGATCACCGGCAACGGGTGCTGGGTCATGATCTTTGTCAGGAAGGTCAGCCCGTCCATTCTCGGCATGACGATGTCGAGGATGACGACGTCCGGCACGACGTCTCGCATGATCTGCACGGCCTCGTAGGGATCGGCGGCCAAGCCGACGATGTCGATGCCCGGCTCGCTTGCGAGCAGGCGCTCGAACGCCGCGCGGACGGAGTGCGAATCGTCGACGACCAGCACGCCTATGCGGTTCTTCGCGGTCATCGAGTGAGCCGGTAGACCGATGTGGCGACGCGCTCCAGCGGCAGATCGAAGCCGAGCAGCCCCTCGGAGTGCCCGACGAACAGATAGCCGCCGGGCCGCATCGACCCGACCACGCGCTGCAGCACGCGGCCCTGAGTCTCTCGGTCGAAGTAGATGAGAACGTTGCGGCAGAACACGATGTGGGCCTCGCGCGTGACAGGGAGCGGGTCGCTCAGTAGGTTGGCCCGGCTGAACTGCACGTGCGAACGCACCTCCGCCCCCACCCTGACCAGCCCGTCGTCCGGGTTGCGACTCCGAAGCAGGTAGGCACGGCGCATCCCGTTCGGGATAGGCCGAGCGTGCTGTTCCGAGTAGACCGCCCGCCGGGCGTGGTCGAGCGCCTGCCCGCAGATGTCGGTTGCGTGCACGACGAAATCCAACTCGCGGCGCATCAAGGGCTGGCTCTTGAGCACCATCGCCAGAGTGTACGGTTCCTCGCCAGTGGAACAGGCGGCACACCAGCCGACGAGCGACTTCGTCTTGCCAAGTGCGGGGTCGGCATCCAGCAGCGTCGGGAGGGCCGTCTGTGCCAGGTAGTCGAAGTGCTGCGACTCGCGAAAGAAGTCGGTCTTGTTGGTGGTGATCGCGTCGATCAGGTGTGCGCGCTCGGAAGCACCGGCCACCCCGCCGAACGCGTAGCGCACGTACTCGGCGAAATCGTCCACCCCGACCTCGCGCGCGCGCTTCGCCACCCGCACCTGGACCATGCCGCGCTTGTGCGACGGCAGGCGGATGCCGGTCTCTCGCTCGATGTAGCCAGCTATGGCGGCGAAATCGCGGTCAGAAAGCGTGTCGGTCTCACACGTCACGCCGAGTCGGCCTTCTTTCGGGACGCCTTGGCCTTGGACTTCGTTGCGGGTGCGGCGTCATCGACGGCCACGCTGTTACGCAGCGCAATCAGCTCGTCCGCCGAGAGGACGCGATCCATGTTGAGCACGATGATGAGCTCGTCTTCGTACCTGGCGACCGCCTCGATGTACTCGGTGTCGAGCTTGGTCCCCATTCTCGGAGGGGAGTTGAGATCATCGTGAGAGACCTCGAACACGTCACGTACCGCATCGACCAACCCACCGAGAACCGTCGGCTCGCCGTCGACCTCAACCTCGAACAGGATCACGCACGTGTCCAGCGTGAAGTCCGCCGGCGGCAGGCCGAACTTCACGCGAAGGTCGACTACCGGCACGACCGCACCGCGGACGTTCAGTGCCCCGCGCATGTAGGTAGGCATGCGCGGCACACGGGTCATGTCAGTCCGGTCCAGAATCTCTCGCGTCTTGGAGATGCTGACGGCGAACACCTCGCCGTCGAGCACGAACGAGAGTAGTTGAGCGACCTGGACGCCAGTCTCTGCGGCGCCTCTATCCATCAGCCTGCTCCTCATCGTCACCGCGATAGCGAACGAACTCTTTGTCCAGCTCGTCAGGATCGTCGAGCACTATCTGCACGCCCTTGCTCCGCGGTCGACCGGCAGCTGCCGAGCCACCCTCGCGTGCCGCACCGCCCTCGGCCGACTTCTCGTCCACTGCGCGACGCTCGGCCTTGAAGTACGCGACCGCATCGGCGAGCCGCTCGCCTTGCGCTGCCATTTCTTCAGACGTCGCAGCCATCTCCTCCGATGCGGCGGCGTTCTGCTGCACGACCTGCTCGAGCTGCACGAGCGCTGACGCGACCTGCTCGGCGCTGCGATCCTGCTCCGAGCTCCAGCTCGCGATCTCCTGGACGAGCAGTGCGGTCTCCCGGATCTCCGGCACGATGCGCGTGATCTGCGCCCCGGCCGATTCGGCCACCTCGACGCTCGTCTTCGCGAGCTTGGTGATCTCCGCGGACGCCTTCTGGCTGCGCTCGGCGAGCTTGCGCACCTCGGCGGCCACAACCGCGAAGCCGCGGCCGTGCTCACCGGCACGCGCCGCCTCGATCGCGGCGTTGAGGGCCAGCAGGTTGGTCTGGCGGGCGATCTCCTCGATCACCGAGATCTTCTCGGCGATCTCCTTCATCTGACCGACCGTCCGCGTGACCGACTCGCCGCTCTCTTCGGCGGAAACAGCGGCGCCGCTGGCGATGCGCTCGGTGTGTACCGCGTTCTCTGCGTTCTGCCTGATGCTCTGAACCATCTCCTCCATGGCGGCGGAGACTTCCTCGGCGGTGGCGGCCTGTTCGTTGGCCCCCTGCGACATCTGCTGCGAGGCGGTGTTGGTCAGTTGCGCGCCCTCGGCTACGCCGGTCGCAATGCCCTGTACGTCGAGGACCGCGATGCGCAGGCGCTCGGCCATTCCACCGAGCGCGCCGACAAGCTGGCCGATCTCGTCCTTGCTGTTGCTCTCGAACTGCACGGTGAGGTCGCCGTCGGCCATGGTCCGTGCACCGTCGAGCGCGGCTCTGACCGGAACGACGATCGCCCGGGTGATGGTGTACGCGATGATGATGCTGAAGATCACCAGCAGCGAGCCGACCGCGATCGTCATGGTCCGAGCCTGCTCGAGCGCGGCGTCGAAAGCGACCTCGGTCTCGTCGGTTTCCTCAGCCGTGGTCTGCACGAGCGCGATGATCGCCTCGTCGAGCGGACCGCGGATCTCCTCAGCTGCGTCGTTCACTTCGTCGATCGCCTCGACATCGGCCTTTGCCACGATGGCGGGGAGGAGCTTGTCTAGGATGTCGGCCTCGTACGCCGCGATGCCTTCCGAGATGACGGCGAAGTTCTCCACGTCGTCGGCCTGGTCGGCGTTCTCCTCGATGACGGCGAGATCAGCTTCCAAGGAGGCAGTCAGCTTGCCGATCTCGGCGCGTGCCGTCTCGGCGTCCATGTCGATGATCGCTTCACGCGACAGCATCGCGACCTGCTGTTCGATACTCAGGATCTCGCGGGCGGCCGTCGCCTCAGAGTACTGCGCCTGCATCTCGTCCTCGAGATTGCTCATGCGCGTGAGCACGATGATCTCGTAGGTGCACAAGCCGATGACGATGGCGATGATGATGGCAAAGCCCATCCCCATCTTCCAGCTGATGCTCAGGTCCCTCATTCTCTGTCTCATGCCTACCTCCGGTGGTGATGGCGGAACACGTCATGTGTGGTCAAAGCGTTGGAGCCCCTCGCCCTCATCGGGCCTACGGGCGCCCTCGCGCGGTTTCGACTGATTCAGCGGCGGCGAAGGCAAGCGGTCGGTGCGCGCCTGCAAGCCGGCGAACGTGACCGATGTCGACGATGAACGCGACGCGGCCGCTTCCGAGCATCGTCGCCCCGGCAAGGCCTTCGGTCCTGCGCAGACCGCGCCCGAGCGGCTTGATCACGAACTGGAGCCGGTCGACCACTCCGTCGACCACGATGCCGAAGCGCTCGCCGTCGACGTTGACGACCGCGGTGGTCTCCTCGGCGGGTGGCTCGCCATCGCTGCCGAAGAAGTCCCGCAGCCGCACGAACGGCAGCACCTCGCCGCGAACGTCGATCAGGTCACGCTCGTGCTCGCTCCACTCGAGTTGGTGCGTGAAGTCCAGACACTCCTCGACGCCCGAAAGCGGCAGAACGTAGACTTCGTCGCCGGCGTTGACGAGTAGGCCGTCGATGATCGCGAGGGTGAGCGGCAGACGGATCGTGACCGTCAGTCCCTCGCCGACGCGTGACTCGAGGTCGACGGCGCCCTGAAGGCCTTCAATGGCCCTGCGGACGACGTCCATTCCCACTCCACGCCCCGAAACCGAGGTGAGCTCGCGCGCGGTTGAGAAGCCCGCCCCGAAGACCAGGTCGATGAGATCGCGATCGCTCAACGTCTCCGTCGAATCGATGGCTCCGCTCTCCTTGGCTCGCGCGGCGACGGCGGCAAGGTCGATCCCGCGCCCGTCGTCGCTCAGGCGAATGTACATGCTGCCGCCCGAGTGGTACGCCGAGAGAACGATCGTGCTGCGCTCGGGCTTTCCTGCCAGACGCCGCTCGACCGGTGTCTCGATTCCGTGGTCGATGCTGTTGCGGATCAGGTGGAGCAGCGGTTCTTCGATGCGCTCGATGACGCTTCGATCGAGCTCCGATGACCCACCTTCGGTTTCGAGGGTCACGTCCTTGCCCAGCTCCTTGGCCAGATCGCGCGCGTACCGCGCGAACCTGCCGAACGTGGAGCCGATGGGTATCATGCGCATCTCGAGAACGCTCTCGCGAAGCGCACCCACGAGCATCTCGAGCTCCTCGGAGACGTCGGTGATTCGCTGCGACTCGACATCGCCGACCGCGTCGCGCAGCGACACCTGTGTGGTCACGAGCTCGCCGACGAGGTTGACCAGCTCATCGAGGCGCTCCGCCGAGACGCGCACGCTGCGGTTCTGCCCTGAGTCACGCGTGCCGACGGCCGCGGAAGCGCCCTTGGCCCCAGCCCCGTCGGATGCGAGCATCTCGACAACGTACTCGCCGTCGTCGAGGAACATCAGCGACTCGTCTATCGCGCGGCGCCCGACCGAGGTGACCAGCTCGATATCGACCGAGAGATAGCACTCCTCGGGGTCCAGCTCCTGGAGAGACGGCACCTTGGAGCTGTCCACCGTGACGCGCGACGTGCCGAGTGACGCCAGTTCGGCTACCAGGCCGGTCAGGCTCACGCCGCGCACGAAGACATCCCCGCGCGGCCGAATCCGAATCGAGTAGCTCTCGGTTTCGCCGGCTCCGTCAGCGGAATCTGTATCGGGCGAGCTCGACGCTGCAGTCGAGAACTCCCGAGCGGCAAGCTCCTGCATCGCGTCCATCAGTACCTGCGTGGACTGTCGTGCGGATGCCGCATCAGCCTCGGATGAACCGGCCACGAGCACGGCGATCGCGTCGCGCGCCTTCAGGGCCAGGTCTATGAGTTCCGGAGTAAGCGTGATCGCGCCGTCACGAACGCGCACGAACAGCGTCTCCACCTCGTGCGCGAGACCCGCCGCCGAGTTGAATCCGTACATCGAACAGGTGCCCTTGAGGGTGTGAAGCAGGCGAAACGCCTTGGCCGGCAACTCCGCATCGGTGGACCCGGATTCCAGCGCCAAGAGCGCCGCCTCGAGCTCCCCGAGCAGATCGTCGGCCTCCTCGTGGAAGACGTGTAGCAGCTCGTCGTGATGGCTCATCCGTGGGTCGCCTGACTCACGAGTCCACTCGGCGCAGAGCCGAGAGCAGCTCATCTCTGCCGATGGGCTTCTGCAGCACGCCTGTGACACCGCTGCGCTTGAGCTTGCTCGCAACATCGTCGTGGCACTCGGTTGTCAGGACGAGCACCGGGATGAACCGCATCTCGGGCTGCGAGCGCATCTTCTCGATGAACTGCCAGCCGTCCATGACCGGCATGTTCAGGTCGGTGAGCACGATGTCGACGTCGTGCGAGCCGAGCTGCTTGAGCGCATCCGCGCCGTCGGCGGCTTCGATGCACGAGTAGCCCGCGCCGCTCGCCATCAGCTTCACGGCTCGACGCACGGCCGCAGAGTCATCCACTACAAGAACCGTCTTACCTGACATCAAACTGCTCCCTGTCTCTCAGTCTCGCCCCAGCGGAATCGCCGAGACGAACTCGAATCACGTCTGCGAGGCTCGCTGCCCGAAAGCGTCAGCTGTTCGGAAATGCCGAATCCAACACGCCGGTCGGGTCCACAACCTCAAACAGGAGGGACGCGTCAGTAAATGTTGATCGGGCTGATGTGATCAGTTGCAGGAAGGCGGCATCCGCCGCCGTGGCATCGGTCAGGTCGACCGTCACCGCAGTCTTGTCAGTGATCGATTCAAGAAGTGCAGCGTGCGCCTCACTCACGAGACGCACGGATGCTGAGCCCTCTACACAGATCCAAGCGACACCATCACGCCGTGCAACGTCCAGTCCCATCAGGCCCCCAAAATCGGCTAATGGTGGTATCGGCATCCAGTAGCTAATCCTGAGTGCGAATTAAGACGGGTTTCGCGCCCTGCGCGCGACCCCCTGTTCGCGCCGATCTGCTCGACCACCTGACTACCTGTTGCGGAACCACTCCACCGTGCGCGCCATGCCCTCGGCGAGCGGCGTCGCGCTGAGGCCGAACTCCCGCTCGATCGCGCTGGAGTCGACCACGAACGGCTCGGTGAACTCGTAGAGCATCTCGAGCGACTCCTTGGCCACCGGCATGAAGAGCGCGCCCACGCGCATCGTCAGCGGACCGATCGCACCGACCTTCTCGGGCATTCCCGGCGGCAGCGAAGGCGGGTGCCAGCGACTGGCGTCCGGTCAGCGCGGGCGCGTGCGGCAGGTTCCAGACGCGGCCGAACGCGCTGTCGTGCGTGCCCAGAGTGGCAAGGCCGCGGCCCACGTCCTCGATGTAGGCGTACGAGTGGAGCACGTCAGCGCTGCCCACGAGCGACACCTTCTTGCCGGCGAGCAGCGGCTCGAACGCCATCGACCCCATGGCCGAGTCCGTGACGCCCGGGCCGTAGTAGTCGGCCGCCCGACCCGTCGCGACCTCCAGCTCGCCGCGCTCGGCGAGCAGCACGCAGCTCCTCGGCCATCGCAGCGCGGACCTCGCCCTTGCGCGAACACGGGCGCAGCGGCGTCTGCTCGGTCATCGGCCCGGTTACGCGGCCAAGCCCGTAGAGGTTCTCGAGCGACACGTAGCGCGCTCCCGCCGCGCGAGCTGCTGCGACCACTCCACGCTGCAGGCCCGGGAAGAGCTCTGGCCACTGGTGGTACGGCGGGTTGAGGCACTGGTAGACGACGCTGGCGCCGTCGGCGGCCTTGATGGACTGCTGAGCGTCGGACGCGTCGACGACAGCGACGACCTCGACGTCGTCGGGCATGAACTCGCCGCGCTTGCCCGCGCGGTTGACGGCCCGGACCCGGTAGCCCGCCTCCAAGAGCGCGATCGCCGTGCGCGTTCCCGCAGGCCCGGTCCCGAACACCACGTGCAGGTCGCTCATCGCGCGCACTCCTTCGCGTACGGCGCATCGAAGCGCCGGCCCCAAGCGTCGTTCTTCTTCAGTTGCCCATTCCAGTAGAACTGCGTCACCGGCAGCTTGCACGCGAGCGACAGCGCCGCCGCCGTCCCCGCCGAGAAGCGCTCTGTGCCCGCGACCTGCGACAGCGTCTCAGGGTCGAAGCGCCCGTCGCGCTTCAGCTGCTCGCCGAGCGACTGCAGCTTCGAGAACAGCCCGCGCAACCCCTCGTCCGGCATCGCCTGCAGCGACTCGCCGCCGCCCTTCACGATCGTCCCCGCGTACGGCGACCCGAGCCGCGCCGCGAGCTTCGCGAGGTACCGCTCGAGCCCGCGCGAGTGCAACGCCTCCGAGAACCCCGACTGCACGAGGAACCCGACTCGCGGGTTGCCCTCGCGTCCGACCAGCGGTTCGAGCGCCTCGATGAACTCGGCGACCAGCGCCGGCATCGAGTCCGTGTACAGCGGCATGCCCGAGCAGCACCGTGTCCGCGCTTGCGAACTCGGCCACCGCGCGATCGAAGTCCGCGCGCTTGGCGAGGTGCAGCACCGTGGGCTCTTCGCCTCCGGCGGCCTGCCATCCGACGGCGACCTGGTCGAGCATGCGCATCGAGTTGGAGCGCGGGCCTCTCGGCGAGCCGTTAAGCAACAGCAGCGAGCTCATCTGCGGCCTCCTTTGCGGGCGTGGCGGTCGCGATCGTGGTGAACGCCAGCGAGGACTTCATGTTGCGCGCCATGCGCGACCAGAGGTGCTCGGTGATCTCGAGGTCCTCGGCGTCGGCGTCGGCGTCCGGGCGCGAGGAGCAGGCCCATGAGCGGGTAGCGCTCGTAGCGCGGACGGTGGTGCATCTCACCGCCCTCGATGACGAGGTACGGGTGCACGAGCGGAATCATCTGGTCGGCGGCCCGCTTGAGGAGCGAGCTCGTGAAGCCCATCCGCATCGGCGACGCGAGTACCGTGAGGTCGCTTCCCAGAACCGCACGGCAGACCTGCGCGCTGTCGTCGCGCTTCACGCACTCGCCCGGCGTCTTCACCCAGCAGCCCCAGCATCCCGAGCAGCCCTTCAGGTCGAGGTCGCGCAGGTCCAGGCGCTGGACCTTGTGGCCGTTGGCGGCAAGCTGCTCTGCGTACTCGCCGAGGTACGCGTCGAACGCGCTTGCGGCGTCGGGCTCCCCGTTGAGGATCGTGACGTTCATGTCGGCCCTTCGGTCGAGTTCATTCTGTTCTACACCGTAGAATAGGTGACACAGCGGATTCTACACCGTAGAATGGGGCTGTCAACACACGGTCTTCTCGGAGGATTGCATGGCTTCTGGTAACCCAGCGGAGCGTGATGCGGCGCGCGAGCAGCGCGGACAGAAGCGCGCCGCGCGCAGAAGCGGCCCCACCGCACCGCTCTCGCGCGAGCGCATCGTGACGACCGCGCTTGCGCTCGTGGACCGCGAAGGACTCAAGGCGCTCTCGATGCGCCGATTGGGCGCGGAGCTCGGCGTCGACCCCATGGCGGTCTACTACCACGTCCCCAACAAAGACGCCCTGCTCGACGCGATCGTCGAGGCGGTCATGAGCGACATCGACCTGTCGGCCGACGACCCTTCCGGCCCCGCCGAGGAGCGCATCGTGTGGGCCGCGCGCGCCTACCGGGATGCCATGCTTGCGCACGTCAACGCGCTGCCGATCGTGCTTTCGCGCGGCCCGCGCACGCCGGCGTCGATGCGACCGGTCGAACTGCTGATCGGAATCCTGCGCGATGCGGGACTGCCGCCCTCACGAGCCATGGCCGGCATGAACGCGATCGCAGCCACCGTGCGCGGGACGATCGCGATGGTCGCCGACGACTCGCTCCAGGCGCCGCCGCCCACTCCCGAGGAACTCCAGGCGATGGCGGACGAGTTTCCCGCCGACGAGTTTCCCTACCTTCGCGAAGCCGCCCTGTGCTCGCCGGACTTCCTGCACGAGGATTTCGAGTTTGGCGTGCGAGCGCTCGCGCGCGGGCTTCTCGGCGAGGTGAACGGGCGGGCGCGATAGTTGCGTCGCGCGTCGATGCTTCTGACCCCGTCTCGGGCATCTGTGTCTTGAGGGCTGAGTGACATCACCCACACGACAGGAGCTCACCATGAGGATCGGGATACCCGGGTCAGGCATCAGTCGCGCGACCGCCGCGCTGATCGCGTCCGCTTGTTGCGTCGCGGTGCTCCTGGGTGCAGCGACGGCCACCGCACACGTACCGGCCCTGGAGACGAGCGCGACTTCAGACGGCACGACGCCGCTGGGGAGCCCCGACGTCTCACGTGCGATCTACGGCTACATCGCGCCTGGCGAAGTGAGTGACCGCTACTCCTTCACTGTTGCGCAGCCCGTGACGACCACCCTCGGTGTCATCGTGCCGGCGTACCCGGAGCAGGTGGGGTTCCGTCCGTCGCTCGTGCTGGAAGACGACGCCGGGCTCTCGGTCACGATCGAGGATCCCGGGCTCGATCCGCGCGCGGTTGAGTGGGAGCCCTTCTCGCTCACGAACTTCTGGAAGGGCGGAGAGCGGAGCGTCAGCTTCGAGGCCGGTCACCGCTACACACTCCAGGTCGTGCCCGGTGGCGAGAGGCCGTACGGGCGCTACGTGATCGTGGTCGGTGGCGCCGAGCGGTTCACCGGCGCCGATACGCTCGGAACCCTGCGCGATCTGCCGGCTATCTGGGTGGGAATGTACGGCGGGGCGCCGTTCAGGTGGAACCCGTGGGCGCTGATTCCGGCGGCGCTGCTGCTCGCGTTGCTCGTCGGCGCGCTCTACGCCTTGCGGCGCAACGTCAGGCGCGGACCGCACGCATAGCCGGGCGCAAACAGAACACGAGCCCCCGGCCGAATGGCCGAGGGCTCGTGCGTGCCGGTTCTCCGAAGAGTCCCACTTAGGGTCGCTAGGCGTTGCCCTTTGTGACGGCAGCCTCCACGTCGCGCTCGTGGCGCTCGGAGGCGGTGCCGTGGATACGCATCCAGATCTCATCGATGTTTGCGGGAACCTTACCGTCGATCTTGCTCACGATGAAGATCGTGGCGAGTGCGAGCGGGAAGGTGAAGATGACCGGGAAGGTCAGGGCCCCGAGGAAGCCGAGGACGCCGGTTGCCGGGATGACCTTCAGCTGCTGCAGGATGTTCATGAAGATGATGAAGATCGAGCTGAACAGGCCCACGGCCATGCCTGCGAGCGCGCCCTTCTCGGTGACACCCTTCCACCAGATACCCGTGAGCAGCATGGGCACGAAGGCGGATGCACCGACCGCGAACGCCCACGTCACCATCATCGCGATGAGCGCCGGGTACGCCTTGTCCAGGCCTGAAGCCGGGATGGCGAGACCGATGCCAAGCGCGATGAGCGCGAAGGACACAACCGAGATCTTGGCCACGGCGACGCGCTTGGCCTCAGAGGCGTTCGTGTTGATGTACTTCTCGTAGACGTCGTGGCCGATGGCGGAGGCCGCTGCGATCAGCAGGCCGCCGATGGTCGAGAACATGGCCGCGAACGCGCCTGCCGCGACGATGCCCATGAGCCAGTCGCCGCCAAGCAGCTGGCCGATGGTCGGCATGAGCTGGTCGGACTTGACCAGGAAGCCGTCAACCAGAGCCGCGCTGCCGGTATACGTGCCGGCCTCAGGCAGCCTTGAAGATGAACTCGCGACCAGCAAGTCCGGCGATCGGCGCGAAGATGTAGAACGTGCCGATGAAGACGAGCACCCAGAAGGTCGAGCGGCGTGCCGCCTTGCCGGACGGGTTGGTGTAGTAGCGGTTCAGGATGTGCGGCAGTCCTGCGGTGCCGAGCACGAGCGCGAGCACCATCGAGAACTGGTCGAGCGAGTTGTAGCGATGACCTGGCTCGTTGAACAGCATGACCCGCAGCGTGTGGAGCTTGTTGGCCTGGCCGAGAAGCACGTTGACCTTTGCCTTCTTGGCCCACGCCTCGTCACCGGCGTGCGCCGCTATCGTCGCCTCAATCGCAGCGAACGACTCAGGCTTCATGGTTGCCTTGGCATTCGCGTACGCTGTCTTGGGCTCGCCGGTCTTGCGATCGACAACAACCTCGCCCGTCTGCGGGTTCTTGATCGGGGCCTGTAGCTCGGCGATGGTCATGGTCTTGGTGGCCACGAGCTTCTTGCCCGTCCCGTCGGCGGCGTAGCTGACCTTCTTCAGGGCATCCGAGTAGTTGAATCCACTGCCGAACGAGAAGATGACGACCAGGAACATGGCGAACCACAGCCACCAGAACTGGAACACCTGGTTCAGCGTGGTGCCCTTCATGCCGCCGACCGCGACGTAGAACATCATGATCGCGGCAACCACGACAACGCCGGAGGTGTAGGGATCCATGCCGAGGATGCCTGTACCCACGAGGACCTGCCACGTCGTGCCCGCGCCGAACATCTGGGGCGCCATGTAGAACATCGACACGAGTAGAACCGAGAGCACTGTCAGCAGCCGCATACGGCTCGTACCGAAGCGGCCGAAGGCGAAGTCGGCGACCGTGTACTCACCGAAACGGCGCAGCGGCGAGGCGATGAACAGCACGACGACCATGAAGCCGCCGGCAAAGCCCGCCGCGTACCACACGCCGTCGAGTCCCGACGCGTAGACCGCAGCGGCGACACCCAGGAACGATGCGGCCGACAGGTAGTCGCCGGAGATGGCAGAGGCGTTGGTGAACGATCCGACCTTGCGTCCGGCGAGGTAGAAGTCAGCGGTGGTGCGGGTGAAGCGACGCGAGAAGATCGACAGCGCGATCGTGAACAGAATCAGGATGACGACGAGCGAAATGGCGATTGTATTCACGATGCATCACCGCCACGGTTGAGCTTCTTCTCGGCGGCATCGGCCATGTCGTTGATCTTGTCGTCGAGCTTGTCAGCCTGCACGGAGAACATCCACGCCATGGCCCACAGGAACACGAAGTAGAGCAGCGACACGAACAGGTAGTTGGGCGTGAAGCCGCCCCAGATGGGCTTGCCGTACCAGGACTCGACCCACACGGAGCCAGCCGGGATGGCCAGCGTGACCGCCGAAGAAGATCGCGCCGTAGGTGAAGCTGAGCTTGCGCTGCTGCTTGAACACCATGTCGACAGTCTCCATGGTGTCGATGTGACCGCCGACTTCCATGACGGTCATGCCGTTGATGACGCTGAGCTTGCCCTTTTCAGAAGTTATGCCTTCTCCCATTTTCGCACCTCCTCTACTCTCGTCAGTCACACTTGACGACGAAGACGGGAACGGACGCGGCGCGGATTACGGTCTCCGAGATTGAGCCCATGCCCAAACGCTTGAGACCGGTACGGCCGGTGTCGCCTAGAACGATAAGATTGGCGCCGAACTCCTCGGCGGTCTTGATGATGCGCTTGGCGACACCACCGCGAACCAGTTCGATCTCGACGGGGACTTCGTTGCGCTCGGCCATCACCTTGGCGATGCCGAGACCCTTGATCGACGGGTGGGCGCCTTCCCAGTTGTCATCTGCAAGACGCTCCTCGGGAAGCTCGAGGCTCTCCATGCCGTCGTCGACGTAGATAACCTTGAGGCTCGCGTTGAACGTCTTGGCGAGCGTGACCGCATACTGCGTGGCCAAGATCGCAGGTTCTGAACCGTCGGTGGCTAGCAGGATCTTGGTGACGTCCAAGCAGACCTCATCGATCTCGGCCATGTTCACCTGCTCCGCTGCTCCCTTGATGCAGACCTTCATCTCGTTCACCTCCTTGTGCTTGCGCACGTAGACCGGACAAAGCCGGCCAATGATGTGCCGGACAAGTGAACCGTACGACTGATGGAGGTGCAGGCAGAGGAAGTGCCCGCGAACGGCGAGGGGGTGTCGGTGCGAGGCGGTATTCGGGCGGTGAGCGGGGACGCTCAGCACGGCTTCGTGGTCAGCGGCGTGGAGGGTCCTGCGAGCGGAAGCGCTACTCGGCGCCGGTCGCGCTCTCGCCTTCGGGCGCCGCGGACGGCGCGTCGCCAGCATCCGACGCGGCCGGTCTTGCTGTGGCTCCCGCGGTCGCGTCCCGAGCTCTCGAGCAGCTGGTCTGCGGCGGTGGCGATATCGAGCCCGAAGTCGTAGGGAAGGTCGTCGACCGTGCCGGGCACGCCGTCACCGGTCCCCGGATCCTCGATGTAGTCGTCGGCCGCCCGGGCCTCGTCGGCGTCCACTTCGTGGCCACCGTTGCGAGACACGAACACGCCACCCTCGCGAACGAGTTCTTCGTCTTCGAGTGAACCGTCGTTGTGTATGCGAACCATGGGAGCCTCCCGTGGACGTTGCCCTCTGAGGTGTGTATTCCCGTTGTGGATTCAGCTGACAACGTTTCGCGAGGCGAGATTGTGACCGCGGGTATCATCAGACTGCCCCGCCGCAAGCGACCCCGGAGGCGTTCAGCCCAGATGCCCGCCATCTCCCCAGGACTCCTCGGCTGCCGCGGCGGTCCTGGCGACGGTCGCCCTGATCGTGGTCGCTCGCAATCCGAGAGGCCCGCGTACTCGGCGTACGGCGCGACACGCTGCACATCCCCGAGCTTCCGTCCGCCCTCGACGGGGCCACCCTCGCCTTCCTCGCCGACATCCACGCCGGGCCGTGGTTCGGCGCCTGCTCGCGTGGCGGCTCTCGTCGAGCGGGTCAACGGACTCGAGGCTGACGTCGTGCTTCTTGGCGGCGACTACGTGGGCGGTCGGCACAACGGGGCCGCGGCGTTCTACCCGGAGGCGGCGAACCTCTCGGCGAAGCGGGGCGTCTACGCCGTGCTGGGCAATCACGACGAGTGGGAGGGCATCGACGTCGCGCGCAACGGGATGGCCTCGGCGGGGATCACCCTGCTGGAGAACGCCTCGGCGCGCATCCGGTTCGGCGACGCCACGCTCGCGGTCGTGGGGCTTGCCGACGAGTGGACCGGCGAGCCCGACGTCGTCGCGGCTGCGGCGGGGCTCGAGCCCGGGGACGTCGCAGTACTGGTCGCGCACAACCCCGACTCGTTCGACGAGGCGCTGCCGCTGACCCCGGGCTTGTGGGCGCTGGCGCTCGCGGGGCACACGCACGGAGGCCAGGTCGCGGGCGTGTACCGCCTCAACCCCCACAAGCCGACCCGCTTCGGGCGGCGCTACCTCAGGCAGGGCCTGACGACCGACAGCGGCGTCCCGCTGATAGTCTCGAACGGGGTCGGTGCGGTCACGCTGCCCCTTCGGTTCTTCGCGCGGCCGGAGGTGCATCTCATCACATTGGCAGGTGAGCACGGCCGCACATCAGACCGCATCGCGGATTCGCCAGCATGTCCGCTGCGCCGCTACGCGCGTCGCGATACCATGTCCTCTCGGAATCTAGGGAGGAGGACGCGTGTCGCGCACCAAACACAGCTTCATGGCGGGCGTGAAGGACATGCTCCCGATTCTCGTTGGGGTCGTGCCCTTCGGCCTCGTTGCCGGTGCCGCCGTCATCCACGCGGGTCAGGGGCTCGCCGAGGCGATCGGCATGTCGGTGATCGTCTTCGCCGGCGCCTCGCAGATCATCGCGACGACGCTCTTCGGCGACCACGCGCCGCTGTGGGTGGCGCTGCTCACGGCGCTCATCGTCAACTCGCGCATGTTCATCTATTCGACGTCGATCGCACCGTTGGTGGCCGACGCGCCCGCGTGGCAGCGGCCGTTCCTCGGCTACATGCTCGTGGACCAGAACTACGCAGCCGTCATGACCCAGGCCCGCTTCCGAGACGACGTCGACATCGTCCCGTACTACGTCGGCGCGTGGGCGGCACTCGCGAGCGTCTGGCAGGTCACGAGCATCGCCGGCGCGCTGCTCGGCCCGGTCATCCCTCCGTCATGGGGACTCGAATTCGCCGTGCCGCTCGTCTTCCTCGCGATGCTTGCACCGTCGCTCAGCAACAAGACCGCTGTCGGTGTCGCGGTGGTGACGGGGGTGGGCGCGGCCGTGCTCGTGCCGCTGCTGCCGATGCAGTCCGGCCTCATCGTCGCGCTGCTCGGCGGCATGGCGTACGGCGCGTGGCGTGACGCGGTCGCACCTGCCGAGGGGGCGACCAGATGAGCGCGACCGCGCAGTTCTGGCTGCTCATCGGATTGCTCGGGGCCGGGCACGTGGTCCATGCGCAGCTTCCCGATCATGCTGCACGGGCGCGTGCCGCACCCGCCGTGGCTCGAGCGGCTGCTGAAGTACGTGCCGGTGGCAGCGCTCACCGCGCTCGTGGTGCCCGGGTCGCTCTACCTGAAGGCGAACGGGGCGTACGAGGCCGTCCCCGCTCGCACGATCGCCGCAATAGTCGCGCTCATCGTGGCGCTGCGCACGAAGAACACGATCGCCACGCTCGTCTCGGGCATGGTGGTGCTGTGGGCGGTGCAGTGGGCACTGGGCGCGCTGGGCTAACCGGCGACGAGCGTCACTTCACCCGCACGGAGCGGTAGCTTGAGGTCTTACTCTCGTGCCCGGTGTCCTTGTGCGTCGCGTAGACGCGCCACTTCCCTGTCATCGTCAGCTTCACCCTCGCCGAGTACTTCGAGCGATCGGCGGCGTAGTCCTTGACCTTGGCGGTCACCGTCTTCTTCGGAACCCACTTGCTTCCGGAGAGCCGCTTGAAGGTCAGCGTGATCGCCGAGGCTCCCGACGCGTGCTTCGGATAGAGGTAGCCGTACACGGTGTAGTACTTCGTGCGCCGCATGGTGGCCGAGGCGTACGGCGTGCCCACCTTGCCGCGCGCCTTCACGGTCGCCTCGGCGGACGTAGAGGGCGGATTCGCCGGGAACCTCAGCTGCAGCTGGGAGCGGATCGCAGGGTTGGTGGTCGCAACGTAGCGGCTGAGCGCCGGGCTCCAGCTCGCGTTCGAGGCCTTCTTCCAGCTGCCGCCATAGGGTTTGACCCATAGCTCGACCAGGTTCGAGCCCGTGATGGCGGCGCTGCCAGCGCCAAGGAGCCTTCCTCGGACGGTGACGGTCCCGCCGTAGTCGACTGTGGTCGGGCTCACGGAATCGAGCACCAGGGTCGGTGCGAGCGGGGCGACGTAGCGCACGCCGCTCACGGCTCCGTTCGATAGTGCGGTTTCCGCGAAACCGGCGCGATACCACGTCGGCTTGAGGAGCTTGGTCTGGAAAGAGACCCGGCCGTTCGCGTCGGTGGTGCCGACCCCAAGTGTCGGATCGAAGTTCGCGCCATCCGGCGACTCGTTGATCCACACGGTCGCATTGGGCATCGGCGCGCCGAGTTCATCGACTAAGCGCGCGCTCACGGTTGCCATCTCGCCCGCGATCGGAGTCACGGGAGCTACCGTCACCTGAAGCTGCGGCCGGTGCGTCATGTAGAAACTGCTGGTTGAGTGATCGCCCTCGTTGCCAGCGAGGTCGTAGGCCCAGTACTCGATGGTGTGCGGGCCGGGCGTGCTCACGGCGCAGCTGTCTCCGTACTGGACGGGCCCGCCGTCCAGCCGGTAGGCGCACCCGCTCGGCCCCGACAACGCATCGTGCCCAACAAAGATGAACTCGGTCGCCTGCCGGCGAGTGGTCGTCTCGGTCACGTTGGACGTGGTGGTTGTCGGCTTCGTCCGATCGATGTTGACGGACGCCGTCCGAGTGACCGTGTTGCTGGAGCTGTCTTTGAATTCGGCCACCACTTCACACGCGCCCTCGGCCACGGGTAGGGTGATCGTCGTGTTGGCGCTGTATGCGACGTAGACCGCCCCAGGCGTCAGAGCCCGCCTTGAAACGCATCTGCGTGGCACCAGCCACGTCGCAGGTTACGGGTGCGAGGACCTTGCGGGTCCACACGCTGCCGCCGTCGACCTCGAAGCCGCCCGTCGGCGTGCCGCCCTCCTCGGCAACCGTGAACGGCGCGCAAGAGGCCGTTGCCACATTGCCCACGAGGTCCCACGCGATCACCTCGGCGGTGTGAACGCCTGGGAAGTAGACCGGCACAGGATCACCGAGCGGTGCCCAAGCGCCATCGTCGATGCGCACCCAAGCGGTCTCAACCTGGGAGTACTGGTCCCATGCGGAGGCGTACACATTGATGGGGTTCGCAGGGTTGCCCGGGTCGTAGTCCGTGCCTATGCTGACCAGCGGCTGCGACGTGTCGATGCGTATCGGCTTGCTGTTGAAGACCCCGGAGTAGATACCGGCGTTGTCGAGCACCTGACCTTGGATCGACTGCGAACCCTCGGCACTCACGACGACCTCGCTGCCGTACGGGCCGGGCGGCAAGACGCCCCAGAGCGAGACGCTCGCGACCCCCGAGTACGGGTCCTGGGCGTCGACCGCGAGCGTCACCGGATGGCTGACCCAGCCGTCCGGCTCGCCTGAGAACGTCAGCGACGGGGCGCTCTTGTCGATCTGCACCGTCACGGACTTCGTGGTCTCCTCGTTGCCGAACGCGTCGACCGCGCGATACTCGAGCGTCGACGTGCCCTCCCTCGTCACGGTCCGCTCAGTCGTGTCGGCGATCAGGCCGGCCCGCGGGTAGCTCGTCTGCGCTGCCTCGCCGTCGAGCGAAGTCAGGAAGCGCGCCACCCGGCCAGGCACGTCGACGCCAGTGATTGTGACCAGGGTGTCAGTCCTGTGCCACCCGCTCACGTCATCGGCCGAGCAGACCGGTGGCGTGTGGTCGTGAACGGTGAACCGCTGCAGACGGTGGTTGAAGTAGTCGCTGGCCCACGCGGTCCCATTCGGTGCAACCGCTACTCCGCCCACACCGCCGCGGAAGCGTCCTTGCGTTGTTCCGTCGCCGCCCCAGGACAGCGTGAGCGCCCCGGTCCGGGTGTACATCCGCACGAGCGAGTCGGTACACGCAACGTAGACGTTACTGGCCGCATCGACGGCGATCGCGAACGGCGAGGCAACGCCGAAGATGGCCGTCTGTTGGTGGGCGGCGTTGAGCACGTAGACCCGGCTATCGGCGCCCAGATAGGCGACGCCGCCGTTCGGCGCGCAGGCGATCGACCCGGGCGTCCCGTTGACGTTCCACGCCTCGACCGCGATGCCATCCGATGTGAACCGCTGGAGTCGGCCATTCCCGCTGTCCGAGACGATCACGGAGCCGTCCGGCGCTACGGCGACATCCTTCGGCGACTTGAATTCGCCAAGTCCCGTGCCCCGGGATCCGAATGCCGTCTTCGTTCCGGACGGACTCACACGCCATACGCGGTCCATAGCACCCTCGGCAATCCAGAGAGTCCCATCCGGCCCCACGCCGATGCCAAGATACTGCGAGTTGTTGAACGGGCCGTATGTGGCGACGAAGTTGCCTGCCGGGTCGAGCTTCTGCACGCGGCTGTTGCCGACATCGGCCACGTAGACGTTGCCGGTCGTGTCCATCGCGACATCGCACGGGATGAAGAACTCCCCTCCGGCGCTGCCCGGACCCCCGCCAAGCTTCCGGATGAAGGTCCCGTCGTACCCGATGAGTTGCGCACGCGCATCGGACTGGCCCGAGACCCACACGCCCTCAGTCGAGTCCGCCGAGACTCCCCCGGCCGTCCTGAACTGCCCGTTGCCAACCCCTTCGCTGCCAAAGCCGCCGAGGTAGCAGGCCGGGTCGGTCGTCGCCAGTGACGGGTCGATGCCGTGCAGCTTGTTCGCCGAGGAGACCCACATGCGCCCCTGGCTGTCCGTGTCGACGTAGCCCGGATAGGTGAACGACGCATCGAGCGAAGTGGTGTTCCACGAACGAGCGACGGTGCCGGAGGCGTTGAGACTGACGATCCTCTGGTTGTACGTATCTGTGACGTACGGTCCTACAGCCGAGACATCGGTAGGGTTGTTCAGCGAGGCCCCTGCGGTGTAGGTGGTCACGGAAGGCGGCGCGATCTGGGTGCGATTCACGAAACCGTAGAACCCGTTGACGCCCCAGATGTAACTGCCGGATACGTCCATACCGTCCGTGCCCAACGACGGCATCGCCACAGCCGTTGCCACCGAGCCGTCGAGGTTGACGCTGTAGTACTTCTTGCGCGACGTGTCGGATACCCAAACACCGCCTGCCCGCGGAGCGATATCGCTGAGCATCTCGAAAGGTTGGGCCGGATCGCCAGAGCTCGTGGTGAGCAACGCGCCTGTGTCCGCATCGTAGAAGTACAGCAGGTCACTTGCCGGGTCGGACAGCACCACTTGGCGTGCGTCGGCGACGTAAGCGACGCCCTTTGCCGACACTGGCACGACCGCGTGTGTGGCAGGCACGACCTGCTCGAAGTCCACTGTGCCGTCGGCAGGGATGCTGCCCGCGAACATCGGCACCGCAAGGAGCGCCGCCAGCACTCCCGCCAGCACCGTCATCCCCGCCACAAGCCGCCATTTCGAAGCGCTCATGTCGAACTCCCTACCCCCGCGCAACCGCGTGCTTGCGCCTGGCCGCAGTCTACAGCCGTACTATCGGCTCAAGCTAGGCTGAAGATGACCCGCACACGGTGAACGGCAGCCTCGGCCGGGTGGGTCTACGCGCGCGCAACCGAGGTGCCAGCGATCGCGGGCTCCTCGTCCTCGGCCACGTTCGCGAGCATCCGCCACGCGAGCACTCCCGAGGTGACCGCGAAGGCGCCGAAGACGACGAACGGCGCGACCTCGAGCGAACCCTCGACGATCGCCGCCGAGACCAGCATCGCGCAGATCGCGCCTGCCATCGTCGCGCCCTTCACCGCGAACACCACCCCGAGCAGGTAGCCCCACGGGTCACGGCGACGCAGCAGCACCACCGTGCCGATCGCAAGCGGGACCAGCATGCCCAGGTCCATCGCCTGCACCGTGAACGTCGGCATGCCGAGCAGCCCGGCCCCCGAAAGGTCGCCGCCGTACGCCACCGCGAGGCGCTGCGTCCACATGGCCGTCAGCAGAACCGCCACACACGCCGAGAAGATCATCATCCCCTTGCGCGGAAACCGCTCGCCGATGCGCTCCGGCAGCGCCGCAACGTCGATGGTGGCCACGATGCGCACGATCGCGAAGGCGCTCAGCGCGTAGAGCGCGATGAAGAGCGGCAGCAGCGGGCCGAACGCCCAGAACACCGCATACATGAGGTACTGGTAGAAGAAGTAGCCGAGGATCCCGATCGCGAGCAGCCGGGCGCGCAACGAACCACGGGCGACTCCCGGCAGCGACATGAGGAGCACGGGTACCGCGAACAGCAGCGTCACCCAGTCCCAGCCCACGCCCTCGGCAACCACGCGCTGCGGGTTGAACGCGTAGATGCCGTCGGTCACGTAGGTGAACTGCCTCGCCGCGGATGCTCGTCGCCGACGCCGTCGCCCCGCTGCCCCTCAGGAAGACGCCGGCAGCCGCGGCAAGGGCCGCCAACAGCGCTATGACCAGGCACAGCGAGACAATCCCTCGGTAGTTCTTCGTCATCGTCAGTCACCCCGTTCTAGCGCGCCGCCCCCGGCGGCACCGCTCAATCGATACCTGTCCGCCCGCCTACGAGAGACCGAGCTTCGGCGCCGCACTCTGCGCCCACTCGCCCACCGCCGAGAAGTCCCGGAAGTCGCCTTGTGGAGACTTCATCGCCTTGAGCACCGTTCGCTCGACGAGCGAGAACTTCTTGGGCTCGAACCAGCCGGCGAACAGGCCGATGTCGACCGGGGTCACTCCGCTGGCCTCGATGAGCGTGTCGGTATACGCCCTGACCTCGTCGACCTTCTCGGGCTCCTGCGCAAGCGTGAGGTTGCAGGTGAAGAACGCCACCGGCAGCCCCTTGAGTGCGTCCGCATTCGCCGTCACCCAGCTGCGCGCGGACGAGTGCCACTGCCCCATACGCACACCGCTACCCACCACCACGGCGTCGTAGCCAGCGACGCCGCCGGCCTTCTCGGCGGGGACGACGTCGACGGATGCGCCGATCTCGGCGAGCGTGTCGCCGATCTTCTTCGCGATGTCGGTCGTGCAACCGGACTTGGTCGCGTAGACCACGAGTACCTTGCTCATGCCAGCTCCCCTCCTCGTGCTCGGCTGCTGTGAGCCGCTCCGGTCCAGAACAGCTCGACGAGCTGCTCGATCCTTCTGTCCGCCTCGACATCCTCGGGCATCTCCGCTCCACCGAGAACCATGCGGTACATCACGTAGCTCGAGGTGAGGCTGAAGAACGCCTCCGCCATCGCCTCGGGCTCGATGTCGCCACGCAGGTCACCGGCGGTCTGACGCGATGCCATGTACTGCGCCAGCCCCTCCTGGTTGCGCTTGGGCCCGTCGCCGATGAGCTCGGCGACTTCCGGCACCGATCGCGCCTCGAACGCAAGCCGGATCGCCGCGCCACCGTTCTCGCGGGCGCCCGCGATCTCCATCCGGGCCAGGCTGAGCAGCGTCGCCCTGGTGTCTGCGGGATCCCCGGCATGGTCGACGGCGAAGCCGGCCTGAGCCTCGCCCCACCGGGCACCCAACGCCTTGAGGACGCCGAGCTTGTTCTCGAACCGGCGGAAGATGGTGACCTCGTTGACGCCGGCGCGCTCGGCGATCGCCCGCGTGGTGGTGGCCGCGTAGCCGCGCTCAGCAAAGAGGTCCGATGCCGCGCGCAGTACCTTGTCGGCAGTGTTCTGAGTCACCGTGGATCCCCGTTCGTATCGCGTGTATGCAAGTACTTGCTTGCACTCTAGCGCGTCCATCCAGCCGATGTCAAGCAAGTACTTGCATACATTCTGGGGAGCGACCGGCCGAGTACGCCGCCGCGCCGTCGCCTGCTGGTTAGCCCGTGGGTACCTAGAGTTCAGGGGGTGTTTGCGATGATTGATGTCCAGCTCAAGACAACCGATCCCGAGACGGTCGCGTTCATTTCGATGAAGGGGCCGTACGAGCAGATACCGGAGGCGATGGGCCGCCTCTACGGGTGGGTCGGCCAACACGGAATGCAGCCGGCGGGGATGCCCGCCGGGGTGTACCTCACCGACCCGATGCTCGGCCCCAAGACGGCAGTGTGGGAGGTCCGCACGCCGCTGGCGAACGACCTGCCGGACACGCCGATCGACGACGCGTGCTGCGGAATCAAGCACGTGGAGCCGCATCTGGTGGCCTTCTCGATGCACCGCGGTCCCTACGAGACGGTCGCGAAGACCTACGGGGAGCTCTCGGCGTGGATCGAGGCCAACGGATTCGACGTCGTGGGCCCGCCGGAGGAGCTGTACTTCTCGGATCCGGAGACCACGGCACCGTCTGACTACCTGACGGAGATCCGGTTCCCGGTCGCAAAGAAGTAACGTCCTATCGGCGAACGGCGCAGGGGTTTGTGATGGCCCTGGCGAAGGAGCCTCTCGGAAGGGCGCATCCGCGTTCCGGTACCGAGGGGGGAGTTTTCGCGTGCGGCCGATCATCTGGGACGAGCGACTCGCCACGGGCGACCCTCACATCGACGCGCAGCATGCCGAGCTCCACGACCTCGTTCTCGAGCTGGGAATACTCGCCGATGAGGAGCCGGATCGGCTGGCTTTGGGAGAGGTGCTGTTCGACCTCCTCGCCTATGCCTCAACGCACTTCGACGACGAAGAGGCGCTGATGGAGCGCATCGGGTTCCCGGGGCTCGACCGGCAGAAGTCGCTGCATGACGCGTTCCGCGTGGAGGTCGCCGAGATGGCGGCCCGGTTCGGTTCCGGCGACGAGACGCTCGACGCCCCACAGGTGCAAGCACGCCTTCAGCACTGGCTGGTGCACCACGTGTGGGAAGAGGACCTGCAGTTCGCGGCGTTCATCAGGCCGCAGGGGAACTAGCGCGCCGGGGGCGATCGGTCAGACCAGGAACTCGCCTCTCGCGACCGCCACGGCACTGCCGCCGACTTCCACGCTTGTGACTCCGCCGTCCCCGCCCTCGGCCCGCGCGTACAGCGTGCTCGGGCGCCCGACCTCCTCGCCCTGCGAGATCGTGAGCAGCTCGCCCCAGGCTATTCGTCCGTGACGCGCGAGATGCACCGCAAGCGGTCCTGCCGCCGAGCCGGTAGCCGGGTCCTCGACCATCCCGAGGTCCGAGCAGTACATGCGGGTCTTCGCGTGCCCGTCCCCCGCCGAGAACACGCTCACGCCGACGTCGCCGAGCACCGCTTCGAGGCTCTCGAGGTCGGGACGGACCGCGGCGACATCCGCGGGCGTCGGCAGCGCGACGAACACGTGCCGGAAGCCGTTGTCGTACACCTCGATGGGAAGCTCGCTTCGCTCGACACGCAGCGCGGTGAGGAGCTTCTCGGCGTCGGGGAAGGGGCCGATCGTCGGAACCGGTTGCTGCATCCAGCCGAACACGAGCTTCGCGCCTTCGCGCTCGAGGATGACCGGCACGATGCCAGAACCGGTCTCGATGCGAACGAGCGAGCTTTGCAGCGGCCCCGCGACGGCGAATGCCGCCCCGAGCGTCGGGTGCCCGGCGAACGGCACCTCACGAGCCGGTGTGAAGATCCGCAGCCGCAGGTCGGCATCCGCCTGCGAAGGCAGCACGAAGGCCGTCTCGGAGAAGTTGATCTCGCGGGCGAGCCGCTGCATCTGCTCGTCGGACATGCCGACTGCATTGGTGAAGACGGCGAGCTGGTTGCCGGCCAGAGGCGTGTCGGTGAACACGTCGAGGACCATGAATCGGTAGGACTTGGCCATCGCCTAGTCCTCCTGCATGATCTCGATCTCGAGCCCGTCGGGATCGCTCAGGAACAAGATGCTGTAGCCGATGGGCAGCTTGCGGGCTTCGAGCTCCTCGGGCACGACTCCGAGGGCCTTGAGAGAACTCAGCGTGGCGTCGATGTCGTCGGTGCGTAGCGCCAGGTGCCGGAAGCCGAGCTGCCCCTTGCCCGCAGGAGGAACGACAGGAGCCGCGGGCATCTCGTACCAGAACAGCTCGATCTCGAACTCACCGAGGCGGATGAAACGGATCGCCCGCGAGCCATCTTCCGACGGCAGGTCCTTGACGACCTCGAAGCCGAGGGCGCGGTAGAAGTCGGTCGAGCGCTCCAGGTCGCTGACGACGATTCCAATGTGATGCGGCTGCAGGTTCATCAAGCTCCTTCGAGGTAGGACGTATCTGGCGAAGCGGCACTGCCCCGCGTTAGGGCCGGGTCCCCGTCGCACCGATCAAGGACTTTGTGGAGCTGCGGACGAACCAGCGCGACGATATCATCGAGTCGTACGCCCTCGCGGAGGCTGCGGAACTCGAGATGTGCCAGCGCTGGGTGCCCTTCGCGTTCTTCTCGGGATTATCGTAGTAGACGATCCCCTTGACCTGCGGGTACTGCTTGCGGACGCGCGTGTACGAGTCACGGATCCACGCAGGCTTGTCAACGCCGGTGTTGCATGCGATCTCGGAGATGATGATGGGCTTCTTCCGCTTGGTCAGGTACGCGATCGGCTTGGCGTAGAGCTTCGTGAAAGAATCGCCTTGCGGGCGCGTGCGGGTCTTGCCCCAGTTGAATCCGCTGATGGATGTCCAGTCCACGTAGTTGTCACCCGGGTAGTAGGCGTGATAGCGGTTCGCGAAGACGTCGGGCGAGCTCCTCCAGTTGATGCTCCAGACCCAGGTGACGTTCGTGACGCCCTCTTCTCGGAAGATGTCATGTACGTGCACCCATGCCTGCTTGAACTCAGAGGGCTTGTTGCCGTTGGCCATGCCGCCCCACGGGTACCAGTAGCCGTTCATCTCGTGGAACGGACGCAGCATGATGGGACCGTCGACTGACTTGGCGCCCCGCGCCCACGATCGGATGTAGGAGTCGTAGCGGCCGTTGATGACATCTTTGAGCTGGTAGGCCGGCTGCTTCACCGCAGGCGGATTCCACGGCTCCCACGTGATCATCGGGATGATTCCGCGACTGAGAAGCGCCTCGATCTCAGCCTTCTTGAACTGGCCGTACGCCTCATTCGGTGTCCAAGGCTGATACCACATGACGACTGCCGGAGGCTTGCCGAACTTCCTGTTGTAGGAACGGAGGTGGCTCAAGTCGATAGGGGTCGGCGGCGCGAACACGCCCGAGTAGGCGCCGCGTACCGGCGGCAGGACCTTGTACTTCGGGCTGTTGTCGATCCGAACCTTGAGGTGGCGCGAAGGAATCGCACTCAGGGTGCTCGCGGTGTCGCGGCTAACGGGCGCTACGTCGGAGCCGGTACCGGAGGAAGCGCTGCTGACCGGGGGCACAGCGACGGCTGCAGTCGCAGCCGCGCTCGTCGCAGAATCGGTGGCGGGGTCGCCCACGGGACCTGAGACAGAGCTCGAGCCCACCACAGAGGGCGTAGCGCAGCCAAGCAGCACGACGGCACAGAAGATGCCAGCCGCAAGGAGGGCCCTCTCCGACATCCGTGAAGCCTGACGTCCCATCATCGTTCAACTCCCTGCTATGGCCTGCGCCAACCGCACCTGAGATGCACAAGCGCCCCTCAATCGTAGCACCGCTCCGGACCGGTGCGCTCGGGAGCGAGCGTGCAACGTTTCGTTATATACCCATTGGGGTATATGGCGGGAGTAATCGAAAGGAGTGTTCACCATGACACCTACAACGATGACCCCCATCGGCTCGGCACACGTCTACCCGGTCCTTCCGGCGTCGGACCTGGCCCGGGCCCGTGCGTTCTATCACGACACGCTCGGATTCGAAGTCAAGGACATGCCCGCGTCACACCAGTTTCTGATTCACGCGGGTGAAGGTACCGCCTTGGTCGTCTACGAGACCAGCCCCACGAAAGCAGAGCACACCGTCGCGACCATCGTGGTCGACGATCTCTCAGCAGCCATGAGCGACCTGCGCTCCCGGGGCGTGACGTTCGAGGACTACGACCTGCCGTCGGTCAAGACAGTGGACGGAGTCGCCAGCTTCGACGGCGAAGAGTCCGCCTGGTTCACCGACACCGAAGGCAACATCATCTCTCTGGCGCACATGCACTAGACGCGGGCGACGCGCGAGAAGCGCATCCACCCCTGTAAGGAAGACGCCTGCCCGGAAACGAGCGGGCGTCTCCGCGTCTTCCCAGCAGTCGATGCGGCCACGGACGCCGCCCATCTGCTCCACATCTTCCGGGGTTTCGTACGGGCGCCAGAAACGTGTCGGACATCACAGAATGTGGCGCATTTGGCTTCAGCCGAGCGTCCCCAGGGCCGATAACAGTTGTGACAGATGAACAGTCCCGAGAGGGGCGGACGGGCGCACGTGCCCGATCCCGACAAAGGCAAACCCGTCGCGAGGCGGGGGCGCAAAGCCAAGGGTCTCACGCAGACAGCCTGGCTACCGAAGGTGAAGGCAATGAAGAAGCTGGCAATCTCCACCCTTGTGGCCCTCTCGATTCTCATATTCTCGGCTGTGCCGGCGCAGGCAGCACTTCGCATGAGCGTCAAGACGCAGGCGCACTCTGCCGGTCACGTCGTGTTCAGCGCCAAGGCATCCCGGCCCAGCCGTGTCAGGATCACGGTGTACAAGGGCCACAAGGTCGTTCGGACCCTCAAGGCACGCAAGTCCGGGCGGGTCTACAAGGCCACGTGGAATCAGCGTGACGCCCACGGTCACAAGCTTGCTGCGGGGGCGTACGCCTACAAGGCAGTGGCAACCGCAAGGTCGGCCAGAAAGACCGTGCGGGGCAAGGTCCGCGTGCGCGTGCGGCCGACCCCTACTACGACACCCACCGTCACACCTCCCGCGACTCCTACGACTCCAACACCTCCCGCGACTCCCACGCCCCGGCACCCACGCCTACCGTGACGCCTACCGCCACTGTGACGCCCACCGTCACCGTGACACCCCCGTCGGTGATCGTGACGCCCGCTCCTGCCGTGACACCCACGCCCCCCGTGACTCCGGCGCCCACCGGCCGCTGGTTCGGGTTCTACGTTGACGGCAACATGGAAACCATGGCTCCGCTCCTGGCCCTCGAGACCGCTGTAGGTCGCCACGCCGCTGTCGCCCACCTCTTCATGGATGACTACGAGCGCTTCCCGGCAGCACGCGTGAACGCGATTTCCGAGCACGGCTCGATTCCGCTCGTGACACTGCAGTTCCAGTCGCTCTGGAGCGGCGGTGGGCTGGACGCGATCAACAACGGCAGTCGCGACGCCTACCTCATCGCGTTCGCCGACGCCGCGAAGGCGAACGGCAACACGATCTGGTTCCGCCCGTTCCACGAGATGAACGGCAGCTGGACCGCGTGGTCCCCCGGTGTGGGAACCAACACCCCGGCCAAGCTGATCGCGGCGTGGCGCCACGTGCACGACGTCTTCGAAGCCCGGGGCGCGACCAACGTGAAGTTCGTCTGGTGCCCCAATGCCTACGGCTCCACTCCGATCGAGCAGTGCTTCCCTGGAGAGGCCTATCTCGACTACGCCGCGATCGACGGCTACAACTGGGGCTGGACGCAGGACTGGTCGTCCTGGACGTCCTTCAGCGGCGAGTTCACCGACTCGTACAACACGATCACGGCGCTCACCAGCAAGCCGCTGTTCATCGGCGAGACCTCGTGCGTCGAAGACGGTGGCAGCAAGGCCGCATGGGTGACCGACATGTTCCAGCAGATCCGCACGAAGATGCCGAGGATCGTAGGCGTGGTCTGGTTCAATGACCGCAAGAGCATCGACTGGGGCGTCGAGTCGTCGCAGACGAGCCTGAATGCCTTCAAGACAGAGCTGGCCAAGGGCTACTAGCCCCACACCAAGACCATAGGATCACGGGCCGCGGCACGCCGAACAGGCACCCCGCGGCCCTTTTCCGTTACCCTCATCTCTAGCGTTCGAGATTGCGCGGTGTCGACGGGGGGTGGGCATGGAGCAGAAACTTGGTGCCGTCTGCGATGAGCTGCATGACGCGTCTATCGTGCTTCCCTCCACGAAGGCCCTGGCGATTCGTGCGTGGACCGACCGCATCGCTCTGGGCATCATCGCGTTCATCGTCGGACTCGAGCTGTTCGCCGTCCTCGGCTTCATGGTTCGGGCGCCGATCAGCCCGGTGACCTCGCTGCTCGCAGCACTTGCTGCTGCGGGAGCCGTCGCGTTCTCGCTCCGCGGACGCTCGGACTGGGTTTGGCGCACCTGCCTGATCGTCGGCATCTGCGCGGCCGTGCTCGTGGCCGCATGCGCCTTGGCAGGCCGCTTCTACGACGTCTCCTTCGACGGACAGGCCTATCAGGGGTCGGCCATCCTGCGCCTCGCGGCTGGCTGGAACCCGCTCGCTGACGTGGAGGGCACCACCCTTACAGGTCCACACATCATCTGGCACGCACATTTCCCGAAGGGCCCGTGGCTCGAGAACGCTGCCATATTCAAGCTGATCGGGCACATCGAGCCGGCGAAGGGCCTCACCCTCGCGCTGGCATGCGCCGTGTTCGCATTCTGCCTCGGCGTGTTCGCCTCCTTCGAGAGCATGCCCGTCGCGCTTGCTGCCGTGTTCGCCTTGCTCGCGGCCTTCAACCCCGTCGTGATCTTGCAGTCGTTCACGTTCTACATCGATGCGCGGGTCAGTGCATGGCTGACCATTCTCATCATCGCTCTGCTCGACATGGCGCTACGGGCTGACGCCGACTGGCTGACAGCGACCATCGCCGGGCTTGCCGCCGCCGCAGCCCTGAACATGAAGTTCACGGCGACCGGTTTCGCGCTCGTGTTGCTCCTCGGCGGGGCGATCATCATCTTCTTGCGGGTCGATCGGCAGCAATTCTGGAAGGCAGCGGCCGTCATCGGAGCCTCGACACTCGTCGCCTTGCTTGTGCTGGGCTGGAATCCGTACGTGACGAACACGCTCGCGCACGGCCACCCGCTCCACCCGGCTATGGGTCGCGAGGCCAGACGAATCGTCAACGACGTCATCATCCCGGCCGATTTCGCGGCGGGCGGTCGGCTCGTTCATCTGTACCGCTCGGTCTTCGGCGTGTCCGACGACCCGATCACCCCTCGGACGAGCCAGCTCAAGGTCCCCTTCACCATCCAGGCGTCCGAATGGGAGCAGTTCGGCTACGCGGACCAGCGAGTCGGTGCGCTCGGGCCGCTCTTCGGCGGGGCGGTGCTGCTCGCCGTGGCAACGCTGGTGTTCTTGCTCGCGATCGGGAAGTGGGCAAGCCCGCTGGTGAAGGTGACGCTCCAGGTAGTTGGCCTCGTTGCGATCACGGTGGTCATGAGCCCGGATGCGTGGTGGGTGCGGTATAACCCGCAGCTTTGGCTGATCCCACTGCTGCTGGCAGCGATGCCGTTCCTGCTCCCGAAGAATGTCGTAGCGAGAACCATGGGCGCACTCACGTGCGCGGTGCTCGCGGCCAATGCTCGTGTTCGTCGGCGTGGCCAGCGTCAGGGCGCAGCTCTACTACACGGGGAAGGTCAAGGCTGAGCTCGCGGAGCTAGCGGCCCGGAAGCAGCCGATAGCCATCTACTTCGAGCTGATGGGCTCCAATGGAGAGCGGTTGAGCAAAGCGGGAATCAGCTACACCGTCTTGCCCGAGAGGCCAGCCGAGGGCGTTCAGCTGTTCCATTCGGACTCGGTCGTCGCCCCCTAGGCGGTCCTAGTAGCCCGTTCGCGCGACGCGTTGAATGGCGGCCAGGGTGGCAGGCGTCTCGTCGATGCGCCAGTCGTGCTCCTTGTCGACGTTGAACCAGCACACGCCCTCGATCCTGGGGAACCGGGCGTACATCTGCGCGAAGAAGTCAGCGGTCCATGCCGCCTTGTCGCCGCCCTCCGGATTGCAGGCCGTCTCGGCGATGAACATGGGCTTGCTGCTCAGGGCGCTGACTCGGCGGTATGCGTCGCCAAAGACCCGTGTCGGTGTCGACCAACGCCTGTTGCCCCAGTTGTAGCCGTCAATCGAAGTGAAATCGACGTAGTCGTCGCCGGGCCAGAACTTCTCAATCGCGTTCGCGGAGGTGTTGGGCACGCTGTTGGCGTTCACGTTCCATACGAACTTCACGTTGGTGGCGCCCTCGCCGTATATCACGTCGTGAATATGCTTCCATGCTGCGACGGTCTTCGCCGGGGTGTTGGCACCAACAGCGCCGCACCATGGATACCAGTTGCCGTTCATCTCATGGAGCGGACGCAGCCAGATGGTTCCGCCAGCGGCCTTCGCTCCCGCTGCGAAATCCTTCAGGTACTGGTCACGGTCCCCGTTCAGAATCGATTGAACACCGGGGCCGTTCAGGGTCCTGGTGAACTCGAGGGTGATCAATGGAATCGAACCGTTGCTGTGAGCATTGCGTACGCGGTCCGTCGGGAAGTTCTCCCAGTCGCTGACGAAGAAGTTGAGGACCGCCGCCTCGGTACCGATCTGCGACTCCAGCGCATCGATCGAGTCCAGGCTGTCGGGAACGCCCGGCATGTAGAAACCGATCCAGCGGCTGGCGTCCCCCGGTGCACGGGTGGCGCCCGCGGCGCCGGCGTCCACGGCGGTTGGAGCCGGTGACTTGACCACCACGGTACCCTTCTTGGAAGCTCGGCCGCCCGAGTGCGTGCGGAACCGAATCCTGTACGTGTAGGTGCCGGAACTGGCTCGACGGCCCGTGCGGGTACGCAGGTTCCACAACACCCTGTAGGCACGGCCCGAGCGCTTGGCGGTGATCCTTCGGATGACCTTCTTGTTGCGGTACACGGTCAGCTTCACCGAGCCGCGACGCGACGTCTTGCCCGTGAAGACGATCTTCTGGGTGCGGCCATCGGAGTACTGCGCCCTTGCGCGTGCGGTGACGTGACTTGCGGCGAATGCGGGAACTGCCGTTGCGCCCGCGATAGAAAGCGCCAGAACGATACAGAGTGCGACCCTCTTCATTGCCTTCACCTTCGGTAGCCAGGCTGTCTGCGTGAGACCCTTGGCTTTGCGCCCCCGCCTCGCGACGGGTTTGCCTTTGTCGGGATCGGGCACTTCTGCCCGTCCTGCTCCCTAGCGGGAGATGTTCATCGGTCACAATTAGTATCGGTCGAAAGGACCCTCGACTGAACACCGAGCGTCACTTGTTTGCGCCTCTTGGCGTGCTTCTAAGGCTCGCGCAGGGACTGGTCCGCCGAGCGTGGGGACGCGGTGGTGTGGTGGCGCCAGCAGCTAGTAGATGCTGGGCAGAGTGCGCAAGTACATCCGGTTCTCGGCCGAGAACGCGTCAACCCAGTTCGCGAGCGTGTCGCCTGGCCCCTGGAGGTAGTACGGATCGGCAACGGCCGCGCGATACGCCTCCACGCTGGACGGGGAAGTTGCGATGCGCCAATCCTGCACGTCCTGCGGACGAACTTCGAGCGAATCGAAGTAGACGACAGCCTTCACCTCGGGGTGCGCCGTTCGGACACGAGCGTAGGCGTCAGTGAGCCAGTCGGCCTTGCTGCCACCCTGCTCGACGCAGCCGATCTCAGCCAGCACGATCGGCTTGTCGAGGGTACGGAGGTAGGCAAGCGGCTTTCGGTAGATCTCCTCGAACGTCCGCCACCGCGAGTCCGGCGGATCGGTGGTGCCCCAGTTGAACCCGCTGATGCCGACCCAGTCGACGTACTCGTCGCCGGGGTAGTACGCCGAGAAGCGGTTCTCGGCGGTGTTGGGGATGCTTTCCCAGTTGATGCTCCACACCCACGTGACGTTGGTGGCGCCCTCTGCCTCGAACATGTCGTGGATGTAGCGCCAGGTCTCGACGTACTCCTGGGGCGTGTTGCCGTTGGTCGTGCCGGACCACGGATACCAGCGCCCGTTCATCTCGGGCATGGGGCGAATCATCACGGGGCCCCTGACGTCTCTGGCCGACCGTGCCCAGCTCTGGATGTAGTCGTCGTAGTCTCCGTCGAGTATCTTGCGCAGTCGCCAGTCCGGAGCGTTCCCGGGGTCCTTCACCATGTTCGCGTTCGTGCCCGGGTCCCAGGGCTCCCAGGTTATCAAGGGTACGGCTGCGCGCCGGAAGACGGACGCGACCATGGCCTGGTCGAACTGGTTCGTCCCCGACTCGGCCCACGGCTGGTACCAGGCCAGAATCGCCGGCGGCTTGGGCGAAACCGTCTCCGTATAGCTGGCAAGCGCCTCCATACTGAAGGGCGCGGGGGGTCGGTAGATGCCGATGTACGCGCCCTTGGCAGGGGGCTCGACTGTGCCGCACGCGCTCGGCGCAACGGGTGTTGCGACCGACGAGCCGCCGACGCCTGCGCCTGGCGGCGTTGTCGGTGAGGAGGGCTGGTTGCCGCATCCCGGGAGAACCACGACCGCCATCGCAAGCATGAGGAGCATGCAGGCGCTGGCCGCGCGAGCCGCGCGTGGGACTCTAGCGTTCATTCCTCCAAACCTCCCCGGTCGTTTGCGGCGGCCTCGAGTGTGATGCCGACTGTAGCGCGAACCGCGGATGCGATGCCGGGTTCCACACGCGGCTCGCCGCCCGAGATCTCACCCTCCCGCGCCTCTGGGCGAATCGCGTAGCGAACGAAGCCTTGCAGCACGATCATGTGCCCGATCGCGAAGGCGACGTTGTTCATCACGGACGGAGTGGCGCCGAAACGCCATATCCCGAAGACGATCGAGAAGGCGAGCATCGCGATCACGGCGAGGTGCACCGCGACGGGGCGAAGCGAGTTGCGGCCCTTCGTCTTCGACGTGACCACGAATCCTCGCGTCCGGTGTGTGATCGCACTGAAGAACGCGCCGACCTGCGTTGGGAAGCTGCCGAGGGTGAACCATACGCCTTGGAACGTCAGCCCGAAGTCGGACGCGACGATCATGGTGAGCATGGTCGCAAAGACATAAGGCAGGAAGTGCACCGGGTACTCGTTGCGCACCTCGACCGGGCTCAGGCCAAACAGCAGGAAGCTCAAGGTGAGCACGATGTAGCTGGCATAGGCCCATCCGTTGAACCAGAACAGGAAGCCCAGCGCGTACTGCACGCCCGCCTTCAAGCCCATCCCCCGGAAGAACGGCTTCTTGCCGAGGAGGATCTCGAGGCTACCGAGGGCCCAGCGCCGCTGCTGACCAAAGTAGCTGCCGACGTCGAGCGGGCCGAGCCCCTCGGCGAGTACTTCGGGGACGTATACCGACCGCCAGCCGAGACGAACCAGCATGAGCGAAATGCGCAGGTCCTCGGTGATCGAATCCTCGGGAATGCCGCCGACATCCTCGATGGCGGCGCGCCTGAAGATGACGTTCGTCCCGCACGAGAAGACCGCGCCGGCGCTGCTCTTTCCGCGCAGGATCGGGCCATAGAAGAGCGCCTGCTGCTCGTGTGCGCCGCTCGAAACCCGGTTCGCCAGACGGTTCTTGTAGGACTGCGGCGTCTGCACGTAGGCCACGAGCGGATCGTCGAAACATCGCATGGTTCGCTCAAGGAAGGACGGTGCTGGCGCGTGGTCCGCGTCGAAGATGACGACGTAGTCGCCCTTGGCTCGGCGCAGGGCATTGTTGATGTTCCCGGCCTTCGCCCCCGCCCGGTCCGACCGCGCGAGGTACTTCGCTCCGTGCCACGCCGCGAGGGCCTCGACCTCCACTGACCCACCGTCGTCAAGCACCCAGACTTGCAGGCGCGGGTGCCGTATCGCTGTGGCTGCTCGGACGGTCTCCTCCACGAGGTCCGCCGGCTCGCCGCACACCGTGACGAAGACGTCGACGCTCTCAAGACTCTCCGAGAAATCGGCGTCGACCGGATCCGTCCAGCGCTGATTCCATATCGTGTACCAGAACCCGGCGGCCTGAGTGATGTTGAAGAGCTCCGCAGCCATGAGCACCCTGAACAGGATGGGGTTCGACATCGGCGCGTCGAGGAGCAGCCACCAGAGGTACCACACCGCCATCGTGATGCTGACAACAACCAGTATCCGGCAGTTCCTCAGGTAGGAAGCGCGCCGATCACGCGGGATCTCGATCATGGGGCACCCCCCGCACCGGACGTCGGCGTGTCGGAGGGGACGGCGCCCGTGGCCTCAGCACCCGGGATCGGGAGGAAGAACTCCCCGGTATCGACGGCGTCGTAGCGAAGAAGCTGAACCTTGTTGAGCGCCACCTTGCGCTCGAGCCGGTACCCGGCTTCGTTCTCGAACCAGCTCCGCACGGTTCCGGCGTCGTTCCTGACGGCCTCGATGTCCTGGAATGACAGCACGAGCCATACTCGTGGCGCCTCACGGACGAACCCCTCGAGATCCTGGCCCAGCTGCGCCGGATCGTTTCGGAACCCTGAGCCGCTGTTGGGCACGGGAACGCCGGATGCCTTGACCCCCGCGGGCAGGTAGTACTTGGCGAGGAAGTTGAGGTACGAGGGTTCGTAGATGATCGCGTCCCCGGGCCGGTACTCGGCGAGAATGGCCCGAAACACCTCGCGGTTGGCGTAGCGCGCCGAGTTGAGCGGGTTGTATGACTGATCGACCCATGCAAGGCCGGCGAGCAACGCCAGGACCACAAGGACAGGCGTGGTCGCGCGCCGGTCGAGCTTCGCGATCACTCTGGCGGCCAGCAGGTAGATGGGGCCGCCCACCGCCGTGAAGTACCGGGAGACGAGCATCTGCTCCTGCCACTGCCCTACCGCCAGCATGCCGAACGTGCCGATCACGGCGGCGGCCAGCAACACGCGAGTCGCGGTGCCCACCGGCCTCACGAGGGACATGAGCAAGAACATGCCGTACATGAGCAGCGGCCACAGGGCCACGATACTGTCCGTCGTGGCTTGCGCGTGGAATCCGAGAATCATCTGGAATATCACCGCGGCGACGGCGTTGAATCGGAGCGAGAACTCCGCGCGCGCAAGACCGTATCCGACGCCCGCCCCAGACGCCGACTCAATCAATGCGCTCCCACCCGGCACGAAGACTGATTTCGACACCCATAGCGCCAGAAGCAGGGCGGCTACGACGGCGCACGTGAGCCAGGGGCCGAAGGTGGGCACGTCGGTGAAGATCCCGCGAGGATTTCGCAGCGAGGCCTGGGCCCGACCTTCTCGGCGTAGGCGAAGCTCTCGCGCCACGAGCTCCCAGAAGATGTAGTAGATCACCTGCCCCATGACGAGGAACAGGGAGAAGTAGTGGGTGAACAGTGCGACGAGGGTCCACAGCAGGTAGCGTCGCCAGTAGGCCCGGGTCTGCTCTCGGCAGGCGAGAATGAGGTACGTGGTCGAGAGCATGCCGGCAAAGAACAGCAGCGCGTACATTCGCGCTTCCTGCGAGTACCAGATGTGGAAGGGCGAGAACGCGACGAGCGCTGCGGCGATGAGGCCCGTGCGGCGGTCGAAGAGACGCTTGCCCGCCCAGAACGCGGCGGGGATCGTCGCAACACCGATGACCAGCGAGAACGACCGCAGTGCGACCTCACTGCGCCCGAACATGACCACCCAATAGTGCATGATCAGGTGAAAGAGCGGCGGGTGAACGCCGCCGCTGAGCGAGCCCATGAGTCCCTGAAGCGTCTGGCTTGCCTGAGACGCAGTGATGGCCTCGTCGAGCCACAGGCCTCGGGTCGTGAGCGTCGAGAGTCTGAGAACCGCGCCGGCAACCAAGAAGAAGCCCACCAAGAGCCGGTCGCGGTAGTCGCGCTGGTCCTCGGCGGGCTGACTCACAGTGTTGGCGACGCCGTCCAACTCGTGTCCTCACCCCATGACTCGATGGTGCTGGATGCTGCTCGCACGATGCAGCCCGGCGGAACGGGCGAGTGCATGCGAACACCTGCCACTTTCAGTATCGGTGAAGTGCGACTCGAACCCAAACCCACCTCGCGAGCGCTGCGCGCGCTACCGGCCCATCGCCGCTCGAATGGAGGCGAGGTCGGCACCGTCCAGCTCCCGGAGCGCGACGAGCAGGCCCGCGTACACCACCGCGGCTCCCGCGTACGCGGGGATGAGCCACACGCCTGCGGGACCGAGCACCGCGAGGCCGGCGCCCACGATCGCAGCTGCGACGACCGAGCGCAGCAGCGTGTACCCGACCCGCGGCCGAACGAGCTGGCGGACCGCGTACACCCCGACGATGCCGGCGATGACCGCAGCGATGGCTGCTGCGCTCGCCGCGCCCACCAGGCCGTAGCGCGGCACGGCGATGAAGAGCAGTACGACCTCGAGCACGGTCGATGCTGCGAGAAGCGTCAGCACGGCCTTCCGGCGGCCCCGAGCCATCATCACGTCCGTGCAGGTGGCGCGGACATTCCGCCCGCACGATGCGACCATCAGGATCGCGAACGGAACGGCAGCTCCGGCAAACGCCGCGGTGTAGATGAAGGTGAGCAGCGCCTCACCTGTAGCGGCGATGACCGCGATTCCGAGCACCGTCACGAGAAGCGCCAGCCGCAGGCTCTGTGTCATGTAGACGCTGATGAGCGCCTCGTCCTTCTCGGCGTCGGCCCGCGCTACGGAGGGGAAGAGGGCGCGGCTCAGGCCGGCGAACAGGAACGTCGGTATCTCTGCGAGCGCAGCGGCGGCTCCGAAGAGTCCCGAGGAGACACTGCCGGCGAACGCCTGCACGAACCACAGCCCCGACTCGTACTCCACGCCGGCGATGAGCGTCTGCCCCACGAACGGCACGGCGGCAACACCCATGCCCCGCGCCTCGGCGACGGTCTCCTTGAGCTTGACCCGGGCACGGGGCCAGAACTGGAACATCACCGCGAATCCGACGACCGACGCGATCGCGTTGCCGATCAGGGCGCCCGGTACCGAGAACCCCTGCCACACGAGGAACCCGATGGCCAGGAACTTCGCCGTCGCGTAGACCGACATGCCGAACGCCTGACGGCCGAAACGGTGATGCCCGAGAAGTATGGCACCGGCGATCATGAACGCGGCCACGAGTGGGATGTCGAGCGCCGCGATGCGCAGCAGGAACTCGAGTGACGGGTCGTTCAGCGCAGATGCGATCGGTCCGGCCAGGACCATCGCCGCGACGAACAGTACGCCCGCGAGGACCGCTTGGCCGAGGTACGCCGCTCGCTCGAGACGCGGCGCTTCGTCGGGGGCCTCGGCGAGTCGCTTCGTGGCGACTTGGACGATGCCGGTGTCAACGACCATCTCGAAGTACAGGAGCACCGAGAGCGCGACCCGCCACTGCCCGAACCCTGCGGGACCCAGCTCCTTCGAGATGAAGTGGAACAGCACGAAGGCGGTCAGGAGATGCCACACCTGCGCGATGACGCCCAGGATCGTTCCGCGTGCCAGACTCGTCTTCCCCGCCATGTGCTACCCCCTCTCGCTGCTCAGGTCACGCGGGCTGATGCCCGGCCGACGAACTTGGCGTACTCGGCAAACACCGTGTCCAGCGTTGCATCCAGACTGTACGTGCCGCGGGTGACGAGCGCGCGCCCCTCACCGGCGACGCTCGCCGCGAAGGTCGGGTCGCTCAGCAGGCGGCCGATCGCCTCAGCCAGTGCCGGCGGGTCGTGCGCCGGGACGAGCAGCCCACTGACCCCGTCGTCGATCGCGTCCGAGATCCCGCCGACATCGGTGCACACGCACGGCAGCCCGAGGGCCATGGCCTGCATGATGCTGATCCCCAGCGCCTCCGAGTGCGAAGGCGACACGAAGACGTCGCACGCCGAGAACAACGAGGCCACCGGCTCGACGTGTCCGAGAAGGTGCACGCGATCACCGACGCCGAGACTCGCGGCCCGTTCGGCCAGCGGCTCCTTCTGAGGACCGTCGCCCGCGATGAGGAGTGTGGCCGTCGGGTGCGCGTCGGCGATCAGGGCGAACGCAGCCACCAGATCGGCGACTCCCTTGAGCTCCTCGAGGAATGCGGCGTAGACGATGCGGGGCCGCCCCGCGGGAAGCTCGAGCTGCTGGTGCGACTCGGCCTCGAGCCGTGCCGCGTCCACGACCCCGGGGATAGCGATGATCCGACCGCGGATTCCCGCAACTGACAGCCGTTCCGCGATCGTCTCGGACGCGGCGAAGATGGCGTCGATCCTCGGTGCCTCACGGCGCGAGATGGCGTTACGCAGTGCGAGCAGCGGCTGGCGGAAGCGGGCGAAGGCGACCGGGAGCGAAGAGGTCGGATCGATGCTCACGTAGGCGAAGTAGCGCACGTTCCGCTGCGGTGGTATCAGCCCGAACCTGCGAATCAGGGCGACCGGGAAGATGCTCATGCCGTGCACGATGTCCGGGCGGAGCTCACGCAGAACCGCCCGCAGGCGCCACAGCTTCCACGGCAGCGGGCTGAACTCGGCGACCGCCGAGCGAACCCCGATGTCCTTGCACGCACGATGCATGGACGACTCGGCAGGAGCGAGGATGGTCACGGTCTGCCCCTCGGAAAGCGCGCGCTCGCACCAGCGCAGGAGTAGCCGCTCAGCGCCCCTGATCGTCGGCCATTTGGAGTTCACTAGGTATACGATGCTCAAGAGCTCTCCTGGCGCGAAACCGCGTGCTCCGACGATGAGGGCATTGTACATTGCGCCTGATGGCACAGGCCGCCCGCGCCACGCCGTGAAGACGCAGAAGGGGGATCGTTGGAAGGCCTCGAGCAGTCGAAGACCAAGTTCCTGCTCTACCACGACCTCGCCTCGCTCTGCGGCGGCGACAAGGTCAGGGCCCGCGAGCTCTTCCGCCACCAGATCTCCCTCATGGCCGGCTGGGGCTACTCGTTCCGGAGCATGCCCGAGTTCCTCGCGGGCGACGCCTCGGGCAGTCGCGATATCGTCATCACGTTCGACGACGGCGGCCGCTCGTTCATCGACTGCGCGCTTCCGGTCCTCGAGGAGTTCTCGGCGACGGCGACGATGTTCGTCGTGGCGGGATTCCCCGGTCACCATGGCCGCGACATGGAGCTCCTCGACTGGGACGAGATCGCCGAGCTCGCGGCACGGGGCATCGACATCGGGTCGCACGCCTTGAGCCATCTCCCGCTTCCCGACCTGGAGGCCGACGAGGTTCGCCGAGAGATCTTCGGCGCCGCCGAGGTGTTCGACCGCCACGGCATCACCCCCACGACGCTCGCCTACCCGTACGGCCGGCCCTCGGCCGTCGCGAAGGACGCGGCTCGCGAGAGCGGGCTGCAGGCCGCGTTCACCATCAAGAAGGGTGGCCGGGACGTCTTCGAGCTCCGGAGGCGCCTGTTCACGCTCACCGAGCCGACCGCCGTAGTACGCTTCTTCCTGCAGGACAACTACTTCCCCGTGCGCAAGGCGATCGTGTCCGTGGTCCCCGAGCGGATGCGCCGAGAGGGAAAGCCGATTCCCGACGAACTGTGGGGGGCGCGAGGTTTCGGCATCGACGGGTGGACGCCCCCGATCTGATCCGTACGCAGCGCGGCATGGGGTTCTACGGAACGACCGGACGAGACCAGCGCGAAGCAGGAGGCGGTAGGTGCCGTACGAGGTGTTCGAAGGCGATGAAGGCCTCGCCCGGCTCAGGGACCCGTGGCGGTCCATGGAACTGCGCTCGGCCCAACACGTGTTCCAGACCTTCGACTACGCGCAGAGATGGCAGGACACCATCGGCAAGGCGTCAGGCGCCACTCCGCTCGTCGTGGCGCTCATCGAGCACGGAGAGGTCGTCGGGCTCTTTCCCGCTTGTCGCCACCGCGTGGGCGGCATCCCCGCGCTCACGTGGCTCGGGGGTCCGCGGATTCTCGACTACGGTGACGTAGTCTTCGACGCGGGTTCCGCCGAGACCCCGATCGACCGCTTCGTGAGCGAGTCGCTCGCGCTCCTGCGTAAGCGCGCCCGCGGTTCGTTTCTGTACCTCACCAACGTCCGAGACGACGCCCACGCCATAGGCCCCCTGCTCGGCAGCTTGCGGGTGCTGCGGCATTCCGCGGCTCCGTATCTCGAGATCAAGGGCACCTACGACGAGCTACTGGCCTCGCTCTCACGCAACCTGCGAGGAGCAGTCACCCGTTGCGACCGCAGACTGTCCGAGGCGGGCCAGGTGACGTGTCGCATCCTGCCTCCCGGTGACCCGGACATACAGGCAGCGATGGAATTCATGGTCGCCGAGCAGCGCTCCCGATTCGCGAACGGGCTCGGCCGCACGGACCTGTTCGACGAGAACCACGTCCGCTACCGCATGGAGCAGGCGACCCGGGATCCCGCACAGCCGGGTCACCGTGCTGTCTCTCGACGGCACCACGATCGCCGCATCCATGACAGTCGTCTACCGCGGCCGTATGTACGCGCTACTGAATAGCTTCGACCCCGCCTACTCGCAGTACTCGCCCGGCCGCGCGCTCCACGCCGCCGACATTCGCGCTTGCTTCGAGAACGGCTGGACACCATACGACTTCTGCTGGGGGGATGAGCCACACAAGTACGCGTGGACCAGCCTCGACACTCGCCTCACCACGTTCGTCGCGAACGACGCCGCAGGCGCCCTGGCTGCGGCGGTCGTGAACAGTAAGCGGCGGTTGGGTCGTGCGCGCGAGGGCCACCAAGGGGGCCAAGTGCAGTGAGCGACGCCCCGCGCATCTCGCTGACCACCATCGCGCGTCGCCGGATCCCCGAGCTCGACCGGTTGGTCGACGAGCTGCTGCCTCTCGGCCCCGCGTTTCGAAGCGAGATCGTCGTCGGCGTCGAGACGCCCGGCACCGCACATCCCGAGGAGACCGTCGACGAGCGCGGCGTGCGCTGGATCGCACTGCCCCCGGGTCGGGGAATCGGGTACAACCGCAACCGCGTCACGGACGCCGCACGCGGGGAGCTCCTGGTCGGGGTCGACGATGACTGCGTGCCCAAACCCGGTTGGCTCGAGAACCTGTGCTCCGCGCTCGAGGACCCTCTGACGGATGCGGCGGTCGGCTCTATCGAGATTCCGCCCGCCGGTTTCGTCGGCGACTCGATCTCGGCTCTCGGCTTCCCCGCGGGGGGCACGGCCGGCTACGAGACGATGTTCCCGGTCGACGCCGACGGCCGCACGCACAACATCGCGGCGGGCAACTGCGTCCTCAGGGCAAGCGCGCTTCGCGAGCTGGGCGGCTGGGACGAGTCGCTCTCGTGGGGTGGCGAGGACACCGAACTCGCATACCGCTTCGACCTCGCTGACAAACGCATCGCGTTTGTGAAGTCGGCCACGATCGTCCACCCGGCCCGCGCGAACCTCGTGCAGTTCTCCCGGTGGCTGTTCATCCGCGGCCGCGCCAAGTGCCAGTTCGCACGCAAGGTGCCCATCTCCGGGTTCGTGGGCAACCGGATCGCCAGCTACGGAAGAATCCTACGGGCCCATTCTCGCGACGCGAAGCTCGTGCTCATCGTGCCGTTGCTCGTCGCGAGCATCCTGCTTCAGCAGGCCGGCTTCGCTACCGAGTGGCTGTTCCCGCGCCGCAGCGGAAACGACTAGCTCCCCCGGACGAATCCGAGGGAGCCAGTGGAAGTCAGAGAAACTCAGGGCTGCTCGCTAGCCCGCGTCGTGCGCCATCTCGAAGTTCGCTGTGCGCGACGCCGGGCGCCAAGTCCGCCGCGCGGCGGCGCGGCTCCCGCGGCCCTGGAGCATTCGGAGCCTGGCGCTCGCCTCGGCGACGCTCGACCTGGACGCCCGGGGCCAGCACGATCGATGCGCGGCGCTCGATGCGCAGCACCTGCGCGATCTTCGATCCCGCCGCCTGTGGACGATCGAGATTGTTGATCATCTCGGCGAGTAGGCCGAAGACGAGCAGCTGGATTCCGGCGATGAAGAAGATCGCGCCCAGAATCAGCGACGGACGGCCGCCGACGCTCTCGCCGAGAACCAAACCGACCCAGCCGAGATACGCGAAGCACGCCGCGCCGAACGCGAGGAACCACGCGCCTACCGCGCCCAGAAGGTGCAGCGGCCGGTCACCGTAGCCGGCGAGGAAGAACACGGTCATGAAGTCCAGCGCGCCACGCATGTAGCGCTCGACCCCGTACTTCGACTGGCCGTTGGTGCGGTACAGGCTCTCGACCGGCACCTCACACACGGTGTAGCCCTTCTTGGCGGCGAGGATGACGAAGAAGCGGTGCAGCTCGCCGTAGCCGAACTTGATGAGGTCCTCGGCCGCCTGGTGGGTGAACGCCTTCAGGCCGGCGTTGATGTCGTGCAGCTTCACGCCGGTCGTCGTGCGCACGAAGTAGTTGAAGAACCACGACGGGATGCGCTTGGAGAGCGGATCTCGGCGGACGACCTTGTAGGCGCATCGCCACGTCCCAGCCCTCGACGACCTTGTCGATCATGCGGATGATGTCGTTGGGGTCGTACTGCATGTCGGCGTCGCAGATGACCATGATCTCGCCGCGCGCGTAGGTGAAGCCGTTCGCGAGCGCTGCCGCCTTGCCGAAGTTGCTGCGGTGGCGAAGCCCGCGAACGCGCGAGTCGTTCTCGGCGAGGGCTTTGACCTTGGGCCAGGTGGCGTCGGTCGATCCGTCGTCGACGAAGAGGATCTCGTAGGTGTAGCCGGCCTTTTCGAGAACGTCGGTGACCTGCGCGTAGATGCCGTCGACGCTGTCCTCCTCGTTGTACGCGGGGAGGATGACGGTGACCTCGATCGGATCGTCGGGAGCCCCGAGACCCATCGCGATGTCCATCTGCCGGTCGGTCGTGTTCTGCGACATGGCTGCTGCCCCTTGTTATCCAGCTTAGCGTCGTGGGCCGACGGGTGCTGTACCTATTCCCACCAGCTCACACGCCAGAATCCGGGTACCCCACGTACCCGCCAAAGGGTTCTTCGGCGCGACCGAGCCACCAACATGAGTGGATTTGTGCGATTGCTCACAACAATCCGCCAAATGGATGATTGCCGAGAAGTCTGCCAGATACCGACAGACATGGCGAGTCCCGTCCGTTGCGCGGGTCTAGACGAGCCCGACGCGCCTCCATATGCCAGCTGCGAGGCCGAAGGACGGCAGGTACCACACGAGGGCGCCGACGATGTAGATCATGACGTCCTTGCGCTGCATCGTCGCGAGCGTGCGGTCCGGGCGCAGCGTCAGGACAACGACGCCAACAACCACGGCGATCGCGAACAGAAGCGCGAGGATCTGCAGCACGCTGCGCCAGCCGAGCGGAAGGCTGAAGCGGCGGATGAGCGCCGGCAACAGCGGCAGGGCGAGCACGATGAGCGAGACCATCGCGATGGGCCCGGCGATGTCGAAACCGGACGGCGTCAGCACCTGGCTGATGGGCAGGACGATGAAGCTGCTCGTGAAGAGCACCGTCACGCCGGTCAGGACGATGATGGGGGTGAGCACGCCTGCTCGGATCAGCAGCGTCTTGAGGGAGTCTCGGCTGTCGGTGAAGAGCGTTGCGAGCAGGCCGAGGAGGAACGGCACCGTGACGAGCGACACGTACGCGAACGTGTAGTCGCGGAAGGGCAGATTCGCGATGGACAGCGCGCCGGGCACGAGGAAAGCGAGACTGAGGGCGTACACCACGGCGTAGGTGTCCAGGACGCCTGGCGCTTCGGCGTCCGCAGCTGAGCTGGCGGTCGCGACAGGCGTCTCGTGGGAACGGGCTTGCTCGGTCGGGTCCGTCTGCGGTGCGGACGAGGAGTTGAGGGCGAGTCTCGTGGGCCATGGGGTGCCTCCGGTTGAGTGGCGTCTGATGCCAGCATCCCGATCCGGCGCCCGGCGAAACATGACTTGCGTCAAGTCCGTACAGATTCGCTCATGTTTTCACCCGACCCGTTCCGGTTCGCCAGTACGCCGGGGGAAGGAGGAGCGGCCCGTCCGGCGAATCCCAATCACATGACCCCTCGCTACGCCAAGATCATCCGAGACGCTCGACGCCGAGCGCCAGCCGACGCCACGCTGCTCGCCGCACTGCTCGCCGTGGTCCTCGCTCCTCTACCCGCACTGCTGCTCGAGGCGCCCGCACGCCCCGTCGACCGTGCTGCCCACGCTCCTGGCTGCGGCGCCGATCTTCGCGCTGCCGCCGTTTCTGCTCGGCGGCGGGTTCGGGACACTGCTGCACCTCACGGTCACGGCGCGCGAGCGCACGGCAGCGATCGAGGCGGGAAGCCTGGAGACCGTGAGTGCGCCCTCGCTCATCGCGAGCAGCCTGCTGTTCGCCGCGCTGTTTGGATCGATCGGGCTTACAATCGCCGCTGCGCTCAGCCTCGCCACCTGAGAAACCGACGGGCCTCGCCGGCCGCAGGCGAGAATACCGCTCCCGCGCGCTCGGGCTTCACGGACTAGCTGTAGTTCCCACGGACGTTGTTGTCAGCTGACCCGCGAGATCGGTGGGTGGCCGCCAATGCCTCCATGTGGACGAAACAGATTGTAGTCCCGAAGGAACGGGCCGAGCATCTGGGCCCGTTCCTTTGTGTTGCGGTATGGCCGGACGTAGGCCCACTCGTTGGACACGATCTTGATGAAGGCCTCGGCCTTGCCGTTGGTCTGCGGCCGATAGGGCCTGGTCTTCCGCATCGCGATCCCGCGGCCGGCTAACAGGTCGCGGAAGGCGTGCGAGCAGTATGCGGAGCCGTTGTCCGTGAGGATCCGCCGAACTCCGACGCCGGCACTCGCGAAGAACCCCAGCGCGTGCTCCGTGAACGCGACGACGCTCACTGCGGTCTCGTCAGGAAGGATCTCGGCGAAGGCGAGCCGGGAGTGGTCGTCGACGGCCACGTGCACGTAGTCCCAACCCAGACCGCGTCCCCGCAACCGGGAGGCGGCGCTCGGCCCGTGCACCCGCTTGCCGCCGCCCTGCCCGATGCGTCCGAGCTTCTTGATGTCGAGGTGGACCATGTCACCGGGACGCGGCCACTCGTAGCGCACGGCCTTCTCGACGCTAGGTCGCTTCAAGCGGCTCAGCCCGACACGGCGCAGCACTGCATAGATCGTCGAACGCGCGACGTGAAGCCTCCAGGAGAGCCAGTGGGGACCTCGCTTGTGGAGCATGCGAGCCTTGATGATCCTGCGACAGCGGCGAGCCGGCACACGGGGCCGGGTCCGATGCGGACGCGAGCTTGCGTCGATCAGCCCACGTTCTCCAAGCTCCCGGTAGCGACCGACCCACTTCGCAGCCGTCTGGCGCGAGACACCTGACGCTTTGGCGGCAGCACTCACCGACCACCCCGACTCGACACGCTGCGCCAGAAGCAATCTGCCGTGAATGGTCAGCCGCGCGTTAGGATGCGACACGAGGACCCCTCCTGTTCAGTTGTGGCTTGGACACCAACAACCGTTCAGGACGGGGTCCTCGACTGTCAACAACCTATGTGGGAACTACAACTAGCCGCGGCGGCTCGCCGCTTCAAACGCGACGATGCTGCCGCCCAGTTCTCCTCCGTGGGCCGACATGGGCGTCGAGCTGAACACCAACTCGGTCTGCGTGCCATCGGGCCACCGGGCAACAAGTGGGGTGCGCGAGAGCATTCCCCCTGAGGCGATCTGCGCAAGCGTCGTCTCCCCGCCCGTGACTCGGGTCGAGCAAGGTCCAGCTCGGGGTGATGCTGACCGAGCCGCCGGAGTCGCTCGTCATGCCCAGAAGACGCTCGGCGCCTTCGTTGGCGAAGGTGACCGCACCCGTCGGGCCGACGACCAGGATACCGCCGGGCACTGTGTCGACGATGTTGAGCAGCAAGTCGTTTTGCTGCCGCATCACCCGGGCGGCCTTCTGCTGCGAGTCAATCTGCTGGTTCTGGTACATGGTGCTCGCTACGTAGGCGAGCGCCGGAACGAATAGGATCTCGGCGAAGTCCTCGTAGAGGTCGAAGAACGCCGTGATGCCGGCGTGCTCGAGAACGTTGGATACGCCGACGAATGCATAGAGGCTCATCGCACCGACGAACACGACTCGCACCGACTTGGTCACCAGCGGGCTGTCAAACGGGGCGAGCAGTGCCATCAGACCCGCGATGACGAACGCGACTGTGCTGATGACGTCTGCCGTGACGACGACGGTGTTCATCGCGTCCGCTCCGCGGTGACCGCGGTGATCCGTCTGAACTGAACCACGAGCGCCACGAACGCAAGCCCCGCGACGGCGTAGCCCAGGTGCTCAAACATGTTGAACAGGTCCGGGAGCGCGAATCCCTCGGCGATCGTGAAGACGTAGGCCCAGAGCATCGAGCCGAAGGCGACGTAGGCCGACTTCGGGACGCTGGGAAGTATGCTGCGCAGCGAGGCGATGATCACTGGCCCGAGGGCCAGGAGCAGAATCAGATCAGCGATTTCGGCTGGCTGGTAGGTCACCGGTCACTCCCCGCACATCTTCGGCCTTCACCGCGCGTGCTTGAAGTCTACCCGTCAATCGGCGAACTGGCACCGCCGTCCGCCGAAACCTACTCGTGCGCGCTATATGCAACCTGTGCGGGTAGTCGGTGTGGCGCTAGTCGCCGGTGCCGGTAGCCGGGGCCGAACCGGTCGCGGGAGCAGTCCCCGTCGCGGCGGGCGTCGCAGTGGTGTGTGCCGACGGCGGCGGTGTGTTGCCACCCATGAACGGCTCGCCGAAGATGCCCTTCAGCGCCGAGTAGACGCGCTTGTCTCGGGCCGCCTTCGCGGTCCCCTTGTCGGTGACGAAGATGACCACGAGGTCGCCGCTTCTGAAGAACGCCGGCCAGCCGGTCCAGTTCACGTTGACCCGCTGGTCGGGCGTCGCGCCCAGTACGTAGCCGCCGGCCTCGACCGTGCCCGCCGCCCCCTTGGCCTCTCCGCGGCTCTTGAAGCGATACGTCTGCACGAACGCTCCGTCGACCTCAAGCGGCACGGTACTTCGGCCGGGAGGAAGAGGCCGGACTGCTTCGTGGGAATCTCGACCACCTTGAGCCCCGCGGCTTCGAGCTTCTTCGCGAGCTGGCCCGACGGTGATGGTCGTCTCGACGCCGAGCGTGGCCTCGACGCTCTTGGGGGGCTCGACGTTGGTGTTGTCCACAGTCGGTGGTGGTGGCGCCTGCGAGCAGCCAGCGACCATCAGCGCCGAGCAGAACGCGAGCACAACCGCCGCGATGGCGATCGTGACGTGACCTCATGTGCGTGTCTCCCGTCGGGGTGCCGGATCCCTCGTGATGGCGCGGTGTGGGTCGCGTGCCATACAGTATCGCGCGCTTTCGCGAATCGTGCGCGACCTGCTCGGCCGCGTCAATGGGCGTGCACAACGAGATACGACAGGGTGGCAGCACTGCATGCCGCCGCCCTGTATCGGCGTCATCGGATGCGCCAGGAATCAGGCACGAGGTGATCCGTTTGCACGCTCTGCGTGGGGCCGAGTCGGGCGCGCGGTCGCTGAGCCGACTCGCGGCGGGCGACACGACGTGCGTTCGCCGAGTCGAGCGCGAAGGCGAGCCTCAGCGACGGCGGAGCCGGCGAGCGCCAGAGCACCAGACAGTCAGAGCGGGCAGGTCGAAGGACGTGCGCAGGGCGCGAAAGCGCTTGGGTTCTTGTGTCGATCATCGCGGGTTCCTCCCGGAATCGGGGTGCCCGCGACGCGTGAGATTGATCAGGCGGCGCGGCGCACCGAAGGTACGACGTGCAGGGTTTGTGACGGCTTTACGGCCGTGGGCTTGACTGGATTCATCTGTACGTCCCTCCTTTCGGTCGCGCATATCTCGGCTGACAATCTAGTGCATAATACCAGACATATTCTGCATGACAACCCGTGATCGCTGCGTCGCGCGAACTGGGTCCGGCCACTGCGCTCGATTGCGGTGTAGGTCTCGGGATCCGGCCCGATGCGCTGCCCGGTGTCGAGCGCGTCGATGATCGCCATCTCCTCGGCGGAGAGCTCGAAGTCGTAGACGTCGCAGTTCTCGGCGATGCGGGACGGCGTGGATGGACTTGGGGATCGTGACGATGCCCTTCTGGAGGATCCAGCGAATCGAGACCTGCGCGGGCGTCTTCTCGTGGCGGCTCGCGATCTCGACCAGCTCGGGGATGAGGTTCACGCGGCCGCGCATGATCGGCGCCCACGCCTGCAGGGTGATGCCGTGGGCTCGCGCAGGCCGCCTGGAGCTCGGGCTGCTGGAGCCGCGGGTGGAGCTCGCACTGGTTGACCGCGGGCATCGTCGTGGCGAACTCGGCGAGTTCGTCGAGGTGGTGCGGGAGGAAGTTGCACACGCCGATGGCGCGGGTGCGGCCGGTCACGAGCAGCTGCTCCATCGCGCGCCACGTGTCGCGCATGCGCTCGGACCACGGCCAGTGCACGAGATAGAGGTCGACGTAGTCCAGGCCGAGCTTGCCGAGGCTCACGTCGAACGCCTTGAGCGCTGATTCGTAGCCCTGGTCGGCGTTCCACAGCTTCGTGGTGACGAAGACGTCGTCGCGCGGGACCGTGCTCTCGCGCACCGCCCGGCCGACGCCGGCTTCGTTGCCGTAGACCGCCGCGGTGTCGATGAGGCGATAGCCGATCGACAGCCCGTACGCGACCGCGCCCTCGACGTCCGGGCCCTCGTCCGCCTTGTAGGTCCCCAGGCCGAGGCGCGGCATCTGCGACGCCGGGCGCGATCTCGACGGTGTCGGCGAGCGAGCGGAGTTCGAAGTCGGCGGGCATGTGCGGTCCTCTCGGCGGGAAGGGTGACAGAGGGATTGTTCCCGCTCGAGGCGCGTGGCCAGCGCGAGCGGGCACGGCGCGCTCCGACGACACAATAGTTACAACGTGCGCGCGTGGCGTACAGGTTGCATAATGCTGTGCACGCGGCTCGCGCGAGCCGTGCACGAACGCACCGACCCTCGCCGGCACGAGGCATCACAGCAGGAGGCACTCCTCATGGCGCACGTACGCTCGCTCTTCTTCAAAGGCCCGCTCTCGGACGTCGAGAACAAGGCGGTCAAGGCGTTCAAGCTCGGGCGCCCCAGCGACGTCATCTGGAACATCACGAACAAGTGCAACCTCCTGTGCGACCACTGCTACATGGCCGCCGACTGCACGAGCCTCCCCAACGAGCTCTCCGACGAGGAGACCATCGCGCTGGTCCACCAGATGGGTGAGCGCGAGCTGCCGGCCCTGTTCCTCTCCGGCGGCGAGCCGATGATGCGCAAGAACTTCTGGGAGATCCTCGAGCTGGCGCGCAGCTACGGCATCCGCGTGACCGTCTCGACCAACTGCACGCTCATGAACCGCGAGGCCGCCAAGCGCCTCAAGGCCAACGGCATCGACTGGATCGCGACCTCGCTCTACGGCCCCGCCGAGTTCCACGACGCCATGGTCGGCGTCCCCGGCACGCGCGACCGCGTGATCGAGGCCATCAAGATCCTGCGCGAAGAAGGCGTCAACGTCGCCATCAAGACCGCGATCTCGGCCGCGACCTGGCCGTACATCTACGACCTCATCGCCGAGGCCAAGGCCCTCGACGTCGGCCTCCTCTACTTCTGCGACCTCATCACCGCCGGCCGCAGCGAGGGCGAGGACGACGGCCGCATCACCGCCGAGCAGTGGCGCGAGCTGGGCGACTTCATCGTCGAGGACATCCTCTCCGAGGAGTCCACGATGGAGTGGGACATCGGCGCCATGCCGAGCTTCATCCCCTTCGTCGCCGAGAAGTTCGTCGAGCGCGGCATCGACGTCAGCAACGGCCTCGAGCGCCTCAAGACCATCAGCGCCTGCCCGGTGGGCAAGGGCCACATGAACATCAACTCCGAGGGCGGCATCATGCCCTGCCAGTTCGCGCAGGACTGGACGATCGGCAACCGTCCGCGAGATGACGCTGCAGGAGGCCGTCTGCGAGCTGTACAAGCTCGACGAGCAGGAGTCCGAGGGCGTGTGCGCGCCCGAGGCGTGCGAGTACTCGCGCATCTGCCGCGGCTGCCGCGCCAAGGCCTGGCAGCGCACCGGCGACGCCGATGGCCGAGGACGTCACGTGCCTGCTCCACGCCGAGTTCGACCGCAGCGACCTCGTCGCGCACATCGAGGCGACGCCTGAGTTCGAGCGTTCGGCGCCGTGCTCGGTGCCGGGGGTCTGCTAGCGGCGCAGCAACACGTCGCCCAGGACCAACGCCCGTGCCGAGAATGGCGCGGGCGTTGTGCTTTATGTGCGGTGATGCAGCGGCCGTGGAACCCACGTGGGTACATGCCGTATGTCAGATCGTTGAGCGCTGGCATTGGGGGGAACAGCCATGTCGATTCTTGCAACGCGAACTCACTCGTTCGCCAAACGGGCACTCGCTGTACTCGTTCTCGCGGTGTTGATCGCCATGTGGGTGGGGGTGATGCCCGCACGACCCAACGGGATTCCCCACACCTACTGGGTGAGCGCGACGGGCGGAAGCGACAGCAACGACGGTGCCTCTTCGGCCGCACCGTTCAAGACGATCACCCACGCGCTTTCGGTGGCATCGACCGGTAGCACGCTGTCGATCATGCCCGGCACCTACAACGCCGCTAGCGGCGAGACGTTCCCGCTGGTGCTGCATGGTTGCTCGCTGCGAAGCACCGCGGGAACCACCACGACCATCATCGATGCAGGTGGGACGGCACAAGTCATGTCGGCCGACAACCCGCTCGAAGGCTTGGAGATTCGCGGGCTGACGATCCGCGGTGGCGGCGGTAGCGGCCCCGGAGCAGGAATCAGCTGTTCGGCTCGTCCACGGCTTCCGGCTGGCCGCGCATCATCGACAACTACTTCGACAGCAACAGCGCGAGCACGTTCAACGGCGGCGCTGTGAACATCTACTCGAGCGGCCCCGAGATGCTCGCACCGCGCATTGAAGGCAACCGATTCAACGCGAACGACGCCGGTTCCGGAGCCGGTTCCGGCGGGGCGCTCTACCTCGGCAGCTATGTGAGCCCAACGGTCGTGGGCAACACGTTCATCGGCAACCAGGCATACAACGGCGGGGCGATCTTCCTCCACTCGCTGCACGCCGAGTCAGCCGAGCTTCGCGGCAACACCTTCCAGGGCAACAGCGCCTCGGGTTACGGCGGTGGGCTCCACTACCAAGGCAGCACGAACTCCACGCTCGTCGTCTCGGCGAACGGGTTCTTCGACAACGACGCGATGCTCGCTGGCGCAATGTTCCTTGCCGGCGACACCGGTGGCCTCATCAGTGTTCGTGGCAACGACGCAGGAGGCAACTCGGCGTCTGATGGTGGCGGCTTCGGTTGGCTGGAGGCTGGCCACGTCATCTCGACGAACAACGCGGTCGGAGGCAATCACGCGGGTTTCAGAGGCGCGGCGTGGTATCTGAACGGCGGCACCTTCCAGGCGCGCAACGACACCATCGTCGAGAACCAAGGCGCCCCGAGCGCCGTGGATGCGCACGACAGTGCGGTCGTGGATCTCGCGAACTGCATCCTCTGGAACCCTGCGCTGACTAGCGACGTCGAGCACGCCGATAGCATCACGTACAGCTGCCTCCACGACACGGCGGCGGCGACCAAGGGCAACACGCTCGGTGCCGGGGTCATCTTCGCCGACCCGAAGTTCGCGGCGCCGGGTTCGCACACCATCGACCTCGCGGCGACCGTCACCATGTATCGACGCCGCGAACAACGCGGTCGCCCCGTCAGCCGACTTCTACGGCACGCTCCGTCCGATCGACGGAGACGGCAACGGTGTCGCCAAAGCCGACATCGGAGCGTTCGAGAGGAAGACCGATACCGTTCTGACGTTCCTGGCGCCGTCGACCAGCGCGTACGCTTCGGCAACGGTGACAGGAACGCTCAAGACCAAGGCCGGGTCGGCCTTGTGGGCCGACCGGTCACCATCGAGTACTCCTACGACAACTGGGCCACGGTCGCCGGATCCAAAACCGCTGTCACCGCAGTCGCAGGCGCCTACTCCGCCAGCTTTGGCCCCACGAGGAAGACGTACTACCGGGCGCGCTACGCAGGAGACAGCACACGGCTGGCAAGCAACCAGGTCAGTCGCGTCGTGTTGCCGAGGGTCTACCTTACGAGACCCAAGGCAGCCTCGCCGATGCGTTACCGAAAGTCCTACAGCGTGTCGGGGTACCTCAAGCCTCGGCATACAAGCGGCACGAAGCCCGTGCGGATCATGCTCTACCGCCGCAAGGGCGGGCACTACGTTCTGCAGAAGAAGCACTACCATGCCACGGTCAAGAACTACTCCACCTACTCGAAGTACAGCGTAAGGATCAAGCTTCCCTACCGCGGCAAGTGGCGCCTGAAGGCCTACCATCCGACGGACTCGCTGAACGCGTCTACGAAGTCGGGATACCGGTACGTGACGGTGAAGTAGACGGTGGCGCGTAGCCGAAGCGAACAAAGAGAGGGCCCCGCAGCCTGCGGAGCCCTCTCCCATCGCTGCGAGACAGCGACGTGCATTTTCGCTGATCAAACGTTGCGAATGAACGGAAGGCTTCGCAACGTCGCCGTCCTAGTCGGTGCCAACCTCCGCGTGAGCGGTTACGGTCAGGACCAGTGCAGCGATGTGTTTACTTCGCACTACTGGCTCACCTCCTCTTGGTCGGCGGGTCGCACTATCGCGCCCTCGGGCATCCCCGTGCGAACAGGTGCAAGCGAGTGCCGTGCCGACACGCCTGCCGTTCGCCGAGTCGTTTTCGGATAGAACGCGCCACCTCCCCGCGCGTACACTTCTGAGTGCACCAGGCCAGAGCCCCCGACCCGCCGAGGAGCCCGCCACGTGACCGCCGCATCGTCCGCGCCGCCACCAACCGACCCGATCGCGGCGACCGTCGCCAGCGCAACCCGCACCATCGACGCCGCGGTCGACGCCGGCGAACGGCCACCCTCGCTCGACGAGCTCGCGCGCGCGAGCCACGTCTCGGCGTCGCACCTGCGGCGGGTCTTCGTGGAGGCGGTCGGCCTCACCCCGCATGCGTACGCCGACGCCCGCCGCGGCGCAGCGGCTCCGCGAGCACGCTCGCGGCAGGCACCCCGGTCGCCGAGGCGATCGCGGGCAGCGGCTTCGGGTCGCCGAGCCGCGTGTACGAGCGCACCGACGACCTGCTCGGCATGACGCCGGCGCGGGCTCGCAAGGGGGCGCCGGGCGAGCGCATCGCGTACACGCTCGCGGACAGCTCGCTCGGGCGGCTGCTCGTGGCGACGACGGAGCGCGGGGTGTGCCTGGTGGTGTTCGGCGAGAGCGACAGCGAACTCGTGGCCGAGGCGCACCGCCGCTTCCCGCGCGCAGAGCTCGTGCCCGCCTCCGGCGAGCACGCCGAGTGGGTCGCCGCGGTCGTGCGGCTCGTCGACGCGCCCGCCGACAGCGGGCGCGCGGCGTCCGTCCCGCTCGATGCGCGCGGCACCGTCTTCCAGCAGCAGGTGTGGGCGGCGCTTCGCGAGATCCCGGCCGGGCAGACGGTCACCTACGCGCAGCTCGCCTCGGCGATCGGCCGGCCCACGGCGACTCGCGCCGTGGCGCAGGCCTGCGGGGCGAACCCGACGGCGGTCGTGGTGCCGTGCCACCGCGTGATCGGCGCGGACGGGAAGACTCACCGGCTACCGCTGGGGCGTCGAGCGCAAGCGCGCGCTGCTCGCGCGCGAGCGCGAGTAGGAACCCGCTCGCATCGGCAATCGGACCGCTTGGCGAGAAACCGCTAACCAAACCGCCGAGCAAGGCCGACAATCACACTAGCAACGGGATTCCGACCTCTCCTCTGAGTCCGGAGGGGTCCAGCCGCTTGCTCACGGGTTGTTCGTGGGAACAACCATGTTGCCGGACACCGCCTGAATCCGGCTGTTGTGTCACGAAGTGTCGGCAACGGAGCGAGGCTGAAATGAGCGACTCGAAATTCGAGCCGAGGATACTCGGCATACTCTGCACGTGGTGCTCGTATTCGGGCGCCGACAGTGCCGGGCAGGCGCATACCGCCTACCCACCCAACGTCGAGGTGGTCCGCGTGATGTGCAGCGGCCGCGTCGATCCCACCTTCATCATCTCCGCGCTCGCGGACGGCGCCGATGGCGTCCTCGTCTGCGGCTGCCACCCCGGCGACTGCCACTACATCAACGGCAACTGCAAGGCCGCCGCGCGCATGACGGTGCTCTCCACGATGCTCGGCCAGCTGGGCATCGAGCCCGAGCGCGTGCGCCTCGAGTGGATCAGCGCCTCGGAGGGCAACCGCTACGCCGAGCTCATCGCCGAGATGACCGAGCAGGTCCGCGAGCTCGGTCCGCTGTCGTGGAACGCCTCGAGCCGGAAGGAGGCGGTGTAGCCATGGGCAAGCTCAGGCTCGGCATGTACTGCGCCGCCGGTTGTGGTGGCTGCGACATCTCGCTCCTCGAGATCCACGAGCACCTGCTCGACATCGTCGCCGTCGCCGACATCGCGTTCTGGCCCGCGGCGACCGACTTCAAGTACTCCGACATCGAGGCGCTGCCCGACGGCGACATCGACGTCTGCTTCGTCAACGGCGCGATCCGCAACGCGGAGAACATCCACATCGCCAAGCTGCTGCGCGCGAAGTCGAAGGTGATCGTCGCCTACGGCGCGTGCTCGTCGTTCGGCGGCGTGCCGGGACTCGCGAACCTCTACCCGGTCCGCGACGTCATCGACCGCGCGTTCACGACCCAGTCCACCGATACGGTCGGCAGGGTGCGGCCCTCGGCCAGCGTCACCTACAAGGACGGCGCGGCAGTGGGGCTGCCCGCGATCACGGGCACGGTGACGGCGCTGTCCGACGTCGTGCGCGTCGACTTCACGCTCCCGGGCTGCCCGCCCTCCACCGACCGCGTGTGGGAGGTCATCCAGGCGATCGTCATCCGGCCAGCTCCCCGCATGCGCCCGCCATCGTGGGCGCCGGCGCCAAGTCCGTCTGCGACGACTGCCGGCTCGAGAAGAAGGGCACGCGCGTCAGCAAGTTCGTGCGCTCGCACGAGATCGTCGCCGAGGACGAGCGCTGTCTGCTCGAGCAGGGCATCGTGTGCATGGGCCCCGCGACCCGCTCGGGCTGCGGCGGCCAGTGCACCGACGCGCTCATGCCGTGCCGCGGCTGCTTCGGCCCCGCCGGCGACTCGATCGACCAGGGCGCCGCGATGGTCGCGGTGCTCGGCACGCTCGTCGACTCCGAGGACGAGGCCGTCATCCGCGAGACGATCGCACAGGTCGTCGACCCGGCCGGCACCTTCTACGCCTTCACACTCGCGACCTCGGTCCTCGGCCGAGCGCGAACCGCCGATCCTGCAGAGGAGGTGCGCTCGTGACCCGCATCAGCATCGATCCCATCACCCGTCTTGAGGGCCACGGTCGCATCGACCTGTTCTTGGACGAGCGCGGCTACGTCGACGAGGCCTACCTCGTCATCCCCGAGCTGCGCGGCTTCGAGAAGTTCCTCGAGGGCCGTCCCGTCGAGGAGATGCCGCAGATCACCTCGCGCATCTGCGGCGTGTGCCCCGAGGCGCACCACGCCGCGGCCGCCAAGGCCGCCGACGCCGTCTACAACGTGACAGATTCCGGAGGCCGCCGAGGTCATCCGCCGCCTCCAGTACAACGCCTTCATGGCCGGCGACCACGCGACGCACTTCTACGCGCTGGGCGGCCCGGACTTCATCGTCGGCCCCGACGCGCCCGCCGCCGAGCGCAACATCATCGGCGTCATCAACAAGGTCGGCCTCGAGATCGCCGGCAAGGTCATCCGCATGCGCAAGGAGGCGTCACGAGGTCTCCGAGATTCTCGGCGGGCGTCGGATCCATCCGGTCGACATGGTGCCGGGCGGAATCTCCAAGCGCGTCTCCGAGGAGTCGGCCGTGCGGCTGCGCGAGATCGGCGCGTACATGGTCGAGTTCGCGCAGGAGTCGCTCGCCATCTTCGACTCGATCGTGCTGCAGGACGAGCGGCTCAAGGCGATGGTCCTCTCGGACACGTACTACAACAAGACGTCGTACCTCGCGCTCGTGAACAAGGACAACCAGCCCGACGCCTACGACGGCGACATCCGCATCGTCGACGCCGACGGCCACGAGGTCGTGCGCTACGCGCCCGAGCGACTACCTCGAGCACATCTCCGAGGCGATCGTGCCGTGGAGCTACCTGAAGATGCCGTACCTGAAGCGCTTCGGCTGGCACGGCGTGTCCGACGAGACCTCGCGCTACATCATGCGCACCGGTCCGCTCGGGTCCCTGAACGCGAGCGACGGCATGCAGACGCCGCGCGCGCAGGCCGAGTACGAGCGCTTCTACGCCACCTTCGGCGGCAAGCCCGTCCACCAGACGCTCGCGTTCCACTGGGCGCGCCTCATCGAGATGCTCCAAGCCGCCGAGCTGGTCGAGAAGCTCGCGCAACGACCAGCGCCTCACCTCGCCCGACGTCCGCACGATCCCGAGCGGCACGCCGCGCGAGGGCGTCGGCACCGTCGAGGCACCGCGCGGCCTGCTCACGCACCACTACATCACCGACGAGAACGGCATCGTCGAGAAGGCGAACCTCATCGTCGGCACCACGTACCAGTACCCGGCGATCCAGCTCTCGGTCGCTGACCGCCGCCAAGGAGCTCATCCGCCCGGGCGTCGAGCTCACCGAGCCGCTCATGAACCAGCATCGAGATGGCCTTCCGCGCCTACGACCCGTGCTTCGGCTGCGCGACCCACGCGCTGCCCGGCTCGAGCCCGCTCGAGGTCCGCACCTTCGGCCCCGACGGCGAGCCCACCGGCGGCCTGCGCCGCAACTCCGACGGCTCTCTCGAGCGCATCGAAGGAGGTGCCCGATGAGCGACAAGCCCGCCCAGGACTCACTCGTCTTCCTCTGCGACTGCGGCCCGATCATCCGCGACCTCATGGACCTCGACGCGCTGCAGACCGACGTCGCTCGCATTCCGGGCGTCGGCAAGGTCGTCCGCCACGTCACGCTCTGCTCGGCCGAGGGCAAAGCCTTCCTCGCCGAGAAGATGCGCGAGAACCCCGACCTGCTGCCCGTCGTGGCCGCGTGTACACCGCGCGAGCACGCCCAGGACTTCGCCGAAGCGTGCGAAGACGCCGGTCGCAACCCGTACACGCTGAGCCGCGCCAACATCCGCGAGCAGGTCGCGTGGGTCACCCCCGACCGCGACGAGGCGACCGCGAAGGCGTTCGACATGATCGCCGCAGCCGTCGCCCGCGTCTGCGAGCAGGAGGCGCTCACCGCCCCCGAGCTCGAAGCCGACACGAGCGTGCTCGTGGTCGGTTCCGGCGTGGCCGGCATGACCGCGGCATTGCTCATCGCCGATTCCGGCCGTGACGTCACGCTCGTCGAGCGCGAGCCGGCCATCGGCGGCAAGGTCGTGCTGCTCAGCGAGATCTACCCCGACATGGACTGCGCGCCGTGCCTGCTCGAGCCGCTCATGGACAAGGTGCTCCACCACCCGCAGATCGAGGTCATGACCTCCGCCGAGATCGACGAGGTGCTCGGCTATCTGGGCAACTTCACGGTGGAAGTCCGCAAGCATTCGCGCCACGTCGAGGTCGACGGCTGCTACGGCTGCATCGACACCTGCTCGGGCGTGTGCCCTGCCAGCGTGCCGGACCAGTACAACGCCGGCATGACCGAGCGCAAGGCGGTCTACATCCCGTACGCCGGCGCACTGCCCAATGCCGCCTTCGTCAACGAGAAGGACTGCCTGCACTTCAACGGCGGAGAGTGCGTCGCGTGCGTGGGCGCCTGCCCGTTCGGCGTCATCAGCCTCGACGGCGGTGACGAGGTCGTCGAGCGCAAGGTCGGCGCCGTGATCATCGCAACCGGCTCGCAGCTCAAGCTCGAGGCCGGAACCGCCTACGACCTCCCCAACGTCATGACGACGTGGGAGTTCGAGCGCATCCTCAACCCTGACGGCCCCACCGGTGGCGAGATCCGCCGCCGCGACGGCTCCACACCGCAGCGCATCGCGCTCGTCCACTGCGCCGATGAGTGCGGCGGCGCACCTGCAGCGTCGTGCTCGCAGACCTGCTGCCTCGCGCTCGCGAAGCAGGCGCTCGAAGCGGCTCACCAGCTGCCGGACGCAACCATCGTGGAACTCGCCTTCGATCGCCAGCTCGGCGGACCGCACTACGTGCACACCGCCGAGAGCGGCGAGACCCCGGCCAACGTGCGCACGGTGCGCCTCGAGGTAGGCGACAGCGTGGTACTCAAGGCCGCCGAGAACGGAAGTGTCGTCGTCACCGCCAAGATCGGCGAACGAGATCGCGACCGCGCCGGCGAGTTCGACCTCGTGGTCATGGCACCGCCGCACGTGGGCGACCCGGATGCGGCCGCTCTGGCCGGACGCATGGGGGTCGACCTCGACAGCTCCGGCTACGTGTCGACCGCCAACAAGCGGCTCAAGCCGTACGCCAGCCGGGTCGACGGCATCTTCGTCGCAGGCTCGGCGCAAGGCGAGAAGGACATGGCCGCCGCGGTCTCGCAAGCGGCGGCTACCGCCGGCGCGGTACTATCGGCGCTGGTACCGGGTAAGAAGCTGGTACGAGAGGCGGCTACCGCCGTGGTGGACGACACCATCTGCGGCGGATGCCAGGTGTGCGTTCTCTCGTGCCCGTACAAGGCGATATCGTTCGACGCGGAGCGCAAGGTGGCCAGCGTCAACGAGCTGCTCTGCCAGGGCTGCGGCACGTGCGCCTCGGCCTGCCCGTCCTCGGCAATCACGGCCAGGCACTTCACGGACGATCAGATCCTGGCCGAGATTCACGCATTGACCGCTACGGATCATCCCGTACTCATCTCATGAACCGCTAGGAACGAAAGGACACAGCAATGACGACGCACACGCTTGACGCCAAGGGGATGCGCTGCCCGCAGCCGATCCTGAAGATCACGGCCATGCTGCCGCAGTGCAAGCCCGGCGACGTGCTTGAGGCCACCGCCGACTGTGTCACGTTCGAGGATGACGTCCGCAAGTGGTGCGAGCGCATGAACAAGACGCTCCTCGCCGTGAACAAGAGCGGCGACATCACGGTGGTCCAGATCCAGTTCTAGTGCGCACACCGACCCGCGTAAGGCAGCTGCCGTGACCGGTGAGACCAGTCAGGGCCCTGTCGACGCGGCAACCCACGGGCGCGGGCCGACCCTCATACTCGGCCTGGGTAACGCGATACTCTGCGACGACGGAGTGGGCATCAAGGCCGCGCGCTACATCGCCGAGCTGGGTCCGAACCCCGACATCGTCGTCAAGGAGGCGGAGCTTGCGGGCTTCGCGCTCATCGACATGCTCGAGGGATTCGATCGTGCGGTGGTCATCGATGCAGTGAGGACGCGGAGCGGCAATCCCGGCGATATCGTCGTCTTCGACAGCAGCTCGCTCGAGCCATCGCTTCACCTGGTAGCCGGTCACCAGATCGACCTGCCGACGGCGCTCGAAATGGGGCGACGATTGGGCAGACCGGTCCCGAGCGTCGTCCGCATCGTGGGGGTGCAGATCGAGAACGACACGACCTTCTCGGAGAGCTGCACGCCGGGGGTGGAGGCGGCGATTCCTGAGGCTGCTCGCACGGCGCTGCGGATCGCGGCGGAGGAGCGCTAGCATGCCGAGACGTACGGCTCCCGACGCGTGCCATACTCACGTTCGAGGTGATTCGAGACATGACTGACGCATCCGAACTGCCCGCCGGGGCGGTACACATAGCCGGCGACACCTACTACATGCCGGGTCTGACAAACGCGGGCTTCATCGATGGCCTCGTGCATCGACACCGGTCCCGAGCCCGAGCCCTACGACGGTGTCGTCATCGACCGGCTCGCCATCACGCACGGCCACGCCGACCATTTCGCGGCCGGCTCGGTGCTGCGCGACCGCGGGGCCACGGTGGTCGCCGCTCGAGATGATGCGGCGCTCGTCGAGAATCCCGACATCAACATTCGAGGCATGTTCAGCTGGGCCAAGCCCGGTGACATCCTCGTGACGAAGCTGTTCCAAGGCGTGCCGTGCAAGGTGGATGCGCTCGTCGAGGATTGGCGCGACCGCCGGGCCACTTCGTACCCGCTGCCGGGGCACACGCTCGGGCACACCGCATTTCTTACGCGCGACGGCGTGCTGTTCACCGGCGACGCACTCTACGAGGAGGCGCTGTGGAAGCGCCACCCGCTCCCCTACGCCATCGATCCTGACATGGTCGCGCGCTCGCTCGAGCGCATACGCGACATCGAGTTCGACTGGCTCGTCCCCGGGCACGGCGAACTCGTGGATCGCGCGCAAGCGATGCGCGACATCGACTTCCATCTCGCGCAGATCGCGAGCATCCAGGAGCTGCTGCTCAAGGAGCTGCGGACGCCCCGCACCACCGAGGAGGCCATCGCGCTCGTGTCGCGCAAGCGAGGACTCTCCGACAACCCGGCCGGGTACTGGCTCGCGGTCACGACGGTGAAGGGGTATCTCGGCGACCTGCTGGGGCGCGGGATGCTGGAGTTCTCGGTGGTCGATCACGCGGGGGTGTGGAAGACGGCGGTGACGCGCTCGTAGAGTACCCGTCTAGCTGGAGGACACGCGTAGACCGGTAGCCGGACCTCGAACCGAGTCCCGCCTTCGTCGCTTTCGAACCCGACCGTCCCGCCAAGACGCTCCACGGTCGCCTTGACGATGGCGAGTCCCAGCCCGCTTCCCGGGTAGGCTGCAACGTTCCGCGCCCGGTGGAAGCGCGAGAACACGGCCTCTTGCTCGGCGACGGGGATGCCGACGCCAGTGTCGGCCACGGACACGACCGCATCGGCGCCCTCGCGGACCGCCGCGACCCTGATCCGGCCGCCTGCCGGCGTGAACTTCACGGCGTTGTCGAGCAGGCACTCGAAGACCACTTGCAGCTTCGCGTGGTCGGCGAGAACCACCAGGGGCTCCGCGATCTCGCCCACCTCGAGGGTGAGCTCGGCCTGCTCGGCGCGTGATGCGATGCCGTCGGCTGCTTCGCGGACGAGCGCGGCGAGGTCGACGCGCTCGAACGCCGCGGCCTCGCCCGCCTCGATGCGCGACAGGCTCAGCAGGCCCTGCGACAGCGCTTCGAGCCGGCGCGCCTGCCCAAGGGCTCGCAGCACCAGCCGACGCTCGTCGTCGGTGGACGCGGCCTTCTCGGCGAGTTCGAGGTCGGCTTCGAGCGCGGTCAGCGGGGTGCCGATCTCGTGCGCCGCATCGGCGACGAACCGGCGCAGGGAGACGACGGTGGTCTCGTTGCGCTCGGCCATGGTGTTGAAGGAGTCGGCGAGGCGCCCGAACTCGTCGCCGCGCGTGACCGGTGCCCGCGCGGTGAGGTCGCCCTCGGCCATGCGGTCGCTCGCCTCGGTGAGTACGGCGAGCGGCTGGGAGATGCGCCGAGAGAGCAGGTAGCCCGCGAGTGCAGCGAGCCCGACGGCGAGCAAGGCCGCGAGCAGCCACGCCTGGGCGATGCCGATGAGAACCGCTCGGCCCGATACGGGAGGCTCGGAGAGCTCGAAGTAGCCGCCCTCGGAGAAGTCGATCCGCAGCGACGCCGCAGACGCGGGGGCTCCGGACTCGCCGCCGAAGATGCCCTCGCCGAGTGGCTGCGGAAGCCGCTCCCGGCCGTGTTCGCCGCGGTCCTCGCGGGGCCGTGTGAGCTGCGTCGGATCGAGGTTGGTGACCGAGCCGGAGTCGGCGACAAGCTCTCCGCCGGCATCGTAGAGGCGAATCCTGGCCTGCGCCCGAATTGCGGACTCCAGGACCCAGCGCCGAGCGTCGGTCAGCGCCTCACCGGGCACCGGGTTCTCGAGCACGCGGCGCGCAGCCGACTCCAGGTAGGACCGCTCGGCACGCTGGTAGTAGCTGCCCAGCACCCCCAGCAGAATCCCGCCGAGAAGCGCCGCCGTGAGCAGCGCGATGCCCGCGTACGTGAGCGCGAGTTCGAGACGCAGAGGCCGTCCGTGCCGCGTGGGCGGCCATCAGGTCGCCAGCCGGTAGCCGATGCCGGGCACGGTGAGCAGGAGCTTCGGGTTGCTCGGCTCGGCCTCGATCTTCTCGCGCAGGCGCCGCACGTGGACGCTGACGGTCTTGTCGTCGTAGAACTCGCCGTCGCTCCCCCACACGTTCTCGATGAGTTGAGCACGGGAGAAGGCCTGGCCGGGGTGTTGTGCGAGGAAGACGCAGCAGGCGGTACTCGGTGGGCGTGAGGTTGAGCTGCTTGCCATCGCGCGTGACGGTCGCCCGGCTGCGGTCGACCACGAGGTCACTCGACGTACAACACGTCCGCCTCGGCCGATGAGAGCTCGCCGTAGGTGCGGCGAAGGAGCGAGCGGATCCGCGCGAGGAGTTCTCGGAGGCGGTAGGGCTTGGTGAGGTAGTCGTCGGCGCCCATCTCGAGGCCGAGGACCTTGTCGAGCTCGTCGGATTGCACCGTCAGCATGAGGATCGGCTGACGCATGCCGGCGAGGCGCATCTGGCGACAGAAGTCGAAGCCGGAGCCGTCGGGGAGGCGCACGTCGAGAACGATGAGGCTGGGCGAGTTGTCGCGGGCGTACGCGACGCCGCCGCTACCGGTGGACTCCCAATGCACCTCGAACCCCTCGCCGCCGATGCCTTCGACGAGGCCTTCGGCGACCGCGGGGTCGTCTTCGATCACGAGGATGCTGTAGGTGCGCTCAGCCATGGTGTGAGAGTAGCACTGCAGCGGCCGCCCCCGGGGGAGCGGGCGGCCGCCACTGCGGTGCTACCTACTGCCCGGGAACCGCCGGTACGGACGCGGTCGGGGACGTGCTCCCCTGCCCGCCGAAGCCCTGCGGGGCTCCGTAACCCTGGGGGCCGCCTCGGTGGCCTCGGCCACCTTCGAACTCGGCGCCCTCGTCACCGTCGCGGTCGAAACCGCGACCGGGGCCGCGCATCTCGCCGGCGTCCGGCCGGCCACCGCGACCCTGCCTCATGCCCGGAACCTGGCCGGCACCAGGACCCTGGCCGGAGAGCGCATAGTCGGCGCCGCGAACGCGCCCGCCACTCATGCGGCTCCCGACGGAAGCTCCAACGGCGAAGACGCCGATGGCGAGGACGAGCGCCAGGCCCACGGCTCCGGCGATCAGGGCGACGCGGTTGCCGCCGGTGACCGGAGCGGCCGCTACGGGCGCAGTCGGCGCGGCCGGGGTCGCGTAGACCGGCTCGGCCGGCGACGCGGGGGGAGCAGCTGCGGCCTGCTCGGCGACTGTGGGATCGACGGGCGGGAGCGGCTCGGTCGGGGTCGTGTCGTTGGTGTTCTCGGTCATGTCGTGTACCTCTACTTTCATCCTGGGCCGGCCATCTCGGACCGGCTCGTTGCATCACACTGTGGGCGCCGAGGATTGCGCTGTGCCTGCGGCGCGGTTACGGAATCGCAATCCCGGCTCGCGACGTGCGCGGCCTACTGCCCCGGCGGCAGCCCGGTCACTGCATGGCAGGTCGACGCGGTGCAGCCGGTGCGGGGGCACACCAGCGCGCCAGTGCCTTGCGACGCGTTGCTTGCCGTGACAAGTCCGCTTGAAATGGCAGGTGCACTGCCGGTGGTCGAGCTGGCGCCGATGCCGGCGACGGAGCCGGCGAACTGCACCCCGGCGAAGATCGCGCTCGCGGTGAGCATCGTGACGAGCAGGACGGCTGCGGTGTTCTTGAGCGAGCGGTTCATGGCTTCTCCTCGGGTTCGGGCTCGGCGAGAGCCGTGTCTGGATGTACGCGGGCTCATCGGCGGGGAGCCGGCTGAGCGGCTGCGATGCCGGCACAAGCTGGTGAAGCCGCAGCGCCCGAACCACCCACTTGGCGTGCAGGGCAAAGTGAACGATCAGGAGCACGATCGTCATGTCTGCGCTCACCGTGTGCAGCGCGACCCATGCGGCACTCGGCGTGACGGTCAGGCCCAGGGCCTGCGCGGCGACCTGCGAGATCATCAGGCCGCTCAGCATCACCGCGACGCTCGAGACGAACAGCGTGGTGTCGACGATCAGGTTGAGGCGCGACGTGTGGTACAGCCGGTCCAGGAATGAGGTAGTGATGCGAACCGTCCACTCCCAGTTGATGACGAGATGGAACAACAGCGGGACGATCACCGCGATGCTCAGCCACTCGTGGACCGCCAGCCCCGTCAGCGCGGGGTTGTACGCGCCGAGCAGGGCCAGGAACATCCCGAGGTCGAGTAGGATCCGGGTTCGAGCGGACATGGCGTGCCTCCAAGTCGGAATCTGCTTCCAGCCGCCGGTCGTCATCGGCTGGTGATCTCAGACTCGGGGATGGAGATTGCGGTGCAACTTCGAGGCGACTACGGTTTCGTAATCGGCGACTGCCAGAGATCGCCCTACGGGGGCTCGCGGCCCCAGCGGGCTTTAGCTGCGGAAACGTGCTATGACTGGCAACAGCCGAGCCACATGGGCTCGTATGTTTGCGACGTGACACCCCGCATTCTGGCGGAGAAGTCACGTCGTTTTGTTTTGTCTCAAGTTGAGGCAAGAGAGTGGGTTTAGCATGGCTGAAGGTAAAGTTAAGTGGTTCAACGCTGACAAGGGTTATGGCTTCATCGAGCGCGAGGGTGGCGACGACCTGTTCGTCCACTTCAGCGAGATCCAGAGCGAGGGCTTCAAGTCCCTCGACGAGGGTCAGTCCGTCTCCTTTGAGGAGTCGGTTGGCCAGAACGGCAAGCCGCAGGCGACGAACGTTCGCGCCATCTAGTTTCGGCTTGATCGCGTGATCTTGAGACCGGGCGGTCCTTCGGGGCCGCCCGGTTCTTTTCGTTCTCACGCAAACGCGGGCGGCTGCAAGTTCGCAACCGCCCGCGGAGTTGTCTTGCGCAACTGGCCCCTAGTCGACCGAGACCACCGTCACGTCTCCGATGCCGTACGTGATGAAGAGCTCGATCTTGGGTCCGTCACCAGTCCACGCCGCGTTCACGAGGTCACGCCCGTCCGGCGTCGACCCCGAGCTTGTGTCCCGAGTGAAGCCCTCGGCCGTGAAGTCGCCCACTCCGTCCCCGCTGCCGATGATGCGAACACCCACATCCGTCGGCACCGAGATCGTCACCTCGCCCACGCCTGCCTCGATACGCGCGGTGAGGTCGCGAGTGCGCTCGCCGGACAGGTCGATCTTGGCCTCGCCCACCCCGGTGAGCGCCTCCAGCTTGGTCAGGTCGACGCCACGCAGGTCGACGTCGCTTGAGCCCACGCCGAGCTTCAGCGACAGGTTCGTCGGCACGTCCGGTGCGATCTTCACGTTCCAGTCGTTGCGGGTCGTACCGAGGTTGGGTATGTCGACCGGGTCCGGCTGACTGACGTAGAGCGCGCCCTCGGTGCCCTCGACGCTGTACTTCACCTCAGGCTTCCAATCGGCCGGCGCGTAGTCGAACGTGCCGTCGAGTGCGACCGTGGAGCTCGGCTCACCGGCGGTGAGCTTCAGCTCGCCAACGCCCATTCGTATGATTGTTTCGAGCGACTCGGCCCCGCCGAGGGCGACCTGCGTCGTCTCGGTCGATGCGTTCACCGACCGCCCCGCCGGGGTGTCGGTCAGCTTCACGCGCCGGCAACCCATCGAACCCAGCATCGCAACCGCCAGCATCAGCGCCGCTGCTATCAGTACTGTCTTCCTCATGACTGCGCACCTCCCACGTACGCGGGCGGCTCGGGCGCACGATCGCCCTCGAACCGGCCCACGAGCATCGTCTTCGCCCACATGCCGTGCACCTTGCCCAGCCCCTTCGCGAGCCACAGCGTCGAGAACAGGCCAAGCACGCCGGCCGCCACGAACAGCGGAATCGCCCACGGATCGATGTAGTAGCCGTACTGGAATCCGCGGATGATCGGCTCCTTCGTCAGCATCTGCAGGAACGGAATCGCGATGACCGACGCCGAGACCGACAACGCCGTCACCATCACGGTGAAGTAGATGATCCCGAGCGGCAGCTGCAGCACCATGTAGAGCATCGTCGTCCACGTGCGGTAGTCCATCAGCCAGCTCTTGATGCGCTCCCACAGGTTGCCCTGCGCGCCCACGATCCGAGGCCTTCTGGGCATACGCTCGCCGAGCAGACCCTCGACCATCCGGCCTTCGGCGAGCGAGATCGCCCGGATCATGCCGAGGAACAGCAGCGCCAGCGGCACCCCGATGATGAGGATCGCCAGGCCGAGCGTGAGCGAGATGCCGGTCACCACGAGCGTGAAGTACAGAATGCCCGTCGCGAACGCCAGGAACATGTAGAAGAACGAGCCCCAGGCCGACGCGTCCATGACGATTCCGAAGAACCGGCCGAGGGGGCTTGCGCCGAACCCGGCCTGCGAGCGCGCGACCGGCGGCTTGCGCAGCGCGGCGGCTACGGTCAGCTCGGCGGTGCGGTAGGCGTCTGCGACCTCCTCGGGAGTGCCGTAGGCGTCGATCGCCGCGGCGATGGCTTCCGGTGTTGCAGCCGGGCCGCCCGCGTCCGCAAGCGCGGTGCGCAGGTTGTCCTCGGCGTCGTAGAGTGCGTCCTGCACGAGTGCAGGGTCGGCGCCCGAAAGCGCCATTCTGAGTTCAGCGAGGTATCCCTCGACCGTGTTAGCCACCGTTCCCCTCCAGTGTCGCATCGACGAAGCCGCGTGTACGGATCCACGCCGCTCTCCAATCGCCGAGGACAGCTCGTCCCCGGTCCGTGATCTTGTAGTACTTCCGAGGCGGACCCGAAACGCTCGGCTCGACTCGGCTGCTCAACAGCCCGTTCTCCTCCATCGAACGAAGAACCGGGTAGAGCGTGCCTTGCTTGACGGGCACACCCTCTCCCCACGCACCCTCGATACTCTTGGCGATCTGGTAGCCGTAGAGCGGCTCCCCCGAGTGATCGAGAATGGCGAGCAGGACGAGAGAGACGGTGCCTGCGTTCAGCTCCTTCTGGAACTTGCGCAGCATGGCCTCATCGGCAGTGTCCATGGCTCACCTTCCTTTCCTGTCGTCACGGTAGTGTGGATACCGTAGTAGTACGAACTTCACACTAGCTAGGCCACAGACTACTACGAACTTCGCACTAGTCAAGAGGAAATCCGAAAGAAGTTTCCGTGGAGCCTGGGAGTCGGGCGTTTCGCTCGGCCGCAGAACGGAAACCCTGAGTAGGTGACACCGATTCGTCCCCGACACCGAAGGGAGCACGCACATGCCGAGCATCAAAGGCACGCAGACCGAGTTGTGTCTGCTGAAGGCATTCGCCGGCGAAAGCCAGGCGCGCAACCGCTACACCTACTTCGCCTCAGTCGCGAAGAAGGAGGGCTACGAGCAGATATCGGCCCTGTTCCTCGAGACCGCCGACAACGAGCGGGAGCACGCGAAGGTCTTCTTCAAGTACCTCGAGGGCGGCGACACCGAGATCACCGCGATGTATCCCGCCGGCAAGATCGGCACCACCGCCGAGAACCTCCTGGCCGCCGCCGAGGGCGAGCTGGCCGAGTGGGGCACCATCTACCCCGAGTTCGCCGACATCGCCGAGTCCGAGGGTTTCGCCGACGTTGCGGCATCCTTCCGCGAGATCGCGAAGGTCGAGGCGCATCACGAGTCGCGGTATCGCGCGCTCCTCGAGAACGTGAACGGCTTCAAGGTCTTCAAGAAGGACGGCGTCGTCTTCTGGAAGTGCCGCAACTGTGGCTACGTGTACGAAGGCGCGGCCGCACCGATGGAGTGCCCGGCCTGCCACCACCCGCAGGCGCACTTCGAGCTCCTCTGCGACAACTTCTAGGACGGCGCGGTCATCTCCGCGCTCGAGTAGCCCGCTCCCGACGCCGGTCGCATCACGCGGCCGGCGTCGCCGCGTCCGGAGAAGCGCCGACGCGAGGCTGCCTACTCCATCACCTTGGTCGCCTCGGCGAGGTCGAGGCGGAAGATGCGGCGGACCGGCGGGATCTCAGAGAGCAGCACGACCACGACCATGAGCACGCAGATCTGCACGATGCTCTCCGGGTAGATGTAGGCCCTCAGCTCGAATCCCTCGATGTCGAAGTACGCGAACATGGCGTTGGCCGCCTGCGTCCCCAGCCAGAGCCCCAGCGGTATCGCGGCGATGGCGATGGCGAGGTTCTCGAGCGTGATCATCACGGTGAGCCGTACGTTGTCCTCCCCGATGGTGCGCATCGTGGCGATCTCGCGCGTGCGCTCGGTGACGTTGGCCGTGAACGTCGTGTAGACGACCACGAACGCGAGTGCCGCCCCGAAACCGAGCAGCACGACGCCGAAGAAGTCGAAGAGCTGGAGCCACTTCTTGAGTTGGTCCACGTAGGTGGCCTTCACCTGTACCGATGCCGCTCCCGGCAGATCGTAGATGTCGTCGCGGATGCGGTTCGCGCGGACCGGATCGGCGTCCATGTAGAGCACGTTGTAGCTGGTGACCGCGGCTCCCGTCAGTTGGGATGCCGCTTCGAGCGAGACATACGCCGGCTGCCCGAGCATCTCGTCGGAAAGGGTGCCGACTCGCAGGGTGACCGGGTCGTCGACGAGCGGCGAATCGACCGTGACCCGCTCTCCCACCACGACCCCAAGCTTGCTTGCCGTCGACGACGAAAGCACGAGATCCCCTGCGGCCAGGGCGTCGGATGGCGCTGCCCCGCTTGCGGGGTCGAACCCGTGGAAGTCGGCGTCGGGACTCGTCGCGGTCACCACGACGTCTTCCTCGGCACCGCCTGCGGACATGGTGACCGGAAGCATGAGCGCCACCTGGACGCCCTCGACACCGGTCATGCTGCGAATCTCGGCGACTCTGGCGGTGCCGAACGGCTCGTCGAACGCCGCCATGATGTCCCAGCGCTCTATGTCGGTGAACGCCTTGTCCATGATGTAGTCGATGGAGTCGAACATCGCGACGGTAGCCACCGAGAGCACCATCGCGAACGCGATGCCGAGCACGGTGTAGAAGGTGCGGCGCTTGGACCTGAAGATGTTTCGCAGCGGCACGCGGAAGGTGAACGAGCGCGGCAGGATCGGGGAGAGCAGGCGCTCGACGACTGGAACGTGCCCACCGGTCAGCGAGGCGTTGGGGTCGGAATGCATGGCCATGGCCGGGGCAAGCCTCGCCGAACGCCACGCGGGCATCGCGGCTGCGGCGGCGCAGGAGAGCCACGGCGAGCGCGACGGCGAATGCGGCCACGTGCGGATAGAACCCGCTGCTCATGAATGGCAGGCCGAGCATCGAGGCGTACGTCCCCGCCACCGCCTGCGCCCCCCACAGGCCGAGCGCGACGCCGAGGACCGACCCGGCGATCGCGATCATCATCGCGATGGTCAGGTAGTGGCGCCAGAATCTGGCCGATCGCTGTAGCCCAGCGCCTTGGCGAGCCCGATCTCCCCGCGCTGCGCCTGGACGAGCCGGGACAACGCGATGAACAGCGACATCGCGCTGATGACGAGTATGAGGGCCGGCATCGACCGGGCCATCAGACGGTTCTGTTCGAGTTCGGACTTCAGCCCCCCGTAGCTGGGCATGTCGTCCCGCTGCGCGGTCGAGTCCAGGCCGTAGGGCCTCAGCTCGTCCTCGACCTCCTCGGCGAGATGCTCGAGGTCCACCCCCGGTTCCGCCTTCACGACGACGCTGTTGCCCGAGTGCGAGGTCCCGAAGAGGTGCTCGATTCCCTTCTCGGTCGTGTAGACGATCGCGAAGGTGCCCGGGAGCGGGAAGCGTGCCCTCGTTCTGCATGGCGTAGAGGTACTCGGGGTCGATGCCGATGCCGACGACGCGCACCGGCGTGTCATGGCCGCCCACAAGCAGCGTGAGCCGGTCGCCGAGCTGCGTGTCCGTGTCCGAGGCGAACTGGGTGCTGAGGACGACTTCGTCGCGCGACGTGGGAAGCGGGGAACCGCCCCTTCTCGATGTGGACCGCATTCAGCTCTGCAGCGGGCCCGGCGGAGCTGATCACGCGCGCGGTCGCCTGGTCCTTGTTGCCGAGTTCAAGTCCGACGTCGTTGACGGTGCGCACGAGTGCCGTCGTGACGCCGGGTATCCGCTCGACAGCGCGTGCCGCCGCGAGCGGCATGCGGTCCACTCGGACGGTGAAGTCGGCGAAGCGCAGCGTCGAGTAGGCGTAGTCGAGCGACGCCTTGAGGTTGTAGTAGCCGTTCTGGAAGGTGACGTAGCTCGTGATGCCGATCGCGATGAGGACGATGAGCGCGATGAACTGCCCCTTGTGCGCGAGCATGTCGCGCCAGGCCTTGAGGGTCAGCATGCTGACGCCCCGTCGCCGTGTCACCAGCTCACTTCCTCCGGATCGAGCGGGTTCTCGTTGATGTCCTGCGAGACGATGTGGCCGTCGCGAAGCTGCAGCACACGATCCGCGATCGCAGCGAGCGGCTGGTTGTGCGTCACGAGCACCACGGCCGCCCCCGCTTCCCGGTTCACCTCGCGCAGCACCTTGAGCACGAGCTTGCCGGTGCGGAAGTCGAGGTTGCCGGTCGGCTCGTCGCCGAGAATCAGCTCCGGCGCCTTGGCCAGCGCGCGTGCCACGGCAACGCGCTGCTGCTCGCCGCCCGAGAGCTGCGCTGGGAAGTGGCTGGTCCTCTCGGCGAGTCCGACCTTGGCGAGGAGCTGCGCGGGGTCGAGATCCGGGCCGTCGCCGTCGCGCTCGGCGAGCTCGAGAGCGAAGCGGACGTTCTCCTCGGCGGTGAGCGTGGGGATGAGGTTGAAGAACTGGAAGACGAAGCCGATGTGCTCGCGGCGAAACAGCGTGAGCTCTCGGCGGTTGAGGTGCGAGATGTCGTGCTCGCCGAAGGTGATGGAGCCGCTGGTGGGCGCGTCGATTCCGCCGAGGAGGTTCAGCAGCGTGGTCTTGCCCGAGCCCGAGGGGCCCAGGATCGCCACGAACTCGCCGCGATTGATGGTGAGCTCGTCGACGTGGAGCGCCTCGACCTCGACCTCGCCCATCTTGTAGATGCGGCGAACGTCGCGCATGACGATCAACGGCGTGCGGGCGGGCGACGGGCGCTGCGTCGCGCTCGGCTTCCTCGTGGTGGAGCGCCGCAACCGGCTCCTCGCTGGGCATACCGCAAACCCCCTTCAGGTGCGGTCTGTCTAACGCTGATCGGTGCCTACGGCGCCTGGGATGACCCGCATGCCCTCGGCTCTTCTCCTAGGGTGTACCCGCGGCGTGGCGAGCGTAACGCGCTGGCGGCTCGCTGTTCGCGAGCGGCTGCTCGTCCGCTCCCCTACTTCACGATCTTGCTGATCGGGATCTCGAGGATATCCTCGGCCCCGGCCGCCTTGAGCTGCGGAATCAGGATGTTGACCGTCGCCTTGTCGGCCACCGTCGTGACTTCGAGGTCGTCGGAGCCGTACAGCTTCGAGACCGTGGGGTGCTTCATCGCCGGCAGGCAGGCGATGACCGCGTCGAGCTTGCCCTGCGGGACGTTCATCGACAGCAGCACTCGCCCACGCGCCTCGATCACGCCGAGGAGCAGCGTGCGGATCTCCTCGATCTCGCGGCGCTTCTCGGGATCGGCCCACGCTTCCTTGCTCGCGAGCAGGCGGGTCGTCGAGGTGAGCACGATGTCGACGATCTTGAGGCCGTTGCGGCGCAGTGTGGAGCCCGTCTCGGTGAGGTCGACGAGGGCGTCCATCATGTCGGGCACCTTGGCCTCGGTCGCGCCGTAGCTGAAGTGGACCTCGACCGGGATGCCGAGGTCCTCGAAGAACCGCTTGGTGACCTCGGGAAACTCGGTGGTGATGCGGCTGCCCGGCTTGATGTCGCGAGCGCTCTTCACCGGCGAGTCGTCCGGCACGGCCAGCACCATCTGGACGACGCCCGTACCGGTCTTGGCGTATGGGAGCTCGGCGACCTCGACGACGTCGGCGCCGGTCTCGGTCACCCAGTCGAACCCGGAGATGCCGAGGTCGAAGTAGCCGTCCTGTACGAAGATCGGAATCTCCTGCGGGCGGAGGATCTTGACCTTGCCGATACGCGGGTCGGCGATGACCGGGTTGTACTCGCGGCTCGACTTCTTGACCTCGAGGTCGGCCTGCGAGAAGAGCAGCAGCGTCTGCTCGCCGAGAGAACCCTTGGGAAGCGCGATGGTCAGCATGGGGTGAACTCCTGTCGTGGGGCCTCCGCGCGCAGTAGTGCGCCCGAGGCACTCTATCACTCTACTGAAGTGTAGCAGACTACCGACGTCCGAGGTTCTGAGCGCGAGATGGGCGACGGAGCGGGCCTCACGGCCGACCCCGTCGCCCATCGTTCAAACGCGGTGACTCACTTCCAGTACTTGCTAAGGCCCAGGCACGATCGTGAAGGTGACCGAATTCACCGGCGACTCGACGTTGCCTGCCTTATCTTGCGAGTAGAACTCGACGGTGTGAGAGCCGTAGCCCTCCACGGTCAACTCGAAGTCGTTCATCCCAACCATCTCCTGCCAATCCCCACCGTCAACACGGTAGTGGATGGACCCGACACCGGATTCGTTGTCGAACATGCCCAGCTCGCCGACGTAGGTCCCATCTGCGGAGACGACGACCTCTCCGTCCGTCAACGTGAACGTCGACCAGGGTGCCTCCGAGTCAGGCGTGAAGTTGGAGAGCACGGCCTCCCAAGTAGCGGGGTCGCACTCTGTGCCGAGGTTGTCGACGGCCGTCACGGTCAATCGCGCCGTGCCGGTTCCCCACCGCGGAGCCGCGATGTGAAGACGCAGGGTGGCCTCGCTGCCAGTACCCGTCCCGACGCTGCCATCCGCGCCATTGAGCGTGTACGCGACGGTCCCGACTCCCGACCGCTGGTCTGCCGCCGTCACCGTGACGTCGATGGACCCATCCGCATTGGGCTCCGATTGCTCGAAGCTGACTGTAGGCGCGGTGAGGTCGAACTCGACGGTTCCCGTCCCTCGCTCGCCCTCGGTGCCCGCGGCACTGACCGAGTAGTACTCGATGACGGCCTGCTCCCCTACGACCCCGGGCTCGACCACGAACGATGCGAGCGAGCCGGCCTGATAGACCCACTCACCCGCACCGATCCGGTAGTAGATGCCCGAGGCATCCGTCGCCGCCGAGGTCAGCGCCACGTTCGGCGGCGCCGTCGTAGTAGTCGGGCTGCCCGGGGGCGCTGTGCGTTACGGTACCGGCAGCTGCCGAGACAGCCATAGATGTCGTCACGGGCGGTTCGGGGCTGACCGTGAACGTCACCGTCTTGGTGCTCTCGGTATTGCCTGCGGCGTCGACCGAGTAGAACTGCACGGTGCGAACACGCGGACCCTCGATCCACGAGGGCGCAGGAACGCTGACCGAAGTGCCGCTCGTCCAGTCGCCGCCGTCCAGCTGGTAACGGGTGTCAGCAACGCCCCACCCGTTCGTATCAGTGGCACTGAAGGCCACAGTCGCCGTTCCCACGTATGAGGTGAGCGCGTCGGACGTGGTGACCGGCGGTGCGTAGTCAGGAACCACCCACTTGATGGTGACCGTGCCGTTGGCCGACGTCACACCCGGCGTCAGCGTCTCGGTCACGCCCAGGGACACCCTGCTCGTGCCGCCGGCACCGGCTGCGCCGCCATTCCAGCCGCCGCCGCCACCGCCCATCATGGTGAACCAGTCGGCGTCGTTCGTCTTCTTGGCAATCGCACCGATCGGGTTGCGTGTACCGGATCCGGGAGCCCCACCGACGCCGCCCGCACCACCGTATCCGCCTCCGGCTCCAGCGCCCGCCTCGGCCAGGACCGTGCCGTCGAGCCGCGCGACGTATGAGGACCCTCCACCGCTGGCCGCGTAGGTTCCGTAGCCGGATCCACCATCGGGGTAGCCGCCAAGAATGTTGGTGTTGTACGCCTCCGAATCGCGCCCGCGCCCGCCGACAGCAACCTTGACCCTTGCTGCAGGATCCACAGGTACCAACGCTTGGACGTAGCCGCCGAGCCCGCCCTGCCTACTCGCGGCCGCAGCGCCACCCTGTGCGCCATTCAGGTCGACGATCACGGTCGATACGCCGAGAGGAACGTCGAAGAACTGCTCGGCGCCCGTGTAGGACAACGTTCGGGAGGCGAGGTGGTCGGGCGCTTCAGGCCGGACGTCGAAGGACACTGTCGTGTGCGCCTCCTCGTTGTCTACGTCGTCCACAGACCAGAACTCGAGGGAATGCGAACCCTGGGCCGCGGTGATGATGACGGTCCCGGTGGTCGCGCTACCTCCGTCGAGCCGGTACCACGTCGAGGTGACCGGGGAGCCTTCCGCAGTGGCCTTCAGCGTGATGATTGACGTGCCCCAGTACGCCGGCTGTGCGTTGGACGTCGTGACCGGAGCCGATTGGTCCGGCGTCACCGTGAAGGTCACGACATGGCTCGACTCAGCGTTGCCTGCGTTGTCGATCGAGTAGAACTCCAGCCTGTGAGTGAGCGGAACGTCACCGACGCCGGGGATCGTGACGCTGGCACCGGTCTTCTCGGCTGCACCGTCCAGACGGTACCGTACGGCCGCAACACCCGAGCCGCCGGTATCTGCTGCGGTCAGGCCGATCGTGGCCCTGCCGATGTATGACGACTGCGCATTGGAGCTGGTAGTCGGTGCGAGCTGGTCCACCCATGAGATATCCAGGGACCCGCTGCCCCCGTTGACCCCGGGCGTGACCGTGCCGACCAGAGAGCCGATGTAGCTCGTCCCGCCGCCACCACCGAGTCCCGCAGCGCCGCCGGCGCCACCGGTCCAGCCACCGCCGCCACCGCCGCCACCGAATGAGACGCCGGTTCCGCCGGTCTGATTTCCGCCAGGACCGCTGGCGGCAACTCCACCGGGTCCACCAGGTTGACCATTGGCGCCGCCACCTCCGGCCCCCGCCTCAACCCGCACAGTGGAACCGGAGAGTACCGACGTCGAGCCGCCCCCGATGCCACCGCCGTTGTCGGTTGTCCAGTCGGCCGGGTTCCCGCCGTTGGGCCATCCACCTGTGTTCATCCACTGGTAGGGGGTCAGTTGATAGCGGTAGCGGTAACCGGCGAGGCCAACGCGCAGCGTCAGCGTCTGCAACGGCGTGACGGGCAACTCGGCCTGAACGCGGCCGCCGAATCCAGCGACCTGACCCTCCTGCGGGCCACCCGCGGCGCCCGCACCAGCGTACGCATCGACTGTGACGGCCGTTACGCCTGCAGGAACAACGAACGTTTGGTTGGCGCTGTATCGGCCGAGATAGCTCTGATGAACGCGCATCTCCCCGTCCTCGGTCCACGAGGGCGCAGCCGCCGGGTTGGCGCCGATCGAAGACGTGTGGCACTTCACGCAGTTCGTGATGCTCGACTTGGCCGCCGAGACGTACGAGTACCCGTTGTCATGACATGTGCAACCGCCCGCGGTGAACACCGCGTCGTGTCCCGTCGCTGCCTGCTGGTGGAACGTGTGCGTGGCACGACCCACACTTCCCATCCCAGGACTGGATCGCCGCAGTGACGTTGGCGGCAGTGCTCGCATGACACAGCGCACAGTCATTCGCGTGTACGGCGAGAAGGCTCAGGCTGTGGCACGACGTGCAGTTGACGGTGAACTGTCCACCTTGATGCATCGTCACGCCGCCGCTTTGAGGAGTCGCGACGTGGGCTGACTTCAGGTCCCCATGCGGGGTCGCCGGGTCGTGGCAGCTCGAGCACTCACGGCTGGCCGGGGTGCCGTCCCAGTGGCAGACCTGGCAGCTCGTGCGCGTCTGCCCGCCCAGGACAGCCGAGGCGTTCTTGTGGGTCTCGGCCAGGCTGCTGGTCGCGGCGGCCGGATGGCAGCCGACGTCGTAGCAGGTCTGGCCGGCGACCGGCGCGTGGCTCGCGTCGATGCTGGCGTGCATCGGGGCGCTCGAGGTGGCCGTGTGGCAGCCGCCCTGGGCGCAGGACTTGTCCCACGCGGGGGTCAGCGTGTTCTTCGGCGTCGGGTGGCAGGTCTTGCAGGTGCCGGTGTGGACAGTCGTCAGCAGCGGCGACGCGTGACAGTCGGCGCAGGCCACCGGGCCGAAGTTCTCGCCGGAGATCGTGACGGTCTGCGACGCGGGATCGGCGGTGTGCGAGGCGTCGACGTTGGGATGCGGCGTTGGCGTGTCGTGGCAGCTCACGCAGTCGGCGGTCTTGGACCAGTTCGTCTTGTGTCGTGGCAGATGCCGCAGCGCGTCAGGTCGGCGTAGGTGCCGTGGATGCCGGTGCAGGTCGGTGCCGTGGCAGTCCGACGTCGGTGCACGTCGAGCTCGCCGCGGTCACGGTGTGCTTGGCGCGACATGCCGGATGCGGTTGGCCGGGTGGCACAGGCCCGGTGCAACGCGCGCGCCGGCGCGCGGACGCCCAGTCGATGCGGCGTCGGGTTGCCGTTCTTGTGGCACAGGTCGCACGACGTCGCGTACGACGAGTACTCCCCGCCGCGCCGACGTACTTGTCGTGGACGTCTCAGGCAGCTTCTTGGAGGCGTCGTGACAGCCGGCGCCGAAGCAGCTGGCTGTTGGTCGGCGAGGTGTGCACGGCGTTCTGGCCGTGTGGTAGTCGACACCCGGAGTGGTGTGACAGGTGGTGCAGTCCTTGGTCGTCGGCACGCCGTCGGCGTGGCAGACCAGGCAGGACGTGCGGGCGACGCCGGCCACGGTGGTCTCGGCGCTGGCGTGGATGACGGACAGGTCGGTGCCGTTGTGGCACCCGGTGCCGAAGCAGCTCGCGTTGGCGGGAAGCGGCGTGTGGGAGGTAGCCGTGCTGGATCCGTGCATCTCAGTCGAGGTGCCGGTGGCGTGGCAGCCGCCCTGGGTGCAGGTCTTGTCCCAGGCGGCGCAGCGTGTCGCGGGGAGTCGGGTGGCACGCGGTGCAGCCCGGCCGCGAACGACGACGAGGTCGGCTTGGCGTGCTCGGTCTGGACGTCGGCGCCGTGGCAGTGCCCCGCACGCGATGCCCGGTGGCGCCCAGCGGCATGTTGGCGACGTCGGAGCCGTGCGCGCCTGCGTGGTCTGGCGTTGCGGGTGACACGCCGATGCACGCCGAGTTCCCGGCCGCGATCGCGGCCGTCACGAGCGGGTCGGTGCTGTCGTGGCAGGTGTTGCAGGTGAACGCGCCGCCTGCGTCAGGCGTGCGGCCGGTGTTGTGCTCGACGGTCAGCGACGGCGTTGTGACACGGGGTGCAGGTGGTCACGACGGCCGGCGTGTGCATGTCAGAGGGCGTGCCGGGGTGGCCGTCGGAGCACGTCGTGGCAGCTCGCGCACGGGTGGTCGTGGTCGTCCAGAGCGCGTGCTCGGCGTGGCAGCTGTCGCAGTCGACGTCGGTGACGGGCATGTCGCCGCCGCGGAGACGCGCGAAGCGTCGCGGCGATCGTGTGGTTCGCGGTGACGTTGGAGAACGTGTAGGAGCTGACGGCCCGACCGAGACGCCGTCGACGAGCACGTCTGGCGATCTTGTAGCCGGAGTCGGCGTGATCGTGAAGGTCGGCGAGGCCGCCGTAGGCGACCGTGCTGGCGTCCGACGGCGAGATCGAGCCGCCGGCGCCGGCGGAGGCGGTGACGGCGTAGGGGCCGAGCACGTCGACGATGCCGGTATCGGAGAAGCGCACGTCGTCGAGCCACAGGTCGGCGTTGGTGTAGCCGCGGAACAGCAGGTTGCCGTCGTGGTGCGGTCGGTGGCCTCACGCATGGGGATGGCGTAGGTGGGGGCGGCGGCGGACTTCAGCTGCGTCCAGGGCCGTCGGCGGCGGTGCGCGTTGGACAGCGTGTAGGTGTCGCTCGTGAAGTCGAGGACGATGCGGTACTCGGTCCAGCCCGACCGCGTAGGTGCCGACCGGCGTGTAGGCGTTGGCGGTGTAGCCGGTCGCCGTGCGCTTGGTGTAGACGAGGAGCTTGCCGGTGGTGTCGGTGCGCAGCTCGAAGACCGAGCCGGAGTCCGAGACGTAGCGGTTCTCGGTTGTCGGTGTCGGCGTACATCCAGAAGCGGTACTCCGCTCCGTTGGAGGTCATGACGGCGGGGACCGAGGCGCCGGCGGCGCGCAGCGGTGCTCGGGCCCTCGATCCAGCCCGAGAGGGTGCCGTTCTTGGCGCGGGTGGTGTCGTACTCGGCCTTCTGGGGGGTGCCCGACAGCGTCCAGGCCGGGGTGAGGCTCGCGCCGTCGACTCCGCGACTCGAAGGTGCCGTCGAAGGTGGAGGGCTCGGGCGGCGTGCCGAGGGTGGTGGCGGTGACCGCCGTGCACTGGGCAGCTCGCGTTGCCGTTGGTGTCGACGGCGGAGAGGCGGTAGGAGTACGTCGTGCCGTCGGCGCGGCCCGTGTCGGTGTAGGTGGTGCCGGTGATCGGGGTGACGTTGACCTTCACGCCGTTGCGGTACAGGTCGTAGCCGGCCAGGTCGGGCTCGGTGTTGGCGCGTCCAGGTCAGCGCGACCTGCTCGGTGCCGCCGACGGCGGCAAGGCCGCTCGGCACGGCCGGTGCGATGTTGTCCGCCGCGATCGCCGAGGACTCCGGCGACTTGGCGCCCTCGTTGCCGGCGGCGTCGAGAGCGGAGACCGCGTAGTAGTAGCGCGTGCCGGTCACGGCGGTGGCGTCGGTGTAGGTGGTGACGTTACCGAGTGCGGTCGGGGTGCCGTAGACGCCGGCGGCGGTGCCGCGGTAGAGCTTGTAGCCGGTCACGCCGACGGCGTCGGTGGCCGCCGACCAGGACAGGTCGATCGCTCCGCCCGGTGTCGGCGGGGTGGTCGGTCGCCGACAGCGTGGCAGGCGCGGTCGGCGGTGTGGTGTCAGGCGTGGGCGCGTCGACGATGCCTGAGTCGCGAGAAGCGCACGTCGTCGAGCCACAGGTCGGTGTTGGTGTAGCCGCGGAAGAGCCAGTTGGCCGTGGTGATACGGTCGGTGGCCTCACGCATGGGGATGGCGTAGGTGGGGGCGGTGGCGGACTTCAGCTGCGTCCAGGGCCCGTCGGCGACGGTGCGCGACGACAGCGTGTAGGTGTCGTTCGTGAAGTCGAGGACGATGCGGTACTCGGTCCAGCCGACCGCGTAGGTGCCCACGGCCGTGTAGGCGTTGGCGGTGTAGCCGGTCGCGGTGCGCTTGGTGTAGACGAGGAGCTTGCCGGTGGTGTCGGTGCGCAGCTCGAAGACCGAGCCGGTGTCGGAGACGTAGCGGTTCTCGGTCGTGGTGTCGGCATACATCCAGAAGCGGTACTCCGCTCCGTTGGAGGTCATGACGGCGGGGACCGAGGCGCCGGCGGCCGCGGCCGTGCTCGGGCCCTGGATCCAGCCGGACAGGGTGCCGTTCTTGGCGCGGGTGGTGTCGTACTCGGCGCGCTGGGGGGCGCCCGAGAGCGTCCAGTCCGGGGTGAGCGGGGTGCCGTCGACCCCGGACTCGAAGGTGCCGTCGAAGCCTGAGGGCGGGGCCACACTGTTGTCGACGGCGATGGCGGAGGCCTCGGGTGACTTCGGCCCCTCGTTGCCGGCCGCGTCGACGGCGGAGACCGCGTAGTAGTAGCGCGTGCCGGTGACGGCGGTGGTGTCGGTGTAGGCGGTGACGTTACCCAGCGCGATCGGGGCGCCGTAGACGCCGGCAGCGGTGCCGCGGTAGACGCGGTAGCCGGTGACGGCGACGTTGTCGGTGGCTGCCGACCAGGACAGGTCGATCGATCCGCCGGTGTCGGCGGGCGTGTCTGCCGCGAGCAGCGCGGCGGGGGCGGACGGTGCCGTGGTGTCGGCATCGACGATGCCGCCGTCGGCGAAGGCGACGTCATCGATCCACATATCCGCGTTTCCGTAGGCGCGGAAGAGCAGGTTCGCGGTGGTCGTGCGGTCGGTGGCCTCACGCATGGGGATGGCGTAGGTGGGGGCGCTCGCGGACTTCAGCTGCGTCCAGGTGCCGCCGGCGGTCGTGCGGCTGAAGAGCGTGTAGGTGTCGGCGGTGAAGTCGAGCACGACGCGGTACTCGGTCCAGCCGACTCGCGTAGGTGCCCACGGCGGTGTAGGCGTTGGGGGCGTAGCCGGTGGCCGTGCGCTTGGTGTAGACGGCTACCTGGCCGGTGGTGTTCAGGCGCAGCTCGAAGACCGAGCCGGAGTCGGAGACGTAGCGGTTCTCGTTGATGGTGTCGGCGTAGACCCAGAAGCGGTACTCCGAGCCGTCAGACGTCATGACGACGGGGATCGACACGCCGGCGACGGCGGCCGTGGTCGGACCGGTGATCCAGCCCGAGAGGGTGCCGACCTTGGCCTGCGCCGAGTCGTACTCGGCGCGCTGGGGGTGCCGGAAAGCGTCCAGGCGGCGCCGAGCGCTGAGCCGTCGACGCCGGACTCGAAGCCTGAGTCGACGAGGGTCGCCGGCCCTGCGGCGAAGGCCGTCGAGACCCCGATCGCGAACAGGACAGCCATCGCGAGCATCAACCGGACCGCCGGCACAGCCACAAGACGCCCTACCCCACGCTTGCGCAACGACATGTTGCGTCGACCCCCTCTACGCCAGACACCAAGACACCGAAGGACCACCGCCGTCAGCGCCGGCGTGGCCCCTTGTGAAACAGATGAGCTTGGATGGAGGGCAACGCAGTGCCCCAGCCGCGAGATCCCCACCCCCGTGAACCTAGCTTATCGCAAGTTAACGCGGGTGAGAATACCGGCGCAGTGATGTGGCTCACATACGCGACCGACCACAGGGCATGCTCAGATCACTGGAGTACGGCTATCTCGGCGACGAAGATCCAGAGCGCACCGAAGGCTCCGGCCAAGTACAGAATCGAGGGAACGAACAGCAGCCCCATCCAGTAGCGTCGCGCGAACCAGGCGAATAGCGCGAACACCAACGCATCACCGATGGCGAGAAGGGCGAACAGCCCGAATGGCCAGAGATCGCTCGCGAGCTGAAGCCCCGCCGGAAGCGTCGCCCCTGCCGCGTTGGCCATACCGACCACAACAGGCGTGAAGCTGAGGACGAATCCGATCTGCTGGCGACGAGCACCGTAGAGACAGCGAATGCGATCCAGAAGACCACATCGAACGAACTCGGCGTGGTCCGAGGCAGGCCGACGCGCGGTGCTTCGGTCTGTTGGCCCCGCTCCTCCATGCTGCGCCTCCTTCTGCTTCGCCCATCCCCACCTTACTTCGTGACGCGCACGGGTCAAGCGCGCGCCGAGAGGCCGCAAGGCCGGAGTAGCTTCATCCCGTTGGGGTGTAGCGAGTTCCGCCGAATCGTCTACTCGGCGCCGGCGAACCACCGCTTGTGGAAGAACCGCATCAGCGCTTGGTCGCCAAACCAGCGGCGTGCGCTGATGATCGGGCGTGCGTAGGCGGCAACCGGGTAGCGAAGCCGCTCGCTGTCGTCAGTCACGGCGCGGAAGATCTCCTCGGCGCACCGCCGTCCGGGGCGGTGCGGTCGGTGATCGATGCCTCGAAGGCCCTCATCGAACGGACGTAGGGCCGATACGCCTGCGAACCGGGAAGCCCCTCGTCGTCATCGGGCAGCACTTTGCCCCAGATGGCGGTGTCGACGTAACCGGGCTCGATCGCCTTGACGCGGATCCGAACGGGTCCGAGCTCGCGCCAGAGCCCTTCCGAGAACCCCTCAAGCGCCCACTTCGCGGCGTTGTAGCCGGCGAAGAACGGGAAACACCGTACGCCCACCCAGCGAGGTGACGTTGGCCAACGTGCCGCTCCCACGCTCCCTCATCGAGGGCAGAAGAGCGTTGATCAGAGCGATCTGCCCGAACACGTTGACCTGAAACAGCCGTCCTCAAGTTCGGCGGCGCCAAGGTCCTCAATGGGGCCGAACTGCAACATCCCGGCGTTGTTGAGCAGGGCGTCGGGACACCCGTGGCGCTTGATGACCGCCGCGCCGCATGCGCCGGGTGAGGCAGGGTCCTCCAGGTCGAGCCGCTCAAGCGAAACGTCGCCGGGCCAGTCGACCTTCTCGGCGGTGGCGGGGTTTCGAACGGTGCCGATGACCTTCCAGCCCTCGCGTGCGAAGTGCTGGGCGCACGCTCGGCCGATACCAGTGGATACGCCGGTGATCAGAATGGATGCCATCTGCTCCCTTTCGCGCTGCGAGAGGAGTACTGAGAACCTGTACTCCCATTATGTCCCACGCGATCTCGTTTCCACTGGGGAGCGTGGCCCAACAAAGAAGCGCCCTGCGGGGAAACAGGGCGCCGGGGAGGGGCGGGGAAGCCGCCGCCGGGGGATGCCCGCGACGGCGCAAGGGGACTAGATCAAGTTGAGGCAGGATGGCGAGTGCCATGACCACTGCAACGATCGCGATCGTGCGACCGTGGTACACGCTGCCTTCGCTGAAGCTGTCATACATGCCAAACGCCTCCTTCGGGTGCGGCCGTTCGGTGGCCGCGGTCGTTCTATAGCTTATCATCGGGCCAGCCACACAGAAGAACAATTGCCGACTTCTAACTTATCCCGTAAGCTCTACTACATAATGCTCAACGTCACCCGCCTCCGAATGCTCCGAGAAGTCGCGTCCCGCGGGACGATAGCCGCGGCTGCGGAGGCCCTGTTCATGACCCCGTCCGCGGTCTCGCAGCAGATGGCCGTCCTCGAGAGAGAGGCCGGCGCGCGGCTGCTGGAGCGCCATGGGCGCGGCGTTCGCCTCACCGACATAGGGCTGCGGCTCGTGGACAACACCGAGCGCATCCTTGCGGACATCGAGCGCGCCGAGGCGGACATCGCGGCAGCATCACAAGGAGTCGTCGGCCGAGTCCGTGTCTCCGCGTTTCCCACGGGCGCGCGAGCCCTGCTCGTGCCGGCCTTGGCCGACCTGCAGGCGCGCTTCCCCAACCTGCGCGTTTCCATGGTCGACCTCGAGCCCGAGGAATCACTGCCCGCGCTGAAGAACCGCGATCTGGACGTGGTCGTCGCCTACGAGTGGGGGCCTGCTTCCCCGACTGACGGATCGTGGGATCGAGCGGGAGAAGCTGCTGACCGAGCCCGTCTACCTCGCACTTCCCGCGGGGCACCGTCGTGCCGGCCGCGGCCCAGTCTCGCTGACCTACGCGACGAGGATGGGATCGTCGGGCGCGACTCCACATCGATGCTCGATCTCGTGGTCGCCGCGACCCGACGCCAGGGCTACGAGCCCCGCACCGACTTCCATTCGATGGACTTCCAGGTGATCCTCTCGGCGGTTGGTGCGGGGCTGGGCGTGGCGCTCGTGCCGCCGCTGGCACTCATCGGCAGTTACCCCAATGTGGAGATCACGCGGGTGAGCGATCTGAATATCGACCGCACGATATGGGCGGCGATCCGCAAGGGCAGCAAGGGGAATCCGGGAATCGCGGCTGTGCTTGAAGCGCTCCAACAGGCTGCCGCCGACATCGCCGACCGCATACCGACCCCCGCCGAGGAGCCCCCCGCCGAAGCCGTGGTATGACGCTCGCCAATGCCCGGGCGCCCGATGCCGGAGTGCTAAACTGACCGCGCCAATCGTGTACAGTGCACGGATGACTGAACGCAGCGGAAGGCTGGCATGACCACCTCGTTCGAGCACACCAAGATCTGCGTGATCCTGCCGGCCCACAACGAGGGCGAGCTTATCGGCGGGGTCATCCGGAGTCTGCCGGAGTGGGTCTCGGCGATTGTGGTCGTCGACGACGTCAGCTCGGACGACACCTGCGCGGTCGTCGAGGCGCTGGGGGACCCGCGTGTCACGCTCGTTCGGCACACGGAGAACACCGGGGTGGGTGGAGCCATGGCCTCAGGCTACAGGGCCGCGCTCGAGCTCGATTGCGACATACTCGTGAAGATGGACGCCGACGGCCAGATGGCGCCGAGCGCATCTGCCGAGGCTGGTCCGGCCCCTCGTCAACGGCGCGGCCGAGTACACCAAGGGAAACCGCTTCTACGTCGTCAACGCGAATCGCTGGATGCCAAGACCCGCAAGTTCGGCAGCGTCATCCTCACCTTCATGACCAAGATGTCGAGCGGCTACTGGCACGTGTTCGATTCGCAGTGCGGCTTCACCGCGATGCAGGCCCACCTGCTGAAGATGGTCGTTCGACGCGATCGCGAAGGACTACTTCTTCGAGAATGACATGCTCATCTGGCTCAACACCGTCGACGCGCGCGTCGTGGACGTGCCGGATCGAAGACCCTTTACGGCGATGAAGTGTCCGACGTTCGAATCGGCAAGGTGATGTGGTCGTTCCCGCCGCGACTCGTGCGCGGCTGGCTCTTCCGGGTGGCCCGCAAGTACCTGCTCATGGACTTCGGCGCAATCGGGGCACTTGGTATCTTCGGCACCGTGCTTGTCGCCTTTGGCACGGTCTTTGGGACCTACCACTGGGTTCTTTCGAATGTGAACGGCGTCGTCTCGACGACCGGGACGGTGATGATCGCGGTGCTCCCCCTCATCGTGGGAATCGAGTGCCTGCTCCAGGCATTCCTCATGGAGGTCTCGAAC
>CAWDNM010000003.1:0-29508 GCA_963803785.1 uncultured Coriobacteriia bacterium
ACGATCGTGAAGGTGACCACGTTGAGCGGTGACTCGACGTTGCCGGCCGCGTATCATGGATTTTCGACGGTATGGGCGCCGTAGGCCGTCCACGAGCAGTCCGAAGTCGTCTCCTGCAGACATCGCCTGCCGCTCCCCTCCATCGACCCGGTAGTGGATGGTACCGACACCGGATTCGGTGTAATTCATGGCCAGCTCACCGAGATAGGTCCCATCTGCCGAGACGATAACCTGCCCCGTCCGCCGCGGTGAACGTCGACCGCAGCACTGTGAGTCGGGCGTGAAGTTTGAGAGCACAGCCTCCCAAGTAGCGGGCACGCACTTTGTCCCCGAGGTTGTCGACGGCCGTCACGGTCAGTAGCGCCATCCCGATACCCAGCGCGAAGGCGGGACCTGAAGGCGTACGGTGGCTTCACTCTTCGTCCGTCTCGACACTGCCGTCCGCGCCATGATCGTGTACTCGACGCTGCCGACGCCGACCGAGGGCTTGCCGCGGTCGCCGTGACGTCGACTGACCCAGGCGTTGGGCTCCGACTGCTCGAAACTGATGGTCGGCGGGGTGATATTGAACTCGATCGCCCCGTCCCTCGCGCGCCATGGTTTCCCGCGGCATTGACCGTAGTACTCAATGGCGACTTGTTCTCCAAGCCCACTGGGTTCGACCACGAACAATGCGAGCGAGCCGGGCTGCACGAGAGATCCACTCCCTATCACCGAATCCGGTAGTAAATGCTCGAGGCATCGATCGCCGTCGGTGGCGCCGCCGGTTCCGCGCCATCGTAGTAGTCTGGCTGCCCGAGGACGCTGTGTTTGCAGTTCCCCGGCGCGGCGGAGACAGCCATGAGCATCGACGCGGGTCCTGCGGCTGCCACGGTAAGCGTCTGTTGTTTGATGCCTTCCGTGTTGCCTGCGGCGTCAACAGAGTAGAACCTCAAAGTGGCGATTCTGCTTCTCATCGTCGCCCACAGCAGCGCGGAGCCGCTGGTCCACTCGCCACCGTCCAACTGGTAAACAGGTATCAGCAGTACCGCCGCTCGTATCCGTCGCGTTTAGCAGCACGGTGGCCGCTCCTACGTATGAGGTGAGCGCGTTCGGCAATTGTGGTGACCGGCGCTCAGCGTAGGAATCGCGCGCGTCGAGGTCGGTCGCCGTCCGTGCCGGTCAGCACCCCGGTGTCCAGGGTCTCAGTCGCCCAGACACCCTGCTCGTACCGCCGACGGCCGCCGCCTGCCATTCCAGCCGCCGCCACCGCCGCCCAGCATGGTGAACCAGTTCGCGGGGTTCGTCTGGCGATAGCACCAATCGGGTTGCATGCACGAGATCCAGGTGCTCCACCGACGCCACCGGCGCCGCCAAAGCCACCGCCGGCTCCGGCTCCTGCCTCGGCCCAGCCAGTCATCGGCCTGGCAAGGTCAACGATGCTCCACCGCGGCCGCGTCGGTTCCGTAACCGCCTCACCATGGGATAGCCACCAGGAATGTTGGTGTTGTACACCTCCGAGTCGTGCCCAACTCCGCCAGCAACCTTGACCCTTGTTTCAGGATCCACGGTTTCAACGCCTGGACGTAGCCACCCAGCCCGCCCTGTCTACTCGCGGCCGCAGCGCCACCTTGTGCGCCATTCAGGTCGACGATGACTGTCAGACACCGCGGGACATGAAGATACTGCTTCCCCCTATCGGACCGCGTCTGGAAGCAAGGTGGTAGGGGGCCTGGGGCGCACATCGAAGGTGACTGTTTTGTGCGCCTCCTCATTGCTGTCTACGTCGTCCACCGACCAGAACTCAAGGGAGTGCGAGCCTTGCGCCGCAGTGATGATCTCGGTCCCGGGAGTCGCGCTGCCGCCGTCGAGACGGTGCCAGGTCGGTGACGGGAGAACCTTCCGCCGTGGCCCGTAGCGTAATGACGGACGTGCCCCAGTATGCAGGCTGCACGTTGGAGGTGGTGACAGGAGGCGATTGATCCGGCGTCACGGTGAAGGTCACGCCACAGCGTGCTTCGACTCCGCATTGCCCGCGTTGTCAATCGCGTGAGACTGAAGCATGTTGCGTGAGAGGAACGTCCCCGACGCCGGGGATCGTGATGCTGGCACCGGTCTTCTCGGCTCCGCCGTCGAGACGGTACCGTATGGCCGCCACGCCCCGCACGCCCATATCTGCCGCCGTCAGACCGATCGTGGCCCTGCCAATGTACGCGGACGCCGGTGGCCGGAGCTGGAGGTCGGTGCAAGCTGGTCCACCCATGAGAATGTCCACGGACCCACTCCCCACGTGGACCCCGGGGGTAATGGTCCCGAGCGGGAGCCAACGTAGCTCGTCCCGCCGCTACCACCAAGGCCCCCGGCACCACCGGCACCACAAGATCCCAACCGCCGCCGCCACCGCCGCCACCAAACGAGAAACAAGAATTGCTGCCGCCCGTCTGGTTACCGCCCAGACCGCTCGCGGCAACGCCGCCAAGGACGCCTGCATGACCACTGGCGCCACCACCTCCGGCTCCCGCTTCAAGCCGCACGGTCGGCCCCGGTCAGCGATCAGCGCGCCAGCGCCACCGCCATTGTCAGAGGTCCAGTCGGCCGGGTTCCCACCGTTGGGCCATCCAGCAGAGTTCATCCACTGGAAGGGCGTTATCAGATAGCGGTAGCAGTAGCCGGCAAGGCGAGCACGAAGGGTCAGCGCCTACAAAAGGGGACACCGGCAAATCGGGCCTGGACGCATCCACGAAACCGGCGACTTGACGCTCTTTGAAGCCCAGCAGCGCGGAAACCATAGGCGTTGACGGTCACGGCCGTCACGCCCGCTGGAACGACGAAGGTTTGGTTGGCGGCGTATCGTCCGAGATAGCTCTGATGAACGCGCATCTCCCCCATCACGGTTGTATGATGACGCCGGGTTGGTGCAGATGATCGAGGACATGACGCTGAAGCAGTTGGTGATGTACGAGGTGTACGAGTAGCCGTTGTCGTGACACCAGGCAGTTTCGCTGCGAACTTCGCATCATGGCCCGTCGCGGCGTTCGTGAACGACATCTGTAAACATCGAACCGCACGAGCCATCCCCAGGAAGCTGGATCGCCGCAGTGACGTTGGACGCAGTGCTGGCGTGACGAAGCCGCAGTCGTTTGCGTGTACCGCAGGGCAAGGAGGCTCAGGCTGTAACACGACGTGCAGTTGACCGCGAACTGCCCGCCTTGATGCATGGCCACGCCGCCGCTCTGAGGAGTGGCCGCGTGAGCAGGCTTCGATCCCCATGAGGCTCGCCGATCGTGGCAGCTGTCGCACTCGCGGCTGGCCGGTGTGCCGTTCCAGTGGCAGACCTGGCAGCTCGTGCGGACTCGACCGCCGAGAACGGCGGATGGCGTTGCGGTGCGTCTGGGCGAGGCTGTCGGTGCCAGTGGCCGGGTGGCAGCCGGCATCGTAGCAGGTCTGACCGGCGACCGGCGCGTGGCTCGCGTCGATGCTGGCGTGCATCGGAGCGCTCGAGGCCGCCGTGTGGCAGCCGCCCTGGGCGCAGGACTTGTCCCATGCGGGAGTCAGCGTGTTCTTGGGCGTCGGGTGGCACGTCGTGCAGGTGCCGGTGTGGAGCGTGGTCAGAAGCGGCAGGCGTGGCAGTCGGCGCATTCGACGGGGCCGAAGCTCTGGCCGGAGATCGTGACAGTCTGCGCCGCGGGGTGCGCCGTGTGCGACGCGTCGACGTCGCGATGCGGGTCGGCCGTGTCGTGGCAGCTCACGCAGTCGGCGGTCTTGGACCAGTTGGTCTTGTCGTCGTGGCAGAGGCCGCAGCGACTCAGGTCGGCGATAGGCGCCGTGGATGCCGGTGATGTCGGTGCCGTGGCAGTCGGCAGCCGTGCACGACGCACTCGCGGCCGTCACGGCGTGCTTGGCGGTGGCCTAGGCGTGCGTGGTTGCCGCTGTGGCACTCGCCCGTGCAGCGCTCGTTGGCGTCGCTGCGTCGCCCAGTCGATGCGGGTCGGGTTGGCGTTCTTGTGGCACAGGTCGCACGACGTCTCGTACTGCGAGAACCACGCGCCGGCGCCCGACGTACATGTCGTGGACGTGTCGAGGCGCTTGGACGCGTCATGGCAGCCGGCGCCGAAGCAGCCGGTGTTGGTCGGCGAGGTGTGCGTCGGCGTTCTGGCCCGCGTGATAGTCGACCCCGGCGAGGTGTGGCACGTCGTGCAGTCCTTGCTCGCAGGAGCGCCGTCGGCGTGGCAGACCAGGCACGAGCGGCGCACGACGCCGGCGACGGTGGTCTCGGCGCTGGCGTGGATCGCCGAGAGGTCGGTGCCGGAGTGGCAGCCGGTGCCGAAGCAGCTCGTCGTTGGCGGGAAGCGGCGCGTGCGAGGCGTCCGATGCTGCCGTGCATCTCGGTCGCGGTGCCGGTCGCGTGGCAGCCGCCCTGGACGCAGGTCTTGTCCCAGGCGGCGCGAGCGTGTCGCGCGGGGTCGGGTGGCAGGTGGAGCAGCCGGCCGCGAACGAGGAGAGGTCGGCTTGGCGTGCTCGACCTGGACGTCGGCGTCGTGGCAGTCACCGCACGTCGAACCCGGTGACGCCGAGCGGCATGCTCGCGACGTCGCTGAGCCGTGCAGCGCCTGCGTGGTCGGCGTGACCTGGGTGACACGCCGAGCAGGCCGAGTTGCCCGCCGCGATCGCGGCCGTCACGAGCGGGTCGGTGCTGGCCGTGGCAGGTGTCGCAGACGATGAGCGCGCCGCCCGCGTCGGCGTGCGGCCGTTGTGCTCGACGGTGAGCGAGGCGTTGTGGCACGGCGTGCAGCCGGTCACGTCGGCCGGGATGTGCATCTCAGACGGGGTACCGGGGTGACCGTCGGTCAGAGTCGTGGCAGTTCGCGCACGGGGGTCGTGCTCGTCGAGGGCGCTGCCCGGCGCGTGGCAGGTGTCGCAGTCGATGTAGCGTGACGGGCATGTCGCCGCCGGCGGAGATGGCGCACGAAGCGTCGCGGCGATGCGTGTGGTTCGGCGCGTGACGTTGGTGAACGTGTAGGTGCGACGGGCCGCCGACCGAGACGCCGTCGACGAGCACGTCGGCGATCGGCGTAGCCGGTGGCCGGCGCGATGGTGTAGGCCTGCGAGGCGCCGTAGGCGACGGTGCTGGCGCCCGACGGGCGCGATCGAGCCGCCGGCGCCGGCGGTGGCGGTGATGGTGTAGGGTCCGAGCACGTCGACGATGCCGGTGTCGAGAAGCGCACGTCGTCGAGCCACAGGTCGGCGTTCGTGTAGCCGCGGAAGAGCAGGTTGGCCGTGGTGGTGCGGTCGGTGGCCTCACGCATGGGGATGGCGTAGGTGGAGGCGCCGTGGCGGACTTCAGCTGCGTCCAGGGTGCGCCGGCGGTCGGCGCGCTTGGAGAGCGTGTAGGTGTCGGAGGTGAAGTCGAGCACGACGCGGTACTCGGTCCAGCCGACGGCGTAGGTGCCGACGGCGGTGTAGGCGTTGGCGGCGTAGCCGGTGGCGGTGCGCTTGGTGTAGACGAGCACCTGGCCGGTGGTGTCGGTGCGCAGCTCGAAGACCGAGCCGGTGTCTGAGACGTAGCGGTTCTCGTTCGCGGTGTCGGCATACATCCAGAAGCGGTACTCCGCGCCGTTGGAGGTCATGACGGCGGGAACCGAGGCGCCGGCGACGGCGGCGGTGCGTCGGGCCCTGGATCCAGCCGGACAGGGTGCCGTTCTTGGCGCGGGCGGTGTCGTACTCGGCGCGCTGGGGGGTGCCCGAGAGCGTCCAGGCCGGGGTCAGGCCGCGCCGTCGGTACCGGACTCGAAGGTGCCGTCGAAGGTGGAGGGCTCGGGCGGCGTGCCGAGCGTGGTCGGCGCGACACGGCGCGCGCACTGGCGCGCTCGCGTTGCCGTGGGCGTCGACGGCGGCGAGGCGGTAGGAGTAGGTGGTGCCGTCGGCGCGTCCGGTGTCGGTGTAGGTCGTGGCGGTGATCGGGGTCGGCGTTGACCTTGACCCCGTCGCGGTAGACGTCGTAGCCGGCCAGGTCGGACTCGGTGTTGGCGGTCCAGGTCAGGGCGACCTGCGCCGGTCGCCGCCGACGGCGGCAAGGCCGGTCGGGCGACGGCCGGGTGCGAGGTTGTCGGCGGCGATCGCGGAGGCCTCGGCGACTTGGCGCCCTCGTTGCCGGCGGCGTCGACGGCGGAGACCGCGTAGTAGTAGCGGGTGCCGGTGACGGCGGTGGCGTCGGTGTAGGTGGTGACGTTACCGAGCGCGGTCGGTGCGCCGTAGGTGCCCGGCGGCCGTGCCGCGGTAGAGCTTGTAGCCGGTGACGCCGACGTTGTCGGTGGCCGCGGCCCAGGACAGGTCGATCGAGCCGCCCGGTGTCGGCGGGGCGGTCGACGGCCGAGAGCGTGGCCGGCGCGGTCGGCGGCGTGGTGTCGGGCGTCGGGCGCGTCGACGATGCCGGTGTCCGAGAAGCGCACGTCGTCGACCCACAGGTCGGCGTTGGTGTAGCCGCGGAAGAGCAGGTTGGCCGTGGTGGTGCGGTCGGTGGCCTCACGCATGGGGATGGCGTAGGTGGGGGCGCGTGGCGGACTTCAGCGGCGTCCAGGCGTCGGCTGGCGGTGGCGCGCTTGGACAGCGTGTAGGTGTCGGCCGTGAAGTCGAGCACGACGCGGTACTCGGTCCAGCCGACCGCGTAGGTGCCCACGGCGGTGTAGGCGTTGGCGGTGTAGCCGGTCGCGGTGCGCTTGGTGTAGACGAGCAGCTTGCCGGTGGTGTCGGTGCGAAGCTCGAAGACCGAGCCGGTGTCTGAGACGTAGCGGTTCTCGTTGGCGGTGTCGGCATACATCCAGAAGCGGTACTCGGCTCCGTTGGAGGTCATGACGGCGGGAACCGAGGCGCCGGCGGCGGCTGCGGTGGTCGGGCCCTGGATCCAGCCGGAGAGGGCGCCGTTCTTGGCGCGGGCGGTGTCGTACTCGGCGCGCTGCGGGGTGCCCGAGAGCGTCCAGGCCGGGGTCAGGCCGCGCCGTCGGTGCCGGACTCGAAGGTGCCGTCGAAGCCGGCGGGCGGGGCGATGCTGTTGTCGACGGCGATGGCGGAGGACTCGGGCGACTTGGCGCCCTCGTTGCCGGCGGCGTCGACGGCGCGACACGGCGTAGTAGTAGCGCGTGCCGGTGACGGCGGTGGCGTCGGTGTAGGTGGTGACGTTACCGAGCGCGGTCGGGGCGCCGTAGACGCCGGCGGCGGTGCCGCGGTAGAGCTTGTAGCCGGTGACGCCGACGTTGTCGGTGGCGGCGGCCCAGGACAGGTCGATCGAGCCGCCCGGTGTCGGCGGGGGTGTCTGCGGCCGAGCAGCGCGGCCGGGGCGGCCGGGGCGGTGGTGTCGGGCTCGACGATGCCGCCGTCGGCGTAGGCCACGTCGTCGATCCACATGTCGGCGCTGGTGTAGGCGCGGAAGAGCAGGTTGGCCGTGGTGGTGCGGTCGGTGGCCTCACGCATGGGGATGGCGTAGGTCAGCGGCGGTGGCCGACTTCAGCGGCGTCCAGGCGTCGCCCGCGGTGGTGCGCTTGGAGAGCGTGTAGGTGTCGGCGGTGAAGTCGAGCACCACGCGGTACTCGGTCCAGCCGGCCGCGTAGGTGCCCACGGCGGTGTAGGCGTTGGCGGTGTAGCCGGTGGCGGTGCGCTTGGTGTAGACGAGCGACCTGGCCGGTGGTGTTCAGGCGCAGCTCGAAGACCGAGCCGGTGTCTGAGACGTAGCGGTTCTCGTTGGCGGTGTCGGCGTAGACCCAGAAGCGGTACTCCGAGCCGTCTGAGGTCATGACGACCGGGGTGGAGACGCCGGCGACAGCGGCGGTGGTCGGGCCGGCGATCCAGCCCGACAGGGTGCCGTTCTTGGCCTGCGCGGTGTCGTACTCGGCGCGCTGGGGGGCGCCCGAGAGCGTCCAGGCGGCGCCGAGGGCCGCGCCGTCGGCGCCGGACTCGAAGCCGGCGTCGACGAGGGTGGCCGGGCCGGCGGCGAGCGCCGTCGAGACCCCGAGCGCCAGACAGAGCGACCAGCGCGAGCATCAGACCGGACCGCCGGCACAGCCCCAAGACGCCCTACCCCACGCTTGCGCAACGACATGTTGCGTCGACCCCCTCTACGCCAGACACCAAGACACCGAAGGACCACCGCCGTCAGGCCGGCGTGGCCCCTTGTGAAACAGATGAGCTTGGATGGAGGGCAACGCAGTGCCCCAGCCGCGAGATCCCCACCCCCGTGAACCTAGCTTATCGCAAGTTAACGCGGGTGAGAATACCGGCGCAGTGATGTGGCTCACACACGCGACCGACCACAGGGCATGCTCAGATCACTGGAGTACGGCTATCTCGGCGACGAAGATCCAGAGCGCACCGAAGGCTCCGGCCAAGTACAGAATCGAGGGAACGAACAGCAGCCCCATCCAGTAGCGTCGCGCGAACCAGGCGAATAGCGCGAACACCAACGCATCACCGATGGCGAGAAGGGCGAACAGCCCGAATGGCCAGAGATCGCTCGCGAGCTGAAGCCCCGCCGGAAGCGTCGCCCCTGCCGCGTTGGCCATACCGACCACAACAGGCGTGAAGCTGAGGACGAATCCGATCTGGCCGGCGACGAGCACCGTCGAGACAGCGAATGCGATCCAGAAGACCACATCGAACGAACTCGGCGTGGTCCGAGGCAGGCCGACGCGCGGTGCTTCGGTCTGTTGGCCCCGCTCCTCCATGCTGCGCCTCCTTCTGCTTCGCCCATCCCCACCTTACTTCGTGACGCGCACGGGTCAAGCGCGTGCCGGAGGCCGAAGGGCTGGAGTAGCTTCATCCCGTTGGGGTGTAGTGAGTTCCGCCGAATCGTCTACTCGGCGCCGGCGAACCACCGCTTGTGGAAGAACCGCATGAGCGCCTGGTCGCCAAGCCAGCGGCGTGCGCTGATGATCGGGCGTGCGTAGGCGGCAACCGGGTAGCGAAGCCGCTCGCTGTCGTCAGTCACGGCGCGGAAGATCTCCTCGGCGCACCGATCCGGGGCGGTGCGGTCGGTGATCGATGCCTCGAAGGCCCTCATCGAACGGACGTAGGGCCGATACGCCTGCGAACCGGGAAGCCCCTCGTCGTCATCGGGCAGCACCTTGCCCCAGATGGCGGTGTCGACGTAACCGGGCTCGATCGCCTTGACGCGGATCCCGAACGGTCTGAGCTCGTGCCAGAGCCCTTCCGAGAACCCCTCAAGCGCCCACTTCGTGGCGTTGTAGCCGGCGAAGAACGGAAACACCGTACGCCCACCCAGCGAGGTGACGTTGGCCAACGTGCCGCTCCCACGCTCCCTCATCGAGGGCAGAAGAGCGTTGATCAGAGCGATCTGCCCGAACACGTTGACCTGAAACAGCCGCTCAAGTTCGGCGGCGCCAAGGTCCTCAATGGGGCCGAACTGCAACATCCCGGCGTTGTTGAGCAGGGCGTCGGGACACCCGTGGCGCTTGATGACCGCCGCACCGCATGCGCCGGGTGAGGCAGGGTCCTCCAGGTCGAGCCGCTCAAGCGAAACGTCGCCGGGCCAGTCGACCTTCTCGGCGGTGGCGGGGTTTCGAACGGTGCCGATGACCTTCCAGCCCTCGCGTGCGAAGTGCTGGGCGCACGCTCGGCCGATACCAGTGGATACGCCGGTGATCAGAATGGATGCCATCTGCTCCCTTTCGCGCTGCGAGAGGAGTACTGAGAACCTGTACTCCCATTATGTCCCACGCGATCTCGTTTCCACTGGGGAGGGTGGCCCAACAAGAAGCGCCCTGCGGGGAACAGGGCGCCGGGGAGGGGCGGGGAAGCCGCCGCCGGGGGATGCCGGCGACGGCGCAAGGGGACTAGATCAAGTTGAGCAGGATGGCGAGTGCCATGACCACTGCAACGATCGCGATCGTGCGACCGTAGTACACGCTGCCTTCGCTGAAGCTGTCATACATGCCAAACGCCTCCTTCGGGTGCGGCCGTTCGGTGGCCGCGGTCGTTCTATAGCTATCATCGGGCCAGCTCACACAGAAGAACAATTGCCGACTTCTAACTGTATCCCGTAAGCTTTACTACATAATGCTCAACGTCACCCGCCTCCGCATGCTCCGAGAAGTCGCGTCCCGCGGGACGATAGCCGCAGCTGCGGAGGCCCTGTTCATGACCCCGTCCGCGGTCTCGCAGCAGATGGCCGTGCTCGAGCGAGAGGCCGGCGCGCGGCTGCTGGAGCGCCATGGGCGCGGCGTTCGCCTCACCGACATCGGGCTGCGGCTCGTGGACAACACCGAGCGCATCCTTGCCGACATCGAGCGCGCCGAGGCGGACATCGCGGCAGCCTCACAAGGAGTCGTCGGCCGAGTCCGCGTCTCGGCGTTTCCCACGGGCGCGCGAGCCCTGCTCGTGCCGGCCCTCGCCGACCTGCAGGCGCGCTTCCCCAACCTGCGCGTTTCCATGGTCGACCTCGAGCCCGAGGAATCACTGCCCGCGCTGAAGAACCGCGACCTGGACGTGGTCGTCGCCTACGAGTGGGGTCTGCTTCCCCGACTGACGGATCGTGGGATCGAGCGGGAGAAGCTGCTGACCGAGCCCGTCTACCTCGCACTTCCGGCGGGGCACCGTCTTGCCGGCCGCGGCCCAGTCTCGCTCGCAGACCTGCGCGACGAGGAGTGGATCGTCGGGCGCGACTCCACATCGATGCTCGACCTCGTCGTCGCCGCGACCCGACGCCAGGGCTACGAGCCGCGCACCGACTTCCATTCGATGGACTTCCAGGTGATCCTCTCGGCGGTTGGTGCGGGGCTGGGCGTGGCGCTCGTGCCGCCGCTGGCGCTCATCGGCAGTTACCCCAACGTGGAGATCACGCGGGTGAGCGATCTCGAGATCGACCGCACGATATGGGCGGCGATCCGCAAGGGCAGCAAGGGGAATCCGGGAATCGCGGCTGTGCTTGAAGCGCTCCAACAGGCTGCCGCCGACATCGCCGACCGCATACCGACCCCCGCCGAGGAGCCCCCCGCCGAAGCCGTGGTATGACGCTCGCCAATGCCCGGGCGCCCGATGCCGGAGTGCTAAACTGACCGCGCCAATCGTGTACAGTGCACGGCATGACTGAACGCAGCGGAAGGCTGGCATGACCACCTCGTTCGAGCACACCAAGATCTGCGTGATCCTGCCGGCCCACAACGAGGGCGAGCTTATCGGCGGGGTCATCCGGAGTCTGCCGGAGTGGGTCTCGGCGATTGTGGTCGTCGACGACGTCAGCTCGGACGACACCTGCGCGGTCGTCGAGGCGCTGGGGGACCCGCGTGTCACGCTCGTTCGGCACACGGAGAACACCGGGGTGGGCGGAGCCATGGCCTCAGGCTACAGGGCCGCGCTCGAGCTCGATTGCGACATACTCGTGAAGATGGACGCCGACGGCCAGATGGCGCCCAGCGATCTGCCGAGGCTGGTCCGGCCCCTCGTCAACGGCGCGGCCGAGTACACCAAGGGAAACCGCTTCTACGTCGTCAACGCGAATCGCTCGATGCCCAAGACCCGCAAGTTCGGCAGCGTCATCCTCACCTTCATGACCAAGATGTCGAGCGGCTACTGGCACGTGTTCGATTCGCAGTGCGGCTTCACCGCGATGCAGGCCCACCTGCTGAAGATGGTCGATCTCGACGCGATCGCGAAGGACTACTTCTTCGAGAACGACATGCTCATCTGGCTCAACACCGTCGACGCGCGCGTCGTGGACGTGCCGATCAAGACCCTCTACGGCGATGAAGTGTCCGACGTTCGAATCGGCAAGGTGATGTGGTCGTTCCCGCCGCGACTCGTGCGCGGCTGGCTCTTCCGGGTCGGCCCGCAAGTACCTGCTCATGGACTTCGGCGCAATCGGGGCACTTGGTATCTTCGGCACCGTGCTTGTCGCCTTCGGCACGGTCTTCGGGACCTACCACTGGGTTCTTTCGAATGTGACCGGCGTCGTCTCGACGACCGGGACGGTGATGATCGCGGTGCTCCCCCTCATCGTGGGAATCCAGTGCCTGCTCCAGGCGTTCCTCATGGAGGTCTCGAACTCCCCCGGCGCCAAAGAGACGCGCCGCTACATCCACGAGCTCATCGACACGGGCGACATCGCCTAGCCGCAGCCGGGCGGGCGGACGGGCCGACCTACTGCGCGATGACCACCGCGCGCCGATGGTAGGTGTCAGTCTCAAGCGACTTCAGCACGAGCGCCGCCACGTCTTCGCGCGAGATGCGCGTCGCCTTCGGAAGCAGCGCTCCCTCCAGTGAGATCCGGTAGTCGCCGGACGCTGGATCGTCTGTCAGACCCACAGGCCGCACGATCGTCCAGTCGAGATCCGACGCCATGATGCGCATCTCCATGGCCTCGAGGTCGTCGTAGGTCGACCTCATCGCGGTCGCGACCAACGCGCGATACCCGAGCGATAGCGCACGGTCCGTCCGAGCGAAGGTGCCTGCGGCGCTCACCGCGCACAGCCGCCGCACGCCATGCTCGGCCATCGCATGGATGACAGTGGCGATGCCCGGCTCGTGATTGCCCGCTCCCGAGAGTGCGAAGGCGACTCCGGTCTGTCCCGCCACCGCCGAGGAGACCGCGTCGAAGTCACGGACATCTCCTCGGATCGTGGTCAGTCCGGGATGCTCCAGCCCCAGCGGGGTGTTGTGAACGAACGCCGTCACCGAGTGCCCGTGACCGAGCGCCCGCTCGACAACGTGCCGGCCGGTGCGGCCTGCGGGTCCGAAGACGACGATCCTCACGCGAATCTCCTCTGCACTGGTCGAAACGAAGCGGGCCGCCCGAAAGGGCGACCCGCCGTGGTTTCTCGGCGATGAAAGCCTACTTCACACGCACCTTGATGGCGAGTTCCTCGCCGTCGATGAAGAACGGCTGGTCGACGCTGTTGAGCTTGTCGTCCATGTCGAAGTTGAACAGACCGGGATCCCCGGTGTCGGTATGGACGGCAACCAGCAGGTTCGGCAGTGAGCGGAACCGGATCGAGCTTGACGACGGTATCCGACGTCTCGCCCGACTTGATGTGCTTCAGGCCGACGCGCATGCCCCGGACCGCCGTCCTTCTCCAGGTGCACGACGATCCAGGCGTCATAGGGTGTCGGTCACCTTCGAGATGGTGATGGTGCTCGTCGAATCGATCTGGTCGGAGGCCACGATGGACGCCTGGCCGGCGGCCAACGGAACCCCGAAATCGCGCACGGTCACCATCTTGGCCAGCTCGGCCTCATTGACGAAGAACGGGCGGTCGGGGCTCATCTCCTTGTTCATCATGTCGAAGTCGAACTCACCGGCCGTGCCGCGATCGGCGTGGACGGCGACGATCACCTTGGGAGTGGTGAGGCCCTCGAGCGGAACCTTCACGTCGAGCGACTCGCCGCGCTTGATCGGCGCAATGCCGACCCGCGCGCCTGGTGACCCGTTCATGTCGGCGTGGACGACGACCCATGAGTCACTCGGAGCGAGCACGCGCTTGACCACGAGTTCGTCGACGCCGTCCTGGTTCTCGGCGACTTCGAGCTGGGCCTTGTCCGCCGATGCGACGTAGCCCCACACCTTCGAGGTGTCCATGCTTCCGGTCGTCGATGACGGTGCAGCCGCTTACCGCAAGCGCGGCTACGGCGAGAACCGCCAGTGTCACACCGGCGAGAGAGAATCGTTTCATGAGGATGCTTCCTTTCAGGCCGCTGCCGGCTCGGGGGTCGGCGCAGCGGGAGGTGTCGTCTTCTCGGCGGCGCGAAGCGAGGGCTTGAAGCGCCTGAGGAGGAGGGAGTTGGTGACCACGGATACCGATGAGAACGCCATCGCTGCGCCCGCGATCCACGGGAACGGCGAGAGAAGTCCAACGGCAGCGATCGGGATGAGCACGGTGTTGTAGCCGAGCGCCCAGACGAAGTTCTGGCGAATCTTGCGCATGGTCGCGCGCGACAGATCGATCGCCGTGACGACGTCACGAAGGTCGTTCTTGATGAGCACGATGCCGCCGGTCTCCATGGCGACGTCGGTGCCGGCGCCCATGGCGATACCCACGTCGGCCTGGGCAAGCGCCGGCGTGTCGTTGATGCCGTCACCGACCATCGCGACCGTGAGGCCGTCGGCCTGGAGCTTGCCGACTTCCTCGGCCTTGTGCTCGGGGAGCACCTCGGCCAGCACTTGAGAGGCCGGGATGCCTACTTGCGCGGCGATGACCTCTGCCGTGCGACGGTTGTCGCCCGTGATCATGAATACCTTGACGCCACCGGCCTGCAGAGCAGAGACGGCCTCGGCCGAGTTGGGCTTGAGGGTGTCGGCGACCGCGATCATGCCGGCCAGCTTCTCCCCGTTGACGCCCACGAGCATGACGGTCTTGCCCTCGCCCTCGAGCTCTTCGATGCGAGCCTCGAAGCGAGAGATGTCGATGCCCTCGCGTGCCATGAGCTTGCGGTTACCGAAGGCGACGCGCTTACCGTCGACCGTACCTTCGACGCCATGACCCGGCACCGCCGAGAAGCCCTCGACCTCGGGGATCTCGATATCGGTCGCCTTCGCATGCGCGACAACGGCTTCTGCGAGCGGGTGCTCGGAGTTCTTCTCGAGCGCTGCGGCGAACGTGAACATGCGGGTCTTGTCGTGGCCGTCGGCCAGCTCGATATCGGTGACTTCGGGCTTGCCATGCGTGAGCGTCCCGGTCTTGTCGAAGACGATCGCCGAGATCTTGTAGGCGGTCTCGAGCGCGTCGCCGGACTTGATGAGGATGCCGTTCTCGGCGCCCTTGCCGGTTCCGACCATGATCGCGGTCGGGGTGGCGAGTCCGAGCGCGCACGGGCACGCGATGACCACGACGGCGATACCGGCGAGCAGCGCGGCGGTCCACCAGCCGTTGAGTGAGGCCGCCATGACGATCGGCTCGAACAGCCAGAAGACGGCCGTGGGGTCGGGATTCGTGCCGAAGATGGCGGGTCCCGCGAACGCCCAGAACAGGAACGTCAGCAGCGACGCGCCGATGACGAACGGGACGAACACGGCGCTGATGCGGTCGGCGAAGCGCTGGACCGGAGCCTTGCTGCCCTGCGCGTCCTCGACGAGACGGACGATCTGGGCGAGCGCGGTGTCCGAGCCGACCTTCGTCGCGCGGAACATGAACGTCCCGAGCTTGTTGATGGTCGCGCCGATGACCTGGTCGCCGGCGTTCTTCTCGACCGGGATGGGCTCGCCGGTCAGCATCGACTCGTCCACGGCGCTGTGGCCGGATGTGACGACTCCGTCGACCGGGACCTTCTCTCCGGGACGAACGACGACCATGTCGCCCACGTAGACCTGCTCGACCGGAACGTCGAGTTCCTCGCCGCCGCGGATGATGCGGGCGGTCTTGGCCGCGAGGCCCATGAGGCTCTTGATCGCGTCCGAGGTGCGGCCCTTGGCGCGAGCCTCAAGCAGCTTGCCCATGAGGACGAAGGTGATAAGCAGCGCCGACGTCTCGTAGAACGCGGGCTCCATCTGGACCGCCGGCACGAAGGTGGCTGCCACGGAGTAGCCGTACGCAGCGGTCGTGCCGATGGCGACGAGCAGGTCCATGTTGCCGACCCTGCGCTTGAGCGCGTGGTAGGCGCCCTTGTAGAAGCGCCATCCGGCGATGAACTGGACCGGTGTGGCGAGCAGGAACATGAGGTACTTCGAGACCATCATCGGGTCCCACGCACCGCCGACGGTGCTCGCGAGCAGCTCGGATATCTTGAGCGGCACGAGCTCCATGAACGGCGGGACCATCGCGATGAGGAACAGCGGGACCGAAAGCGCGACCGAGAACCAGAACATCCGGACCTCGGCCTTGTACGCCTTGGCCTGCGCCTCTGCCTGCACGTCAACAGCGTCGGAACCGAGCGGCACCTCGACCCTGACGGTGGCGTCGAAGCCGAACTGCCTGATGGTCGTGATGATCTCGTCGATGCCGACGACTTCCGGATCGAAGTCGACGACGCCGGTGTTGTTCGCAAGGTTGACGTTGACCGACTCCACGCCGGCAAGCTTGCCCACGACCTTCTCGATGATCGCCGAGCAGGACGCGCAGGTCATGCCGGTGATCGCCAGGTTGACCCGTCCGGCCGCGGCGGGGAACGCCACCTCGCCGCCGGAGCCTGACTCGGAGAGCAGCGTCGCCGTGTAGCCAAGCCCGTCGACGGTCGCGGCGATGCCGGCAACGTCGATGATCTCGGGGTCGAACGTGGTGTTGAGCCGCTCCATCGCGAGGTTCACGGTTGCGGTCTGGATGCCGGCGGTCTTGCCCAGCACCTTCTCGATGATCGCCGAGCAGGACGCGCAGGTCATGCCGCCGACCGCGAAGGTCGCTTCGGCTGTCGCTGCGGGCGCTGCCGACACGGGTGCAACTGCATCTGCAGGCACTTGTGCGTCGGGGACTTCCGGCTCCGGCGAAACCACGAGCTGCGCCGGTATCGGCTCATCGACGACGACGGGGCACGCCTCAGACTCAGGTTGCGGCGCGTCGAGCTCGGCCGTGACCTCAGCTGGGCTCCGGCACGAACGATGCCGCCGGCGACGGTTCCGGTGCGGCCTCGGTGGCCGACCCGATACCCATGCGAGCGAGTCGCGCGGCCATCGCCGCGGAGGCCGCCGATGCAGCTGCCACGGCAGGCGACACGTCGTCCTGAGCCACCGGCGGGGATGCCGTGGCTGCTTCAGCGACGGCTGCGGGTGCGAGATCCGGGCTGGATATCGGCTCGGAATCCTCAGGGATGGACGCTGGTACCGGTTCCATCATCTCAACGGTCTCAACAGCCGCAACGTCGACCGTCTCGGCCAAGGCCGAGTCAGCGACGGGCACCTCGGCGGCGGAAGCCACCGGCACCGCGGTCTCGAAGAGCGTCGAGGCCGGCGCGGGCTGCTCGGCGGGTGGGACCACCGACGCGACTCTGGCCGCGATCGCGGCCGAAGCAGCGGTTGCCGCAGCCACGGAACCTGCCGCGGAACGGGGGGCTGGCACAGGAGCCGGAGCGACCGGAACGGGCTGCTCGGCGATGAATGCCGGCGCGACCGTGGCGGCTGCGGGCTCGGCTTGCGGGGTGTCGGGAGCCTCGGGGCTTTCGCCCGGCAGCTCGGTGACGATCGTCATACCTCTCACGAACGGCCTGCCCGGCGTGAACCCGGCAGCAGTGACAGCCGCCGAGAGGTCATCGAGCGCGACCTCGCGATTCAGATAGACAGTCACGGAGTGATCGGCTGAGTCGCCCGTTGCGAGCACAACGCCAGGCACCTGCATCGTGCTCATCGTGACGAGCTTCTCGCAGGCATCGCAATGCATGCCCAGCGCGCTCAGCTTCACACGGCGGTACGACGACGGTAGGTCACTGGTGTCAGCGCGGCTCACCACGATCGGCATCTCGGCCCCGGCCACGGGATCGGTGCCGACGAGCATGGAGTACTCACCCGGCACGAAACCCGCGTTCTTGATCGCGGCCCGAATCGAGTCCATCGAGACCTCGGGGTCGGCGTAGATGACGACCTGGCCGGTCGAGTAGTTCGGCAGCACGGTCTCCACGCCGCGAATATCGCTCAACCAGGTGGTGAGAACCTGCTCGCAGGAATGGCAACGCATGCCCTGCACACGCAGGCGTATCACTGCCTGCTGGTTAGCGGACTGCATTCGTATCACCTGCCTGCTGGAAGTTGTTGTGTGTCATCGTCAAACCTACTCGACGACGATCTGGCCGAAGACCATGCTCATGCCGCATGAGAAGGAGTAGGTACCCTTCTCGAGCGCGGCCAGCTTGACGACCTTCGGACCCGCGGTGAGGTCTTCCGAGAACCCGAGGTCGGCCGACATGACCTGCGCCGTGCAGCCGCCGCCCTGACCGAACGTGATCTCGGCGGGAACCCCGGCCTTGAGCTTGATGATGTTGGGCGCGTAGGTGGTTCCGACATCGACGGCGATCGCCTGGACGCCGCCTGCGACCACGGCTGTGCCCTCGACCGGATCACCCGTGACGCCGTTGGTGGTCGGCGCGCCGGAACCGCAGCATGCGCATGCGGGCGTGGAACCGTCGGTCGGCGCGGCGGCACCGGGTGCGGCGGCCTGAGTGACCCCTGCCGGCGGCAGCGTGGTCTGGCCGTTTCGAGCCGATGCGAACCGGTAGGCGCCAAAGAACGCTGCGAGCACCAGAACGCCGATGATGACGAACTGCAGTGCCACGTTCTGCTTCTTGGTCTCTTGAGTTGCGGTGTCAGTCATGTATGTCACTCCTCCGAGTATTGGTTACGAGAAGAACCCGCCGAGCGCAAGCCCGACGACGGCTGCCACGGCGATTCCGCCGATGACGAGAACGAGCTGAACCGGCGTGAAGCCGAGAATCGTTGCGGCCGGAGCCGACTTGCGCGAACCCTCCTTGGGCACGGTGCTCTCGCGGCGACGCGCGACGTAGAGCGCCGTCGCTGTCGCAGCAAGCGTGATCGTAAGCCACAAGACGGGTGAACCCGGAATCCCGGACGCACCGGCAGTTCCGACGGTGCCGACAACCAGGGTGCCGGACATCATGCCCATCCCGCAGGTCATGGAGTACGTACCCGCCTTGGTGGCGGGAATGTCCACCACAGTCACTGCGTTATCGGCAAGCGGAGCACTGATGCCGAGCTGCGGAAGCACGAGCTCATTGGAGCATGCGGCGTCTTCCTGACGGTCGACGATGAGCCGCACGGGCTTGTCGGCAGGGATGCTGACCGTCGACGGCACGTACTGGGTGTTGATGATGGCGAGCGGCACTTCGACCACGCCGTCGGCAGCGGTCGTGTATTCGGTGGCCGGGGCCGTCGACGTAGCTCGTGCCGCCGCCGATCGCCGCGGCCTTGATGGTGTTGAAGGTCACCGGCGAGCCCACGAGCATCGCGGCCCGGTTGATGTAGACGAGGCCGAACACCATCACGACGATGGCGAGCGCCACGGTCATGCGGTGCTTCCAGTCCTTGGGAATGTAGCTGGAGGCCATGCCGAAGCCGAGCATGAGCGGTGCTGTTCCGAGCCCGAACGCCAGCATCGCCACGCCGCCGCCGATGACACTTCCGGTGCCGGCGGCCGCGAGCTGGGCGGCCTGGAGCGGCGCGCACGGCATCAGGCCGGTAAGCAGGCCGAATGAGATCGGCGTCGCAATCGAACTGATGCCTACCTCGGCGTCGGACTTGGCCTTGCGGCGAAGCTTCGACAGCGAGGTGATGAGGAACTTCGGCGGGCGGGGCGTCATGCGGGCGGCCCAAGGGAAGCGACCGGTCATGCCCAGCCCGAGAATTATCATGAAGACACCGGCCGCGAACATGATCCACGGGCGAATGCCGTTGAGGTTGAACGCCGCGCCGATGGCACCGAGCAGCAGGCCGACAAGCACGTAGCTCGTGATCTTGGCCAGCTGGTAGGCGAGGTTGGGCGTTATCTTGCGCGTCCAGCGCTCGTCCTCCTCCGCCTTCACGGCGTAGGTGACGACCATGGGGCCGCACATTGAGATGCAGTGGACGCTCGTTGCGAGGCCCAGTGCAAACATCGATACGAACAGAGCTGACACTTCAGGTGACTCCTCGTGAGTAGGTGTGGATGTACCGCTCACTGATGCGAGGGTACGCCAATACCCGCACGTCGGCGCGTCAAAACGCGCAGCATCGTGCGGTCACGAGGAGATTCTAGACCCGGAAACGCTCTCCGCGAGGGTCTTCGGGCGGAGGCGGTGGATTGCTCACGCGAACCAGCACGGGACGCCCGGCCAGCTGCGGAGCGAACAGTACGACCGCAGCGAAGATCGCCGCGACCAGCGTGATCAGAATCGAGTTCGATCCGCCTGGCACCGTGCTCGCCGGCGCCGTGAACACGGCCCATTCGCCGGGGCAGTCGGCCGACATACGGGTGCCGCTGAACGGAACGAACGGCATCCCGCCACTCATGTCCATGTCGCAGCCGATCATCTGACACGTCGGAACCGCGATCGCAACGAGCGCGACCACGATGGCCAACGGCAGAAGCATCCTGCGCATGTGAGCTAGAACGGTCAACGGACTCCTTCTTGGACGCAGTCGTACGCCCAAGACAATGCAAGTTGCGTGCCGAGAACGGGCCCTACTACTCCTGAACCGGCTGCCCCAGCTGCCGCTCCGGATGGAACACCAGCGACACGGAGTTGATGCAGTACCTCAGCCCTGTGGGCTCGGGCCCATCGCCAAACACGTGGCCGAGGTGCCCGTCGCATGCCGCGCAGCGCACCTCGACGCGGTGCATACCCAGCGTGTCGTCGGTGTGCTCGGTGATCGCCTTCGGATCTGCGGGCGCCCAGAAGCTGGGCCAGCCGCATCCGGAGTGGAACTTCGTCTCGGAGGAGAAGAGGAGCGTGCCACAGCCGGCGCACTCGTAGAAGCCGGGCTCCATGACGTCGGTCAGGGCACCTGAGAATGCAGGCTCCGTGCCTGCTCGGCGAAGGACGCGGAACTCCTCGGGTGAGAGCATCTCCCGCCACTCGTCATCAGAGCGATCGATGCGTCTGACCATTGCTCATGCCTCCCCAAGGTTTGAGCTCCCCTGCGGCGAGTGTACTCCAAGTCGGGGCCGCGGCGAGAGTCCCGCGCGGGCTAGAGGACTGAGCAGCCCACCTCGCTCGCAGAGTCACCGACCCGCGTGATGAGTCGATTCCGACCGGGCTCGCTCAGCCCGAGGAAGGCGATCTCGCGCGCGAGCTGAGCGCGATCCCCATTGCCGGCCACGTAGCCGTTCACGCGCGCGGCCGCCGTGCTGTCGCGAAACGCCACCTCGTCGCCGTCGAACATGGCCTTGAAGTCGGCCGAGAGCAACCGGTCGTTTCGCAGGTAGTACTTCTGGTGGTAGTCCTCGGCGAGCCAGAACTGCGTGAGGCGCTCCACGCGGGTCGCGAGCGGCGCACCGAGCGCAGCCGAGACACGCGCCGTGCGCTCTTGCGCCACCGCGAGTTGCTGCTCGTCATGCGCGAGCACGAGCGAAGCGTACTGCGCCTTGTGCGCCTTCCAGCGAGGGTCGTGCGATGCCAGCGCGAGGTCGACGAGTTGCGCGTAGCTGATCACGCTCGGGTCGAAGTCCACCTCGAAGCACTCGGTGTGATCGCCCAAGCGACGGTACGTGGGGTTGGCGTAGTCTCCGCCTGCGTAGCCGACCCTGGTCCTCCAGACACCTCGGACGATCCCAAACTGGGCGTCAGGGGTCCAGAATCAACCCACGCCGAACGTGGCAGTCGAGAGATTCTGGGGCGCGAGCGCGTCAATCGGCGCCGGCAGTGAATGCGGCGCTGGCTCGCGGTCTCGGAACAGGTTGTGCACGGCAGGTGCTCCTCTCGGTACACGCTGCCAAGTGCAAGCGCCGCGCCAGTCGGCGGACTACTTCTCCAACTCGTTCGCAAGCTGCTCGAGGAACAGGCCGACGTCTGTGACGATGCCCACCGTCTGCCAGCTCCCGCGGTCGGCGAGCTTGGTGACGACCGCGGGGTTGATGTCGACGCACACCGTCGTCGTGGACGCCGGCAGCATGTTGCCGGTCGCTATCGAGTGCAGCATCGTCGAGAGCATCAGGCAGGCGCCCGCCTTCTGCGCGTAGGAGCGCATCGCGTTCTGCGCCTCGATGGCGTCGGTGATGACATCGGGCAGCGGGCCGTCGTCGCGGATCGAGCCCGCCAGCACGAAGGGCGTGCCAGTCTTCACGAGCGTGTACATGAGCCCCTTCGTGACGACGCCCTGCTCGACCGCCGCTCCGATGGATCCGCAGCCGCGCACGACGTTGATCGCCCGCAGGTGGTGCTCGTGCCCACCGAGCCGCGGCACGCCGTCCTCGAGGCCGACGCCGAGCGACGTCCCGTACAGCGCGCTCTCGATGTCGTGCGTCGCGACGGCGTTGCCGCCGAACATCACGGTGATGTAGCCCATCTTGACCAGCCGCGCGAGTTCACCCGCCGCGCCGGTGTGCACCACCGCCGGCCCGACGACCGCGATGACGTCCTTCCCGGCCGCCCGCGTGTCGCGCAGCATCTTCGCCACGTCGGCGACGACCTGCGCCTTCGGCTTCTCCGAGGAGACCGCGCTCGACATGAACTCGAACGCCTGCTTGTCGCGAGGACGCTCCTGCGGGTGCACGCGGATTCCCTCGTGCCCGACGACATACTGGTCGCCGGCGCGAACGTCAGCCATCGGAATCGCCTCGGCGGCACCCGACTCGGCGTCGATGCGCACGCCGAGGTCCATCTCGGGATTGGCGACGCGAACCCAGGACCCGTCGATGCGAACGTCGGTGACCATGTTGGTGGTCGAGTAGAAGCTGTCGGGAAAGACGCCGTCCATCGGCGCGGGTGCCAGCTTCGCGTCGGACGCGTCAACCGAGTACGCGCCGTGCGACTGGATGTCGCTGAGGATGCCGTCGAGGTGCGCCTGGTCCGTGGCACGCACCCGAAGGACGGCGACGGAGACGTCGGTGTTGGTGCGACCGACCTCGAACGAGAGCATCTCGAACTCGCCACCGAAGGCGATGATGTGGTCCATGACCTGAGACACGATGCCCGAGTCGATCAGGTGCCCCTCGATGCGGACGTCTTCGAACACCCCGTGCTGCATGGATCCTCCCGGCTATCGGATACGCCACCTCCGCCAGCGTGCGTGCCGCTGCGGAGCTCGCTGCATAGCGCAGTATCGCCGAGAAGCCCGCGCGAGGGAAGGTCAGCAGCTAGTCGTGGAAGCTGCCGTGGGGTCCGAGACCGCCGAACGTGCAGAGCAGCACCGTGCCGCTGGCGTCGAGGCTGTAGGCGCCTTCGGCCGTGGACGGGTTCATGTCGTTGGCGGGATTCGGTGCCGAGGGACAGTGGGGCGGACGGAGAAGCCGGGTGGAGACGATGGGGTTCGACGCGTTGACCACACCCGCCAGCGGAGCCAGCGACTCCAGCGGGTGGTCGGTCTGCCAGACCACGATGACTCCCTCGATGGCGCGCTGGTTCGCGAAGCACGTCCGCGTCTCGGCACTGCCCTTCACGGACAGGAAGACGGGAACGGCGATCGTCGCGAGCACGCCGATGATGAGCACGACAACCATCAGCTCGACGAGGGTGAATCCCCCGTCTCTACGCGCTCGCACATGTCGGATCCCAACCCGCACAGCTGACCGAGCCTCCCCTGCCGCGGCGCGCCAAAACGCGCCTGTCCTGACTGTATCGGCTGGTTTGGCGCTATTCCTGAGCCATGGCCTGCTTGTAGGCCACCACGCGGTCGCGATACTCGGGCAGCGAGGTGCCCAGAATCTGCGTGGCGAGGATGGCCGCGTTCTTCGCGCCGTTGATCGCGACGCACGCGACCGGAACACCCGTTGGCATCTGGACCATCGAGAGCAGCGAGTCCAGTCCGCCCAGGTCGCTCGTCTTCATCGGCACGGTGATGACGGGCAGCGGAGTGAACGCCGCGACCACTCCGCCGAGATGCGCGGCCTTGCCGGCGGCGGCGATGATGACCTTGATGCCGCGGTCGGCAGCGGTCGAGGCCCACTCGTGAACGCGGTCGGGGTTGCGGTGGGCGCTGGCGACGACGAGCTCGAAGGGGACACCGAGCTCCTCGAGCTGCTTGGCGCAGTCCTCCATGACGCCAAGGTCGGACTTCGAGCCCATGATGATGCCGACGAGTGGCGTCTCGGCCATCGGTACCTCCCACGATTCGTGCGTGCACGGGTGGCGGAGCGCACGGCGAACGCCGAGGCCGCTCCCTCGCGGGAAGCGTACCAGAACCGTGAGGCGGACGGCGCTACGGGATCGGCAGTTCCTGCGCGGTCTCGGTGTCGACCGCGACGGTCGCCATCGGCGCGTCGCACGGCCCGGAGCCGCCATCGCCGAAGAGCAGCTCGCGCTCGCCCGTCGAGATCGCCGCCCGTGCCTGGTCGCGCAGGTTGTTCACCCCGACGAAGAACTCGCGCATCATCGAGACCAGCAGGTAGCGCCCCTTGGCAGAGGGCACGAGTATCTCGGAGTTGTCGACTTCGAAGGCACCCACCGTGCGCATGTACGCCATCTCCACCGGCAGGCCCATCTCGATGGTGACGCCGAAGTCCTTGGCGAACGCCCGCTTGTCGAGGCTCATCCCGAAGAGCGACATCAGGAAGCGGTAGCGCATGCGGTCGTGGCGGTTGAAGACGCGCTTCTGCAGCGCGGGGGTCTTGCCGGCCTCGATCCGCTCGGCGTGGACCTGTAGCGAGAACGTGTTCACGTACAGCGCGCCCTCGAGGAAGCTGAACGCGCCGCTGCCCAGGCCCACGTAGTCCTCGTAGTCGACGATGTACTCGTCGATCATGCCGCCACCCGTGCGGGAGAACGTCCACGAGCTCGCCGGCTCGAACGAGTCGCTGAGTCCCGTCGGAAATCTGGCGGTAGTAGCGGTACTCGCGGGCGTAGTCGACCGGGCCGACGGTGCGCTTGAGCGACTCGCGAACCGCGGGCGACGCCATCAGCGGGTAGAACGTCGTCTGGTTGACGCCGGTGTGCTTCACGAGCTCGATGTCGGCCGCGAGCTTCTCGGGAGTCTGGCTCGGGAAGTTGAAGATCATGTCGGCGTTGAGCGAGTTGAAGGCACCCTCGATCGACTGCAGGCGCTCGAGGATCTCGAACGCCGAGCCGTACTTGTCGTAGCGGTCCATCTGGCTGGAGCAGCTCGTCGTCGAGCGACTGCACGCCCACGCTCAAGCGGTCGACTCGCTCGAGGAGCGGCTCGATCCACTTGGGGTGGAGGTGGTTGGGGTTCGTCTCCGAGGAGACCTCGCGGATCGAGAAGAGCGACTTCGCGAGGTCGATGGTCTCGACGAGCTCGTCGATGTCGACGGTCGGCGTGCCGCCGCCCACGTACATCGACTGGAAGTCGTAGCCCAGGTCCGCAACCATGCGCATCTCTTCGCGCAGGTTGTGGAAGTAGCGCGTCGCGCGTTCGGCGTCGTAGGGGAACCGGTTGAACGAGCAGTACGGGCACAGCCGCTCGCAGAACGGGATGTGCACGTAGAGCAGATACGGCCGCCCGGCAACCGGCGCGGGCAGGCTATCGAGTCCGGATGGTTCGAGCGTCAGGAATGCGTTGTTCGCACGGCGCATGACCGACGAGAGCAGTCTCTCGGCAAGCATGTTCTTTGGTTCGCTCCTTGTGGGCTACGAGCTGTGGCTACGCGCCTGGCTGGCTGGCGGAGAGCGCTCGCCGCGCGATGTCGCGACGGTAGAACGCTCCCTCGAACTTGATTCGACCGACCGCATCGTACGCCTTCTCGATGGCATCCTTGTAGTCGGCGCCGAACGCGGTGACGTTGAGCACGCGACCGCCGGCCGTCAGCACCGTCCCGTCCTCGGCAAGCTTGGTTCCGGCGTGGTAGACGACGACGCCCGGGCAGGCCTCGGCGTCAGCGATACCCGTGATCGGCTTGCCGGTCTCGTAGTCGCCCGGGTAGCCGCCGCTCGCCATGACCACCGAGACGACCACGTCGTCGCTCCAACTGAGGTCACCGAGCGTATCGAGCTCACCGTTCGCAGTCGCGAGCAGAACCTCGGCGAGGTCGGTCTCGAGACGCGGCAGCAGCACCTGGGTCTCGGGATCGCCGAAGCGGGTGTTGTACTCGAGGACCTTGGGGCCGTCGGCGGTGAGGATGAACCCGCCGTAGAGCACGCCCCTGAAGTCGATCTTCTCGTCGGCGAGCGTGTTGGCGGTGCGCTGGAGAATGGCGACCATCTTCGCGTGGTCGCTCAGGCTGATACCGGGAACCGGCGAGTAGACACCCATGCCGCCGGTGTTGGGGCCGGTATCGCTGTCACCGACTCGCTTGTGGTCCTGCGCCGCCGCCATCGGCAGGACGACACGGCCGTCGACGAACGCGAGCAGCGAGACTTCCGGGCCCTCGAGGTACTCCTCGATGACCACGAGCGCACCGGCGTCACCGAAGCGACCGTCGAAGCACTCGTCGACTCCCGCACGGGCCTCGTCGATCGTCATCGCAACCGTGACGCCCTTGCCGGCCGCCAGACCGTCGGCCTTCACGACGACCGGGGCCCCGACGCCGTCGAGGTAGGCGATCGCCGCGTCGCGATCCGAGAACGTCTCGGAGAGGGCGGTGGGGATGGCACTCTTCGCCATGAGTTCCTTCGCGAACGTCTTCGAGCCCTCGAGCCGGGCGCCTGCTGCGCCGGGACCGAAGGTGGGGATGCCGGCGGCGCGAAGGTCATCGGCGAGGCCAGCGACCAGCGGGACCTCGGGGCCGATCACGACGAGGTCGATGGCGTTCTCACGCGCGAACGCGACAACCGCGGCACCATCGGCGGAGTCAAGCGCGACGTTGGTGGTGGCACGCTCACCCGCGGTGCCGCCGTTACCCGGCGCAGCGAAGATCGCTTCAACCTGTGGGGATTCGGCCAGCGCATGCACGATCGCGTGCTCGCGTCCGCCGGAACCGATGACCAGAATGCGCATGCGAACCACCCTCTGCTCGTGCGGAAGAACTCAGGAGGCGAAAGCCCGCCGGAGCTAGACCTTGGACGTCGACGCTTCTCGCGTCACGGCGAACTTCGGCGTGACCACGTAGCCCAGCGGAATGCCGAACATCAGGCGGGTCTGGGCCTCGAGCGCAGGCATGGTCCCGAGGTAGAAGCCGATGAGCGGCAGAAGCGGCCAGAGCAGCGCGATCTCGAGCGCGGTCTTGAACTTCGAAACGCCATCGGGCGGCGGACAGCGCCACAGCTCGAAGACGATGGTAGTGGCCATGCACACACCGCCGACCGAGAACATGACGCGCAGCAGGATCAGGTTGTTGACGATGGCGGAGTGGTAGCCCGCGTCGTACCAGTGCAGGCGTGCGTAGTACGCCATCAGCGCGTAGACGCTGACGAGCACGAACCACATCGCGACACGCAGCACATGGTCGTGCAGCACCTGACCGAGACGGAACATGGTCGAGGAACGCATCGAGCTGGGCCGCTCCGTGAGCTGGCCGACGATGTAGCCCACGTCTTCCGCGCCCCAGGCGTGACGCTTCACCTGATGGAAGCGGTTGACCATGGCTTCCTTGAAGCCCTCGCCATCAGTCGCATCCGACCACGTCGGCAGGAACACGGAGGTCGTGCCGATTTCCTCACCGGTCTCGAACAGGCAGTTGAGGTACTCGTGCCAGTCCTCCGGAATGACCGCCGGGTCCCACCAGCCGCACCTCTCGGCGAGGTTGAGTGAGAGCGTGTAGGTCGAGATGGGCAGCGGGTCGTAGAACGGCATCGCGAGCTCGGCGACCTGTGTGGCGTGAGACAGCCACGTGGTGAAGCGGATCGGCGCCGGCACCTGCCAGATGTTGTTGTAGTAGAACAGCGGCGCCTGCCAGAAACGCAGGTGGCGACGTTCGTCATCCGCGTAGAACCCGGCAACCGCCGAGAAGTACGACGGGTGGATGACCGAGTCGGCGTCGCACGACGTGATCGTCACGAGCTCGGGATCGAGGCCGAGTTCGTCGACCATCTTGCGAGCCTGCCGAGCGGCCCAGGCCTCGTTGGAGGACTTGCCCGGCTCCTCGCCGGGGATGCCGCCGGGGTGCACGCTCACGAGGACGTGTCGGAACTTGCCGGCGTACTCGGCAGCGAGGGCTTCGCCCTTGGCGCGGGCGTCGGGCTCGCGCTCCTCCATGCCGAGGACCGGGATGATGCGCTCGCTCGCGCGGTGCTGGGCGGCGAGCGCGTCAAGCGTGCGGCGCAGGATCTCGTCGGGCTCCTTGTAGTTCGGGACGACGACGATGTGACGGACGTCGGACGGCGCGAAGCCGAAGCGGCCCGCCTCGTCCTCGCCTTCGGTCCAGTCGCGTTGTCGCGCCTCGCGGGAGAGCTTCTCGCCGTAGAGCGCGAAACCGAGCGTGCCGATCATGCGGATCATGAAGTAGGCGATGACGACAGTGGCTATGACGAGCCAGATGCGCGGGAAGAACAGCGCGCCCAGGATTGTCACGGCGATTGCCGCCCACGAAAGCACGCCCGGAAGGGCGTGACCGAAGTTGCGGCGCGGGCTATCAGCGAGCTCGACCTGGTTCGACACATGTTCTCCCTGCAGGAAGATACGGACCCCTCAAAACGTTCGGAGTATTGTACCCGCCGCGTGCGGTTCGCGCGCCCCCTCTGAGGGGAGGGCGTTACCTGCGCAGCGCTTGCAGGCGGCCGACTACGGTCTCGGCTCCCACCGCCGCATGATCGTCTGCTCGCGGCTCGGTCCGACCGCGATCATCGAGACCGGCACCTCGGCGAGGTCCTCGAGGAAGGCGATGTAGTCGCGCGCCTCCTTCGGCAGTTCCTCGAACGTGCGGCAGTCGGTGATGTCGGTCTTCCAGCCGGGAAGCTCCTCGTAGATCGGCTTCGCGTGATGGAAGACCGTCTGGTGCGCGGGCAGGTCGTTGTAGCGCTTGCCCTCGTACTCGTAGGCGACGCACACCTTGATGCGTGTCGAGGTCCGAGAGGACGTCGAGCTTGGTGATGACGAGGTCGGTCAGGCCGTTGACCTGCACGGCGTAGCGGGCGATGACGCGCGTCGTACCAGCCGCAGCGGCGCTCGCGGCCGGTGGTGGTGCCGTACTCGTGGCCGACCTCGATGAGCAGCTCGCCGGTCTCGTCGAAGAGCTCGGTCGGGAACGGGCCCGGAGCCCACGCGCGTGATGTACGCCTTGGCGATGCCGAGGACGCGGTCGATCGCGCTTGGGGCCCACGCCCACGCCCGTGCAGGCGCCGCCGGCGGTGGGCGAGGACGACGTCACGAACGGGTAGGTGCCGTGGTCGAGGTCGAGCAGCGTGCCCTGCGCGCCCTCGAAGAGCACCCACTGGTCGGCGTCGAGCGCCCGGTTGATGAGCGTCGAGGTCTCGGCGATGTGCGGCTTGATGCGCTCGGCGTAGCCCAGGTACTCCTCGGCGATCTGCGTCGACGGTGTAGGTGGGCAGGCCGTAGACCTTCGCGAGGATGTCGTTCTTCTCGTGGAGCGCCGCCTCGAGCTTCTTGCGGAAGATGTGCTCGTCGGTGAGGTCCTGGACGCGCAGGCCCATGCGCGACGCCTTGTCCATGTACGCCGGACCGATGCCGCGGCGCGTGGTGCCGATCTCGTTGCGCGCCGAGCCGGCGCTCGCTCGCGCCGTCGAGGTCGCGGTGGTACGGCATGATGAGGTGCGCGTTGCAGCTGATGAGCAGCCGGTGCGTGGACAGGCCGTCGGCCTCGAGGCGGTCCATCTCCTCGAGCAGCACCTTCGGGTCGATGACGCACGCCGTTGCCGATGACCGGCGTGATGTGCGGATACATGATGCCCGCTCGGGATGAGATGCAGCTTGAGCGTGCGCCCGCCGTGGATGACGGTGTGCCCCGCGTTGTTCCCGCCCTGAAAGCGGACGACGTAGTCGAAGTCGTCCGCGATGAGGTCGGTGATCTTGCCCTTGCCTTCGTCGCCCCACTGGGCGCCGACGAGCACGATGCCGGCCATGTGATGAGCTCCTTGACGGTGATCGGCCCCGCGGACTCATCTCTGCCGCTC
>CAWDNM010000004.1:0-272596 GCA_963803785.1 uncultured Coriobacteriia bacterium
ACCCTTGTCCCCGGCCCACCCTTGCGCTACTCTCGGTTCGACCTTTAAGCCCGGTCCCGTGAGGCCGGCAAGGGACGCAGACTCATGCCGCAGCCGCGCCGCGGAACCACTCGGCGCACACGCAACCAGATGATGACGTGCCTCTCTTGCCCACGGGCGGGGAGGCGTTTTTCGTATCTGGAGGTGTGTGGTGGAGTACCGCACGAAAGCGACGGTGATGGACGCCGAGGCGATCTCTCGCGCCGTCACGCGCATCGCGCACGAGATTCTCGAGGCGAACAAGGGCGCGGGCAACCTCGCGCTCGTCGGCATCGTCACCCGCGGAGCCGTGCTCGCCGAGACGCTCGCGGCCAAGATCCGCGAGATCGAGGGAGCCGAGGTGGGCGTCGGAACGCTCGACATCAGCTTCTACCGAGACGACCTCGCCATCCGGCTCTCGCCGGAGGTGCACCGCACCGACATCCCGTTCGACGTCGAGGGCAAGGACATCATCCTCGTCGACGACGTGCTGTTCACCGGGCGCACGATCCGCTCGGCGATGGACGCGATCATGGACTACGGGCGCCCGTGCTCGATCCAGCTGGCGGTTCTCGTCGACCGCGGCCACCGCGAGCTGCCGATCCGCGCCGACTACGTGGGCAAGAACGTGCCCTCGTCGCGCAAGGAGCGGGTCAAGGTCTACTTCGAGGCCGACCGACGGCCGCGACGCCGTCGAGATCCTCGAGCGCACGGACGGGGGCGACGCGTAGATGCTCTCAAGCCGCCACATCATCGACATGAGCGACCTGACGACCGACGACATCATGCTCATCCTCGACACCGCCGAGTCGTTCAAGGAGGTCAACGAGCGCCGCATCAAGAAGCTCCCGACGCTTCGCGGCCGCACGGTCGTCAACCTCTTCCTCGAGCCGATCCACCCGCACCCGCACGAGCTTCGAGCTCGCGGCCAAGCGCCTCTCGGCCGACGGCATCAACTTCTCGGCCTCGACGAGCGCGACGGTGAAGGGCGAGTCGCTCGTCGACACCGCCGAGACGCTCTCGGCGATGGCGTGCGACCTGGTCATCGTGCGGCACAAGTACGCCGGCTCGCCTCGGATGCTCGCCAAGCACATGGACGCGCACATCATCAACGGCGGCGACGGCATGCACCAGCACCCCACGCAGGCGCTGCTCGACCTGTTCACGATGCGTGAGAAGCTCGGGCAAGCTCGAGGGGCTCAAGGTCGGCATCGTGGGCGACATCTGCCACTCGCGCGTCGCCGGCTCGCTCATACCGGCGCTGCAGGATGGTCGGCGCCACGCCGATCGTCATCGCGCCGCCCACGCTGCTGCCGGCACGGCCCGACATCCTCGGCGCCGAGGTCGCGACCTCGCTTCGACGAGGTGCTGCCCGAGCTCGACGTCGCCTACATGCTGCGCATCCAGATGGAGCGCGCCGAGGGCATGCCGTTCCCGAGCGTGCGCGAGTACGCGACGCTCTACGGCATGAACGAGCGGCGCCTCGCGAAGATGAAGCCGCACGCGATCGTCATGCACCCCGGCCCGATGAACCGCGGCGTCGAGATCACCTCGGCGGTTGCGGACTCGATCCGCTCGATGATCCTCGACCAGGTCAACGCGGGTGTCGCGGTGCGCATGGCCGCGATGTACCTGCTGCTCGGAGGTGACGCAAGTGGCACTGCTGCTTAGAGGAGGACGGGTCGTCGACCCGTCGGTCGGGCTCGACCGCGTCTGCGACGTCGTCATCGACGACGGCCGTGATCGTCGAGATCGGCGACAACCTCGACCATCGCCAAGGGCACCACCATCGAGTGCGCCGAGAAGATCGTCGTGCCGGGCCTCGTCGACGTGCACGTGCACCTGCGCGAGCCCGGCTACGAGTACAAGGAAGACATCGAGAGCGGCACCCGTGCGGCAGCGCACGGCGGGTTCACCGCCGTCGCCTGCATGCCCAACACCGACCCGATCTGCGACGAGGGCAGCGCGGTGCGCTTCGTCGTCGAGCGGGCCGCCGAGCGCGGCAAGGTGCGCGTGCACCCGATCGGCGCGCTCACCGTCGGTCTGAAGGGCAAGGCGCTCGCCGAGATGGGCGACATGCTCGCCGCCGGCGCCGTCGCGTTCTCGGACGACGGCAAGGGCGTGCAGGACACCGGCATGATGCGGCTCATCATGGACTACGCCAAGCAGTTCGACGCGGTCGTCATCGCGCACAGCGAGGACGAGGCGCTCGTCGGGCAAGGGCGTCGTCAACGAGGGCGTCATCTCGACCCGCCTCGGCATGGCCGGCTGGCCCGCTGCCGCCGAGGACATCATGGTCGCCCGCGACATCCGGCTCGCCGAGCTGACGGGCTGCCGCCTGCACGTCGCGCACATCTCGACCGCGGGCAGCGTCGAGCTGGTGCGCCAGGCCAAGGCGAAGGGGCTGCGCGTCACCGCCGAGGTCACGCCGCACCACCTGTTCCTCGACGAGGACGCCGTCGCGGCTGACTACGACACGAACCTGAAGATGAACCCGCCGCTGCGCAGTGCGGCCGATCGCGAAGCGTGCGTCGCCGGTCTGCTCGACGGCACGATCGACTGCATCGCCACCGACCACGCGCCGCACGCTCCGCACGAGAAGGCGCTCGAGTTCGAGCTCGCGCCCTTCGGCAGCACCGGGCTCGAGACGGCGTTGCCGCTCGTCATCACCAACCTGGTCGCCAAGAAGCTCGCCGACTGGGCCGACGTGGCGCAGCTGGATGGCCATCAACCCGCGTGCCGCGCTCAAGCTCCCGGAGGTCCGGCTCGAGGCCGGTGGCGTGGCCGACATCACGGTCATCGACCCCGAGGCCCGCGTCGAGGTCACGCCCGAGTTCTTCGAGAGCAAGTCGGCCAACTCGGCGTTTCTTCGGGCTACACTACTCGGCAAGGCGTCGGAGGTGTTCGTGGGGGGTCGAATCGCCCTTCGCAACGGGAAGGTGGTCGACTAAGTGTCACTTCGCTCCGAGGCGCTTCTCGCGCTCGAAGACGGAACGGTGTTCTCGGGGTTCTCGTGCGGCGCTGCCGGCGAGGCCGACGGCGAACTGTGCTTCAACACGTCGATGTCGGGCTACCAGGAGGTCCTCACCGACCCGAGCTACGCCGGCCAGATCGTCACGATGACGATGCCGCACATCGGCAACTACGGCGTCAACGGCGCCGACATGGAGTCGCGCGGCGTGTTCGCGAAGGGCTTCGTCGTCCGCGAGATGTGCGACGAGCCTTCGAGCTGGCGCAGCGAGGCCGTCGCTTCCGGACTTCCTCGCCGAGCGCGGCATCGTCGCCATCAGCGGCATCGACACCCGTCGCCTGACCCGCCACCTGCGCGAGCGCGGCGCGATGCGCGCCGTCATCTCGACGACCGACCTCGACGCCGCGTCGCTCGTCGCCAAGGCGAAGGCAGCGCCCGGTCTCGTCGGCCGCGACCTGGTCGCCGAGGTCGCCACCGCCGAGCCGTACACCTGGGGCGCCGAGATGCCCCCCGGTTGCGAGCTGCCGGTCGACACCGGCGTGCTGCCGGTCAACGCCCGCTACCGCGTCGTGGCGCATGGACTCGGGCATCAAGTACAACATCCTGCGCCGCCTCGCCGAGGCCGGCTGCGACGTGCGCGTGCTCCCGCCGACCGCCACCGCCGAGGAGGTCCTCGCGCTCGACCCGCACGGCGTGTTCCTCGCCAACGGCCCGGGCGACCCGTCGGCCGTCGACTACCTGTACGGCACGCTGCGCGATCTTCTCGGCGTGAAGCCGGTGTTCGGGATCTGCCTCGGGCACCAGATGCTCTCGCTTGCGGTCGGCGCGCAGACCTACAAGCTCAAGTACGGTCACCGCGGCGGCAACCAGCCGGTCATGAACCTGCTCAACGGCCGCGTCGAGATCACGAGCCAGAACCACGGCTTCTGCGTCGACTTCGGCTCGATCGGCGCGCTCGACGCCGAGGCGAGCGGCGGGTCTCGCTCGACGCGAGCGACATCGGCGCGTGGGTGCGCGCGGGCGTGGCGCCGGTCGTGCGCTCGCCGCGCTTCGGCCGCGTGCAGCTGACGCACGTCAACCTCAACGACATGACCACCGAGGGCATCCGGCTGCTCGACACGCCGGCGTTCTCGGTGCAGTACCACCCGGAGGCAGCGCCCGGTCCGCACGACGCGCGCTACCTCTTCGGCGCTTTCACGCGCCTCATGGACGGCCGCGCGGACTACCTGAACGCGCCGGAGTAGGGGAGAAGCGGGATGTCTATCAGTTCGATGCTGGTCCCGGTGGGACTCGACGCGCGCGACGAGAAGGTGCTGCGCTACGTGTGCGGTCTGTGCCGTTCAGTCGGTGCAGCAAGGTGCTCATCGTCACCGCGGTGGACGCCTCGGGGCTCGAGGCGCCCGTCGTGGCTGCCGAGATCGACCGGGCGCGCGAGCGGCTCGCGGCGATGGCGGCTTCGGTCGATGGTCGGATGCTCGCTGGAGATCGAGCTGCGCGTCGTCACCGGCGACCGCATCGAGGGCATCCTCGCGCTCGCCGAGCAGGCCGACATCGACGTGATCTGCTGCGGGACCTCAGGCAAGTCGGTCGTCGACGCCCTGTTCGCTGGCTCGATCTCCGAGCGGCTCTTCGCCTCGGGCAGGCTGCGGACGATGACCGTTCGCTACGACCTGCTCGAGTCCGTCGACGACCCGATCGAGCTCTCGCACGACTTCGCCCGCCGCCTCGTCGTCCCGACCGACTTCTCGGCGGCCGCCACGCGCGCGTGGCTCTCGGCTGTCGAGCGCCCCGCCGAGGCGATCGACGTCGTCACGGCGCTGCACGTGCTGCCCGAGGGCTCGACCGAGGAAGACGCGCGCAACGCCGAGGTGCATGATGCGCGGCCTGCTCGCGATCGCCGAGGGCCACGGCGTCGAGGCGCGCACGGTCATCAGGTCCGGCGATCCCGCGCGCGGTGGTGCTCGACTACCTGACGCGAGGTCGACGCCACCGGCTGCATCACCGGCCAGCGCGGCCGCGGGCCGCTGCGCCAGGTCATGCTCGGCGGGCTCTCGCTCGAGCTGCTGCGCGAGGCGCCCTGCCCGGTCGTCGTCCAACCGTGAGCCGCCGACCGTCCGAACACCGCACGAACGCTCACCGAAGCGAACAGGAGCCACATGCCCCGCCGCACCGACATCAAGAAGATCCTCGTCATCGGCTCCGGCCCGATCGTCATCGGCCAGGCCTGCGAGTTCGACTACTCCGGCGCGCAGGCGTGCAAGGTCCTGCGCGACGACGGCTTCGAGGTCGTGCTCGTCAACAGCAACCCGGCCACGATCATGACCGACCCGGGCCTCGCGAACCGCACCTACGTCGAGCCGATCACCCCCGAGTTCGTCGAGAAGGTCATCATCGCCGAGAAGCCCGACGCGCTGCTGCCCACGCTCGGCGGACAGACCGGCCTGAACTGCGCGGTCGCGCTCGCCGAGGCCGGCACGCTCGAGAAGCACGGGGTCGAGCTCATCGGCGCGAAGCTCGACGTCATCAAGAAGGGCGAGGACCGCAAGCTCTTCGCCGAGGCGATGGAGCGCATCGGCCTCGACGTGCCGCGCGGCGACTACGCGTACTCGGTCGCCGACGCCGAGCGGATCGTCGGTCGACATCGGCCTGCCGTGCGTCGTGCGCCCCAGCTTCACGATGGGCGGCGCCGGCGGCGGCATCGCCTACAACATCGACGAGCTGCGCGAGATCGTCGCTCACGGCGTCGCGCTCTCGCCGCTGGGCGAGGTGCTCATCGAGGAGAGCGTCATCGGCTGGAAAGAGTACGAGATGGAGGTCATGCGCGACGTCAACGACAACGCCGTGATCGTGTGCTCCATCGAGAACGTCGACCCGATGGGCGTGCACACCGGCGACTCGATCACCGTCGCGCCTGCTCAGACGCTCACCGACCGCGAGTACCAGACCATGCGCGACGCCTCGATCGCGATCCTGCGCGAGATCGGCGTCGAGACCGGCGGCTCCAACGTGCAGTTCGCGGTGAACCCGGCCAACGGCCGCATGACCGTCATCGAGATGAACCCGCGCGTCTCGCGCTCCTCGGCGCTCGCCTCCAAGGCGACCGGCTTCCCGATCGCGAAGATCGCCGCGAAGCTCGCGGTGGGCTACACGCTCGACGAGATCGACAACGACATCACGCGCGAGACGCCGGCGTGCTTCGAGCCGAGCATCGACTACACCGTCGTCAAGGTGCCGCGCTGGGCGTTCGAGAAGTTCCGCGGCACCGACGAGACGCTCACCACCCGCATGAAGTCGGTGGGCGAGGCGATGGCCATCGGCCGCACCTTCGAAGAGGCGCTCGGCAAGGCGTTCCGCTCGCTCGAGAACGGCCGCGGCGGCCTGGGAGCGACGGCAAGGACGTCTTCGACGAGCACAAGTTCGACGAGCACCTCGCCATCCCCAACGAGAACCGCCTCTTCTACGTCGCCGAGGCGTTCCGCCGCGGCCGCAGCGTCGACGACCTCCACGACACTCACGCAGCATCGACCCGTGGTTCCTGCGCCGCATCGAGAAGATGGTCGCCGCCGAGAACGAGCTGCGCGGCCGCACGCTCGACGCGCTGAGCGCCGACGAGCTGCGCGAGGCCAAGCGCATGGGCCTCTCGGACGTGCAGATCGCGTACCTGACCGGCGCGACCGAGGCGAGCGTGCGCGCCGTGCGCAAGGCCGCTCGGGGTCAAGCCGACGTTCAAGTCGGTCGACACGTGCGCCGCCGAGTTCGCCGCGCTACACGCCGTACTACTACAAGACCTACGAGGACGAGGACGAGGTCGCGCCCACGCGACAAGCCCAAGGCGATGATCCTCGGCGCCGGCCCCAACCGCATCGGGCAGGGCATCGAGTTCGACTACTGCTGCGTGCACGCCGCCTACGCGCTGCACGACCTGGGCTACGAGACGATCATGGTCAACTGCAACCCCGAGACGGTCTCGACCGACTACGACACGAGCGACCGGCTCTACTTCGAGCCGCTGACCTTCGAAGACGTCATGGACATCGTCGACGCCGAGAAGCCCGCGGGCGTGGTCGTGACCTTCGGCGGCCAGACGCCGCTGAAGCTCGCCAAGGCGCTCGAAGCGCGCCGGCGTGCCGATCATGGGCACGAAGCCGGAGGCCATCGACCTCGCCGAGGACCGCAAGCGCTTCTCGGCGATCCTCGACGAGCTCGGGATCGCGTACCCGGCCGCCGGCACCGCGAACAGCTTCGAGGAGGCGGTCGCGGTCGCGGGCCGCATCGGGTTCCCGCTGCTCGTGCGGCCGAGCTACGTGCTCGGCGGGCGGGGCATGGTCATCGCCTACAACGAGCAGTACCTCGAGAAGTACATGGCCGAGGCGGTCAAGATCTCACCCGAGCACCCGGTGCTGCTCGACCGCTTCCTCGAAGGCGCGATCGAGGTCGACGTCGACGCCGTGTGCGACGGCGAGACCGTCTACGTCGGCGGCGTCATGGAGCACATCGAGGAGGCCGGCATCCACTCGGGCGACTCGGCGTGCTCGATTCCGCCGTACACGCTCGGCGAGGACATCATCGCGCGGATTCGCGAGCAGGCGCGCGCGCTCGCGCTGCGGCTGGGCGTGCGCGGCCTGATGAACGTGCAGTTCGCGGTCAAGGACCAGCGGGTCTACGTGCTCGAGGTCAACCCGCGCGCGTCGCGCACGGTGCCGTTCGTCAGCAAGGCGACCGGCGTGCCGCTCGCGAAGGTCGCCGCGCAGGTCATGGCCGGGCGCAAGCTCGCCGAGATGGACCTGCCCGCCGAGGACCGCGAGCTCGGGCGCTTCTGCGTCAAGGAGGCGGTCATGCCGTTCGGGCGCTTCCCGGGCGCCGACACCGTGCTCGGACCGGAGATGAAGTCCACCGGCGAGGTCATGGGCGTGGCGGGCGACTTCCCGGCGGCGTACGCGAAGTCGCAGCTCGCCATCGACTACTCGCTGCCCACGAGCGGCACCGCGTTCGTCTCGGTGTGCGACCGCGACAAGCGCCAGATCGCCTCGCTGTGCAAGCACCTGACGATTCTCGGCTTCTCGATCATGTCGACGCGCGGCACCGCCAAGGTGCTGCGTGCCGCGGGCATTCCGGTCACCGAGGTCCTCAAGAAGCACGAGGGCCGGCCGAACGTCATCGACCACATCGCCAACGAAGAGGTGCAGCTCGTCATCAACACGCCGTTCGGGCAGGAGACGCGCTCCGACGGCTACCACATCCGCTCGGCGGCGATCCGGCACGGCATCACCAACATCACGACGCTTCCGGCCGCCGCCGCGATCGTGCAGGCGATCGAAGCGGTCAAGGAAGACCGGCTCGACGTGTACGCGCTGCAGGACTTCGAGGCCGGCGAACGCCGCGCTCGATGCGGGCCCCGCGTGACGCGAGCGCTCGAACAGGCCGCGCTCGAGCGCGTGACGGTGCTCGCCAACGACCGCATCGCCCAGGGCGTCGGGCTGATGGTGCTCCAGGCCCCGCGGTGTGCCGCGAGCGTGCAGCCCGGGCAGTTCGTGCACCTGCGCGTCGCTACGCGGCGCCGACATCATCCTGCGACGCCCGTTCTCGGTCCACCGGGCGTACGGCGAGCGCATCGAGATCCTCTACCAGATGCTCGGCGACGGGCACGCTGCGCATGGCCGAGAAGCCCGTGGGCGACACGTCGATGGACCTCGTCGGTCCGCTCGGCCGCGGGTGGACCGTCGCCCGAGGGCCTGGCGCACGCGCTGCTCGTGACCGGTGGGCTTGGCGCCGCACCGCTCGGCATGCTCGCCGAGCAGCTCGCCGCGCGCGGCGTCGCCGTCAGCGTCGCGATGGGCGCGCCGACCCGCGAGCGACTCGTGGCCCGCGAGCTCTTCGAGCGCGTCGCGCGCCGCGTCGAGGTCGCGACCGACGACGGCAGCGCCGGCGAGCACGGCTTCGTGACCGGTCCCGCGGCGCGCCTGCTCGCCGAGGAGCGCTTCGACGTCGTCTACACCTGCGGCCCGGAGCCGATGCAGCGCGCCATCGCAGGGCTCGCGGCCGACGCCGGCGTACCGTGCCAGGTGTCGCTCGAGCGTCTGATGGCGTGCGGCATCGGCGCCTGCCTGTCGTGCGTCGTCTCGACTCGCGACGGCCTGAAGCGCGCCTGCGTCGACGGCCCCGTCTTCGATGCCGAGGAGGTGGTCTGGGATGCGTCGCAGACACCGCCGAAGCACTAGACCTCCTGTCGCGCCTGACAGTGCGCCCATCGCCTGCATCCCGATCATCGCGAATCGCCCGGGCGATCCTCGTGCAACCGTGCTGGTCAGAGGGGGTGCGCGCTCGTGAGCCTGAACGTCGACATGAGGGTTCGTCTCGGCTCGCTCGAGCTGCGCAACCCCGTGGTGACGGCGTCCGGAACCTTCGCTTCGGGTCGAGAGTTCGCCGACTTCGTGGACCTGTCGCGGCTCGGCGCGATCGTCACCAAGGGCGTGTCGCTCGGGCCGTGGGCGGGCAACGCGAGCCCGCGCATCGCCGAGACCGCGAGCGGCATGCTCAACTCGATCGGCCTGCAGAATCCCGGAGTCGAGGCGTTCGTCGCCAAGGACCTGGCCTGGCTCGCCGAGAACGCCCCGGAGACCCCGGTCATCGTGAACGTGAGCGGCCACTCGGTCGAGGAGTACGTCGGGCGTCATCGAGCGGCTCGAGCCGGAGCCGGCGTCGCGGCCTACGAGGTCAACATCTCCTGTCCCAACGTCGACGCAGGGCGGCATGGCGTTCGGGACCGACTGCGCGGCGGCTGCCGCCGTGACCGCCGCGTGCCGGGCGGCGACGAGCCGCCCGCTCATCGTGAAGCTGAGCCCCAACGTCACCGACATCGTCGAGATCGCGACGCTCGGTCGAGGCGGCCGGCGCCGACGGGCTCGTCGCTCATCAACACGCTGCTCGGGCATGGCGATCGACGCGGAGATCGCGCAAGCCGCTGCTCGCCCGCGTCGTCGGCGGGCTGTCCGGTCCGGCGATCAAGCCGGTCGCGCTGCGGATGGTGTGGCAGGTCGCCAACGCGGTCGCGATCCCGATCGTCGGCATGGGCGGCATCATGGACGCGACGGACGCCGTCGAGTTCATGCTGGCCGGCGCCACCGCGGTCGCGGTGGGAACGGCGAACTTCGTCGACCCGACCGCGACGACGCGCGTCCTCGACGGCCTCACCGAGTACTGCCACCGCCACGGCGTCGACGCGGGTCGCCGATCTCATCGGCGCGCTTGGAGGTCTGAGCCGCATGACCAACCCGTTCAAGTGGTTCATCGAGAACTTCGGCAAGGCGCCTGAGCCCAGGCCACCGCTCATCCCGGCTCCGTGGCGCATCCCGTTCTTCGCGGCAGTGAGCGTCGTGTCTCTCGTCGGCGCTGCTCGCTGCTCGTCATCTACGTGGTCATTCCGGGCATCGAGGCGCAGCAGTCCGCCTGCGCCGTCGCCCGTCGTCGCACCCGCGAACTAGGCTGAGAGGATTCGCGATGTCCGACTGACAAACCCCATCATCGTCGCGCTCGACTGCGATGCCGCCGAGGCGCTGTCGCTCGCGCAGACGCTGCGCGGGCGCGTGCAGTGGCTCAAGGTCGGGAATGACGCTCTACTACGCCGAAGGTCCCGAGATCGTGGCGCGCCTCTCCGAGATGGGCTTCTCGATCTTCGTCGATCTCAAGCTGCACGACATCCCGCATCAGGTCGCCGGTGCGCCGCCGAGATCGCCAAGCTCGGCGCCGGCATGTTCACCGTCCACGCCTCGGGCGGGTCGGCGATGATGCGGCCGCGGTCGAGTCATCACGCCGCGCTGCCGAGGAGGTCGGCGTCGCGGCGCCGGCCGTACTGGCGGTGACCGTGCTCACGAGCACCGACGACGACGGCGCTGGCCGAGATCGGCGTGCGCCGCGGCACGACCGAGCAGGTGCCACTGCTTGCTCGTGCTCGCCAAGTCCGCCGGTGTCGACGGCGTCGTCTGCTCGCCTCGAGAGGCGGCGCTCATGCGGGAGCTGCTCGGCGAGGACGCGCTCGTCGTCACGCCGGGCGTGCGGCCGACGTGGAGCGCAGGCCGACGACCAGGCGCGCGTCGCCACGCCGGCGGCGGCGCTGGCCGCGGGCGCGAGCCATCTGGTGATCGGGCGACCGATCACGGCGGCGCCCAACCCGGCCGAAGCCGTCGACCGAATCCTTTCCGAGATCGAAGAGGAGCTTTCCTGATGTCGATGACCGACGAGCAGATCCTGCAGGCGCTCAAGAGCGCGGATGCGATTCGGACCGGTCACTTCGTCCTCACGAGCGGTCGCCATTCCGGCGACGTACGTGCAGTGCGCACGGGTCCTCGAGGACCCGCGCTCACGACGCAGCTGGCCGGACCGCAGTCGAGCGACTTCCGGAGGGCCTGACTGTCGATCTCGTTGCTGCCCCGGCTGTCGGCGGACTCGTCATCGGATTCGCCGTCGCGCAGGCTCTGGGGGTCAAGTTCATCTTCAGCGAACGCGAGCAGGGGACGCATGGTGTTCCGCCGGGCGTTCGAGGTGCCCGCCGGCGCGCGCGTTCTGGTCGTCGAAGACGTCGTCACCACAGGTGGGAGCGTTGCCGAGGTCATCGCACTTGTCGAAGCCGCAGGTGGCGAGGTCGTCGGGGTCGTCTCGCTCATCGACCGGGGCGGCGAGAAGAAGTTCGACGCGGCGTTCTGGCCTCTCCTTAAACTTGAGGTTGAGTCTTGGGACCCCGAATCGTGTAGCCTGTGCGCCGCGGACGTCCCCGTGTACTCGCCGGGAAGTCGTCGACTTTCGTAAAGGTGCTTGGCATCGTCGCAGGTCAGGCGTAGCATTACCTGCAATTGGGGGTCGCTCATTCGCTATCTGCCGGCAGTCAACCTGCCTGTGGACGAGCGGCCATCTGCCCCGCCTGGCTCTGACGAGGAGGAACCATGGCACTTCCGAACCTGTCGCCCGAGGATCGCCAGAAGGCGCTCAAGAAGGCCGCCGAGGCGCGCCAGAAGCGCGCTGCTCTGCGAGCCGACATCAAGGCCGGGAAGCTCTCGTTCGCGGCCGTCATGAAGAAGAGCGACGATCCGGTCGTTGCTCGCATGAAGGTCTCGACTCTGCTCGAGTCTCTTCCCGGCTACGGCAAGGCGAAGGCTCACAAGATCATGACCGAGCTCGAGATCTCCGAGAGCCGTCGCGTGCAGGGCCTCGGCGCCCGCCAGCGCGAGGCGCTGCTCGATCGTCTCGGCTAGCCGGCGCTGCAGCGCCGCGACCGCGACTACGACGACGTAGCGGTCGCGCGACGCATGCGAAAAGGCAATCTGTTCATAATCTCCGGCCCTTCGGCGCCGGTAAGGGCACGCTGGTCAGGGAGCTTCCGGCCAGGGTTCCCGACCTGTGGGTCTCGGTTTCCGTGACTACGCGCGCCCCTCGACCGGGGGAGGTCGAGGGGCAGCACTACTTCTTCACGTCTGCCGAGGAGTTCCAGCGCCTGGCCGAGACCGGCGGGCTGCTCGAGTGGGCCGAGGTTCACGGGAACTGCTACGGCACGCCGCGTGCGGCGGTGCGAGGCCAAGGTCGCCGAGGGGCGCCAGGTCATTCTCGAGATCGACCCGCAGGGCGCCTTCCAGGTCAAGTCGCTGATGCCCGACTCGGTGCTCATCTTCATCATGCCGCCGTCGTGGGAGGAGCTCGAGCGTCGGCTGAAAGGCGGGGCAGCGAGACAAAGGCGCAGGTGAGACGCGTCTTGAGACCGCGAAGCGCGAGCTCGAACTTGTGGGCAAGTACGACCATGTGGTACAAAACGACGACGTGTCGCGGGCAGTCGGCGAGCTCGTGGGCATAATCGATTCGTACGCCGACCAACAGGAAGTCTGAGGATATGTCTGTTATCAACCCCCCGATCGACGATCTGCTCTCGAAGGTCGATTCGAAGTACACGCTGTGCATCATCGCCGCCAAGCGCGCGCGTCAGATCAACGACATGACGCACGGCCTGCGCGATCAGGCGCTGCTCACCATGCCGACGAGCCAGCTTGCCGACCTGATGAAGAAGAAGCCGCTCTCCAAGGCCCTCGAGGAGATCGCCAACGGCGACGTCGCCTACGAGCGCACCAAGGACAGCTACAAGTAGCGAGGCGGCGCCGTGTTCGAGCGCGTCTGCCTCATCCACTACGCCGAGATCGGCCTGAAGGGCCGCAATCGCGCACATTTCGAGCGCCGGCTTCGAGACAACCTCGAGGCGGCGCTCGTTGGTCTTCCCGTGGCCGCATCGAGAAGGTCGTGTCGCGCGTCGCCGTCCGCGTGCGCGAGCCGCGAGCGCGTCTACGAGGTCGCCGAGCGGATCGCGGCCATTCCCGGCGTCGCGTTCGTCTCGCCCGCGTTTCGCACCGTCGCGACGTCACGCCGAGATCGAAGCAGGCGGCGCTGCTCTCGGTCGGCGAGGTCGGCGCGTTCGAGACGTTCGCCGTCGACTCTCATCGCTCCAACACCGACTACCCGGTTCCGAGCATGGAGACCAACAGGCTCGATCGGTGCGTTCCTCGTCGCGCAGACCGGCGCCAAGGTCAACCTCTCCAAGCCCGACGTGAAGGTGCGCATCGACGTGGTCCAAGGCGACGTCTACGTCTCGACACGCCGCGTGCCCGGTGTCGGCGGTCTGCCCGTCGGCATGTCGGGCAGGGTCGTCTCGCTTGCTCTCGGCCGGCATCGACTCGCCGGTGGCGACGTGGCGCATGATTCGCCGCGGTGCCGTCGCGGTGGGCGTGCACTTCTCGGGCCGGCCGCAGACCAACGACCTCTCCGAGCGTCTCGTGCGCGAGATCGGCGACCAAGCTCGAGCCCACCGGCGGCCTGGGACGCATCTACGTCGTGCCCTTCGGCGACCTGCAGAAGGAGATCGCGCTCGTCGTGCCCGCCCGACCTGCGCGTGCTGCTCTACCGCCGGCTCATGATTCGCGTCGCCGAGCGGATCGCTCGCTCGGAGCGCGCGCAAGGCGCTCGTCACCGGTGAGTCGCTCGGCCAGGTGGCGTCGCAGACGCTCGACAACATCGGGGCGGTCGACGAGGCCGCCACGCTGCCGGTCCTGCGCCCGCTCATCGGCAGCGACAAGCACGAGATCATCGTCGAGGCCAGGCGGCTCGGGACCTACGAGATCTCGATCGCAGGAGCACGACGGACTGCTGCACGCTGTTCATGCCGCGCACCCCCGAGACGCACGCGAAGCTTCCGCGCGGTGCTCGAGGCGTGGGACGCGCTGCCGCACGAGCGGATGGTCGACGACGCGATCGCCGCGATGACGTGGCTCGACTACCGAGCCAGGCGTACCGCCCGCCTCGCGAGTGGCCGACCGTGCACGCCGAGGAGCCCGCAAGAGCCGCGGAGCCCGAGCGATGAGCCGGCTGCGCATCCTGGCGCTCGAGCCGTACTACGGCGGCAGCCACCGCGCCGTGCTCGACGGTCTCGTGCAGCGCATCGACGCCGAGTGGACGCTGCTGACGCTGCCGGCGCGCAAGTGGAAGTGGCGCATGCGCGGGGCGGCGATCACCATGGCCCAGCAGGCGCGGGCACTCGCAGCCGAGCCGAGCCGCGCGGCGGCCGACCGCCCGTTCGACCTCGTCTTCGCGTCCACGTTCCTCAACCTCGCGGAGTTCCGCGGACTGGCCGGCGCCCTCGATCGCGCAGTGCCGGCGATCGTCTACTTCCACGAGAACCAGCTGGTCTACCCCAACCGCCACACCGCCGAGTGGGACTTCCAGTTCCCGCTGACCAACATCACGAGCGCGCTCTCGGCCGAGGCATGCGTCTTCAACACGCGCTGGAACCTCGACCGGTTCTGTCGCCGAGATCCCCGGCTTCATCCGCGAGTTTCCCGACCACCATCCCCGCGGTGTCGCCGAGGCGATCGCCGCGAAGTCCCGGGTCATCGCGCCGCCGTTCGACCCGGCAGCGTTCGACGACGCGCCGCCCTCGAGGGGCGCGCGCTGCCGCATCGTCTGGCCGCACCGGTGGGAGCACGACAAGAATCCCGAGGAGTTCTTCTCGGCGGTCATGGCGCTGGCCGGGGAGGGGCTCGACTTCGAGGTCGCGGTGGCGGGTCAGAGCTTCCGCGAGACCGAGGACCTGATGCGCGATGCCGCCGGGCGCTCGGGAACCGGCTCGTGCACTGCGACGAGCCCGCGTCGCGTGCCGAGTACGCTGCGCTGCTGGCAAGCGCGGACGTCGCGGTGTCGACGGCGATCAACGAGTTCTTCGGTCTCGCGATGGTCGAGGCCTGTTACGCCGGCGCCGCACCGCTCGTGCCCGACCGGCTGGCGTACCCGGAGCTCTACGGACGCGAGTACCGCTACGCGGGCGCAGACGAGCTCGTGGCGCGCCTGAGGGGGCACATCCAGCACCGGCCGGATCCGCTGGCCGCGCGCGGCCTGGCCGAGCGCTTCACCTTCGAGCGACTCGTGCCGAGTACGAGGCGTGTTTCAGCGAGGTCGCCGAAGCGGGTGTCGCGTCCTCGGCGAGAGGCTAGTCCGCCGGCGATTGCCGCAGCGATTCCATCAAGTTCGATGTGGTCGCGCTCGACGGCCGCCGATGGCGAGGAAGACCTCCACCACCTTGGGGTTGCGTGCTCGCCCAGCAGCCTCGGCGTAGAAGTTCGACGCGCGCAGCTCGCGGGCGAGGGACTCCTTGACGTTGTCGCACCACGTCCCGCGACTCATCGCCGGGCTCCGAGCAGGTCGGCGGGCTTCGCGACGCCGGCGAGCTTGCAGAAGACCGAGCAGTGCTCGGCCTCGACGTTCGCGAGGCGCTTGAACGCGCTGGCGAGCTTCGGGTTCTCGTCGTGGCCACCGAGCGCGCGGTAGAAGCGTGCGTTGCCCCGCTCCAGGTCGATCGCGTGCAAGACGTCGGCCGTCTCGGTCTCGGACAGGGAGGGGGGCGTCCCGTTCTCGACGTAGTCAGTGGTCAGCACGAAGAAGTCGTCAGTCACGCCACAGAACGGGCACCGGCTCGGCGGCTTCGTGCCCAGGTAGGTCTCTCCGCAGATCCTGCAGCGATAGAAGTTCACGCGTGCCCCCTTGAATGTGCGCCGCCCCCATGAGCGGCTGTTGTCAGTCTCTCGGCAAGCCGAGGAGATTCCCGATCGTCTGGCCGAACTCGATTGCCGCCTCGGGCCCGTTGCCCGTGACGATGCGCCCGTCGACCGTCGACGGACGCACCGGTCCAAACCGCTCCGTGTGCGGCGAGATCGGCTTCCTGCGATGGAAACGCCGTAGCGCGAACACCCGACAAGCAGTCCGGCGTGCGCGAGGATCGAAGGCGCGATGCAGATCGCCGAGAGCAGACCGGTGCCATTGGCGGCTCGTCGTTGCGAGCGCGTGTGCGGCCGCGTCATCGAAGTACACCGCCGCACCCGCACCGCCGACGAAGAAGACGGCGTCCCAGTCGCGACCGGCGGCGTCGTCGACCGAGATCTCCGCTTGCGCACGAAGCCCCAGTTTTCCGATACACTCGCCCGGTGCCACGCTCGCCGTGACCACCTTGGCGCCACGGGATTCGAGCACGCGCTTGGGCTCGGCGTACTCCTCGTCCCGGAACACCTCCGGGGCGATCACCATCACGACTTCTGGCACGAACGGCTTCCTTCCGCGAACCTGCGCATAAGCTTTGCTAAGGATTATACCCTGTCTCAGTGCGCGGCCGGCACCCGCACTTGGAATCGAAAGGCGAACACCAGTGCCTGACATCACGCCGGCCGAGAACAACGACGATACGAGAGCGTCCACGGGCGACCCCACAGCGTTCGACTTCCCACGAATCCGCGATCTGGTCACGGGGCGTTGGTTCGTCAAGTCGGTCTTCCTGGCGTTCTTCGTCTTCGCCTGCGTCCAGCTCTTCCGATTCGCGGCGTGGGCGAGGGGCACCGGACCGTTCGTGCCTCGTCCCGAGGCCCCCGCCGGCCTGCTGCCGATCGGTCACTTCACGAGCTTCTTCGCCTGGGTTCGCGGTGGCGGTTGGGACACGCTGCTTGCCGGCCGGGCTCGTCATCATCATCGCCGCGTTCGCGACGTCGCTGCTCTTCCGGCGCGGCTTCTGCGGCTGGATCTGCCCGGTCGGCACGGTCTGGGAGGCCTTCGCGGCACTCGGGAGACGCATCTTCGGCCGCAACTTCCAGCTGCCAAGGTGGGCTCGATATCGCGGGACGCGTCGTCCGCTTCATGCTTGGCGGGGCTTGTGGTCGCCTTCCTGATGTCGGTGTCCGATCGCCGAGGCGGTCAACTTCCGCACATCTGCCGTACATGTGGGTCGCCGACCTCAAGATCCATCGGACTGATGCTCGACCCGGTGTACCTGATCGTCGTGCTTCTCGTGGGAGTCGTCTCGGCGCTGATCGGACCGCTGTGGTGTCGCTACCTGTGTCCGGTCGGCGGCATGTACTGCGCCGTTGCGACGCTCTCGCCGTGCTCGGTGTCACGAGACGAGTCAACCTGCATCCAGTGCGGCAAGTGCGCGAAGTCATGTCATGCGTTCTGCCGCCCGGATACGGTCCGCACGGTGCGCGACACGGAGTGCGACGGCTGCATGGACTGCGTGAAGGTGTGCCCCGTCGACGGGTGCCTCGAGGCCAAGCTGGTCGGACGCGTACGCATCGCGCCGTGGGTCTGGCCGCTGCTGGTCGTGGGGCTGTGGCTCGCGATCTACGGCGTCGCCAAGGTGAGCGGCAACTGGGACTCGACCGTTCCGCACGGACGCATTTCAGGCGACCATCAACTCAGGGATCCTCGAGCAGTCGAGCATGCCTCAGGGGCGCTAGGGCGGGTCATCTTGCGTGCTGAGGCGGTCGTCTCGGGTCCAGCACATCTCACCTGCGGATTGGCGCCAGGTGCTATGATGTGTACAACTTTGTGTACACAGTCGTTCGCCGACGCTACAGCCTCGGGTGAGAGGGGATCTCCAGCATGCTTGACGCCACCGTGGTGCGCGACGGAATCGATGCGCGAGTCGCCGAGTTCGTGCAGCGCCGCAAGGCACTGAAGGACGCGAATCGCTACTTCTACCTGCAGCCAACGGTGGGCCCGGTCAACAACCGCGTGCAGATGGCGGATGGCCGCGAGATGATCATGCTCGCGTCCTACAGCTACCTCGGCCTCATCGGCCATCCCGCGGATCGACCGCGCCGCCATCGACGCGGTCGAGACAGTACGGGACGGGCGCTGGCGGGGTGCGTCTTCTGACCGGGACGAGCGATCTGCACGAGCGGCTCGAGGCGCGCATCGCCGAGTTCACCAAGCGCGAGGACGCGTGCGTGTACTCGAGCGGCTACGTGACCAACGTCGCGATCATCACCGGGCTGACCGGCCCGGGCGACCTGATCCTGATGGACAAGCTCGACCATGCGTCCATCGTCGACGGCGCGCTGCTCTCCGGCGCGAAGTGGCGCACCTATCGGCACAACGACATGGACCACCTCGAGAAGCTTCTGCGCAAGACGCGCGAGGACGGCTCGGCATCGACGATCCTGGTCGTGGCCGACTCGGTCTTCTCGATGGACGGCGACGTGATGGACCTGCCGACGACCAAGGCGCTGTGCGAGCGGTACGGCGCCCGGCTCATGGTCGACGAGGCGCACTCGATCGGGTCGCTCGGGAAGACCGGGCACGGTATCGAGGAGCACTTCGACATGGTCGGCTCCATCGACCTGAAGATGGGGACGCTGTCCAAGTCGATTCCGAGCGTCGGCGGCTATCTCGCCGGCAGCGCCGACCTCGTCGACTACCAGCGCCACATGTCGCGTCCGTTCATCTTCTCGGCAGCGCTCCCTCCCGCTTCGACCGCTGCTGCGCTCGAGGCCTTCAACGTCATCGAGGACGAGCCGTGGCGCGTGACCGAGCTGCATCGCATCCAGGAGCTCTACACCCGCGGCCTCAAGGCTCAGGGGTGGGACACGATCGACTCGACGACGTGCGTCGTGCCGGTGCTCGTGGGCGACGAGGCCAAGACGATGGATCTGACGCGCATGCTCTTCGACCGCGGCGTGTTCGTCTGCCCGATCGTGCATCCCGCGGTCCCCAAGGGCAGCGATCGCCTGCGCACCTGCCTCATGGCGACGCACACCGATGAGGACATCGCCGTCGTTCTCGACGCGTTCGCCGAGTCGGGCAAGGCGCTCGGCCTGATCTAGGCCCATGCCGGTGTCGCCGTCGCGGGCGTGCAGGTGCTTCGGCTAGAATGGGGCCGTGACCCGACAAGAGGCGGTGCCACATCTGCCTCGGCGGCATCCAGCATGCGCGCCGAGCTCACCGGGGACAGCGATGCCGACATCTGAACGGGCAGTCCGAGAGCGCAGCCGATCGCCGCGTGCGCGCGGGCTGGATAGCCACGCCGATCGTGGTCGTCTGCTTCTTCGTCGCTCTTCATGCTCCCTGGCATCTGGGCGCTGGTCCTGCGCCAGCTCGTGTTCATGGCACCGCTCACGCGTCGCCGCCCTGTCGGTCGCCACCATCGTTCGCATCGCGCCGAAGAGCGCGGAGCTGCGCGCGTGGTCGGCGATGGGGTTGTGTGTCGCCGCCCTGTGGTTCAGCGAGGCGTACTTCTCGGCGTACCAGGTGTACGTGTCGCCGGCAGGGCCCGCCTGCGCCATCTGCCTACGACGCGCTCAACCTGATCGCCGGCGGTGTGCGCTCTTGTCGCGATGGCGGTCGCGGCTGGGGTCGAGCCGGCTTCCACGAGCGACTCTGTTCGTCTTCGTCTCCGACCTCGTGTCGATGTCGGCGATCGTCTTCGCGGCCGTCTACGCGTTCTGGATGCGCAGTGCTCGCGACCCCCGGCACCACGTGGCAGATGGCGGCTCGCTGGGCCGGCTACTCGTTCGTCGGCATCGCGATCGCTCGCAGGGCGTCGCGTGGCTTGCACGCGGATCGCGCTCGTCGACGGACAGCGACATCGTCTCGTCTGCTGGTGGCGGCACTTGCTCATCTTCGCGTCCGGGCTCGTCCTGTGGCCGCTGTGGCAGACGGGGGATGTCGGCACCGCGCCCACCCTGCTGGATGCGCTCGAGCGCGAGCCTGGTCCTGATCGGATACTGCATGATGATGATGGCCGCGCTCATGCGGCTTGCGAGAGCCGATCGTGGCTGGCGCATCACCATGGGCCGCTCGATCGACATGAGCCGCATGTGGCAGTCGTCGCTCGTCTCGGCGGTCGTCCTTGCCGCCTCGGCGGTTATGGGCTACTGCGGCCTACCACCTGCCGGAGGGCGACGGGGAGCGAGTGATGTCTCGTCGCCGGAGCCAGCGTCGCGATCATGGCGCTTGTGGCGAGAACCGGTTTCGCGACGCTACGAGACCGGCACTCTCAGAGACACCTCGTCGATCGACCCGGTCACCGGCGCGCTCAACCATCGCGCGTTTCAGGACGAGTGCGACGAGCGAATCCTGGCGAGCCGCCGTCGGGGAGTGCCTTTCGTCTTGGTCGTGCTCGATCTCGACGGCTTCTCTCGTGTCAACAGCCATGCTCGGCCATGCCGAGGGCGACGAGGCGCTGCGAGATGTCGTGGCTGCGCTGCAGTCGGCCGCGGGGCGCTCGGCGAGCGTCTATCGGCTTTCCGGCGACGAGTTCGCGGTCATCGGCGTCGGCGTGACGGCCGGCGAGTCCATGGCGTTCGCCGCAGGGCTGCTCGATGCGGTTCGCGAGCGTGGAGCCGACCCCGGGGCTGACGTTGTCGGCCTCGATCGGAGTCGTTGCCTGCGACACCTGTGCCGAGATCAAGGAGGAGCTGCTGCGCCGAGCGGACGCAGCGCAGGTATGGGCGAAGTACCACGGCAAGGGACGCGCAGTCGCCTACGACGAGCAGATCGTGCGCGCGCTCGGCGTCGAGGAGCGGCTGCGGCTCGATGAGGAGCAGTCGTTCATCGGCGTCGCGCGCGCTCTGGCTGCGGCCGCGGACGCGCGGGACGCACGCAACTACTACCACGCGCGCAACGTCGCTTCTCTCGCAGTGCTCTTGGCCGAGGAGAGCGGGCTCGAGCCCACAGCACGCGCAGGCTCATCGAGATCGCGGCGATCCTGCACGACGTCGGCCGCATCGCGATGCCCGACCCGGTCATGCCGGCGTTCAAGCTGCGGCCAGCGCCAGTCCCGGGCCGACGAGGAGCATGCCGCGCTCGGCGCGCAGCTCGTCGGTTCACTCGGGCGTCGAGGGCCTGCCGCTGTGGGTGCGTGCGCATCACGAGCGTTGGGACGGGACCGGCTTCCCTGACGGTCTGGCCGGCGAGGAGATTCCGTTCGAGGCGCGAATCATCGCGCTGGCCGACGCCTACGACGGCATGACCGCAGGGCCGTCGCGGCGGCTCATCGATGTCGAAGAGCGCTGCGCTCCAGGAGATCGACCACGGAATCGGCAACCGCTTCGACCCGGATCTCGCCGAGCGCTTCATCGAAGTCGTCGGCCGTACCGCCTCACTCGGCTGGTCGGATGAATGGCCGGCGGCCTGATGCCGGCCGCATCGCACCAGAGGGAGGCGCGTCAGGGTCGCGGGATGGCTCGGCTTCATCGTCGCTGGTCGCGGTAGGCGAGGCGATCGTGCTCTCGCCGATGCCGCCGGCGCAGCGCCAGCTGCTAACCGACATCGTCACGTACCTGCTGCCGATCGCGCTGTCATTGGTCGCGGCCTGCCTGCTTGCTTGGCGGTTGTCCGGAATCGAGCGCCGGCTGTGGGGCCTGATGGCCATCGCGAGCGCGCTGCTGCTGTGCAGCGAGGCGTACGTGACCTGGTACTTCTACTGCGGTCGACTGGCGAGGGCCTCAGCTGCCCGCGCCATTCGAGCTCCTCCAGCTCGGGGCTGCGATTGCGTTTCTCATGATCGTCGCAGACGATGACAGCGTTCGGCGAGAACGCCGCTCGTGACTCGCATGCGCGTACTCGTCGACGTGCTTGCAGCGGGAGCGGTCGCGACGGCCGTGCTGTACTGGTGGATCATGCTCCCGCTGTTCGAGGACGTGCCGAGGGGCGGATGGCCGGTTGCCGCGGTCATGGCGGTCGTATCCCGTCCTCGGCGTGCTGTTGCTGGCCGGTGCGGGTGCCATGGTGTTGGGCTGGAAGGCGTACCGCTGGCAGGCTGTGGGAGCGGCTGCTCGTGGGCGCTCTTGCGCTTCTACGGCGCCGGGCTGCTGTTCCTGCCGGTCTGGTACGCCGAGACGCTCCAGGCCCCGTATCCCGACCGAGGGTGGCGTGCTCAGCAGCCTGTTCGGTTTCGGGTTCTACCTGCTCTTCATGGCGATGGTCTACCGGGCGACGGCACGGCCTGTCGAGAGTCCGCCGCCGAACGCTGGCCCGTACCGCAGGCCCGGATCGCGTGGCTGTCCACCGCTTACCCGGTGTTGATCGCCTTCATGCCTGCCGGTCATGGGCTTGGCCTGTCCTTCGCGTCGGGCATCTCCCCGAGGGCGCTGTTCATCGTCGCGCTCACCGGCGCACTGGCGCTGCTTCTGGTCGGCGCGGTCATGGCTGAGCAGTCTCGAGCGCATCCATCTGCGAGGGTCTGGCCATCACCGATCCCGTCTCGGGCGCGTTCAACCACCGCTACCTGCACGAACGCCTCGCCGAGGAGTTCGCGCAGCTACCACAGGGCGCGGAGGAGCCCGCGCTCGTCGTGTTCGATATCGACGACTTCGGGCACCTGAACCGGGTCTGGGGCCACCAGCGGGGCGACGAGCTGCTCGAGGCGGTCGCCGAGCAGATCGCTGCCCACGGCGGCGTGCAGGACGCACGGTGTACCGCGTCGGCAGCGACGAGTTCGCGGTGCTGCTGCTGGAGGCCACGGAGCGAGACGGGCACTCGACTACGCACGGCGCACCCATGGCCAGAGTCGCTTCGGCTGCCATTGCTTCCGACGACATCGGTCAGCCTGAGCGCAGGGATCGCCTTCTACCCGCGCCACGGTGCCGACGTCGACCAGGTGCTCGCGCACGCGCTCGCCGCCCAGCAGCTCGCTCGCGCGACCGAGTAGCGACGGAGCCGGTCGTCTACGACGACGACGTTGTCGGGCAGCATCGACCCGGCCGAGCGACTCGCGCACGGCGCGGCGACGGTCGCACCGCGCGGTCGTGCTCGGCGCTGGCCGAGGCGGTAGACGCGCGCTACGCCGACACGAGGGAGCACTCCGAGAACGTCGCGCAGCTCGCGGTCATCGCTTGCCCAGGTGCTCGGCTTGTCCGAGGAGGCGGTCCGCGCGATCGGGCTTGCGGCGCACGTGCACGACGTGGGCAAGATCGGCGTGCGCGACGAGGTGCTGCTCAAGGAGGGTCCGCTGTCGCCGGATGAACGCCGCCTGATGGAGGAGCACCCGGTACTCGGCGAGCGGATTCTCGCGCCGACCGAGCTCGAGGAGGTCCTGCCGCTCGTGCGCCACCACCACGAGCGCTGGGACGGGTCGGGCTACCCGGACGGGCTGCGCGGGCCGCAGATTCCCGTGGGTGCCCGCATCCTGGCAGTGTGCGACGCGTTCGAAGCGATGACGTCGCTCGCGGCCGTACCGCGGGCCGCTCTCATTCGAGGAGGCGGTCGAGCAGCTCGAGCTCGGCTCCGGCTCCCAGTTCGACCCCGATATCGCCGGCGACGTGCGTGCGCATGGTGACGCAGCTGCGCACGCCGGTGCGGACCACGTGTCGACTCACCCTCACGATGGAGCCCAGCGCGCTAGCTCGGTTCTCGGCGTCGCGCGCTACTCGAGCGCGTCGACCAGGTGCGCGACGTCTCGCGGCTTCTCCGCCCGCTTCCAGCCGGGTGTCCTGCGTCGCGGTCAGTCCGTCCTCGTAGGTCGGCACGTCCGTCGGCGCGGTAGAAGACGCCGATCGGCACGCGGCACTCCTCGGGCGTGCACGTCAGGTCTCGGAAGCTCGTCATCGACAGCTCGAAGGCCGCCGAGCGGTTCGTGGGGTCCCAGTCCGGTCTCCTCGAGCTTGTAGACCCGCTCCTTGAACCATGCGGCGGTGTTGAGCTTGTTCCACGTCACGCACGGCTGGAACACGTCGACGAGCGCGAAGCCTTTGTGCGCGAATGCCTGCTTGTACAGATCGGTCAGGTGGGCGATGGTCGCCGGCGAACCCGCGCGCGACGAAGGTGGCCTCCTCGGCGAGTGCGAGGCCGATCGGGTTGACCGGCTGCTCGAGCACGCCGTCCGGGGTCGACACGGTGCGCATGAGGTGGTCGGTGGTGGGGGAGGCCTGGCCCGGTCGTCAGCCCGTAGACCTGGTTGTTGTGGGTGATGATCGTGAGGTCGGGGTTGCGGCGGATCGTGTGGATGAAGTGACCCATGCCCAGCCCGTAGCCGTCGCCGTCGCCCATCTCGACGATGACCTTGAGGTCGGGCCGCGTCAGCTTCAGCGCGGTCGCCGGCGGCAGCGCTGCGCCCGTGCAGCGCGTGCATGCCCTGGACGCTGCAGGAAGTCCGCCCCGTTGCCGTGGCAGCCGATGCCCCACACCACGCTGAACTCGTTCTTCTCCCAGCCCATCTCGGACAGGGCGCGCTTGAGCGCCTCCCACATGCCGTAGTTGCCGCATCCGGGGCACCACGTGGGCTTCAGCGGCGTCTTGAAATCGTCAGGCGCTGGCATCAGCTTGCTCCTTCCGGTCGAGGCGGCGCCGGGCGCGCGAAGCGCCGAGAAGCTCGCCGAGGATGAGGTGCGTCGTCGTGTAGATCTGCTCGGGGGAGAAGGGACGGCCGTCGAACCGGTTGATCCGGTGGCTCATCTCGCGCATGCAGAACTCGCGGATGAGCCCTTCGAGCTGTCCGGTCGCGTTACCCTCGACGATGATGGTGCGCTTCGACGCGCTCGATGAACTCGAACGACCTCGTGGGCGGGGAAGGGCCAGACGGTGGTGAGCTGCAGCATGTTCGCCGAGACGCCGTCGGCCTCGAGCCACTTCATCGCCTCTCGGACGGGCATCTTCGTGCTGCCGAACAGGATGAAGGACACGTCGGCCTCGCGCGGCCCGTACTCGCGTGGCGCGGGCACGAGCGTGCGCGGCCAGCTGCCATCTTGTGCAGGCGCTTCGAGTTCTGTTCGACGCGGGTCGCGGCAGCCTCGCCGGGCGAGCCCCAGCCGTGCTCGTCGTGCTCGTAGGAGTTCACGATCTGCTCGGCGCCGACAACGCCGGGGATGCGCGCGCGGGGAGACGCCGCTGTCGGTGACGTGCGTAGCGCTCGTAGTCGTGCACCTCACCCTCGACCTGAAGTTCACCCCTGTCGATGACGACCGCCGAGGTGTCGAAGGGCGGCTGAGTCTGCGTGTTGTCCGAGAGGTACGTGTCGCCGAGAAGGATCACCGGCGTCTGCAGCTGGTCGGCGAGGTTGAACGCGCGCCACGCGAACTCGAACGCCTCGGTGTGGTCGCCGGGCGCGAGGATGACGCGCGGGAACTCGCCTTGCGCGGCGTGGATGGCGAAGCGGAGGTCGGACTGCTCGGTCCACGTGGGCAGGCCGGTCGCCGGCCCGGGCCGCGTGAACAGGCCGACGACGATCGCGCGTCTCGCTGACGCCGGCGAAGCCGAACGCCTCGACCATGAGCGAGAAGCCGCCGCCGCTCGTGCAGCACATCGAGCGCGTGCCGCCGAACGCGGCGCCGATGCACATGTTGATCGCGGCGATCTCGTCCTCGGTGTGCTTGACGACGACGCCTTCCTTCTCGGCGTGGGCGGCCATGTAGTGCAGCACCGAGGAGGCGGGCGTCATGGGGTAGGCGGCGTAGAAGCCGAGACCGGCGGCCAGCGCGCCGAGCGACGTCGCCTGCGTTGCCGTCGGCCAGCACCTGCGGTGGTGCGCCCTCGATCGGCGTCAGGCGGTACGGGAAGTCGCACTGCGCCTCGCTGGCGTGCTCGTAGCCCTTGGTGGCGGCCGCGATGTTCTGCTCGGCGATCTCGGGCGCTTTGTGCGCGAACTGGTGGCGCAGGGAGTCGAGCAGGCCGTCGAGCGGGAACTCCATGTGGCCGAGAACGGCGCCGAGCGCGGTGACGTTGCGCATGATGCGCACGCCACCGACTTCCTTCACGATCTCGGTGAGCGGCACGGGGACGAGGCAGATGTCCTCGGCGCGGTCGCCGAGCTCGATGTCCTCGGCGGCGATGTCGTTCGGGTCGAAGACGATGGCGCCACCGTCGGTGAGCTCGCTCGAGGTGCAGCGGGATGGTGGCGGCGTCGAGCGCGACGAGGATGTCGGTGGGCATGACGTGGCTGAAGATCTCGTCTTCGCTGACGCGCAGGTGGTAGGTGTTGTGGCCGCCCTTGATGAGCGACGGGTACTCGGTGAGGTCGAACGTGTGGTAGCCGGCCCGCGCGAACACGCGCGCCAGCGTCGCGCCTGCGGCCTTGATCCCGAAGCCCGCCGGGCCGCCGATGCGGATGCGGACCTCTCGGCCGTAGGGAGCCCGTTGCTCCATCGATGCGTCCTTTCCGTCGTCAACGCGCGCCCTCGTGGACCCGCGCCCTGATGGGTTTGTACCCGAGCGAGGCCGCTACCTGAGCCTACGAGGTGGGGTCTCGCGTACTCGTGCGATACTGGGGGGTATGAATACCGCATCCGACAAGCCCCTGGTCGTTCTCGGCGTGACCGGCTGCATCGCCGCCTACAAGGCGTGCGAGCTGGCCCGCATGCTCATGCGCGCGGGCTGTCGCGTGAAGGTCGTCATGACCGATGCGGCGACGCATTTCGTGGGCCCGACCACCTTCCGGGCGCTCACCGGCGAGCCGGTGGCGGTCGGCCTGTGGGACGAGGCCGACGCGCGCGTCCACCACATCTCACTGGCCGAGGAGGCCGACGTGTTCGTCGTCGCGCCTGCCACCGCCAACACGCTCGCCAAGCTCGCCGCGGGACGCGCCGACGACCTGCTGTCGACCAGCGCGCTCGCGACCGAGGCGCCGATGGTGCTCGCGCCGGCGATGAACGTCCACATGTGGCGCGCCGAGCCGACCCGCGAGGCGATCGCGACCCTGCGCTCGCGCGGTGCGGTGGTCGTCGAGCCCGAGAGCGGCGAGCTCGCCTGCGGCGACGTCGGCGAAGGCCGCCTCGCGTCGCTCGACGACATCGCCGAGGCCGTGCTCGCCGAGACCCGGCGCTCGCGCGATCTTCTCGGCGTGTCGGTGCTGGTGACGGCGGGCGGGACGCAGGAGCCGATCGACCCGGTGCGCTACATCGGCAACCGCAGCAGCGGCAAGACCGGCTACGCGATCGCCGAGGAGGCCGCGCGGCGCGGCGCACGGGTGACGCTCGTGAGCGGGCCGACGACGCTGCCGGACCCGTTCGGCGTGACGACGGTGCGCGTGCAGACCGCGGCGCAGATGCTCGATGCGGTGCTGGCGGCGTACGCCGAGGCCGACGCGGTGGTCGCGACGGCGGCGGTCGCGGACCTGCGACCGGCCGCCGCGCCGAGCACAAGCAGAAGAAGGACGCAGCGTCGCTGACGCTCGAGCTGGAGCGCACCACCGACATCCTCGCCGAGCTCGGCGCCGCGAAGGGGGAGCGCGTGCTGGTCGGCTTCGCCGCCGAGACGCGCGACGTGCTCGACGCGGCTGCGGGCAAGCTCGACGGCGAAGAACCTCGACCTCGTGGTCGCCAACGACGTCTCGGAGCCGGGTCTCGGGTTCGGGTCGGACGCCAACCGCGTCTGGCTCGTGTCGGCCGAGGAGACCGTCGAGCTGCCCGTACTCTCGAAGAAGACCATCGCTCGCACCTTGTGGGACCGCGTCGCGCCGCTCGCGCGCGACGCGGCGGCGAGGCGCGGCGGACACGAAAGGGACTGACGATGACCGCACGGACTCGAAGGACCGGCCAAGCGCCTCAACGCCTACGTGGGCGAGGACGCCATCTACACCGACGACAAGCCGCTCTATCAGGCGCTCATCGACCAGGCGCGCACGCAGGGCTGTGCCGGAGCGACCGCGCTGCGAGGCATGGTGCGGCTACGGAGCCTCGAGCCGCGACGTCGTGAAGCACGGCCTGCGCATGTCGACCGACTGCCCGGTGCTGGTGACCGTGATCGACGAGCCGCAGCGCATCACCGCGCTCGCGGCGGTCTGGTCGGCGATGATTCCCGCCGGCCTCGTCACGATCGAGGACGTCAAGGTCGTGCACTACGCCGCCGACAAGGACTTCGCCGAGTAGGGCGACGCTCGTCTCGGGACACCCATCGGCGCTACCTGCGGTTTGCGGGTTGCCGCTGAGGGTGGGGGCGGGTACCATATCGCTTTGCCGCTTGTTGGCATGTCGGGCTGTGGCGCAGTTTGGTAGCGCACTTGACTGGGGGTCAAGGGGCCGCAGGTTCAAATCCTGTCAGCCCGACCATCACTACGATTCTGGGACCGGTCCCGTTGGGGCCGGTTCCTTTCGTTTCCTGCCGGCGCAGTCTTCATGGGACTGTGCAGCGCGGTTCTCACGGAGATTCGGCAGCGCAGCAGCGCGATGTCGGCGACGCAGCGTAGAATAGAGGCGCGGCAAATACTCTCGACGTGAGGTGCAACGATGACCATCGATGAACTCAAGGCAGAGATGCTTCGGCTAAACCCGGAGGAGCGAGCTGAACTCGCCTCCGAGCTCCTTGTGAGTCTCGACAACCTCAGCGAGTCCGAAGCTGAACGCATGTGGCTCGAAGAGGCACAGCGTCGCGATGCCGCGCTCGACGATGGCACTGCGCGAGCGATTCCGTCAGAAGAGGTCTTCTCGAGTGTGAGGGCCCGTCTGCGGTGAGACGCGGCATCAGCTTTCACGAGGATGCTCGTATCGAGTTCGACGAGGCCGCTGCTTTCTACGGCATAGAGCGCGCTCCGCTCGGTCTCGCTTTCGTTGGCGCTGTGGAACAGGCAGTCGACCACGTGAGCGAGTTTCCGGAGTCATGTCCGGTCCAACGTGGTCGGGTGCGGAAGATGCGGGTCCAGCGCTTCCCGTATTCAGTGATGTACTCGATCGTTGACGACCACATTCGAGTGCTGGCCGTCGCGCACGATCGCCGTCGTCCGTACTATTGGAGCGGCCGAGACTAGTCTTCGCGCGCACGGTCCTCGGTTACAAACGCGTCCACTAAGTCCGCCCACGCGAGTGAGAACGGGGTCCCACTTGGGGCCCGTTTCGTGTTCTCGGCCTCGCAGTGCGACGTGTCGCGCGTACCTGCGGTGGCAGCTTGTGTCGGCGATTCGGCTCCCTATACTTCGAAGAGCGGCGCTCAGTGTCTCAGGGACAGGAGAGTGCAGGTCATGATGCAGGCAGCAACGAGCGAGGAAGCTCGACTCCAACAGAGCGTGTCATGGTGACGCGGCCCGTGGACGCGCACGCCAAGGCTGCCGCCGTCGTGGCTGACGCCGTGGCTCAAGGTCGCGGCGCGCTCGATGAGTGGCAGGCGAAGGTCCTGCTCGCCGGGTACGGGATATCCATCCCCGAAGGCGGCCTTGCGCGCACCGAGGACGAGGCCGCGGCGATCGCCATGCGGCTTGACGGCCCGGTCGTCGTCAAGGCCGTCGGGCCAAGCATCAGCCACAAGACCGAGCACGGGCTGGTCGCTGCTGAACCTCAGTGGCGAGGAGGCCGTGCGTAGCGCTGCTCGCTCCCTTCTGGCGCTCGCCGGTGGGCAGGACGCCATGCTCCTCGTCGAGCGGATGGTGCGCGGCGCTCGCGAGTTCATGGTCGGCATGAAGCGCGATCCTTCCTACGGCCCCGTCGTCATCTTCGGCATCGGCGGTGTCTTCGCCGAGGCCCACAGGGACATCTCGCTGTGCGTGACGCCTCTGGAGGACCGGGACATCGAGAGCATGCTCGACGGAATCAGGGCAAGCGCACTGCTCGGCAACTTCCGCGGTATGCCGCCGGTGGATCGCGCGTCATTGACCCACGCGATTCGTGCGCTTGCGCGCATCGCCGAGGACAACCCCGACATCACCGAGATCGATGTGAACCCGATGATCGTCGATGGGGCCACGCCTGTGGCTGCCGACGCGCTCGTGATACTCAGCCCAGCTGAAGTGTCAGGAGCACAGGCCTCCAAGCAACGAGACACTCCGTCCCGGGATCTGACCCGCCTCTTGGCGCCGCGTGCCGTCACTGTCGTCGGCGCCTCGAACGACCCCCGCAAATGGGGCGGGTCCCTCATGCGCAATCTCATCGACGGCGGCTTCGCCGGTCCGATCTACCCCGTGAACGGTCGGGGCGGCACCGTGTGCGACTTGCCGGCCTTCGGCAGCGTTGCCGAGCTGCCTGAAGCCCCGGACTTGGCGCTGGTTGCGGTGGGGGCCGCCCACGTGAACGGCGTTATCGAGCAGTGCGGTGAGCGCGGGGTCCCGGTTGCACTCGTGGTGGCTGCGGGCTACTCCGAGGCAGGGGAGGCGGGGGCGCGTCGCGGAGGCGGAGCTGGTCAGGACGGCCAACGACTCGGGCGTCACGCTCATCGGCCCCAACTGCATGGGCCTTCTCGCCACGCACAGCCGGCTCCACGCCGTCGGCTTCTTGGAGTTGCATCCGCAACCGGGCGGTTTGAGCATCATCTCGCAGTCCGGCAACATCGGCGTGCAGCTGGTCACCAGGGCCGAGCGGCGCTGTGTCGGCATCGACAAGTACGTGACGGTGGGCAATCAGGCGTCCACGGGCGCACTCGATGTGCTGGATGCCCTGGCAGACGACCCGAAGACCGCCGCCGTACTCATCTACCTCGAGGAGGTCGGCGATGGCCGCCGCTTCATCGAGGTCATGCGCCGCACGGCGCGCAAGAAGCCCGTGGTGGTCTTGCCCGGCGGCATGACGGACTACGGCCGCCGCGCCGCTGCATCGCACACCGGCGCGATGGCCGGCTCCACCGACGTCTTCCTGGCGGCGACTCGTCAGACCGGCTGCCTCGTGCGAACGGGGCCCGACGAGAGCTGGACCTGGCGCTGTGCCTCTCCGTGCTTCCGCTGCCGGTGGGCCGCCGAGTGGCCGTCATGACGCTCGGTGGGGGATGGGGCGTGCTGGCGGCCGACGAACTGGCTCGCAACGACTTGGAGCTGGCGGCGCTCGAGCCTCACGTCCTCGCGGCGCTTGACGAGCTCCTGCCCGGCTACTGGTGTCGAAGCAACCCCGTCGACCTCGTGGCGGCCGTGGGCCCGGATCTCGCAGTCAGCGCGCTCACGATCCTCGCCGAGAGCGAGGCCGTGGATGCCGTCGTGGTACTCGGCATCCTACGCAGCCCCTCCACCGGCTGGATGTCGGACGATCCGGTGGCGGCCGGCGTGCCGGGCGGGCCAGGCCGAGGAAACTTCAACGCCGCCGAGGTCGCGTTCCTCGAACGCGTGACCGAGCTCATGGCGAGCACGGGCAAGCCGATCATCAACGTCCCGCTCCGTCCGCTCGAAGCCGCGATGTTCCCAGGCGGCGCGCGACACGATCCGGTCATCCTCTACTCGCCGGTCGCCGCGGTGCGCGCCCTTGCGGCTATGGCCTGGTACGGAGAGTACGTCGCCGCGCAGGCGGGTCCGCCGCCTCCCTGACGCAAGAAGGGGAGCCGACGTCGAACTGGTTCATCGTGGAGTCGTCCCGGGCGGTATCCTTACGGAAGCGTCTGAGCGCCGTTTGGGTCGCCGGCGAGGTCATCAACGATGGGCACGAAGCATACGATGCGCAACGAGTACGAGCTGTTGGATAGCGGCGAAGGGCGGAAGCTCGAGCGCTTCGGCGACGTGGTCCTGTCACGCCCGTGTGGCCAGGCCGCGTGGGCCAAGCAGAAGCCCCGAGGCGTGGGCGAGGGCCGTCGCCTCCTTTGATCGCGAGCACGGATGGCTGACGCACGGTGAGGCCACGCTGCCCTCAAGCTGGATCGTCACCATCAACGGCATCGCGTTGAGATTGAAGCCGACGCCCGCCGGTCACCTCGGCGTCTTCCCGGAAACGCGCTCGCTGTGGGACTGGATCGGCGAGACGTTCAGGTCACCCGACGGCGAGGCGAGCGAACGTTCTCAACCTGTTCGCCTACACGGGCGGCGCGACGATCGCAGCTGCGCGCGCCGGCTGCGCGGTGTGCCACGTAGATGCTTCCAAGCCGATGGTCACGCGAGCGCGGGAGAACGCGACGTTGAACCGGCTGGACACGGCCCCTATTCGCTGGATCGTCGACGACGTCGGCAAGTTCCTGGACCGCGAGATTCGCCGCGGTCGCACGTACGACGCGATCATGCTCGACCCGCCGTCCTTCGGACATGGAGCCAAGGGTGAGCAGTACAGGCTCGATAGGGATCTTGCCTCCACGCTGGGGCAATGCAGGTCGCTGCTGTCCGACGGGCCTGCGCTTCGTGCTTCTCACGTCGCATACCCAGGGCGTGACGACGACGCAACTCGAGAGCCTGCCAAGCGCGTGATGGGCGACGGCGGACATCACGCGCGGCGACATGGAGTTGACCGGCGCCAGTGACGTGCGTCCGGTCAACGGCGGCGTTTGGGTACGCTGGGTCCGTTCGTAGAAGCTGACCGTGCGGTGCGGGGCATCCGAGTCGGTGCCCGGACGGGTGTGTTGTTCACGCGAGTGAGAAGGACGCTATGCCGGAGTCGAGAGTGTTGATCATCGGTGGGGGCGCGGCCGGGCTGTCGGCGGCCATCGCCGCGGCTCGTCTTGGCGCGGATGTCACGATCCTCGAGGCGGCCGATCGCGTGGGGCGAAAGATCCTCGCGAGCGGCAACGGGCGCTGCAATCTCACGAATCTGCGCATCGCGCCGTCCGCCTTCAACCACCCCGACTTCGTCGAGCCGGTCGTTCGCGCGTACTCCTGCGAGGGCGTCCGCTCGTTCTTCGGCGAGTTGGGGCTGCTCACTCGCGCCGATGACGAGGGGCGCGTCTACCCGACGACGAACGCCGCCGGCTCCGTCCTCGACGTGCTGCGGCTCGAGTGCGAGCACCTCGGCGTCGAGGTGCGATGCGGATTCGAGGCCGTGCGCATCGCCGAGGAGCCCGGCTCCACCGGCTTCGCGGTCACTTCCCGAGACGGCGAGACGGTCCGCGCGGATGCGGTGGTCGTCACGACCGGCGGCGGCTCGCTGCTCGCGGACCTCGGGCACACGATGGTCGACGGCGTCCCGGTGCTCGGACCCATCAGGACCGAGGCCGAGCCGATCCGCGGGCTCTCGGGCGTGCGCGTGACGGTGCGCTGCGACCCTCTTGCTCGGCGCCGACGACGAGCACCGGCGGCGACGCGGTCGCGACCGAGCGCGGCGAGCTGCTGTTCCGAGACTACGGCGTGAGCGGGATCATGATCTTCGACCTGTCGCGCTACCTCGAGAGGGGCAGCGTCATCTCGATCGACTTCTTCCCGGACATCGCTCCGGCGAGCTCTCGGACGATGATCTCGCAGCGGTGTGCGAGCCTTTCCTGGCGGACCGCCGAGACGTTCTTCGCCGGCATGCTCCACGACCGGGTCGCGCGTGCGGTCCTGCGTGCCGCGGGGGTCGCCTCGGACACTCCCGCCGAGAAGCTGCCACAGGCGCGCGCTCGTCGCACTCCTCAAGGACTTCCGGCTGAAGGTTCTCGGCATGGGCGATGCCAGGCAGGCGCAGGTGACCCGCGGTGGCGCGTCGGTCGCGGAGTTCGATCCGACGACGATGGCATCGCGTCGCGTGGCCGGACTGTTCGCCGCCGGCGAGGTGCTCGACATCGACGGTCGCTCGGGCGGCTTCAACCTGCACTGGGCCTGGGCGTCGGGCATCGTCGCGGGCGAGGCCGCCGCGCGGGCGGCGCGCGGAGCGCGTGCGAACGACCGGAGGCAGCACGAGAGGCCCCGCGTGATCGAGATCAGGAACCTCGCGCTGCCGCTCTCGGCCGGCGATCCGTCGGCCGACGACGCCATGCGGCGCGCGGCCGCCAAACGGCTGGGCATCGAGGTGGGACGAATCGCCTCGCTGCGCCTGCTCAAGCGCTCGGTCGATGCTCGCCGCAAGAGCAACGTCCACTTCGTGGTCACGCTCGGCGTGACGCTCGACGACTCGCCCGGCGAGGACGAGGCGGCCGTGGTGCGCCGCATCGGTGACGACGACGTGTTCGTCGCCGTCACGCCGTCGCCGCCCGCCGTCGCGAGTCTCGCCGTCGCCCCCGCGGTGCGTCCCGTCGTGGTGGGCACCGGCCCCGCGGGGCTCTTCGCCGCGCTCGTGCTGGCGCGTGCGGGCGCGCGGCCGCTCGTGCTCGAGCGCGGCGCAGGCGGTGGGGCCGCGCGTCGCGCGCGGTGGACACCTTCATCCGCGAACGGCGTGCTCGACCCGGACTCGAACATCCAGTTCGGCGAGGGCGGCGCCGGGACCTTCTCGGACGGCAAGCTCACCACCAACACGCGCGACCCTCGGTGCCGCAGCGTCCTGGAGACGCTCGTCGGTGCGGGGGCGCCCGAGGAGATACTCTGGCAGGCGAAGCCGCACATCGGCACGGACCGCCTTACCGGCGCCGTGCGCCGACTGCGCGAGGAGATCGAGTCGCTCGGCGGCGAGGTGCGCTTCGGGACGCGCCTCGTCCGACCTCGTGCTCGACTGCGGACGACACGCTCCGTGGCGTCGTGACCCAGAGCGATCGCGGGCGCGAGGAGATTCGCGGCCGAGGCGCTCATCCTGGCGACCGGCCACAGCGCGCGCGACACCTTCGAAATGCTGCACGAGCGCGGGGCGCGTCTCGCGCAGAAGCCGTTCTCGATCGGGGTTCGGGTCGAGCACGACCAGCTGCATGGTGGACCGCGCGCAGTACGGCTCGGCGGCAGGTCATCCGGCGCTCGGTGCGGCGGAGTACAAGCTCTCGTGCCACCTGCCGTCCGGTCGCGGGGTCTACACGTTCTGCATGTGTCCCGGCGGATGGGTGGTCGCGGCGACGAGCGAGGCCGACGGCGTCGTCACGAACGGCATGAGCCGGTTCGCCCGCGAGGGGGCCAACGCGAATGCGGCGTTTCTGGTGAGCGTCTTCCCGGCGGACTTCGAGGACGACCACCCGCTGGCCGGCGTGCGCTTCCAGCGGCGCTGGGAGCGCGCCGCGTTCGAACTCGGCGGACGAGACTTCCGCGCGCCCGCCCAGCTCATGGGCGACTTCCTGCAGGGTGTCGCCTCCTCGGCGGCGGGCGATGTGCAGCCAACGTATCCGCTCGGAGTCGAGTACGCCGACCTGGCGCTGTGCCTGCCGGAGTTCGTCGGCGGCATCCTTGCGCGAGGCGGCGCCGCTGCTCGATCGCCGCATGCGCGGCTTCGCAACGGCGGACGCGCTTCTCACGGGGGTGGAGACGCGCTCGTCTTCTCCCGGTGCGCGTGCTGCGTGATGACAGCCTGCAGTCGAATCTGCGCGGGCGTCTACCCGTGCGGCGAGGGCGCCGGCTACGCAGGTGGCATCATGTCCGCCGCGGTCGACGGCATGCGCTGCGCCGAGGCCGTCCTCGCGCGCTACCGGTGAGGATCGACGCGGCCCTGGCGTCTCCCGCAACGACAGTTGACCCCGCGAGGCGGTGAATCCTCGGCCGTGATCAACGCCCGGCGAGGGGCACTGACGCCGCGAATCTTCCTGCGCGCGAGCGTCGCGTCGCGCTAGACTGAGACGAACGACCGGCTGCGGCAGGGGAGGAGCGGTCAATGCCGTCAGTAGTCATTCGATGGGTCGACGACGCCGGGGTGGTCCAGTCGCGCTCGGGGGCCGACGCTGGAGTCCTTCCCGCGGATGCGAGTCTGGTGTGGGTCGACGTCACCGCGCCGGACGACGCAGTGCTCGACGAGCTCTGCGAGCGATTCGACTTCCACACCCTCGCGATCGAAGACGTGCGCCACACCGCAGACACGCCCCAAGCTCGACATCTACCCGGACGGCCTGTTCCTCACGTGGCTCTCGCCGAGGGCGCTCGACGGGGACGGCGTCACCGCCGATGAGGTCGACATCTTCATCGGCAAGGGCTATCTGGTCACCGTGCACGACGAGCCGAACGAGACGATCGACGCCGTGTCGCGGCGATCTCGACCGCAGCATGCGCAGGGGCCCGGACTGGCTGCTGCACGCGATCATCGACCGGCTCGTCGACGACACGCTTCCGCTCGTCGACGACCTGGGCGACCGGCTCGACACCATCGAGGACGCGATGCTCGCCGACAATCCGCGCCAGGACGAGCTGCGCTCGCTGCACCAGGTCCGCCGCCAGCTGGTGCGGCTCCATCGCATCACCGCTCCCGAGCGCGACATCCTGCGCGGTTTCGCTCGCGAGAGCGACCTCATCGGCGAGGACGCGTACCGCTACTTCCAGGACGTGGGCGATCACGTGGCGCGGGTGCTCGACGCCATCGAGACGTATCAGGACGTCGCCGCGTCGGTCATGGACGTGTACCTCTCGGCGCAGAACAACCGCATGAACGAGATCATGAAACAGCTCACGGTGGTCGCGACGATCTTCATGCCGCTGACCCTTCTCTCGGGTATCTACGGAATGAACGTGGTTGCAGGCATGTGGCCTCCGCCGCTCGCGAGGTGGTCCTTCGCGTTCGTGGTCGGTGTCGATGCTCGCTCATCGCCGTCGTCATGGCGGCCTACTTCAGGAAGAAGAACTGGTGGTAGAAGAGCACTCGCAGGCCAGCGCCGTCGGCGGAAGCCCCGGCGGGGCCGGATCACTCGCACGACATCTACACCATCGCCAACATCGTCACCGTGCTGCGGCTGATGCTGGTGCCGTTCTTCTTCGCCGTGCTCATCAACGGCGACAACGACGTCCTGGCCTTCGCGCTGTTCGCGGTTGCGGCGTCAACCGACTGGCTTGACGGGCAGATCGCCCGGCGCACCGGTACCGTGACCGCGATCGGCAAGGCGATCGATCCGCTGGTCGACCGGCTGCTGATCGCCTCGGGAGTGCTCGGCCTCTACATCGAAGGACGGCTGCCGGGATGGGTGGTGGTCGTGCTGTTCGCCCGTGACGTCTACCTGATGTACGGCGCGTGGCGTCTGGAGCAGTACCACCACCAGCGGATGCCGGTGACGTTCGGCGGCAAGTGCACGACCGCCGTGCTGCTTGTCGGCTTCGCCGACCTCATCCTCGGCTGGCCCACGGTGCCCGGGCTCGGGCATCGTCGAAAGCCCGTACCTGCCGGGTCTTGGCAGTGAACCCGCCATACTGGGCATGTACTTCGTCTACGCAGGTGTCGCGCTCTCGGTGGGCACCGCGATTCACTACACGTTCCTGTTTCGCAAGGTCATCTCGGAAGGAGCGGCGTCGTGAAGGCAGTCATCATGGCAGGTGGAGAGGGCACGCGGCTTCAGGCCGCTCACCTCGCTGCGGCCCAAGCCCATGGTTCCGATCGTCAACCAGCCGGTCATGGAGCACATCCTCGGCCTGGTGAAGTACCACGGCATCACCGACAGTCGTCGCCACGCTCGCGTTCATGCCGCGCGTCATCCAGGACTACTTCGGCGAGGGCGAGGAGTGGGGCGTCAACATCGGCTATGCGGTCGAGGAGACCCCGCTCGGGACCGCGGGTTCGGTGAAGAACGCCGCCGGCCTGCTCGACGGCGACGAACCGTTCCTGGTCATCTCCGGCGATGCGATGACCGACATCGACCTGAGCGAGGTCATCGCGTTCCACAAGTCGAGGCAGGCCGCGGTCACCATCGCCCTCAAGCGCGTCGACGACCCGCTCGACTTCGGCGTCGTCATCACCGACGGCGACGGGCTGATCGAGCGCTTCCTCGAGAAGCCCACGTGGGGTCAGGTGTTCTCGGACACCATCAACACCGGCATCTACGTCATCGAGCCGTGGGTGCTCGACTACATTCCGGAGGGCACGCCTTACGACTTCTCGGCGGAGCTGTTCCCGAAGCTCATGGCCGACGGTCACAAGCTCTACGGCATCGCCGTCGACGGCTACTGGTGCGACGTCGGCAGCCGCGAGACCTACATGGACGTCCACCGCGACATCCTCGACGGCAAGGCGCACATCTTCGTTCCCGGCGTGCACGCCAGCGAAGGGTGTCTGGGTCGCCGAGACGGCCAAGATCGAGGAGGACGTCACGCTCGGACACGGCGTCGTCGTCGGCGAGAACGTGCGAATCCGCTCGGGCGCTCGGATCGGGGACTTCACTGTCATCGGCGACAACTGCGTCATCGGCAACGATGCCCGGCTGACCCACTCGATCGCTGTGGAGCGACACCTTCATCGGTCGTCAGGCCTCGGTCTCGGGAGCGGTGCTCTGCCGCCACGTCGACGTCCGTGCGCGCGCCGCCGTCGACATGGGAGCGGTTATCGGCGACGAGTCGGTCATCGGCACGCGATTCGCACGTCGGAACCGGCGTGCAGGTCTTCCCGTACAAGCGGATCGAGCCTTCGGCGACGGTGAACTCGTCGCTCATCTGGGAGTCGACCGGCGTGCGGTCGCTCTTCGGTGATGCCGGCATCCAGGGCCTCGTGGGTGTGGACATCACGCCCGAACTCGCGCTCAAGGCCGCCGAGGCGTTCGGGTCGCTGCTGCCGCTGGGCGGACACGTCGTCGTGACGCGCGATACCACCCGTGCGGCGCGGATGATCAAGCGGGCGATGTGCTCGGGCCTGAATGCCGCCGGGGTCAACGTGCGAGATCTCAGGGTCGCGTCGCCGGCCGTCAGCCGCTTCACGACGCAGAAGACGCGCTGCGTGGGCGGAATCCACGTCTCGGGCTCGATGCGCGAGGCGCAGTCTCTCGAGATCAGGTTCTTCGACCGCAACGGGCTCGACATCGCGCCCTGGGAGCAGAAGAAGATCGAGCGCCTGTACTTCCGAGAGGAGTTCCGGCGCGCCTTCTTCGAGGAGGTCGGCGAGATCCTCTACCCGTCGCGCCCGCTCGAGTACTACGCGGCGGCGCTCAAGGAGGCGATCGCCGAGGCCGACCTCGGCACCGAGTGGCGCAAGGTCGTCGCCGACATGGCCGGCGGCCCGGCGTCGTTCATCCTGCCCCAGGTCGCTCACGGCTGGAACCTGAACCTGATCGCGGTCAACGGCGTCGTCGACTCCGAGGCCACCTCGGCTCCTTCGGAGTTGCCCACCGGCGAGAGCATGGTCGAGCTGGCCCGGGCGGTCGAGCTCTTCGGCGCCGACATGGGAATCATGTTCGACTGGGGCGCCGAGCGGGTCCGCCTGCTCACCCACGAGGGCGTCCTGCTGGACGGGGACACGGCGATGCACGCCGTCATCGAGGTGTGGTGCCGCACGCGCGAGGCCGAGAAGGGCGCCATCGCCGTCCCGCTGGCTGCGTCGCAGGTGGTCGACGACGATCGCGGCGCGCTACGGCCGCCAGGTCGTTCGACCGGGCCGGTCACGCCGATCCTTGGCCGCAGCGGTTCTCGACGGTGACGCCGTGTTCGCCGGCTCGATGAGTGGCGGGTTCATCTTCGGCGACTTCTTCCCGGCATACGACGGCGTGCTCACGACGGGCATGATAGCTCGGATGCTTGGCAAAGCCGGGCTCACGCTCGGCGAGGTGGTCGCGGGCCTGCCCGAGTTCCACAAGGCCGAGCTCACCGTGCAGTGTCCGGTCGACCGCAAGGGTGCCGTGATGAGGGCCGTGACCGAGCGCGCGTCGCGGCATGGACGCGGATCTGGCTGAGGGCGTTCGGGTGCGGTACTCGGACGGATGGGCTCTTGTGCTGCCCGATGCCAGCGAGCCGAGCGTGACGGTGTGGGCCGAGGGCGCGACCGACGAAATCGCGAGCGCGCGGGCCCAGCAGTGGGCCAGGCTCGTGGAGGACACCATCGCCGCTCCCTAGGACGTATCCGCGGAAGGCCGGGTAACGGCCGCATGACGCTCACGCGGCCACGAGCGACTTCGGTCTAACATGGCCGGACGCGTCCGGCCGGAAACGGGCGGCACGACCATTGCTTTGTCATGAGACCAGTCGCCGTGCACATCGCGCGCGGATAGCGGGAGAAACCGAGTCAATTGAGCGAGTACAACCCCGACAACTACAGTCGCGCCTCGTCACGCGAGCGGCGCGGACGGACCAGAAGAGCTGCGACACCGTCACCCAAGTGGCCGGTGTGGGTCTTGGGCGCCCTCGTCGGCGGTGCTTGTCCTGGTCGTTGCCGTCGACGTGGCGGCGAGCGCCGGCAGGATTCACCCGGGCGTCACCGTCGGCGGCGTCAAGGTGGGCGGGATGAACCCCGATCGTGCCGCTGCGGCGCTCGAGCTGCAGCTTCCCGAGAAGTCGAAGGCCCCCGTCGTCGTGCGGTACGAAGGCCAGGCCTGGACGGTCGCGCCCGAGGACCTCGGACTCACGTTCGACTACGACGCCCTGGCGCAGCAGGCAATGGGTGTTGGCCGCGGCGCCGGCCTCCTCGGCGGTGTGAGGCAGCGAGCCGGGGCATGGTTCGGCGCTGCCGCGCTGCCCGCGCGTGCCACTGCCGAGCCGGTGAAGCTCGCCGCGATCCTCAACGAGGTGTCAGCCGGAACCGACGTCCCTCCGCGTGATGCGAAGGTCAGGTTCAAAGGCACCACGCCGAGAATGACGAGCGCTGAGTCGGGTATGGCGGTGAATCGCGAGCAGCTGACCACGAGCATCCTGACCGCGTTCACGAGCAGCGATCGCGAGATCGAAGCACCGGTCGTGGTGGCGCAGGCCGACGTGAGCGATGCAGCCGCGCAGGCCGCGATGGTCGCTGCGGAGAAGATGATCGCCGCACCCGCCACCGTGACCTGGGGTTCCAAGAAGAGCTGGAAGCTCACACCGGACGACCTTGCCGACATGATCGTGTTTCGGCAAGATCGAGACGTCGAGCGGGGCGGGCTGGATTCTGGAGCCGTACGTTTCGCAGAAGGAGACGTCCAAGACGGTCGCCCCCAAGCTCGGCGGCAAGATAGGTCACCCGGCGCGTGACGCGCGATTCAGGACCCGCAGCGGCACTGTTTCGATCGTGCCCGTCGAAGACCGGCGTCGGACCCGACATCGAGGCGCTTGCCGCAGACCTGACGGCGGTCCTCAAGGCACCCGCCGGTCAGCCTCGCGTTGTCGAACTCCGGACGCGCAAGACCCAGCCCAAGCTGACCACCGCGATGGCGCGTGAGATGAACATCCGCGAACGCATTTCCACCTACACGACCACCTACTGCGTCGGGCAACCGTCCGCGCGTGAACAACATCCACATGCTTGGCGACGCGCTCGACGGCAAGCTCGTCAAGCCCGGCGGCACGTTCTCGTTTAACGGCGCCATTGGCGAGCGTACGGCCGCGAAGGGCTACGAGGAGGCCCCGGCAATCGTCGACGGCAAGCTGGTGCCGCAGCTTGGCGGCGGCATCTGCCAGGTGGGCACGACGCTGTTCAACTCGGTGTTCGTCTCGGGGCTGCCCGTGGTCGAGCGACACAACCACTCGTTCTACATCTCGCACTACCCGACGGGCCGCGACGCGACCGTGTCGTGGGGCGGGCCTGACCTGAAGTTCAAGAACGCCACCGATTCACTGGCTGCTCATCTCGGTCTCCTACACGAGCAGCTCGATCACCATCTCGCTGTACGGCACCGATCCCGGCTACAAGGTCACCTCGAAGACGAGCGCGTTTTCCAACAAGCGCCCGTTCCCGACCGAGAAGACGAAGGACCCCAAGCTCGACAAGGGCGTCAAAGTGATCGACGATGCCGGCGTGGAGGGCAAGACGTGCACCGTCACCAGAACGGTCAAGAAGGGCGGCAAGGTCATCCGCATCGACACGTTCAAGTCGGTCTATCGTCCGAAGGTCGAAATCGTCAGAGTGGGTACGAAACCGACATCGTCGAAAGACACGACCGACAAGGCCGGGACGAAGAAGAACTAGCGACGCTTCTGCGACGGGCGCCGTGGGGAACGGGGAGGGGGCAGCGTGTACCAGCCGGAACTCGAATCCATGCCGCGCGAGCAACTCGAGGAGCTGCAACTCGAGCGGTTGCAGAAGCTTCTCAAGACCGTCTATCACAACGTCGGCGCTCTACCGCGACAAGTTCGATGCCGCCGGGTTCGACCCCGAGAGCATCGTCACGCTCGATGACCTGCGCCGCGTGCCGTTCACGGTCAAGGACGACATGCGCTCGGCCTACCCGTACGGCATGTTCGCCGCTCCGTTGCGCGACATCGTCCGCGTTCACTCGTCCTCGGGTACGACGGGGCAGATCACGGTGGTCGGCTACACCAAGGGCGACATCGACCGCTGGTCGGACCTCATGGCGCGCACGTTCGCGTCGGCGGGGGCATCGGCCGACGACGTCATCCAGGTGACCTACGGCTACGGTCTGTTCACGGGCGGGCTCGGGGCGCACTACGGCTCCGAGCGTCTCGGCGCGCTGACCGTCCCGGTCTCGGGCGGCAACACGAAGCGCCAGGTGCAGATCCTCAAGGACTTCGGCGTCACGGTGCTCGCTTGCACGCCCAGCTACGCCATCCTCATCGGCGAGACCGCGCTCGAGATGGGCATCGACCCCAAGAGCCTGCCGCTGCGAATCGGCGTGTTCGGCGCTGAGCCGTGGAGCGAGAACATGCGCCGCCAGATCGAGGACCTGCTCGGCATCACGGCGATCGACATCTACGGGCTCTCCGAGGTGATGGGCCCCGGTGTGGCCGCCGAGTGCGTGCACCAGAACGGGCTGCACGTCTTCGAGGACCACTTCCTCATCGAGATCCTCGATCCCGAGACGCTCGAGCCGGTGCTGGACGGCGAGTACGGCGAGGTGGTGTTCACCACGCTCACCAAGGAGGGCATCCCGGTCATCCGCTACCGGACGCGCGACATCTCGCGCATCATCCCGGGCGCGTGCGCCTGCGGCCGGACGTTCCGGCGCATGGAGCGCATCACGGGTCGCACCGACGACATGCTCATCATCCGCGGCGTCAACGTCTTCCCGAGCCAGATCGAGCAGGTGCTCGCGGGCGTTCGCCGGCGTGGCGCCGCACTACCAGGTCGTGCTCACGAAGAAGGGCGCGCTCGACAACGTCGAGGTGCAGGTCGAGGTCGCGGCTGACTTCGCCTTCGACGAGGTGCGCGAGCTCGAGCGGCTGCAGCGCCGGGTGAAGAGCGAGATCGAGTCCGCGCTCGCCGTGTCCATCAACGTCAAGCTCGTCGAGCCGAAGTCGATCGCGCGCAGCGAGGGCAAGGCCAAGCGAGTCGTCGATCTTCGCAACGATCAGGGGGGTGCGTAACCGATGATCCAGCAGCTATCCGTGTTCCTCGAGAACAGCACCGGTCGCCTCGGCCAGCTCACGCGCGCGCTCGGCGACGCCGACATCAACATGCATGCCCTCATGGTGGCCGACACCGAGCAGTTCGGGGTCGTGCGCATCATCACCGACTCGCCGCACCGGGCGAAGGAGATTCTCGACGAGATGGGCTTCAGCGCGACGCTGACGCCGGTCGTGGCCGTCGAGGTCCCGGACCGACCGGGCGGGCTTGCCGACGTGCTCGAGGCGCTCGGCGACGCCGGCATCAACATCGAGTACGCCTATTGCTTCGTGGAGCCGCAGGGCGAGTGCGCGGTCGACGTCTTCAAGATCGACGCCGACAACGCCGAGGAGGTCCTGCGGGCTGCGGGATTCCGCGTGCTTGGCCGAGTCCGACCTCTACTCGCCGGACGCCGGCTAGAGCGCCGGAGTCGTCCTGCGGCATCGGCGAGGCCGGCCGCGAGCTCCTCGAGCGCCGCGGTGTCGTTCTCGGTGCCCAGGCACGTGGTCGACACGCAGTCCTCCTTGACGCCGAGCGTCCTGGCAGACGCCTTCGGTGAGCCGCTCGGCGACGATGGGCGCGCGTTGCACCGGGCGTGTGTGGGAGCAGGACGACGAAGCGGCCGTCGTCGAGGCGGGCCACGTCGTCGACCATGCGCACGTCGTCGCGCAGGAAGCTTGCAACGGAGCGCACGAGCCCCCTGAGCTTCTGCGGGCCGCTGCGTACCCGTCAGGACCGGCTCCAGCGGACCAGAATCGCCGAGAAGGGCTCCTGGTAGCGCTTGTGGCGTGCGACGGCCTGCTCGAGGGCGCGCGCCGCGTAGCGCTGGTTGTAGACGCGGCTCCAGTCGTCGATCACGTCCGAGTCCTTGGAGCCCGCGAACAGGTACTTCACGCGGGCGAAGATCTCGCCGCCCACGATGCCGACGAGGCAGTAGCCCGGCGAAGCGGGACACGATGAGAAGCAGAGCCTCCGGCGTGAGCCCGGCCGGCGAGCAGCGGCAGTCGCAGCGCGAGGTAGAGCAGGCATGCCGCCAGCGCTGCGAAGGTCCCGGCTTTGCGGCCCCAGTGCACCGCGACCGCGACCATGACGACCAGATGGCGAGTTGGCCGACGATCTCGGCCGCGTCCACACCACCACCGGCGATCGATGCGGCAAGCGCTGAGTCAGACGAGCACGGCCGTGCTGCCGATGACGAGGCGTTCGAATCGCCCATACTCCATTGCGTTCTCCCTGTATCGGCTGGTATTCGGACGCCGCCATGCGTCCGCGGTCGCCGTAGTACACTCGCAACTGCCGATGCCCCGTCTCGGGCGCGGATTCCCCGCCTCGGTGCGCTGCACCCGTCGTCCGCTCACTCGCAGGATAGGTATGCATCCGCTCTCGCGTGTATCGACCAGAACTCCTCGACAGTTTACGACTGGTACTGCTCGCCGTGCTTGTCGCGTGCTCGCTGCTGCATGCCGGCGTGCCGCTCGGTCCGCGGGCCGGAGCAGCGACCAGGTCGACGGTCGCAGTCGCCGCCGAGCGCAACATCTCGACCTCGGTGCTGCCCTTCGGTGACCATGAAGGCCGGCCTGCTCTCTGACAGCGACGGGCGGGTCCTCTGGGCGCGCAATCCCGATGCACGGCGCTCGATGGCAAGCATCACCAAGATCATGACCGCGATCGTCGCGCTCGAGAACTCGAAGCTGAATGAGATCGGTCGTGGTTCCACGGGAGGCCGCGTCGGTCGGGCAGTCGACCGCGTATCTCGTTGCCGGAGAGAGGCTGTCCGATGCGCGACATGCTCGCGGCGATGCTGGTGAAGTCGGGCAACGACGCCGCGACGGCCATCGCGATGCACGTGGGAGGCACCGAGGAGCAGTTCGTCGAGATGATGAACCAGAAGGCCCGCGAGCTCGGTTTGAAGGGCACACACTTCGCGAACCCTCACGGACTCGATGCCCGCGGCCAGTACTCGACCGCCGCCGATCTGTCCACGTCTGGCTCGCTACGCGATGTCCAATCCGGAGTTTCGGCGCATCGTGGCGCATGAAGAAGGTCACGGTCGGCAAGAAGGGCGGCCGTCGTCACAAGCTCGTGAGCACCGACCTGCTTCTCGGCAACTATCGGGGTGCGGTGGGCGTCAAGACCGGCAACACCGATTCGGCGGGCTACTCGGTCGTCTCGGCGGCACAGCGCGGCGGAGTGCCGCTGTATGCGGTCGTGCTGGGCACGGCGTCGGACCCCCAGCGGTTCAGGGACGCCAAGGAGCTGCTCGACTGGGGCTTCGCGCACTATCGTCCGCAAAGCCTCGCGTCCTCGGGCACCATCGTGGGGCAGGCACCGGTCAGCGACTATCTCGACGTGTCCGTACCGGCCGCCATCTCCAGGACGCGATCGGCGACGGTGCTGGATCTGAACGGGACGATACGCCGGACGGTGACGATCGCGACGGTCAAGGCACCCATCGCAGGTGGGGGACCGGGTCGGATCCGTGACGTTCACGCAGGACGGCAAGCTCATCGCCGGAATGCCGCTCGTCGCCACCCGAGAGGTTCGCAGGCCAAACCCGTTTCAGCGCGTCTACATCGGGATGGTCCGTGTGTGGCGGTCTCTGTTCGGAGCTCCGGCACGGGCTGACATGCGGCGTGTCAGTTGCCGGTGCATGCAGCCGTTGGAGCCGCTCCATCGGTGCCGCTGGTGCGCTATCGTACTGAGGGCGCACTCGTTGACGACTGACTGACCGCGAGCGAGAGGTGGAGACCCGACATGTCCGACGCGCTCAAGCGCACACCCCTGTACGAAGAGCACGTGGCCCTCGGTGCGCGTATGGTGCCGTTCGCCGGCTGGGAGATGCCCGTCCAGTACGCCGGCATCATCGATGAGCACAAGGCCGTTAGCGTCGTCGGCGGGCGTTTTCGACGTCTGCCACATGGCCGAGTTCCGAGTCTTCGGTTTCGGAGCCTTCGACTTCCTGCAGGGCCTGCTCACCAACGACCTGCACAAGATCGCCGAGCTGGGCCAGGCGCAGTACACGCTGATGCTCGACGACGACGGCCACATCATCGACGACCTCATCGTCTACCACACCGGCGACATCGAGTACCTCATCATCGCCAACGCCTCCAACGCCGAGACGGACTTCGCGTGGATCACCGCTCACGCACCCGCCGATCTCGAGATCGTCGACGAGTCGGAGCGCACGGCGCTCATCGCGCTGCAGGGACCCGAGGCGGTTCGCATCGTCACCGAGCTGGCGGGCGAGGGCTGGGAGGCGCCCGCGCGCTTCACCATCGGCGAGGCGTCGCTCGACACGGTGCCTGTGCTGGTCGCGCGCACCGGCTACACCGGCGAAGACGGCGTCGAGATCGTTTGCGCAGCATCGGACGCGGCCGCGGTTGTGGCGCGCGATCCTCTCGTTTCCCGAGGTCAGCCCCGCTGGGCTGGGCGCGCGGGACACGCTGCGCCTCGAGATGGGCTACCCGCTCTACGGCAACGACATGGATCGCACGATCGATCCCATCTCGGCCGGCCTGGGCTGGGTCGTGCCCGAAGGCGAAGACCGGCTACATCGGCGCCGAGCAGGTCGCCAAGGTGCGCGAGACCGGCCCTGAGAACAAGCTCGTCGGGCTTACGGTCGAGGGCGCGATCCCGCGTCCGGGTATGAGCGTGTTGCACGAGGGCGAAGTGGTGGGTAAGGTAGCGAGCGGCACCTTCTCTCCGACGCTCGAGACGGGCATCGCGACCGCCTACGTACCCGCCGCGCTTTCTGCGCCGGGCACGCCGTTCGAGGTCGAGATCCGCAAGAAGACCGTCTCGGCAGTCGTGGTGAAGCCGCCGTTCGTGTCGTCAACTTCGCTGTCGGCGCACTAGGCGCCGTCGCATCCGGCTTGTCTTCGAAAGGAGCGCGCTGCACATGGCACACCCCAGCGATCGCGTGTATTCCAAGGAGCACGAGTGGGTGGTCGTCGACGGTGACGTCGCCACCATCGGTATCTCGGACTTCGCGCAGGACCAGCTCGGCGAGGTCGTCTACGTCGACATGCCCAGCGAGGGCGACGCGCTGAAGTCCGGCGACTCGTTCGGCGAGATCGAGTCGGTCAAGTCGGTCTCCGAGCTCTTCGCTCCCGTGTCTGGCGAGATCGTCGAGGTCAACTCGTCGCTCGGCGACACTCCCGAGACCGTCAACTCCGACCCTCACGGTGACGGCTGGATGATCAAGATCCGCCTGGACGACGCAGGCGAGCTCGACGCGCTTCTCTCCGCCGAGGACTACGACGCCTTCATCACCGAGGGCTAGCCTGCATGCGCTACATACCTGTTACGTGCGAGCAGCGCGAAGCCATGCTTCGCGCTGTCGGCGTTTCCACAATCGATGAGCTGTTCTCTGTCATGCCGGAGTCCGTTCGCTTCGACGGGCGCCCTCGACCTGCCGGAAGGGCTCTCGGAGATCGAGCTCGATTCGCTCATGCGCTCGCTCGCAGGTGCGAACGAGGGCGCGAGCGACCTGGTGAGCTTCCTGGGGGCCGGCTGCTACGACCACTACATCCCGAGCGTCGTGGACTCACGTGGTCAGCAAGCCGGAGTTCTTCACGGCGTACACGCCCTACCAGCCCGAGGTGTCGCAGGGCACGCTGCAGGCCATCTACGAGTACCAGTCGATGATCTGCGCGCTCACCGGCATGGACGTCTCGAACGCCTCCATGTACGACGGAGCGACGGCGTTCGTCGAGGCGGCGCTCATGGCGGCGCGAGTCACGAAGCGCCATACCGTCCTGTGCGCGTCGACCGTGCACCCGGAGTGGCAGAACACGCCTGTCGACCTACGCCGATGCCGGCACGCTCGAGCTGGCGGACTTCCCGCGCGTCGCAGACGGGGTTGTCAGCCTCGCCGATGTCGAGTCGCGTCTCTCCGCCGGCGATGTCGGCGCGGTCCTGGTGCAGTCGCCCAACTTCTTCGGCAACTTCGAGGACCTCGAGGCGCTTGGCAAGCTTGCGCACGACGCGGGCGCGCTGTTCGTCGTCGCGGTCAACCCGATCCTGCTCGGCATCGTCGAGCCGCCGAGCGCCTACGGCGCCGACATCGTGGTGGGCGAGGGCCAGCCTCTCGGCAACGCCGTGAGCTACGGAGGCCCCGGTCTCGGCTTCTTCGCCTGCGCCGAGAAGTACGTGCGCCAGATGCCCGGCCGCGTGGTCGGCAGGACCGTCGACGTCGACGGGGCGATGGCGTTCGTGCTCACGCTCTCGACGCGCGAGCAGCACATCCGTCGCGAGAAGGCGACGAGCAACATCTGCAGCAACCACGCGCTCAACGCGCTCACCGCGTGCGTGTACCTCTCGGCGGTCGGGCAGCAGGGACTGGCGGGCATCGCTCGCTCGTGCGTCGCGAAGGCGCACTACCTGCGCGAGCGCGCTGCTGGCGACCGGCAAGTTCACCGCTCCGTGGGACGCGCACTTCGGCTACGAGTTCACGCTTGCCTACGAGGGCGACGTCGCCCAGATGCACGAGGAGCTGCTCGACGCCGGCTTCCTCGCCGGCGTGAGCGTCGAGGACGTCGAGGCCGAGTGGCCGACCGGCGTCGAGGGCGCTGAGAACCTCGTCGTCTTCGCGGTGACTGAGAAGCGCACGAAAGAAGAGATGGACGCGTTCGTGGAGGAGGTGGCGTCCCTGTGACCGAGAAGCTTGCGAACACGCCCGGCGCCGCCCCGATCCGAGGCCCGCGCTCGCTCATCTTCGAAGCTCGGCGCACCGGAGTCTCGGTGCGTGGAGGCGCCGCCGCTCGACGTGCCGCTGAGCCGCAGTCGACGACCTGCTCGGCGGTCGTGTGCGTGCTGTGGCACCGGCGCTGCCCAACGTCACCGAACTCGAGATCATGCGTCACTACACGCACCTCGCCTCGATGAACTTCGGCGTCGACTCCGGGCATGTATCCGCTCGGCAGCTGCACGATGAAGTACAACCCGCGCATCAACGAGGTCGCGTGTCGGCTTCCCGGCTTCGCGGGCATCCACCCGTACCAGCCCGAGGAGACCGTGCAAGGCGCACTCGAGCTCATGGTCGGGCTGTCGGACGCACTTGCCGAGATCAGCGGACTGCCGGGCGTGACGCTTGCAGCCCGCCGCCGGCGCGCACGGCGAGCTCGCTGCGCTCATGGTCATCCGTGCGGCGCACGTCGCGCGCGGCGACGCGCGCAAGAAGGTCATCATTCCCGACACCGCGCACGGGACGAATCCCGCGTCGGTGGCGATGTGCGGCTACGAGACCGTCACGATCCTCTCGGACGAGAAGGGTCAGGTCGACCTCGAGGCGCTCAAGGCGGCACTCGACGAGGACGTCGCGGCGTTCATGCTCACGAACCCCAACACCGTCGGGCTGTTCGACGAGAACATCGCCGAGATCACCGCGGCCGTGCACGCGGTCGGTGCGTACGCGTACTGCGACGGCGCGAACCTCAACGCGATTCTCGGCAAGGCCCGCCCGGGCGACATGGGCTTCGACGCCATGCACATCAACCTGCACAAGACGTTCTCGACGCCTCACGGCGGCGGCGGTCCCGGGTCCGGCCCGGTGTGCGTCACCGAGGAGCTCGCGCCGTTCCTGCCCGGCCCGCTCCCCGTCGAGTTCGAGGACGGTTCGTTCGGCCTCGGTTGGCCGGAGCACACCATCGGGCGCGTCCGCTCGTTCTACGGCAACTTCGGCGTGCTGGTGCGCGCCTACGCCTACATCCGCGCTCTCGGCGGCGGAAGGGCTGACGCGAGGTCGCCGAGCAGGCGGTCCTCTCGGCGAACTACCTGAAGGTGCGGCTCGAGGGCGCGTTCGACGTGCCGTACGGCCGCACCTGCATGCACGAGTTCGTGATGAGCGGCGGCAAGCAGAAGCGCGCCAACGGCGTGCGCACGCTCGACATGGCCAAGCGCCTGCTCGACTACGGCTTCCATCCGCCGACGATCTACTTCCCGCTGCTCGTCGAGGAAGCGATGATGATCGAGCCGACCGAGACCGAGCCGCTCGCCGCGCTCGACGCGTTCGCCGACGTCATGCTGACGATCGCCGAGGAGGCCGCAGCCGACCCCGACATGGTGAAGGGCGCTCCGTACACCACGCCGGTTCGCCGGCTCGACGAGGCCGGCGCCGCGCGCAATCCCGACCTGCGCTGGAAGCCTGCTGGGGAGTGACTCCTACGACGTGACCGCCACCTGGCGACTGCTGATCGATGACGGCCCGGCCGAGGGCGCCTGGAACATGGCACTCGACCGGGCCGTTCAGCTTGCCCGCGAGGCCGGCGAGGCACCGCCGACGCTCCGGCTCTACACGTGGGTGCGCCCGACGGTGACGCTCGGGCCGCTTCCAGGATGTCGACGGGGTCGATCGCGACTGCCTGCGCCGAGGAGGGCATCGACGTGGTCCGCCGCTTCACCGGCGGCCGCGGCGTGCTGCACGACGACGAGCTCACCTACTCGATCGTCGCGGGGCTCGACGACGGCGTCCCGCGCGGCACCTCGGCGTCGTACCGCGATGCTGTGCGGCGGCCTGGTCGAGGCGTACCGCGAGCTCGGCGTCGAGGCGGCCCTGACAGCGCGTCCCCGCGGCGACGGCTCGTCGGCGGCGTGCTACCTGCACGCGACCGCCGCAGACCTCTCGCTCGGGGCGCTCAAGCTCTCGGGGTCCGCGCAGGTGTGGCACGGCTCGACCGTCCTGCAGCACGGCTCGTTCATCGTGTCGCGCGACGTCGATCGAGAAGCGCGCGTCTTCGGTCTGGTAGCCGGGCGATGCACAGCGGCTCGCCGATGAGACCGTGACGATCTCCGACGTGCTCGGTAGTTCGCCCGTCGCACGGCGACCTCGCCTCCGCAGTTGTCGAGGGGAATCGCAGCGCGGTCTGGGAGTGGCGCTCGAACCATCTGGGCTCACGCCGCACGAGGAAGAGGCCGCACGCGGGCTCCTCGGCGAGACCGACCCGGTCGGCGTCCCCCGTAGAGGCCGTGTCAGAACCTCAAGGTAGAGTTCACGTCGAGGCGCACGAAAGCGCAGCTATTACGGTACAATCCGTTGAAACCACTACTCGTGGGGAGAAGGACGGCGATGAGCGTGAACGACGACACAACAGATGCGCTGCTCGACCTCGAGAACAGGTCAAACGAGGAGCTGCGCGAGACTACTCGACGAACTGTACGCCGAGGAGCAGCGGGTTTCGTATCGACGCCGTGTGCTTGCACGGCAAGATCGACATTCTGCGCTCAGAACTCGTTCGCAGGCTCAAGGCCGGTCGTGAGGCGGGCGAGGACATCATCAGCGGCCGCGACGTCGATCGCCTGATCGACATTCTCGCCAACGACCTGCGGGGCGTCTCACGATTCGACGTCACGGACTCGGACGGGGACTTCGACCTCGACGATCGAGCCCGGCGTCGAAGAATAGTCCCACAAGCGCAGCGCCCGGGTCGGTTAGCCGACCCGTTGCCGACAAAGGAGGACGCGTGGCCAGCAGTATCAACGAGCGCATGAAGCAGTTCTTCGCAGACATCACGTCCGACCCGGTCGAAGATCGGGTTGTTGAGTACGTGATTCGCGAGGTGCACAACGGTCGTCGGCTCATGGAGGTCATGGACGACCCGTACGTGCGCAATCGTCTCTCGGACGCGAAGCGCGCCGAGGTTCTTGAGAACACCGAGGTCATCGAGGCGCTTGAGGAAGAGATTCACTCGGCTTTCCAGGCGCCGGATATTGGCTTCTCCCACTAGCTCCGGACAGCGAGGGAGGACGTTCATGGCTCAATGCCCAGCCTGTGGCGCGACAGTCGATGCTGACGCGATCGAATGTCCGTCGTGCGGTCGCCCGCTTGCGGGAGCCACGGCGTCGTTCGAGCCTGTCGGGAGTGCAGAAGAGACGCCGCACGGCGGCTACCGCCGAACCGGCGGAGGGTCCCGTCCTCGTCGTTCGAAAAGGGCCCCAACCGGGAGAGCGCTTCTTCGTCGACCGACCGCGGCTGACCATCGGGCGCGATCCGGAGAGCGACATCTTCCTCAACGACATGACCGTCTCGCGCATGCACGCGGTCATCGAGTTGATCGGCGCAACGGTGAAGGTCACCGATGCGGGCTCGCTCAACGGAACGTACGTCAACGGCGTGCTCGTCGACACCGCGGAACTCAGCCACGGTGATGCCGTGCAGATCGGAACCTTCCAGATGGCCTTCTTCTGCGTACCGGAAGGCGGCCGCTCATGACCGGACGTGACTACCTGACCATCGGCGAGGTCGTACAGCGCCTGCAGGGGGCCTATCCCGACCTGTCAATCTCCAAGGTGCGCTTCCTCGAGGAAGAAGGGCTCGTCGCGCCGGAGCGAACGCAGGGCGGGTACCGCAAGTTCTCGCAGGCCGACGTTGCGCGAGTCGAGATGATTCTGCGGCTCCAGAAGGAGCACTTCCTCCCACTCGCGGTCATTCGAGAGAAGCTCTCGGACTTCGATCGCGGTCGGATTCCACCGGAACTGCAGCGCGCGGTCAGTCGGCATGACGGCGCCGCTTCCGCTGTTCGCCGAAGACGAGGGCCCGCTCGCGCTCGAGGACTCGCCCAGCGAACTGAGCATCCCGGTTTCGTTCATCCGCGAACTCAGCGAGTTCGGGCTCGTCGCGATCGCCCGCGGAGAGTCGGGCGAGGAGATCACCAGGGCCGATGTGCAGATCGTGCACGCTGCGTGGGAGTTGCGCCGGTTCGGCGTCGAGCCTCGTCACCTGCGGATGTACGAGAACTTCGCGGATCGTGAGGCGGCGCTGTTCTCGCAGATTCTGATGCCGGCGTTTCGCCATCGGACTGCCGACACGAAGCAGAAGCTCTCCGAAACGCTCATCGAGCTGGGCGCTCTCACCGACGAGCTGAAGGGCCGTTTGCTCAGACGTGCGCTCGGACGGGTCTTCGAGGATCTCGGGTAGGGATGGCGCCGGGAGCAGACAGCCCCGAGGACACGACGGTCGATGCGACCACGACTCACCCGCCGCTCGACCAGATCGCCTTCGCACACGCCAGCGAGCGAGTGGCTGCCGAGATTCTCGACTTCTACCGCATCCGTTGGGAGTACGAGCCCACCACGTTTCCGATCGAGTGGGACGGGAAGGGCAACGTGATCGCCTCGTTCTCGCCCGACTTCTACCTGCCGGACTTCGACCTCTACATCGAGCTCACCACGATGTCGCAGAAGCTCGTGACCAAGAAGAACCGCAAGGTCGGCGCCTGAGGGAGCTCTATCCCGACGTGAACATCAAGATCTTCTACCAGAAGGATTTCCGCAGGCTTCTCGCGCGTTTCGGCGTGGCATCAGACGCTGTTGCCCATGCCGATGGCGGAGGCGTCGTTGCGAGATGACGACGACCGTCGATGGGTCGGCCTAGGTGAGCGCGCGCATGCCCACGGAGCTCCAGTCCGTGTTGCTGGACGATGCGGCGATCCAGAAGCGCGTGCGCGAGCTGGGCGCCCGCATCACGCGTGACTTCGCTGGCGAAGACCTCCGGCTGGTCACTGTGCTCAAGGGCGGGCTCTTCTTCCTCGCTGATCTGTGCCGAGCAATCGAGCTGCCCGTCACCATCGACTTCATGGCGGTCTCACCCTACACCCCGGGCGTCGGCGGGGCCGTTCGAGTCACGAAGGACCTCTCGGATGACGTCGCAGGCGCGAGCGTCATTCTGGTTGAGGATGTCGTCGACACCGGCCTGACGGTGAACTACGTCTACTCGCTGCTCAAGGCCCGCGGGGCCAAGCGGGTCGAGATCTGCTCGACTGCTCGACAAGCCGGCGCGTCGTATCGCGCCGGTGCCTATCGCGTACTGCGGCTTCGAGATGCCCGACAGATTCCTCGTCGGCTACGGACTTGACCTCGACGGCCGCTACCGCAACCTCCGCTGCGATCGTGGCGCTGCGTGACGAGTCGGTCCTGCAATGAGCAGGCGCGTGGTCCTGCCGCTCGGGATACTCGTCGGCGTGCTTGTGGTCGGGGTCGCCGGCTACATGCTCATCGAGGGATGGGGCTTTCTCGACTCGCTCTACATGACGGTGATCACGGTAGGCACCGTTGGCTTCCAAGAGGTACATCCGCATGTCGCGCGCGGGCGAGGCCTTCACGATGTTCATGATCCTTGCGGGCGTCGCGGCGTTGGGTTTCGCGCTCGCTCAGTTTCTCGAGTTCCTGCTCGAGGGCCATATCCTGGGTTTCTTGGAGGGACGTCGCATGGAGAAGCGCATCGCCGAACTCAGCGGCCACACGATCGTCGCTGGTGCAGGACGCGTCGGCGCAGTCGTAGCGAAGGTCGCTCGCCGAGGAGGGCGCGGACTTCGTCGTCGTCGACGCGGATCCCGACGCTGCGGAAACCGCACGTGAACGAGGGCTGGTCGTTCGTGCTGGGCGACGCGACGGAGGAGGAGACGCTCGAGGACTGCCGGCATCGCGCACGCAGGAGCCATCGTCACGGCACTCTCCTGCGGACGCAGAGAACCTGTTCGTGACAGTGACGGCCCGGTCGCTCAATCCCGACATCTTCATCGTCGCGCGCTCATCGCATGAGCCCACCGAGTCCAAGCTGATCAAGGCCGGCGCGAATCGGACCATCACGCCAAACGTCATCGGCGGGCGCCGCATGGCGTCGATGGTGCTGAACCCGACCGTCTCGGACTACCTCGACATCGTCACGCGTGGTGAGGACGTTGAGTTCCGCTTGCAGGAGGTCGAACTGTCGGACCGCTCTCCGTTCGTCGGCGTGTCGCTGGCCGATTCGCGAATCCGAGAGCGCACGGGAGCGCAGGTTGTCGCCGTCCTTCATGCGGATGGGCGGGTCGATGCGAACCCAGCCGCCAGCACCGTGCTGGAGGCCGGTGAGCGGCTCGTGGTTCTCGGCTCACCGTCACAGGTCACCACGCTCGTCGAGGCGGCTTGCCAGCTGTAGGTTCCGAGCACGTCGGTTTCGGGTTACCCTGTCACAGTCATTCAACGCACCGAGGAGGAACCGTGGATCTCGCCACCTATATTCGAGACATTCCGGACTGGCCCAAAGAGGGCATCGTGTTCAAGGACATCACCCCGCTTCTTGCCAGCCCCGAGGGCTTTCGCGAAGCCATCGACCAACTTGCCGTTCAGTTCGCGAATGCCGGCGTCACCAAGGTCATGGGCGCTGAGGCACGCGGCTTCATCTTCGGCGGAGCGCTTGCCTATCAGCTCGGGGCAGGCTTCGTTCCTGCTCGAAAGCCCGGCAAGCTGCCGTGGAACACGACTTCCGTCACGTATGAGCTCGAGTACGGGACGGACTCGCTCGAGGTGCACTCGGATGCGGTCGGGGCCGACGACGTCGTCCTTATCGTCGATGACGTGCTCGCGACCGGCGGGACGGCGGCCGCAAAGGCGGAGCTCGTCCACTCGGTCGGCGCCACCGTCGCCGGTTTCGCGTTCCTGATCGAACTGGACTTCCTCGGCGGCCGCACAAAGCTGGCGGCTGATTCGAAGGTGGTTTCGCTCATCCACTTTGACTAGTCGGGCACGGCCCTGAGCATCTCCGGCGTCCCGTTCGTCCCGCGTTCACGCGCGGGGTGGGCGGGACGTCTTTGTTGTCCAGCCGTAGCCGGACGCTCCCTGGCCGGTGGTATCATTGCGTTGTACGGCCGTCCGGTCCTTGGCGGCACCTCGAGTCGTAGCCGTCGTCGCAGCAGGAGGTCCCCAAGTGCGGACCCTCGCACGCCAACCCAACGCATACTGCCTCGTGGCGGCGCTTACCCTCGCGCTCGTGCTGGGTTCGGCGCTTCCTGCATCGGCGGCTCCGAGCAATGCCGCGATCGAGAAGAAGCGCAAGCAGGCGGAGGCGGCCGATCGCAAGCTTCAGGACCTCGGTGACACGCTTGAAGCTGCGCGGCGAGGAACTCGCAGAGATCGAAGCGGCGGTCAGCAAGACGCGCCAGCAGATCTCGGCGACCGAGGTCGATCTCGAGAACGCCACCGCAGATCTCGCAGCGTCGCAGTCACTGCTCGAACCGCCGAGCGTCCTCGATCTACCGTCACGGTGGGGTGAGCGTCCTGTCCGTGCTGGTCGGTGCGAACGACTTCGGTGACTTCGTCAGCCGTCTGGACCTCATGCGCCGTATCGGCGTCAGCGACGCCAGCGATCGTCGCGTCGGTCAAGGATGCCAAGGCGCGGGTAGAGGCGTCCAAACGGACGCTGGAGACGCGACAGGACGAGCAGGTTGCGCGGCGCTCTCAGGCGCGTGACAAGGCCGAGCAGGTCCAGCGAGCGCTCGAGGAGCAGGAGCGTTACGCAGCCAGCCTGAAGGCGGACCTCAAGCAGCTCATCGAGCAGGAGCGCAAGCGGCAGGCTGCCATCGCGGCCAAACTCAAGGCCGAGGCCGAGGCGCGAGCGAAGGAGATCGCCAGGCGCAACAGCGAGGGGCGGGCGTTCACGGGGCAGCTCGGCGACCCGCACCCTGAGGTCGTCCGCATCGCCGAGAACTACCTCGGGGTGCCCTACGTCTGGGGAGGCGTCACGCCTTCGGGCTTCGACTGCTCGGGCCTCGTCCAGTACTGCTACCGGCAGGTCGGCATCGACCTTCCCAGGACGAGCCGCGTTCAGTTCCACGCACGGCGACTACATCCCGCCGGATCGTCTCGACCTTCTGAAGCCCGGAGATCTCGTCTTCTTCGGCTACGGCGGAGACGCGAGTCAGATCCACCACGTCGGCATGTACGTCGGAAACGGAACGATGATCCACGCGCCATACACCGGTGCTCGGGTCTCGCGTGCATCACTCATCGCGCGAATCAACTCGCGTGGCGACTACGTGGGCGCCTCTCGGCCGTAGGATCGGCGGTCGGGGAGGTCCCTCGATGGCGGCCGCCTCGGGCCGCATCGCCGCCGCTCACGTGTGGTATCATGCGCCTACCTTCTGGGAGCGAAGCAGGGGAGATCAGCCCGCGTGAGTCGATTGTTGCTGTCGGGAAACGAAGCAGTCGCGCAGGGTGCCTGGGAAGCAGGTGCCGCGGTCGGCGTGGGCTATCCCGGCACCCCGTCGACGGAGACCCTCCAGCGGTTCCGCTCGTTCCCCGGTGTCTACGCCGAGTGGGCGCCCAACGAGAAGGTGGCACTCGAGGTCGCCGCAGGAGTCTCACTCGCCGGTGCGCGCATCGCTCGTCACCATGAAGCACGTCGGCCTCAACGTGGCCGCAGACCCGCTCTTCACGCTGGCGTACACGGGCGTTCGTGGCGGCCTGGTGATTCTCGTCGCTGACGACCCCGGCATGCATTCGTCGCAAAACGAGCAGGACTCCCGCAACTACGCCGCATTCGCGCGCGTCCCGGTCCTCGAGCCATCGGATTCCGCCGAGGCGCTCGCCTTCACTCGCGAGGCGTTCGAACTCTCCGAGCGCTTCGACATCCCCGTGCTCGTTCGCTCCACCGTACGCGTCAGCCACACGAAGTCCCTGGTCGAGCCGGGCGAGCGCATCGAGCGGCCCGAGCCGGACAGCTACGCGACCGACCCCGCCAAGTGGGTCATGATGCCCGCGATGGCCAAGCGCCGACGCGTCGATCTGGACCGCCGCATCGACGAGCTCACCGCATTCGCCGAGCAAACACCGCTCAACGTCGCGGAGTACCGCGACACGGCGATCGGAATCGTCTGCTCGGGCGTGTGCTACCAGCACGTTCGCGAGGCGATGCCCGATGCTTCGACCCTCAAGATCGGCATGGGCTTCCCGCTGCCGCCGCAGCTGCTGCGAGACTTCGCCGAGAAGGTCGACGCGCTCTACGTGGTCGAGGAGGCCGACGACTACCTCGCCCGCTCGCTGCGGCAGTTCGGCATCGCGATCACCCCGCTCCCGATCGCTGCGGCGGGTGAGCTGACCCCGGGTGCGATTCGCACCGCGTTCGGTCTGCCTGAGCCTGTCATGCGCGAGCAGGAGGACTCACTGCCGCCCCGGCCGCCGCTGATGTGCCCGGGCTGCCCGCATCGCCCGGTCTTCCACACGCTGCGCAAGAAGCGTGCGGTCGTGACCGGCGACATCGGCTGCTACACGCTCGGCGCTCTCAAGCCGCTGGCGGCAATGGACACCTGTGTCGACATGGGAGCGTCCATCGGCATGGCACACGGTGCGGAGCTGATCGGCGGGTTCGACGAAGCGCCCGGTCGTCGCTGTCATCGGCGACTCGACGTTCGCGCATTCAGGCATCACCGGGCTGATGAACACCGTCTACAACGGCGGCGGGGGAACGGTACTGATACTGGACAACCGAATCACGGCGATGACCGGGCATCAGGGCAATCCGATGAACGGCATCACGCTTCAGGAGCGTCCGAGCCACGAGGTCGACCTCGAAGGGCTGGTGCGAGCGCTGGGGGTCGAACGGGTGCGCGTCGTCGACCCGCAGGACTTCGCGGCGACGTGTACGAAGCGCTCGACGAGGAGACCGCCGTCGACGAGCTCTCCGTCATCATCTACAAGGCGCCGTGCGCGCTGCTCATCACGGAGAAGGACGACCCGTACGCGGTCGATCGAGGAAGCGTGCACGAAGTGCGGTGTCTGCATCAAGCTCGGATGCCCTGCGATCGGCAAGGACGAGCACACGTCGCGCGCATACATCGACGTCTCCGTCTGCGTCGGGTTGCGGGCAGTGCGTGCAGGTCTGCAAGTACTACGCGATCCAGCACACCGGTCCCGCATGCGACTTCAAGGGGGCCGATGTCCGATGAGCGAGCGACTCGGTCACCACGGTGATGCTGTGCGGTGTCGGCGGTCAGGGCACGATCCTGGCGGCCGACCTGCTCGCCAAGGTCGCGGCGGCCTCCGGGCTCGACGTGAAGCTCTCCGAGGTCCACGGCATGTCGCAGCGCGGCGGCAGCGTCGACACGATCGTGCAGTTCGGCGAGCGGGTCTTCTCGCCGGTCACGGATCCCGGGCATGGTCGACCATCTCGTGGCGTTCGAGATCATCGAGGCGATGCGGCTGGTTCACTACGTGAAGCCCGAGGGTCGGCTGCTGGTCAATCCGTCATCCATCCGGCCGCTGCCTGTGCTCACCGGCGAGATGCCGCCTCCGCACGGTCTGCAGGCGATTCTGGAGGACGAGGGCGCGATCTTCATCGATGCCGACGAGCTGGCCTGTGAGGCCGGCAGCCCGAAGTCGGCGAACGTGGTGCTGATGGGAGCCTTGTCCGTCGGGCTTGGCATTTCGGCGAAGACCTGTGGCGCGAGATCATCGCCAAGCGCGTGCCTCCCAAGACCGTGGAGGACAACCTGCGCGCGTTTCGAGCTCGGCCGAGAGGCGTGTCAACGAGGGGAGTGCGCACTGTGAACGTGAAGCAGCTCAGCGTCTTCATCGAGAACAAGGCCGGCCGGGTGAGCGAGGTGACCGACGTTCTCGGCGATGCCGGCGTCAACATCCGCGGGTTCTCGGTCTCTGACACCGCCGACTACGGCATCGTGCGGCTCGATCGTCGACGACCCCGACAAGGGCCACGAGGTTCTCTCGGCTGCGGGTTTCACGGTCAAGGAGAACGCCGTCATCTGTCTCGACCTACCGGACCATCCCGGCGGGCTGGCCGGCGTGCTCAAGGTGGTGTCCGGCGCAGGCGTCAACATCGAGTACGTGTACTCGCTGATCTCGACCTACGTCGTCATCAATGTTGCTGATATCGAGCGTGCGGTCTCCCTGCTCGATGGGAAGCCCGTGCGTCTCGTGACTCAGGAGGAGATTGCGCGTATCTGAATAGGCAGGAGCGCGCGGGGATACAGGAGGTAAGGACATGCGTGGACGTACTTGAAGATGTGTTTGGCGGTGTTGGAGGCGGCCTTGGCGGCTGCGCTCGCGGTCACCCTTATCGGGTGCTCGGGTCGGTACGACCCCCTCGGGTTCGGGGGGAAGTGGTGAGTGCGGCCGACACCATCAAGATCGGCGCCATCGTCTCTCTCACCGGGACGTATGCGGGACTGGGGGCTCCCGAGCAAAAGGCCCTCGAGATGGAGGTCAAGCGCATCAACGATGCCGGCGGCATCAACGGCAAGCAGATCGAGCTCATCATCGAAGATGACGCGACCGACGAAGCCAAGGCGGTTGCAGCGGCCTCAAAGCTCATCGACCAGGACAAAGTCGTCGCCATTATCGGCGCGACCGGTACGGGCCAGACGATGGCCGTTCGCGGCGACGTGAACAAGGCAGCCATCCCGCAGGTCTCGATGGCAGGCGGCAGCGCCATCACCGCGAACTTCGACCCGCTCGTGTTCCAGACGCCGTGGTCGAACAATCTCGTCATCCCGTTCGAACTCGCCTACATGAACAAGCAGGGCATCAAGAAGATCGCCGTCATCAGCGACACCGGCGGATTCGGCAAGGACGGCCTGGCCGTGCTGCAGGCCGAGGCGCCCAAGGCGGGCATCGAGATCGTCGAGCAGACCAGACCTTCAACGCCGGCGACACCGACTTCTCGGCGCAGCTGACGAAGATCAAGGGTTCCGACGCGGAGGCCGATGCTCGTCATCTCCTCGGGCAAGGAGGCCGCCGCGGTCGTGAAGCAGGCTAAGCAGCTCGGCGTCAAGGTGCCGCTCTACGGCACGCACGGCAACGCGCGCCAGGAGTTCATCGATGGTGCCGGCGACGCGGCAGAGGGCTTCATCTTCCCGGCCGGCAAGATCCTGCTGCCGGAGAGCTACGGCACTGACACCGAGGCGTACAAGGTGGCGACCGACTTCATCGAGCGCTACGGCGCCGCCAACGCCGGCGAGAAGCCGAACACGTTCGCGGGTCACGCCTACGACGCGATCAACCTGATCGCCGAGGCGGCCAAGCGCGTGCAGGGCGAACTCACGCCTGCCGCTCTGCGCGATGAGATCGAGAAGACCACCGGTCTCGTTGGTATCGGCGGGACGTTCGTGTTCTCGCCGACCGACCACAACGGCCTGACCGAGAAGGATCTCAACATGTACGTCGTCAAGGATGGCACCTGGACACTCGCCGAGTAGCCAGGCACACGGCTCGGGGGCGGGGCGCGTACGCGCGTCTCGCCCCCGAACTCCGAGGGAGGAGACGCGGGGATGAAGAGCACGCTCGGTCTGGTCGCGTATGGCAGTTGTCGCATTCGCTGCGGTGCTCGCCGCGTCGCTGGTGGCGTGCGGTGGAGCGAAGTCGACAACGAGCGGAGGCAGCTCGGGCGACACCTACAAGGTCGGCGCGATCCTGTCGCTCACGGGTTCCTACGCCGCGCTCGGCACCTCCGAGAAGAACGCCCTCGAGCTCGAGGTGAAGCGCATCAACGACGCCGGCGGAGTCAACGGCAAGCAGCTCGAGCTCATCATCGAAGACGACGGGACCGACGAAGCCAAGGCGGTGGCGGCAGCGTCCAAGCTGATCAGCGCAGGACAACGTCATCGCGATTCTCGGCGCCACCGGCACGGGTCAGACGATGGCGACTCGCTCGGAGATCGACCGCGCGGGCATCCCGCAGCTGTCGATGGCCGGCGGCACCGCCGTCACCTCGACGTTCGACAAGCTCGTCTTCCAGACACCTTGGTCGAACACTCTCGTGGTCCCGTTCGTTCTCAAGCGCGTCTCCCAAGACGGGCACCAGAAGATCGCCCTGCTCAGCGATAGTGGCGGCTACGGCAAGGATGGCCGTAGCGTCATCGTCTCGGCAGGCGCCCGCCGCCGGGCTCCAGATCGTCAGCGACCAGACGTTCAACGCCGGGCGACACCGACTTCTCGGCGCAGCTCACCAAGATCAAGTCGTCCGGCGCCGACGCTGTCGTTCTGTGGACGGCGGGGAAGGAAGGCGCCTCGATCGTGAAGGCCGCCGGCGACCTCGGTCTCAAACTGCCGATGTACGGCGGTTCGGGCCAAGCGAAGTCCGAGTTCGTGCAGGGCGCAGGTCCTGCCGCCGAGGGCTTCATCTTCGGGACGGGCAAGAGCCTCGTCCCCGCGAACTGGGGAGAGGGCTCGGAGGAGTATGCGGTCGTCAACGGCTTCGCGGAGCGCTACAAGGCCGCGTACGGGCAGACGCCGGACATCTTCGCAGGTCATGCCTTCGATGCGCTCACGATTCTTGAAGACGCACTCAAGCGCACGAACGGTGATTCCAGCCCCGAGGCCCTTGTTGCCGCCATCGAGGGGACGAAGGATCTCATCGGCTTCGGCGGGACGTTCACGTTCACGGCCGCGGACCACAACGGCCTGGGCACTGACGACCTTTCGTTGTACAAGGTCACGTCCGGCGCATGGGAACCCACCGAATGACGCCATCGAGCCGAGAAGGGCGCTGACGCGTGGCGGCATCTGCGTTCCTGCAGTTCGTCATCGCGGGCCTGAAGAGCGGGGCGATCTACGCGCTCATCGCTCTTGGGATTCACCATCGTGTTCGCAGCCACCGGGGCGATCAACTTCGCACAGGGTGAGTTCTTCATGCTCGGCGGCATGATCGGGGTCTGGCTGACGCGCTTGGGCATGCCGCTGCCGGTCGCCGTGGCCGGGGCGGTAGCTCTCACAGCGCTGATCGGTGCGCTCTTCGAGGTGCTCGCGATTCGGCCGATCGGCGACGGCGATCCGCTCAGGATCATCATGGTCACGATCGGCGGTTCGGTGATCCTCCGGCAGATGGCGCTGCACGTGTTCGGCCCCGACGAGATGCCGCTGGCCGAGCTTCACGGCGGGACCTTCGATCATGATCGCCGGAGCTGCGATCGAGCGGCAGACCTGTGGATATGGCTCATCACGGCACTCGCGGTCGGTGCGCTGTTCGTGCTGTATCGCAGGACCATGTTCGGCCGCGCGATGCGCGCAACAGCGCTTCGGCGTGACGCCGCCCGCCTCGTGGGTGTCGATACCAGCATGATGGTGACCGTGTCGTTCGCTCTTGCGGCCGGCCTCGGTGCCCTCGCAGGCCTCGCCGTTGCCCCGCTCACCCAGACGGCCTTCGACGTCGGCGCGGGAATCGGTGTGAAGGGGTTCGCCGCTGCGATTCTCGGTGGCCTGGGCAACCCGGTGGCCGCGGTTGGTGGGGGACTGCTGCTTGGGCTGCTGGAGAGCATGACCGCCGGCTACATCAATCCGCTCTACAAGGACGCCGTGGCGCTCGTGGTGCTGCTCGGCGTGCTGTTCGTCCGGCCGCAGGGGCTCTTCGGCGGCTCGGGGAGGGAGAAGGTCTGATGCGAACGAAGGGCTTGCGCATAGCGGCGCCCATCGTCGCCGCGCTGATCGTGACGGTGCTGCCGTTCGTGGTCACCGACCGCTTCCTGCTCAAGGTGTTCACCTATGCCGGGTCTGAACGTGCTCGTGGTGACGGGTCTCGCGCTGCTGTTCGGGTACGCGGGCCAGGTCTCGTTGGGTCACGCGGCGTTCGTGGGGCTTGGAGCGCTACACGTGCGCGATCCTCACGACTCGGTTCGAGGTCGCCTGGCCGCTCGCCTTCGCGGCCGCGGGAGCTGTCGCTGCGCTCGGCGGACTGCTGCTCGCGCTTCCGAGCCTGCGACTCAAGGGGCACTACCTCGCGATGGCGACGCTGGGTTTTGGCGAGCTGATGACGCTCGCGTTCGTCGAGGCCGTGCCGCTCACGGGCGGCGTTGACGGATTCACGGGCATCCCGCTTCCCACCATCGGTGCCGTCACACTAAAGGCGCCAGCCGAGCTGTACTGGCTCGTGTGGGGCGTGGCGGGAGTGGCCATCTTCTTCGCGGCCAACATGGTATCGCTGAGGCCCGGCCGAGCGATGCGGGCGATGCACGGAAGTGAGCTCGGCGCGACTGCGTGCGGCGTCGATCTCGTCGGCATCAAGGTGCGCGCGTTCGTGGTCTCGGCGGCGCTCGCGGGTTTGTCGGGCGCGCTGTATGCATCGGTGATCGGGTTCATCTCGCCGAGCGTGTTCACGCTCTCGGCGTCGGTGGCATTCCTCGCGATGGCGGTCATCGGTGGTTCGAGTTCACTCGCCGGACCGGTTGCGGCCGCGATCGTCCTGACTCTCGTGCAGTACCTCGACGCGCTGGTGCCCGGCATCTCGCGGGAGACCGCACAAGTGGTGCAGACCTACGAGGCTGATGTCTACGGTCTTGCCATCGTGCTGATCGTCCTGTTCGCGCCCGGGGGCATCGGTGCGCTCTTCAAGCGACGCTCACGGGCGGGTGAACGCGCATGAGCCTTCTGGCGGTCAAAGGGGTGACCAAGCGGTTCGGCGGCCTTACAGCGGTCGACACGGTCTCGTTCGACGTCTTCGAAGGCACGATCAAGGCGCTCATCGGCCCCAACGGTGCCGGCAAGTCGACGCTGTTCAACGCGCTCACCGGGTTCGAGCGGCCCGACGAGGGCTCCGTCGTGTTCGACGGGACGGAGCTGGTGGGCGCGCAGGCCTCGCGACGTCGTGGCGGCCGGGGTGGCACGCACGTTTCAGAACACGCAGCTGTTCGATCAGATGAGCGCGCTCGAGAACGTGATGGTCGGCGCGCAGGCGCATCAACGGCGCGGCTTCGCGGCTGCGGCCCTGCGGCTGCCGTCCGCCGTCGCGGAGGATCGCGAAGCCGCCGCTGAGGCCGGTCGCTTGCTGCGGCTCATCGGCATCGATGAGTGGGCGGACTCGCCCGCCGCCGACCTGCCTTCGGGAATTCGCCGCCTGCTCGAGATCGCCAGAGCGCTCGCGACGCAGCCCACGGATGCTGCTGCTCGACGAACCCGCGGCGGGCCTGAACGCCACCGAGACCGGCGAGCTGGTCCAGACGCTGTACCGCGTCCGCGACGGCGGCATCACCGTGCTCATCGTCGAGCACGACATGGGACTGGTCATGGAGGTGTCGGACGAGATCGTCGTCATCGACCGCGGTCGCAAGATCGCCGAGGGACCGCCTCGGATGATCCAGAAGGACCCCGTCGTCATCGCGGCATATCTGGGCGAGGAGGTGGAGGATGTCTGAGAGTCCGCTGCTACAGATCGAAGGCGTGCACGCCGGGCTACGGGCGCACTGAGGTCCTCCATGGCGTAGACCTCACCGTGGGCGAGGGCGAGCTGGTCGCGCTGATCGGCGCGAACGGCGCTGGTAAGTCGACGCTGCTCAAGACCGTTGTCGGGATGCTCACGCCGAAAGCCGGGCGCGTCATTCTCGGCGGGAAGGACGTCTCGGGGGTCACGCCCGAGCGCCTTGTTCGCCGAGGAGTCGCACTCGTGCCTGAGGGGCGGCTGCTGTTCGGGCCGATGACCGTTGGCGAGAACCTCGAACTCGGGTCGCTACTCGCTGCCCAGCCGCGAGCGCACCGCACGAGCGCGTGAGCTGCGCAAACGCGTCGACGAGCTGTTTCCGGTGCTCGCCGAACGCTCCAACCAGCCTGCCGAGACGCTTTCCGGCGGCGAGCAGCAGATGCTGGCCGTCGGTCGCGCGCTCATGAGCGCCCCAAGGCTGCTGCTGCTCGACGAACCGTCGCTGGGACTGGCACCCAAGGTCATCGCCGAGATCTTCTCGGCGTTGGAGGTGTTGCGTGCCGACGGCGTGACGATCCTGCTCGTGGAGCAGGACGCCCGTCTGGCGCTGAAGCACGCGGACCGCGGTTCGGTCATGAGGACCGGGCGCGTGGTACTCGAGGGATCCTCGGCGGAGCTGCTCGCCGATGAGTCGGTACGCACGATCTACCTGGGGTCGTGGCAAACGGAGGGGAGCGGCTAGATGATCTGGAATCCCGAGTACGAGTGCATGGACCGCAGCGAATTGCACGCGCTGCAGCTGCGCCGGCTCCAGATGAGTGTTGCCTGGGTCTACGAGCGCGTGCCCTACTATCGCGAGCAGCTTGACGCTCTCGGAATCAAGCCCCGCGACATCCGGACCCTCGATGACCTGCGCAAACTGCCCTTCACCGACAAGGCCGCGCTGCGCGACACGTACCCGTTCGGGATGTTCGCCGTCCCGCTCGACGAGGTCGTGCGGCTTGCATTCGTCGTCGGGAACGACCGGCAAGCCGGTGGTTGTCGGCTACACGCGCGGCGACATCAACACGTGGACTGAGATGACCGCCCGTGTGGGCGCGGCTGCCGGCGTGCACCGCGGCGATCTGGTTGACATGTCCTTCCTGTACGGCATGTTCACGGGAGGGTGGGGGATGCACTACGGCCTGGAGCGCATCGGGGCGACGATGATTCCCGCGGGCAGCGGCAACACCGAGCGTCACATCATGATGATGCAGGACTTCGGCACGACGGTGCTCGTTTCGACGCCGTCGTACGCGCTGTACCTCGCTGAGGTAGGGGAGCAGATGGGCGTCGACTTCAAGCAGCTTCCTCTGCGGCTCGGCCTGTTCGGCGGGGAGCCGTGCTCGACTGCCGCGAAACGCGAGATCGAGAGCCGGCTCGGTATCAAGGCGACGGACAACTACGGCCTGTCGGAAGTGATGGGCCCCGGCGTCAGCGGGGAGTGCGAGTGCGCGTGCGGCCTCCACATCGCCGAGGACCACGTGCTCTGGGAACTCGTCGATCCGGAAACGGGGGAGCCCGTTGCAGCCGGTGAGCAGGGAGAACTCGTCTTCACGTCCCTGACCAAGGAAGCGTTCCCGGTGTTGAGGTACCGCACGCACGACCTCACCACGGTCACTACCGAACGCTGCGAGTGCGGCCGCACGCTTGGCCCGCATGGAGCGGGTACGCTCTCGAACCGATGACATGCTCATCGTGCGAGGCGTCAACGTGTTCCCGAGTCAGATCGAGGACGTGCTCTTCAAGATCGAGGGAGTTCGTCCGCACTACCTCATCGTTGTGGACCGCCAGAAGGGTCTTGATGACCTCGAGGTGCGCCTCGAAGTCGCTGACGAGGTGTTTTCGGATATCATGGCCGATATGGTTACGTTCCAGCACAACGTGGCCGACCGGCTCCAGACGGTACTTGGCCTGCGTGCGAAGATCACCCTCGTGGAGCCCGGTTCGATCGAGCGCAGCGCGGGAAAGTCCAAGCGCGTGCTCGATTTACGGGAACGCACCTGAGCTTGGCTCGAGGTGCAAGTGTGTCGTAACGCGAAAGGTTGGTCGCTACGTGCCTTTGTGGGGTGCAATCTCGCTCGGAACGGGTGCCGTGCTGCTGCTCGGCGCCCTCGGCGTCATGGGCTTTCTCGGATGGCGGGCTCTCGAGCGGCGCTATCTCGTACGGCTGATCAGCCGCCGAGAAGCGGTCTATGCCGTGCGGCAGGCGCTTGAGGAGGCGGTGGTCAGGCTTGCACGAGGGGAGCGACGAGCAGCTCCAGCTGTTCGCCGACGATCCCGACTCCCAAGAGCGCAAGATGCTGCATGAGGTGCGCATCAGGTCGCAGATTCTGCGCGACGAGCTTGACACGATGTCGCTGCCGAAGCGCCTGGTCCCTGCTGCTGAAGCACTCGGCGACGCCGCATACATCGTGAGCAGGGAGGCGGCCAAGATCAAGGACGACGACCGAGGCTCAATCGTGCTCACCGAGTTGGGTACGATTGACTTAGGGACGGTCGCCGAGGTCTTCGAGCGGGCCGCTTCAGCGGTCAGCTTGACCTGCCAGGTGATGGACGTCGAAGAGGATGCCGCGGTCTACGGCGGAGGGCTGTACCTGTGAGCGGCGCTAAGATCATACGCGCAGCGGTCGGCGTGGTCGTCGTCGTCGTGCTCGGGTTCGTGGTGATGAACTGGTGGAACGACTATCAGTCGGCAGCGAAGTCGAAGCCGTCGACGCCAGCCGTGGCTCCGGGCACGGCGTCCACCGTGCCGTCATCCACCGTAGCCGGAGTGGCCGTCGTCAAGATCAACGGGGTCAACTTCCGCACCAAGCCCTCGTCGAGCGCCAAACTCATCCGGGGGCTCAAGGAGGGCGAGAAGGTGACCATCGTTCTCCAAGACGGTCAGTGGTTCAAGATCAAGGACGCCAAAGGCAAGACCGGCTGGGTCACCGCCACCGGTGGCTACGTAGTGCTCGAGGAGCAGTAGTCCGGTGGTGCGCATGATCGGCAACGCCAACGAGTTCTGGCGAGTGCGTGTCACACGCGTCGGCACCACAGACGGGTTCGAGTTCGAGTGGCACGACGACATTCTCTACAGGACGCCACAGGTGGACCCCGGTCACGAGGTGGAGTACTACCACGTCGAGGCCGTGCGAATCGACGATCCGGATGCGGTCGTGCGTGTGGCGACCTTCGACAATCCCGATGAGGCCCGCGGTCTTCTTGCCGAACTCGGTGAGGCGCTCGGTGAGATGACCAAGTCCCGCTTCGAGCACGCCTACCTGGATGGTGCCGAGATGGGCGATACCGGGATCGAGTAGGCCGCTGTTCGTGGTGGGGTCAGGCTTAGTACCCGGCGCCTGGAAACGGGGATGGGTCCCAATTCAGCGACTTCACATAAGATGTATTATCAGTCATACAAGCCGTACAAGCCGTGAGGGCGATAGACCCTCTCGCCTGCGGAATCGGCTGACTGCTGCCGTGCTCCCCATCCAGACTATGAAGCGGCCCCGGACCGCGTCGTCGCAGCCCGGGGCCGTCAGAAACCGCGCGTGGTGCGCGAGTGGAACTCTACGAGTTGAGCTCCGCAGACTGAGCCTGGACGTCACCTACGAAGTCTGGCCCGTCCACTGCAAGCCCTTCTGACTCCCTCGGCAAGACCAGGTTCAGGATCACGCCGATGAGGGTCGCCAGAGCCATGCCCGGGATCGTGTAGTTGCCCAGCGGGATCGTGAAGCCGCCGGTCTCCATGCCGATGCCGATGACCAAGCACGACGCTCGACATGATGAGGTTGCGGCTGTGGCTGTAGTCGATGCCGCTCTTGACGAGCAGTCGCAGGCCGCTTGAAGCGATGAGGCCGAACAGGAGCAGCGAGATGCCGCCCATGACCGGCGTCGGAATCGAGCTGATGAGCGCGCCCAGCTTCGGCACGAAGCCTCCGATCACGAACGCCAGAGCGCCCGCAAACCAGAACAGCTGGGTGGCGTAGACCTTCGTGACGGCCATGACGCCGATGTTCTCGGCGTACGTGGTCGACGGGGTTCCGCCGACTGCGCCGGAGATGGCTGTCGCCAGACCGTCTCCGAACAGCGACTCAGGCAGAAGCGGCGTGAAGTCCTTGCCGGTGATCTCGTTGATCACGAGCAGGTGCCCGATGTGCTCGACGATGACGACGAACGCTATCGGAGCGATGATCAGGATGGCGCCAAGCTCGAACTTCGGGAACGTGAGCGTGGGAAGGCCGATCCAATTGGCGCGCCATGACGGGCGCGAAGTCGACCATCCCCATGAAGAATGCTGCCACGTAGCCCAACGACGATACCCATGAGTACCGGGATGGTCTTCATGAAGCCGTTGAAGTACGACGAGAAGACGATCGCCGATGCGAGGGTGATGAATGCGACGCGAACCCCCGGCAGGTCGACGCCGCTGTGTCGGATCAGCCATCGGGAACAGCGCCATCTTGACCGCCACTGCGGACAGGCCAAGGCCGATGACGATGACGATGGAGCCTACGAGCGCCGGCGGCAGCAGCTTGTTGAGCCAGCCGGTGCCGAAGGCCTTCACGACTCCCGCTACGACCATGTAGACGAGGCCGGCGACGACCAGTCCGCCCAGTGCGGCAGGGATGTTCGCGCCGCCGGGGCCGCCGCCAACGGCGATGAGCGGGCGCGATGAACGCGAAGGATGAGCCCGAGGTAGCTCGGAATCTTGTTCCTCACGCAGATCAGATAGAGGATCGTGCCGAGACCCGAGGTCATCAGGCCTACTGCCGGGTCGAGCCCGGTGAGAATCGGCACGAGCACGGTGGCGCCAAACATGGCCATGAGGTGCTGGGCCGCCAGCGGAAGCGCCTGGAGTAGCGGCAGCTTCTCGTCGGTTTGAACGATTCGGTCGCGTGTCATCTTGCCTCCCCCTAGCCTACGAGCTTCTGGATGGAGGGCAGCACGAACGCGACGGCGAACGCTGCCGAGACGAACCACATCAGCGGGTGAATGTCCTTTGCCTTGCCGTGGAACATCTTGATGAAGACGTAGCTGATGAAGCCGAAGCCGATGCCGTAGCTGATGTTGTAGGTCAGCGGGATGCCGACGATCGTGAGGAACGCCGGGAACGCCTCTTCGAGGTCGGTCCACGGGATCTCGCTGACGGTGCGCATCATGAGGAAGCCGACGACGATGAGTGCGCCGCAGTGATCGGGTACACGAAGTAGTCACCCGCGAGGCGCCTGAAATCCACTGCCGATGAAGCTGCCGTACTGCGTCTCGTTCGGGATGATGAAGCCGCCACCGACGGTGGCCACGATCGGCGCGAAGAAGGCTGCAACAGCGAAGAGCACGCCAGTGACGATCGCGGTCAGACCGCTGCGACCACCCTCGGCGACACCGGCGGCCGACTCGATGTACGTCGTGATCGATGAAGCGCCGAACAGACCGCCGACGGAAGCCGCGACGGAGTCTACTGCGAGGATGCTCTTGATGCCGGGGACCTTGCCCTCCTCGTCAACGAAGCCAGCCTGCTCGCCCACGGAGACGACGGTGCCCATCGTGTCGAAGAAGTCGGTGAGCATGATCGCGAAGAGCGCGAGCAGCAGCACCGGCGTGAAGATCTGGGTGATCGCCATGCGAGCCGTTGACCTGCTGGAACGGTGCGAAGAAGGTCGAGAAGTCCGGGGCGCCGACGACCGCCGTACGGAAGCTTCGTGACGCCAAGCAGCAACGCGGCGACCCATGCGACCAGGATGCCCCAGAGGATGTCGCCCTTGACCTTCAGTGCCATGAACATGAGGATCGCCAACAGTCCGATGACGGTGACCCACACGTACTTCTGGCTGAAGTCGCCGAGGCCGACCAGCGTGATCGGGGCAGGACGGATGAAGCCGCCCTCGTTCAGGCCGATGGTCGCGATGAACAGGCCGATTCCGACGCCGATCGCGCGCTTCAGGTTGAGCGGGATCGCGTTCATGACCGCTTCACGCAGACCGGTCAGCACCAGCGCGAGAATGATGAGGCCCTCGACGAAGATGACCGACATGCCGACCTGCCACGGGACGTTCGCCTGCTGGAAGCCGATGAGTGAGAACGTCACGACTGCGTTCAGGCCCATGCCTGACGCGAGCGCGAACGGACGGTTGGCGATGAGTCCCATGCAGACGCACATGAGCGCCGCGCCGAGCGCGGTGGCGGTCGCGGCGCCTCCGAAGGGAACACCTGCCGCCGAGAGGATGCCCGGGTTGACGAAGATGATGTAGGCCATCGTCAGGAAGGTCGTCACGCCTGCAAGAATCTCGGTCTTGAAATCGGTGCCGCGTTCCTTGAACTTGAAGAAGTTCTCCACCCCAGTGCCTTTCTGTCGTTACTCGGCAGGTTTCTCGGAGAGCGGCCTCCAGGCCGCTTCGCTTCACACAGGACGGCGTCCTCGCCTACACCCCTTTCACATGGACTCCTCAGGCCGTCCTTCGGTACGCAGATACTGTGGTCAGCTCAACGACCCTCTGAGAACAGAGAGCCGAGATAGCCGGATTCGACGTCCTCGCCTGCGCAGGACGCCCTGGATGGCGTCCGCGATCGGCGGCCGAGGTCGAGCTCGCCGAGTGACTCCGGCGAGACGAGGTCGACGGCCTCGACCGCACGGTCCATCGGGCGAGTCAGTGATCTGGCCACCCGTGATGACCGCCTCGAATGTGAGGTTGACGACATGTCGACTGCCGTTTGGGTCGATGGTGTCGCTGGCGAACAGGAGGCGGCCGAGGGCAACCTCGAGCCCGGTTTCCTCCAGCACCTCGCGGAGCACGGCGTGCTCGAGGGTTTCGCGGTAGTCGACTCCACCGCCGGGCAGCAGATGGTAGACCGAGGGGCCCGCTCCGATGACGAACGAGCACGACTCGGCCTTCCAGTGTGATGAGCGCCGCAACGCGGATTCGCGGGGCGTTCAGACGCCCGTGCTGCCAAAGCCGCCCTCCCCACGCACGGTCTCATCGAGCTCCTCGACCTCGGCGATCTCTACCCGCTCAACTCGCTGAATGACCAGCTGAGCGATCTTGTCGCCGTGAGCGACCGAGATGGGCTCGACGCGGATCGAGGTTGATTGCGATGATCTTGATCTCGCCTCGGTAGTGGCTGTCGATGAGCCCTGGTGTGTTGACGAGACGACAGCCCCGAGCGCAGTGCGAGGCCGCTGCGGGGCTGAACGAACCCGGCATAGCCTTCAGGGATGCCTATCGCAACGCCCGTGGGGATAAGGACCCGCTGACCCGGCAGTATGTCCACGCCGGCGGCCGCGTAGAGGTCAAGGCCAGCATCGCCGTCGTGCGCGTAGCGCGGAAGTGGAAGTGAGGGATCGAGACGCTTGAGGCTCAGTAGCACTGGCGAGCCGCCTCTCTCGAGGTGCGCTACGCGGCCGTCTACCCACGGCGACCCAGTGCCTTGAGCTCGGAAGTGAACTCGTCGAGATCCTGGAACTCCTTGTAGACCGAGGCGAAGCGAACGTACGCGACCTTGTCGAGGTCGCGCAGGCGCATGAGAACCATGTCGCCGACCTGGCTGCTGCCGACCTCGTACCGGAAGGAGTTGTGAAGGTCGGTCTCGATGTCGCTGATGAGGGCCTCGAGCTGCTCGACGCTCACACCGCGCTTGGCGGTGGCCACCATGAGGCCGCGCATGAGCTTGCCCCGGTCGAACGGTTCGGCGGCCCCGTCCTTCTTGACGACCATGAGCGGCGTCTCTTCGCGTCGCTCGTATGTGGTGAACCGCTCTGAGCAGCTCAAGCACTCTCGCCGACGACGAATAGCGTCTTGGGACTCTGACGTGCGAGAATCGACGACCTTGGTCTCATCATGGCCGCAGAAAGGACAACGCATCGGCTCCCCCGCCCCTACATCTAGACTGCCCTGAACGGTAGCACACAAGATATGGGGCTACAACGGGAGAATGAATCAAATGAGGGTCAGAATGCCGAGTTCGTCATGGTGTGACGCGCCGAGTCGACCCCGGCGATGGCGCGAGATGCGGAGCGGATGATCAGCGTGATGCCATCTGAGGACCGACGGAATCCGTCTGACGGCACCTGAAGTGTCTGGCCGGCGTTCAACACGCCTCCTGAGAGGTTGTTGCTCCGCGATATCAGCTCGGCGGTTTGCGCAGTGGTCAGTCCGTCGATCGGGTGCGCCTGAGCGATAGCCCACAAGGTCTGTCCGGTTTGGACCTGAAGTGTCTGCGTCGCCAGATCAGCGGGTGCGCCGGTAGGCTGCGCCTTCAGGGCGCCAACGATCAGGAGGCCCGCGATCACGACAAGCGCGACGATCTCGAGCAGGCTGAGGCGGCTGCGCCGCCGCGCGTCCGCCAGCGCGTCCCGTGCTCCGCGCGTCTTGAGGCTGTGCGCCGACTGCGATGTGTATGTCATCATCGATCTCCCCTACGTTCTGTGTGCCTGCTTGTCGCCACCCTAGCGGGTGGGTCTGACATCGAGTTGCTCAACGCGACGAACATGTGTTCGATACGAGTCTATACGAACACGTGTTCGATATGCAAGCTGGAATCCGAACGCGTGTTTGCACGCGCGCAACCCCAAGGCTACACTCGCGTCGTACACCTGTTCGATACCGAGGGAGTGGACGATGACCTACCAGCGCGAGCTCACCAAGCGGCAGCAGGAGATCCTCGACTACATCCGTGGCGAGCTACACCGCTGCGGCTATCCGCCCAGCGTGCGCGAGATCGGCGAGGCGGTCGGCCTCTCCTCGTCGTCGACGGTGCACTCCCACCTCGCTGCGCTCGAGGCCAAGGGCTTCATCCGTCGAGATCCGAGCAAGCCGCGTGCGCTCGAGGTCCTCGACTTCCGAGAGACTGACCGCGGTATCGACTACGGCCAGATCAGCGTCGTGCCACTGGTCGGCCAGGTCGCGGCCGGCTCCCCCATCCTCGCGGCCGAGAACATCGAGTCGACGATGTCACTTCCCGCCGAGTTGGCCGGCGACAACACCTTCATCCTGAAGGTCCGGGGCGAGTCGATGATCGAGGCCGGCATCATGGACGGCGACTTCGTGGTTGTGCGACAGCAGCAGACCGCCGAGAACGGCGACATCGTCGTGGCGATGATCGAGGACTCCGCGACGGTGAAGACGTTCTACCGCGAGGCCGACCGCATTCGCCTGCAGCCGGAGAACTCGACGATGGAGCCGATCTACGCTCGCGACGTCTCGGTTCTCGGCAAGGTTGTGGCGCTCTTCCGCAAGCTGTAGCGAACTGCGGCACCGGTCGGCGTCGCCGTCAACTCGCCGAGCTGGCCGAGGAGTAGCCTACTCGTCGGTCTCGGCGAGCCTGAACGGCTGGAACGACGGTGCGAGCTCCGCCGAGATGCGCAACGCGAGTTGCGTGCCGTCGTCGGTGTGCCGCTCCGAGAGGATCTGCGCGCGCTCGTGCGCGAGCGCCACGAGCTCGCCACGCGTGTACGGCACGAGTACCGTCAGCGTGACACTCCCGCGTGCCGCCTCGTCGGCGATTCTGCTGACGAGACCCTCGAGGCCCTCACCGGTAAGGCCTGAGACGAAGACCGCGTTCGGATAGCGGCGCTCGAGGCCCGCCCGGTCGTCGGGCTCAAGGTGTCGCACTTGTTGAAGACGACGACGTTGCAGCCCGTGTGCGCGTCGATCTCCTGCAAGACCACGCGGACCGCCTGCATCTGCTGCTCGCGCTGTGGAGAGCCGGCGTCGGTGACGTGAAGCTGCAGATCGGCCTCGTTCACTTCGTCGAGCGTCGACTTGAACGCCTCAACCAGGCCGTGCGGGAGCTTGTTGATGAAGCCGACGGTGTCGGTGAGGGTGATCTCGCGGCCCTCGGGCAGCGCCATGCGGCGCGTCGTGGAGTCCAGCGTTGCGAAGAGCATGTCGGCCTGTAGCGACGTCGGCGCCGGTCAGGGCGTTGAGCAGCGTCGACTTGCCGGCGTTGGTGTAGCCGACGAGCGCCACGCGGAAGACACCGCTGCGCGCGCGCGACTTGCGCTGCAGATCCCGTTCGCCCGCCACCGCGCGCAGCTCGCGCTTGAGCTCGGCGATGCGCTTGCGCGCCAACCGACGGTCCGTCTCGAGCTGGGATTCGCCGGCGCCGAAGCGCGCGCCGCGTCCGCCGCCCAGCCGCTCCTTCTCGAGGTGCCCCCACATGCCGCGCAAGTCGCGGCAGCACGTACTCCTGCTGCGCGAGGTCGACCTGCAGCTTCCCCTCGCGTGTGACGGCGTGCATGGCGAAGATCTCGAGGATGAGTGCCGTGCGGTCGATGACCCGAGTGTCCGGCAAGACCCCCTCGATGTTGAGCTGCTGACGCGGCGAGAGCTCGTCGTCGAAGATCACCAGATTCGCCGAGAGCTCCTTGGCCAGCTGCGCGACCTCCTCGACCTTGCCGGAGCCAACGAACGTCCGAGGATTGGGATGATCCATCCGCTGCGTCGTGACGCCGACGACATCGACTTCGGCCGTGTCTGCGAGACGCGTCAGTTCGGCCAGGGATTCCTCGATCGGCCAGTCGTCTCGGCCCATATCAACGCCGACGAGCACCGCACGATCGCGGTGCTCGAGGCGGTCTTGTCCGGTGTGAGGTGTCAGACGCTGGGTCACGAAGCGCTGGTCAGCTCCCTAGAGTCCGGTCTTGATGCGCTCGAGGGCCTCGACGAGGCGATCGTCGGGCGTGGCGAGCGAGATGCGGATGTAGCCCTCGCCGTCGGGGCCGTACGCGTTGCCGGGAGCGACGATGACGCCGACCTTGTCGAGCAGCTCACCGGCGTACTGGGCCGACGTGTAGCCCTCGGGAATCTTCGCCCAGACGTAGATGGTGCCCTTCGGCAGTCGAGCCGACAGGCCGATGGAGCCGAGAGCGTCCATGACCATGTCGCGGCGGCGCTGGTAGAGCGCGCACATCTCGGCGACGTCGTCCTGCGGTCCGAGCATCGCCTCGATGGCGGCGTCCTGGACTGCCGTGAAGGCACCCGAGTCGATGTTGGACTTCACGGTGCCGAACGCCTTGATGGCCTGTGCGTTGCCGGCGGCGAACGCGATACGCCAGCCGGTCATGTTGTACGCCTTGGAGCAGCTGAAGAACTCGATGGCGACGTCCTTGGCGCCCGGACGCTCGAGGAAGCTCGGCGGCTTGTAGCCGTCGAACGCGATCTCGGAGTAGGCGTTGTCGTGCACGATGAGCAGGTCGTGCTTCTTGGCGAACGCGATCGCGCGGTCGAAGTACTCCGGCGTGGCGATCGCCGAGGAGGGGTTGTTCGGATAGCTCAGGAACATGAGCTTGGCCTTGGCGAGCACGTCGGCCGGGGTCGACTCGAAGTCGGCCATCCAGTCGTTGGACTCGTTCATCGGCATCCAGTGCGTCTTGCCGCCGACGAGGATGCCGCCGGTGTGGTAGACGGGGTAGCCGACGCCCGGGAACCAGCGTGTACTCGTCGACATCCACGAACGCCGGGAAGATGTGCGCGATGCCTTCCTTGCTGCCGATGAGCGCGAGCACCTCGGTCGCCGGGTCGACTTCGACGTCGAAGCGGCGCTTCAGCCACTCGGCGCACGCCTTGCGGTACGGCATCGAGCCGGAGTAGCTCGGGTACTGGTGGTTCTTCGGGTTCTTGATCGCCTCGGCCATCGCATCGATGATGCGCTGCGGGGTGGGCATGTCGGGATCGCCGATGCCGAGCGAGATGACGTCGACGCCCTCGGCCTGCTTCGCCTCCTTCTTGCGGTCGATCTCTGCGAACAGGTACGGCGGCAGGTTCTCGATGCGCTTGGCGGTCCTCACTGGGCCTGTCTCCCCTTACGTGTTGAAGCGTCTAGTGGCGGCGCTGTCGGGCACGCCGTGCGTGACATGGTAGCACTACGAACTCACGCTGCGGGTTGCACGTGCGTTACGTCTGCGCGGCCGCGCGAGCGCTTGCACGGTACGTCCCCACCGTGACCGAGACGGTGACTGCGACGGGGTCGTCGAGCGCTTCAACCCGACTCGAGAGCTCCTCGGCCGATACGTGCGCGGCGCTCGGCCCCATCGCGGCCGCCGCAGTCGCGTCGGCATGGTTCAGCGCGAGCGGGTAGGTGACGATCTGCTCGGCGACCTGCTCGAAGTGCGACCCGAGCTTGACCGAGAGCCGCTCGCGCTTGCGCGGGTCGATGGTGATGAGCTCCAGCGGACCGACGAGTTCTGCGAGGTGCTCCGGGTTCGGCGTGACGACTATGAGCGTTCCGCCGTCGATGAGAACCCGTGCGAACTCCTCGGCGTTGCGTGGCGAGAAGATGTCGAGCACCAGCGCGGCGCAGCCGTCCTGCAACGGCAGACGGCGTCCAGACGTCGGCGACGATCGCGCCGATGCGTTCGTGCGCGTGAGCGGCGACCTTGGCCGCGTGCTTGGAGATGTCCAGAGCGACGCCCGCACGCTTCGGCTGCCGCATCGAGCAGCGCCGACAGCGCGTACCCCGTGCCCGCTCCCACGTCGAGGATAGATGCCTTCGGCATCCTCCGGCACTGCCGTGGCAGCCGCCGAGACCACCGCGTCGGTGATCGGCGCGAAATGGCCCCCGTCCAGGAACGCCTTGCGTGCGGCGATCATGGCCGGCGTATCGGCGGTCGACGAGTTCGCTCGGCCGGGAAGCAGGTTCACGTAGCCTTGGCGCGCGACGTCGAACGAGTGGCCCGCGTCGCAGCGAAGCATGCCGTCGGCACGCGTGAGCGCACCTGCGCACTGAGGGCACGCGAGGGCGTCAAGGACGTCGGTCAGCACGGTGCGATCCGCACGACGCTACTCGTCGTCCTCATCGTCTTCGTCGATGAGGACCGTGCCCGAGAAGACCTCCTCGGCGGGTCCCGTCATGTACACGCGGTCGTTCTCGGCCCAGCGGATCTCGAGCTCGCCGCCGGGGAGTTCGACGGTGACCTCGCGGTCCGTACGCAGTGTGAGCGCGGCGACAACGGCGGTCGCGCAGGCGCCGGTGCCGCATGCGAGCGTCTCGCCCACTCCGCGCTCCCACACGCGCAGGCGTACGTGGTTCTCACCGGTGAGCTCGGCGAACTCGACGTTCGTCTTCTTGGGGAACGCCGGGTGGTTCTCGATGACGGGGCCGAGTTCGTGAACCGGCGCGTTCTCGACGTCGTCGACCCAGAGAACGCAGTGGGGGTTGCCCATCGAGATCGGGGTGACGTCGAAGGTGCCCAGCTCGGTCTCGAGCGGGCACTGGATGACCATGTCCTCGTTCGTCCCGCAACGCATCTCCGTTGGCACCAGCACGGGAGCGAGTATCGGCTCGCCCATGTCGACTGTCGCGAGGTACAGCGTGCCGTCGTAGGCCCGAGTCACCTCGACCGGCTTGATGCCTCCGAGCGTCTCGACTCGCAGGTCGTCACGGTCGGCCGCGAGCAAGTCCGTGGTCGACGACGTACTTCGCGAAGCAGCGGACGCCGTTGCCGCACATCTCGGCGGTGGTTCCGTCGGCGTTGTAGTAGAGCATGAAGAAGTCGGCCTCAGGCGTCGTCGCGGGGCGCACGAGGATGAGCCCGTCGCCGCCGATGCCGAAGTTGCGGTCGCAGAACCACTGGACGGCCTCGGGGGCGAGGTCCAGCTCCTCGGCGAGGTCGTCGATGATGACGAAGTCGTTGCCGAGGCCGTGCATCTTCACGAACGCGAGTTCCATGGTCGAAGCCCCTCTCGGAGTCCTATTCGTCTCCGACGCCCAGGCGCGCCGGAGCGTGCCGACCAGTCTAGCGCATCAAGCGCGGCCTCCACCGTGTCGGCCGCCGTCAGCTCGGTCACGTCGATCCACGCGATGCGAGGGTCTGAGCCGAACCACGTGAGCTGGCGTTTCGCGTAGCGCCGGGACGCCTGCTTGACCGCTGCGATCGCCGTCCCCAGCGTCCGCGCCGTCCTCGATGACCGGCACAAACTCCTTGTACCCGATTGCCTGCGTTGCGGTCAGCGCATCTCGGAATCCGGCGCCCAGCAACTCCTCGACCTCGCCGAGCAGCCCGGCCCCGACCATCGCGTCGACGCGCGAGTCGATGCGCTCGTAGAGCGCCTCGCGCTCCATCGTGAGCCCCACGTAGCGGACATCGTAGAGGCTCTCCTCGGTCGAGAACCCGGCGGCCTGCTCGGCGTACGAGACGCCCTCGTCGGCCATCTCGAGCGCGCGGATGACCCGGCGGGTGTTGTTGGGGTGGATGACGGCCGCCGAGGCGGCGTCGCGCTCTGCGAGCAGCGCGTGCAGCGCGGCTCGTCCGTTCTCATCGGCGTAGCGCTGGTAGCTGTCGCGAAGCGGGGTTGTCGGCCTGCTCGCCGCGCGGGAACTCCATGCGGTCCAGGGCGGCCCTGACGTAGAGTCCGGTGCCTCCGGCGACGACCGGTACCCTGCCACGGGCCGTGATCTCACCGATCGCCGTACGCGCGATCCGCTGGAAGAGCGCCGCCGAGAACGGCTCGCCCGGATCGACCAGGTCGATGCCAGTGGTACGGAACGCGGCGCTCGGCGGGCGCAGGCTTCGCGGTGCCGATGTCCATGCCACGGTAGACCTGCATGGAGTCGGCGCTGACGATCTCACCTCCGAGACGGACGGCGAGCTCCTCGGCGAGCGCGGTCTTGCCGACGGCTGTGGGGCCGACGACCGCCACGACGCGCGTATTGAGTGAATCGGCAGGTGAGGTCATGCGCTAAGTGTAGCGGTCGACCTTGAAGCGCTCGATATCGCAGCGCTCAGACGGCGCGATGCCGCCCTTGCGCATGGCGATGCCGACCTGCGTCGCAACGTCGTCGACGCCCTCGAGGTCGGGCAGCAGCAGTCCTCGCCGCCAGCCGCTCGACACGATCACGCCGTAGTTCGCCGGGTCGAGGTCCTCGAGTTCGCAGGCTTCGGGCGCGTGGAGAACGTCGACCTTGATGTCGAGGTCCGCAAGTTCGATCTCGTGCAGCGACGGGAACCGCGGATCGCGTGTCGCGGCCTCGATCGCGTTGTGGACGACTTCGTCTGCGAGTGTCTCGGCGGTGGGTGCGATCGTGCCGATACAACCGCGGAGGTCGCCTTCTCGGTGCAGCGAGACGAATGCACCGGCACGAGCGGGGTACTCGGCGCCCGACAGCGGCTCGGGTTCGATGACCGTGCCGTCCTCGACGTATTCCTCGATGGCACGGCGTGCAAGCTCCACGATCTCGGAGTCGTCCGAGCCCGCCATGCCGCCCTTGCGCCCTGACTGCGCTCCGGGCCACGCGCCGCCATCGGCGGCTGCGAGCGCCGCGCCGCCGACGAGCGCCGTCAGGTAGCCCACACCCCAGGGTCCCTCGTACGCGAGAACGCGCGTGGGCACGGGGTCATCGCCGGCGAAGCCTCCGAGCGCGATGAACGATCGCAGGCCGCACTCCCCTGCCGCTTCATCGAGCCCCTCGTCCACGGAGACCAGCGCGCTCAGGTCACCGTTCGCGACGGTCTCACGCAGCCAAGCGTCGAACTCTGCGCCGCGGGGCGAGTAGCCGGCGGGGGCCTCGCGGCGTACAGGCGGTGCGAGCAGTCCCCGCTGGCGATGAACGCAACGCGCCGGCCCAGTTGCCGTGCGGTGTCGCGAACGGCGTGTCCGAGCGCGCGATGCGTCGCGAGCGGAAGATACGAAAGCGACAGGATGACGAGGCGGCGGCGCTGCCCGGGGTCCAGGAAGGACAGCGGCACGATCGTGGCGTGGTCGAGCCAGCCCGCCTGGGCCGTTCCGGCGCCGGTGCGGCTCATCGCATCGATGCCCTGCAGGGAGAGCTCGCCCAGGAGCGCGGCAGCGAACTCCGGGTCGCCGGGCCAGGCGCGTGGTGCGGGATCTCCGAACTGCGCCAGGCTGCCCGAGAAGCTCGGGCTGCCATCGACCAGCAGCACGTCGGCCGCCGCCGGCGCGTGGGGCGACATCAAGACGAGGGTGTCCGGATCGAAGGACTCAAGCGCGCGACGCGCGGTGTCCAGAGCGTCAAGGGAGGCCTGGGCCACGTGAGCCTCGGCACCTCCGACGGCGGGTACGAAGATGGGCGGATGCGGCGCGATGATGCCGAAGGTCTCGACGGTCATGGCGTGTCACCCCTCTCGGAAGGCTGGCGGTCCGGGTCGCGTCGTCTCGGCGTCCGGAAGCGGCACCGCAACGAGCACCTAGGGGTTCGTACCCGCGAGGCGGCCCGAAAGGAACCAGGTCTGCGCCTCTTCGATCTCGACGTCGAGGATTCGGCCGGTGTACTCCTCGGCATGGTGGCCCTCGGGGACGCGCACGTGGACCATTCTGTTGCTCGGCGCGCGGCCTGCAAGCATGCTCTCGTCGCGCTTGCTGACACTCTCGAAGAGCACCGGCTGCACGGTCCCCACGTAGCCGCTGCTGTTCTCGAGCGCGGAGCTCTGGACGATCTCGACGAGGCGGTCGAAGCGCTCCTGCGACACTTCGCGAGGAACCCGCGCCTCCATGCGCGCGGCCGGCGTGCCTTCTCGCGGCGAGTAGATGAAGGTGAAGGCCTGGTCGAATCGGCCGGCACGCATGACCTCGAGCGTGCTCTCGAAGTCCTCGTCGGTCTCGCCGGGGAAGCCGACGATGACGTCGGTGGACAACGCCAGTCCCGGAACCGCGGCCCGGATTCGCTCGATGAGAGCCAGGTAGCTCGCCTTGGTGTAGTGGCGGTTCATCGCCTTGAGGATGCTGTCCGAACCGGACTGAACCGGCAGGTGCAGATACGGCATCACCGCCGGAACCTCGACCATCGCCGCGATCGTGTCCGTCGACAGGTCCTTCGGGTGGCTCGTGGCGAACCGAATGCGTGCGATTCCTGTCGCGGCGACGGCTCGCAGTACCTCCGCGAACCGCTCTTCGCCGTAGAGGTCACGACCGTAGCTGTTCACGTTCTGCCCGAGAAGCGTGACCTCGAGTACACCCTCAGACACGAGGCGCTCGACTTCTGTGACGATGTCCTCGAGGGTTCGGGACCGCTCGCGACCACGCACGTACGGCACGATGCAGTAGGTGCAGAAGTTGTTGCAGCCCACGGTTATGGGGACCCAGGCGTGCCAGGGGTGCTCGCGCTCTGTGGGCAAGTCGCTTGAGAAGTCGCTCGACTCTGCAAGAACCTCAACCTGAGGTAGACGCTGACGCTGTGCGCTGTCGAGTAGCGCAGGAAGGTGCGCGATGTTGTGCGTGCCGAAGACGACGTCGATGTGCGGGATCTGCCGAAGCAACATCTCGCCGTCTCGCTGTCCGATGCACCCACCCACGGCGATCAGCTGTCCGGGCCTGCCGGCCTTGACGCTCTTGAGTGAGTGGACCTGCCCGCGCAGCCGCTCGTCGGCGTTCTCGCGTACGCAGCACGTCATGAAGACGACGACGTCGGCTTCCTCGGCGGTCTCGAACGGGGGTGAGGCCCTGCTCGGCGAGCATGCCGGCGACTCGCTCGGAGTCGTGCTTGTTCATCTGGCACCCGAAGGTGCGAATCAGGTAGGTCTCCATGGGTCAGGAAGTGTAGCACTCACGCCGGCACGAGTGCCGCTAGTGCCGCTTCCCCGCCTCGAGCAAGGCGACGCACGGCCTCGTGGGGCACGTCTACCGAGCCGAGCGTCGGGTTGGGCGCGTGCGCTCCGTGGAAGTCGGTCCCGCCGGTGACGAGCAGCCCGAGTCGCGCGGCCATGTTCGCGTACTCGCTCACGCTGCAGGTCAGTGTGGTCGGCGTGGTACGCCTCGATTCCGAGGAGCCCGGCTGAGACCAGGGTGGGGATGATGCGGTCGGCACCGCTCACTCCCGGGTGCGCCAGCACGGGAATCGCCCCGAGCTCGCGCATCGCCGAGATGACCGTCTCGGGCGATTTGCTGTCTTTGGGGACGTAGAACGGCATTCCTCTACCAATCAGGCGCCGAAAGGCGTCAGAAACGCTCTCAGCGGCTCCTGAGCCTACGAGTGCACGCGCTACGTGGCTTCTACCGACGGCGCCGCCATCGGAGAGTGCGAGCACGTCGTCGAGCGAGACGGCGTAGCCCGCGTCCGCGAGCGCTCCGACCATCGCTTCGGCTCGGCGATACCGCGCGGCACGCAAGTCCGCAAGTTCAGCCAGGAGCCTCGGTTCTGTCGGATCAACGAAGTACGCGAGGATGTGGACGTCGAGTCCGTCGCTCACAGCCGAGAGCTCGACGGCGGGGATCAGGGTCAGTCCGGTGTCGCGAGCTGCAACAGCGGCCTCGGCGAGGCCGGCGACGGAGTCGTGGTCGGCGATGGCCAGAACGTCGAGGTCGACATTCGAGCGCGAGGGTGACGAGTTCGGTGGGGCGTCGCCGTACCGTCAGAGGCCGTTGAGTGTACGTGCAGGTCGGCTCTCATGACGCATCCGGCAGCGCTAGCGGTGCATGTCGCGCGGCTCCACGAGAAGCCGTGATCGCGGTTCGCTCTTCGCCGTTGATCAGGATGTCCGCGAACGCGGGAATGCAGGTGAGTTCGATGCCGGAGGGTGCGATGAAGCCGCGAGCGATCGCGATGGCCTTGACGGCCTGATTCAGTGCCCCTGCCCCGACGGTCTGAATCTCGGCGGCGCCCTGCTCGCGGACGATGCCGGCGAGCGCGCCGGCGACGGAGTTCGGATTTGACTTGCTCGAGACCTTGAGCACTTCCACGGTCCCTCCCTGGCGATGAGCTTGGTGTAGGCCGCATCGGAAGCGGCTGCTGCGTGTGTGGCGTGATCGCTGGTGCGAAAAGATCGACTGCATGGAACGCGAGAGAGAAGTATACCGCCGATGCGCGCGTGCGCGTCAGTCCTCTTTCTCGACCTCGAATCTGACGCGGATGTCGTCCTTGCCGACCGTGATCTTGGGTTCGCACTTGAGGTGCAGGTAGTAGCGCTCGGCGATGGTGTCGAAGGCGGCTTCCAGTTCTCGCGCGGAACTCGGCGACGTCGGTGTGGTGGAGCTTGAGCCCTCGCCGGTCTCGGTAGATGTCGGGATTGGCCTGCTCGGGCACGGCTGGGACGCTGCCGGTGGCCAGCTGCAGCACCGGTTTGAGCCCCGGTAGCTCGCCGCCCAGGATCCGGTGAGCCGTGCGCTCCGAGATCTCCAGCCCGAGGGATTCGGCGATGTCGACGAGCTCGCCGGCGTCGGCTGCAGCAGCGGGGCGCTGCCAGATCGGCAGCCGGCTCAGGTTGTCGCAGAAGAGTAGCTCCGACGCGTCGAGTTCGCTGCGTCCGACGGCGATCATCGTGGTGATGATCTCGGTCGGCGTGCCGTAGAAGATCTCGATGCCCGGGTGCTCGACCGCGAACTCGACGATGCGGCGGACAACGTTGTGCGGGCCGCGCGCGACCTTGAGCGTCGCCGGCCTCGTCACGCTCGACGACGGGCCACGTTGACTGGTCGGCCCGCTCGGTGAGGGCGCCAGAGTCGGTGACGACGACGAGTGATGCGCCTTTGTGCAGGTCCGACGCCGCGATGCGGGCTTCGACCGCGTTGCTGCGAATCGAGAAGAGCGCCATGCCGCGACCGTGGACGCCCCACTGGTCCATCGACCATCGTCTCGAGCTTGCTCGTCACGCGGGGCTCGAAGATGCGCTCGTGCATGTGGACCGGAATGCCGACCCCGTCGTCGAGCAGCGTAAGGGTGCGCCGGTCCCCTTCCCTGCCGGACGCCAGGAAGATCCGCTGCGCGTGGGCGTCGCGCGAGTTGCGCAGAAGCTCGACGACGATGTCTTCGACGCTGCGGATGTCGTGCTTGGCCTGCCGACGTTCGGCTTCGGAGACTCGAAGGCGAACGTAGCCGTCGCCGAGGGTCTCTTCGACCTTGAGATAGGTCTCGCCCGACACGGACGTGACGAAGTTGAGGAGTTCATCGTTGGAAGTCATGGCTGACAGTCTACAGTCCGTCGAGGGTTCGCGAGGGAGGGTTTTGGCGGAGTTGGTGGCGTGTCTCGAGCAAACGAACGGACCACCCCGAAGATGGCCCGTTCGCCTGGCTGGTAGCCAACAGGATTGTAGCGACCCTGGGTCGCGCTGTGGACTACCGCCGGAATCGGCCGACGCGAGCTGAGGATTCGCCGGGCGCCGCAGGGTGCCTCTGCAGGAAGGGGCGGTGCCAGTAGGCACCGCCCCTTTCCGAAGCCAGCACCCGAAGGTGCCCGGCGAATCTTGCGTACAGGTAGAACCTACTTCGCGAAGTCCACAGCGCGGCTCTCGCGAATGACCATGACCCGGATCTGTCCCGGGTACTCGAGCTCGTCCTCGATCTGCTTGGCGATGTCGCGAGCGAGCACGACGGAGTCGGCGTCGCTGATCTGCTCGGGCTTGACCATGACGCGGATCTCGCGACCCGCCTGCATGGCGTAGGTCTTCTCGACGCCCTTGTGCGAGTTGGCGACGGCCTCGAGCTTCTCGAGGCGCTTGATGTAGCTCTCGAGCGTCTCGCGGCGGGCGCCCGGGCGACCGGCGGAGATGGCGTCGGCGGCCTGGACGAGCACGGCCTCGACGGTCGCGGGCTCGACGTCACCGTGGTGCGCCTCGATGGCATGGACGACCGACTTGGGCTCGTTCATGCGGCGGGCGAGGTCGGCGCCGATGAGCGCGTGCGGGCCCTCGATGTCGTGGTCGATGGCCTTGCCGAGGTCGTGGAGCAGGCCGGCGCGCTTGGCGAGCTGGACGTCGACGCCGAGCTCGGCGGCCATGACACCGGCGAGGTAGCTGACCTCGAGCGAGTGCTTGAGCACGTTCTGGCCGTAGCTCGTGCGGTACTTCAGGCGGCCGAGCGTGCGGATGAGCTCCGGGTGCAGCCCGTGGATGCCGCTGTCGAACGCGGCCTGCTCGCCGGCCTCGTGAACGGCCTGGCTGACGAGCTGCTCGGCCTTGTTGTACATCTCTTCGATGCGGGCCGGGTGGATGCGCCCGTCGGCGATGCAGGTCTCCAGGGTGATGCGGCCGATCTCGCGGCGCACCGGGTCGAAGCTGGAGAGGATGACCGCCTCGGGCGTGTCGTCGATGATGAGGTTGATGCCGGTCATCTGCTCGAAGGCCCGGATGTTGCGGCCTTCTCGGCCGATGATGCGGCCCTTCATGTCGTCGCTGGGGATGTGCACGACCGAGACGGTCGACTCGGCGGTGTGGTCCGCGGCGACACGCTGGATGGCGATGCCGACGATGTTGCGGGCCTTCTTGTCGGCCTCTTCGCGCGCCCGGGTCTCGGACTCGCGGATGATCTGCGCGGCTTCGCGCGAGACGTCGTCGCGGATGCGGTTGATGAGCTCGTCGCGCGCCTGATCGGCGGTCATGCCCGCGACTGACTCGAGGCGGTTGCGCTCCTCCTCGATCATGTCCTCCAGGTCCTTCTCGCGCTTGGCGATCTGGCCCTGCTGGCTGGAGAGCTGGTGCTCGCGCTTGTCGATCGACTCGGCGCGGCGGTCGACGGACGCTTCGCGCTCGCCGAGACGGGTCTCGAGCGCCGTGATCTCCTTGCGGCGCTCCTTGTTGTCCGCCTCAGCGTCCTGCTTCATCTTGAAGATCTGGTCTTTGGCCTCTATCAAGGCCTCTTTCTTGAGCGTCTCGGCCTGCTTTTCCGCATCTCGGACCGTACGCTCCGCCTCTTCGGCAGAGCGAGCGGTGCGGTCCTTCATGAGAAAGCGGTTGACGGCATAGCCGAGGGCAGCGCCGATGAACAAAGCCACGAAGATCAAGACGACAGCGGTCGCGTCCATGCGCGCCCTCCTTCCGGTTGTCGTGCGTTCACAGTTGTCAGGTGGACGCGACGGCGTGCGAAGGAGTCCCCGAGAAACAGAGACACCGGACGGCCGCCCGTCCGGCATCGTGATCGAATACAGCTTCAGACACTCGGATACGCGGAATACGGCCCTACAGGCCGTTCCGCTTCGAGTTTCTTCTCATACTGCACACAAACCGCACTGCGGACCGCTTCCCTGCGATCCAAGCGGGTGATCTTGATGCCTGACCGAATCCTACCGTGACGGACTGGGACAAGCGTCAAGGTTGCCAGGCCAGGGCGCTGGAGCGGAATCGCGCGTATTCGCGCAGGTCAGAGCGCGGTGTGTCCACGCGTCGGCCCGACTCAGACGGATGTCAGTCAGGAGTCGATGTCTCATCGGCCTCGAGCGCCGGCGAGCGCGACAGCGAGCGAGAACCCGCGAGCGACCAGCCGCCGGACGAGCTTGTCACGCCCCGCCCTGTCGGTCGGCGGTGCGACTCCCGAGTGCCCGACGAGCAAGCGTCGACCTCATCGTCCGGGTCGATGGTCGTCGGCGAACGCATCGTCGATGAGACTCGGGATCAATCCCGCGTTGGGCCAGCTCCTGCCTGATGCGACGGGCTACCGTAGCCTGCGCGAGACGCGAGAGCGTGTCCACGATGAGCGCGAAGCGGCTGGTCGTCGACCAGCTCGACGTCGACGAACGCTGCGGATCACCGCCGCGGCGATCGGCGCCGGGTAGCCGTTGTCACGCAGCTTGCGGCGAAGCTCGGCTGCGGAATGCTCCCGGTAACCGAGCAGCCTGAGCGCGCGCTCCTTGGCGAGTCGCGGCTCGACCTCGGCGAGGGAGCGCTTCGACGGCCTCACGTGTAGACGTCCATGTCCGGCCTCGAGCCCGAGTGCCTTGACCGCGGCGGCGGAGGTGCAGACGCGGATCGAGGCCGTCGTCGAACACGAGACGCCGGGCCTTGGAGCCCGGCCCGGCGATCTCGATGCGTTCGAGCGATGGGGCACACGCGGACGCTACTTCGCCGCGGCCGAGGATCTTGGTTCCGGCGGATGCCGGACTTCGGCGTCGGGCTGGGCGGGCGTCTGCCGCAGCCGTTCGACGGCAGGCCGAGCGAGTCCCGGACCTTGGCCGTCGATCTCGTCACGCAGAGCCGGGTTCTCGCGCAGGAAGTCCTTGGCGGCCTCTCGACCCTGTCCGAGGCGCTCCGCACCGTAGGTGTACCAGGCACCGGACTTGGCGACGATCCCCTCTTCCACGCCGAGGTCGAGGATCGAACCCTCCTTGCTGATGCCGGTGCCGTACATGAGGTCGAACTCGGCGACACGGAACGGCGCGGCGACCTTGTTCTTGACGACCTTGGCGCGCACGCGGTTGCCGACGATCTCGGTTCCCTGCTTGATGGAGTCGATGCGGCGCACGTCGATGCGCACGGTGGAGTAGAACTTCAGCGCGCGCCCACCGCTCGTCGTCTCGGGGCTGCCGAACATGACGCCGATCTTCTCGCGCAGCTGGTTGATGAAGATGCAGGTGGTGTTGGAGCGGCTGAGAGAGCCGGCGAGCTTGCGCAGCGCCTGGCTCATGAGTCGGGCCTGCAGGCCGACGGTGGTGTCGCCCATCTCGCCCTCGAGCTCGGCGCGCGGGACGAGTGCGGCTACTGAGTCGATGACGACGACGTCGATCGCGCCGCTGCGTACGAGCATGTCGCAGATCTCGAGCGCCTGCTCGCCCGTGTCCGGCTGCGAGATGAGGATCTCGTCGATGTCGACGCCGAGTCGGGACGCGTAGCTCGGGTCGAGGGCGTGCTCCGCGTCGATGAACGCCGCGACACCGCCGGCCGCCTGAGCCTCGGCGACGATCTGCAGCGCCAGCGTGGTCTTGCCCGAGGACTCGGGGCCGTAGATCTCGACGATACGACCTCGTGGCACGCCGCCGATTCCGAGCGCTGCGTCGAGCGCGAGCGACCCGGTCGGGAATCGCCGACACCTGGTCGGTCGCAGCGTGCTCGCCGAGCTTCATGAGAGAGCCTTTGCCGAACTTCTTCTCAATCTGCTCTTTGGTTACGTCGAGTATCTTTTCCTTCTCGCGATCCATGCCTCACTCGCTCCAATCCGGGTGTCGGGCGGTCCCCTGGGGGCGCTTCGACCCTACACGAACACCTGTTCGATGTCAACGCATTTCGGTTCTAGATGGACGGACGCGTGAGCGGCACCGATTCAGGCGCGGAAGCTCCACGATTCGAGCGCCTCGTAGCGCGCTCCGCTTCTGGTCAATGTGCTCGAGAAGAGGTAGCCGACCGCACTGACACGATCGCCGGGCACGCCGGCCGCAGCGGCGTCCAGCGCCGCCATCACCCGATCGCCCACTGCGCGGGGCTTGCGTGCTCGGACGAGCGTCACGTGCGCCTTGAAGCTGCGGTCCTCGACAACGACGCCGCAGCTCGCAGCGGCCAGGCCCACTCTGGAGGCGAGGCCGGCGCACGCTCCCGTCGGGATCGTCCGTAGGTCGCCCAGAGCATGCGCGCCCTTCGCGAGTTCGGCACGGGACGAAAGCGGGCGAATGGCAGCTCGAAGTCCCGGACGCCGCCGAGCTGGTCTCCAAGGGCTCGTCTCAGCGCTCCGGCCTGCTCGCCGGAGATGTCGCCGAGGAAGGCGAGCGTGATGTGGAGGTTCTCGGCAGGGACCCACTTCTCGGACGCGCCAGTCCGGATCCGCCGCACGCACCTCGGCACACGCGTCGGCCAGTGCAGCTCGCACCTCGTCGGGTAGCTGGATGCCGACGAAGCATCGCATGTCAGCGGGATCGGGCGGCTCGGCGCAGAAGATCGAGCGCGGTGGAGGTGGCGCTGGCCCTGATCGACTCGCGCGCTCCCCGCGCGTAGAGCCTTGCGTGGCGGTCGTGCTGTCCTCGATCTGCGAGAGCGAACCACACGAGACCCACGGGCTTCTCGGCGGTTCCGCCGTCCGGACCTGCGACTCCCGTGACCGCGACGGCGAGATCCGCGCCCGAGAGTGCTCGAACGCCCTGCGCCATGGCGCGCGCAGTCTCCTCGCTGACCGCGCCGTACTGGGCGAGCAGTCCCGGGGGAACGTCGAGCGCATCCATCTTCATCTGATTCGAGTAGCTGATCACTCCACCGAGGAACACGGCCGATGATCCGGCTACGTCGGTCAGGGCCGCGGAGACCATCCCGCCGGTGCAAGACTCGGCTGTGGCGACCGTCAGTCCGAGTTCGGCACACTCCTGCAGCAGCGCCTGCGCGAGGGAATCGCCCTGCGTGGTATAGCATGCCTCGCCGATCTCGACGGCGACGGCGCGCGCGGCATCCGCGATTCTGCGCTCCCCTGCCCCATCGTCGATGAGCAGCACGCGCACGTCTCCCGGCCGCGCGAGCACGGTCAGCACGATGCCGTCGAAGGGCGCGAGCGCGCGTTGTGCGGCGTGCTGGACGTCGGACTCGGACATGCCCGTCACGCCGAGTTCTGCCGGTGCCGATCGAAGCGCCGAGAACTCCGCGACAGCGGCCGCCAGCATCGGCCGCATCTCCGACGGCGGCCCCGGCAGCAGCACGAGCATGCCGGCAGGTGTCGGCACGAGCTGGCCGGGAGCCGTTCCGGTGGTGGCGTGCATCGACCTGTGCACCGTCGAGCACCTCGGCCTGCGTGAGCACCGCGTCCCGCGCACCCGGATCGGTGTGGCGGGCCTGCACGTCTCGGAGACGCTCGACGATGTCGCCGTCGGTCGAAAGCGCGATGCCGAGCGCTCGTGCCGCAGCCTCACGCGTGATGTCGTCGTGGGTGGGTCCGAGTCCGCCCGTGGTCACGACGAGCGCATGCACCGCCACGAGCCGCGCAAGTGAGGCGGCCAGCAGGTTCGCGTCGTCACCGATGCTGACGGTCTCGGCCACGGCGAACCCGCGGCGTGACAGCTCTCGAGCAATCTCAGCGGTGTTGGTGTCCAGCCGAAGGCCCTCTGTGAGCTCTGAGCCGACGGTGACGATCGCTGCGGTGCCTCGAGGGGCCATGGGTGCGCCCTACGCGAGTGTCTCGTCGATGGCGTCCTCGCCCGCATCCCCAGAGTCCAGTGCGAGTTCCTGCCCGCCACTCCAAGGGCCGATCAAGACGTCGCGAGCATGCACGAAGTAGTCGACCATCGAGACGATCGTCATGATGACTGCCGCCCCCATCACGGTCCACGACGCGACCTGGAACCACAGTTCGACCTGCGGACCAAGCGCACGGATGAGGATGCGTGTCCTTCACGATGAACAGCGATGATCGCGATGATCTGCAGCACGGTCTTGAGCTTGCCGTACGACGATGCCGCGATCACCTTTCCCTCGGCCGAGGCGACCATGCGCAGGCCGGAAACGATGAACTCCCGCGAGATGATCACCATGGCGATCCAGGCGGGCAACACGTTCATCTCGATGAGCGCGAGCAGTGCCGCCGTGACCAGGAGCTTGTCGGCGAGCGGGTCGATGAACTTGCCGAACGTGGTGACCTCGCCACGGCTCCGAGCGAGATAGCCGTCTACGCCGTCGGTCGCCGCGAGAACGGTGAAGACCACAGCAGCGATCCAGGGGCGAAGCGCGTACGCGATGGCGGGGGCGTTGAACCACTTGGGCCAATCCGCGAGCAAGACAAGCAGGAACACCGGGATCAGCACCATTCGCGTGATCGTGACGATGTTTGCCGGGTTCATCGGCATGGCGCTGTTGCCGCGCTGGGAGTCGGTCACGCGATCACTTCTCCTTCGAGGTCGTAGCCGAGCGAGTCCACGATCGTCACGTTGACGATCTGCCCGGTCTCGCCCTTGTCGAGCAGGACGAGTCCGTCGATCTCCGGTGCCTGTCCTCGCCATCGGCCGATGACGACGTCCTCATCTGGGTCGATACCCTCAACGAGCACTTCAACGGTCATGCCGACCCTGGCCGCGGCGCGTTCGATGCCGATTTCGTCGGCGAGGTCCCGTAAGCGCTGCGCTCGGGCACGGCGGGTCCGCACGGGTATCTGACCGTCCATCTTGGCGGCAGCGGTGCCGTCTTCCGGGGAGTAGACGAACACGCCCACGTAGTCGAAGGCCGCTTCGGTGAGGAAGCGCTGAAGCTCGCGGACGTCGGCGGTTGTCTCGCCCGGGAATCCCGCGATGAGAGTGGTGCGCAGCACCACGTCGGGCAGTGCCCGACGGATGCGAGCGATCAGCGCCAAGAAGTCAGCGGAGTCGCCGGCGCGTCTCATTGCGCGAAGTACCGGTTTGGCTGCGTGCTGAAGCGGGATGTCGAGGTAGTGACACACGTTGGGGCACTCGGCCATGGCGCTGAGCAGGTCGTCGGTGATGCCGTCGGGTTGGACGTACATCAGCCGCAGCCAGTCAACGCCGGGGACTTCCGACACCGCCCGGACCACGTCGGCAAGCGTGTCGGTGCCTTCCAGGTCGCGTCCATAGGCGGTGATGTCCTGCCCGATGAGCACGATCTCTCGAGCTCCGAGCGCCACGAGCTCGCGCGCTTCGTCCACGATGGCGGGCAGCAAGCGGCTCACGTACGGGCCGCGTATCGTCGGAATCGTGCAGTAGGCGCAGCTGCGGTGACAGCCGTCGGAGATCTGCAGGTAGGCCGAGGGCCCAGATGCGGTGCGCTTCGGCGATGTCGAGCCGCGCGGGGCTGCCCTGACGCCGGTGATACGTTCGAGCACCTCGACCAGCGCGACCTCCTCGGCGACGGGCACGAACGCCGCGACTTCCGGCATCGCGTCCGAGAGGTCATCTCCGTAGCGAGCGGGCATGCAGCCGGCTACGACGATCTGGCGCCCTTCACGTTCGGGGAGCCATTGCGCGGCGATGTCGAGGACCGTACCTACGGACTCCTCGGTGGCGTCCTGGATGAACGAGCAGGTGTTCACGACGACGATGTCGGCGTCTTCATGATCGTCTACGACGATGAACGACGAGGCGGCGACGGCCGCCCGCATGCGGTCGGTGTCGACCTCGTTCTTGGGACAGCCGAGCGTGATGAACGAAATCGCGGGAGTCTGCGGCACAGGGCGCCTTTCGCGGAGCTGAACTGAGCTAGCGGTAGTTGGTGAACTGCAGCGGGATACCGTAGTCCTGGTCCTTCACGAACGCGATCACGGCCTGCAGCTCGTCACGGACGGCCGCCGAGACGCGCAGCTTGTCGCCCTCGATCTGCACCTTGACCTTGAACTTGCGGTCACGGATGTCCTTGTTGATCTTGCGAGCGAGCTCCGCTTCGATTCCCATGACGATGTCGCCGTGGATGCGGACGGTGCCGCCGCTCGCGGACTCCGTCTTGCCCCAGGCGACCGACTTGAGATCGATGTGACGACGCACGAGCTTGGTGTTGAGCACGTCGATGACCTGCTTGCCGATGAAGTCGCTTGGCGCGTGGAGCGTGAACGACTTCTCGGACTTGCTGAACTCGATGGTCGCGCCTGAGTCCTTGAGGTCGTAGCGCTGTACCAGCTCCTTGAGCGTCTGCTGGTAGGCGTTGTCGACCTCCTGAAGGTCGACCTCGGAGACGATATCGAAGCTGTTGTCCTTGGCCATGGGTCCTCCTGTGTCTGCGTGAACGGTGAGCGATCGGTCTAGGGCGCAGGTTCTGCCGTCAGTGTGAGCTTTCCCGTGCCGCCGCTGGTGGGAATCGCAACCTTCTTCCCGTCGCGATAGACGGTGACTGCCGACGGACGCCCGATTGTGAGTGCGACCTTGCGGTTGACCTCGAAACTCTTGCTGTTCCCCCCGGTCAGCGATCCAGCGTACGCCGCCTTGCCGTCCACGCGCGCCTCGATCCACGAGGCACTGCCAGCCGCCACGGTCACCTTGACCGTGAAGGGCGTGTACTTCGCCGGCGGCTTCTCGGATGGGTCGACGGCAGGCGACGCGGCTTGCGTGTCGTCGCCGGACGGTGACGAGGTCGAGGTCTCTTCCGTCGGAACGGTAGGAATGGGCGGCGGCTTCTCGGGCCCACGACTCAGCCTGATGACGCCCCAGATGGTCAGCGACAGCAAGCCCAGAATGATCACAGCCGCTACTCCGACGCGCCAGGGCACCGCGTGCTGCTCACCGCGCGCCGAAACCGCGGTGTCCTGTGGGGCGACCTCGTGATAGCGGCCCGCCCCCGTCTCGGCACGATACATCGCAAGAAGCGGGACCGTGTCGAGTTCGAGATAGCGGGCGTAGCTCGTGATGTAGCCCCGAACATAGCCCGGGTTGGGCAGGCGACCGTACTCGCCGTCCTCGAGGGCAGCGAGCAACTTGCCGCGGATCTTCGTGTGGTCCTCGGCCTGCTCCAGCGTGATACCGAGGGCGATGCGACGTTCGCGCAGTGTGTCTCCGAGTTGGCTCATAGCCTACCGGCCTTCTGCTTCTTCACGCTCGAAGGCGCGTATCGCCGCGAGCTCTTCGATGTCGGCAAGGACCTCACGCGGCTTGCTGCCGTCGGGTGGTCCGACGATGCCCTTCATCTCCAGCATGTCCATGATGCGTCCGGCCCGTGCGTAGCCCACCTTGAGGCGGCGCTGGAGCATCGAGGTGGAGCCCAAGTCCGCTGGTCACGGTGATGTCCGCGGCCTCCCAGATGAGCGGGTCGTCCTCCTCGCCCGCGTCGACGCCTCCGCCCATCGATGAGACCTTGAGGTGCAGAATCTCCTCGTGGTAGTCGGGTTCGGCCTGCTGCTTGAGGTGGGCGACGACCGCCTCGATCTCCGATTCTGCGACGTAACAGCCCTGGATGCGCTTGGGCTTTGCCCAGGCGGGCTTGCTGAAGAGCATGTCGCCCAGGCCCACGAGCTTCTCGGCGCCGGGCTGGTCGAGGATGACACGGCTGTCGATCGCGCTGGCCACGTTGAAGGCGATACGGTTGGTGATGTTCGCCTTGATGATGCCGGTGACGACGTTGGCCTCGGGTCGCTGGGTGGCGACCACGAGGTGGATGCCGGCAGCGCGCGCCAGCTGCGCGATGCGGACGATCGAGTCCTCGACCTCTTTGGCGGCGACCATCATGAGGTCGGCGAGCTCGTCGATGACGATGACGAGGTACGGCAGCTCTTGCGCGCCCTCGGGGCCCTTGCCGTCCTGCACCATCGCGTTGTAAGCGCCGATATTGCGTGCGCCGGCGCTCTGGAGCACCTTGAGGCGCCGGTCCATCTCCGAGACCGACCAGGCCAGAGCGCTTGCGGCCTCCTTGGGCTCGGTGACGACCGGCACGTAGAGGTGCGGCAGGCCGTTGTAGAGCGACAGCTCGACGCGCTTGGGGTCGATGAGGATGAAGCGCACCTCGGCGGGCGTCGCGCGCATGAGAACGGACATGAGCATCGCATTGATCGCGACCGACTTGCCCGACCCCGTCGTTCCACCGATGAGCAGGTGCGGCATGCCCGCGAGGTCCTCGAGGACCGGCGCTCCGGCCACGTCCTTGCCGATGCCGAGAAGGAGCGGGCCTCCCTCCCCTGCCGGCGCGAGACAGTCGCCGAGCGTGACCGAGGTGCGTCGCACGTTGGGGACCTCGATGCCCACGAGCGCCTTGCCGGGAATCGGGGCGAGTATGCGCACTGTTGACGCGGCGAGCGACAACGCGAGGTCGTCGGCGAGCGCCGTGACCTTGGACAGGCGGACGCCCTTGGCGATCTCGACCTCGAACAGCGTGACCGTCGGTCCGGCAACCCAGTCGACGACGCGGGCGGGGATGTCGAATGTCGCAAGCGTCTCGGCGATGGATTGAGCAGTCGCGCGCAGTTCGGTGTCGGACGTCTTGTGCTTCGCCGCGGACTCTGTGGTGCGCGAGAGCAGTGTCAGTGCCGGCAGGACGAAACCCTCCATCGCGCGTGGCGAGACCGAGCGGGTGGTGGGCACGGTCTTGCGCGCGGCCTCGGGATCCGGGGCGTCCCCGCGGCGGCGTCGCGCGGCCGGAGGCTTCGTCCTCTCCGCCGGCAGCCGCGGACACGCCGCTGGCGCCGTCAGGAGTCGCGAGCGGTACGGTGCGCGGCGCACGCTCTCGGACGCGCGAGGACTTCGGCTCCTTCTCGGCTGAGCGGGAGTCAAGGGTGTCGCGCACCCAGTCCACGAACGCGGATATGGACATCCCGGTGACGATGAGGCCGATGAGGGCCAGGGCAACGAGGAAGCACGTAGCCGATCGGGATTCCGACTGATGAAGCGAACAGCCAGGCGACCGCTCCACCAACGTACCCGCCGTGTGTGACGAGCATCTCCGGCGAGAAGATCAGCGAAGTGATGTCCGCGCCTTCAATGTCGATGCCGGGCGTCGCCAGCGCTGCCATCGAGATGACGGCGAGGACGACAAGACCCAGGCCAAGGCCGGTTCGTCCCTCGCGGATCTCGGTGCGCACGAAGAAGCTGACCCCCCAGACCAGCATGAATACGGGAATCAGGTAGGCGCCGATGCCGAAGAGCATGCGCAGGCCGTACGCTCCCCCTTCGGCGACGGGGGCGCCGGTGCGGCTGACAACCGCGATGAAGAGCGCGACCGCAAGCGCAGAGAGCCCGACGCCGACGATATCGCGGCGAGAGCGGTCGTCGAGTATGCCGGGCTTGGCCGCCTTGGCGGCCGCACGCCCGCCGGCGCGAGAGCCGGTCTTCGAACCGCCTGATGAGTTGGACTTGCCGCCTGTGCGCGCGCCGTTCTTCTTGGGTGTGGCCACGTTACCCCCTGCCAAAGACGGTGCCGCTCGAACAGCATAACCGTGCCGAGCACGCCCGTGTATGCCGCGAACCAGTACAGGCTGTGGTTCTTGACGAAGCGCAGCAGTCCCCAGATGGCGAGGTAGCCGGCCGCGCCGGCGGCGACGAAGCCGGCCGCGAGCGCAAATGGGCTGCCCGGCAGGTATGACGTGCCTTGGATCAGGTCGACGGTGTCCTTGGCTGCGGCGAGCGTGATGATCGGGATGCCCAGCAGGAATGAGAAGCGGGCGGCGTCCTCACGTGAAAGCTTGAAGAGCATGCCGCCGGCAATGGTCGAACCCGATCTTGAGACGCCCGGGAGCGCCGCAATTCCCTGGAAGACCGCTATGACACCGAGCGGGACGAAGCCGAGCTTGTCAGGCGACTCCAGGCTCGGACCGGCGCGGTCGACAACCTCGGCGACCACCAGGATGGCGGTCGTGATGAGAAACCCGATGCCGACCGCGGTCGCCGATGCGGCCAGCGGCTCGATGACGTCGCTGAGCGCAAGCGCGATCACCGCGCTGACCGCCGTGCCGACAGCAATCAGCCCGACAAGTCTGCGGTCACCGGCGCGCTCCCGGTTCGCCGGCAGCAGTGACGAGAGAAGGCGCAGCACGTCGCGCCAGAAGTAGGCGAACATCGCGATGAGCGTTGCGCCGTGCAGAAAGACCTCGTAGGAGAGGTTCGGCTGCATGCCGAACAGTTGGTACGTCACCGCGAGGTGACCGTCTGACGATATCGGGAGAAACTCGGTAAGGCCTTGTACCACGCCAAGAATGACTGCTTGAAGGAGGTTCAAGAACTAGACCTCCATGACGACTGGGATGATCATCGGACGGCGACGGATGCGCTCCCACAGGAGTTGCGAGAGGGACTCGCGAACCGCGTTCTGGATGACGCTGTGGTCGGTTGCGCCTTCCTTGTAGGTCTTGGCGAGCGTCTTGGCGATGCGCGCGCGTGCCTCGAGCACGAGCGGGTCGTTGTCGCCGCCCACGACCAGCCCGCGCGTCACCAGTTCAGGCTCGCCGATCGGCCGGCCGGTCTGTCCGTCGATGGCGATGATGATCGTGGCGATCCCGTCTTGCGCGAGTAGCTGTCGATCGCGCAGGACCACCTGTCCGACATCACCGACTGACAGACCGTCGACGTAGACGACGCCGTGTTCGACCTTCTCGGTCAGGCGCGCGCCCTTGTCGGACAGCTCGAGGCAGTCGCCGTTCTCCATGACGAAGATGTCCTCTTCGTACATGCCGACGTCGTGCGCGAGTCGGGCATGGGCGGCGAGGTGGCGCGTCTCACCGTGGATCGGCATGAAGTACGTCGGCTGTGCGAGGTTGAGCATGAGCTTGAGCTCTTCTGAGGCCGCGTGGCCGGACACGTGCACCATCATCGAACCCTTGTGCAGCACGAGGGCACCGGCCTTGGTCAGGCGGTTGATGACGCGGCTGACGGCCTTCTCGTTGCCCGGAACCGGCGTCGCCGAGATGATGACGGTGTCACCCTTCTCGACCTGCACGGTCCGGTGGTCGCCGTTGGCCATGCGAGCCAGAGCCGAGAGCGGCTCGCCCTGGCTGCCCGTGCACAGCACGACGACCTTCTCGGAAGGGATGCCCGAGGCGTCGAAGGCGTCGACGATCCAGTCGTCGCCGATCTCGAGATAGCCGAGCTCCCGCGCGATCTTGGTGTTGGTGACCATGGATCGGCCGGTGACGACGACCTTGCGGCCAGCGGCGACGGCGGCGTCACACACCTGCTGGATGCGGTGGATGTGGCTCGAGAACGATGCGACGATGACGCGCTGTTCGGCACCGGAGATGATTTCGCGCAGCTGGCGTCCGACCTCGGACTCCGACAGTGTGACGCCGCGGCTCTCGGCGTTGGTCGAGTCGGACATGAGCAGGTCGATGCCGGCCTTCGCGAACTTGGTGATCATGCCGTAGTCGGTCATTCGGCCGTCGATCGGGGTCTGGTCGAGCTTGAAGTCCCCGGTGTGCATGACGGAGCCGGCGGGTGTGCGGATGAAGATGCCCACGCCGTCGGGGATGGAGTGGTTGACTGCGAAGAAGTCGAAACTGAAGCTGCCGAGCGACACGTGGCCGCCGGCCTTGATCTCGCGAAGCTTGGCCTTCTTGAGCTTGTGCTCGTCGAGCTTGCCCTTGATGAGCCCGAGCGTGAGCTTCGTGCCGAGGACCGGAACCTGCGGGCCGAGCTCCTTGAGGAGGTACGGGAGCGCGCCGGTGTGGTCCTCGTGACCGTGGGTGATGAGGATGCCGCGAACCTTCTCCTTGCGCTTCACCACGTAGGAGAAGTCCGGAAGGATCAGGTCGACACCGGGATGGTCGTCGTCGGGGAACATGATTCCGGCGTCGACGAGGATGATGTCGTTCCCGTACTCGAAGACGGTCATGTTCTTGCCGATGCCGTCGAGTCCCCCGAGCGGGATGACTCGGAGGCGATCTGTGAGCTGTTTGCTCTTGTTGCTGTTGTTCGACATGCGAGTAGGCACGTCTCCTCTCAGCCGCGAATGCGGCTCGTCTGGTCGCACCGGATGGTGCAGCTCTTGGTGGTGCATAACCGCCGCTGGTAAGGCGGCGGGTTCGCTCGTATCAGATGCGCGGGCCTGATTCGTCATCGGACGTCCGCGGCACTTCGTGCGCTCGCGCTTCGTCAGGCGAGGACTCCGGTCCCGCGCATGACGCGCTCGAGCTCTGCGGTCTGCTCGGGTGTGGCCTCGATGAGCGGCAGACGCACGCCGCCTACCGGGAACCCTTGGAGTTCGAGTGCCTTCTTGACCATGATCGGGTTGCTCGTCATGAACAGTGCCTTCATGAGCGGCGTGAGCTCGAGGTGAATACGCAGAGCCCGGGTGTGATCGCCCGCGACCTGAGCCTCGATCATCTCCTTGAAGCGGAGGCCGGCGACGTGGCTGACGACCGAGATGACGCCGGTTCCGCCGAGGGCCATGAGCGGCAGCGTGTCTGCGTCGTCTCCCGAAAGAACCTCGAAGCCGTCGGGTGCCCCGTCGGTGAGTTCGGCGATCTGGTCATGCGAACCGGACGCCTCCTTGACCGCGACGATGTTCTCGACGTCGCGGGCCAGGCGAAGCGTGGTCTCGGCAGTCATGTTGATGACGCTGCGACCGGGGATGTTGTAGAGGATGACCGGCAGGTCGACCGACTCGGCGATCGTGCGGAAGTGGCGGTACAGGCCCTCTTGCGGAGGCTTGTTGTAGTACGGGACGACGGCCATGATCGCGTCGACGCCGAGCGCAGCGACGTCCTGTGCGAACTCGACCGAGTCTGCGGTGCAGTTGTCGCCTGCGTTGGCGATGATCGGCGCGCGTCCGTCGACCGCCTCGATGACCGCCCGGAACAGGTCGAGCTTCTGAGGGTAGAAGACGGTCGGGGACTCGCCGGTCGTCCCGCAGACCACGAGCGCGTCGCTTCCCTCATCGAGCAGCTTGAGCGCCAGCTCCTGGCGCGCGGGAGGTCGAGATCGAGTTCAGGCGTGAACGGAGTGACCATGGCCGTGATCATGCGGCCGAAGCGCGGCGTGCTCATGGAATGCGTCCCCTCGTGGCGAACCCGCCCGAGATGGCGAGTGTTACATACGTCTCTACCCGCCGTATTGTGCCACAGCACGCTGACATCCGCTGCCGCTCGGCCGTGCCGTCACCGAGGTGTTGCGCACCTAGGGGCGCTGTCGTCTCGGCGCGTAGCGCAGTTCTGCGATGCCCCCGGCCCACGGATTCGCGCTCACGAGCTCGAGATCGGTGCGGCCATGGGGAGTCACCCACAACGGAATCCCGTCGCCGAGAAGGATCGGCTGTAGCGCGACGAAGTAGTCGTCGACCAGTCCGGCGTCAGAGAGCGCGGTCGCCAGCCTGCCGCCGCCGAACAGCCAGATCGCACCACCCGTCGCGCTGCTTGAGCGCTGCGGTGAAGTCGACCGCGTCATCGTGCACGAACGTGACGCCCGGGTAGGGCGGCAGGTCGTCTCGCGAGGTGAAGACGTAGACGTCTCGCTGCGTCGAAGACCTCGGTTCCGCCCTCGAGCTCGAGGCTCACGAGGTACGTGGCGCTGCCCATCACCAGGCAGTCGATCGAATCCATGAGCGCCAGGTAGTCCGGCGGAACGTCCTGCGGCATGGGGCGCGAGCCAGTCGACTCCGCCCTCGCGGTCGGCGATGAATCCGTCAAGCGAGGCCGTGAGCAGCAGGATGAGCGGGCGCATGGTCACTCTCCGAGGTTCGAATCCATCGTGCAGGGCCCGTACTGCGGCCGCGGTGTTCTCGGCGGGGACCAGCACGCGATGGTCGTGTGCGAGTCGGCCGCCTGGTAGACGGGGACGCCGGCCTCGTCGAGCAGCTCGGACATGCGCGCCATGACGCCGGGCACGCCGTGCATGCCCGCGCCGACGAGCGTGACCTTCGCCAGTCCGGTCTTGACCGTGCAGCCCATGCCCAGGCGTGTCGAGTACCGCATCGACGAGGTCGAGCGAGCCTTCGGGAACGGTGAAGACCATGCCCGTCGCCGCCCGGGGTGAACATGTCGAGCGAGACGCCGGCGTCCGCCATCGCGCGGTACACGCGCGTCTGCGCGGCCATGTGCTCGGGCGTGCCCTCGCTGTCGCCGAGCGAGACGCGCACGCGCGCAACGCCACCGGCGCTGGCTGACCGCCGTGGCGACGCGGTCGGGTCGGTAGGCCGCGATGTCGGCGACGAGCGTGCCCTCGTGGTCGCTGAACGTGTTCTTCACGCGCACGGCGATGCCCGAGTTCAGAGCCAGCTCCGCTGCGGGCGTGTGCACGACGCGGCTGCCGGCCTTGGCCATCTGGAACAGCTCGTCGGCGCGGATGACCTCGAGGACCTCGGTGCCGTCACACGAGCGCGGGTCTGCCGTCATGACGCCGTCGACGTCGGTGTAGATCTCGACCTCATCGGCGCCCAGGGCGACTCCGAGCGCGCACGCGCTCGTGTCGCGACCCGCCGCGACCGAGTGTCGTGAGCGTGCCGTCCTCGGCGAGGCCCTGAAAGCCGGCGACGACCGGAATCAGTCCGGCGTCGATGGCGGCAAGGATGCGCGCGGGATAGATCTCGGTGATGGCGGCGTTGCCGGCGACTCCGTCGGTGAAGACGCCTGCTTCCGGCGCCGGAGAACGCCTCGGCCGCGATACCCGCGGCGCGAAGCTCCGCCGCGACGACGACCGCAGACACGAGCTCGCCCACGCTGGCGAGCAGATCGAGCTCGCGCGCGCCTGCGGGGAGTCCGGCGACCAGCCCCAGCAGCGTATCGGTCGCGTACGGCGCGCCGCGGCGTCCCATCGCGCTGACCACCAGCACCGGTGCCTGACCAAGCTCGAGAGCTGCGGAAACGCGCCGAGCAAGTGCGGCGCGGCCGGTCTCATCGGCGACGGACGTGCCGCCGAACTTCATGACGACGATGGGCTTGCGGTTGGTGGAGCTGCTCTCGGTCACCCGCTACTCCCCCATCAGCTTCTCGAGGCCCACGATCAGCCCGCTGCGGGAGCCGACCTCGCGCACTGCGAGCACCACGCCGGGCATGAAGCTCGTCCGGTCGATCGAGTCGTGGCGGATGGTGAGCGTCTGGCCTTGGCCGCCGAAGAGCACTTCCTGGTGCGCAACGAGGCCCGGGCAGGCGAACCGAGTGCACGCTGACGCCGTCGACGAGCGCTCCTCGCGCGCCTTCCATACCGGGAAGCTCCGTCTCGCGACCGGGAACGATGGGGGCCTCGCCGCGGGCGGCCGCGATCATCCGTGCCGTGCGGATCGCAGTGCCGGACGGGGCGTCGGCCTTCTTGTCGTGGTGGAACTCGGTGACTTCCACGTAGGGCATGTGGCGCGCGGCGAGCTCGGCGAACTGCATCATGAGCACGGCGCCGATGGCGAAGTTCGGCGCGAAGAACAGCGCGGTGCCGTCGGGGGCGAGCTCGGCGAGTTCAGCGAGCTTCTCCTCACTCAGGCCGGTCGTGCCCACCACGCAGTCGACGCCGAGGGGCAGCGCGGTTCGCAGGTTGCCCTCGACGACGGTGGGGTGCGTGAAGTCCACCATGACGTCGGGTTTGGTGGCGGCGATGGCGTCCGCCAGACTGCCGAGGCATTCGATGTGCTCACCGTCGGCGCGCGGGATGAGGCACCCGGCGACGCCCGGGTCGACGGCCGCGACTACCTCCATGCCGTCGGCATCGGACACCGCGCGCACGACTTCGCTTCCCATCCTGCCGGCGGCGCCGGCGACAAGAACTCGGATCATGATGCTGTGCTCCTTCGAACGGATCGGCGACTAGTGCAGCAGGTGGTCGAGCTTCTTGGCGGTGAAGGGGCCGATGACGGCGAGTACCTTCTCGGCGGAGAGGACTTCGGCCGAGACGCGCTTGATGTCGTCCATGGTCACGGCGTTGAACCGCTCCATGATCTCGTCCGCCGAGAGGATCTCACCACCGGTGACCTCGTTCTTGCCCGAGGCGTGTCATGCGGTTGCGGGTCGACTCGAGGCCGAGGACGAGGTGGCCGGTCGCGGCCTGCCGCATGCGGTCCAGCTCCTCCGGCAAGACGCCATCGAGCGCAACGCGCTCGACCTCGTTGCGAATGAGGCGGACGACCTCCTCGGCGTTCGACGGACTCGTGCCCGCGTAGACGGCGAACTCGCCGGTGTCCTGGTAGAGCATCGAGTAGCTGTAGACCGCGTAGGCCAGGCCGCGCTTCTCGCGAATCTCCTGGAACAGCCGAGATGCCATCCCGCCGCCGAGCACCCCGTCGACGAGCGACAGCGCGAACCGGTCCGGGTGGTGCGCGTTCATGGTCGAGACGCCGAAGCAGATGTGCGCCTGCTCGGTCTCCTTGCGCACGACTTTGAGGCGCGAGCGGCTCGACCGCGTGTGCAACCGGGCGCACGGACCGCGGGCCCGTGCGCGCAGTCCGGCGAGCTCGATCCTCGGCCAGGGCGACGAGCGCGTCGTGGTCGACGTTGCCGGCCGCAGCGACGACGCAGTTGCCGGACACGTAGTGGCGCGAACGGAAGGCGATCGACTCGGCGTGCCCGAAGCTTCGGACGCGTCTTGCGCGAGCCGAGAATCGGTAGACCGATCGGATGGTCGGGCCACAGCGTGTTGCTGAAGATCTCGTGGATGTGGTCGTCGGGAGCGTCTTCCATGCGCGCTGATCTCCTGCGACGACGACCTCGCGCTCGGACTTGCAGCTCGGCTCGTCGAGGTTGGCGTTGACGACCATGTCGGCGAGCACGTCGAATGCTTGCTCGAGGTGCTCGTCGACGAAGCGGCTGTAGTACGCCGTGTACTCCTTGCTGGTGAAGGCGTTGAGTTCGGCGCCCATGCGGTCGAACTCCTCGGAGATGACGCGTGCGGAGCGCGTGGGCGTCCCCTTGAACATCATGTGCTCCATGAAGTGGGACATGCCGGCCTCAGGGGCGCACTCGTCGCGGCTGCCGACCGCGAACCAGATGCCGAGGGTGATGGAGCGAACCGAGTCCATTGGCTCGGAGATGATGGTGATGCCGTTGTCGAGAACGGTCTTGCGATAGAACATGCGCGCTCCTTGGTTGAGGCGTGGTGCGTGAAGTGTCCATTCTAGCGTTCCCCCGTCGCATGCGTTTCCACGCCGCGAGGCGGTCTGGGGCTGCGATTCGGTGCCTGAAGCGATTACGTCCGTCCGCGAAGGGCGCTGCTACCGGTTGGATCCCGAAGCGACGAGTAGCGCGTAGGTGGCCTCCGGCCAGTCCCGTCGGCTGTCGATCCACTCGGCGAGGCGAGTGGCCGGCTCCCGCTCGCCGGGAAGCGCGCCCGTCTCGGCGGTCGTCGGCGTCCTTGCGCTCGCCACAGCCTGAGGGATGATTCGCCGAGGACCGCTGGCGCGCTCGAGGGTGTCGGCTATGAACTCGGTCTGAAGGTCACGGGTGTAGCGCTTGGTGCCTCCGCCGACGACGATGAGCTGTGGCACCTCGCAGACCGGTCCCGCTGCCCTGAGCGTGTAGTCGATCTCGCCCACGTAGGACCGCTGCGTCGTCTCTACCAGGCTGTAGCCTGAGCCGCGAAGCCCGGGTCCGGTCCCTCGAAGTGCCACTGCGGCATGCGCCTGAGTCGGGAACACCCAGATGCCCGTGTCGTAGCCCTCGTGGGCGAGCAGCGAGGCCAGCAGGACGCTCTTGTCGGAACAGACCCCCGAGTTGCCGGCGACGGTGACGGCAGGCATGAACGTGCTGCGATGCAGCTCGCCGTATGGGATCGCCTGAACGGTTCGGGTGATCAAGTCGACGTAGTCATCGTCGGACAAGGCGAGCTGGCTACGGAGCGTGCGCAGACGACCAGCCAACGCCGGAGACGAACGGGTCGCGCTGCTGCGCGGAACAGAGCGCGCGCATCGCCGCGAGGCGAACCGCACGGTTGACGCCGAAGAGAGCGGTGCCGTCGACACGCTCGGCGGCAGTGAGGTACCCCGTATCGACTGGAACCAGGATGCTGAACGTGGCCCGCCGATACGGCGCATTGAGCACCACGTAGGTGGTGGTTCCGGAGGGCTTCGCGGCCGCAAGCTCGGAGAGGTCGTGCCGGAACTGCGAGGTACGAAACCCACGTTCGCGCCTGCGTGTGCGCGTAGCGCATGGTGGCCACGACGCACACGACCACGAATGCCGCGACGACGAGGCGGCTCAAGTACTTGGCGGCTCGGCGGTACATCTGCAACTCCATCCCGAGCCCGGGCGCGCCCATCGCGCAATCTGTGCGACGAGGCGCACCCGCGGCTGGAATCGATGGAAGCAAGAAACGAACCCGCGTGCGGGAACGTCCTAGTCGGTGCGGTTCGTCACCTCGATGAGGTGGAAGCCGAACTGGGTCTGAACGGGACCGTGCACGACACCGACCTCATCGGTGAAGCAGACGTCGTTGAACTCCTTGACCATCTGACCGGGCCCGAACTCTCCGAGGTCTCCCCCGCGGGCGCCCGACGGGCAGGTTGAGTGCTGACGAGCCATTTCGGCGAAGTCGGCGCCTGCGGCGATCTGGGCCTTGATCTCCTCGGCCTGCTCGGCGGTGGGAACCAGGATGTGGCGAGCGGATGCGCGTGCCATGGATGCTCCTTTGAAGTCGGGTGAGGATGTTGCGTACGTGTCATACCCAGTGTAGACGAGGTCATCGCACACGCCGAGGGAACGGGTGAGATCTCGCGGGAGCGGTGTGGGCACTCAATCGAAACTCAATCTCGGGCCAACGCAGCGCCAATCTGCGCGGTCCACCATCTTCTCGGAAGATACCAGGCGTCGCGGCCCCGTCCGCGCAGGCCACGAACAAGGAAGGGGCATTCGATGAACAGACGATTCAAGGCGCTGCTCTTCGTAGCGCTCATCGCCGCCACGGTTCTCGGAACCGCCGCGGTCGCGATTGCCGCGCCGGCACTCACGCTCAGCTCGACGCGGGCGTCGGTCACCTATCCGCAGCCGACCTGGCTCAAGCTGGTCGCGGCCGACAACGGCGTCGCTGTCGCGACAACCGTCACGATTCAGTACCGCCCGATCGGCACCGACGTGTGGAAGAAGCTCAAGACGGTGTCGGCCAAGCGTGCAGGCGAAGGCACCGTGACCGTTCCCGTGTCTCCGTACCGGCTCAAGAGCATCACCGGGTTCCGTGCCATCGCCGAGGGACTCGAGAGCGATGTCACGACTGTTGCGGTGAAGGCGCGGCTGTCAGCACCGATCACGCGGTCGAGCGGCAAGGCCGGTCGTGTGGTCTCGGTCAGAGGCTTCATCTGGCCGCGGCACGCCAAGGGCTCACACCCCGTCGTGGTGACGCTGTGGAAGTGGGAAGGCCACGCGTGGGTTGAGATGGGCACCGTGCTACCCGCGGTGTACGGCCACTCCAAGGAGAGCTCCAAGTGGAAGTTCACCCGCATGCTTCGCTGCCGGCGACAAGGGCAAGTGGCGCATGCAGGTGTCCCATGAGGACGAGAAGCACGCCGCCTCAACCTCGCGGTACAGCTACATCAGAGTGCGCTAGCCGGCGCGCGACAGAGGTATGAAGACGTGAGGCCCCCTGGAGCATCCAGGGGGCCTCGCTATCTGCTCCGGCGGCTGTGCGCTGCGTATGGCCGTCGAGCATGTCATGGGTCGGCCACTACTTGTAGGTGGAGCCGTTGTGCTTGAGCCAGCCGGCTGTGTGCTGACCGTCAGGGTCGTGATGCGTCCAGTGCACCACGCCACCTTGCGAATTCCATTCGTAGACGCCCTTGAACCCGACCGAGTCCCCGACCCCCAGAGACTCCAGTCTCGGGGCGATATCGATGTTATGCGCGACGAGGAGGGTCTGCCCCGAGCCGAGGCGCAGGATGAAGCGCTGGTGTCTGCCGCCGTCATTGTCGTCGGCGAGGATCTTGTCGACGACACCACCGCCGGTCACTTGCACGCCGCTCTTCTGCTGCCGGAACAGCCTCTCTAGAACCTCGTCGCTTGCGCTGGATGAGCTGGAGGAGCTCTGCGTGGCGCCGGACGGGCCCTTCTTCGAGCCACTGGAGACGGTGATCGCGACGGTACTGCCGGGCTTGACCTTACCGGGCGCCGGCTTCTGGGCGATGACCCTCCCCCGCGGGGCGGAATCGCGAGTCCACTTGAGCTTGGCCTTCAAGCCGAGCTGCTCGAGTCTCCACGTGGCTCCGGTGGCGGTCTTGCCCTTCAGGTTCGGGACCGCGACGCGGGTGGCGGCAGGAGCCGGAGCTGTCGGTGTCGGCGCTGCATCGGGGGCCGAAGTGGTGACCGGCATGTCGGCCACCACGGCTGGTGAGGTGCCACACCCCGCCAACGCGGCGAGCAGTGCGATTGCAGGAAGGGACAGCATGAGTCGGTTCATCCGGTGCGTTCTCCCTGCTAGGTGGCTTGATTCGACGAAGCTATCGCAATCATCCCGAGTGACTCGTCTGTGAATGCGGAGCGGTCGTAGTCCCCGTAGAGCGCCACGATGCTGAAGCCGCACCGGGCGAGAAGGTGTTCGAGCTCGTAGCGGAACACAAAGCGCATCGGGAAGGTCTCGGTCAACCGCCGAGACGTTCCGTCGGGCTCGAGGATCTCGTACGTCACCTCGCAGTCGTTGACCTGAAGAGCACGGCTGCCGGACACCACCGTCGCCCAGCTGCGTATCCGTCGGCCTTCGGTCCACTCGACGGTGCCGGTGGTCGACGGGCTTCCGATTGGCTCCACGACAGAGGCACCGGGTGCTACCTCGCTCGGACGATCGCTCGGCGCGGGGTCGGGATTGATCAGGTCGAGCACGAGGGTTCCGCCCGGCAGCAGGTGATCGCGACACCGCCCGAGGCACGCGAGCTGCTCCTCAACGGTGCGCAGGTGATGGAAGCTGCCGAACGGGCAGTGGATCTGAGCGAATCGCTCGTTGAGATCGAACGACGTCATGTCCGCTTCAACCAGCGTCACCCTGTCGCGAACAGGGTCAGGCTCTGCCGCGAGCTTCGCGCGGCATCGCGCGAGCATGTGCGGTGCAGTGTCGATGCCGACGATGCGGTGACCCGCTCGCGCAAGCGGAAGCGTCAGGCGTCCGGTTCCGCAGCCGAGTTCGAGAAGTGGGCCGCCGATGGCTTGCGCTGCCGTGCTCTTCCCAGAATGCGACGTCACCGACGTTCGCGTAGACGGCGTCGTAGAGCTCGGCACGTTCGGCCGACCGGTATGCGCTGTAGTCGTCTATATCGCACCAAGCTTCCCGATGCTTCAAATGGGGCCGCAGCGATGGTATCACTCGGGCTGCGGTAGGAACTGTGCTCGAGATGGCGAACCGTAGCCACAAGGAGGGGGCTCTCGTCCGCACATGCGGACCCGGCGTGAGCACTCGTCGACCCGTGATGAGGAGACGACCATGCCCAAGAAGCGCCGATTCTCGCTCTCTGCGTTCCGCGACCCGGTGCGGCGCCCACGAGCGATAATCTGGACCGGCATCGGGCTTATGGGCCTGATTGCATTCATCCTGGTAGCGATACCCGTCACGTCGTCCTACACATTCTGCGCGCACGTGTGCCACTGCATTCAGGACGACGCCCTCGCTGCATACGCTGACTCGCCGCACGCCAAGGTCTCGTGCGTTGCGTGCCACATTCCCTCGCAGGCCGACCCGGTCACCTTCATGTACCACAAGATCAAGGCCGGAGTGGAGGGCGGCTACCAGCGGGTCACGAACACGTTCGTGCTGCCGATCAACCCTGAGTCGGCCGTCGCCGCGGAGATGCCGGCGGGCCAGTGCACCCAGTGTCACACCAGCACGCGCGAGGCGACCCCTCGCCGGGGCCTGATCATCAATCATGCCGTCCACGCTGAAGAGAACGTCGCCTGCACGTCTTGTCACAACCGCGTGGCGCACCCCGAGCGCGCTCAGCTGACGCTCGCGAAGAACGAGCACCACGAGGACTGGCTCTCAATGGACGGCTGCTTCCGGTGTCACAGCCTCGAGGCGAAGGCCAAGGCGCCCGGTCGCTGCAACGCGTGTCACGAGGCCGATTTCAAGCTCGTCCCGCCGAGTCACGAGACGACCAGCTGGTACAACGCGTTCGGTGAATCCAAGGGCCACGCCGCCGCGGCACATGAGGTGGAGAAGCGCGTCGCCGCCGCCGAGAAGGCCGAGGGTGAGAAGAAGCCGGCAGAGAAGGCAGAGGGCGAAGAGAAGGAAGAGCTCATGCCGATGGCGGAGGTGGACACCTGCAAGACCTGCCACAAGTCGGACTTCTGCTCGGGTTGCCACGGTACCGAGATGCCGCACTCGGCCGAGTTCAAGAAGGACCACTCCAAGCAGGCAAAGGCGGCTCCGGCGTCGTGTGGGAAGTGCCATGCCCGCAGCGCCGCCGAAGCGAAGTCACTTGGGTATTGCGACGCCTGCCACCATCCGAAGAGCACGCCAGGCGCATCATGGACCGAAGAGCACAAGACGGTGGTCAAGGCCTCCGATGCGAAGGAATGCTTCACCTGTCACGAAGAACAGCAGTGTTCCTACTGCCACGTCCGTGGTTCGAAAGCCGGGCGTCTGAACCTGAAGAACGTGCTCGGGAACTAGGAGCTCCCGACAGACATACAAGACGCCCCCGCCTCCCCAATAACAGGGATGCGGGGGCGTCGTAGTTACCGGTTCAGAACTCTGCGCCTAGTGGTGCCGTCTCGGCTTGCGATCTCCGCCGCCGCCACCATCGCGACGCGGGCCACGATCGCCACGGTCTCCACCGCTCGGCGCGGAGTCGGCCGAGCCGGCGGGCGCGTCGGGCTTGTCGAGCCTGTCGAGGCTGACCTTGCCGCGGTCGTCGATGTCGATGATCTTGACGTGGACCTCGTCGCCCACGTTCAGCACGTCCTCGACCTTGCCCACGCGGCCGTTGGCGACACGGCTGATGTGCAGCAGGCCGTCCTTGCCGGGGATGAGCTCGATGAACGCACCGAACGCCTGGATCGAGACGACGCGGCCGTGGTACTCCTCGCCGATCTCCGGCTCCTTGACGATGGCCTTGATGCGGCGGGCCGCCTCTTCGCCACCGAGGTCGCGCGACGCGATGAAGATCGTGCCGTCTTCCTGGATGTCGATCTGGGCACCGGTATCGGCCTGGATGCCGCGGATGACCTTGCCGCCGGAACCGATGACGTCGCGGATCTTGTCGGTCGGGATCTTGACCGTGATGATGCGCGGCGCGTACTGGCTCATCTCCTCGCGGGGAACCTGAATCGACTCGAGCATCTTGTTGAGGATGAACGCGCGACCTTCCTTGGCCTGCAGGAGCGCGGCGCGCAGGATGTCGACGGACAGGCCCTTGGCCTTGTTGTCCATCTGCATCGCGGTGATGCCGTTCTCAGTACCGGCGACCTTGAAGTCCATGTCGCCGAGGAAGTCCTCGAGACCCTGGATGTCGGTCAGGATCGCGACGTCGTCGCCCTCCTTGATGAGGCCCATCGCGATACCGGAGACCGGCGCCGAGATCGGCACGCCGGCGTCCATGAGGGCGAGCGACGAGCCGCAGACCGAGCCCATCGAAGACGAGCCGTTGGACTCGAGCACCTCGGACACGATACGGATCGTGTAGGGGAAGTCGGCCTCGGCGGGAATCACGGGGAGCAGGGCACGCTCGGCCAGCGCGCCGTGACCGATGTCGCGGCGCTTCGGACCACGCATGAAGCCCGTCTCGCCGGTGGAGAACGGCGGGAAGTTGTAGTGGTGCAGGTAGCGCTTGCCCTCGGACACGTCGATCGTGTCGATGCGCTGCCACTCGGAGAGCATGCCGAGCGTCAGTACCGAGAGGACCTGCGTCTGACCGCGAGTGAACAGGCCCGAGCCGTGGCTGCGCGGCAGGTAGCCGGCGACCGTGGTGATCTGGCGGACCTCGTCGAGCTTGCGGCCGTCGGCGCGCTCGCCCTCTTCGAGGACCATGGCGCGCATGGTCTTCTTCTCGAGCTGCTTCAGGGTCGCCTTGATGTCCTTGCCGTCAGCAGCAAGCTCCTCAGGGGTGAACGTCTCGAGCAGCTCGTCCTTCACGGCCTGAACACCAGCCATGCGGGCGTGCTTGTCGGCGTTGTGAAGCGCGGCCTTCATCTTCTCGGCACCCGCCGAGAAGATCCGCTCCTTCAGCGCCTCGTCGATGGAGTGCATGACGACTTCCTGCGGGGTGATGTCGAGCTTGGCGAGGAACGCCGACTGGACGTCGCAGAAGGCGCCGATGGCCTCCTGGGCGAACATGAGGGCGGCGAGCATGTCCTCTTCGGTGACTTCCTGCGCGCCGGCCTCGAGCATGTAGACGGCGTCTTTCGAGCCCGCGACGACGAGGTCGAGGTCGGAATCCTCGGCCTGGTCGAAGGACGGGTTGACGAGGAACTCGCCGGTCTCGGTGTCGCGGCAGACGCGAACGCCGGCGAGCGGGCCCTCGAAGGGCAGGCCGGCCGCCATGAGCGCGGCGGACGCACCCATGATCGAGATGACGTCGGGCTGGTTGATCTGGTCGGCACTGAGGACGGTCGCGATGACCTGGACCTCGTTGCGGAACCCGTCGGCGAACGACGAGCGGATGGGGCGGTCGATCATGCGAGCGGTGAGCGTGGCCTTCTCGGAAGGACGCGACTCGCGCTTGATGAAGCCGCCCGGGAGCTTGCCGGCTGCGTACATGCGCTCTTCGAAGTCGACCGTCAGCGGGAAGAAGTCCAGGTCCTTAGGGAACTTCGACGCGGTGGCGGTGACGAGCACGATGGTCTCGCCCTGACGGACGAGGATGGCACCGCCGGCCTGCTTGGCCAGCTCGCCGGTCTCAAGGGTGTACTCCTTGCCGTACAGCTCAAACGTTTCTACAACTTTAGCCATGAATCTCTCTTCTTCCCTCTACTGCAGCCGGGCGCCCCATGCGCATCGGCCTCACTTCTCGCGGTGCGCGTCCGTGCGCCCGCATCCTCTTGTACCCGTCTCCGGAGGAGATGAGTTCGCACCGCGAAGCAACGGTGCCCTCTGCAAGAAGAAGGCGGAGGCATCTGCCCCCGCCTTCCGCCTAGCTACGTGTGAGTTACCCGCGAATCCCGAGCTTTGCGATGACCGCACGATAGCGCTCGATGTCGGTCTTCTTGAGGTAGTTGGTCAGACGGCGACGCTGACCGACGAGCTTGAGAAGGCCACGGCGGGTGTGGTGGTCCTTCTTGTGAAGCTTGAGGTGCTCGGTGAGGTCGCGAATGCGCTGGGTGAGCAGCGCGATCTGGACCTCGGCGGAGCCGGTATCGGCATCTCCGCGCTTGTACTCTTCGATGATTGTTGCCTTGACGTCCTTTTCAAGCGGCATTTCAGTCCACCTTTCACGTGGATACGCCCCGGTCCGGGATGGCCGATGGTGGAATCGCACCTCTCAGGCCGGGGTACCTTTCGAACAACCGTGGGAGTATAGCACACACACGGTGCCGGGTGTTGCCTCGACGCCTAGTCGTCGGACTCGAAGTCCTGAAACGCCTCGCGGGCGATTTCGAGCTGCGAGTTCCACACCCTGATGCGGAACCGGTTCTCGCCGAAGAGCCCGACGCGAAGCAGCGGTGCTTCCTGCGGCGGGTACGGATCCCGACACGGCCGAGACACCGGCCGCGCTCAGGCGTGCGTCGATGGCCTGGAGCCGCAGCGTGTCGAGCGGCAGGTCGCTCACGAGCGTGACGAGCTCGTCGTCCGAGTCCGGCGCCGATTCCTCCGTGAGCTGTCGGACTGCGGCCTCGGCAGCCGCGAGCGCGGCCGGGTCGGAGACCGGGCTGGCGATTGGATCCGCTGTGATGTCGTCGCCTACGGAGTCGACTGATCGTTCGCCGTCTGCCCCATCCGCCTCCGAAAGGATGCGCTGCGCCTCGGCCAGGTTGGTCTCCGGCACGAGCAGCCGGAAGGGCTGAATGATCTGGATCGGCACGGGGTTATGCGGAGGCATGGAGCCGGGCTCGTACGGATCCCATACGTGCGGGATACCTGCTGCGTCAAGCGGTGAGGTGATCATGAACGCGGTCCAGCCCGGTGCGTCGAGGATGTTTGAGACGACGATGGAGTCCAGTACCTCAGCCCACTCGCCGTCCACCGAGTCGAACACGTCGTTCGGGTCGTACTCGGCGACCAGGGCTTCGGCGGCCGCGAGAGCTGCGGGATCGTCGACGAGATCCTCGTCGGTGTACTCGATGTCCTCGTCGGAGAACTCGTCTTCGTCGGTGTCCTCGAAGCCGGCAATCTCAAGGGCGGCCGTGACGTCACCAGCAATCGCGCTGGTCAGGTCCTCGATCGAGGCGTAGGCCTGCTGGCTTCGGAGCCTCTCGAAGAACTCGAGCGTGATGGTCTGGTCGTACAGATCGCCCTCAAAGCCGACGAGGTGCGCCTCCAGATAGTCCCGAGCGTCAGGGAACGTGGGCGGAGTGCCCACTGAGATCGCAGCCGCCCACTCGATACCGTCCTCGAGAATGGCTCGTCCGGCGTAGACGCCGTCGGCCGGGAGCGCGGCGTACGGCACGGGCATCACGTTGGCGGTCGGGAAGCCGAGCTTGGCGCCCTCCCCTCGGCCGCGATGCACGATGCCAGCCACGCGCGGCCTGCGGCACAGAAGCGCAGCTGCCGCGACCACGTCACCGGCTGCGACGAGCGAGCGAATTCGGGTGGACGTAACGGGAGCGCCACCTGAGGCGACCAGGTCGTGGGGCCTGACCTCGAAGCCGTGACCCAGGCCCATCCGCTGGAGGGTCCCGACATCGCCCGTGGCGTGTGAGCCGAAGCGGAAGTCCCGACCCACGTGCACGCTGAGCGGCCGCATCGCGCTGAGCAGGACGCTGTCGACGAACGACTCGGGCGCCATCTCAGCGAGCGCGGGCGTGAACGGCACGACCAAGATGACGTCAACGCCCGTGTCGGCGATGCAGCCGAGCTTGTCCGCAAGGGTGAGCAACTGCGGTGCGGCGGTACTCGGCGAGACGACCTGGTCCGGATCGCGGTCGAAAGTGACCGCGACCGCGCGGACGCCGCGCTCGCGGGCGTCAGCGACTGCGGCGTGCAGCAGCGCCTGGTGGCCGACGTGGACGCCGTCGAAGACGCCGATCGCGAGCCGTCGTGGCGCCGAGGTTCGATATGTCTTGCGACCAGGTGACGATTGATGCGGGCAATGAGGACTCCGTTTCGGGAACGCGGCTACAGATTGCCGACGAGATTGAGTAACCAGAACAGCGGCTAGCGAGTGCGAAGTCGACGCCGAGGCCAGAGATGAAGGAACACCAGGTGCCGAGAGCACGCGCCTGTTGGCCTGCGCCTCGCGGCGTCAGGTATGGGCAGCCGGTAGCCCGATGACGCTCGCGCTAGCCGGGACGCGCGTCCACGAGCAGAGCGCGCGCCTCGCTCATGCGGTCCGCGGGAACCAGCAGCTAGAACGGCCGGTCGACAGCGTGCTCAGCCGGGCGCGGCAGCGCCAGGCATCTCCTCGGGCGGGTACGGATCCCACACGAACGGCGATACCTGCCGCATCGAGCGGCACGTGGCGATAGCATGCGACGTCGGCCCGGCGACGTCGATGAGTCCGCTGAGCTTGGATGGCCCGAACACCGACACCCAGTCGTCGGCAACGATGCTCGTAGGCGCGTCGGGGGTCGAGGTCGTGCACCGCAGTTCTTCGGCGCGCTCGAGGCCTCGGCGGGATCACTCGATGCAGTCGAGCTTCGGCTTCGCGCACTCGATCAGCTCGCGTCGCGGCGCACTTCTCGGCGAGCTTCGCTCCGAGCGAGTCCTCGTAGAAGATCGGGCTCATCGCTCGTCCTCCCGAGACGCCACCGGGAATTACGGCGAGTGGCTTGGCAATGCCCGTCGTATGCAGCGTATACCGCAATGAGCCGTCCGTCGTGCGCGACCGACGACCGGCGCGCCCTCGGCGATAGGCCGTCTACGCCGACATCGAGCGAGCGGCCATTGCCGACCGCATGACGGCCTCGACGTCGTCGACCTCGAGCACGGGCAGGCCGAGCGCGCTGATCGGGTCGGCGAACAGCGCGGTCAGGTCGTCGGCAGCTTCGAGCTCCTCGAGCGTGTGTGTCTCGGCGAGTCCGACGCGCCCCGCTTCGGGTGCGCCTGAGTGCACCCAGGTGAGCCGCGCTCTCGCACGCGCGTCCCAGGTCGCGAGCCAGGGCTCGGATGTAGGTCCCCTTCGACACCGCGAACTCGACGTCCCAGCTTGGCGGTTCGACCTCCACGCCCAGCAGCCTGGCGGCCTTCACCTCGATGGTCCGCGGCTCGAGCTCGAGCGCCTCTCCCTTGCGGGCGGCCTCGTACGCCGTCACCCCTCCCCGCTTGATCGCCGAGAAGGCCGGCGGCACCTGTTCGTGCGTGCCGACGAGGGACGCGACCATCCCGGATGCGGCGAACGGGTCGCACACCTCATCGGGAACCGGGGTGGTGAGCGTGATGCGGCCGTCGGAATCGTCGGTGTCGGTCTCGGCGCCGAAGAGGATGCGCGCGTCGTAGGTCTTCTCGGCGGAGGTCAGGTAGGGGGCCAGGCGCGTCGCCGGCCCGACCAAGACGATCAGGACGCCCGTTGCCAGGGGGTCGAGCGTGCCGGCATGCCCGACGCGCCGCTCGCCCGTGATTCTGCGCACTCGGTTCACGACGTCGTGGCTGGTCATACCCTGCGGTTTGTCGATCGCGAGGATTCCCGAGAGCTCAGTAGCGCCTCGGCGAGCGCTCACGCGTCTTCGCCACCGGGCATGAGCGCGAGGAGCTGCGGCACGAGTTGATCGATGGTGCCGCTGAACGTGAATCCCGATGCAGCGCGATGTCCACCGCCGCCGAAGTGCTGCGCAACCGCCGAGACGTCGAAACCGGTCTTGGACCGCAGGTTACCGCGGACTTCGCCCCCGGCCTGACGCAACAGGATGGCGACGTCGACGCCCTCGACCACCCGGACCGCGTCGGGCAAGCGACTCGGCTTCTTCAGGCAGCGCGCCGATCTCCTCGAAGTCCGCGTCGTTGACCCACGCGTAGGCGACGCGACCGCCGTTCGCGACGGTGAGGCGCGACATGGCGCGGTTCTCGATGGCGAGCGATGCCGCCGAGCGGCTCTGATAGACGTAGACCGCGATCTCGGAAGGACTCGCGCCCGCGTCGACCATCTCCGCCGCTGCGCGAAAGGCGTCCGATGTCGTGTTGTCGTAGCAGAACCGTCCGGTGTCCGTGACCAGCCCCACGTAGCAGCATTGCGCGACGTCTGCGCTGGGCGGATTCTCGAACTCCTTGACGAGATTCCAGACGATCTGACCGGTGGCGGCGGCCGTGGGTTCGTGAACCAGCACGTCGCCGAAGGCGACCGTGTCCGGGTGGTGGTCGATGACCACGACCGTCTCGGCGGCTTTCGCGAGTTTGGCCGCGTCTCCGATACGGTCGGCGTTGGGACTGTCGAGCGCGACGAAGACCTGCGGTGGTTCGAGGTCGTGGACGGGCACGAACAGGCTGTAGCCGGGGAGGAAGCTGTAGGTCGACGGCACGCGGTTTCCGTGAGCGAGGGTGGGTACGGCCGGGACACCGTTCTCGCGCAACGCAAGCGTCAGTGCGAGGACGGAGCCCATCGCATCACCATCCGGGCGGACGTGCGCACACACCACGACCGAGGTCGCGCGCCTGAGCGCGACCAGGGCGTGGTGGTACGAAGCCTGCACGGGGCCTACGCCTCCCCTGCCACGTCGTCAGCGTCGGACGCCTCAGCAGGAGCGGTCTCCTCGGCGGCGCGCTCGGCGGCGAGGGTGGGCGGCAGCACCCGGAGTGCGTCCTCGATGGCCATGCCGGTGTCGACCGACTTGTCGATGAAGAAGCGAAGGTCCGGGGTGACGCGCCAGGTGATCTGCCGGCCAAGCAAGGTACGGATGCGACCCTTGGCCGACTCGAGGCCCTCGAGCACCTCGTCGTAGCGGTCGGGGTCCGTACTCACGTAGACCGACATCACCGAACGATCCGGACTGACCTCGGCACCAGTGACGGTGACGAGTTCCAGTCGCGGATCGGACACCTCGGTGATGAGGATGTTGGCGATGATCTCGCGCGCCGTCTCGTTCAGGCGGCGGCTGTTAGGTGTCTGCTTCATGTTCGTATCCTACGATTCGCGAGCGACTTCGATGACCTTGTAGCCTTCGATGATGTCGCCTTCCTTGATGTCCTGGAAGTTCTCGATGCCGATACCGCATTCGAAGCCCTGGCGCGACGCTCTTGACGTCTTCCTTGAAGCGGCGCAGAGAGTGCAGGCTGCCGTCGTGGATGATCGTGCCGTCGCGCACGATGCGGATCTTGTCGTCGCGCGTGATCTCGCCGTCGACCACGTAGCAGCCGGCGATGACGCCGAGCTTCGGTACGCGGAAGAGCTCGCGGACTTCGACGCGGGCGGTGTCCTCTTCGTGGAACTCGGGAGCCAAGAGGCCGATACGCGCGGCGTTGATCTCCTCGATCGCCTGGTAGATGACTCGGTACAGGCGGATGTCGACGCCCTCTTGCTCGGCGAGGGCCTTGGCCTTGGGCTGCGGGCGCACGTTGAAGCCGATGATGATGGCGTCCGAGGCGTCGGCGAGCTGAACGTCGCTCTCGCTGATCGCGCCGACGGCCGAGTGGATCACGTTGATGCGCACCTCGGTCTGGTCCATCTTGTCGAGCGCGTCCTTGAGGGCCTCGATCGAACCCTGGACGTCGGCCTTGACCACGAGGTTGAGGTCCTTGAGCTCGCCTTCGCTGATGCGGGCGAACAGATCGTCGAGGGTGACGTGCGTCTTCTTGCCCTGCGAGAGGGTGCGCAGCTTCAGCGAGCGCTCCTCGGCGAGGTTGCGGGCGTCACGCTCGTCGGCGTAGACGCGGAACTCGTCACCGGCTGACGGAACGGACGCGAGACCCTGGATCTCGACCGGATCGGCCGGGCCGGCGGACTCGACGGTGTCGCCCTTGGGGCTGACGAGCGCACGGACGCGACCGTAGGCCGTGCCCGCGACGATCGCGTCGCCGACGCGCAGCGTACCGCGCTGGACGAGGACGGTCGTGACCGGACCGCGACCCTTGTCGAGCTTGGCCTCGATGACCACACCGCTCGCGATGGTGTCGGGATTGGCCTTGAGCTCGAGGATGTCCGCCTGCAGCAGGATCATCTCGAGCAGGTCGTCGATGTGGAGGCGCTTCTTGGCGCTGACGTTGACGAAGATGTTGGTGCCGCCCCACTCCTCAGGCACGATCTGATACTCGGTGAGCATCTGGCGGACCTGATCGGGGTTGGCGCCGTCCTTGTCGATCTTGTTGACCGCCACGATGATCGGCACGCCTGCGGCCTGCGCGTGGTGGATGGCCTCGATCGTCTGCGGCATGACGCCGTCATCCGCTGCGACGACGAGCACGACGATGTCCGTCGCGTTGGCACCACGGGCACGCATGGCGGTGAACGCCTCGTGACCCGGCGTGTCGATGAAGGTGATCTGGCGGTCGTTCTTGACGACGACCGACGCACCGATGTGCTGGGTGATGCCGCCGGCCTCGGTTGCAGCCACGCCGGTCTCGCGGATGGCGTCGAGCAGCGAGGTCTTGCCGTGGTCGACGTGTCCCATGACGGTGACGACCGGCGGTCGGGCCTTGAGGTCTTCCGGTTCGTCGTGGAAGACGAACGCGATGTTGGCCTCTTCCTCCGGCGAGATGATGATGACTTCTCGGCCGAGGTCCTCGCCGATGATCTCGATGATGTCGCGCGTCATGATCTGGTTCACGGTGAGCGGCGAGCCGAGCATGAAGAGGCGCTTGATGACGTCGTTGGCCGGAACTTCAAGAGCCTCGGCGAAGTCGCCGACGGTGACGCCCTCTGTGATGGTGACGGCGTCGCCGCCGCTCGGCAGGTCAGACGTGGTTGCGGCTGCGTGATGCGCCGCCTCCTCGACTTCCTCGCCGATCGGCTTCTTGTGCTTCTTCTTCTTGCGGCCACCATCCGCAGCCGCGGCGGCGACGGCCGCCTTGGCCTCCTCGATGACCTTCGTGCGCTGCAGCTCTTCAGCCTGCACGGCCATCTGGCGGTAACGGTCTTCCTCATCCTTGTTCAGTGCGGCAGCACCCTCGGCCTCGAGGCGCGTGCGCTCGGCGGCGATGGCCGCTTCCAGGCCCGCACGGGCATCCGGCTTCGACTTGACCGCGGGAGCGACCGGTGCGGCCGGCTCGACAACCGGCTCCGCAACTGGTTCTGCAACCACCGGGGCTGCCTTGGCAGCGGGAGCGGCGACCTTCTTGGGGGCCGCGACCGGGGCGGGAGCCGGAGCCGGGGCAGGAGCCGGAGCCTCGCGGACGACGGGCACGGCACTCGCTGCCTCTTCCGCGGCGCGCTGGCGGGCGACCTCGGCACGAGCGGCCTGCTCCTCCTCGCGGCGGCGGCGCTCCTCCTCGGTGGCCTTGCGGCGCTCGTCCTCAGCGGCCTTGCGCTCGGCTTCCGCCGCGGCGCGCTTGGCGGCTTCCTCGGCCTCGCGCTTGGCGTTCTCCTCGGCGACGGCCGCCTGGCGCTCGGCGATTTCCGGCCCGAGCGACTTGCGGATCTTGTCCACGTAGGCCTCTACCAGCGTCGATGCGTGGTTCTTGGCCGGGATCTTCAGTTCTTGGAGCCTGTCGAGCAGCTCCTTGGAAGACATGCCGAACTCTTTAGCGAGCTCGTGTACTCTCATTGCGGGCATTGCGTCACCGTCCCTGCTGCTCATCCGGCGAAGTGCCGAGCAGCTTCTCGAAGTCTCGTCGCAACCTGTCGTAGTCGTCGTCTTTCAAGTTGACTCTCAGTGCCGAGTCGAGGCGGCGCCGCTGGCGGGCCACGTCGAAACACTCAGCTTTCGCGCACAGATATGCGCCCCGGCCGTTCGCTTTCCCGGACGGGTCAACCACAACGTGGCCGTCGGGCGTACGGACGACGCGCACAAACCAGCGCTTCTCGTCCGCACTCCGGCACGCTACGCACGTGCGGTTGGATACCTTGCGCGGCTTCATCACTCGGCGGCTGCCTCCTTGTCGTGAAGACCACAGTAGAAGCTACCGGGGCGCGCCTGGTTGCGGCAGCGCACGCCGGTGGACGTGACGGCGACGCAGCGACCGTCGAACTCTTCGGTCGCGGCTTTGTGGGCGGTCTGCGGCAGCACGATCCCAGCCGCAGCGGCCATCGACGCGCTCTTGATGTCGATGCGCCAGCCGGTGAGCTTGGCGGCGAGGCGGGCGTTCTGGCCCTCCTTGCCGATGGCGAGCGACAGCTGGTCATCGGGAACGATGACGGTCGCGGTGTGGCTGTCCTCGTCGATGAGCGCACGGTCGACCTTGGCCGGCGAGAGGGCGTGCGCCACGTAGGACGAGGGCTCCTCGGACCACGGCACGACGTCGATGCGCTCGCCGCGCAGCTCGCTGACGATCATGCGCACGCGGCTGCCCTTGGGACCGACGCAGGCGCCGACGGGATCCAGGCCGCTCTCGCGGCTCGAGACTGCGACCTTGGAGCGCATACCGGGCTCGCGGGCGACGCTCTTGATCTCGACGATGCCGTCGTAGACCTCGGGCACCTCGATCTCGAAGAGGCGGCGGATGAGGCCGGGATGGGTGCGCGACACGACGATCGACGGCTCGTTGGAGGTCTTGCGCACGTCGATGATGTAGGCCTTGATGCGCTGGTTGTGGTCGTAGCGCTCGTTGTTGGGCTGCTCGGACGGCGGCAGGAGTGCCTCGACGCCCTCACGCAGCTTGATGAGCGTGTAGCGCGAGTCGCTTTGCTGCACGGTACCGGTCACCGACTCGCCGATACGGTCGGCGTACTCGTCGAAGATCCGCTCGCGCTCCGCGTCGCGGATGATCGAGCCGATGACGTTCTTGGCGTTCTGTGCGGCGATACGCGACACGTCGGCAGGAGTGACGTCGCGCTCGTCGTATGACTCGGCCAGGCCGGTCTCCTCGTCGATCTCACCCTGCGGGATGAGCTCGTAGACGTAGATTCGGCCGCTCTCGCGGTCGATGGTGACGCGGGTGGGGTTGTCGAGGTCGAGAATGCGCTGGTAGGTCGTCGAAAGCGACGCCTCCAGGCGATCGAGCATCTCGTACTCGTCGATGTTCTTCTCGCGCGCCAGAGCTTTCAGCGCATCCATCAGTTCGGAGCTCATCTAGACTGCTCCCCTTTCCCTGCCGAAGTCGACGACACCCTTGAGGCGCGCCTTCTGAACCGTCTCGTACGCGATCTTCACGCGCTCACCGTCGACCTCAAGGACGACGTCGTCGCCCTCCATGCCGATGAGAACGCCCTGCCATGACCTGCGCTTCTCGCCGGCCACGGTCTTCACGTTCACGCTCTCGCCCGCGAAGCGCTCGTAATCGGCGCGCTTCACGAGCGGCCGATCGACTCCGGGCGAGGAAACCTCGAGCGTATAGGGCCCCTTGGTCGGGTCCTGCTCGTCGAGGATCTCCGAGATCCATGCGTTCGCCTCGGCCACCGCATCGAGCGTGATGCCACCCTCGCGGTCCAGGAGGACTCGGATGATCGGAGTGCCCTTCCCACCAGCAAGTTCTACCGCCACCAGCTCGTAGCCGTTGTCGGCTGCTGCCGGTTCCAGAAGCGCTGTGACGCGCTCGATCAGGTCGGTCTTGGTCACTCTCGATCACCTCCTTGTCCGCAGAACAAAAGAAGCGAGCGTAAGCCCACTTCTCGCAAGACGGCATGTTTCACGTGCGGGGTGGATTCTAGCACAGCAGATTGTGGGGGCAAAGCCGCGACAGGCCGCGGCGCGGCCACTTGAGAAGTGGCCGCGCACGGTCAATCGTGCGGTTGGGCGAACGGGCGCACGCTCTACTTGACTTGGAACTTCCGGTAGCTGACTGCGTCATCGTAGAGGGTCTTGCCATCGTAGGACGCCTTGACTCTCCAGGTACCGGTTCCGCGTGAGCCTGACCTTGGCGCGGTAGGTCGTCTTGGAGGACGTGTATGATCCTCGGCTTGCCGTGACGGTCTTGTACCACTTCCACTTGTGCGTGGACTTGATCCATCGGTAGTAGCGGAGCTTCACGACGGCCGAGGAATTCTTCAGCGGCGTGTACGCCGTGACCGCGGTGGTGAACGCCCGATTGCGCCTCACCTTGGGCACCACTGGCGACTTCAGAAGCGGCTTGTAGGCCGCATAGACCGCATTCGACACCTGGGGTGCGAAGTATATGTCTCCAGCGAAACGAAGCCGGTAGTACGTTCTGCTCTTGATCGGGACCGTGATGGTTGGCAGGACTCCTGCGGATGACGACCGAGCGGTGATCTTCGTGGGGACCCACGCGCCTCCAGCGACCATCGATTCGACAGTGATCGTGGTGGCGTGGCCTCCGGTCGTTCCGTAGAGCCTGATGTTCGTCGACGGGTACGTCGCGCTTGAGGGGGTGCGGTACAGCACGATCGTTTGCGGCCGCTGCACGACGAAGGTGACGGTATAGGGTCGCCAGGCGCTCCACGAAATGAACGTCCCGGCGCGGACCTCGACGAGATTGCTCCCCTCAGTGAGGAGCTCACCGTGGCGGTCGTCGCGAGGGTGCGGACGGCAGCTCCACCGTTGACACGGTACTCATATCGAACCGCGGTCGGCACCGCATTCCAACTGACGGCGACCGACGAAGTGGTTACGGTTGACTTGGCAGTGACCACGGGAGCTGCCACGAACGCTACATGATTTGTGATCGTGGCGGTCGACCACGCGCTGTAGAGGTTCTCGCTTGTGAAGGCGCGGACTGCGAACTCAGTCGTGCCCGGCGCGCTCAGAGACAGGCTACGGGTCGTGGTAGCGCCACCGTTGACGGTGCCGGTGCTCTTCCCGTAACGCACCTGATAGCCCGCGGCGTCAGGCGAGGCATCCCAAGTGACCCATACGCTCGAGGCATCCGTCGCCTCGAGGGAATGGGCGACCGGCGCCGTCGGCGCTGTGTACTTCAGCAGGGTCCCGCTCTGCCCGGCGGCAAAGCCGTTGTACGGATCCGGGAATGACAGGTCCACAAGCTCCACAGAACCTGGGCTGTGGACCTTGACCCACGTCTGGCCCCAGTCGTGGGTGTGAATAATCGCGTCCCAACCTGCGGCAAACACCTCGCCACCCGAGAACGCCTTCACGGTTTTGAGCGAGCCTACCGGAGTGGCTTGAACTTCGTACTCCCAATTCTGGGCGTCGTCGTGGAGCCAAAGCGCGCTGCCTGAACTGCTCACCGCGAATGCAGTACGGCTATCTATCGCGGATGCAGAGGACAGCCATTCTGAGAACGTTCCGGCCGTTCGAGTCTCCCACGTGGAACCGCCATCAATGCTCCGGCGAATTGCACCGAAGCTTCCGACAGCCCATCCATTGAGCGCGTCCGAGAATGAAACGCCATAGAATGAATCGAATCCGCCGACCACGCCTGGCCACCATGAACCACCGTCGTCGGTCTTGACGATCAGCCCGCCTCCTCCGGGGGCAGGAATCCACGCATGCAGCGAATCGAGCACGAACGGGCGGGAGAGCGATGCGTTGTAGCCCATGCCCTGGGTCTGCCACGTCGCACCACCATCGCTGGTGTGTCGAACCGTGCCTGAGTCACCAGTGATCCAGCCGTGGTCCGGGTCAGCAAAGGAGACCCCTCTCAGTGGTGCGCTGGAGTCGACGGTGACGGTGGTCCAGTTCGCCCCACCGTCGACCGTGTGGAAGACGCACCCGTTCTCCTCCACGATCCACCCGTTGTCGGCGCTCGTGAAGGACACGCCACTGATGGTCTGCGTGGCCGGATTGGTCACCGGCACCCAGCCGTAGCCGAACGCTGAGGGCACCGCCAACAAGACCAACGACGCTACACATACCGCGAAACCCCAGGCTTGAGTCCCCTTGCGCATTCGGTTCACACCTGCCCCCTCAGCTAGTGCGAGAGGCGCGCCCTCTGCGTCTGAACGAGCCGCGCGACATGCGCGACCGCTTCAGCGAGCGCGACAGTGCTGCGCTCCCCGGTTGCCCGGTCACCTTCAGCTCGACCACGCCCTCGGCAAGGCCCTTCTTGCCTACGACGACCTGGAAGGGCCAACCGATGAGGTCGGCGTCGTTGAACTTCACACCCGCGCGCTCGTCACGGTCGTCGATGACGACCTCGATGCCTGCAGCAGCCAGCTCGGCGAAGATCCGTCTCAGCGACCTCGGCTACTTCACCATCAGCCATGAGAGGCAGCACCGCGACCTCAAGGGGCGCCACGCCCACGGGCCACTGGATGCCCTTGTCGTCGTTGTACTGTTCGATGACGGCGGCCAGCGTGCGGCTCACGCCAACGCCGTAGCAGCCCATGATGAACGGCTGCTCGTTGCCGTCTTCGTCCGTGAACGTCGCGTTCATGGACTCCGAGTACTTGGTCCCGAGCTGGAACACCTGGCTGACCTCGATGCCGCGGGTCATCTGCACGGTGCCCCCGCACTCTGGGCAACCGTCGCCGGCCTGCGCGAGCACGAGGTCGGCCCACTGGTCGACGGTGAAGTCACGGCCCGGCTGTGCGTTGACGAAGTGGTAGTCGTTCTCGTTGGCGCCGATCCCCCATGCGACGTCACCTTCGAGGCTCTTGTCGGCGATGACGAGGGTGCCCTCCTTGACATCGACCGGCCCGAGCGAGCCCTTGGGGATACCGAACGCTTGGAAGTCGGCCTGCTCGAGCAGCTCGAGACCGGGCACGAGGTTACCGGCCTTGATCGGGTTGAGCTCGCGATCGCCGGGAACCAGCAGGAACACGAGGCGACCTTCAGGAGTCTTGGCGGCCATCGTCTTGACCGTGTCGTGATCCGAGATGCCGAGAAACGCCGAGAGCTCCGCGATCGTGCGGATCTCAGGCGTGTGGACGCGCTCCATGGGCTTGGGCTCGGTGACGCTGGGCGTGCGCGGCACGACCGTCTCGGCGGCCTCAACGTCGGCGGCCCAACCGCAGCCGCAGTACACGATCTCGGCCTCGCCGTTCTCGGCCAGCGCCATGAACTCCGTGGTCACCTTGCCGCCGATCTGGCCGGAGTCGGCCTCGACGGCGCGGTAGTCCAGGCCGCAGCGCTCGCAGATGCGGGCGTAGGCGGCGTACATCTCGTCGTAGTGGGCCTGCAGCGACTCCTGCGTGGCGTGGAAGCTGTAGGCGTCCTTCATGATGAACTCGCGGCCGCGGAGCAGGCCGAAGCGCGGCCGGACCTCGTCGCGGAACTTGACCTGGATCTGGTAGAGGGACAGCGGAAGCTCACGGTAGCTGCGCACGTCGCTACGCACGAGGGAGGTGATGATCTCCTCGTGTGTGGGTCCGAGGCAGAACTCGCGACCGTGGCGGTCCTTGAGGCGCGCGAGCTCGGGGCCGTACACGTCCCACCGGCCGGACTCGTGCCACAGCTCGGCGGGCTGAACCACCGGCATCATGACCTCTTGCGAGCCGATCGCGTCCATCTCCTCACGGACGATCTGCTCGATCTTGTGCAGCGATCTCCATCCCAGCGGCAGGAAGCTGTAGATGCCCGCGGCATTCTTGCGGATGAATCCGGCTCGCAGCAGCAAACGGTGGCTGGCGAGCTCGGCCTCGGCGGGATCTTCCTTGAGCGTGGGGACGTAGAGCGAGCTCATGCGCAGGGCGACGGTCATCGGTGCCTCTTCCGTGTGGTTGTGGACGTGCACACGGAAGGATACCAAGACCGCTGAGCCTACGCTTGCCGAGAAGCCCCGGGCTCTACAACGGGGCAGTGCTCGCCCGTCGGGTCCGGGGGGCGGATCAGGAACGTGAGCGCTGCGCCAACCAGGCACAGAGCAGCGGCGAGGCCGAGTGCGGGGACATCCCCCACGGCGGCCATTCCTCCCGATAGTCCGCGTTCGAAGACGCTACTGACCGCGTACGCCCCGAAGACCCCACCGACGCCCCAGCCGGTGAACACGAGCCCGTAGTTCGCACCGCCGTGCCTGGTCCCGAAGAAGTCGAACGTGGTAGCTGGGAACAAGGCGAGGATCGCCACGGCGCAGCAGCCGAACCGAGAGCGACAGCCGAAAGAGCGCCGGGTGTGGCCGCGAAACGAAGACCCATCATGAGCGCCGATTGGGCTACGAGAACCGCGAGTATCGTGTGTTGACGGCCGATTCTATCGGACACGGCCCCTGCGAGCGGGCCCCCGACTCCAACTCCCAGCGCCAAAGCAAAGAACGCTACGAGCATTGGGGCTCCACCGGCTGAGCCCGAACTGACCGACAGCGATCGTCGGTAGCACCTGGATCACCACGTGGATTCCGAATGCCGAGCAGGCCAAGGTCGCCCAGAGTGCGTAGAGGCTCGGGGTACGGACAGTCTGACCCGCCGTGTACTCACGGGCTGCGGTCTTCGGCCCGATCGATGAGAGTTCCTCGGTGTAGGAGCCGGGTGGTACGAATCCTACCGGCGGGTCTGCCAAGAGCTGAGCCAAGCCCACGATCACGACGAAGAGCACCACACCTAGGAAGAGAAAGGTCCCGCTGAGTCCGTAGGCTCTGACGAGGGTGTCTACGAGAGGATGCGCAAACACCGCAGCACCGCCGAAACCGCTGACCACCAACCCGAGCACGATTCCGCGCCTTCCCGCAGAAGACCACTTGGCAGCAGCGGGCGTCGTTGCGGCATAGGCCAGCCCGATTCCGCAGCCTGCGAGCACGCCGAAACCAAACACCACGTGCAACGGAATGGCGTTCGGTGACGCCAGGTGTGCGGGCGAGAGGCTCGCGACCAGCATGCCGACGCCGACAAGTGCACCACCGCCCGTAGCCACCAAGCGCGGTCCAAACGGCATCCTGCAATCGACCTGCGATCAGCATGGATAGCGAGAAGCAGCCTACGGCGACTGCATAGGGCAGCATCGCCTGTTGGGGCGTCCAGAAGAACCGCCCGCCGTCGGCGGCACTCCTGGTGAGGGTCGACGCGATGGCGGTCCACACGTACAGGACGCCCAGCGCGAGATTGATCCCGAGCCCGGAGAAGGTGACAATCCATCCTCGCTTCAACGGACCGATCCCCGCCTCTCCGTAGCGTGCGCCTCGCGCGTCAGAACCGATTACGGCCCATAACGATTGTCCGAGGGCGAGCAGGTTGCGGCGACGAAGTGCTGGCAAGCGGCATCACGCAGCGGTGGGTGGACGGAGCCGGGCGGTAAGCGGGACGGCGCGCGAGTGGCGGCGGGCTACTATCGAGTCCTCTTCGAGCCGGTCGATCTCCTCGAACAGAGCGTCGACGATCTCGGACTCGGGGACTTTGCGCACGGTCTCACCCTTCGCGAAGATCAGCCCCACCCCCGCTCCCGCTGCGACGCCGATATCGGCCTCGCGCGCCTCACCGGGTCCGTTGACGACGCATCCCATGACCGCGACCTTCACCGGGGTCGTACGCTCACGCAGGCGGCGCTCGACCTCCTCGGCGATGGGGATGAGGTCGACGCCGCACCGTCCGCACGTCGGGCAGCTGATCATCTCGGGACCGCGCCGGCGGATGTCGAGCGCCGCGAGGATCTCCCAGCCGACACGGACCTCTTCGACGGGGTCGGCGGTGAGCGAGACGCGAAGGGTGTCGCCGATACCCTCGGCCAGGAGTACCCCGAGGCCCACGCTCGACTTGATGGTGCCGGCGAAGGTGGTTCCCGCCTCAGTGACGCCGATGTGCAGCGGATAGGCAGATCTCGTCGGCGAGCAGGCGGTACGCGTCGATGCAGGCGTTCACGCTGGAGGCCTTCGCGCTGACGACGATGTCCGTGAAGCCGCGCGACTCGAAGTGGCGGCAGAACGCCACGGCGCTGGCGGCGAGCTTGCGCTCGAGCGGCCAGTCGAGGTCGTGGAACTCCTCGGCGAGGCTACCGGCGTTGACGCCGATGCGAATCGGGATTCCCGCCTCCCCTGCCGCGTCGATGACCGCGTCCACGCGCGCCATGTCGCCGATGTTGCCGGGATTGATGCGTAGCTTCGCTGCGCCGGCGCGGGCGGCGTCGATGGCGATGGTGTGGTCGAAGTGGACGTCGGCTACGACGGGAAGGGGTGATGCGGCGACTATCTCGGCGAACGCTTCGAGGGAGTCGCGCCGAGGAATCGCGACGCGCACGACCTCGCACCCGGCGGCGTGCAAGCCGCTCGATCTGGGCCAGCGTCGCCTCGACGTCGCGGGTGTCGGTGTTCGTCATCGACTGCACGACGATCGGGGCGCCGCCTCCGATAGGCGTGCCGCCAACCGATACCGGACGGGTGTCTCGGCGAGTCATCTGGGCCGTGCCCCCCTGCTAGCTGCGGTTATCCGCCCTGGACCACGTAGCGGACGATGTCCGAGTACATAAGATAGCCGATGAGCCCGAACAGCAGCATGGCGCCGACCGCCGATATGCCCAGCGAGATGTTGCGAGGCAGCGGCTTGCCCGCGATGCGCTCGATGATCTCGATTGCGATCTTGCCGCCGTCCAGCGGCGGAATCGGCAGCACGTTGATGACTCCGAGCGACAGCGACAGGAGCGCCACGATCCAGGCGTAGTAGAGCGGGCCGGCCTCGGCGGCGCGCGCCACCTCGACAGACGCTCCGACGATGCTCGACGACTGTGAGACGGTCGTCTGGAAGGTGGACGGGTTGAAGAAGCCCGCAATCGCCTTGAACACCAGACCGATCCAGACGAACGATTGCCTGAGCGCCTCGGGGATCGTGCTGCGCACGTTGACCATGCGACGCCTCGACACCGAGCCGTGCGCCGCCCTGTTCGTTGGCCGCGAGCACGATCGTCGCGGTCTTCTCGGCGCCATCGCTCATGTAGACGACGGTTATCGTGTCGCCCGGCTTGCGCTTGGAGAGCGTATCGAGAAGTGCCTGCCAGTCGGCGAGCTTCTTGCCGTCGATCGCGGTCACGGTGTCACCCGCAGCGATGCCCGCGGTTGCCGGCGGGCCCACGGTCGAGCACGCCTGCGAGCGTCAGCGACTGTGTGGGCACGCCCACGGCCGAGAGCATGATCACGAACACGAGGAGCGCGGCGAGCAGGTTGACGATGACGCCGGCCGACAGGATCGACGATGCGCTTCCAGGTCGAGCAGTCCACGGTAGGTGTGCGTGCGCACCTCGTCGAGCAGCGCGGTCGCGTCGTCGGCCTGCTCGGGAGCCGCCTTGGCGACGTAGGTGTCGCGGTCGTCCTCGGCGGTCGAGATGGCGTCCCAGTCGGCGAGGGTGACGAGCAGCGTTTCTGCCCGGCGGACATCGATGTCGAGTGCGTACGAGAGCCCCGCGGCGTTCCCGGTGCCCAGACGCGTGATGTAGGCGAGCGCATCGGCCATGAGCGGGTCTTCCGGCCCCGGCTCCATGCCGGCGATCCGGACGTACCCGCCGAGCAGTATCAGCGTGACGCCGTACGTGGTCTTCTTGCCGCGATAGCGCAGGGCCGGTCCGGGCAGACCGAGCATGAACTCGTGGACCTTGACGCCGAACGCTCGCGCAACGGCAAAGTGCCCGCCTTCGTGCAGGACGACGAGCAGCGAGAACGTGGGAATGCCCCAGAGAATGGCGGAGAGCGCCTGGTTCATGCGGTCGGCTCCTCAGGATTCGATGTCATGTCGGTTCGGGTCTTGCCCGTCGGTGTGTTCGCAACGCAGTGCAAAGAGCACGCCAGCGTCGGGCGGCATCGAGACGGCGCGCCTACTCGAGCCGGGTACACCAAGCGTGCGTCGTGCGGTCGCGCGGGCCCAACGCATCGACAGCCTCGACCTGGTCGATCGACTCGAGCTTCTCGGCGGTGTGTCGCTGCATGACCGCCTCGACGGTACGCTCGATGTCCAGGAAGCCGCACTGCCCTGCCAGGAATGCCGCGACGGCGATTTCGTTGGCCGCGTTCATGGCCGCGGGCATGGTGCCCGCCGATGCGGCCCGCCTCGAGCGCGAGCACCAGGCACCCGAACGTCTCGAAGTCGGGTTCGCCGAAATCGAGGCGGCCTAGCGCAGCGAAGTCGACGGGCGGCAGCGGTGCATCCCACCGCCGAGGGTGGCTGAACGCGTACTGGATCGGAATGCGCATGTCTGTGGCCCCGAGGTGCGCCTTCACGCTCCCGTCGGCGTACTCGACCATCGAGTGCACGCAGCTTTGCGAGTGGACGACGATGCGAATCTGGTCGAGCGTCACGCCGAACAGGTGATGCGCCTCGATGGCCTCGAGCCCCTTGTTCATGAGCGTCGACGAGTCGATGGTGATCTTGGGTCCCATGGTCCAGGTGGGATGCGCGAGTGCGTCGGCCGCCGTCACCGTGGCGAGTTCGGTTCGCGTGCGTCCGCGGAAGGGCCCGCCGGAGGCAGTGAGCCAGATGCGTGTCGCGTCGCGGGCATCCTCGCCGAGGTAGCACTGGAAGATCGCCGAGTGCTCCGAGTCGACCGGGAGCAACTGACCGGGCTTCGCAAGGCCCGTGACGAGCTCGCCGCCGACAACGAGCGACTCCTTGTTCGCGAGCGCGAGGGTCTTGTCGGCGGACAGGGCCGCAACGGAAGCGCGCAGGCCGGCAGCACCCACCAGCGCGTTGAGTACGAGGTCGGCATCGGTGCAGGCTGCCAGATCGACGACGGCCTCGAGCGCCGGACTCGACTCGGGTGAACGGGTCGGCCGGGACGACGTTGCGCGCGGCCCGCTCGGCGGCAGCAGGGTCGGAGAGCGCGACGCGCGCGCACGCGGTGCTCCCGAGCCTGCGCGAGCAGAAGCTCGTCGCTCGAGTGAGCGGCGAGGGCGACGACCTCGACCTTGTCGGCGTGCGCCGAGGCGACCTCGAGGGCTTGCCGCCCGATCGAACCCGTCGAGCCGAGAATGGCCACGCGCAGTCGGTCGGTCACTTCGAGCGTCACTCCCGCCCACCACAGCGTCCAGTACGCGACGAGGCACACGAGAATCAGCGAGTCGAGCCGGTCGAGGAAGCCGCCGTGCCCAGGCAGCGAGTTGCCCGAATCCTTCACGCCGGCCTCACGCTTCATGCGTGACTCGGCGAGGTCGCCGATGATGACCGCGATGCCAACAGCGAATGCCGGTCGCGACCGCCCACGGGGTGCGTCAGACCCGACGCCGGCTGGCTGGGAAAGAGCATCGGGTAGATGGTCGGTACAGCGAGCCAGACGACGAACGGTGGCCGGTCAGGCCCGCCGCGAAACCCTCCCACGACTTCTTGGGGCTGATACGCGGAGCCATCTTGTGTCGACCGATGAGCGAGCCGAGCAGGTAGGCCAGCGAGTCGTTGGCCCACACGCTCAGAACCACCGTGAACGCGAGCAGCGTGCCCGCGGCATACACTCGGATGATGAGCACGAGGTACGCGAGCAGGAATCCGGTGTAGAGGGCCCCGAAGACGGTGACGGCCGTGTCGGCGGTGCGAACGCGCAGGAACAGCACGTGCCACGCGAGAGATGCCGCGATGAGTGCGGTCGCAACGGCGATGAGCCCGGACATTCCGAAGAGCGCCGCAGCCATCGGCATGCGTCGCAGCGGCCGCAACGCCGAACATCTCGTTGGGCAGCCGCGACTCTCGGCGTTCCATGGCGTAGAACTCCGCCGCGGCGATGCCCGCCATGACGCCGAAGACCAGTCCGGTCGTAGTAGCGACCGAACCAGACAGCCGCCAAGCACGACGACCGCGTAGGCGACGGCCGTCAGGATCCTGCGTGAGCAACCCGACCGGCTTGATGCCTTCCGGCTCGCGGATCTGAACGTCTCCGAAGGGTGTCTTGGCGTCGGCCACTACCGTCCCCCGAACCTTCGGTCGCGCTTCTGATAGTCGACCACACCGCGCAGGAGGTCTGCTCGATTGAAGTCCGGCCACAAGCACGTTGGTGATCCACAGCTCGCTGTAGGCGATCTGCCAGAGCAGGAAGTTGCTGATGCGCCATTCCCCGCTCGTGCGAATGAGCAGGTCCGGATCGGGAATGCCGGCAGTGGAGAGCTTCGCCGAGAAGGCGGCCTCGTCGATCGCGGCGGACTCGAGCGTTCCGCGGGCCGCGTCTGAAGCGAGCGCTTGAGCGGCCGCAAGGATCTCAGCCCGCGCACCGTAGTTGAGCGCCACGACCAGCGTCAGTCCGCTGTTCTCGGCGGTCTTGGAGCAGACGCGCTCGAACGCCTCGCGGGTGGCCGCTCGGCAGCTCGTCCATCAGGCCGATGACCTGCACGCGCACGTTCATCCGCATGAGGTTGTTGACCTCGCGCTCGAGGACTTCGATGAACAGCCGCATGAGGCCGGATGACCTCGTCTTCGGGCCTGCTCCAGTTCTCCGAGGAGAACGAGTAGATCGTCAGGTACTCGATGCCGAGTTCGATCGAGGCGGCGATGGCCTCTCGCACCGCCTTGGCGCCCGCGCTGTGCCCGGCGACGGCCGGCAGGCCTCGCTTGGCGGCCCAGCGGCCGTTGCCGTCCATGATGATGGCGACGTGAGACGGCGCTCTCGCAGGGTCGAACTCGCCCAGAAGTGCGGCGGCCCGCTTGCCCTTGAAGAACTCCTTGCGAGTTGCGTCCGAGGGGGTCACTACCCTCAGACCTCCATGATCTCAGCTTCCTTGCGCTTCAAGGCCTCGTCGATCTCCTTGACGTGCGCGTCGGTCAGCTTCTGGATCTCGGTCTCGGCGCGGCGCAGATCGTCCTCGGAGATCTCGGAGTCCTTCTGGGCCCGCTCGAGCTTGGCGTTGGAGTCGCGGCGGATGTTGCGCACGCCGACCTTGGCTTCCTCCGCGTAGTGCTTGCACTGCTTGACGAGGTCTTTGCGGCGCTCCTCGGTGAGGGGCGGAAACGGCAGACGGATGACCGAGCCATCGTTGCTCGGCGTGATGCCCAGGTCCGAGGCCATGGATCGCGTGCTCGATCGCCTTGAGCGCGGTCTTGTCCCACGGCTCGATGAGGAGCATCTGCGGCTCCGGGTGACTTGACGCCCGCGATCTGCGAGATCGGGGTGGGCGTCCCGTAGTAGTCGATCTTGATTCCCTCGAGAACGGCGCCCGACGCCCGGCCCGTGCGCACCGAGCCGAACTCGTGGGCCAGTGCCTTGATCGTCTTGTCCATGTGTGCCGACGTGTCTGCAAGGATCTCGCTGGTGCTCATCGGTCGTCCCCTCTCACGATCGTGCCGACTGCGTCGCCCGCGAGCGCGCGCTGAATGTTGCCGTCGGTCTCCATGTTGAAAACGAGAATCGGAAGCTTGTTGTCCATACACAGCGAAATCGCCGTGGAGTCCATGACCTGCAGCCCGCGCTTGAAGCACGTCGATGTAGGTGAGTTCGTCGAACTTGACCGCGTCAGGGTTGGACTTGGGATCGGCGTCGTAGATGCCGTCGACCTTGGTCGCCTTCATGATGCATTCGGCGTCGATCTCGAGGGCGCGCAGTGCCGCTGTGGTGTCCGTGGTGAAGTACGGGTTGCCGGTGCCTGCCGCGAAGATGACGACGCGCTTCTTCTCGAGGTGTCGAACCGCACGACGTCGGATGTAGGGCTCGGCGACCGCCTGCATGTCGATGGCGCTCATCACGCGGGTGAAGATGCCGTTGCGCTCGAGCGCCTCCTGCAGCGCCAGCGAGTTCATGACCGTGGCGAGCATGCCGATGTAGTCGGCCTGAGAGCGGTCCATGCCTTTCGCGGCCGCCGCGATGCCCCTGAAGATGTTGCCGCCGCCCACGACGATCGCGATCTCGACGTCATGGTCTCTGGCGATGCCGATCTGCTTGGCCAGGGAATCGAGGACCTTGGGGTCGATACCGTAGCCGGCGTCACCCATCAAGGCTTCACCTGAAAGCTTGAGCAGGACTCGCCGGAATCGGTACTCCTCGGGCACGTGCGCTCCCCTCGTTGTCGCGTACGTTCGAACGCGCAGGTAGTACGGCGCGCCAAGAGACAGAATACAGCACACGGGCCGGCACGTGGCTGTGCCGACCCGTGTGACTACGAGACCGGTGAGGGCCTCGGTGCTTCGCAGTGCTACGCGCCCGCCGTCTCGCCGAGAACCGAGCGCGGTCGAATCCGACGACGCTGATCGTGTCGCCAATCGCCTTGCCGGTCTGCAGCGGCGTACTGGCCCGACCGTGATGTCGGGGTTCTTCACGAAGACCTGCTCGGTGAGCACGACCTCCTTGTAGAACTTCTCGAGACGACCCTCGGCCATCTTCTGCTGAATCGCCTCGGGCTTGCCGGACTCGGCGGCCTGCGCGCGGTAGATCGAGAGCTCGTGCTCGACGATGTCGGCCGGCGATCTCGTCGCGGTTGGCGTTCAGCGGCGCGGAAGCAGCGATCTGCATCGCGACGTCCTTGGCGAATGCCTGGAACTCAGGCTTCGACGCCGTCTCGGCGTTGTTGAACGCGAACGACGCGAGAATGCCGATCTTGCCGCCACCGTGAATGTAGGTGGCGAAAGCGCCGTTGCCGGCGATCTCCTCGCGGGCGAAACGGGCGACACCCATGTTCTCGCCGAGCTTGGAGACCTTCTCTCCGAACAGCTCGGAGATGGTGATGCCGCGCGCAGAGATGGTCTGCTCGAGCAGGTTCTCGACGTCTGCCGGTGCCTCGGCGGCGATGTGCTCGGCGATCTCGGCAGCGAAGCCGGTGAACTCGTCGTTGCATGCCGACGAAGTCGGTCTCGCAGTTGACCTCGACGAGAACGCCGACCTTGCTGTCCGGCGCCACGAACGCCGCGATGGTGCCCTCGTTGGTGGCGCGACCGGCCTTCTTGGCGAGCGAGGCAAGCCCGCGCGTGCGAAGGATGTCGACTGCGGAGTCGAGGTTGCCATCGGCCTCCACGAGCGCCTTCTTGCACTCCATCATGCCTGCGCCCGTGCACTCGCGCAGTTCTTTGACCTGGCTTGCGGTGATCTCAGCCATGAACGATTCCTCCTCGTACGAAGCTGTGTTGTTGACGTTTGGGGTGGTGAATGGTGCGGGTGTTACTCGGCAGCCGGTACCTCAGCGGCTTCGGCAACCTCGGCGATGGCCGCGGCCGGGCTCTCGGTCTCGACGCAATCGTCAGCGACGACCACGGTCTCAACAACGGGAGCGCTCTCGACGACCGGGACTTCGGCGACGGACGCAACGACAGACGGGACGTTGGCGTCAGCCGCCTGGAACGTCACCGCCGCGACCTTCGATGACGGCGTCAGCGATGACGCGGCACATCAGGCCGACGGAACGGATCGCGTCGTCGTTGGCCGGGATGACGAAGTCGACGTCGTCCGGATCGGCGTTGGTGTCGACGAGGCCGATGATCGGGATGTGCAGACGCTGCGCCTCGTGGATGGCGATGTCCTCGCGCTTGGTGTCGACCACGAAGATGGCCTTCGGCAGTTCGCGCATGTCGCGGACGCCGTTGAGGTTGGCCTGGAGCTTGGTGAGCTCCTTGTGCAGCAGCAGCTGCTCCTTCTTGGGGAGCGTGGCCATTCTGCCGTCGGCATCCATGGCTTCGAGCTCTTCCATGCGCTTGACGCGGCCACGCATGGTCACGAAGTTCGTGAGCATGCCGCCGAGCCAGCGGTTGTTGACGTACGGCATGCCGGAGCGCTCAGCCTCGGACTGGATCGGCTCCTGCGCCTGCTTCTTGGTGCCGACGAACAGCACCGAACCGCCGTGCGTGGCGACCGAGCGGGCGAAGTTGTACGAGATCTCGAGCTCGCGCAGGGTGCGCTGCAGGTCGAGGATGTAGATGCCGCTTCTCTCAGTGAAGATGTAGGGCTTCATCTTGGGATTCCAGCGGCGGGTCTGGTGGCCGAAGTGCACACCGGCCTCGAGCAGGTTCTTCATGCTGACTACGGGCATAGCAAAGTACCTCCTGGTTCGGTTCGTTCCTCGGCTTCGCTTCTTCCCCCAGCAGCGACCGCTTGTATGCGGCACCTTCGCGCTGGAGTCCACGAGCCTGTGATTTGAGAGCCCGAGCAGTATAGCAAAAAGCCCGCGCCGTGCAACGCGAGCCTGGGTGAGCGAGGTCTGGCCTCTGGGCTACGAAGCGGTGAGTGCGGAGTGCAGGCGACCCCGAAGACGCAGGACCGACTTGGTGTGGAGCTGCGAGACGCGCGATTCGGTGACCCCCAGTACCTGGCCGATCTCCTTGAGGGTGAGGCCTTCGTAGTAGTACAGCGCGATGACGGTCTTCTCACGCTCCGGAAGGCGGTCGATCGCCTCGGCGAGAATCGTCTTGATCTCCTCGGACTCGAAGATGGCGACCGGGTCCTCTGCGTTGTGGTCCTTGATCGAGCCGATGGCGCTTTGACTGTCGTCGCGGTCTCCGCCGACCCAGAGCTCCTCGAATGAAACGACGGAGGTGTACGAGAGCTTCGTCAGAATGGCAGCGAGTTCCGTGGTGGAGATGCCCATGTGCTCTGCGACTTCCGAGTCCGACGGGACGCGCTTGTTCCGGTTCTCGAGGACGACGTATGCGTTCTCGATCTCTCGGGCTCGCGAGCGCACCGAGCGGGGAACCCAGTCCATCGCTCGCAGCTCATCGATGATCGCGCCCTTGATGCGTGCGATGGCGTAGGTCTCGAACTTGATGGCGCGGCCGAGGTCGAACTTCTCGATGGCGTCGATGAGGCCGAAGATGCCATAGCTGATGAGATCGGCGGTGTCGACGGTCTGCGGGAGGCTCGAAGCTAGGCGACCGGCCACATACTTCACGAGAGGAGAATAGTTGAGAATCAGCGCGTCCCGCGCCGACACATCGTCCCCGTTCTTGTATGCGTCCCAGAGACCGGATACGTCCGTCCGAGGGTCCGTTCTCATGCAGTTGCCCCTAACTGCGCTGGTCAATTCAGCTGAGTCACGCGCGCGGATGCGCCTTACCGTGGACGTCCTGCAAACGCTTCACACTAAGGTGAGTATAGATTTGGGTGGTGGACAGGGCAATGTGGCCCAGGAGTTCCTGCACCGTACGCAGGTCGGCGCCCGCTTCGATGAGGTGAGTCGCGAACGTGTGACGCATCGAGTGCGGCGAAAGTGAGTGTGCTGCACCCGCCTTTTCGGCCGCCTGCTTGAAGACGCGGCGAATCGCGTCAGATGAGAGCGGACGGCCCCGCGTCGAGAGGAATACGTGGTCGTCGCTGGCCGTCTTGACCAACTGTGGGTCTGCCGGCGACGAGATACGACCTGACCGAATCGGCAGCTTTTCGGTGCAGCGGGATGATGCGCTCTTTCGACCCCTTCCCCATCACCGTGATCTGACCCTGAGCGAGGTCCAGGCCGCCGAGACGGAGCTCGGCGATCTCGCTCACTCGTGCGCCGGTTGCGTAGAGCAGCTCGAGAACCGCACGGTCTCTCATACCGATGGGGGTCTCGGCATCCGGCGACTCCAGCATCGCCGAAAGCGCCTCCGGGGGCACGATCTTGGGCAACCGTCGCAGGAATCTTGGGCGCGGCCAGCACCGACGAAGGGTCGGACGGGGCGAGGCCTTCAGCGACGAGGTAGGCGAAGAGCGAGCGCACTGCCGACAGGCGACGAGCGACGGTACGCCTGGCGTACCCGGCTCGATCGAGTTCTGCCAGGTAGAGGCGCATCTGGCGATGCGTCAGCGTGATGGGGTCGACGCCCGAGCGCTCAGCCCACTCGAGATAGCGAGCGAGGTCGGCCGCGTATGCGCGCACGGTGTTGGGCGACGCACCGCGCTCTACGGCGAGATGGCCGAGGAAGCGGTCGACGAGGACCGGTGCGGGAAGCAGATCAGCCATGGGGGGCGTCCGCTGCCAGGGAAACGGGGTACTCGGCCAGCCAGTGCGCCAGGTCGGCTTGCGCCCGCTTGCTGTAGGCGGCGTAGCGCTCGCGCTTTCCGCGAACACGGTCCGGGAGTGGAGGGACGATGCCGAAGTTGACGTGCATCGGCTGGTACGGAGCCGTCGCGGGGTCGGTCGCATACGCCATCAACGATCCGAATGCGGTCGTCGGTGGAAGGACCACCGGCGGGCTGCCCACCATGTCGGCCCACGTGTTGAGTGCGGCGATCAGGCCTGATGCCGCAGCCTCGACGTAGCCCTCGGTGCCGGTGATCTGACCGGCGAAGCGGATGCGGCGCTCGGTGATCAACGCCAGGGTCGGGTCGAGCAGCCGTGGCGCGTCGATGAACGTGTTCCGATGCATGACGCCGTAGCGAAGGAACTCCGCCTTCTCGAGTCCCGGGAATCATGCGGAAGACGCGCTCCTGTTCGCCGAACGCGAGGTTGGTCTGGAAGCCCACCAGGTTGAATGCGGTCAGATTCGCATTCTCGGCGCGCAACTGGACGACCGCCCACGGACGGTCGCCGGTTCGCGGGTCCACGAGGCCGACCGGCTTGAGCGCGCCGAACCGGAGCGCATCTGTCCCCGTCCGTCCCACTTCCTCGACCGGCTGGCAGGCCTGGAACAGGTCGGAGCCCTCGAACTCCTTGGCCGTGACGCGACGCGCCGAGACGAGCGCGGCGTGAAAGGCCTCGTACTCCGAGCGGTCCATCGGCGCATTGAGGTAGTCTGCGCCCTCGCCCTTGCCGTAGCGCGATGCCGCGAAGACGACGGAGCGGTCGATGCTCTCGGTGTCGACGATGGGTGCGGCAGCGTCGTAGAACGCGAGCCGCGCATCACCCACGAGCGACTGCAGCGCTGGCTCGAGCGCCGGGCCGGTGAGGGGCCCCGTCGCGATGATGACGCGCCCGGCGGGAATGTGTGCCGCCTGCTCCCGGACCACCGTCACCAGTGGGTGTTCCCCGACGAGCGCCGTAAGCGAGGCCGAGAAGCGTTCCCGATCGACGGCAAGCGCGGAGCCTGCGGGGACTCTTGCAGCCTGCGCGGTGCGCAGAACGACGCTCCCCAGAGTCGTCGAGTTCGTGCTTCAGCAGTCCCGCAGCGGTGGCCGGATCCTCGTTCTTGAGCGAGTTGGAGCACACGAGTTCTGCGAAGTCGCCGGTGTGGTGGGCGGGGCTCGGCGTGTCCGGACGCATCTCAACCAGCGTGACCGGTATGCCTCGTGCCGCAAGTTGCCATGCGGCCTCGGTGCCAGCGATGCCGGCACCGATGACGGTGACACGGGAATCACTGAGGTGTTCGGGAGTGTGGGGCACGCCGCTCCTTGGTCACGGGAAGTCGTCGGTAGTGTAGCGCGCTCAGCGCGTCTAGGGGGCCGGAGTGCCACCGTATCTCCCGTCGTTGAAGCGAACCACCAGTCCGCTGGTTTCGAGTGTTCCGATGTGGCGCGCAACTGTGACGATGTCGAGTTCGAGCTCGCGAGCGAGGTCGTCGGGGCGCCAATGATGGGTCCTGAGCGCGGCCAGTATCCTGTCGTCTCGGCCGCCGGCAGGGTCAAGGTTCCAGCGATCGGTGCCTCCCGCTGTAGGTGCCGGCAACACCAAGGCGAGCGCCTCGGCGAGTTCGGTGACGTCACTGACCGGTGTCGCCCCCTGATGCAGCAACCGATTGGCTCCACGGCACTCGGGCGCGAAGATCGAGCCCGGTACCACGAATACATCTCGGCCCGCGGCGAGCGCGTAGTCTGCCGTGCTGAAGGTACCGCTCGGCAGGCCGGCTTCGAGCACCAGCAGCCCGGCCGAAAGGCCTGCGATGATGCGGTTGCGGGTTCGAAACGTCCAGCGTTGAGGAGGGGTGCCCCAGGGGTGTTCGGAGACGATGGCCCCGCGACCGGCGATGTCTTGGAGCAGGCCGCTCGCATTCGATGGATAGACCAGATCGGCGGCACACCCGAGCACCGCCACCGTCGGGGCGCCTTCTGAAAGCGCCGCTTTGTGGGCGGCCTGATCGCAGCCGATGGCCCCGCCAGAGATGATGGTGTATCCGGCCCGGGCAGCCCAGCCGGCGAAGAGGTGCGCGGCCTGCAGGCCGTACGGCGTGGCCTTGCGCGCACCGATCACGGCGAGCCCCGGCGCGAGGTAGGTCGGGTCTCCGATTCCGTACAGGACCGGTGGCGGGTCTGCGGTCTGGGCCAGCTGCTCCGGGTATCCGGTTTCGCCGAGGTGAAGCTCGAATCTTGGCGAATGTGTGCGACAGCAGTCGCATGTCAGTACGCCTCCCGTGCACGGTATCCGAGCGCCTCACCCAGGTGGTCGACGCCTACCGCCCGGTCGCCCGCGATGTCTGCGCATGTTCGGGCCACGCGCAGCAACCTGGTGACTCCCCGCCCGGAAAGATGCTGGCCCCTGGCGGATTCCTCCAGGAACCGCTGCGCCTGCGAGCTCAGTTCGCACGCCTTGAGCAGTCGCTCTCCCGCGAGTGTCGCCGTGGGACCCATCCCCCGTACGCTCGCGTACGCACGGGCCTCGCGAACCTGTGCTCGCAGCAGAGCCGAGCTGTCCCCCAGCCTCGATCCCAGCAAGATGCCCGGGTCTATGCGCGCGACGTCCATCACGATGTCGATTCGATCCAGCAGCGGGCCACCGATACGCCCCTGATAGCGTTCCACCAGACCGGCAGCACAGGTGCAGCGCCGCTGGGGATCTCCCTTGAAGCCGCACGGGCAGGGGTTCGCCGCGCCAACCAGCGCGAAACGAGCAGGGAACCGCAGCCTGCCTTCTGCCCGCACCAAGGTGATGTGGCCGTCTTCCAGAGGCTGCCTGAGCGCCTGCAGCGCCGCAGGACCGAACTCGGGCATCTCGTCAAGGAACAGAACCCCGTTGTGCGCGAGCGACGCCTCGCCGGGCCGTGGAGGCGACCCCCCTCCAACCAGGCCGGCGATCGACGCGGAATGGTGCGGTGCACGGAATGGCCGGACACCCGCAAGCGCCGGCACGTCGTCAAGGCCGGCCACGGAATGCACGAGGGCCGTCTCCACGCGCTCCGCATCATCCAGGGCAGGCAGGATCGTGGGCAGTCGCCGGGCCAGCATGGTCTTGCCCGAACCCGGTGGCCCGATCATCAGGATGTTGTGTCCGCCCGCGGCAGCGATCAGCAGAGCACGCTTGGCGAGCTCGTGTCCTGCGACGTCTGCGAAATCGGTAGCGCCGTCCGGCAGCACGGCGCACGGGTGCCTGTTGCTGTGGCGTCTGGCACTCCGCCCCTCAACTGCGCCAGGTGGCTCAAGGGACGGTAGTCCAGATCTCGCAGTGCGAGTGATCCCGCTGATTCCGCGGGGCCCAGCAGCGGTCGGCCCTGCGCCTTGGCCGCGAGGGCGTGTGCAAGCAGTCCGTGCACCGGTCGCACCGAGCCGTCGAGCGAGAGCTCCCCCACCATCGTGCAGTCCCGAGCGATTGAGGGTGGTAGCTGCTTGGTCGCCGTCAGCAACCCGACCGCCAAAGCCAGGTCGAAGCCCGTGCCGTGCTTGCGTAAGGGCCCGGGCGCAAGATTCACCACGATGCGTGCGTTCGGCAGCTCAAACCCCGCCGCGCGCACTGCGGAGCGCACCCGCTCTCGTGCCTCCTGCACCGCGAGATCGGGAAGGCCCACGATGGCGAAGGTGGGCAACCCCGCCCCTACATCGACCTCGGCATCGACGGGAATCGCCTCGACGCCGAGGACCGTCGCGGTTCGAACAACGCATTGCGCCATGACCTACTCCGAAACGAACGCTGCGCGATAGTGCCTCAGCAGCGCACGGTCCTCAGCGACGACGAGGAGGGTGATCACGTCAAAGCGCACGGCAACGGGCTCGATGTCTGCCGCCTGCACGTACGCCGCGGCGAGTTTCGTGTACCGGCGCCGTTTCGCGGGAGTTATGGCGTCCTCGGGCGAGCCCTTCGCCGCCGTGCGCCGCGTCTTGACCTCGCACAGGACCAGCGTGTCCCCGTCGAGGGCCACGATGTCGATCTCACCGGCCTGACACCGCCAGTTCCTCTCGACGATCGTCAGTCCCGAGCGCTCGAGAAACGCGACCGCCGCGTCTTCTCCGCGCTCCCCTAGCTTCTTTCGCTCCGCAGTCATCACGACCACCTCCTGGGGCGATCGTGGCAAAGGGAGCTAATCAGGACCTTTCCCGTTCCCAAGCGAGGTTCTGGGCGGGGCTGGTCCGATCGTCGGGCTGGGCCGGCTAGAACAGCGACATGGTCCCGCCGCCAGCCGAGAAGGAGCGTCGGTGAAGCACCGTTGGTCCGAGACGGGTGATTGCCTCGATGTGCTCAGCAGTGCCGTAGCCCTTGTTGATCTCGAACCCGAACCCGGGATGGGCAAGCGCGTATTCCCGCATGAGCTGATCGCGAGCGACCTTGGCGACGATCGAAGCCGCGGCAATCGCTGCGATCTTGGAGTCGCCCTTCACGACCGCCGTCTCCTGCTCGACGACACGCAGGGGCAGGCCGTCGATGACGACGTGGTCCGGTCCGCAGCTAAGCCCACCAAGGGCGGCGAGGATCGCACGCTTGAGTGCTGCGGTCACGCCGAGCGAGTCGATCTCCTCTGCAGGGACGTGAGCGATGGAGACCGCGACTGCGCCGGCATGAATGGTTCGCGCGAGCTCCTCTCGGCGAGGCGGGGTGAGACGCTTGCTGTCGTCGAGTCCCTCGATTCGCGGCTTGACCGGCAGGATGACTGCCGCGGCGGTGAGGGGCCCTGCAAGCGCGCCTCGGCCCACCTCGTCGACTCCTGCCACGAGGGTGAAGCCTTGCGCCTGTAGTGAGCGCTCGAGGTCGTAGAGCCTGCGCGTGCGTTCGCGCTCGCGCTTCGCCGCGCACAGGCGGGACTCGGCTGCGTCACAGGCAGCGCGCACGCCACTGCGATCGTCGTCGGCGAGCTCTTCGAGAAGGCGTGTCAGCCGAGCGCCCTGTGCGGCGGTGAGCAGCTCCCGAATCTCAGGGATGGTGCGTGATCGGCTCATCCGACGGCCGGCAATGCAACGAGCGAGGCTCCGCTGACGCGGGCCCCGCTCGGTGTGTACGATGCTGCCGTCTTCATGTCGTGACGGCGAGGAGTGCCTAGTAGCCCTTTTCCTTGAGACGGGCGGCCTTGCCGACCTTGTCGCGGAGGAAGTAGAGCTTGGAGCGGCGGACCTTGCCGTGGCTCAGGACCTCGATCTTGTCGATCTTGGGCGAGTGCACCGGGAACGTACGCTCGACGCCAACGGCGAACGAGATCTTGCGGACGGTGAACGTCTCGCGGTTGCCGGCGCCGTGACGGCGGATGACGACACCCTGGAAGACCTGGGTACGCTCGCGGGTACCCTCGATGATCTTGTAGTGAACCTTTACGGAGTCACCGACGGCGACCTGGTCGAGGTCCTCGCGGATCTGCTGCTGCTCGATGGCGCGAATGATATCCATTATCCTGCGGTTCCTGTTCTCGAATCGTCATAGGTCGGCCCGCCGGGAAGTGGGCGCGAGTGGGTAGTATAGACCACCCTCCCGCCTCGGGCAATGCCGCGCTACCGACAGTGCCGGGAGCGCTCGGCCGAGGGGCCGCTGCGCGCTAGTTGAGCGTCCCGAACTTGTCGATGGGCCAGTACGTCCAGACCGCGTGGCCGATGACGTCGGCTCGCGGAACCGGTCCGAACTCGCGACTGTCACCGCTGTTCGTGCGGTTGTCGCCCATCATCCAGTAGTAGCCCTCGGGTACCGTGAACGGGTACTCGATCGCAGGGTTGAGGGGGTAGGTCGGCTTGCCGTAGGTGTAGGGCTCGTCGAGCTTCTTGTTGTTGATGTAGACGGCGCCGTCCCTGAGGTCGATGGTCTGGCCGCCCGTGGCGATGAGCCGCTTGATGAGTATCGGCGCCGCAGGGTCTCGGGTCGGGTTCTTGAACACGACGATGTCCTTGTACCGCGGGTCGTCAGAGAACCGGTAGCTCAGCTTCTCCGCCAGGACGTAGTTGCGCAGCTCGATGGTGGGCTGCATCGACCCGGTCGGGATGATGAACGGCTGAGCCACGAACGCCTTGATGCCCTGAGCGAGTGCGAACGCAAGAAGCACGAGCAACGCCGTCTCGATGAGCCAGCGAACGATCGACGTTTCCTGTTGCTCCGGCGCTTCGTGCCCCGGATCCGGGTACTGGGAGTCGGCCATACGTTCCTCTCGGTATTCAATACGGCCAGCGTACGAGGTGCGGGCCGTTCATCGCAGGCGATACGGGTACCTTACGCGAAGCCCTCCACCTGAGCGAGGGCGCGCGGCTGGAGATTATGTGGACTGCTCGGCATCAGTTGATTCGTGCTGCGAGCATACGCTCGTCATCGGAAAGCGAAGCGTGCGCCAACAGATCAGGCCGAACGAGCGCGGTCTTGCGTACCGATTGCTCGCGGCGCCACCGCGCGATCTTGCCGTGGTCACCACCGCGAAGCACCTCTGGAACCGACATCCCCCGGTACTCTGCCGGCCGCGTGTACTGCGGATACTCCAGCAGCCCTTCCGAGAAGGACTCGTCCGCCGCGGACTCCTCGTCGCCGAGAACACCGGGAATGTGCCGCGACACCGCGTCGATGACGACCATGGCCGGCAGCTCACCGCCTGTGAGCACGTAGTCGCCGATGGAGAGTTCGAGGTCAGCCAGCGACAGGGCGCGCTCGTCGAAGCCCTCGTAGCGCCCGCACACCATGACCAGTCGGTCGTGCTCGGCGAGCTCTTCAGCGAGTTCCTGCGTGAACGGCCGGCCGGCAGGCGTGAAGAAGACCACGTAGCCCGGATCGTCCTCGAGGGCCTGTACGGCTTCGACCGCTTCGAAGATGGGCTCCGGCTTCATCACGAGGCCCGGACCGCCGCCGTACGGCGTGTCATCGGTGGAACGGTGCTTGTCGTGCGTCCAGTCCCGGAGGTCGTGCGCGCGAAACTCGAGATGGCCTCGCTCGCGCGCGAGCCCCACGATCGACGCCGACATGGGGCCTTCGAACATGCCGGGGAAGATGGTGATGACATCGACGATCACGCGATCTCCCCCTCTCCGGGCATGAGCCCCGGCAGCACCGTTGACGAGGATCTCGCCCTTCTCCTCGTCGATCTCGAGCACGACGTCGTCGATGACCGGCAAGAGCACCTGCCCGTACGGCCCCTCGACCACCCACACGTCGTTGGCGCCGGTGACGATGGTCTCGACCACCTCGCCGAGAAGCCCGTGCTCCTCGTCGCGAACCGTCATGCCGTCCGCGTCGAACTCCTCCTCGGCGCCCTCGAACCACTCGTCGGGGATGTCGGTCTCGCTGCGCGAGCATCTGCGTGCCGCACAAGCGCGTAGCGCCGCGTCGATGGTGTCGACTCCGGAGATCTTCACGAGCGGCCCTTTGGGACCGGGACGCACGCCCTCGATGCGACCGGCGCGCACGGTGGTCGGCGGCGGTACGAACCAGACGTCGAGGCCCTCGGGCAAATCAAAGGGGAGGTCTGCGGCGACTGCCACAGAGACCTCCCCCTTCAATCCGTGCGTCTTGACGACCCGACCGAGCGGGACGTACGGCGAGGCCGACATCGGCCTAACCGAGGATCTCGACCTCGACCTGCCTGCTGGCGGTGGAACCGGCAGCGCGAGCCAGCGTGCGAATAGCCTTGATGATGCGACCCTGACGGCCGATCACCTTGCCGACATCGGCAGGATCGAGCGTGATCTCGAACGTCAGCGACTCTTCGGTCTCCGTCGTCGAGATCGCGACAGCTTCAGGCGCATCGACGAGTGAGGTGACGAGGTAGCGTGACCAGAGCTTCGGTCTCGGCGGTGGAAGCCATGGTGGCCGCTACTCGGCGTCAGCCTCGGCGGGGGCAGCCTCCTCGGCAGCCTCCTCCGCGACCTCAGGCTCGGCGGGCGCCTCTTCGGCGGCAGCTTCCTCGACGGGAGCGGCCTCCTCGGCGACCTCTTCGACAACCTCGGGCTCGGCGGCTGCAGCCTCGGCTTCGGCGGCCGCAGCAGCGGCAGCGTCTTCCTTGGCCTTTGCGGCGTCCAGCTTGGCCTGCTCAGCTGCGGCGGCCTCATCGGCGGCCTTCTGCGCGGCCTTCTTGGAGACCTTGGCCTCCTCGACCGGCACTTCCTTCTCGCCGCGAGCGATGGCGATGAGCTTGGCGGCGGCTTCAGTCGGCTGCGCGCCCTTAGCGACCCACGCGTCGATCTTCTCGAGATCGAGCTCGATGGTGGACGGCTCGGTGCGCGGGTTGTAGCGGCCGACGATCTCGATGAAGCGGCCGTCGCGGCGCGAGCGCTCGTCGGCAATGACTACGCGGTAGTACGGCGCCTTCTTGGCACCGTGGCGCGCCAGACGGATCTTGACTGACACCAGGTTCACCTCCGGATAAGGCGGCCGCCTCAACGGCCGCACTGCAAGCAAGCAAAGCGGTTGCATATTCTACGACAGTACCCCGAGGCGGTCAAAGACACGGCGCCGGGCGTTCAGTATACCCACGAATCGGTCGAGGCGGCGTGTGGGATCCTCCGGCTAGAAGCCTCCTGGCAGCCCGGGGAACTTCATCCGGCGCTTGCCCTTCCCGCTCATGCCCTGGAACTGCTTCATGAGCTTTCGGGTCTCTGCGAACTGCTTGAGGAGCTGGTTGACGTCGTAGACCTGGACGCCGGCTCCTCGTGCGATTCGCTCGCGTCGCGACCCGTTGAGGATGCTGGGCTTGGTCCTCTCGGCGGTGGTCATCGAGAAGATGATGGCCTCGATCTGGTCGAGCGCGCCCTCGTCGACCTGGCCATCGAGATCCTTGAGTTTGCCCGCCCCCGGCAGCGACTTCATGATCGAGCCGAGCCCGCCCATCTTGCGGACCTGCTTGATCTGTCCGAGGAAGTCGTCGAGCGTGAACTCGGCCTTGCGAAGTCGTTCCTCCGCCGCCTCGTCCATCTCGGCGGCGCCGACTTCCTGCGCCTTCTCGATGAGCGAGATGACGTCGCCCATGCCGAGGATGCGCTTCGCCATTCGATCCGGGTGGAACGCCTCAAGGGCGTCGGTCTTCTCGCCGAAGGACGCGAACTTGATGGGTTTGCCGGTCACCTGCCGGATCGAGAGTGCGGCACCGCCGCGGGCGTCGCCATCGAGCTTGCTCATGATCACGCCGTCGAAGTCGACCTTCTCGGCGAATGCGGCGGCTACGTTCACGGCATCCTGGCCGGTCATCGCATCGACCACCATGAGGATCTGGTCCGGACGAACGGCGGCCTTGATCGCAGCCGCCTCGTTCATCATGTCCTCGTCGACGTGCAGCCGGCCCGCGGTGTCGACGATGACGAGGTCGCGCAGCGTGTCGATCGCGTGCCTGACGCCGGCCTTCGAGATGGCGACCGGATCGTCGCCCTCACCCCGGTACACCGGGATGTCGAGTTCGCGGCCGAGCGCCTCGAGCTGGTCGATGGCCGCGGGGCGGTAGACGTCGCACGCCACCATGAGCGGGCGCTTGCCCTGCTTGCGCAGCAGGTTGGCGAGCTTCGCGGTTGCGGTCGTCTTGCCCGAGCCCTGCAGGCCGACGAGCATGATCACGTTGGGAATGCGCCCGGACAGCACCAACTGCGACGCGGTCCCGCCGAGAAGCTCGGTCATCTCCTCGACGACGATCTTGACGACCATCTGCCCGGGCGTCAGCGACTTCATCACGTCGGCGCCGACGGCGCGCTCGCGGACCTTGGCGACGAACTCCTTCACGACTTTGTAGTTGACGTCGGCCTCGAGCAGCGCCATGCGGATCTCGCGCATGGCGGCGTCGACGTCAGCCTCAGTAGAGCCGGCCTTTCCCGGTCAGGCCCGAGAAGATCGACTGAAGACGGTCGGAGAGGTTCTGAAACATCGATACGGTTCCCTTCAAGGTAGCAACCACGCCACGTTCGCGCGGCATGGAGTCACACGGTAGTCAGCGCAGTGCGTGCCGTCAAACCGCTCAGTGGACGGTTCCGACGCGGTTGATGGGGGCATAGATCGCGACGACTCGGCCCTTGACGCCGGAGAGCGGCCGCCGGGCCCGTGTAGCGGCTGTCCGCCGACTCCGTCCGGTTGTCGCCCATCAGGTAGAGATAGCCCTCGGCGGAATTCGATACTCCTCGACCGACACGGCGAACTGCGGGCCGCACGACCTGGCCGCGGGCAGGTTCCGGGATTCCGTTGACGATTGCGACATCCTGCTCGAATCTCGACGGTGTCGCCGGGCAGTCCGATGACCCGCTTCACGATCTCAACCGGCCGTCCCTCCTCGGTGACCTGCGTGAATACGATGTCACCTCGCCGCGGCTGGGGGTAGTCCTTGGTCAGCAACACCATGTCGCCGCTGTGGAGTGTGGGCAACATCGATGGCCCGACAACGCGACCGCGCTGGTAGAAGACGTAGAAGACGAGAACGACCGCCACAAAGATGACCAGCAGCGGGACAAGGACCTTCGTCGCGATGCGGTGGCCGACGCCGGGGCCCTCGGGCGCGCCGGGCGCCAGGACCGTCGGCCCGATGTAGAGGTCCTCGTCAGGCATCTCGTATGAGAGCGCGAGCGAACTCATCCGCCGAGAAGGGCCGCAAGTCGTCGATGCCCTCCCCCACGCCGATACGCAGAATCGGGAGGCCGAGCTCTCGCACGACCGCGACCGCGATGCCGCCTTTGGCGGTTCCGTCCAGCTTGGTGAGGATCAGTCCGTCCAGTCCGAGCGCCGCGTCGAACTCACGGGCCTGCTGAAGACCGTTCTGACCGGTCGTGGCGTCCATCACCAGTATCTTCTTCACAGGCGGCTTGCTGCGGTTCTCGGTCACCCGAACCACCTTCTGGAGCTCCCGCATGAGGTCGGCGGACGTGTGAAGCCGGCCGGCCGTGTCGATGAGCGCGAGGTCGGCGCCGGTGGTCTCGGCCTCGACGACCGTGTCGAAGGCCACCGCTGCAGGATCCGCGCCGCGGTCGCGGCGGACGACCGGCACCTGCGCGCGCTCCGCCCAGACGTCGAGCTGCTCGGAAGCAGCAGCGCGAAACGTGTCTGCGCTACCGAGAATGACGCTGCGCCCACCTTCCGAGGCCTGCTTCGCGAGCTTGCCCACCGTCGTCGTCTTGCCGGTGCCGTTGACCCCGACCATGAGCACGGTGACCGGTGAGAGCTCGAGGAAGTCCTCGACCTCGGCCGGAAACTCAGCCGCGATCTGATCGGCGAGGGCGTTGATGACCGCCTCTGCGTCGGGCAGCGCCTTCGCGCTCGCCTCGCGGCGCAGACGGGTGACGATGTCGTTGGTGGCGGAGAAGCCCATGTCGGCGCCGATGAGGGTGTCCTCGAGGTCGCTCCAGAACTCCTCATCGAGATCGGGCCCTCGGTTGAGGAGTACGTTGAGCTGCTCGCCGAGGCGGTCCCGGCTCTTCGACAGTCCCTCGGAGAGGCGCTTAAACCACGGCGTCGTCATCGGCCTCGGTTTCCTCTGTGGGTGCGTGAGTGCGGTCGAGCTTCTGGCTGACGACCTTGGACACGCCGTCGGCCTGCATCGAGACGCCGTAGAGCACGTCGGCCATCTCCATGGTGCGGCGCTGGTGGGTGACCACGATGAACTGCGTGAAGCCGCGCATGGAGTCTGTGAACGCCACGAAGCGACGCAGGTTGGTGTCGTCGAGAGCCGCTTCGACCTCGTCGAGGATGTAGAACGGGCACGGCCTCGTGCGGTACACCGCGAACAGCAGCGCGAGCGCGGTCAGCGACTTCTCTCCACCGGACAGCAGGCTCATCTTCGCAAGCTTCTTGCCACGCGGCTGTGCGACGACTTCGACGCCGGTGGTCTCCGGGTCGTCCGGTTCGGTCAGCTGCAGCTGTGAGGTGCCACCCGGGAACAGCACCGAGAAGATCTCCTGGAAGTGAAGGTCAACCTGCTCGAATGTCTCGAGGAAGCGGTCGCGCATCTTGCGGTCGATGGCTGCGACCACCTTCTGCAGCGAGCGACGGCTACTGTCGAGGTCGTCGATCTGCGCGCCCATGAACTCCCGGCGGCTTCTGAGGGACTCGAACTCCTCCATCGCTATGGGATTGACGGGGCCAAGGTTCGAGATCTGCTTGCGAAGGCGGTGCGCGCGGTCCTCGGCCACGGTGCGATTGTCGAGGGCCTCGGTGGCCAGCGCCGTCTCGATCGGAACGCCGAGCTCCTCGACGATGCGGCGCACGGCCTGGTTGACCTGAACCTCCAGCTGGCCCTTCTCGACCCTCAGGTCGCCCGCGGCATCGTTCTTCGCGTCGATCTCGGTCTGGACCTCCTTGACCGCGTCTTGAGCGGCGTGGATGGTCTCGCGCAACGACTCGGAGTCGGCCTGCTCGAAGCGGGCGCGGTCCTTGAGCTTGTGCGCGAGATGCTCGGCCCGCTCTTGCAGTACGACGTAGAGGTCGTGCACCGGCTGGATGCGCTGCCTGAGCAGCTCGAGCGCGTGCTCGGTCTCCTTCGACGCTCGAACGGTGTCTTCGAGCTCGCGGAGCTCAGCGTGGATGGTGTTGACCTGCCGCTTGAGGTGCACCTCACGTTCCGAGACGGTCGCGATCTCCACCTGACAGGTCGAAAGGCGCTCCGACATCGCGCTCTCCTCGCGGAAGCGCGCGTCTCGCTGTTCGCGCGAGACGGCCGAGGCTTCCTCGAGCTGCTCGAGCTCCTCGGTGGTCTTGATGATTCGCTCGGCAAGCGTCTCGAGCGACGGGCGGTCCTTGGCGGTGCGCTCGCGGATGTCGGCGATGCGGCGCTCGACCCCGTGCGTCTCGGCGTCCAGAGCGGTCAGCTGCTGCTCCAGACGGCCCACTTCCTCGAGCATCGAGTCGTGCTCGCCGGTGAGCGCCGCGATCTTCTGCGAGAGCTCGAGGGCGTCTTGCTGCGCAGCGTTGAGAGCCTCCTCGGCCTCCGCGTGCACCGACTCCGCCTCGCCTACTGCGGCAGTGAGGGCGATGACGTCGTCGTGAAGCTCGTTGATGCGCCGCTTACGAGCGAGCACGCCCTCGGTGTCGCTGACCTGCGTGCCGAGGGTGAGCTTGCCGTTCGGCCAGACCACGGCGCCTTGGGCGGTGGCGAAGCGAGCCCCTGTCTCGTCGGCGGCCGAGGCGGCAAGTGCCGCGTCGATGCTGTCGACCACGTACACGTCGCCGAGCAGTGCATCCATTGCAGGACGCAGCTTCGCGTCGCATTCGAGCTCGTCAGAGAGCCGCGCCCCGGTCTTGGGCGTACCGGAGACACGCGAGCGCATCCCCTTGATCGGGACGAGTGATATCTCGCCCTCGGTATGCGAGGTGAGTTCGGCGGCTATGCTCGCGGCAGCCTTGGCATCTTCAACGAGCAGACCGAACAGGTCGGCGCCCAGAAGCCGCTCGACCAGCGCTTCGTAGTGCTCGGGCGCACGCACGACCTCGGCGATGGGGCCGACGATGCCGGGGAGCTCTCGCTGGCGGGCAAGTGCCCAGGCGAGTGCCGGTGACGCACTCTCGAATGCGCGGTCGACCTCTTCGAGGCCACGTGACTCCGCACGAGCCTCGGTGAGCCGATCACGTCGGGTCTCGAGCTCCTTGCGCCGCGAGTCGAGCACGCGTACGCGCTTGTCGACGTCGGAGTCGGCGAGCGCTACTTCTCGGCGTGTGTGGGCGAGCTGGCCGGCAAGGGCATCGAGCCTGCCCCGGCGCGCGGACAGCGTCGCCTGCGCGCCCTGTCGCTGCTCGCCGATCTGCTCGGCACGCTCCTTGAGCAGCTCCTCTTCGAGCCCGAAGGCAGACAGTGCCTGCTCGGCCTTGAATGACTCGCCGCGGTCGTCCTCCAGCAGCTTGCGGTGGCGGCGGATGTCGGCGTTGATACGGGCAAGCTCGTCGTCGGCCGCCATGCGGGCCTTGCGAACGCCCTCGGCCTCACGGCGCAGCTCGTTGAGCTGGCCGTACAACGCCTTCAGGCGTGCATCGGTCTCGCCGCGCTGCGACGAGAGTGCCTCGAGTTCGCCGGCGCGCGAGGCGCTGCGGGTCTCGGAATGGTGAAGCTTCTGGCGCAACTCCGAGAGGCGGGCGATGAGGTTCTTGCCCTTCTCCTCGAGAAGGAGCAGACCGGCATCGAGGCGCTCGAGAATCGACTGCATACGGCGACGCTGCTCGGAGAGGTCGCCGACGAACAGCCCCTTCTCCTCGAGCAGGGACTGGAACTTCTGGAGCTCGCGCTCCTTCTCGGCGAGGCGGTAGCGCGACAGGTCGATGTCGGCGTCCGCTTCCTTCTCCCGCTTTGCGAGCTCGTCCCACGTCGACTGGAGGCGGCGCAGGTCATCGACGGCGAGCGTGAGGTCGAGGTCGCGCAGCTCGCCCACGAGGCCGGCGTGCTGCTGGGCCTTCGTCGCCTGGCGCTCGAGCGGTCGAAGCTGACGGTCTATCTCGCTTGAGATGTCCCGCGCGCGCTCGAGGTGCGCGTCCATGGCGCTGAGCTTGCGCAGCGCGCGCTCCTTGCGCTTCTTGTGCTTGAGCACCCCAGCGGCCTCTTCGATGAGGGCTCGTGCGCTCTTCCGGACGGGAGTTGAGGATCTCGTCGAGCCGTCCCTGGCTGATGATCGAGTGAGTGTCGCGACCCAGGCCCGAATCGCTGAGGAGGTCCTGGATGTCCATGAGGCGCGTCGGCGCGTTGTTGATGAGGTACTCGGATTCGCCGTTGCGGTACATGCGGCGCGTGATGGTGACCTCGGTGAACTCGAGCGGCAGCGTGCCGTCTGAGTTGTCGAGCACGAGGTCGACCTCGGCCACGCCAACCGGTTGCCGTGCCGACGACCCGGCGAAGATGACGTCCTCCATCGCCTGCCCGCGCAGCTGCTTGGCGGACTGCTCGCCGAGAACCCACAGGACCGCATCGGAGACGTTGGACTTGCCCGAGCCGTTGGGGCCGACGACGACCGTCACGCCCGGCTCGAGCTGCATCACGCTCTTGTCCGCGAAGGACTTGAACCCCTTGAGTGTGAGCGATTTGAGGTGCACGGTCCCCCTAGAAAACGGCAGGTGGCAGAGGCGAAGTCGGAGCGTGGAAACGCGTCGGAAAGTGTATCACAGGGCCCGGCTGAATCCGCCGCCTATCGGGCCTTCCGGATGCGCTGCCGGACGGGCTTCTGGAGCGCCTCAAGCGCGGCGGTCGCAGCCATCGCCTCGGCTTCGCGCTTGGTGCGGCCGGTCCCCGTGCCGAGCCGGGCTCCGTCGACATCAACGGCAACGGTGAAGGTCCGATCGTGCGGCGGGCCTTCCTCCGAGAGCGTCTCGTAGACAGGGCTCGAGCCATGCGCCTGCACCACTTCCTGGAGCAGCGACTTCGGGCTCTCCGGAGACGACGCGGCGTCCTCGGTGATCAGGGGCCCAAGCGTGGTGAGTACCCACTGTCGCGCGACGTCGAGCCCGGCGTCGAGATAGATGGCGGCGGTGAGCGCTTCGTAGGTGTTCTCGAGCGCCGAGGTGAGTCCGCGGCCGCCCGTGCCGCGTTCGCTGTCGCCGACGATGAGGGCGTCAGCCAGTCCGAGGTCGCGCGCCACAGCGGAGAGCACGCTTCCGGCGACGAGCGAGACCTTGATGCGAGTCATGCCGCCTTCTCGCATGTCGGGGAAGCGCCGAAACGCCTCCTCCGAGATGATGAATCCCAAGACCGAGTCGCCGAGAAACTCGAGCCGCTCGTAGAACCCCTCGACGCCGTTCTCGACCGCCGATGGGTGCGTGAGCGCAAGCCTCAGCAGTTCGCGGTCGTTGAAGGTCCTGCCGAGGATCTTCTCGGCGAGAGCGATGCGGGCCTCGTCGTTGCGCTCGACCGGCGCGAGGGCGCGCTTGCGTGGCATCGTCCGGCCCTAGGGCTTCGCGAGGATCAGCGTCGCGTTGTGACCGCCGAAGCCAAACGAGTTGCTCATGGTGACGTTGAGCTCCACCCTGCGAGCGACGTTGGGAACGTAGTCGAGGTCGCACGCGGGATCCGGGTCGGTGAGGTTGATCGTCGGCGGCACGAGGCCGCTTTCCATCGCCAGTACGCATACGGCTGCCTCGGCGGCACCTGCGCCGCCAAGCATGTGACCCATCATCGACTTGGTGGAACTGACGAGCGGGGCCTTCGCTCCGAAGACCGCCTTGATCGCGTTGGTCTCTGCGATGTCCCCGGCGTCGGTGGAAGTGCCGTGCGCGTTGATGTAGTCGATGTCGGCCGGTTCGAGCCCGGCCTGCGTCAGCGCCTGCCGCATCGCGCGAATCGCGCCATTTCCGTCAGGCGCCGGCGAGGTGATGTGGTAGGCGTCGGCGGTCGCGCCGTAGCCGACGAGTTCGGCACGGATGTGCGCGCCGCGAGCGACCGCGTGGTCCCAGTCCTCGAGAACCATCACGCCTCCGCCCTCGGATATGACGAACCCGTCGCGACCTGAGTCCCACGGACGCGACGCGCCCTCAGGGTCATCGTTGCGCGTCGAGAGCGCCCGGGCGGCCGCGAATCCTGCGACGCCAAGCGGAGTGACGCCGGTGTCAAACCCACCTGCGACCACGACGTCGGCATCGCCGCGGCGAATCGCCTCGGCGGCCTCGCCGATGGAATGCGAGCCGGTGGCACACGCGGACACGATCGCGAAGTTGATGCCGCGCAGGTTGTACCGGATCGAGACGTGGCCTGCGGCCAGGTCGGAGATCATCATCGGCACGACGAAGGGGCTGACCCGGCTCGGTCCGCGCTCCATGAGGACGGTGAACTGCTCTTCCATCGTGCTCATGCTGCCGATGCCCGAGCCGATGATACAGCCCGCACGAACCGCCAGTTCGTCATCGATCTGGGTGAGGCCGGCCTGGCGCAGCGCCTCGTCGGCGGAGACCATCGCGAACTGCTGGAAACGCGACATGCGGCGCGCCTCTTTGCGATCCAGCACGGCGCTGGGGTCGAAGTCCTTGATGTAGCCCGCGAATCGGGTTGTGTACTCGGACGCGTCGAAGTGCTCGATAGCCGAGATGCCGCTGCGGCCGTTGGCCAGCGATTCCCACATGGCATCGCAACCGACTCCAGTGGGTGTGACCACGCCGATTCCGGTTACTGCAACCCGTTTCATGCTGACTCCCCTGCAGCCTCGTCGTACTCGTCGACGAGACGAGCCATCAGATCAGCGACCGTCGGGATGTCGTGGACGCGCGCAGCTGCCGAGCCAGTGAATACGAGTCCCTGCTCAACGTCGCCCTCTTGGCAGATCACCAGCTCGTTCATGATGCAGTACTCCTTGTGACACGCCTTGAGGCAGGAGATGCACTTCGGGATCTTCGGGTAGTCCTCTCGCTGCGTGCGCTCCCAAAACGGGTTCTTCAGGGCGCGACCAGGGAGGCCGACGGGGCTCTTGACGATGACGACGTCGTCCGGGGTCGCGTCGACGTACATCTGCTTGAACGCCTGCGGGGCGGAGGATTCCACGGTCGCGGCGAAGCGCGTGCCCATCTGGACACCAGACGCGCCAGCTTCGAGGGTGTCACGTATGTCGCTCACCGGTGACGACTCCGCCGGCGCCGATGACGGGAATGCTGACCGCTTCGAGAATCTCCGGCAGCAGGTCGCGCATGTAGCCGATCCGTGCCGAGATGGCCGCCGGCTTCGTAGCCCTCCACGATGACGGCAGATGCGCCGAACTTCTCGGAGAGCTTCGCGACTCGGGCGCTCCCGACGATCGGGACCATCGGGACTCCCGCTTCCCTGCACCACGTGAAGACATCACGCGAGAAGCCCGCTCCGGCGATGACGAGGTCGATGCCCTCCTCGAGCGCAACGTGCACCAGTTCCTTGAACCGGCTCACGGCGACCATGATGTTGACGCCGATGACGCCACCTTCGGCGATCGAGCGTGCGTGACGGATCTCGCGGCGGAGTTCATCGTCGTCGAGCCCGCTGCCGGCGATCACGCCGATACCGCCCGCGGCGGCAACAGCACCGGCGAGTGGGGACAGTGAGATGCGCACGGCCATACCGCCCTGGATGATGGGCAGTCGGGCAGTGCGGTTACCGATCGTCAGAGATGGCATTTCCACGTCTACAACGCACCTTCCGTGCGGGATTCATGAAGTGTCGTCCACGCGAACACACCCGGCGGCGAGCTGACCGCCGCCGGGTGGAGCATGCGTGGGTCTAGCTGTTGGTCGAGATGTAGTTGACGGCATCGCCAACGGTCTTGATGCTCTCGGCCTGCTCGTCCGGGATCGAAATCCCGAACTCCTCCTCCAGCGCCATGACCAGCTCGACGATGTCGAGCGAGTCAGCACCGAGGTCATCGACGAACGAGGCGTCCTCGGTCACGTCGTCTTCCTCAACGTTGAGCTGTTCGACGATGACGGCTTTCACCTTCTCAAGAAGCTCCTCACGCTCCATACAGCACACCTCCCTCCTCCGTTGCCGGATTCAATCGCTCAAGGGCGTTCTCGCCCGTTTGCGCTAACAGAATGTCATACCACCGTCGACCGCGAGAACCTGACCGGTGATATAGGCGGCGTCATCGCTCGCCAGGAACAGCACAGCGGCCGCAACATCGTCGGGCGAGCCCAGTCGACCGAGCGCGATTCCGCCGCGTGCAGCCTCTACGACGGCCTCGGGAAGCTTGGCCGTCATGGCGGTCTCGATGAAGCCAGGCGCGACGGCATTGGCTCGAACCCCTCGCGGCGCAAGCTCCTTGGCCAACGACTTCGTCAGTCCGATCACTCCGGCCTTCGCAGCAGCATAGTTCGCCTGCCCGGCGTTGCCAACGAGACCGATGACCGATGCGATGTTCACGATGGCGCCGCTGCGCTGCTTCATGAAGTACTTCGCGCACGCGCGGCTCACGTAGAAGACGCCGGACAGGTTGGTGGAGATGACGGCATTCCACTCCGCGTCGCCCATTCTGACCACGAGCCCGTCGCGGGTGATGCCCGCATTGTTCACGACGACGTCCAGCCCGCCGAGCTTCGCGATGGACTCTTCAACGATGGACGTCGCCGACTCCGGGTCGCTGACGTCACCTTCAACCGTGACCGCCTTGCCGCCTGCGGCCTCGATCTCCGCTACGACGCTGTCTGCATCCTTCGAGCAACCGGGGTAGTAGTTGACGGCGATCGCAGCCCCGCGAGACGCGAGAAGCTTGGCGATGCACGCGCCAATTCCACCGGACGCTCCGGTCACGAGCACGTTCTTGCCGACAAGATCAGCCATTGCTACGACACCTCCTGAACGAGAGTTTCTAGATCGGTGGTCTCAACCGCGCGTGCGGTGATGTTATCCGTGCGCTTGGCCAGACCGGAGAGAACCGAGCCGGGGCCGGCCTCTATCACGGTGATCTGACCGTCGGCCGCAAGTGCCGACATGGTTTCGGTCCAGCGGACCGGGGATGTGATCTGCGTGACGAGACGATCGCGGATGCGCTCGCCGTTGGTCTCGGGCGTGGGGTCGGTGTTCTGCAGCACGGGAATGCGTGCGTTCGCGAACTCGGCGCCCATGACGATATCTTCGAACGCGCTGCGCGCCGGCTCCATGAGCGGTGAATGGAAGGGCCCCGCGACGGCAAGCGGTACGACCTTGCGAGCGCCAGCCTCCTGAAGTGCTGCCGTCGCCTGCTCGATGCCTTCATGTGTTCCTGAAACGACCACTTGGCCGGCAGCGTTGTCGTTGGCCACCCAGACTCCGGGGATCGCATCGATCACGGTCGAGATGGCTGAGCTGTCCATGCCGAGCACCGCTGACATGCCACCAGGCGTTGACGATCGCGGTCGTCGCCATCAGCTTGCTGCGCTCGACAACGAGTTCGAGCCCCGCCTCAGGCGAGTACACGCCGGCGATCGCGAGGGCCGCCAGCTCGCCCAGTGAGTGGCCCGCGACAGCAACGGGCTGAACGCCGCTTTCGAGCAAGGTGACGCCCCAGGCCCAGTCGGCCAGATACAGCAGTGGCTGGGCCACGCGGGTGTCCGCCATGTCCTCAGCGCTACCGAGGCGCGCGATCGTCGACAGCTCCAGACCCGAGAGCGCCTCAGCGGCGTCGAGCAGGCGGTCAAGTGACTCAAGCTCGGGCACGTTGTCGAGCATGCCGGCGCGTTGCGAGCCTTGTCCGGGAAACACCAGTGCGGTGGTGACGGCCACGGCCTACGCCCCGCTCAAGACGCGACCCAGACGGGCCAGCACCGTCTCTGCCTCAGCGAGCATCTCGCTGACGATTTCTGCGGCCGGCTGAATCTCGCACACCATCGCAGACGCCTGTCCGGCCATCAGCGAGCCCATCTGAACGTCGCCATGGCGCATGGCTGCGGCGAGCTTGCCTGCGCCGAGCGCCTCGATCTCTTCGGCCTTGTTCTCAGAATCAAGCGCCATGATCTCTCGCGACAGCTTGTTCTTGAGCACACGTACCGGATGACCGGTGGAACGACCGGTGACGACGGTATCGCGATCCTTGGCCTTGATCACCTGGGCCTTGACGTCAGGGTGAATCGTGCACTCCTCGGCGCACATGAACCGCGTGCCGACCTGTACCCCTTCGGCGCCGAGGGCGAACGCCGCGGCGACGCCTCGGCCGTCCGCGATACCGCCCGCGGCAACGACCGGGATCGACACGGCGTCGGCGAGCTGCGGAATCAGAACCATGGTCGTGAGATCGCCGATGTGTCCACCGGCCTCCATGCCCTCTCCGATCACCGCGTCGGCGCCGATCGACTCCATGCGCTTGGCCAGCGCGACGGACGGCACGACGGTGAGGACCTTGATGCCGGCACCTTTGAGCGCCGCCATGTACTTGCCCGGGTTACCCGCTCCGGTCGTGACCGCGTGAACGCGCTCCTCGATGACCATCTCGACGAGCTCGTCGATGTGAGGAGTGAGCAGCATCAGGTTCACGCCGAACGGCTTGTCGGTGAGCTCTTTCGCTCGGCGAATCTCGGCGCGAAGAACATCGGTCGGCATGTGGCCCGCTCCGATGATGCCGATGCCACCCGCGTTGCTGACCGCGGCCGCAAGTTCCGCAGTCGCTGTCCAAGCCATGCCACCCTGGATGATGGGGTGCTCGATGCCCAGCAGCTCAGTGAGCCGTGTGCGAAGCGCCATGAACTTATGCCTCCTCATTCGGTGCAGACATCGTCCAGCGGACAACCGCGGCGCCCCACGTGAGCCCGGCGCCGAATCCGACGAGGGCAAGCAGGTTGCCGGGCGCGAGTCGCCCGCTAGTATACAGTTCGTCCAGAGCCAGAGGTATCGAGGCCGAGGACGTGTTGCCGGTGAGGTTCAGGTTGCAGTAGACCCGCTCGTCATCGATGCCGAGACGCTCCTCGATGGTCTGGATGATGCGCTCGTTCGCTTGGTGCGGGACGAGCCAGGTGAGGTCGTCGATGCTGTGGCCTGCGGCCGCGAGTGCCTCGGTGGTCGCCCGCGGAATGACTCGCACTGCGAACTTGAACACCTCGGAACCGTTCATCTTGACGAACTGGTCATGGGCTTCGACCGCCTCGACTGTCGCGGGTCGCACCGCCCCACCAGCGGGAATGATCAGCTGGTCGGCGCCGGTGCCGTCGGCGCCCAAGACGATGGTCTCAACGCCTGGCTCCTCGGACGCGGCGAGCACCACGGCGCCGGCCCCGTCGCCGAAGAGCACACAGGTGGATCGGTCGGTGAAGTCGATGAGTCGCGTCAGCGCCTCGGCCCCGATCACCAGAACCTTGTTCGCTCGACCCGACTCGATTGCAGCGGCTCCGGCCTGCAGCGCGTAGATGAAGCTGGTACAGGCGGCCATGAGATCCACTGCGGGGCACGTAAGGCCGAGCTTCGCCTGGGTGATACACGCCGTGGACGGCATGATGTAGTCGGGGCTCGTCGTGCCAAGCAGGAGCAGGTCGATCTCCTCGGCAGCCACACCGGCGCGGTCCATGGCGATGCGGGCTGCGCGGGCAGCGAGGTCCGAGGTGGACTCACCGTCAGCGACGATGCGCCGCTCCTGGATGCCACTGCGGCTGACGATCCACTCGTCAGTCGTGTCGACCAGAGTCTCGAGTTCGGCGTTGGTCATGACCCGTTCGGGCAGGTAGGAACCAGTGCCTATGATGGTTGCGTAACGTGTCATTTGCGGTGGAGATTCCCCTCAAGTGGGTGCTTCGCGTGGGCGGACGGTGCCGTACGGGTGCGAGAGCATCGGGGCAGTGTACACAAGGCCACTGCCCGAAAGAAGTACTGGCCAGTCTAGTTGGAGGCGATCGCCCGGGCAATGCGTCCGGTAAGGTCTCCCTCGACCGCCTGGACGGCGACTCTGATGGCGTTCTCGACGGCGAGGGCACCCGACGACCCGTGTCCGATGATGCACACGCCATCGACCCCCAAGAGAGGTGCCCCGCCGTACGTATCGGGGTCGAGCCTCGCCTTGAGTCGCTTCATGGAAGGCCTCAGCACGATGGCGGCAAGCTTGGTCAACGCCGACGAGGTCATCGCGTCCTTGACCTGCCCGAGCAGCACCGAACTCGTGCCCTCCAGCAGCTTGAGGACCACGTTGCCGGTGAAGCCGTCGGTCACGATCACGTCGGCCGCGCCCGCCAGAACCTCGCCGCCCTCGATGTTTCCGGCGAATGCCGCCACCTTCTCGGACAGCAGCGCGTGGGCCTCGAGGGCGAGAACCGAGCCCTTCGTCGGCTCCTCGCCGATGTTGAGAAGCGCAACACGCGGCGCCTCGACGCCGAGTACCACCGTTGCGTATGCCTCGCCCATCTCGGCGAACTGGAGGAGGTTCTCTGCCTTGCAGTCGGCGTTCGCGCCGGCGTCGAGCAGGACGCACGGTTCACCTGCGGTGGGCAACACCGTCGCGATGGCCGGCCTGTTGACGCCCTTGATGCGTCCCATGACGAGCGTGGCCGCCGCCATGCACGCTCCCGTCGAGCCCGCCGAGAAGAACGCGTCGGCCCGCCCGTCGCGCACGAGCCGCGCTCCGACGACGATCGAGGAGTCCTTCTTGGAGCGCACGGCGCTGGCCGGGTGGTCACCCATCTCGATCACCTCGGTGGTCGCGACGGCCTCGACTCGGCCGCCCGATGATGCCGCGAACGGCTCGACCACCTCTCGAGGGCCGGTCACGATGATCCGAACGGACGAGTCGGCGGCAAGCGCCCGCGTTATCCCGTCGAGAATCGATCGGGGGCGAAGTCACCCCCGACGGCGTCGACGGCTACGGTGACTGGACGGCTGGGTGACATGCACGCTCCTCATGCGGCACTGGGCAGGTAGGCTGGACCGAGCACTCGGCATTCGAGACACCCGTATAGGGTGAACGACGCGGCCAGCATCTCGCGTATTCTACGCGAAATGGTCGGTACCGCCCGCTATCAGGGGCGATACCGACCATGTCAGTACGTGTGACTCGGAAACCTCGCCGTCGAGCGCGTTCGAGTGATCGAAGCGGCGACGGGGCGTTCTAGTCGGTCTCGACGACCTCTTTGCCGTTGTAGAAGCCGCAGTTGCCGCACACGTGGTGCGGGAGCTTGACCTCGTGGCACTGGGGGCAGGTCGACTTGGCGGGCGCCTCAAGAACGTGCGAGGAGCGTCGCGAGTTCGTCTTCGACCGGCCGGTCTTTCGCTTCGGGACAGCCATCTACTTTCAGGTCCTTCCGTTCGGCACGCGAAGTGTGACTAACAGGTGCGTGCGTCGTTTCGAGTTCGAGTGCGAGCAGGTGTCTGACCGCACGAGCGACGATGATACCACGGGTGATTTCGGATGTGTACCCGAAATCGCGGTCGGCAGGCCCGCTACTGGTCGTTGTCGTCCGGCTCGTTGGCAAGCAGCCCGCCGAGACCTGCGAACGGGTTGTCGGGATCGGGCTTGGAGTCGCAGTCGCAGGGCTCGGAGTTCATGTCGGCGCCGCACTCAGGACAGATGCCTGCGCAGTCGTCGTCATGCAGCGGCGCGAAGGGGGCCTCGAGGACCAGGGCGCTCATCACTGCCGGCAGGATGTCCACGTAGCCCTCAGCGTCGATCTCCCAGTACTCCTGCTCCTCGGGAATGTCCTCTGTATCGCGCGGCTTGACGTAGTAGCCGTCAACTTCTGCCTCGATGGTCAGCGGAAACTCGATCAAACAGCGAGAACATGTCGCGGTGGTGTCGGCTGTGACCGTGCCCAAGCCGACGATGCCGGTTCCGCCGTTCGTGAGCGTGACGTGGAACCGGACCGGTTCGCGGAGTCCGAAATGCTCGTCGCCCACGTCGAGACTCTCGAGCGAGAGGACGTCTGCGACCTCGATGCTTTCACCGAGGACGTCGAGAATCGACTTCACGTCAACCCGGTATGTCTCCATGGCGTATGGCCTTTTCAGCGGTTGGGGATGGCTGGACGCGCGGCTACTGGCGCTGTCCGCCGCCGCCGCCGACCTTGCCCTGCAGGCGGTCACGACCGCGCTGCACGGCAGTGAGGAGCTTGCCGAGGTTGACCTCGAGGTTGGCGAGCATCTCGTCGGCGTAGTCCTCCGCGCCGAGACGAATCTCGCGCTCCTGGTTGCGCGCCTTGTCGATCATGTCCGCGGCCTGCGCCTCGGCGAGTCGCACTACCTCGGTCTCGTTGGCAAGCGCCTGCGCGCGGTCACGGGCGTCTTCGAGGATGCGGTTGGCTTCCTTCTCGGCCTCTTCCAGCATCTCCTGGCGCTCCTTGACGATCCAGCGAGCCTGCTTGAGCTCGTCGGGATACTGCGCACGGATCTCATCGACGATCTCGTAGACCTTGTCCGGGTCCACCATCTTGGCACTGCGGAACGGCACCGTTCGAGCGTTGTCTACGGTCTCTTCGATGCGGTCGATCAGGGCCATGATATCCATGAACTGCCTCCCTAACGGGCTTGACTCAGTTTGCGCTCAAGCGCATCACATACGACGTCTGGCACGAGCCCGCGCACGGAACCCCCGTGGCGTGCGATTTCCTTCACTGCTGACGAACTCAAGAACATGTACTCCGGGATGGCCATGATGAACATGGTCTCGACCTTCGAGTCGAGCCGCCAGTTCAACGCCGCCATCTGGAACTCGCGCTCGAAATCGGTCAGTGCGCGCAGCCCCTTGACGGCGACCGACGCACCCACCTCATGAGCGAAGTCGATCAATAGCGTATCAAAAGCTCGGACTGATACGTTGGGAAGGTGTTCTGTCGCGGTCTCGATGAACGAAACGCGCTCTTCCGCCGAGAAGAGCGGACCGCCGTTCTTCCTGTCGGAAACGGCCACACCCACCACGAGCTCATCGAAGAGCAGAGCCGCACGCTCGACGATGTCGAGATGCCCTGACGTGACTGGATCGAAGGTGCCCGGAACGATGGCGCGCTTCACGTCGTCCTAAGCTCCCCTCGCAAATACGGCAATGTCGACTGCAGTGGATCCGTAGCGCTTGCTCTTCGTCGCCGAGAAGCCCTCGGGCCACTCGATACCCGTATCGGTGCTGTGTTCCCACACGACCACAGCACCGTCCTCAAGCTGCCCATTCTCGGCAAGAGTCGCCACGAGCGACGCCACCTGAACCGCGTCAAGTCTATATGGAGGGTCGAGCATAAGCAACGAATACGGCGTGTGCGGCAAGCTCTTGCGCTCGGCAAGAGCGAATACGTCACCGGACACGACGGTGCAATTCTGCTCGGCCCCAAGGGCGGCCACGTTGGCCCGAATGACCTGCACCGCGCCGCGATCCTGCTCAGCGAAGACCACGTGCGTGCAGCCGCGCGACAGCGCTTCGAGGCCGAGTGCGCCACTGCCGGCGAATGCGTCGAGTACCGCTCCGCCCCCCAAGTCGCTTCCCGCGATGGAACTCACCGCCGAGAAGACCGCCTCGCGGACACGGTCGGACGTCGGCCGGGTCGTCTCCCCTGCCGGCGCCTGCACCACACGGCCACGGTATGTCCCCGCCACGATCCTCATCCGCTGCTCACCCACTCCCATGCCTCACGGAAGACGCGCTTCACCTCGGCGAGCAGCGCACGATGCTCGGCGCTTGCGAGGTGCGGGTCGAGCTCGACGATGGAGCGCGCGTCACCGCGTGCGACTTCGATGAGCTGGCCGTCGGTGAGCACCGAGGCGAGACGCAGCGCCGGCAGGCCGTGCTGACGGTCGCCGAGGATCTGGCCCTCGCCGCGCAGCCTCAGGTCGTGCTCGGCGAGCTCGAAGCCGTCGCTCGTGGAGACCAGTGCGTTCATGCGGTCCCTACCCTCCTGGCCACGTGGATCGGCGAAGAGGTAGATCTCTCCGGGATGCTCGCCTCGGCCGACACGACCGCGCAACTGGTGCAGTTGTGCGAGGCCGAAACGGTCGGCATCCTCGACGATCATGATCGTGGCGTTGGGGACGTCGACGCCCACCTCGATCACCGTGGTCGCGACGAGCACGTCGATCTTCCGATCGCGGAACTCCTGCATCACGCGCAGCTTGTCCGCCGACTTCATGCGGCCGGTGAGCAATCCGACCTTCAGGTCCGAGAACACCTGCTCGCGCAGTCGCTCCGCCTCGCGTGTGGCTGCGCGAGCCTGGGCCGCATCGGACTCGTCGACGAGCGCACACACTATGTAGGCCTGCTGCCCCGCTCTGACTGCCGAGCGGACCCGCTCGTAGGCGCGGTCGCGCGCCGCAGGCTTGACCAGCGATCGTCTTGACGGGTGGCCGTGAACGGGGCGTTCGCGCAGGTAGGACGTCTCAAGGTCGCCATAGAGTGTGAGTGCGAGCGAGCGCGGAATCGGCGTGGCGGTCATGACGAGCAGGTCGGCGCTCGCGCCCTTTCCTCGCAGTCCGAGCCGCTGGTTGACGCCGAAACGGTGCTGCTCGTCGACGATCGCCAGCGAGAGCCGCTTGAAGGCCACTGACTCCTCGAGTAGCGCGTGGGTTCCGAAGGCGACGTGCAGCTCGCCATCCGCGAGCCGCGAGAGCACGCTGCGGCGTTGTGCGGCAGGCGTCGAACCCGTCAGCAGCGCCCACGTCACCCCTGACGCATCCAGCAGCGGGCCGACCGCCGCGGAGTACTGTGTCGCCAGCACCTCCGTCGGCGCCATCATCGCAGCCTGCGAGCCGGAGTCGGCGGCAACCGCCAGCGCGTGCGCGGCAACGAGCGTCTTGCCCGTCCCCACGTCACCGAGGAGCAGCCGGTTCATGGGCCGAGGCTCGCGCCATGTCCGAGAGGATCTCGCCGATCGCCTGCTGCTGGTCGCTCGGTGAGCTCGAAGGGCACCGCGCCTTTGAGCGCCGCGAGCGCCGGGCCGTCGAGGGGATGCGCGACCCCGGCCTGTTCCCGAGTCACGCTGTGGCGGCGCATGGCCATGTACAGCTGAAGCAGCAGCAGCTCGTCGTACGCGAGCCGGTGATGTGCGGCCGCAGCGTCGGCAAGGCTCGGCGGAAAGTGGACGTCGCGAAGCGCAGTCCCGAGCGGGACCAGGCCGCGGCCCGCATCGCAGCTCCGAGGGCAGGTGGTCGGGCACGTCAGCGTAGTCGTCGACGGCGGCCGCGACGAGACGCCGAAGCCAGGCGGTCGACAGTCCCTCTGTCGCGCGGTGCACCGGCAGTACGCGCCCTGCCTCTGAGTCGTCCTGCTCGGCAGCGAGCTTCTCGACGAACGGCGTCTTGATCTGCTTGAAGCCGTAGTCGAGTTCCACCTTGCCCGCGAAGGCGACCCGGTCTCCGGCTGCGAAACGTTGCTGGATGTAGGGCTGGTTGAACCACACGCCGAGCAAGCACACCCGTGCCGTCGACGATCGACACTTCGGTGATGGTGAGCCGGGGACGCGGCTTCTTGACTCTGACTTCATGGACGCGGCCCACGACGGTCGCCTCGGCACCGGCCTTGACCTCTCGCAGCGTCGCGACGTTCGTGAGATCGAGGTAGCGCGCCGGATAGTGCCGTACGAGGTCGCCGATGCGCTCCACGCCAAGCCGTTCGAGGGCTGATGCTCGTGGCGGCGTCGACGAACCGCGCGTGCACAACAGGTAGGGCGTGAGCGGCGAGACGCTGCGACCGGTCGGCTGTGTGGGTCGATGAGCTCACCCGGGAGAACCCGTCAGTCTATCGGGTAGTATGCGCAGCCGACGGCGCCTGGACCGGTGTACACGCCGATGACCGCACCGATGGCCCCGTCGACTCTCCCACTCGACGTCGGCCCCGGCCGCGACGATGGCGTCCTCGAGTTCCTGGCCCGCCTGATCGTTACACGCGTGCAGCAGCGCGACTCGCATGCGGCCGTTCTCTGGGAGTCCTGCGCGAGGTGCTGCGCGAGCGCGGCGATCGCCTGCTGTCGGCCCCTGACCTTCTTGAACGGCTCGATGATGCCGTCGTCGTTGACCCGCAGGACCGGCTTGATGTTGAGTAGCGAGGCCGCCAGGCCGGCGGCCTTTCCCGCGCGCCCACCTTTGACCAGGTTGTCGAGGGTGTCGAGCAGGAAGTACAGGCGGGTCTTGGCGGCAACCTCGAGGGCACGAGCTTCGACGCCGGCCGCATCGGCTCCCGCTGCCCGTGCTTGCACCGCCGCCTTGACGATGAGCGCTGTTGCCTGTGCGGCGCGCTTGCCGTCCACGACTCGCACCGGTACCGGGGACGTCTTGCGCGCGAGCATCGCCGACTCGAAGGTGCCCGACAGCGCTGCGGACAGGTGGATCGAGACGATCTCCTCGACACCCGCCTCTGCGAGGGCGCAGTAGGCGGCAGTGAAGTCCGCCGGCGACGGCTGCGAGGTTGTCGGGAGGCCCGGGAAGGCAGCGAGCTTGGGGTAGAACTCCTCGGGCGTAAGGTCAATCCAGTCACGAATGTGCTCGTCGCCGAAGTGGACGGTGAGCGGCACCATCACGACGTCGAGCGCCTCGAGTTCTGCGAGCGGCAGATCGCAGGTGCTATCGGTGACGATCCCGACCTTGGGCATGGGGCTCCTTCGAGAGGTGGTTGCTCGGCGACTATTCGGCTGCCATGAGGACGGGATAGAGCGGCTGATCGCCTCGGTGAGTCTCGATGTCGACGTCGGGGTGCGACTGCTTCGATCGCCTGGGAGAGTGCGGCGAGCTGCGCGTCGTCCATGTCCTCGCCCGCAAGCAGGGTCAGCGTCTCCGCACCATCAGCAAGGAGCAGCGTCGCCAGTTCGCAGCGCCACCGTGTTGACGTCGTCTCCGACGACCTCGATCTCGTGATCTGAGATGCCGATGACCTGGCCGGACTTGATGGCCCCGACCTTCCCCTTCGCGTCCTTGACCGCCGTCGTGACCTCGCCGCTGCGCACCATTCCAGCCGCTTCCGTCATCGCCGAGGCGATCTCATCGAGATCGTCGGAGGACCCGTCGTAGGCCAGCATCGCCGAGAAGGCCTGAGGAACGGCGGTAGTGGCAACGACCACGACGGGCTTGGTGGAGACCGAGGCAGCTGCCTGGGCGGCCATCACGATGTTCTTGTTGTTGGGCAGCACGATGACCTTCTGGGCCTGGACGCGCTCGATGGCGTCGGCGAGGTCCTGCGTCGACGGGTTCATGGTCTGACCGCCACTGACGACGAGGTCGACTCCAAGTGAGGTGAGAATCTCGGCGAGACCCTCACCTGCCGCTACGGCGACGAACCCTACCGGCTTGAGTACGGCCGGCTTGGCGGACTCCAGAGCCTCGGTGCTCGTTGACCAGCCCTGCATCACGCTCCTGAGTCTGGCGGCGCATGTTGTGGATGTGGACTTCGGCGACCTCGCCAAGCTCGGTCATGTGCGCGAGGACCTTGCCCGGCTCGTTGGTGTGGACGTGGACCTTGTACTCGCCGCCCGAGCCGACGACGAGCTCGCTGCCCCCCATCGAGGACACGAAGTCGTGAACCGCTTCAGAGTCGATGCCCTCGCCGAAGAGCAGGAACTCGGTGCAGTACAGGTACTCATCGTCGTCCCAATCGTCCACCGGCTCGACGGTGAGGATGGGGGCTGAGGCAGAAGAGACGTCTGCGATGGTGACCTGCTCGCCGAGGGCCGCCGCGACGAAACCCTCGATCAGGATCGCAAGGCCGAATCCTCCGGCGTCGACGACCCCGTTCTCCTTGAGTACCGGTAGAAGCTCGGGTGTGCGGCGAACAGAATCGAATGCGGCAGCGGCAACGCTCCGAAGCGCTTCGGGAAGCCCGAGCTGTTCGGTCGGCCGCACTGCGCGCGGCGATCGATGCATCGCGCAGGACCGTGAGGATGGTGCCCTCGACCGGCTTGCGCACCGCCTGGAATGCGACCACGACTGAGCGCTCCAGAGCGACCGCGAGCAGCTCCGAATCGGCGTGCTCGGCTCCATCGATGCCTTCACAGAGCCCGCGCAGGATCTGGCTCAAGATGACGCCGGAGTTCCCGCGCGCTCCCATGAGCGAGCCGTGCGTGATCGCGTGGCAGGCGGCTGCAGTGTCCGAACCCGCGGGCAAGGCGGCAACCTCTGCGACGACCACGTCCATCGTCAGCGACATGTTCGTTCCGGTGTCGCCGTCCGGCACGGGGAACACGTTGAGCCGGTTGACCTCCTCCTTGCGCTCCTTGAGTGCGGAAGCGGCGGTCGAGACCAGGTTTGCGTAGTTGGTTGAGGTCATGTAGTCAGCTCCGGGTCACTGGGCGTCGCGTACTTTGACGCCCTGTACGTGGACCTCGACGGCTGCGACCTTTACGTCGGCCATGTTGGTCAGCACGTAGCGGACGCGGTTGGCGAGGTTGTGCGAGACCTCAGTGAGGTTCGTTCCGAACTCGATGACCACGTAGAGGTTCACCGCGACACCGTCCTCGGTGGTCGCGACCTTGACCCCTTTGCGAAGCTTGGCCGCCGGCAGGAGTTGAGCGACCCCGTCCCTGAGCGAGGGGCTCGCCATCCCCACGACGCCGTAGCTCTCCAGACAAGCGTAGCCTGCCAGGTCTGCTAGCACGTCGTTGGCTATGTTCACGCTTCCGGCGACGGTCTCGGGCATGAGCTACTCCTCCTCGGCAAGTCCTGCTGGCAGGTCGTTGAGTTCGGCGAGCAGTAGCGAGACGGACACATCGTGCATCGACGCGACCGCCGCGACATTCTCCATCCCCGCTGCGAGGCAAGACGGGCAGGCAAGCCCGTGGCGCTCGAAGACGTCGGCTGCATCGGGACAGCTGACCAGGACTTCCTGGATGAGCGTGTCTGAGGTGAACCGAGACATCTGCGCGCCTCCCGTGTCGACAGTGCGATGACCCCTGAAGTATAGCCGAGGCGGTTGGACGCTCAAGTGAGACGCGAGCTCGGTCACGCCCTTGTGACGCTAGCGGATGTCTGTGTTAGCATTGCCTGCGTTTTGTGCCTGAAAGAATGATCGGCCGGGTGAGTCCGGCCTGGAACCAACGAGGAGCGTACACGATGTCGAAGGTCTGCGCAGTCTGTGGCAAGCACCCGGTGGCGGGCCGCAACGTGAGCCACTCCCACCGCGTCACCAACCGCATGTTCCGCCCGAACATCCAGAAGGTCACCGCCGTCATCAAGGGGCACGTGAAGCGCGTCAACGTCTGCACCAAGTGCATGAAGGCCGGCAAGGTCACTCGCGCGTAGACGACAGCACACTTCAGAAGAGTTGACCGACGACCGCCCATGAGGCGGTCGTCGTGCGTCTGGGGGCATCTCAGTTGACAGAGCGATCCTGGCTGTCCGATTCGCCCACGATGGTGACGAGCGCGTGCACCACACGCGGATCGAACTGCGAACCCGCCAGACGCTGCAGTTCGCCGATCGCCTGGGCCTGACGTCAGAGTCTGCCGATACGGCCGTCCCGAGGTCATTGCCACGTAGGCGTCCGCAACCGCAAGGATGCGAGCGCCGAGCGGGATGTCTGAGCCGGAGAGGCCTGCCACGTATCCGCTTCCGTCGTAGTGCTCGTGATGGTGGTAGACGAGCGGGATGACCGAGCTCGAGCGCCGGCGTCTGCGTGAGTATCTCGGCAGCGATCACGGGGTGCATCTTCAGCATCCCCCACTCGACCGTTGAAAGCGGCGTGTCGCCCGCCTGAGCCGTGCTACCGGCGGCGGACATGCCGACGTCGTGCAGCATCGCAGCGATGCGCAGCGCCTTCGTGTCATCGGCCGTCAGGCCGAAGTACAGACCCATCTCCTCGGCCAGCTCCATGACACGGACGGTGCCGCCACGCGCGTACGGGTCGCGCGCCTCCAAGAGCGATCGCCATGCGCCTTGAGCGTGTCGAAGTAGACATCCTGCGCACCTTCGGCGGCCCAAGCGTTACGAAGTGCGACGACGATGGAGCGAGCCAGTGCCTCGAGCGTCTGGAGATGGGTGCGGGAGATGCGCGCGTGAAATGAGGTGCAGCCCACGTTCAGTACGCCGATCATTCCCTGCTCATCGGCGAGCGGGACGCAGACCGCCGAGCGGATTCCGTGGCGCCGGCTGCGTACGCCCGCCTCCTTGAGGTCCTCAATGACCAGCGGCTGCCTGCTCGCCAGCACCCAGCCCGCGATGCCGTCGCCCTCTGAGATGTCTGTGCTGGCGACGACGTCGTCCGGGAGCCCGTGTGCCACCGCGATTCGCATTCGGCGCGTCTCCGGATCGAGGATCATGATGCTTCCGGTCTGAGCAGCAGCGAGCTCCATCGCGTGATCCAGCGCCGAATGCAGCACGTCGTCCGGATCGAGAGCGCGAGCCAGTCGTGAGCACGTGTCGACCAGAATCCTCGCGGTCTCGGCCTCCAGATGTGCCACGTGGAGCGCAAGCGCCCCCGACAGCGATGCACGCAGGGAAGCCGAGATGGTGGTCAGCACCGCTCCGTCGGGCTCGTCTCGCCCTTCGAAGTCGATTGCGGCGACACCACGCAGGTCCGAGCCGGTAAGCGGCAAGGCATAGCGCCATCGGTGCTCGTGAGGAGCTCCCGGAGTGGCCGACTCGATCGGTCCGAGGTGCGCCGTGCCCTCAGTCAGTGCCGAGCCGAGAAGCCCGTGAAGACATGCTCACCGGGACCGGTTGCGGGCGTGCCTCACCTTGGGCTTCCACGAGCCGCAGGGTGTCCGTCGCCGGATCCTCGAGCCACAAGTGGGCCGCGACGGGGTGTCCTGCCGCTTGAGCGGACGACCAGCAGGGTGCCGACGACGTCACGCGGCTCGCTGCCGGCTGGCATCTTGGGCTCGAATGGTGGAGTGGCGCGGACGACCGGAAGGTACGCGAGACGGTCGATGGGTTCGTAGGGGCTCGGGGTGGGTTCGGTCGCTGCGGAGACAATCTCGCCGCTGAAGTCGGTGGACTCGAAGACGACCGGTCTGGGCAGGTCGAGAATGTCCACGGTGGCCGACGTCGTCGGATCGTAACCGAGATGCAGTGCCGAGGCGGAATCGGGAACGGCCACCGTCTGCGAAGAGAACCCAACGACGACCGCGAAGGTCGCGCACGCCGCGGCGATCACGGCGAACAGCTCCGACTGCGCCAGTACGGCCACGGCAGCGCATACCGCGGTCGTGATTATCAGCGCCCATGTCGCGAAACGGGTGGAGCTGCTCATGGATTCGGAGCCCAGTCTGCCGATACTGTCGCTAGTTCAGCAGTATACGCGAAAGGCGCGTGATGCAATCAGCGCGACTCTGGTGGCCGGTGGGAACGCGTCCGCGAACGGACAGGACGAACACCGTCCCCTGATGCAGCTCGACTGCCGCGCCGTCGCCGGAGTTGAGGACGTTGCTGACGCCCAGGGTAGTCTCGGGACCGAGTTCAGCTCGGTCCAGTGGCCATCGAACGCCGCGCGCCGAAACGAGCGCGGTGCCGCCCCAGGGCATCAGGGAGACTGTTGACCCTGACGCCGGTGAGGCTCAGCTCCCGTCTGCCCGAGCGGGACAGCAGCCAGCCGGAAAGATCGGGTTCGATCATGCGCCGGCCGCAGGTCGGCTGCCGCCGCGAGCGCCGCAAGGGCGGCCAGCGTGTGGTCCAGACGTCCGGATGTCGCGGCCGTGACGGCGATCTCTCTGGCTCCCAGGCGGCGGGCCTCGGCAATCGCCAGCTCGAGGTCGGTCGCGTCCTTCTCGGCTGGGATAGCGGTGAATCGGGACGCGGCGCTCGAGGAGTGCGTCGACGGTCCGCGAGATCGGCCGAGTCCAGATCGCCAACCAGCATGTCTGGGGTGACACCCGCCTCGAGACAGACGTCTCCCCCTCCGTCGACTGCGATGACGAGGTCGTAGTTGGGCGCGAGGCGCGCGACCAGGGTGCTTGACCCCGTCACGCGTGCCGCGCACACGAGAAGCGCCCTCATGCCGCGGACCCGACCGGACGCGAGGCTGACGGTACTGCCAGCTCGACTGCAGGTAGGACGACCACGGCTACGGCGACGCTCAGCGCGATCGACGGGACGAGATAGCTCAGGTTGTAGACGAGGGAGTAGAGCCAGACGGGTTGTCCGGCCGGGGCGTTCTGGCCGAAGAAGACGACTCCGGAGGTCCACGCGGCGGCAAAGCGGGCAAGGCCACCGAGCAACATGAACGGGATGGCCCAACGAACGGCCCCGGCCGGCGACAGCGCAGAAATCCGTCGGTAGCGCGCGGCGCCAAGGCCTGCAAGGCCGACCGCGCCGAATGCGACGGGATAGTCGAGCAGTACCTGGATGGGGGCGACGAAGAATGGCTCTATAAGATAGTCGGCACACCCGAAGAGCGCACCTGCAATCAGGCCTGGCGCAAGTCCCCGACGGAGCGCCAGCACGAGGATGGGAACCATCGACAGCGAGATGGTGCCGCCGGCGAAGTTGATGGGCAACCGAACCGCGAGCATGCTCAGGACCGCCGAGAGGGCCACGGTGAGCGCGATCTCGACGAGCAACCGGGTTCTGTCAGAGCGCACGAGCAGTCCTCTCCATTTGGTGCCGGAGTGAGAGGCCTGAAGTGTCCGGCGAAAGGGCGCTGGTCGCCTATCCGTCGTGCGGGCCCCGCATTACCGGGGCCGTCTTCTCGGTCGCAGCCTTGCAGCTGCCTCTCAGCCGCCGCGTACTGGCAGCTCCCGACACGGTGTTCGATTGGTAGGGCGATTGTGGACGAGCGTTCGTGTGCATGCAATACCGCCGGGAAGGCTCAGCCCAGTGGCGACCGACGAAGAGCGCGCCACCCCTAGGGCGCGCCAGCGTTCCGGATGCCGTAGATCGACGCGATTCCTTGATAGACCGACCGTGCGATCTTGTCCGCCCATGCGGGATCGCGGAAGTTGGCCAGGTCCTCCGGGAGGCGGTCGAGCCGAGCGTTTGGCGAACGTACGGGGCACCGGTCACCGACAGGACGACGTCGGAACCCCCTGCCGTCTGGCGGGCACCGATGCCCTGTCCGGCCAGGGCCGAGGATATCTGCGAGGACAGTATCTGGGACGGGGCTGCGGCAGCCGTCGCGACGGTCGAGCTCGGATACGTCAGAGCTACTCCTGCGCTGCCCGTTGAGATGACGTCGAACCCAACCGCGACGGTCGGAGAGCCCTCGCGCGCGCGGAGCTGTCGCGCGGTGGTGGAACCGGTCGTACCGGTGTCGGTGATCGAGCGCGTCGAAAGGACCGTCGCACCGGATGCCTCGAGCAGAGACTGCAGCCGACGAGTGACCTCGAGCGCGGTGTCGGGTTGACCTGCGACGGGAGGAGCGGGGTCGAGTGTGACGCGCACTCCCGTGAGGGTGAAGGGAACGAGCGCGCCTGTAGTCGTGGTGGTCGCCCCGGACCCCGAGCTGTTCATCGCGACGGTGAGTTTGACGATGTCGCCGGTGTTCATCGGAGCTCCGGCCGCCGGATTCGTGGCGAGAACCGTGTCGCTTGGCTGGTCAGAGGCCTGAGCCTCGACCTGCACCTGAAGACCCTTCTGCTCGAGCTGGGTGCGCGCGAGGCTGAGCCCTTCGCCGACCACGTCGGGCATCGTGAACTGCTCGGTGCCTGCGGAGACAACCACAGCGACCGATGCGCCGCGCTTGGTCTTGGCACCGGCCTCAGGAGTCTGGGCGAGTATCGTGTCGACCGGAAGTGTCGAGAAGCGGCGGTCGGTGACCGTCAGCGTCAAGCCCACAGTGGCGAGTCGCTCACGAGCGGCCTGAGTCTGGAGTCCGGCAACCGTCGGTACGAAGACCCTCGAGCGAACAGCGAAGTACGCTCCCGCGCCGGCTGCGATCCCGCCAACCACCAGCACGCCGAGAACGACCCACACCAGCCACACGGGCACGAGCGGTTTGCGCTGAGGGCGCACGCGCTCGAGGCGCCCGGCCGAGACGATCGACCGGACCGTCCTGATCGGGTACGGCGTTGGGGTCCGCTGCGAGCCACGCGGCCATGGCCGCATCGGCCTCGGAGTCAGTGCTCATCCACCCGCTGGACACCGGCGAGGGCTCTGCCGAAAGCCACGCATCCATCTCTTCTGCCGAGCCGACACTCGTGGCCGCCACGGACATCGTGGCGGCCGGCTCAGCGCCCTCGGCTTCGCCCGGTCCAGGCGCCGCTGCCGTCGCATTCTCTGATTGATCGCCAGACAACGGCTCACCAACCGCGCCAGCCGGGGAATCCTCGGCGGCGTCGTTCAGAGGCTCGGAGTCGATAGCGTGCTCCCCAGCGTCGGTGAGGTCGTCATCGAACAGGGGCATGGGTTCAGGCGTCTTGTCCATAGCAACCAGTCTATACGATGATGTCGACCCCATCGGTCTGGCATGTATGCTGCTTACGTGGATTCTCCACTTTGCTCGAACCCGCTCTGCCGAAGGGAGCTCGCACCGAATATGCCCGCATACGACTTCCGCTGTACCGAATGTGCCACCGTCTTCGAAGTCAACCGATCCATGGGCACGACAGGCGACGAGGCTTGCCCGGAGTGTGGCGCCGTCGCGACAAAGGTGTTCTCGCCGGTCGGAGTCGCTTTCAAGGGCACCGGCTTTCACAACACCGACTATCGGCCGCGGCCGAAGGAGGAGTCGGGCGCGTGCTCAACCCCGGGCGAAAGCTCCTCATGTGCGAACTGCCCAGCAGCGGCAGCTGCGGCTACTGAGTAGCTCCATCTTCACGTCACAGCCCGAGAAGGCCCCGCGGATGCGGGGCCTTCTCGATGTTGTCAGCAGCTTAGGCGGGGCAGGACACGCGTTCGTAGCGGTACGGCGCTGACGGGCCGTGTGGTGGGCGATGGGCCCTAGTCCATGCGGACCCAGAACTTCTCGGCGCCCGTACGGTAGATGGTGTCGGTGAAGCGCACGGTCTTGGACTTCGCATCCATCGCCACCGAGTTGGTTCGTGCACCGGAGCCGAAGTACTTCACGCCGCGAAGCATCTCGCCGTCGGTGACGCCGGTGGCGATGAACGCGGCCTCGTCGGTGTTGACCAGGCAGTCCATCGTGAGCACGTCGTCGATGTTGCAGGTCTCCATCTCGACGGCGCGAGCCTTCTCCTCGGCGCTGCGCCACTCGAAACGACCCATGAAGCAGCCGCCGAGACACTTCATCGCGGTGCACGCGAGCACGCCTTCCGGCGCCGCGCCGGTGCCGAGGTAGAGGTGGATGCCGGTGCCCTCGATCGCAGTGGCGACCGCACCGAAGACGTCGCCGTCGGAGATCAGGCGGATGCGGGCGCCGGCTGCACGAACCTCGCGAATGAGGTCGACGTGACGGTCACGCTCGAGGATGCAGACGACGAGGTCCTCGACGTCACGCTTGAGCGCCTTCGCGACGTTGTGCGATGTTCTCGGTGGCGCTCGCGTCGATGTGGACCGCGTCCGCGGCCTCGGGGCCGACGGCGATCTTCTTCATGTAGGTGTCGGGTGCGTGCAGCAGCGTGCCCTTGGGGCCGAACGCGAGGACCGCAAGCGAGTTCGACTGACCGTACGCGGTCAGGTTCGTGCCCTCGAGCGGATCGACGGCGATGTCGATCTCCTCGCCGCCCTTCCCGACCTTCTCGCCGATGTAGAGCATCGGCGCCTCGTCGCGCTCGCCCTCGCCGATGACGATCGTGCCACTGATGTCGACGTCGTTGAATGCGGTGCGCATGCCCTCGACGGCTGCATCATCGGCGGCGTGCTTGTCGCCCTTGCCCATCCAGCGGCCGGCCGCCAGCGCTGCGGCCTCGGTGACCTCGAGCATCTCAACGATACGGGTGTTGCGCATGCTTCCTCCCTCATCGTGCCGGCGACGCCTAATGCGTCGCGCACGGTTACGTCCTACAGCGACGCGCACGAGCCGCGCGGCGAAGTGCCCGTCAGGCCCACCCGGTTCAGGCAGCGAGCGGAAGTACCCCTCGTCGGTTACGAACCGACGCCACTCGTCCGGGACACTCGCCTGTGAGTGGCTCCAGCGAGAACTCCCTCCCCTGCTCACTCGCGAGAAACGCCGAGACGACCGTCGTCGTTCTCGGCATTCGCGAGAGTGCAGGTGGAGTACACCACGAAACCGCCGGGGCGAACAAGACGTGACGCCTCCCTAGGAGCGCGCGAACCGAGCGCCGCAAGCTCATCGATCTCGACCGGGGTGACACGCCAGCGCTTCTCGGGGTGCCGGCGCAGGGTGCCCAGACCCGAGCACGGCGCATCGATGAGCACGGCGTCAACGGAGGCTTCCGCCGGCAGCCCCTTCACGGTGGCCAGGTCTGTGGCGTCACCGGTCAGGGCACTGACGCCCGGAACCCCGTAGCGCGCCAGTCGTTCCATCAGAAGGCGGGTCTTGAACTCGTGAAGGTCGACGGTGTACAGGCGAGCCGGGCCTCCCGCCGCGACGGCAGCGGCCTGGATGAGTACGGTCTTCGTGCCCCGGCCAGCGCCGATTTCGAGAATGCGCTGTGACGGCCGTGCAGTGACGAGTGACGCAACGAGCTGAGCCGCCGCATCTGTGGCGAAGACGAGACCATCGGCCAGTGCGCGACCGTGCACCGCTGCGGCCGGGTCACCGGCTCGGATGCATCCAGCAAGTGCGCACGGCTGCGGGTCGGCGCCGTCGGATTCCAGGGCGGCGTGCGCCTCGGTCGCAGAGGCGACGAACGGGTTGACTGCCACGAAGAGCGGCGCCGGTTCGTTGTTGGCCGCCATCACGGCTGCTGCGGTCGTCTCGGCCGAGTTCCGCGATCCACATGTCGGCGAGCCAGCGCGGATGAGCGTGCCGTCGCGCGAGAGCCGCGTCGTCTTGGTCCGGGTCGCCCCAGGGGAAGGTGGGCGCGTCCTCGGCGACCCGGCGAAGGATCGCGTTCGCGAGCCCGGAGGCTTGCGGCCTGACCGTCTTGACGAGCTCGACGCCCTGGTGCACGGACGCGCGGTCTTCGGTGTGCAGGAAGAGGATCTCGTACGTGGCGACCCTCAAGGCGTCTCGTACCCTCGGCTCGAGCCGCTTGCCGCCGGTGTGGCGGTCGATCGCCTCGTCCAGAGTGCCCTCGGTCTGCAGCGCGCCGTATGCGAGCCGGGTGGCGAACGAGGCATCGTCGGAGCCCAGAGTCGCGCGTTGCAGCGCCGCCGAGAGAACCTCGTGGCCGTAGGAGGAGCTCTCGCGCACGCGCGTGAGCACCTCGCGCGCCAGCCGTCGTGCCGGTGACGCGCTCACTGCAGACCGCCCCACGTCGAACCGTCTAGTTCGCGAACGCCGCGCGCCCAGTCGGCAGCGGCCATCTCGGACTTGCCCTCCGGCTTCAGCCGTCTGACGAGCAGACAGCCGTCGGAGAAGCCGAGGAGGATGCCCGTCTTGGCGCCCCTGACAGTGGCTGCTGCGCATGGCTCGGGATTGTCAGGCTCGGCGGCAGTAGCCGCGGTCAGCGTGACCGCGCGGTCGGCCAAGCGGACTCGGCATGGGGCGGCGGGCCCCGAGGCCCGAATGTGTCGCAGGGCGGTCTCTGTGGTGAAGTGCGGATCGATGGCCACATCGGACTTGGCGATCTTGTTGGCGTAGGTGGCGAGGGTCTCGTCTTGGGGCGTCCATGTGGCAAAGCCTCCGACAATCGCGGGCAGCGCCTGAACGAGGGTGTCCGCACCCAGAAGCGCCAGTCGCTCGGTGAGCTCGACGGCACCGGCACTGCCGACCGGGGTGGAGGCCTGAAGGCAGTACGGTCCCGTGTCCAAGCCCTCCTCCATGCGCATGATGGAGACCCCTGTGACGGGGTCGCCTGCGAGAATCGCTCGCTGGATCGGCGCAGCTCCACGCCATCGCGGGAGTAGTGACGCATGGACGTTGATGGCGCCGAGAGGGGCGGATTCGAGCACCATCCGAGGAAGAATCAGGCCGTAGGCCGCCACAACGATGAGATCAGGCTTCAGCGCCGCGAGGGCTCGGAGTTCTGAGTCGTCGCGCAGCGTGCGTGGCTGGAATACCGGACAACCCATGCGCTCCGCAGCGAGCTTCACAGGACCGGGCCGCGTGAGCCCTGCCACGACCCGAGACGGCGTCCGGGCGACAGTACACGCCCACGACCTGCGCCGCGTCGTCGCAAGGCGACAAGTGATGGGACCGCGAACTCTGGCGTGCCCATGAATACGACCCGCAAAGTGTGGCTCCCCCCTCGCCGTTGCGGCGTCAGATGCTCGTGTCGCCCGGCTTGGCACCTGCGGCCTGCGCCTCGCGGTAGCGCTGGAGGGCGGCTTTGCGTTCCTCAGGCGTGGCTCGATCGAGGATGAGAACCCCATCCAGATGGTCGACCTCATGCTGAAGGACTCGGGCGTGAAGCCCGTCGGCCTCGATGCGCACCGGCTTCCCGGAGAGACTGAGCGCCTCGCAGACCACGGTCGTGGGCCGTTCGATGGGCACGGTGATGCCGGGGAGCGAAAGGCAGCCCTCGTCATCGACCTCGCGATCGTCGCCGTGCTCGACGATCTCGGGATTGCACAGAGCGACGATCCGGCCCTCGTCTTCGAGGTCATAGACGATCACGCGCTTCAGAACGCCGATCTGAGGAGCGGCGAGGCCGATGCCGGGAGCGTCATACATGGCCTTGGCCATCGTGCGACACAGCTCGAGGAGGTCCTTCTCGGCGGTCGGATCGACCGGAGCGGCCTTCTGCTTCAGCGCGGCGTTTGGGTGGGACAGAACGTCCATCAGGCGGCGGTCCTTCTATCGGGTGGGCGACGGCAACTGCCGCCGCGGAGTCGATGATGTATGCAGCAATCATACCAGCCCGTAGCGCGGACGAGGCGCGCTCGCCGGCTGGGCGAAGCGGTAGCGCCGACTACAGCAGATCGACCGGGTCGACGTCGGCGACGACCGCGACCCCCTCAACGCGGCGAGCGGCCTTGAGCGCCGCACCGACAGGCGAGGATATGATCGGCGTCTCGAGGCGCCTTCACGAGTACGTGCCAGCGCCAGACGCCCTTGACCCGCGACAGCGGCGCCGGGCTCGGGCCGAGCAGTTGCCACGCCTCGGGAACCGACTCGGCGAGCGATGAGTAGATGCTCGGCAGCCGCGTCGGCGACGGCTGACTGGTCCTTGCCCCAGATCAGGACGTTCGCCAGGCGCCCGTACGGCGGGTAGCCGAGTTCGGCGCGGATGGACTTCTCCTCGGCGTAGAAGATGTCGGGGTCGTGCGATGCCGCCGCGCGAATGGCCGGGTGCTCGGGCCAGTATGTCTGGACGATGACCTCGCCTTGCCGCTCTCCTCTACCCGCGCGACCCGCCACCTGCTCGAGAAGCTGGTAGGTTCGTTCTCCGGCGCGGTAGTCAGGCAGGTGGAGCGTGGTGTCGGCGTTGATGACGCCGACGAGGGTGACCTCCGGGTAGTCGAGCCCCTTGGCGATCATCTGGGTTCCGAGCAGCACTCCCGAGGCGAGCGACTCGAACTCGGCGAGCGCGCGCTCGTGTCCTCCCTTACCGCGGGTGGTGTCGGCGTCCATGCGCACCACCGGGAACCCGTCGAGCAGCTGTGCGAGCTCGGCCTCCACACGCTGCGTGCCTGCTCCGAACTGACGAAGGTACGGGCTGTTGCAGCGCGGGCACACGTGCAGGCACCGGCAGCCTTCGCACCGCAATGGTGGCACTGCAGCCGCGTCCCGACTTCGTGGTACGTGAGCGACACGGCACACGATTCACACTCCGGGACGAACCCGCACTCGCGGCACAGGAGAAACGATGCGAAACCGCGCCGGTTGAGGAACAGCACCGCCTTCTCACCGCGTTCGGATACGTCCATGGAGCGCCGCGGTGAGCGGGCGCGAGAACATGGATCGGTGACCATCGGCGAACTCCGCGGCCATGTCCACGACGGTGACAGGGGGCAGCGGGCGCTTGGTGACTCGTTCAGGCATGACGACGCGGGTCCACTCCCCGGCCTCGCAACGGTTCAGCGCCTCCATCGATGGACTGGCGCTGCCCGAGCACGACGACCGCTCCCGTGCGCTTCGCGATCTCTTCGGCAACCTCGCGCGCGTGATAGCGAGGCGCCGATCCTTGCTTGTAGGAGGACTCGTGCTCTTCGTCGATCACGATCAGCTTCAGACGCGACAGCGGCGCGAACAGCGCGGAACGCGCTCCCACGACGATATGGGCCTCACCACGGCGAACGAGGTCCCACTGGTCGAAGCGTTCGCCGGCGGAAAGCCTGGAGTGGAGGACGGCCACCTCGTCGCCGAAGCGAGCTCGGAAGCGTCCGACGGTCTGCGGCGTCAGGGATATCTCCGGGACGAGCACGCAGGCGTCGTCGCCCGAGTTCAGCACCGCCTCGATCGCGAGCAGGTAGACTTCGGTCTTGCCGGAGCCGGTCACGCCGTCCAAGACGAGGACGCGCCCTTCGCCCCCATCGAGAGCGCTCGCGATTGCGCCGCGCGCCTCCATCTGCCCGTCGGTGAGGTTCTCATGACGTGGTGCGAGCTTCTCGCGCACCAGCGCATCTCGCATCCGTCGACGGCGCTCAACTACGAACGACGCCGGCTTCGGCAAGCCGTTTGAGCGCACCGTCGACGCTACCGAGATCGGCCGCGAGCTCCGCGACACGCAGCGGGCCCTCGGCCAGCGCATCGAGCAGCGCGCGCTGCATCGTCGCCCTCGGTCCGGGCGTGAACGGATCCGCCCCTACGACGAGATGTGCCCAGCGGTCGTCGACGGGCCCGACGCCGGGCCTTCGCACGTCCCACGTGTCGCCGTCGTCGCCTGTCACACGGACTGCGCGTGGCGTTCCACCCGGGCGGCGTGAACAGCCTGAGCGCCTCAGAGAGCGGGCACAGGTAGCGGTCCGCGATCCATCGAGCGATCTCGGGCGCGTGCTGCCCGAAGTACGGGCCGCCGAGTACAGCGCGAACCGGCTTGAGACGGCCGATGTTCGCTGGTGTGAGAGAGGCCGACCACGTACCCGACGACCGGTCGGTTCGCGAAGTCGACCAGCACGCAGGCGCCAACCTCGACTCCGGCCATTCCTTCCGGGACGGCGTAGTCGAAGTGCGTATCGAGTTCGCGCGTGGCGACATCGACGATGACGTGGGCGACGGCCACGGCGGCTCCTCTCGGCGGCGGTGACGGGGCTTCCTCCAGCATACAGAAGGCCACCGACATCGTTGCCGACGCCGGTGGCCTTCGGGAGTGCGGGTTTGGGGCTAGTCGTTCAGGCCCGCAGCCTCGGCCAGCGCTTCGGTGCGGTCGGTGCGCTCCCACGTGAAGTCCTTGTCGGTGCGGCCGAAGTGGCCGTACGCCGAGGTCTTGCGGTAGATCGGACGACGGAGGTCGAGGTCGCGGATGATCGCGCCCGGACGCAGGTCGAAGACGGAGTTGACCGCCTCTTCGATGCGGGCGACGGGCACCTTCTCGGTGCCGAACGTCTCGACCATGACCGACAGCGGGTGCGCGACGCCGATGGCGTAGGCGAGCTGGATCTCGGCGCGGTCGGCCAGACCGGCGGCGACGATGTTCTTGGCGACCCAGCGTGCGGCGTAGGCAGCCGAGCGGTCGACCTTGGTGGCGTCCTTGCCCGAGAAGGCGCCGCCGCCGTGACGGCCCATGCCGCCGTAGGTGTCGACGATGATCTTGCGGCCGGTCAGGCCGGTGTCGCCCATGGGGCCGCCGATCACGAAACGACCGGTGGGGTTGATGAAGATCTCAGCGTCCTTGTAGCTCGAGGCCCTCGAGCTCGAAGACCGGCTTGATGACGTGCTCGATGAGGTCGGGACGGAGGAGGTCCTCGATGGAGACGCCGTCCGCGTGCTGCGTCGAGATGAGGATCTTCTCGACCGCGACGGGCTTGCCGTCGACGTAGCGGACGGAGACCTGGGTCTTGCCGTCGGGGCGCAGGTAGTCGAGCACGTCGGCCTTGCGCACTGCCGTGAGGCGCTCGGCGAGGCGGTGCGCCAGGTAGATCGGCATCGGCATGAGCTGCGACGTCTCGTTGCAGGCGTAGCCGAACATCATGCCCTGGTCACCGGCGCCGACCAGGTCGATCGGATCGGTGCCCTTGCCGTGCTGGACCTCGTAGGACTCGTCCACGCCCTGCGCGATGTCGGCGCTCTGCTCGTGGATGCCGAGCACGACGCCGCACGTCTCGGCGTCGAAACCGAACTTGGCGCGCGTGTAGCCGATCTCCGAGACGACCTTGCGGACGATGCTGATGATGTCGACGTAGCCGTGCGTGCGGATCTCGCCGCCGACGACGATCAGACCGGTCGTGGTGAAGCATCTCGCAGGCACAACGCACGTAGTCCGGGGTCGCACCCGCTACGCCGGCCGCTTCGGCGTCGATCTCGGCCTGGATGATGGCATCGAGCACGGCGTCAGAGATGGCGTCGCACATCTTGTCCGGGTGGCCCTCAGTGACCGACTCGGATGTGAACAGATACTCGCGTTCCGGCACAACTACCTCCTTCTCGGCGACCCGGCGTTCGAGTCGCGCACTAAGCGGGGCAACAAAAAGGCCCCCGGCTGGTATAGACAGGGGCTTCGCCTCGCGTGCGCCCGTTGGCGCGCGGAGCTGTTCCCTCATCTTCCAGGCCATTTCGCCTGCCGAGAAGTGGCACCGTACGTCGTTTTCGACGCCGGTTGCCGGGGTGTCTACGGGCTCGGTCCCTCGACCCTCTGCAGCCTCTCGGCTGCCTCTTGATGAGCGTGGAGAGTGTAGCGCGCGTACGCGAGACCTTCAAGTCATTTGGGGGCGTTGTCGGGTATGATGTCGCCCGAAGAGCGTAAGCCAAGGAGGGCACCGAGTTGGAGAAGTTCACCGATAGGGTCGTCCGGACACTGCACTGGACGACGATCATCATCGAGGTCATGGTTGCCGTCGCGCTGGTCGTGCTCGCAGATAGGCATGTTGCTGGCGCTCGGTGCCGAGCTGCTCACGCTCGCGGGCAAGAACGTCGCCGTCGATGCTGTGGAGTTCAACAAGATCATCGGGATGATCCTCGAGATCTTCATTCTCGTGGAGCTGTTCCGAATCGCTGTGGCGTACATGCGCCACATCCGGGTGGTGCCCACGGTACTTGAGGCCGCGCTCGTCGCCGTTGCGCGGAAGTTCGTCGTCTTCGAGGGCGGGACCAACTACCTGTCGAAGGCCTTGGGTCTCTCGGCTCTTCTGCTGGCCGTCGCGATTTCGTGGTGGCTACTCGCGCGCGGCGGTGCATCTCGGCGAGACCGTCGAGCGTGACTCTTCCGCGTGACCAACGTGCGCCATCCACTGTCCCCACCTGCAAGGAGCAACTCACCGTGACCGACAGCTGTACGCGTTCGTTTCGCCCCGAGCCCGACCGGGTTCCTCCACATCGGCGGCGCCCGAACGGCGCTCTACAACTGGGCGTTCGCTCGTCATTTCGGTGGGACGTTCGTGCTCCGTATCGAAGATACCGACCCCGAGCGGTCCACCGAGGAGAACACCCAGGCGATTCTGCGCGCCATGGAGTGGCTCGGTCTCGACTACGACGAAGGCCCCGGTGTCGGCGGCGACCACGGCCCGTACTTCCAGACGCAGCGCTTCGACCGCTACGCCGAGGGGCTCGAGCTGCTTCAAGGCGTCCGGTCACGCCTACCCGTGCTTCTGCTCCGCTGAGGACGCTTGACGCCAAGCGCGAGGCTGCGCGCGTCGGAGGGCGGCGTCGCAGGCTACGACCGCACCTGCCGCTCGCTGTCGTCCGATGAGGCCGCCGAGCGCGTCGGCTGCGGGAGAACCGTGCGTCTGGCGGCTCAAGGTGCCCGAGGACCGCGGCGACATCGCTTTCGAGGATGCGGTTCGAGGCGAGGTGAGGTTTCCCGGAGAGCGCGGTGGACGACTTCGTGCTCGCACGCACCGACGGCTCCCCCACCTACAACTTCGCGGTCGTGATGGACGATGTCGATATGCGCATCACGCATGTCATCCGCGGTGACGACCACCTCTCCAACACCCCGAAGCAGATCGTCGTCTACGAGGCGCTCGGAGATGCCGATTCCGGTCTTCGCCCACCTGTCGATGATCTGGGGTCCCGACGGCAAGCGCCTCTCCAAGCGCCACGGCGCCACGAGCGTAGAAGCCTACGCGGAGCTCGGCTACCTGCCCGAGGCCATCATGAACTACCTCGCGCTGCTCGGCTGGTCGCTTGACGGCGAGACGACCATCATCGACGCCGAGACGCTCAAGAGCTCGTTCTCACTCGATCGCATCTCGAAGAACCCGGCGATCTTCGATGTCGAGAAGCTCGATTGGATGAACGGCGTCTACCTCCGAGAGTTGCCCGCCGAGGAGTTCGTCGCGCGCATGGTCCCGTGGCTGGAAGACGCCGGCCTCAGCGATGCGGCAGACGTCGCGTCACGTCCCGACTGGTTTGCCCGCCTGGCTCCTCTCGTCTCCGAGCGGATCAAGCGCCTCGACGAGGTCGTTGAGAAGGTCGCGTTCCTCTTCGCCGAGCCAACGATCGAGGAATCTGCTCGGGAGAAGGTGCTCTGCCAAGGATGGGGCAGGCCGAGCGCTGAACGCGTCAATCGAGGTGCTTGGATCGTGCGATTGGACCTCCGAGTCCATCGAGGCAGCGCTGCGCGAACTGCCCGAGCAGCTCGAGCTCAAACCGAAGATGGTGTTCCAGGCGATCCGGGTCGCAGCCACTGGCTCCACCGTCTCCCCTCCGCTCTTCGAGTCGCTGGAGTTGCTCGGCCGCGAGACGACGCTCGCTCGTCTATCGGCCGCAGCCGGGCTCGCCGCGGAGTAGGTGACAGCGACTGCCAAACGCCCCTCGACTGGGGGTTGACACCCCCTATGGGCGTCCGTAACATACCTTTTCGCGCCGCACCGTGGGCGTTTGGGAACTGGGGTATGGTGTAACTGGCAACACGTCGGATTCTGGTTCCGAAGAGTCTAGGTTCGAGCCCTAGTACCCCAGCCAGCACGGCCCGTTCGTCTAGCGGTTAGGACACCGCCCTCTCAAGGCGGAGATCACGGGTTCGAATCCCGTACGGGCTACCAAGATGCTCAGAAACCCCTTCCGAGAAATGCGGAAGGGGTTTCTTGTCTTCAGAGAGGTTTCACCGGTGGACGAGTCGCGCGACGGCACTTGTGGAGCCGTCCGAATCCGCCCGTCATATGCTATCGTCAGCCGTTATGGACACACACACATCACCCTCACCCGAGCGCGCTGACTTCATCCGCGAGATCGTCGCCGCCGATCTGCGCGACGGCCGGCATCAGTCGGTGGTCACACGCTTCCCGCCCGAGCCCAACGGCTACCTCCACATCGGCCACGCGAAGTCGATCTGCCTGAACTTCGGCATCGCCGAGGAGTTCGGCGGTCGCTGCCACCTTCGCTTCGACGACACCAACCCGATCAAGGAGGAGCAGGAGTACATCGACGCCATCAAGACCGACGTTCGTTGGCTCGGTTTCGACTGGGGCGAGTACCTGTTCTACGCGTCGGACTACTTCGAGCAGCTCTACGAGTGGGCCTGCGACCTGATCAGGGACGGCAAGGCCTACGTAGACGACCTCACCGCCGAGGAGATCCGCGAGTACCGCGGCACGCTCACCGAGCCCGGGCGCGAGAGCCCGTGGCGAGACCGGCCTGCCGAGGAGAGCCTCGACCTGTTCGCTCGCATGCGCGCCGGAGAGTTCCCCGACGGGACACGCGTGTTGCGCGCGAGGATCGACATGGCGTCCGGGAACATCAACATGCGCGACCCGGTCTTGTACCGAATCGCCCACTCGGAGCACCCGCGCACCGGCGACGCCTGGTGCGTCTACCCGATGTACGACTTCGCTCACGGGCAGTCCGATGCGATCGAGGGCATCACGCACTCCATCTGCACCCTGGAGTTCCAGGACCACCGACCGCTCTACGACTGGTTCCTCGAGAACCTGCCGGTTCCCTCGCGTCCGCAGCCAGTACGAGTTCGCGCGGCTGAACCTCACCCACACCGTCCTGTCGAAGCGCACGCTCCTGCGCCTCGTCAACGAGGGGCACGTGCGCGGCTGGGACGATCCGCGCATGCCCACCCTCTCCGGCCTGCGTCGGCGCGGCTTTCCCGCCGAAGGCCTTCGCGACTTCGTAGCGATGGTCGGCGTGGCTCGGGCCGACAGCGTGGTCGAGGTCGAGATGCTCGAGCATGCGGTGCGCAGCGTGCTCAACCGGACGCTCGCTGCGCCGGTTCGCAGTGCTCAACCCGCTCAAGGTCGTCATCACCAACTACCCGGAGGGCCGGGTCGAGGAGATGGACGTCGTCAACAACCCTGAGGATCCGACTGCGGGCACTCGCGCGGTTCCCTTCACGCGTGAGCTCTGGATCGAACGCGACGACTTCATGGAGGACCCGCCCAAGAAGTTCTTCCGCCTCGTCCCCCGGCCGAGAAGTGCGGTTGCGGTCTGCGTACTTCGTGACATGCGACGAAGTCGTGAAGGACCCGGACGGCAACGTGGTGGAGCTGCGCTGCACCTACGACCCAGCCACCCGCGGCGGTTCCGCGCCCGACGATCGGCGCCCCAAGGCGACCCTGCACTGGGTGTCAGCCGCCCATGCGGTGCCGGCCGAGGTTCGTCTCTACGGACACCTCTTCGCGAGCCCGTACCCCGGTGCCGACGGTCGAGACCTGTTCGAGGATCTGAACCCCGATTCCGAATCTGTCGTCCGAGGCTGCCTCGCAGAGCCATCGATGGGCGAGCTGCCGATCGGTGAGACCGTGCAGTTCGAGCGCTTGGGATACTTCTGTGTTGACTCCGACTCGACTCCGGACGCGCTCGTCTTCAACCGGACGCTCACCCTCAAAGATGTGTGGGCCAAACTCCAGGCCCAGGGGCGACACGACACCGTCTGATTCCGTTGAGCCATCCGCGGCGAATGAGATTGTGCGGTCCAATGGAGCCGGCGGCAGCACCCTGCGGACTAGTTGTCGCCGCGCCTTAGCCACGAGAAGCGCCTGGGCCGTGTGGCCGCCTGCGCTAGTGCGGCATCTCGCTCGGCGACGGCTGTATCCCGTTCGCGCACGACCGTTTCGAGCTGTGTAAGCGCCGCATCTCGCTCGGCATGTGCGGCGTCCCGGGCTCGAACCGCGGCGTCCCGCTGCGTGATGGCGGCGTCACGGCTGGGCTTCCCGAGATCGACGGCATCAAGCACCCACTCGACGTCGTGGACGAACTCGCTGCCGAAGTCGATGTCGTATGAGTCGAACGCGTTCGCCAGCCACGATCCACGTGGCGGGCGAAGCTGCTTGACCGGACCGCCGCGGCGCATGATCTCGTTCCACAGGTGCAGCGTGGAGGCGTGCTGCAACCGCTCCTTCACAGCCTCGCACTGCTCAGGGTCGAACAGCATCCCAACCTCTCTGTAGTGCACCGGATAGAGCACTCCGGAAGGCTGGACAAGGTCATGAAGGTTGAAACGAGTGATGGCGTCAGTGACGAGCCGGGGCCCGATGTCCCCCCATTTCATGGTGGCATGGTCTGCCGCGACCGACGTGTCGAACAAGTAGTCCACAAATGGGGAGTCGCTGGGGGCGCGAAGAATCGCACAGTTGACGTATCCCGGGTCCTCATAGCCGAACAGGTAGGCCCCATCCGGCAGAGAGTCGCTCACCAGTATCACGTCGGTGTCGATCCACGTGGTGTCCTGTAGCTGCAGGAGCCGATAGCGAAAGATGTCAGAGAACGCGGTGTACGTTCCGGGCTGCCTATGATTCTCGAAGACAGACGACTCTGGCAGTACCTCACGGGCATCGCACCGTTGTGCTCCAAACGGGACCACGAGCGTCGGGTCATACGTGAACACCTTCACTTCGTAGCCCGCACGCACGAACGACGAAAGGCACAGATGCTCGTAAGGACTCATCGCGTTGCCGATCCAAAGTGCGCTGACCGACGGTCCCTCTCCAGGCATCCGAACCGGCCTTTCCTGTGAAGCGAGCGGGCGGATCTGATTCATGCGTGTTCTCCGGTCCCCGTGTGGAGGCCGAGAACACCGTCGCTCCGAGACTGATGAACCGGACCATATCGGTCATCATCATACGCGAGCACGGGATAGGATCGCGGCCGGGCGCTGCAACCGGGGCCGAATGCCTCACGCGCCCGCACACTCGCTGCTACGCTGCTAGACTGTTGCACGGAGTGGGCTGGACGGCCGCGCGCACCCGCCTTGGCGAGGGCGTGAGGAAAGTCCGGACTCCACAGGGCAGGATGCCAGCTAACGGCTGGGCGGCGTGAGCCGACGGAAAGTGCCACAGAAAAGAAAACTCCCCCGCTGGTTCGCCTGCGGGAGAAAAGCTGAAACGGTGCGGTAAGAGCGCACCAGCGTCACGGTGACGTGGCGGCTTGGCAAACCCCATCCGGAGCAAGGGTGAATAGGAGCGGCTAAGGTCGGCCCGACCGACGCTCGGGTTAACCCGCGAGAGGCCAGCGGTGACGTTGGTCGCAGATAAATGGTCGTCCTCGACAGAATCCGGCTTACAGGCCCACTCCATTGCATACGAAACGGGCGGCCCCCACGTGGGAGCCGCCCGTCTGTGCAATCGAAGGTGACGCTCGCCACTACCTCGGGATGACCTTGACGGAGTCGCCGCCGGTCCTCTTGAGCTGGTAGTTCCGAATGGTCACGTAGAGCTTTCCGGTCTTGTCCGTGTAGCCGACAGAGTCCTTGCCGGAGAGCTGATAGCTGTACTTGCCGGTGTGGGCCTTGCCGTCCTTTGACCACTTGCCGTTCCAGACTATCTTGTTGTACTTGCCGACGACGGCGCTCTTGGTGATGGTCCTGATCGTGCTGCCTTTGGACGTCCTGATCGTGAGGGTCACGGTGGACGGTTTGTTCACCTTGAACTTGACCGTCGAGTCGTCCCCGAACTTGTCACGCTTGATCGGGTAGAAGATCGACGCGTTGCGGCTGAAGCTCGTGATGTTCAGCGGCGTCTTGTCCAGCTTGATCGTGGTGCTGATGGTGACCGTCCGGCCGAGGTAGTCCGATGCGGCCGCCGTCAGCGTGTGGCTGCCCGCCGAGAACCCGCTGAGGTTCGGTGAGATGCTGAACGGCGAGGAGGTCTGCGTGCCGAGCAATACTCCGTCGAGACGGTAGACGACCTGGCGGATGCCCGCAGCGTCCGAAGTGACAACCGAGAAGGTCGGGCGCGTGGTCACGGTGCGCGAGAACGACCCGAACGTGACGGTCGGGGTATCGGGATCCGAATAGAAGTACGTGCTGGTCGCAGGGCCCTCGTTGGTAGCGCGGTCAACGGCAACAACCGAGAGCTGGTGCTTGCCCGCAGGCATGTTCTCGATGGTCACCTTGGACGGGGTCCTTCCGGTGACCTCCCAGACCCTTCCCTGATCATCGGCCTCGTTCGGGATGATCGGCGCGCCGTCGAGGAGAACCTTGTAGTACGCGACGCCCGAGAGGTCGTCGTAGCGGTCAGCGTCCCACGTGAGAATCGCACGGGAAGCATCGCTCCACGAGCCGGCCATCGAAGCGTTGTGGCTGGGAGAGGCAAGCAGGTGGGTGACGGCGCGAGGCCGTGTGACGTCGATGCCGATCCGGTAGGTGGTCGTGAATTGCGGCACGTAACCCTTGGTCGTGAACGGAAGGAGGTGCATGTACCAGTAGCCCTCGTATGGCTTCGTCTCGCCGCCGAGTGTGCTCGGTGGCCAGCCACCAGGAGGCGCGTCATAGGTGTAGACACCTCTGAGGTCGATTGTCTTGTCGAGGTTGGTGCCCTCTCCCGTGCCGGAGCGGTCGTAGTTGCCGGGCACCGCTGGGTCGATGGTCGTGAGCTCGCTTCGATCGAATCTGTAGATCATGCCGCCCACGAAGCCGAAGTCCTGGACGCTGGGGTCGGGCGGATCGATCTTGAAATTCGGATTGACCGAGTTGCCCCAGCCCTGACGCCAGAAGGCAGTCTGATCCTCGGGGTCGTTCGCGTTCGTGAGGGTAGTTGCCGTCATCGTCGAGTTGAAGGTGTCGTCGTCGGTGACGATGAAGCCGTCGTTCGGGATGACGACTGCGCCGCGAGTGTGGAGACCGCCATCGTCGTCGTGACGCTGCGACCCAGGCGGTCTGTCGCAGTTGCCGACAGCACGTGGGCGCCGGGGGTCACACTGGTGAGGTTGGGCTTGAAGCGGTACGGAGGCGCCGTGAAGGTGGCGATGTTCGAACCATCCAGCGCGAACTTGACGGTGGGATCGCCCGCGGCATCAGCCGCCTCGGCCGCGATGTAGAGCGTCGACTTCAGCAGGCCGTTGGTCGGGGCCGTGATAGTGATCGTGGGAGTGTCCGGATCGGAGTAGTAGTACCCGCTCACTGCCGGCCCACGGTTCGTGGCACGGTCGACGGCAACGACGGAGACCTTATGCGCTCCCGGGGGCATGTTCTCGACCACGATTGACGATGGGAACGGGAACGTGCCTTCGAGATGCGACGGTGCGGCGTAGACGCGACCCTGCTCGGGGAGCGTGTTCTTCTCGGGGATGATCGGCTTGTCGTCGATGAGCACCTCGTAGTAGCCCGACGCCAGCCAGATGATCGTACTGTCCGGGCGTCCACGTGATGTGGGCACGGGTTCGAGGCTGCCACGTGGTCACCGACTGAAGAAGTGAGCCCCGTCCGAATCTCGAGGCCTGTGACGGGGTCCGGAGGCGTGGTGTCGATCCCGAATCCCACGGTATGCACTCGGTTCGAGTACCGCGAAGACTCGAAATGTAGCGATAGTGGAGATACCACTGACCTTCGACGGGGTAGGATGCGTTCGGGTCGGCAGGTCCCCAGCCCCCAAGAGGCGGGTTGTCGTAGATTCCGAGCATGTCGATGGTGTTTTCCTGGTTCGTGCCGTAGGGGCCGGTGTTCACGGTGGTGCCGCCGAAACTGGCCCGGTAGTAGGCGTTGGGCGTGGTGCTGTCGATGATCGATTCAGCGATTGGCCCCACGGTGTCGATTGCCGAGGCGCGGTCGACCTTGTAGAGCATGCCGACGATCTAGCCGTCGATCTTCCAGTCCAGACCTTCGGGTGGGCTCAGCGCGAAGTCGGGGTAGAGCGTGCGGCCCCAACCCTCTCGCCACCAGTGGTCGGAGCCCGCGCCCGGGTTTGACTGCGCTGACCCCATGGGTTTCAGCGGGTTCGCTGTCGAGGTTGGCGTACGCCGTCGTGGCAAGGGCGCCGAACAACACCACGGCCGCGACGACGACGAACAGCCACTTACGAAGTTTGTGATTTCATAGCCAGACTCTCCCTCGATGACGATGCTACGACTTCTGGCATTGCTCCTAGATTGTATCGGCATTTATCGCGGCGTGCCTTACCTGCCGGCAGAGAGCCGCTGGCGTACGGTATCGCTGATGGTCTCGCCGGTCAGCGCGGAGAGCTTGACGTATTCGCCGCCGGCGGCGCGCGCCAGTTCGCGTGCGGCGCCTGTATCACTGCGGCCGAAGCCTGTGTCGATGATCACAGTGTTGACCTTCGACTCCCTGAGTTCGCGTGCTGCCGAGATGGCGTCGTCGCTTCCGATGCCCCCGCTCAGGCCGACGTTGCCTCGACCGTCGGTCACCAAGACGACCCACACAATGACGTCAGCCGCGCGACGGCGCTCGGCCTCAGCGACCTCAAGCGCGCGGATGAATCCCGGCCGCAAGCGGCGTCGCCCCCCCGCTGGCCAGGTTGCGGAGTTTCATGTTCGCGAGCTCCACACTGGCGGTCGGTGAGAGAACGACTTGCGCGCCGTCGCCTCTGAAGGAGACAAGGGACACTCGGTCCCGATGCTGGTAGGCGTCGACCAGAAGGTCGAGTACCGCGGCCTTCGCCGCCGACATCCTGTTCGTAGCTCCCATCGAGCCGCTGGCATCGACACAGAAGATGATCGAGGTGCCGACCTTGCGCATCCGTACCTTCTGCCTGATCTCCGAGGGCTTGATCGAGATCGCGAGTTCGCTCGTATCGGCTCGCGTCAGCTGGTTCGGAGCCGCCGCGCGGATGGTCGCGTCGAACGCGATGTCGCCGGTTGCGCGCATCGGCCTGAGGCCGCTGGGACCGGACGTATCTCCCCCGCCCATCATCCGAGAGCGTTTCCTGGCGTTTACCGCGCATGGATCGGCGGGTCTGGTCGAGCGATCCACTGAGCTCGCCTGGAGGCCGCTCCGAATCGGCAGGCGCATCGACCTCACCCGTGCCGAGCGCCTCGTAGATGGTGGTCTGGCCAGCGCTCGGCCTGGTCGGCGGTCGATTGGTCGTCGCTGTCCCCATCGTCACCCACGCCGAGCGCTTGGTCGATGAGCGCAGCCAGTGCAGTGGAGTCAAGCCGCGGTTCGTCGAACAGCGTGCGCCTGACGCGGTGAGCCAGCACGAGCGGGGCTACCTTCGCCACATCACGCAAGGATGCCTCAGAGCGGCCATCGATAGCGGCAAGCGCTACAGCTGCGCGTGCCATCACCTGGTCGGCACGGTGGCCATCGACGCCAGCGGTCAGCGCGAGATTGGCGATCGCGTAGAGGATCTCATCGGAGATGCCGGTACTCGGGAGGCGAAGCCGCGCGTTCTTTATGAGACTCGAAACCTCATGCTCGCTCTCGGTCCAGGCGCGCGCGAAGCTCCGCGGGTCTTCTTCGAAGGCGCGCCGACGGCGAACGATCTCGACTCGAGCATCGGGCTCGCGCACGCTCTTCACGTCGACGCACAGCCCGAAACGGTCGAGAAGCTGAGGCCTGCAGCTCGCCCTCTTCGGGATTCATCGTGCCGACGAGGATGAATCGCGCAGGATGACTGAACGACACTCCCTCGCGCTCGACGGTATTGACGCCCATGGCGGCCGCGTCAAGGAGTGTGTCGACGAGGTGGTCGTCGAGCAGGTTCACCTCGTCGACGTAGAGAATCGCCCGGTTGGCAGTCGCCAGAAGACCGGGCTCGAACACGCGCTCGCCGTACTTGAGTGCGTGCTCGAGATCGAGCGTCCCGATGAGGCGGTCTTCAGTGGCCGACACCGGCAGATCAACGACTCGCGCGGGCCGCTGAGTCTTGGCGAGGGGTCCGGCATCGCGGCGGTCGCGACACTCGGTGCACCACGAACCCGGATCGGATGGATCGCACGAGAAGCGGCAGCCTTCGTTGACGTCGAGCGGCGGGAGAACCGCCGCAAGCGCTCGAACCGCGGTCGACTTCGCGGTGCCCTTCTCGCCGCGCACGAGAACGCCACCGACTCGAGGATCGACCGCGTTGAGGAGCAGGGCGGTCTTGAGCGTCTCTTGGCCGACGATGGCCGAGAACGGAAAGTGATGTGCGGGGCGACGCGACACAGGGGTCACATCACTTCCACTGGAAGGAACCGCAGTCCTCGGGACGCCGCTGGTCTTTGTTGGGGCAGGTGTCGACGTAGACGCAGTCGTCGCAGACGTATGAGCTCAGGGCCGGTACTCCGCCGTCGCCTTCGGCGTCCGCCGAAACCGGCTCCGGCGGCGTGCCCCGCGGACGCGATGGAGTCAAGATCGAGGACGGCTGTCGAAGCGGATTCCTCGTCTGCGGTCGCTGGAGTCTCGGGCTCAGCCTGATCCTGGTCGAGCACTATGAAGTCCGACTCCTCCGCCGGTTCGGGTTCGGCTTCGGGCTCCACAACTGCCTCATCAGCAGAATCAGGCGCATCCGGGGCGTCGGCATCAAGACCGTCACCCGCGGCAGTGGCTGGCTCCGCTCCTGACTCTGCCGGCGGCGTTTCGGGCTCCTCGCCGTAGGCTCCCAAGATCACGGGACGATTCGCGGCAAGTTCGTCGTCGTCGATGGAAGTGGTGATCAGGCTGCCGCCGGCATCGATAGCGGGGTCTTCAAGGCCTTCGAGCACGAACGGGGTCTCCGTCTTGTCGGCGTCGCCGACCGACATCCTCTGAGGCAACCTCCGATTCGGCAGCGGTGGCCCAAGGCCACGCGGGAGGTTCGGGTGCGGGGGCAGCGACACGGGTTCGTCAGAGCCCTGGTTCACCGGCAGCGGCGTCCTGCGCCGCATCGTCATCCTCGCCGGCATCGTCGGCCGGTCCGATCGACTCAGGCGCTACGATGCCGGTGGCCTCCATGTGCTGCGTGGTGCGCGCGATGGCATCTCGCAAGGAATCCATACCCTCGGCTTCCGCCACGGCCTCAGTCGCCTCTTCGGTTGGCTCTGCAGCCTCCGGCTCGGCTTCGAGTTCCTCTGCTTCGTCGGCCGTGAGATCCTCTGCGGGGGTGTCATCGGGCTCGGACGGAGCGTCGTCGCCCTCGACCGCCTCCACCTCGTCCGGCTCCACTTCCTCCGGTTCCCCATCGCCCGCGTCGTCATCGGGCTCTTCGTCCGCGATCGCGGCGAAGACGGCGGACTCGGGCTCTTCCTCGGACTCGGGCTCGACATCAGGTTCTGCGGAGGCCGCGGCCTCAGCCGGACGCACCAGCAGCACTGGCGTACCTGAGTCGAGATCGATCAGAAGAACTTCGTCGCTCCACCTGTTGAAGGCGGGATCGGCCGTGATCTGACCGAGCTCGGCGAGCGCCTCCTGGCGCGATTCGAACGCAGCATCGGATAGCAGCGACAAGCCGCCGTCCTCAGACCGTCCGAGCAGGAAGAAAGCCATCCGATTCCTCGCTTCATCGCGTCCGGAGCCGCCCTTAGGCGGCTGGGTACCTGCTCCATCGTAGGCGGGCGATTGCGCTCGGGCAACCGTCTAGGTGCAGCAAATCTCGCAGGTCTACTCGGAACAGGTACTCCGCAGGTCAGAAAGTCGCCGTAGGTTCTCGGAATCCTTCACGGGGACCTCGCCCGGCATCTCTGTGACGGCGCACACACTCGCCAGCTCAGGCATACACATCATCGCTGCAAAACCGTCGCTTCCGATGAACCCATCGCCGATCCACGCGTGCCGGTCTTTGCGCGAGCCGCGATCGAACAGGCAGTCGTTGGCATGGATGAGGCCGAGGCGGCCGATGTCGCAACAGCCGGCGATCCCGTCGATGACCTCGCGCCACCCTTCCGCGGTGTTGACCGGCAGGCCGTAAGCCCACGCGTGACACGTATCGAGGCACAGGCCGAGCCGTTCTTCGGGCAACGCGGAAGCCGTGATGCACGCACCGAGTTCCTCGAAGTTGGACCCGAAGGTCCTGCCGGCGCCCGCGGTGTTCTCTAGCAACAGGCGGGTCCTACACGCCTCTCCCCCAGCCAGTTCGAACGCCCTGACGCAGGCCTCGCCCACTCGCGCGGCCGCTGCGTCGGGGTCACCATCAGGGTCGTTGCCGATGTGGGTGACCACGCCCGCCGCGCCCAAGAGCGACCCGCGTACGAGTTCGTCGGCGAGCGCGTGGATGGACTTCTCGCGCAGCACGGGGTCGGAGGTCGCCGGGTTGATGAGGTAGGCGGTGTGGGTGAACAGCGGTCCAAAGCCACGTTCGGCCCTCGCCGCGACGAACTCCTCGGCAACCCGCGGGTCGATCGTCGGGCCCGCGCCACTGCCGTGGGCTCTTGGCGAAGATCTGCGCGCACTCGCACCCCACTTGCTGCGCATAGTCGAGTGCCTTGAGGTAGCCACCTGCTACCGAGATGTGCGCGCCCAGAAGCATGGACGTCCCTCCGGATCCGGCTCTTGCGTTCCCTGTCTGATGTCACTCGGCGGCGGTACACTCAGCAGCATGACTGATACGCCGCATGCCTGCGAGAACCGGCCGTGGGAAGGACGTGCGATTCTGCACGTCGACCTCGATGCGTTCTTCGCCGCTGTCGAGCAGCTGGACCACCCGGAATGGCGGGGAAAGCCCGTGATTGTGGGCGGCGACGCCGGCAAGCGCGGTGTCGTTTCAACATGCAGTTATGAAGCGCGCGCGTTCGGAGTTCGCTCGGCGATGTCTTCGGCCAGGGCGGCCCAGTTGTGCCCTGATGCCATCTGGACGCACGGCAGTTTCGACCGCTACCGCGAGATGTCGCTTGCGGTGCGCGCGATCTTCGCCGATGAGACGCCGCGCTTCCAGCCCGTCTCTATCGACGAGGCATATCTCGACGTCACGCCGGGGCGGTTCACCGCGGAGCATCCTGTCGCCATCGCTCGGCGCATTCGTGAGCGCGTGGAGCAGCTGGGCATCACGTGCTCGGTCGGTGTCTCGGCCGTGAAGTCGGTCGCGAAGATCGCGAGCGATCATGACAAGCCGGATGGGCTCACGGTTGTATGCCCCGGGGAAGAGGCCGCGTTTCTTGCTCCCCTACCTGTTCGCGCAATGCCCGGGATCGGCCCGCGTACCGCCGAGCGGCTGACCAGCCTGGGCATCCACACCCTCGGCCAGCTCGCTGCCCTGGACGACATCACGGCCGAGGAAGTGCTGGGCAATCATGGTGTCGGGCTTGGTGGCCAGGGCGCGGGGGCTGGATGTGCGCTCGGTCCACGACAACGACCCGGTGAAGTCCGTCTCGAACGAGCGAACGTTCGCAACCGACGTACGCAGCCCGGACGAGGTCGAAGGCGCGCTCGCGGCTCTCGCGGCAAAGGTCGGCCAGAGGTTGAGGCGCAAGGGGCTGTCCGGTCGAACCGTCAACGTGAAGTTGAGGTTCTCTGACTTCACGACCAAGACCGTCCGCCGTACGCTCCCGACTCCCACCGACGACGACGCTGTCTTCGGTGCGGTTGCCCGCGAACTCGTTCGCCAGGCGTGGTCTCCGGGCATCGGGTTGCGCCTGCTTGGAGTAGGTGTCTCGGGGTTCGACGACAAAGCCGAGCAGCTCGAGCTGCTCGGCGAGGCCGCAGCCTGCGGACGAGATCCGGGAGAGTGGCCGCAGCGCCCGCGAGGAGCTGGTTCGCGGCCTCGACGCCGTTCGCGAGAAGTTCGGCGACGGAGCGGTGCGTTTCGGGCGCGAGCTCAAGGCCCCACGACGCTCGACGGGCACTCCTGCCGGCGACGATCCCGACAGCAGGGATGCGCGCTAGATCCCGTACTCCGCTCGCTCTTCAGCGGCGATACGCCGCTTCCGCTGCTGCCCAGCTCTCCTCTTCCGGCGCACCCGCTCCGCCGAGCGCGGGTCCCATCGGGCCGCTCGGCACTCCTCGGCGAAGCCTGACGCGGTCGCCGGTCCCGGCGCGCACCACGTAGGGCTTCACCACATCGGCGACGATCGCCAGTCCCCGCTCGCAGTTGTTCTGCAGCGTGCCGTCGATGAGGTAGGCGCGGTGCTTCACGATCGCCTCTCCACTACGTTCGAGCGCATCCGAGAAGACCACGACGTCGAGCAGTCCGGTCGGGTCTTCGAGCGTGAGGAAGCACGTGCGCTTCCCCGAACGTGTGCGGGGCGTCTGCGCTCGTTCGCGCACGCCGGCGACTCGCACTCGGGTGCGGTCGGGCAGTGCGCGCAGGTCACGGGCCCAGGTGACGCCCCGCGCCTCGAGGTCGTCGGCCGCAAGCGTGAGCGGGTGTGCGGTCAGCGAGAGCCCCGTGAGTTCGAGTTCGGCCGAGAGCCGCCGCGCGGCACTCCAGCCGCTCACGTGCGATGCGTCCTCGGCGGGACGTACTGGTGCGGGTGCGAGGCACAGCGTGTCATCGCCCGCCACACCCTCCCGCGCGAGCACCGCTTTGACCTCCGGCAGCAGCGCGAGCAGTTCGTCGCGCGTGGGCGGCCTCCCCGCCTCCGTCACGCCGAGCCCGTCGAGCGCGCCGATACGCACGAGCGACTCGGCAGCGGGCAGTTCGGCGCGCGTGCGGCGCAGGAAGTCCGTGAGGTCGCGGAAGGGCCGCACCGCCTGTTCGTGCTCGATGGCGGTCAAGCAGCCGCGCGGTCATGCGGTGGACGTCTCGGAAGCCGACCCGGATCGCATGCCCATCAGCCTCGATGCTATAGCGTGCCCGGCTCGCGTTGACGTGCGGCGGCAGGATCTCGATACCGTGCCGGCGCGCATCGTTGACCACGAGCCTCGCCGAGTAGAACCCCATCGGCTCGTTGTTGAGGATGGCGGCGGCGAACTCGGCCGGGTAATAGGTGCGAAGCCACGCGCTTGCGTAGCTCACGACCGCGAAGCATGCGGCATGGGCCTTGTTGAAGCCGTATGCGGCGAATCCTTCGAGCTGACGGAACACCTCGCTCGCGACACCCGAGTCGACCCCGCGAGCCAGTGCCCGCTCGAGGAAGTGCCCCCGAATGCGTTCCATCTCTTCGCGCGAGCGTCCCTTCGTCATCGCGCGGCGAAGTGAGTCCGCCTCGGCGAGGTCGAAGCCGGCGACGGCGCGGGCGACGAGAAGCACCTGCTCCTGGTAGACGATGATGCCGTAGGAGTCGGCGAGGCACTTCGGCGCATCCCGGGGTGCGGCACGATGACCGGCTCGAGCCCGTGACGGCGGCGTATGAACGGCGTGATCATCTCGGCTTCGAGCGGGCCGGGCCGGAAGAGCGAGATCTGCGCGATGATGTCTTCGAACGTAGAAGATTTCAGCCGCGTCGACAGGTTGCGTTGTCCGCTCGACTTTCGAGCTGGAACATCCCTACCGTGTCGGCCGAGGCGACCTGCGCGAACACCTTCGGGTCGTCCGGGACGAGCTCGAACGGCTCCGGCACGGCGGCCTCGCCCACTCGGGAGCGCGCGAGTGACGACCGCCTCGCTGATCGCCGAGTGCATCCTGAGTCCCAGGATGTCCATCTTCACGAGGCCGAGCGCCTCGATGTCGTCCTTGTCGTACTGCGAGACGACCGTGCCCTTGGCCGCCCACTGCAGCGGCATCCAGCTTGCGATGGGATCGCGCGTGATGATGAAGCCGCCGAGGTGGGTGCCCAGGTGCATCGGGCAGTGGTCGAGCTGCTCGGCAAGGTCGAGGAGCATGCCCCAGGTGCGCTCGTCGCGCAGCGGATGGTGCGCGCACTCGGGGTAGGTCGCAAGCACCTCGCGGATCCTGCGCGCGCTCACCCACGGCAGGTGGCGCGAGAGGCGGTTCACGTCGGCGATCGGCAGCCCCATCGAGCGCGCCACGACGCGCACGGCACTGCGAGCCGTCATCGTGTTCACCGTTGCCACCATCGCGACGTGCTCGTGGCCGAACCGCTTGTAGATGAAGTCGATGATCTCGTCTCGGCGGGCCGAGTCGAAGTCGACGTCGATGTCGGGCATCTGGCGGCGCGCAGGGTTCAAGAACCGCTCGAACAGCAGGTCGTAGCGGATCGGGTCGGCATCGGTGATACCGAGCGCGTAGCTCACGATCGAGTCGCCCGCGCTCCCCCGTCCCGAGCAGCGGATTCCACGGGATTTCGCGTAGTCGACGATCTCCTTGACCACGAGGAAGTACTCCGAGAACCCCATCGAATCGATGAGCGAGAGTTCGTGCTGGAGCCGCGAGATCGCCTCGGGAGTCATGGGCTGGTAGCGGCGCTCAAGCCCGCGCCACGACTCCTTCGCGAGCACCGAGTACGGCGTCTCGGCCTGCGGGATCTCGGCCGCCGGGAAGTGGAACTGCCCGAGCGGCAGCTCGAGCTGGCACTTCGCCGCGATCTCGAGCGTGGCATCGCAGGCGCGCGGGAGCCCCTCGAAGAGCCGTCGCATCTCATTCGCGGGCTTGAGCGAGAGCTCGGCGTTCGGACGGTCGTAGGGTCCCGGCAGCGCCATGCGCGCTCCGGCAGCCGACACCACGTCGTGGAGACGGTGGTCCTCGGAGTGCAGGTAGTGGACGTTGTTGGTCGCGACGACCGGCAACCCGAGCTCATCGGCGAGCGTCGACGAGACCGCCCACGAGCCGCGGGCCATCGGATGTGAGCGGGTGGATGAGCTCGACGTAGAAGTCTCCCGGAGCGAAGCACCCCGCCAGCCGCCGCAGCGCCTCGCGAGCCCGCCCCGGCGCCCGAGCGAGCACCGCCTTGGCCGCCTCTCCGTTCCCGCACCCCGACATGCCGATAAGCCCCTCGCTGTGGGTGGCAAGGTCGCGCAGCGTCACGATGCTCGGCTCGTGCGGCCCGCGCAGGTGCGTGCTCGACAGCAGCCGGCACAGGTTGCGGTAGCCCCCGAAGTCGCGGCAGAGCAGCGTCAGATGGTAGCCCGGATCCCGATGCGCGCCCGAACCCCACGCTCGCCGGCAGCACGAGTCGCTTCTCGGGCGGCAGGTCCGCCTCCTCGCCAAGGATTCCCGCGGTCTCCACCACGACCTCGCAGCCGATGATCGGCGCGATGCCGGCCTTCTTGCAGGCCTGGTAGAACCGGATGGCACCGGAAAGCCCTTGGTGGTCGGTGAGCGCGAGTGCGACCATCTCGAGCTCGGCTGCACGCTCGATAAGGCCGCCAAGCGGCGCGGCACCGTCCATGAAGCTGAACTGCGAATGCACGTGCAGATGCACGAATCCCTGAGACATCCCGGTCGCCCGCTAGTCCTGGATGCCGATGAGCAGCCACGTGTCGCGCGTGCGGTCGTACGCGAGGTCGTAGACCCCTCCACGCGACAGCACCCGCCAGAATCGCCGAGAAACCCTTCGGCGCGGGTCCCACCAAGCGCGCTCGGCCGCCCACATCTGCACGATCGCATCGATGCGGTAGGTACGCGCCCGCTCGCGCGAACGAGGACGGGAGCTGGTGCGATGCGTCCCAGACGACGTCGACGGGTCTCCTCGGCGTGTTTGGCGGCGCAGGAACCGTCCTTGCGAGACAGGTCCGACGCGCGCACGATCCACGGACTTGCGAGGAGCTCGACGATCACCGGCAAGCCGGCTGCGCTTGCCTTCGAACAGCTCGAGTGGCTGGCCCTCGGGCGTTGCGGAGAATCGTTTGATGGATGCGTTGCGGCCCACGCGCTCTCACGGCTCCCCGGTCGAATCGAACAGTCACGCCGGGGTCACCGGCGCACGTTCAGTATACGAACATATGTTCGATTCGACAAGCTACAGGGAGGCTCTGACACGCCGACGGGAGCGTTCTTAGGCGGTTGCCTCTACGGCTTCCACGGTCACGAGACGCGCGATATCACGCGCGATTGCGGTGCGAACACCAGCGATATCGATCGTGAGTCGGTCCGCCGAACGGAGCATGCTCGGCAACGGTGACGAGCGCACCCGGACGCAGGCCGAGCGACCCGACGTAGCCGAGCATCTCGTCGTTGTCTTCAGCCACGCGCAGTACACGAACCGGACGTTCCGCGGGCGACATCGCACAGCGGCTCACCGGTCACAGCAGCGACAGAGCCGTCGGCAGCCGGGATCGGGTGACCGTGCGGGCACACCTCGGGGTTGTCGAGGAAACGCTCGAGCGCTTCGAGCACGCGCGGAGACAGGGCGTGCTCGAGCAGACACGCATCTTCGTGAGCAGAGTCCCAGTCAAGGCCGAGCGTCTGAACGAGGAACGTCTCGGCCACGCGGTGGCGCCGCACGATGTCGAGCGCGCGAGTCCGGCCTTCAGCCGTCAGGACGACATCGGTGCCTTCGCGAGTCACGTAGTCGTGCGCCTCAAGGCGCCGCAAGGTAGCAGTGACGGTCGGGACCGGAAACACCATGGACTCGGCGATCGCCGTGGGCTTCACGGGACCGGATTGCGGAGAGCTTGTAGATGGTCTCGAGATACTCCTCGAGGGTCGCACGTAGGCATGTTGTCTGCTCCCGACCCGAGGAAGCAATGCGCGTTCGTATGCACTAAGTCTAGGGACTTCGACGCACTTACACAACCGACAGAACCGGCTTCGCCGTCGAACGTGCGCACGAAAACCGTTTGTCAATCCGAATATCACCGTATAGCACACAATCGACACCGTTCATCAGGAAACCAGACATTCTCGCGAAAACCCGTTGACACCCCTTCAGCACCATGCGTACAGTACGTCTTGTCCCGAGAGGTCGGACGCAGCGAACTCCGAAAGACGGCGTACCAGTAGCTGCCGGAGATGGCACCGAGGAAGACGATCAAGCCGTGAGGTGGATCGGCGGAACCGGAGCCGCGAAGGTAAGAAATGGGAAGCCGTTTCCGGTAGGAGGACCCGCAGGCGAGGTCTCTCGGGACACTTGTATTCTCAGGCAGAACCGACTGCCCATCTCCCCCGAAGCCCCATCGCAGCGGACGCTCGCGTCTAGGGCCGGTACGTGAGCTTCGCGATGGGCGACTCCCACACCGACACTTCGAGCACGCGTACGCGCGGATCGACCGTCTCCGCCAGCCGCTCGTAGATCGACTCGCGCCAGGTTCTCCGCTGTCGGGGTGAGTTCGTCAAACGGCGGGACGTCGTTGAGGTACGCGTGGTCGTAGTCGTCGAGAACGCGCGTTCAGGTCGTCCTTGAGCGCCTTGAAGTCGTACACGATGCCGATCTCGTCGAGTTCGGTGCCGCCGACCGTGACTTCGACATCCCACGTGTGCCCGTGCAGGTTGCGGCACTCGCCCGGATAGCCGCGCAACGCATGGGCGGCATCGAAATGTGACTTTCACGGTGAGTTCGTACATCTGCGACCTCCTGGCGTGCTTGTGCTGCGCAGCTCAGAAGAGCGTGTCCTGACCGGCGTCCGGGTCAACCGGGGCGTCACCGACGGTTGCACGCGCGTCCATGGCCTCATTGGCCATCGCGTCGGCGGCCTCGTTCATCTCGCGTCGAACGTGCGACACCTTGTACGTCTTGAACCCGCGGAGTTCCGCGAGGGCCTTGCCGGAAGAGCGGCTTGAGCCCCTCGTTCTTCACCCGATACTGTCCGTTGATCTGCTTGACGAGCAGCTCGCTGTCGGCGAAGACCTGCACCTCTGTGTGGCCGAGCGCGGCGACGTTCTCCAGCCCCCAGATGAACGCCTCGTACTCGGCGACATTGTTCGTCGCGGAGGCGATGAACTTGCCGCCACGGCAGACGATCTCGCCGTCGATCTCGATGACGAATCCCGCTCCGGCCGGTCCGGGATTGCCCCGAGAGCCGCCGTCCGTGCGCAGTACCGCTGCGGTCATTGCATGCTCTCCACGCGCACGACGATGAGTCTGCGGCACTGCGGGCACACGCTGATGTCGTCGCCGGACTGCAGCTCGCGCACGCGTTCGGCAGGTAGGGACATCCGGCAGGCGCTGCAGGCCTCACCGTCGAGTCGGCCCACGCCGACACCGCCCTTGCTCTCGCGTATCTGCTCGTAACGCGAGACCGTGGCGACGTCTGATGCTCTGCGGCGGTCTCGTCGCGCCGCCGCTCCATGTCGGCGATCTCGGTCTGCAGGGCGCCGCCGACGCTCTTGAAGCGCGCAACCAGGTGCGCGTCCTTGTCGGCGAGCTGCGTCAGGGCCTCGTCGATCTTGAGCATCTGCGCCGCGGCCTTGTCGATGCGCTCCATGAGCTGCAGCGACTCCATCTCCATCTTGTCCTGCCGGCGGCGAAGGCCGTCCATCTCGCGCGTGATCGACTGGACCGCACGGTGGTCGGTGGTGGCCATGACCTTGGCCTGCTCGCCGGCGATCTTCTCGGAGAGCGTCGGTGATCTCGTCTTGGTGGGCCTTGAGGTCGGCCTGCGAGCTTCTTGACGAGCAGATCTGCCTTGCCGTGAAGGTCGGTGACGTCGCGCGTCTTCTGGCGCAGGGCGAGGATCTCGCGCTTCTCGGGAAGCTCGTCGAGACGCTTCTTGGCGCGCATGATCTCGATGTCGAGGTCCTGCAGTGCGAGCAGCGAGGCTGCCTGGGTCATGCGCGTCTCCTCATGTCAGGGTGTCCACCAGCCGGGTGTTGCGGGCAGCATGTGCACGGTCTGCGCATCCAGGCCGGGAACGGAACGCACCGCGTCTTCGAGCAGGCTCACGAGCGGCCACTCCGACACGTCGTGACCGAGCTCGACGATCGCGAGCCCCATCTCGAGCGCGTCCAAGGCGTCATGATACCGTACCTCCCCCGCCACGAGCGCGCTGTGCGCCGCTCGCCAGCACGTCGCCGACGAGCGAGCTGGCCGAACCGGTAGCGGTGGCGACGCGCGCGAGCGGTCGTGTCGGGGTCACCCCAGATTCGCGGCGTGATGTTGAAGGTGGCCGCGGCAAGCGTCGCGAGCGCGCCGAGGGTCAGTCCCTCGGGAGCGCGGTTGAGCATGCCCATGCGGGCGCTCGAGCGTGCGATCTCGACATCGGCGGACGTGATGAGCGGCTCCTCGTACGGGTGCGCTCCGCGCGCAGCAGCGACGACGCCGCGAGCACGGTCGCGCGGCGCGACCATCTCGAGACGCACCTCGGCGGCGCTCGGAGGGCTGCCCCGCGTGCGCCCGCGAACGGTGCAGCGACGCGCCGGCGGCGTGAACGACCCGACTCCCTCCGCCGAGACGAACCGGCATCCCTCGTACTCGCCGATACGACCCGCGCCCGCACCCGACATCGCCTGAGCGACCCGCTCGGCGTGGTCGGGCGGGACGAAGACGGTGACGAGCGCCATCGGCATGGTCGAGCGCTCGATGGGCTTGATCGGCTCGAGGCCCAGCGCATCGGGCAGCAGGTGACCTGCGGCCGGAGCGCGATCGAGGTTGGTGTGGGCGTTGATGAGCGCGACGCGCGCGTCCATCGCCGCGAAGAGCACCCCGGCGGCACCTCGGCCCGGGCGTGAGCCAGTTCGGCGTCTTGAGGAACGCGGGATGATGGGTGACGAGGACGTTGGCGCCGAGCTCGACCGCACGGGCGATCGCGGCCCGTGTCGGGTCGAGCGCGAGGACCACGCCGGTGACCTCGCGCTCCGGATCGCCCGCGAGAAGACCGACGCGGTCCCAGTCCTCGGCCCACTCGGTGGGGAAGCGCTTGCGCGATCGCGCGCTCGACGTCGGCGACGGTTACTCGGCTCACAGCTCTGATCGACCTCCAGCCACCGGAGCCGTCCGGGAACTGCACTTCGTCGTAGCCGGCAGCGCGCGGCTGCATCGTAGGCGGTCTCGATCATGTAGCCGACCTCATCGGGCGCGTGCGCGTCCGAGCCGACGGTGACGGCGACGCCGGCACGCGCGAAGGCCACGAGCAGGTCGTGGCCGGGGTAGAGTTCGCCGACCGGCTTGCGCAGGCCCGCGGTCGACACTTCGACCAGAACGCCGGCCTGCGGCCGCTGCCGCGCCGCCTCGGCGTAGAGGTCTCGGTGGTCGAGAACGTCGGTCGGTGACCGAACTTCTTGGGCAGGTCGGGATGGGCCATGCAGTCGAACATGCCCGCTCAGCGTCGCCTCGCACCACAGGTCGAAGTACTCGCGCCCACACGTCGTCGACGTCGCGGGCGTCCCACTCAGCGACGTTGTGCGGGTCGTCGAACGCCCACTCTCCGATGAAGTGAACGCTGCCCAGAACGAACCGTGCTCCGTCGGACCTGTGCCGCGCGTCTTGCGATGGCCGCGGCAGGGTCTCGCGCTCGCGACCGGGCAGGTAGTCGGCTTCGAACCCGGTGACGATCGGTGATCTCGGGGTAGCGCTGCGCTGGCGAGGTCGACCTCGACGAGGTAGTCCTCGAGATCGCACGCGGGCATCGAGAGGTGGCGGTGCGGGTCGAACTCCTCGGGCAGCGCCAAGTGCTCGGTGATGGCCATGCCGACAAGACCGCGCTTGACCGCGGCGCGGACGTAGTCGTCGACGGTTCCGGTCGCGTGACCGCAGCGCTCGGTGTGTATGTGGCAGTCGATCAGCTCGCGCACGTGATCGTCCCTCCGCCGATGCAGATGTCTCCTCGGTAGCATACGACAGCCTGACCCGGTGCACACGCCCTCGAGCGGCGGATGCGAACTCGACGGTGAGCCGCTGGCCATCGAATCGGGCGACCGCGTCGACCGGCGCCATTCGGTAGCGCACGACCGCGCTGACCGACTCGCTCGGGCGCCCCGTGCCACACGACGTCGTCGCCTCGACGCTCGTGACCCGCAGCGCGCTCTTCGGGCCCGACGACGACGCGGCGCGGCATCGGCGTCGATACGCACGACGTAGAGTGGCTCGGCGCGCAGCGATACCGAGTCCCTTGCGCTGGCCGACGGTGTAGTTCGCGATTCCGTCGTGCCGACCGACGAACGGTGCCGTCGACGTCGACGATCTCGCCAGGCGCGAGCGCCTCCGGACGACGCTCGCCGACCACGCGCCGCATGCTCCCCCGCCGAGGCGAAGCACACCTCCTGGCTGTCGGGCTTCTCGGCGACGTGCAGGCCAAGACGCTCGGCGGCGGCGCGAACGTCGGACTTGTGCAGCTCACCGACGGGAAAGAGGGTGTGCTCCATCTGGGGGCGCGTGAGCCGGTACAGGAAGTAGCTCTGGTCCTTGCCCGGATCCAGTCCTCGGGCGAGCCACGGCGTGCCGTCCGCGTCCCGCACGATGCGCGCGTAGTGTCCGGTCGCCAGGAAGTCCGCTCCCTGAGCGCTGACCTTGGCGAGCAGGTCGGCGAACTTGAGCCGGTCGTTGCAGACGATGCACGGGTTGGGTGTGCGCCCGGCAGCGTACTCATCGGCGAACGGAGCCACGACCTCACGCTCGAACGCGTCGCGGAAGTTCAACGAGTAGTGCGGGATGCCGAGCAGATCGCAGACCCGCCGCGCGTCGCGAACCGCGCTGACAGAACAGCAGCCGCCCTCATCATCTGAGGACGGCCACAGTTGCATGGTGACTCCGGTGACGTCGTGACCCTGCTCGAGCAGAAGCGCAGCGGTGACGCTGGAGTCGACACCACCGCTCATGGCGACGAAGACGCGGGCCATCAGCGCACGACCTTGCGCGTCGCGGGCGCTACGGGCGCTGACAACAGACGCTGCACTCGCCATTCTCCCCGGCGTGATCGTGCACGTGGTCCGTGCCGGCTTCGTCGTGGTCGTGGTCGTCCTCATCGGCGTGCGGGTCGAAGTTCGGGTCGCTGGACTTGATCTCGCCGGCGATGGGCTCGCGACCGTGCTTCTTGAGGTAGTCGTCGACCGCGACCTTGAGGCCGTCGGTCGCGAGCACGCTGCAGTGCATCTTCGCAGGCGGAAGACCGCCGAGTTCGTCGGCGACCTGCTGCTTGCTGATGCGCGACCGCCTCGTCGAGGGTCAGGCCCTTGGCCATCTCGGTGACGATCGAGGAGGTCGCGATGGCGGCGCCGCAGCCGAGCGTCTGGAACTTCACGTCGTTGATGTGGTCGTTGTCGTCGACCTTGATGGTGATCTTCATCATGTCGCCGCAGACGGGATTGCCGACCTCGCCGACGCCGTCGGCGTCCTCGATGACGCCCACGTTGCGCGGGTTGTTGAAGTGGTCCATTACCTTGTCGGAATACAGCACGGGAATCTCCTTCGGGTGCGGATGGTCGTCGGTATCGAAACGGCTACTTGGAGCCGAACATCTTCTCGTACACGGGTGACATGGAGCGCAGCCGCTCGACGATCGGCGGGAAGACCTCGAGGAAGAAGTCGACGTCCGCTTCGGTCGTGAAACGGCCGAGCGAGATGCGCAGGCTTCCGTGAGCGATCTCCGGCGGGCAGCCGATCGAAAGAAGCACGTGGCTCGGCTCCAGCGAGCCCGACGAGCACGCCGAGCCGGTCGAAACCGCGATGCCCTTGTTGTCGAGCTGGAGGAGCATGGCCTCGCCTTCGACGCCCTTGATGAGCAGCGAGGCGATGTGCGGCAGCCGCGGCTCGACGAGCGTGGTCGTCGGCTCGGTGTTCTCGAGGGCCGAGGTCACGCCGGCGATGATCTTGTCGCGCAGGTGCGGTGAGACGCGCGCTCTCGGCGGCCTGCTCGGCGACCATGATCTCGAGGGCCTTGGCGAAGCCGATGGCCCCGGGGGTGTTCTGCGTGCCGGAGCGCTTCTTGAACTCCTGGCCGCCGCCCTTGAGGTAGGCGGTGAACGGCGTGCGCTTCTTCAGGTACAGCGCGCCGAAGCCCTTGGGGCCGTAGATCTTGTGGCTGGAGAACGACGCCGCGTCGACGCCGAGCTCCTGCACGTCGAACGGGATCTTGCCCAGGGTCTGCGCGGCATCGGTGTGGAAGAGCGCCCCGCCCTCGTGGGCGACTGCGGCGAGCTCCTTGATCGGGTTGATGGTGCCGATCTCGTTGTTCGCGTGCATGATCGAGACGAGCTTGGTGTTGGGCTTCATGGCGGCGCGCAGGTCGTCGGGGTGGATGTGACCGTCCTCGCGCGGCTTGAGCACGGTGAGCTCGAAGCCCTGCTTCTCGAGCCACTCGGCCGGCTCGAGGATCGCGTGGTGCTCGAACGCCGAGACGATCAGATGCGCGTCACCCTTGGGCGCGAGCTTGGTGAGGATCCCGATGAGTGCGGCGTTGTCGGACTCGGTCCCGCCACCCGTGAAGATGACCTCGTCGGGGCGCTCGGCGTTGATGCTCTTGGCGACCGACTCGCGGGCCTCCTCGACAGCACGGTAGGCATCCCGGCCCAGGGCGTAGAGCGAGTTCGCGTTGCCGAACTTCTCCGAGAAGTACGGCAGCATCGCCTCGAGGACGCGCTCGTCGACGGGGGTGGTTGCTGCGTAGTCGAAGTACGTGGTCATGTCGGTCAGTCTCCCCTAGTCGGTTTCGGCGTCGCGCTTGTCGAACGTATCTTGTGTACCCGCAAGTGACGCGAGCGAGGTGGACGCGAAGACTTCCTTGAGAGCGCTGGTCGCTCGTGCCCACACCGGCGCGGCGGCGCAGGTCCCGCTCTTCACGCACCCGGACTCGCGGCCGCTGTCGCAGACGCTGGTCTGCAAGGGACCCTCGAGGGCCTCGACGACGTCGAGGACGGTGATCTCGGACGGGTCACGAGTGAGAACGAATCCGCCCTTGGCACCGCGAACCGCGCTGACGATACCCGCGCGGCGCAAGGCGACGAAGAGCTGCTCGAGGAAGCGAGGCGGAATGGCCCGCCGCTCGGCGATCTCGCGAGCGCTCACGGGACCTTCGCCGTAGTTGCACGCGAGGTCGATGGACGCCAGCACGCCGTACTCGCTCTTGGCCGTCAGTCTCATCGGCGCCGCCTCCCTTCATGCAATCACGACTGTTTCAGTAATGATTGAATCATACCCCGTTCGTGCCGACTGTCAACGGCTGAATCCTGAGTGATTAGGGCGAGTATGCGATGCCCGCTCGCCGAAACGCGACTTCCGCCTAGCGGTCCAATTCAGCCGCCCGTCAGAATAGAACACATGTCCGATTGTCAGCTGGGTAGTGGCAGTGCTAAGATGAGCCCCCGCCTCACGAGGGGACGCGACCGGAAACGGCGCGCCCATACGGGGAAACGGGTCCACGGTTGACAGCCACTCGGGTGGCGAGAGCCCACTGAACCCGAAAGCGTAGAGCCCCAGCCGCGACTCGTCGCGACCGGGGCTCCGCTGTATTCCGGATCGACTGAGCTAGCCCAGCGACTTGCGCAGGTTCGCCATCTCGATGGCAGCCTCGGCGGCCTCCCAGCCCTTGTTGCCCATCTTGGTGCCAGCGCGCTCGACGGCCTGGTCGATGGTGTCGGCGGTGATGACACCGAACATCACCGGCACGCCGGTATCCATGGAGACCTTCGCGATGCCCTTGCTGACCTCGGCGGATACGTACTCGAAGTGCGGAGTGCCGCCACGGATGACGACACCGAGCGCGACGACTGCGTCGTAGCGTCCCGAGGCCGCCAGCTTGGCCGGCGACCGGCGGGATCTCGAACGCTCCCGGGACCCAGGCGACGTCGATGTCGTCAGCAGCCACGCCGTGGCGCACGAACGCATCCTGCGCGCCGGAGAGCAGGCGGCTTGAGAGCAGTTCGTTGAAACGCGCGACGACGATGGCCACCTTGAGGCCGGTTCCTACCAGATGTCCTTCGAACGTGCTCATGAGGCATTCCCTTCGGTCGTGGGCGCGCCCTCGGGAAGCAAGAGCGTGTGCGCCATCTTCTCCTTCTTGGTGGTCATGTACTTGATGTTCGTGTCGCACGACGCGACCTCAAGCGGGACCTGCTCGGTGATCTTGAGACCGTAGCCCTCGAGGCCGACGATCTTGCGCGGGTTGTTCGTCATGAGCCGAATCGAGTGCAAGCCCAGGTCGCACAGGATCTGCGCGCCGATACCGTAGTCGCGAAGATCCGCCGGGAACGCCGAGTGCCTCGTTGGCCTCGACAGTGTCGGCACCCTGCTCTTGGAGCTCGTAGGCCCTGAGCTTGTTGCGCCAGACCGATGCCGCGACCCTCGTGGCCGACGATGTAGAGGATGACGCCCTCGCCCTGCTCTTGCACGCGCCGCATGGCCTCCTCGAGCTGCGCGCCGCAGTCGCAGCGAAGCGAGTGGAAGACGTCGCCGGTGAGACACTCGGAGTGGACGCGAACGAGCACGTTCTCCTTGCCGGCGACTTCGCCGACCACCAGGGCCATGTGCGTCCGGTCGTCGACGAAGCTGCGGTAGCCGTAGCCGGTGAAGTCGCCGTAGCGCGTGGGCAGCATGGACCTCTGACTCGCGCTGCACGAGCATCTCGGTGCGCCGGCGAAACCGGATCAGGTCAGCGACGGTGATCATCTTCAGGCCATGCTCGGCAGCGAACACCTCGAGCTGCGGGCGACGTGCCATGGTGCCGTCCTCGTTCATGATCTCGCAGATGACGCCGGCCGGCGTCAGGCCCGCCAGCCGAGCGAGATCGACGGCGGCCTCGGTGTGCCCGGCGCGCTCGAGCACGCCACCGGCACGCGCCTGCAGCGGGAAGACGTGGCCGGGCATCGAGATGTCCTCGGGCTTGGTGTCACCGGCGATCGCGGTCGTGATCGTGACCGCGCGATCCGCCGCCGAGATGCCCGTGGTGATCTTGCCCTTGGCTCCGATCGAGCAGTGAAACGCCGTGCCCTGCTCGGAGGTGTTCTCGTCGGCCATGGGCGGGATGCCGAGCGCAGCGAGTCGCTCACCCGTCAGAGGCATGCAGATGAGGCCGCGGCCGTGGCGCGCCATGAAGTTGACGGCCTCGGGCGTGACCTTCTCGGCGGCCATGACGAGGTCGCCTTCGTTCTCGCGGTCCTCGTCGTCGACCACGACGAGCATGCGGCCTGCGCCAATCTCGGCGATGGCCTCCTCGATCGGCGGAGAACGGCGGGTGGGAGTTGGCGACGTTCATCAACGGCCGCCCTCCGCAAACTCGCGTAGCATGTCGCCGAGTCCGCGCTTCGGCATGCCCTCGACCGGCTCACCCGTGTTCGTGTACAGGTCGACGAAGCGCTTCACGTACTTGGCCATGACGTCGATCTCGACGTTGACCGCCGAGCCGATCGCCTTGTCCTTCAGCGTGGTGATCGCCTCGGTGTGCGGCACGACCGCCGCGGCGAAGCTCTCTCCCCGGATCTGCGCGACCGTCAGCGAGATGCCGTCGACGGCAATCGAGCCCTTGGGGATGACGTACTCCATGAGACGCCGCGGGCACCTGGAACTGGTAGATGGTCGAGTTGCCCGGCGGGATGGCGGAGTAGCAGGCGACCCATGCCGTCGATGTGGCCGGTGACCATGTGGCCGCCGAGACGGTCGGACATGCGCAGCGCGCGCTCGAGGTTGACCTTGGTGCCCTGCCGTGGCACCGGCAAGCGTCGTCTTCGCAAGCGTCTCCTCGCTCACGTCGGCGACGAACGCGCCTCGTGCGAAGTTGGCGATCGTCAGACACGCGCCATCCACGGCAACGGAGTCGCCGAGCGCCATGTCTCGGCCAAACTCCGGTGCGTAGATCTCGAGCTGCGCGCCGCCGGAGACGCGATCAGCTCGCATCACGATTCCCTGGGATTCGATCAGTCCTGTGAACATGCCCGGTAGTCCTCTCCTACTCATCGCCGAGGCGCTCGTACGCGCCCCAGACGGTGACTGACACATCTCCCACAATACCCGCTTCAAGGGGCCTCATCCGACGCTTCAGGGAATCCCCTTCGCGGTCGGCCTCGCCCAGGTAGATCGCAGGAGCCGTCCCGGCCATGCCACCGGCGGTGACCGTGACGAACTCGTCGATCAGCGTCAGCGTGCCACAGCGCGCTCAGGAGGCGCGGTCCCGGCTCCACCAACAGGCTCGCCGACTACCGTGCTCGCCCAAGGAATGCAGGGCGCCGCGCAGGCCCTCAGAGGCCTTCCAGCGAGCGACTGCCACTTCCGATGGGAGCGCAGCAAGCGCCATCGCGGTCGGCCTGGTCGCTCGCGAGAACGAGCGTGGGAGCACAGCCGTCAGTGAATACGCGTGCGTCCGGACCCGGCACACTGCTCTCGGCACGAGGACGACACGCAGCGGCTGGCTCTCCGAACGAGAGGCCCTGGTCGTCTCGGACGGTGAGTGCGGGATCGTCGGCGGTCACCGTGGCCGCCGAAACCATGACGGCATCGGCGCCTGCCCGCAGTCGGCGGGTGACCTCGGCGCCCGACGGGCCCGTGATCGACGCACGCTCTCCCGCAGACGAACGCAACCCGCGCATCCAGCGAAAGCCCCGACTTGGCAGTCACGAACGGCATGCCAGTCGCGAGCCGCCGCAACCATCCCGCGTTCATCTCCGCAAACGGGGCAGGGTCCTCGGCGAAGCTCGACGGCGATACCTGCCGCCGAGAGCATCTTCGCGCCACCGGAGGCGTCAGGGTTCGGGTCGGGCATGCCGATGACGACTCGCGCCACACCCGCCGCGATCAGCGCATCCACGCAGGGCGGCGTCTTGCCGTGATGCGCGCAGGGCTCGAGCGTCACGTAGACGTGGGCACCCGAGCCCGCGCGCCCGCATCCGCGAGGGCGAAGACCTCGGCATGCGGCAAGCCGGCACGGGGGTGGAATCCCTCGCCGACGATGCGGTCGTCGCGAACGACGACGCAGCCGACAAGCGGATTAGGCCATGCACGACCCCGAGCACGCTCGGCGAGCGCGGCTGCATGCGCGAGATACGGGTCATGGACCCGAGATGCGACGTCTGAGAACAGACGCACTGAGGCGACCTTCCTTCTCCCATCCGGACTCTAACCGTCGGCCTCGGAATCTCACCGAGTCGGCCCCTTTCGGGGTTCGCGGGCTGTCACCGCCGGTGGGGAATCTCACCCCGCCCTGAAGAAAGCAAGCATATCCTAGCAGCTATCGTCCCTGGCGGCATATGCAGCCGCGTGCCGAGTCGCGAATCGCGGCGATGGCAGCCTTGGGGTCCGGCGCACCGAAGACGGCGTTTCCGGCCACCAGACAGTTGGCTCCCGCAGCGGCAACGAGCGCCGCGGTCTCGACGTTGATGCCGCCGTCGACCTGAATGAGCGGGTCGACCCCCAGCTGCTCGCACATCCATCGAAGCTCAGCGACCTTCTCGACGCTTCGCTCGATGAACGACTGCCCGCCGAAGCCGGGGTTGACGCTCATGACCAGCACCATGTCGACCATGCCGAGTACTTCGATGAGCGAGTCGACCGGCGTGCCCGGGTTGACCGAGACCCCAGCCTTGGAACCCGCAGCTTGAATCGCGCCGATGGTGCGGTGGATGTGCGGCGACGCCTCGGCGTGCACCGTGATCCAGTCGGCGCCGGCATCGAGGTACCACGCCACCGTCGCGTCGACGTTGTCGATCATCAGGTGGACGTCGAGGGGCTTCGTCGCGACCTTCTTCAGTGCAGCGACGACCGGCGGGCCGATCGTGAGGTTGGGGACGAAGTGCCCGTCCATGACGTCGACGTGGATGAAGTCCGCGCCACCCTCTTCGATCAGCTCGATCGCCTCGGCCAAGCGCGTGAAGTCGGCCGAGAGGATCGACGGGGCGATCAGAATGCGTTCGGTCATGAGTGCCTCCAGGCTTCCGGATCGATCAGTCGACGAGTCCCAACCCGTGCAGCTCATCCGTCGCTCCCCTGCCGAGCAGCGCTCGCTCGGCCAGCGCGACGGGTTGTCCCTCGTAGAGTATCGCTCGCACCTGTCGCGTGATGGGCAGTTCGAGGCCCTCACGAGTGGCGAGTTCGTCGACCGTGACACAGGCGACGGCGCCCTCCACCACCATGTGAGTCCGCTCGGTGAACTCCTCCATCGTGCCGCCGGTGGCCATCAGCTCGCCAAAGCCACGGTTGCGGGAGTGGCGGCTCGTGCAGGTCACAATGAGATCGCCCATGCCCGCAAGCCCCATGTACGTCATGGGGTTGGCGCCGAGCTTCTTTCCCAGACGAGTCATCTCGGCGAGGCCGCGCGTCATCAGTGTCGCCTTCGTGTTGTCGCCATAGCCAAGGCCGTCGCACATTCCGCACGCGATGGCGACCACGTTCTTGCTTGCACCGCACAGCTCGACGCCCACGACGTCAGGGTTGGTGTAGACGCGGAAGAACGGCGTCATGAAGATGTCTTGGAACAGCTCTCCCACGCTGGGCTCGTACGCAGCGACCACGGTGGCCGACGGGAATCCCCTTGCTGACCTCTTCTGCGTGGTTTGGGCCCGAGAGACCGGCGATGCGCTGCTTGTTACCGAGCACGTCGGTGAGGACCTCGGTCATGAGCAGGTTCGACCCGCCCTCGACACCCTTCGAGAGGATGACGACGGGCACGTCGGCACCCAGGAAGGGCTTCATGTGCTCGGCCGTCTCACGCACGCCGATCGACGGGGTCACCATGACGACCGCCTCGGCGCCGTGAAGCGCCCGTTCGAAGTCGTGGGACGCCACCACGTTGTCTCGCGAGCACGACATCCGGGAGGTAGGTCGGATTGCGGTGCTCGGCGTTGATGCCGTCAGCGATCTCACTCTCACGCGACCCAGACTGAGACGTCATGCCCCTTGCCGCCAAGCAGCCAGCTGACGGCCGTTCCCCACGAGCCCGCACCCATGACGGCGACGCGCATCAGGTGTCACCCTTCTTCTCTCGTGCTGCTGACCCTCGCCCGCTGAACGATATCTTAGGCTCTTCGCCGCGCACTATGCGCACGATGTTGGCCCGGTGCCGCCAGACGACAAGGCTGGCGGCAGCACAAGCGAACCCGAGAATCGCCCAGTTCCCTGAGTAGAACACAAGGCAAAGCAGCGGGTAGGCGATCGCATCCATCACCGAGCCCAGCGACACGATTCGCGAGAACGCAACGACGATGATGAATATGCCGAGCAGAAACGGCCAGGCGTACGGAGTGAGCACCAGCAGTGCGCCCGGCGGCCGTGGCGATGCCCTTACCGCCTCTGAAGCCGATGTAGGGCGAGTAGGAATGGCCGAGAATCGCGGCCATCGTCGCCGCGATCATCGCCCACGTGTGTGCGGTCTCGCCGTACGTGGCCACGGGCACGAGCCACCACGCGAAACCAACCGCCGCCGCGCCCTTGGCCACGTCGAGAACCAGCGTCGCGATCGCGGCCTTCGCCCCCAGGGTACGAAACACGTTCGTTGCGCCGAGGTTGCCTGAGCCGTGCAGGCGCACGTCGATGCCGTAGAAGCGCTTACCGATGATATACGCCCACGAGATGCCGCCAACGAGGTAGCTGACGACAGCGGCCGCAACGATGCGCACACCCAACTGCAAATCCATGCGGCTAGTCCTTCTTGCGGAATTTCAGAATGATCGGCGTACCGGTGAGCTCGAAGCGCTCGCGCAAACGGTTCTCCAGATATCGCTTGAAGTTGTCGTCGACGAGCGTCGGGTGGTTTGCGAAGAAGGTGAACCCGGGAGGCGAGGTACGCGTCTGGGTCACGTAGTGAAGACGCAGGGTCTGCTTGCCCTTGCTGACCGTGTGGCCGAACTCGCGCATCTCGGTGAGGAGCTTGTTGAGCTGGCTCGTCGGGATCTGTTGGCTGTAGTTCGCGAAGGCGACATCGACCGCGTCCCAGATGCGGCGCACGCCGCGTCCGGTGAGCGCGCTGATCTTCAGTACCGGCGCATATCCGACGAAGCCGAGACGCTCTTCGACGCGAAGGTCGATGGCCTCCTTCTCCTCCGGCGTCTCCAAGACGTCCCACTTGTTGAGGAGGACGACCATGGCGCAGCCACGCTCAGACGCGAAGTTGGCCACCCGCTGGTCCTGGTCGGTGAGACCGATGGTCGCGTCGATGACGAGGAGCGCCACTTGCGCGCGGTCGATGGCGCGCATCGCCCGAACGAACCCGTAGTACTCGACGTCTTCCTCGATGAGCGACTTGCGCCGGATGCCCGCAGTGTCGATGAGCCGGTAGCGTGTACGCCGTCCTTCTCGATCGCCATGTCGATGGCGTCGCGTGTCGTTCCCGCGACGTCCGAGACGATCGCACGCTCGACGCCGGTGAGCTTGTTGAGCAGCGAGGACTTGCCCGCGTTCGGACGACCGATGATGGCGATGTCGATGGTGCCATCGTCGGACTCCTCCTCGCCCGTGAGCGGCAGCACCTTGACGAGCTCGTCGAGGATGTCGCCGGTGCCGTGCCCGTGAGTCGCCGAGACGGGCCACGGCGTGTCGAGGCCGAGCGCCCAGAACTCGTGGGCTTCGTCGTCGCGCCCCGGCGTGTCCATCTTGTTGACAGCGAGGAAGGTCGGGCCTGCCCGCGCGCTTCAGGATGCGAGCGACCTCTTCGTCCTCGGGGGTGAGGCCGGCCTTGCCGTCGACGATGAAGACGATGGCGTCGGCCTCCTCGGCGGCCATGAGGGCCTGCGAGCGAATCGACGACTGAAACGCATCGGCGGACTTGCCCGACTCGATACCGCCGGTGTCGATGAGCAGGAAGTCGACGCCGTTCCAGTCCGCGTGGTGGTAGCTGCGGTCGCGCGTGACGCCCCGCAGCTCGTGAACGATGGCGTCGGTGGTCTGGGTGATTCGGTTTACGAACGTCGACTTGCCCACGTTCGGGCGTCCGACGACAGCAACGATTGGCAGCGCCATGGGCGCGTCACTCCTTCATTCCATGCGGGTCGGCGGCCGCTTCGTGCAGCCCGCCGAGCAGTCCCGCGGCGTCACAGGATACCAGACGCACTTCCCTACCTGAGCGCATACCCAGCTCGGCGGCCGGAACATCGTCGAGCAGCAGCCCATCGGCGTTGACGAGGATGTCGGGAACGAGAACCACGGTTCCCGGTGGAGTCGCTTGCGATCGCCGGGAGCAGGTCTTCGGCGCATAGCAACCCGCTGACCCCGACATTGCCGCCGAAGAACCGGTTTTCGACGGCGAGAACGTGAATCCGTTCTGCGGCGACGTCGCCGAGCGAAGCGATCGCTTCCGCGAGGACAGGCGCGAAGAGGGTTCCGCACGCCACAGCGACCGGCACGGTGAGCTTCTGACGCGGCCGAGGCCAACTGATCGTGGAGTGACTGCGACGCCGTCGAGCCAGTCACGCACGAGGCCGATGCCGTTCTCGTACTGCGGAAATCCGTCGTAGAACTCGGCAGCGGGTACCTGCGCACGCGCGTTGAGGTAGAACTCATCAGCCAGGTGGACCCAGGTGACATCGTCACGCTGCCTGAACGCGCGCTGCCACGGCTCGATCTGCGCGATGACGGCCGCGGCGGCGGACGGCGACTCGTAGCTGCCCGGGAAGCGCTCCTGGTGCGCCGTGTAGCCCAGAGGCACGATGCCGACACTGACAATACCTTCGCGCTCGGCCAGCCACGTCAGCGACCGCTCGAGCTGCTCCCGTCGTTGACTCCCGGAACGAGCACGATCTGGATGTGCACGTCGATGCCGGCCTCGGAGCAAGGAGTCGAGCCGCTCCAACGCGCGGTCCTCGCGCGCACAGATCAGTTCCTGACGAACCCGTGGGTCGACCGCGTGCAGCGACACGTAGAGCGGGGAAAGGTTCTGCTCGATGATCCGGTCGACGTCCTCGTCGCTCAGGTTCGTGAGCGTGACGAAGTTGCCCTGCAGGAAGGACAGGCGGTAGTCATCGTCGCGCAGGTAGAGCGCGCGGCGAAGTCCCTTCGGCAGCTGCGCCATGAAGCAGAACGAGCAGCGGTTACGGCAGGTGCGCACGCCATCGAACACGGTTTCGGTGAAGGAGAGGCCCCACGTCTCCCCGTTCGCGCGCGTCAGCTCGAACCGGTCGGCGTCACAGCCGTGCCTGACTACCGCGAGCGTCGCCGAATCGTCGTCTGTGAGCCACTGCCAGTCGATGACGTCTCGCAGGGGCTGGCCGTCGACTTCCGTCACGACATCGCCGGGGCGGAGACCTGAACGCTCTGCGGGACTGCCCGGGGCGATCGCGCCGATGGTGCCCCCGCCTGAGACCGCAGGCACGTGACCCCCGTAGTCGGCCCGTGGGGTCACGGCGCTCACTCCATCGCTTCGATGGCTCGGATGACGCCCTGCATCTGCTCGTCGGGCGTGGATGCACCCGCCGTGACGCCGACGCTCTGGGCGCCCTCGAACCAGCTCGCGTCCAGTTCCTCGGCGGTCTCGACGTGGTGGACGCGCGTGTTGACCGAGAGGCATATCTCGGCGAGGCGCGTGGTGTTGCCCGAGTTGTGTCCGCCGACGACGACCATGACGTCGACGTTCTCGGCGAGTTCCTCGGCCGACTGCTGGCGCTTGCCCGTGGCCGAGCAGATGGTGTTGAAGACGCGTACCTCGCTGGCCCGCTCCATGATGGCCGTCACGACCTCGTTGAGTCGCGAGAGCGACTGCGTGGTCTGGACGACGATGCCGACCCTTCGAGACGGGAGCCGCTCGGGCAGTTCCGCCGCCGCCGAGACGACGAGTACGTTGCCGCCGGCGTGCGCCATGATGCCCTCGACCTCGGGGTGATCGGCCTCCCCGACGATGACCACGGTGTAGCCGCCACGCTTGAGCTCCTCGGCGGCTTCGTGCGCCTTGCTGACGTGCGGGCACGTCGCATCGATGACGTCGAGCCCCTTGTCGCGGGCGGCGTCGATGATCGCCGGGTCGACGCCGTGGCTGCGGATGACGAGTGTGCCCTCAGGTGCATCGTCAAGCGTGGTGGCGACCACAACGCCCTGGTCGCGCAGCGCTGCGACTGCCTGCGGGTTGTGGATCAGCGGGCCGAGCGTGTGGACTTCACTGCCGCTCGCAGCGGCCTCCTCGGCGAGCTTGAGGGCGCGCTCGACCCCGTAGCAGACACCCGCGTAGCGTGCGACTTCGACTCGCATGGGCTACTCCTCTGCTGCAGCGTCACGCGCTGCGGCGATGCGGCGCATGATCTCGGCGGTCATGGCAGCGGTCTTCTCCTTGCGCCCACCCTCGGGGAAGTCCTCGAGCCCGCACCGGCTGGGCCGAACTGATGGTGACGCGCGGAAATCGCGGGAGCTTGGCACCCGGAGGCAGTGCCTTGTCGGTACCGGAGATGCCGACAGGAACGACCGGGACGCCGGCGCGCATGGCGATGAACGCCACGCCGGCGTGCGCTTCCCCGAGGTCGTCCCTCACCCAGCAGCCGCATCCGGGCTTGCGGCGAGTGCCTTCGGGGAACATGCCGATAGGCTCGCCGCCTTGAGAAGATCGGTGGCACGCTGGATCGCCTCGCGGTCCGCGCTTGCCCGGTTGATCGGGAAGCGCCCACACGCGTGGCAGCGCCCATCCCAGAAAGGCGTTGTCGAAGAGCTCACTCTTCGCGACGAAGTGAGTCTCTCTGGGAGAGGCGGACCACAGGAGCGCTGGATCCAGGTAGCTGACGTGGTTGCCCGCCAGGATGTAGCCACCCGTTGCGGGCGCGCTCTCGACATCCGACGATTCGCACACGGTAGAGCAGGACGAGCAGTCGGGCGACGGTGGCGCGCACCAAGCGGCCGAACACCCATGACGGGGCGTCAGGTCCTTGGGCTGGCTTGCCAACGAAGTCCGCGCTCACGCGGAACGCTCCCGCGCCAGCGCTGCGATGCGTTCGACAACCTGGTCCAGCGACAAGCCGGTCGTGTCGAGCTCGACGGAGTCGGTCGCCGCGGCGAGTGGGGAATGCTCGCGACTCGAATCCGCGAGATCGCGGCGAACGAGCGCGTCTTGAACGCCGGCGGCATCGACCGAGAGGCCGGCCGCCGATTGCTGGGCTGCTCGACGACGCGCGCGCTCCTCGGCTGTGGCCGTGAGGTAGACCTTGAGCTCGGCGTTGGGAAAGACGACCGTTCCGATGTCGCGACCCTCCACGACGATGTCGCTCGCTTGGGCGAGGTGACGTTGCTGGGCGACCATCGCTTCGCGCACCCGCGGCATCCGCGCGACGGCGCTGACGGCGTCATCGATCTCGGGCGTGCGGATCGCTGCGGTGACGTCGATTCCTGCGATGGAGATGAGGCTGGGCAGCGGCTCCCCCGGCTCATGGCCGAAGGCTATCTCGTCAGCGGCCGCAACAGCCTGCCACGGCGTCCTCATCGGCCAGGGAAGCTCCGATGGACAGCACTCGAACCGCGACGGCGCGATACATGGCACCGGTGTCCAGATAGTGGAAGCCCAACCGACGCGCAACGAGCTTGGCGACAGTCGACTTGCCGGATCCCGCAGGGCCGTCAATGGCGATGATCATCTCTGCGCAAATCACTTCCGTGGAGGGCTTTCGGGGCGCGCGTATCGTATCACGCGTGAGGGTTGGCACCGCCGTCGGCCTGCAGGGAGCGCAGGTCCTCCTCGAACCGTGGATAGCTCACGTCGACCGAGTCGAACCGCTCCACGTGAACCGTGTCGCCTGCCACGAGACCGGCTATCGCCCACGTCATCGCGAGCCGATGGTCGCCGAGCGAATCGAGGCTTGCTCCACCAAGTGCGGCGCTGCCCTGAACCACAAGCGTCTCACCCTCGGCACGCGCTGCTGCCCCAAGGGCGGTCAGCCCCTCAACGATCGCCGTGAAGCGGTCAGACTCCTTGACGCGGAGCTCGCCGACGCTTTCGAAGCGTGTCTCCCCCGCGATCTGGGAGGCGACGAGAGCGAGTATCGGAATCTCGTCGACCAGGGACGGCACCTCATCGGCTGTCACCGTGGTGCCGGACATAGAGGGCGAGAAGCGTACGTCGATCTCGCCAACGCGTTCGTTGCCGGCCTCGGGGAAAGGCACCACGTGGACGTGAGCGCCCATTCGTTCGAGAACTGACAGGAACCCTGTGCGCGTCTTGTTGAGCGACACGCCGGGGATGCGCACGTGGCTGCCCGGAACGAGCAGCGCGGCAGCGGTGATGAACGCGGCACTCGACGCGTCGCGAGGAACCGCGACGTGACCGGGTGAGCGAAGGAGTACGGGACCGTCGATCGCAGCCGAGATGCGATCCGGATCTACGTCGACAGCGACGCCAAAAGCAGGCAGGAGCCGTTCGGTGTGGTCCCGCGAAAGGGCGGGTTCTGTGACCCGTGTGCGTGCCGTTGGCCCTGAGGCCCGCGAGCAGAATCGCACTCTTGACCTGCGCAGAAGCGACGGGAGAGACGTAGTCCAGCGCCGTCGGAGCGGCGCACCGGCGCATGGTGATGGGCAGGCAACCACTCTCGGCCGTGTCGAACTCGACGCCCATCCGGGAGAGCGGGTCGGTCACTCGGCGCATGGGGCGCTGCGAGAGCGACTCGTCACCCGTGAGCGTTGCCTGTACCGGCCATCCCGCGAGCACGCCCATGAGAAGCCGTACTGTGGTGCCGCTGTTGCCGCAGTCGATCGGCGCGTGAGGAGTGCGTGGGCCTCGGCCTCCCCAGCCGCGAATCGTGCCCGCGAGCGAGCCGTCCTCGTGCTTCGACAGCTCGACGTGCGCGCCAAGTGCGCGGACCGCTTCGATGCTCGATCGGACGTCAGCCGAATCAAGCACGCCATGCAGTTCGGTCGTGCCTTCGGCCATCGCCGAGAAGAGCACGGCGCGATGCGACAGCGACTTGTCGCCAGGCAGGTGGACGTCGCCGGTCAGTGGTGGCGATCCAGGCCCGAAACTTCTCGTCATGCGTCCTCTCCCGCTTCGCTCAGTGGAGTAACACGTGGTTCGTACCCACGGCCCTCAAGATCCGCGACGAGCGAGCCCTGATCGCCCTCGTCGGTGAGAACGAGCACGAGCACGGCGGAGTCCTCGGTCTCGTGGTCGATGTCGATGCCTTCGATGTTGCAGCCGGCCCTGGATACCGCACCGGTGATCTCGGCGACGACGCCCGGCCGGTCGAGCATCGGGACGCTGAGCTCGGTGAGCTGCGCCGTCGCCGGCACCCACTGAGCCGGCAGCGAGCGACGCACCTCCGCAGCGCCCTCGAGCCAAGCGCGAATCGATTCGGCGTCGCGCGAGCGCACGAGGGCCTCGAAGCCGCCGAGTCGCTCGCGCAGCTCCTCGAGCCCCTCGGCCAGCGCGTCGGCGTTATCGAGACAGATGCCCGGTCCACAGGTCAGAGCTACCGGCCGCGATGCGCGTGGTGTCCTTGAAGCCACCGGCCGCCAGCCGCATGAGCTCACCGCGCTCACCCGAGTGGGCGGCCGCGAGGTCGACGAGCGCGGCTGCGGCGACGTGCGGCACGTGGCTGACGATAGCCACCGCCTCGTCGTGCGCCTCGGCGTCGACCGATATGACGCGCGCACCGACCGCGCTCACCAGTGCATGAACCGCCGAGAAGACGTCGGGATCGCTGTCGTGCGTGGGCGTCAGGAGCCAGTAGGCGCCGTCGAAGAGGTCGGCCCGCGCGGCCGTGATGCCACTGCGTTCGCTACCCGCCATGGGATGGCCGCCCACGAAGCGCGAGGGGTCGGCGAGAGCGCTACCGGCCGCCGCCAGCACGCCCGCCTTGGTCGATGCGACGTCGGTCACGATGCCGCGGTAGCCGCTCGCGCCGAGATGCTCCAGCCAGCCCGCCGCAAACCGTGCCGGCGTCGCGATCACTACGAGGTCCACGCCATCCGCGCCGAGCCATGTCCGAGCCGTCTCACTGTCGGTCGAACGCGCCCTCACTCGATGATGCCGTGCTCAACGGCGTACTCGAGCGCGGCGACGTCAGTGTCGATGCCGACGACGATGGGACCGCCGGGCAGCCGCATCAGCGAGGCCGCCATCGATCCGCCTATCAGACCGACGCCGACGATCGCGATTCGTTCGAACCCGCCGGGTGCGCTCACGCCTTCTCAACTCCCAGCCGCTTACCTTCGAGGTCGACAAGCGGCATGACCCCGGCCATCATCGCCGAGAAGTCCCCGGGGGTCAGCGACTGCGGCCCGTCGCACTTGGCGCGCTCGGGATCGGGGTGCACCTCGACCATGAGGCCGTCGGCACCCGCAGTGACCGCAGCGCGGGACATGGGCGCGACCAAGTCGCGTCGCCCGGTCGCATGCGAGGGGTCGGCAATCACCGGCAGATGCGTGAGCATCTTGAACGCAGCGACCGCAGCGAGATCCAGCGTGTTGCGCGTGTAGGTCTCGAAGGTGCGGATGCCGCGCTCGCAGATCATGATGTCGCGGTTACCGCCCTTGAGCAGGTACTCCGCCGCCGAAAGCGTCTCTTCGATGGTCGCCGCCATCCCGCGCTTGAGCAGAACGGGCCGACGCATCTTGCCGAGCTCCTCGAGCATCATGAAGTTGGCCATGTTGCGGGCGCCGACCTGAAGGACGTCGGCCCACTCGGCGACCGTCTCGGCATCGCGAACGTCGAGCACCTCGGTGACGACGGGCAGGTCCACGGAGTCTCCGGCGGCCCGCAGCAGCTTGAGGCCTTCAAGTCCCATGCCCTGGAACACGTAGGGGCTCGTTCGCGGCTTGAATGCACCACCGCGGATCATGGTCGCGCCAGCCGCCGCAGCTCCGGCTGCGACCGACATCATCTGCGCTTCGGACTCGATCGAGCAGGGGCCGGCCATGACGGCGAACGCTCCCCCGCCGACCGACGACCGACCGACTGTGATGACCGTGTCTTCGGGCTGGAAATCGCGAGTGACGAGCTTGTAGGGCTTGAGGACGCGGATGACTTCCTCGACGCCCGGCAATCCCTCGAGGTCGAGGGCGTAGACGACCTCACGCTCGCCCACCACGCCGATGATGGTCTTGACCTCACCTTGGGAGAGATGGGCCTCGGCACCGTGCTCGTGAAGGATGTCGACGACGTGGTCGATGGTTTCCTGGGACGCATGGTCCCTCATGACTACCAGCATGGTGGTGCTCCTCTTGGTCGCATTCTCGGTCCGTAGCGGGTTGTTCCCCGTCGCGGGCCGGGCGGCACAGTTAGAGCGAGCCCAGCGCGGCGACGGCCGCCTCGATGGCGGCGATGGTGGCGTCGGTGTCCTCGGGTGTGCCAACACCGATCCGGAGCGCAGGAGCGGTGCCGAAATCGCGCACGATGATCCCCTCGGCAAGGAGCGCCTCGAAGACTTCGACCGGCTTCTCCGTCTTCATCCAGACGAAGTTCGTTTCCGACGGCACGTATCCGATGCCGAGCCGGTCGAAGCACGAATACAGGTACGTCTTCTGTTCCTGGTTCTCTCGGCGACGGCGGTCGACCTCTGCCGTGTCGGAGAGCGAGTAGAACGCGCCCACCTGGGCGACGGTGTTGACGTTGAAGGGCTCGCGGACCTTGTTGACCGCCGAGACCATCGCGCTCGGCAAGACGCCGTAGCCGACCCGGGCACCTGCGAGCGAGTAGATCTTGGAGAAGGTTCGCAGAACGCAGATGCGGCCGTCAGGCTCGAAGTAGTCGAGGCCGTTGGGGTAGTCGCCATTCATGACGTACTCGAAGTACGCCTCGTCGATGACGACGAGAACGTGGTCGGGCACCTTCGCGATGAAGTCGTCGAACGCCTCGCGGGTGTAGATGGTGCCAGTGGGGTTGTTCGGGTTGCACAGGAACAGCAGGCGCGTGTTCTCGGTGATGGCTGCGAGCATCGCATCGAGGTCGTGGACGAGGTCGTCGGTCAGCGGAACCTTGACGGCCGTGGCCCCCATGAGCTGCGTGACCATCGGGTAGACCACGAAACTCGGCCATGCGAAGACGCACTCGTCACCAGGACGCAGCACGGTCTGTGCGATGACGCGAAGCAGCTCGTTGCTGCCGTTGGTGACCGCGATGTTGTCGGCGCTGACGTGGAGATGCTCGGCCAAGCGGCCACGAAGGGCGCGAACCGAACCGTCGCAGTAGACGTTGAGCCTGGGGAGAACCGCCGCCATCGCCCGAGTCGCAACGGGGAACGGGCCGTACGGGTTCTCGTTGCTGGAGAGCTTGCGGATGGCGTCGACGCCCGACTTCTCGCGGACTTCGCTCGCGCGCAGGCCGGGAGCGTACGGCACCATCGGCGCCAGTTCCGGTCGTATGAGCGCATCGAAGTCCATGCAGGCCTTTCCGCAGGCGCCTGGGACGGGCGCGCTGGTGGTGCGGACGATTGTCGCAGGTGAGGCCGTGTGGGGCAACCGGTTCTAGCCCTGCCGGTACTCCTCCAGCATCGCCGTGGTCCCCGACGATGCGTACGTAGGCGAGCTGGGCGTTCTTGATGGAGAACGACCACAGCTGGTCTCCGGTCAAGCCGAGCACGCGGGCAAGTGCTGCGCGCATGACGCCCGCGTGGCAGACGAAGACGTGCCGACCACCCGTGGCGTGCACCTCGTCGACCACCGCACCCACACGAGCCTGGAGTTCGTTGCGCGACTCTCCGCCGGGCGCGACGGGTTCATCGGCGGACCGGTAGTTGAACGGGATGTTCGGCCTCGGCGATCTCTTCCCACGTCAGGGCGTGTGCCTGACCGAAGTCGAGCTCGATGAGTCGCGGTTCGACGTGAAGCGGTCGGCCGGAGATGCGCGCAGCACGCTCGTGCCACGACACACGCGCGCAGTAGCGGTGAGGTCCAGATGGCGTCGGGCTCGAAGCGGGCGATCTTCTTCGGGAGCCGGCGAGCCTGGATCCGCCCGAGGGCCGTGTAGGGAGACTCGCCTTGTCCCGACGAACCGACCGTTGATGTTCGCTTCGGTCTCGGGATGGCGAACGATGAGGATGTGTGTCTCGGACATGGCTACGCCATCCAGCGCGATCGCAACGAACAGGAGCGTCTCGGTGAGCAGCACGCTTGCCCCCATGACGTCGCCGGTCACACCGCCGAAACCTGAGCGCGAGGACGTGAGGCACGCCAAGGGCCAGTACGACTCCCAAGGCTGCGAGCCCAAGGCCAGAGAACTCATACGCTCGCCACAACGTGTACGCAGCGGTAGACACCGTCAGCGCCACAGACCACCACCCCGAGTGCTGACGGGCGACCGATGACAGAGCGAGCCAAGGCCGCCAGGGCGGGCCGGTTTGCCGAGCCATGCAGCCGCAGTGGCGGCGAGACGCGCGAAGACCGGCACCGCGAAGACCGGATACTGGTGATACTCCAGAAACGTCCCTAGGGCTGCAATCTCAAGAACCGCGACGAGCGCGACCGCTGTCGCACCGAACGCACCGGTATGGCTGTCGGACATGATCTCCAAGCGCCGTTCGGGATCGGAAGAACCCCAGTAGCCGTCTGCGACGTCGGCGAGCCCGTCCCAGTGCAGCATGCGAGTGAGAAGCGCCCAGAGTACGATGACCGTCGCACCCACAACGTACGGAGCGCGGTGCACCACCCCGAGTGTCTCGGCGAACTTGACCACGGTGTAGCCCGCGAGGCCGATCAGCCCGCCAATGGCAGGGAACCAGCCGCGACTTGAGTGCGGCCATCCTCGGGCCACAGAACGCGCACTGGAACGACGCTGAGAAGCGACAGCGCCAGGGCGGCGTCTCGGATGGGATGCTGGCGTTCCATGCGGGGCTACTCCCCCGCCTCGGCGACGCCGGCCTCTGCGAACGTCGCCATACCCGACATCATCGCGCAAGCTCGCGTCGATAACCCCCATCGCGAGCGCGGCACCCGTTCCCTCGCCAAGGCGCATGTCGAGGTCGAACACGGGAGTGAGGCCCATGAAGTCGAGGAGTACCCGGTGACCCGGTTCCACCGAGAGGTGCGAGGGCAGCACGTACTCGCGCGAGACCGGGCACAGCGCGAGGGCGGCCAGTGTCGCCGCTCCGGAGATGAACCCGTCGGAGACGACTGCGACGCCCTGCTCGGCGGCACCGATGATGACTCCGGCCAGCGCGGCGATCTCCAGACCACCGACTGCCGACGAGAATGCCGAGCGCATCGAGGTCGCTTGGACGGAGTTGACCTCGAGCGCGGTGCGAACGACCTGCGTCTTGTGAGCCACACCATCGTCGTCCAACCCGGTTCCCCGACCGACCACGAGCTCGACAGGGGCACCCGTGTACGCTGCGGTGAGGCGCCGCCGCCGCGGTGGTGTTGCCGATGCCCATCTCCCCGGTGCCAAGCAGTGTGACGCCCTGCTCGGCGGCTTCCCGCGCAGCCTCGACGCCGACGAGAATGGCACGGCAGCAGGTCTCGCGTGTCATCGCCGGACCGAGAGCCATGTTCTCTGTCCCGTGGCAGACGTTGGCGTGGCGGATGCCTCGGAAGCTCAGCTGAGGTCGCGTGCGACTCCGACATCGTAGACCTCGACACTCGCTCCCACTGAGCGCGCAATCTGATTGATTGCCGCCCCGCCTGAAGCGAAGTTGGCCACCATCTGCCACGTGACGTCTTGCGGGTACGGCGAAACGCCCTCTGCGACCACCCCGTGATCTCCGGCCATCAGAAGAATGCGCTTTGCAGCCGACCGTCGGCAGCACGGTGCCCTGGATACGCGCGAGTTGGGCCGCCGATCGACTCAAGGCGTCCGAGCGACCGCGGTGGCTTCGTCAGGCTGTCGAGACGTTCCCAGGCCGCAGCCTCCAACGCCGGTTCGGTGGGAGTGACCGAGTAGATGACGGCAGCGAGCTGGTCTTCGTACGTCGATTCTTGCGCCATGTACGGGAGTCTCCTGTTCGAATCAGTCTTCGGGCCACGCGACGTCGCGCGGGAGCGCTGCGAGGTCGAGCAGGCGGCCGCCGACAGCCAGATACGCGGCGTCGGCGAGTCCCGATGAGCGCGGCGTTCGCGCGGCCGAGCTCATCGCGGAAGACGCGTCCGGTGGCGAACGACGGCACCACACCCGACCCGACTTCGTTGGTGACGACGATGGTGTCCCCCGCGCGCGCGGCCAAGGCGTCCACCAGGGCGGCGCTACGAGTCTCGAACTGCCGCCGCACACCCGCAGCGGCAGCTCCTCAGCGTCAGTCATGGCCGTGTCACCGCGTAGCGGTGTCGTCCCAGGCCTCCAGCATGCGCCAGTCCCAAGCACGTCCCGAGACAGTCGACCAGCGAGCAGCGAGCCGAGCGGCACCTCGTCGAGCCAACCCGCCGAGCCGGTCGCTTCTATCACGCTGAATCCGTTGCGCCCGGTCGGCATCGGTGACGGGCGATGCGGTCGGTCATCTCGGCATCGGACTCGGAGGCGAACACCGCGACGACGACCGGCTGGCCCTTGCGCGTGCCGAGACAACGCGAGCCGCTGAGCCGCGCCCGACTTGCCGCTGCGCGCTCCCCCGGTGATGACGACGAGAGCCATCAGCGCACCTCCATGCCGGTCATGCCCACGGCCTCGCGCAGGGCGGAGACTTCGTCGGCGGTGAGATGGCGCCAGGCGGCCCGGCTCAGACCGTCGACACTGACGGGGCCGAACGTCACGCGGTGCAGCTCGAGCACGGGGTGACGGATCTTGGAGAACATGCGCCGGACCTGCCGCTTGCGGCCTTCTCGGATGGCGATCTCGACGTACGTCGTGGTGCCCGACGAGCGCAGGCTCTTGACGCGCGCGGGGGCCGTGAGCCCGTCGTCCAGCGCGATGCCGTCGCGCAAGCGGTCGAGCTCGGCCTCCATCGCTCGGCCGTCGATCAGCGCACGGTAGACCTTCTCGACGTGGCGGCTCGGATGCAGCAGGCGATGCGCGATCTCGCCGTCGGTGGTGAAGAGGAGAAGGCCGGTCGTGTCGAAGTCGAGACGCCCGACCGGAAAGAGGCCCGGGTGCTCCTTGACCGGCACGAACGTGGCGACGGTCGGACGCCCCTGCGGGTCGCTCATGGTCGTGACGACACCGGCCGGCTTGTTGAACGCGATGTAGACGGGCTCATCGGCGATGGAGACCGGCATGCCGTCGAGCGTGACCGTGTCGACGAGCGGGTCGACCTTGGTGCCGAGCTCGGTCGCGACAACACCGTTGACGGCGACGCGGCCGGCGGTCATGAGGTCTTCGCTGCCCCGCCGAGACGCCGCGCCGGCGCGCGCGAGGAACTTCTGGAGGCGCATGGGAACGACACGCTCGCCGTCCATGTCGGCGGGAGTGCGTCCTGTCTCACGACGGTCGCTGGAGGAGGAGGTCATCGGGTCAGTCGACCAGCTCGACGTCGTCGTCGGCCGGCGTCTTCGGCGCCGAACACCGGCCCGTCGCCGGTGGAGAGCCGATCACGAATGGCGCGCTCGGTGTCGGAGTCGGGTGCGAACTCCTCGATCGGCGGCAGTTCGCCGAGGTCCTTGAGGCCGAACTTCTCGAGGAAGTTGCGGCGTGGTGCCGTACAGGATCGCGTTGCCCGCATTCTTGTCTCGGCCGACCTCGCGCACGAGGCCCTTCTCGACCAGCGACGCGACGACGCCCTCGCTGTTGACGCCACGAACGGCGTTGATGCCGTTGCGGGTCACGGGCTGGTGGTACGCGACGACGGCGAGCGCTTCGAGCGCCGCCTGCGACAGCCGCCGCGTGTCCCACGACAGGACGTAGCTCTCGATGACGTCGTGGTAGGCCGGGTGCGTGTAGAAGCGCCACCCACCCGCCACCTCGCGCAGCTGGAAGCCGCGCTCGGCCTCGCGGTACTCCTCGGCGATGTTGGCGAGTGCGGTGTCGATCTCGGCGGCGAAGCGTCGAGCACCTTTGCGAGCCGCACTGCCGAGACGGGCTCGTCGGAGACGAACAGCAGCGCTTCGAGCGATCCGCGGAGGTTCTGGTCGACGGTCATGGCTACTGCTCCCGGTCCTCAGGGAGACCGCGACGCGCGGCCTCTTCGTCGTCGATGTGGGTGATCACGATGTCGCCGAAGATCTGGTCTTGCGTGATGTCGGCGAATCCGCGCTTGTAGAGTTCGAGAATCGCCAGCAGCGTAACGACAACGACTTCGGGCGTCGCGTTGGCGGCTACGATTTCGCTGAAACGCACCGTCCCCCGGCGCGCGAGCTGTCGGTGGACGCTCTCGGCGTGCAGCTCGAGCGAGATCGGCATCGAGGCGACGTGCTCGGCCTCGAGCAGGAATATCTCGCGCCGGTGCAGCAGGTCGGCGCAGATGACCGCGAGACCGCGAAGCGTGACGCCCTCGAGGTAGTCAGGCATGAGCGTGAGGAAGTCGCGCTCCAGCCCCGCCTGGCGCGGGTGCATCCGGTCCTCGGCCTCCATGCGCGCGGCGATCTCGGCAGCAGCGTTCTTGAACTGCTTGTAGGCGAGAAGCCGGGCCACCAGGATGTCGCGGGCCTCGTCGGGAGAGAGGTCGTCGAGTTCGTCGCCGAAGTACTGCTCTTCTTTCGGCAGCAGCGAAGACGCCTTGATCTCGAGCAGTGTCGCAGCGACCAGAAGGAAGTCGCTGGCGATGTCGAGATCGAGGTCGCTCATGCGGTCGATGTAGGCAAGGTACTGGTCGGCCACGTCGGACACCGAGATCGCGGAAACGTCGAGCTTCTGCCGCGAGACGAGGTGCAGCAGAAGGTCGAAGGGCCCCTCGAAGATGTCTGTCTTTACGGTGTAGCCGGCCACGGTTGCCCCGCGCCTACTCGCCGTCGAGGTAGCTCGGGGCGGACTCGTCGCGGATGGCGTTGGGGTCGCGCGGCTCGATACCGGCCGACAGCTCGGTGCGCGCGTCGATGCCGACGAGCTCGCGGCAGGTGGCGACGACTTCGCCGGTCACCGGGCCGGGCCTTCTCGGCGCCCTTCGCGAGGACGTCCCACGCGTAGTTCGGAATCGCGGCGAGCTCGGCTCGCTTGGTCTGGAACGGCGCGAAGTACGCCTCGAGGTCGTCGGCGAGCTTCTTCTTGTGCGCGACGCAGCCGCACTCGGCCGTGCGGCAGCAGCGGTCCCACTCGGCGATCTCATCGGCGGGGGCGAACAGCTTGTGGACCTGATGCAGCGGGCAGATGTCGGGGTCGCCCGGATCGGTCTTGAGCTTGCGCTGCGGGTCGGTGACGAACGACATGACCTTCTTGCGCATCTCGTCGGGCGTGTCGCTGATGTAGATCGCGTTGCCGTAGCTCTTCGACATCTTGCGACCGTCGGTGCCCGGCACGCGCGCGCCGTACTTCGGCGATGATCGCCTTGGGCTCGACGAGATACTCGCCGTAGGCGTTGTTGAAGCGGCGTACGACCTCGCGGGTCAGCTCGAGGTGCGGCAGCTGGTCCTCGCCCACCGGCACGTTGTCGGCGCGCACGATGGTGATGTCGGCGGCCTGGAGCAGCGGGTAGAGGAAGAAGCCGGCGTTGCCGAGGTCCTTGTCGGTGACCTGCTCGCGCTGCTCCTTGTAGCTGGGGACGCGCTCGAGCCACGACATCGGCGTGACCATCGAGAAGAAGAGGTTGAGTTCGGCGACCTCGGGGACGTCGGACTGGCGGTAGATGGTGCAGACCTCGGGATCGAGCCCGGCGGCGCACCAGTCCAGCACCATCTCTTCGGTGCTCGCGCGCACGTCGCTCGGATCGGCCCAGTGGGTCGTGAGCGCGTGGAAGTCGGCGATGAAGTAGTAGGCGTCGTAGTCGTGCTGGAGCTCGAGCATGTTCTGCAGGTTCCCGAACCAGTGACCGATGTGGAGCTTGCCGGTCGGGCGGTAGCCGGTGAGCGTGCGCTTCTTCGAAGTCATGCTGGGGAGTTCTCCTCGCCGATACGGTCGAATGAGTGCTTCAGCATGATACCGCAGCGAACGCCGGCGGAACCGGAGAAACCCCTATCGCGACCCCCGTGATCGCCGAGAAGATCGGAATCACCGTCATCGCCAGGTACGCGTTGAAGATGCCCGGGACGAACCAGGTCAGCGCGATGAGGATGATGAACCCGAACCGCTCGAGCGAGTGGTAGGCATCGCGCAGGCTGTCAGGAAGGATCCACTGCAGCACTCGCGAGCCGTCCAGCGGCGGGATCGGCACGAGGTTGAAGAAGGCCAGAACGAGGTTCGCGTAGGCGAAGTAGAGCAGGAACGCCCCGATGGAATCGAAGCTGCCCGGGTTCCACGCGCCGCCCGGCACCGGGAAGAAGCGCGATCGCAAAGCCGAACACGATCGCCAGCACGATGTTGGTGACCGGACCCGCGATGCCCGTCAGCAGCATGCCCGTGCGTTCGTCCTTGAAGTTGCGCGGGTTGAACGGGACCGGCTTGGCGTAGCCGAAGAAGAACGCGCCTCCGGAGAGGAAGAGCAGCGCCAGCGGCATGACCACGGTGCCGATGGGATCGATGTGCGCGATCGGGTTGAGCGTGAGGCGCCCTGCGCGCTTGGCGGTCGGATCGCCGAGCAAGTACGCCACGTACCCGTGCGAGATCTCGTGCAGGATGATCGCCGGGAAGAGCACTGCGAAGCGCATGAAGATCTGCGCCGTACCCCAGCACGTCGAAGCTCTGGTAGTTGAGCGCGACAACGGCCGCGCCGATGACGCCAAGAACGATCCAACGGGGGTCGATACGGCGCTGCTCGGGCATGCAGAAGACCTTCGCAGACAACGTGGCTGCGTACAATTCGCGACAGTATAGCCGAGGGTCGTGGAGGAATCGGGGAGCACCGCGCTCGGCGGCTAGAGCTGGTGAAACAGAGCGGGGCGCCTCCACGTCGAACGTCGGAGAAGTGCACCGCCCGACGGAACCGCTCCTCACCAGCATCGAGCAGATCGTCGGAAGCCGCGTACATCGTGCACAGCAGCGTGCCCGGGTTCGACACGGTCGCCCACGCGCACGGCGAGCAGCAGGCCGGCTCCAGGGTCGATGACGTCGTCGACGTGCGCGCGGCCTGCACCCAAGCAGCATCGCCGCGCGACCCACGCCCTCGGCATCGAATCGCTCGACGAACCCCGCGGCGTCCGCCACGACCTCGCGCGACGCACGCGCGAACGCGGAAGGAGCGACAGGTCGTGAGCGACCCGCGGATCGCCGCCCTGCGCCTCGACCCACTCGGCGAACTTCGCGAGTGCCGCGCCCGATGAGATGGCTTGATGCAGCATCGCACGCGCCTCGGCCTCGTCGTCGGCCTTCTCGGCGAGGACGAGCATGCGCGCACCGAAGACCAGGCACAGCTCGGTGAGCGCCTCGGGGCCGTCGCCGCCGAGCGTCTCGATCGCCTCGACGACTTCGAGGGCGTTGCCGACCGCCATGCCGAGCGGCTGGTCCATGTCGGTCAGCAGGCACTCGACGCGCTGACCGAGCGCCTCGCCCACGCGTGTGAGCTCGTGTGCGAGCAGGCGCGCGTCAGCCTCGGTCTTCATGAACGCGCCCGAGCCGACCTTGACGTCGAGCACGATGGCATCGGCACCGCCCGCGACCTTCTTGCTGATGATCGAGCCGACGATGAGCGGAATCGACGGGACCGTGCCCGTGACGTCGCGCAAGCGCGTACATCTTCTTGTCAGCCGGGTCGATGTCGGGCGACTGCGCGATCACGGCGATGCCGATGCGGGCGACCTGAGCGAGGAAGTCGTCCGCGGACAGCTCGACGCGGAAGCCGGGTATCGCCTCGAGCTTGTCGAGCGTGCCGCCGGTGTGGCCCAGTCCCCTGCCGCTCATCTTCGCGACGGGCACGCCGCACGCGGCGACGAGCGGCGCGAGCACGAGCGTGGTGGTGTCCGCGACGCCGCCGGTCGAGTGCTTGTCGACCTTGATGCCGGGAATCGAAGACAGGTCGACGATGCGGCCCGAGCGAACCATGGCGTCGGTCAGCGCGACGGTCTCCTCGGCGGAGAGGCCGCGCAGGTAGGCGGCCATGAGCCACGCCGCCATCTGGTAGTCGGGGAACTCCCCCGCCGCGTAGCCGAGGACGATGCGGTCGATCTCGTCGGGAGTGTGCTCGTGCCCGTCGCGCTTGCGCTCGATGAGCTCCTCGAAGGTCGGTTGAGTACTCACGCGCCTCGCACCTCCGAGAGGAACGACGTGCCACGCTTGCACGTGCCCGGGATCCCGTAGAAGTCCGCGACCGTCTCGCCGATGTCGGCGAAGGTCGCACGCGCGCCGAGCGGCGACTCCGCGGTCGACGCCCTTCACGTGCGCTATGAGCGGCGTGTACTCGCGGGAGTGGTCAGTCGACTCGGTGGTCGGATCGCACCCGTGGTCCGCGGTGATGATGAGCAGGTCGCCCTCGATCATCGCGCCGAGAAGGTCCGGCATGCGGGCGTCGACCGCCTCGAGCCCGCGAGCGTAGCCCTCCACGTCGTTTCGATGACCCCACACCATGTCGAAGTCGACGAGGTTGGCGAAGACGAAACCGTTGTCGCTGTCGTCGGCCACACGCTTCACCAGGTTGTCGAAGCCGTGCATGTTGTTCTCGGAATGCGGCGACTCGCAGATGCCGCGCCACGCGAAGATCTCGCCGATCTTGCCGATGCCGTAGCTCTTGACGCCGACGTCGAGCAGCTCGTCGAGCACTGTTGGCTCGGTGGGCTCGAGCGCGTAGTCGCGCCGGCGGTGCGTGCGAGTGAACATCGCCGTCGGCGTTGGGGCCGATGAAGGGTCGAGCGATGACTCGACCTACGGCGTGATCGCCCACCACGACCTGCTCGCGAGTGATCTTGCAGATGCGGTAGAGCTCGTCGATCGGGATGACGTCCTCGTGGGCCGCGATCTGGAACACGCTGTCGCCGCTGGTGTAGACGATCGCCTTGCCGGTCTCGACGTGCTCCGGCCCGAGCTCCTGGATGATCGCGGTGCCGCTCGCCGGGTAGTTGCCGAGCCACCCGAGACCCGTCTCGCGCGTGAACGCCTCCATGACGTCGGGCGGAAACCCGTCAGGGTACGTCGGGAAGGCACGCTCGAGCACCATCCCGACCATCTCCCAGTGACCCGTGGTCGTATCCTTGCCAGCCGAGCGCTCCGCATTCTTCCCCCAGGAAGCGGTCGGTGCATCCGTGGCCGGCACGCCGAGGATTCCGGTGATGTTGCCCAGCCCCATCGCGCCCAGGTGGGGCATCGACAGGCCCCCGGCCGCGGCGGCGGTGTTCGCCAAGCGTGTTGCTGCCCTCGTCCCCGTACGAGTGCAGCGTCGGGCAACTCCCCTGCCCCGACGCTGTCCAGCACGAGCACGATCGCACGCGGAGAGCGCGTCACGTCAGACCACCACCCTGTTCACTTCTTCGAGGCTCGTCGTACCTGCTGCGACCCGGGAGAGCGCATCCTGGCGCATCGTCGTCATGCCCATCTTCACGGCAGCCTCCCGCAGCATGTCAGCTGGCGGGTTGCTTCATGTAGAGGAAGGCGAAGTTCTCGTCGATCTCCGAGTACCTCGAACACGCCCATTCTCCCGATGTACCCCGTGTTGTGGCAGGTGTTGCACCCGACGGCTCCGTACGTCACCACCGTCGGCGCTCCTTCTCGAGTGAAGCCGGCGGCGACGAGCGCCTCGATCGAGGTCTCCTTCACGTCCTTGCACGACGGACACAGGACGCGTACGAGCCGTTGCGCGACGACCCCGAGCAACGCCGACGACGTGATGTAGGGCTCGACGCCCATCTCATTGAGCCGTGCGAGAGCGGCCGGTGCGTCGTTGGTGTGGATGGACGACAGCACGTAGTGCCCCGTCAGAGCCGCTCGGGCAGCGATCGCCGCGGTCTCGGCGTCCCGGATCTCACCCACCATCACGACGTCGGGATCGAAGCGGAGCACGGACCGAAGGCCACTTGCGAAGGTCAGGCCCGCCTTGTGGTTGACGGCGATCTGGGTGATCCCGGGAATCGTGTACTCGATCGGGTCTTCGATCGTGACGAACTTGCGCTGGATGCTGTTGATCTGCGCGAGGGCGGTGTAGAGCGTCGTGGTCTTGCCCGAGCCCGGTTGGGCCGGCGAGGAGCACCGCACCGTACGGCTTGGCCAGCATCCGGTCGAACGCCGCAGCGGTCACGGGCGGACATGCCCAGGCCGTCCATCGAGCTGACGACGATGCCGCGATACAGGATTCGGATGACCACGCCCTCACCCGCGGCGGTCGGAATCGAAGCCACCCGCAGGTCGACGGTTCCGACCGGCGTGCTGAACGCGATGCGTCCGTCCTGGGGCCGCCGACGCTCCGAGATGTCCATCTCGGCCATGATCTTGATGCGGCTCACCAGTCCGGCTTGCGAGCCCTTTGGCAGTGACGCCACCTCGCGCAGGACACCGTCGACGCGCAGACGCACTCGCACGCCGACGTCGTCAGGCTCGAAATGGACGTCGCTCGCACCCTCCCGAACGGCGTCTCGGAGAATCTGGTTCACGATTCGGACGACAGGGACGTCCCGTTCGGTCCCTGAGAAGGCCGTGGCTATGTCCGCACTGGTCGTGGTCGCAAAATCCGCTTCGAGCTGATGAAGCACGTGAGTTCCGATGACGTTCTTCTCAATCGCGCGTGTGATCTGGCTGGCAGTCGCCACGACGGGCGTCACGCGGTACCCGGTGATCATCTCGGTCTCGTCGATGGCCTCGACGTCGAGTGGGTCCGACATCGCGAGTACCAGCCGACCGTCCTCGAAACCGATCGGAATGATTGACTTACGTTGCAGGAACCTCGCAGGTAGGAGGTTCGCCGCATCGCTGTCGATCATCGCCGACGTCAGGAAGACGTGCTTGAGGTTCTTCTGCTCGGCGAGTGCCTCGGCGATCTGGTCCTCTGTCACGACGCGGCTTCGAACGAGCACATCGCCGAGACGACCACCGGAACTCACTTGGGCGAGCAGCCCGTCGGCGAGTTCATCGGCGGTGATCAGGCCGATGCGCACCAAGACCTCGCCCATGCGTTCGTTCTCGCCGTTCATCCAGCCCCCTTTCGCGCTCTCACGCCTCGCTATCGGCATCAGTGCAGGTTAGACGCGTTCGCGAATGCCGGAGAGCACCCATTCGACGATCAGGAACACGCCGATCGTGAGTGCGGCGTCCACTTCGAAGATGCCGCCGTACGGCGTCTTGATGTCCTTGATACCCGAACGGGATGATCAGCGGCTCGGTGAAGGCGATGACGGCCTTGCCCCAGTCCTGGGCGGCCAGCTGACCGAAGAACTCGACACCGAGTCTGATCGTGACCGCAATCGCGACACGCGATCAGTACGTCCATCAGGATGATGAGGATTGTGCGACCAGGGCTGCTCTTCACTCAGGACCTCCGCAAGTCGACGCAACGTACTGTGATTATGCGTCGAGCGGTCCCGCTTGTACCAGCGCAGATTCCCCTAGCGCAGCGAATCCGAGATGATTCGCTGAATCATCATGGAGGCGACAGCCCGGGAGTCGGTGCTGTCAGACTCGAGGAAGTGATGGGCTTCGGCCAGGCGCCGGGGGCTGGTGTCGGGAGTGCTCTCCACGACGGCGAAGGCGGCCGCCAAGACCTCGGGTGAGACTTCGACCGATGGGTGGCAGGTCGATTCCCGACCCCGTCGCTCGGAGTTGTTCGGCTGCTGCGTGGGCTTGTTCCTTTGAGATCATCATGACCTCAGTATCGGCCGACTTGCCAGCCAACTGAACGATCTGGGTGTGGCGGTTTCGAGCAGGCTGTGACCCTCATCACATCGCGCAGGTCGTACCGCGGCCACGGCTGTGAAATGCGCCCGAAGAAGCGGCCCGAGAAAAGGGGGAGCCCCAAGGCCGGCACCTTGAGGCTCAGGGGTAAGGGGTTGCATTCGCATGCAACTCAAGAGGAATCGTAGCACCAGCCATCTGGGGGTGCAAGCCCGTATGCAGGTACGCTTCAGCCCGCTCACCAGCTACTAAGGGATCTAGCTCGCGATGAACAACTCAAACACGGCCGTCGGCCCGAATACGAGCGGAAGCACACTCAATACGACTACTAGGATCGCAAGCACGACGACGACAACCGTCGCACTGCCTCCTGAGCGACTCACGCCGGCATCCTCGTCAGTCGACTCGTCGTAGCTGTCGAAGTAGAGGCTGCGCAGTATCGATCCGTAGTAGCCCAAAGAGATCACCGATCCGAGGATACCCACGGCGACCGCGCCACCGAGTGCCCACGAGTACGCGGAACCGCCTGGCGCGCCGCCGAACGCCGCAGTCATGGCGGTGGCGAACACGATGAGTTTCGCCCAGAAGCCGAGAAACGGCGGCAGTCCAGCCAGTGAGAGCAGCAAGACCGCCACCGCGCCGCTGAGCAACGGCGCGCGGCGTCCGAGGCCCGCGAGCCCGGCAACGCTCCCGTCCCATTCAGGGCGGATCCGCGCGAAGGCGGCTGCCGCGAGAAACGTCCCTGTGGCCGCCAGAGCGTAGGTGGATCCGAAGAAGACCGCGAGCGGTGCCATCGGCAAGGCGATGGCGATCAGTGCGTAGCCCGCTTGGGCAATCCCGGCGTAGGCCAGCAGGCGTCGGTAGTTGCGCTGCTGAAGAGCCGCCACCGAGCCGACGAGGATCGACAACACCGCCACGCATGCGACCAGTACCAGCAGTTCGGTAGACTTCGCCCCCGCTGAAACGACAGTGACGAAGATCGACGCCGCCGCGATGGCGGCGAGCTTGGGTCCGGCCGCCAGGAATGCAGCCGACTCGATCGGCGCCGTCTCATATGCGTCCGGCGCCCACGAGTGGAAAGGAAACGCTCCCATCTTGAAGAGGAACGCGCTCAACACGAGACCGGAACCGACGAGCGCCGGCATCCGAAGAGCGTCCGAAGCCAGGGCCCCCGCGAGTCCGAGCCCCGCATACTGCCCCGTGGGCTCGAACAGCCCAACCAGTACGGCCATACCGAACAGGAACAGCGCCGTTGCCACGGCCCCCTGAACGAAGTACTTCAGCGCCGACTCCCCCGCCCGCGCCGTCCGGGCCGCCAGCTACCAGGGCGTAGCTGGCCAGTGCAAGCGTCTCGATCAGCAGGAGCACGGTCGTAAGATCGAGGGCCGCGGCAGTCCCGCCACCAGCAGCCACGGCGAAGCCCACGAGCGCCGCGGTGCTGCCCCCGCTCGCTCGAGTTCTGAGCGAATCGAACCCTCCCGTGACTGCAGCAGCGCCAACGAGCGCTATGACGCCGTACACCATGGAGGCAGGCCCCCCGACGCCAATCGGGCCGACGGTGACCGCTTGAGTATCCAAGACGCCGGCCGCGACACCGGCGATGGCACTCACGCCCAACCCGCATGCGACCACGGCCAGCCCCGCGAAACGACGCCCGAAGGCGTCAAGACCAAGCGCAAGCAGGCTCGCGAGGAGCGTCACGCCGTACGTGAGGACGAGGGTGGCGGTGGTACTCACGTCACACTCCCCCGTTCACGATGACCGAGAGTGCGCTGAGCACCGTCTCGAGGGGCTGAAGCACAAGGACGGGCTGAACTCCCAAGACGACGATTCCGAGTGCGAACACGCTGACGATCCCGATCTCACGCAGCGACAGATCGGGCAGGCTCTCGAACGATCCGATCGGTCCCTGGATCGAGCCTCGCACTGCTCTGAGGTTGTACGCCGCGCCAAGGACCAGGCCCACGGCCGCAATCGCCGTCCACCAGCCGAAGCCGGAGAAGGCCTCAAGCACGGTCACATACTCTCCGGGAAAGCCCGAAAGGCCGGGGAGTCCCAGCGACGCCAGCGAACCGAATACGAAAGCGACGCTCCACATCGGCATGACTCTGCCGAGGCCACCGAAGCGACCGAGCTCGCGGGTGTGCGCACGGTCGTAAAGCGAGCCCACCAGTAGGAAGAGGAGCCCGGCCACGAAGCCATGGCTGACCATCGCGAGCATCGCCGCACCGAGCGACGCCTCCGTCGCGGCGGCGATCGCGAGGATCACGAATCCCATGTGGGCGACGGACGAGTAGGCGACGAGCCGCTTGAGGTCGGTCTGGACGAGCGCCATGGCGGCTCCGTACACGATTCCCACCACTCCGAGAATCGCGAGCGACCCACGCGCTGCGTCGAATGCACTCGGCGCGAACGGCATTGCGATTCTGCAGAACCCCGTAGCCGCCCATCTTCAACATGACGCCTGCGAGGACGATGGAGCCGGCCGTCGGCGCTTCTGTGTGCGCATCGGGAAGCCACGTGTGGACCGGCACCGCCGGGATCTTGACCAGGAAGCCGACCATGAACAGCCAGAACACGAGCGTCGGCGCGGTGATGGCCGCGTTGTCTCGGGCAATCTGGGATATCGACGTGCCGCCCTCGGACATGATGAGGGTCACGATCACGCCGAGGAGCATGACGCCGCCGGCTGCGAACGTGTAGATCAGGAACTTCGTGGCCGCGTGTTTGCGGTTCGAAGACCCCCATCCGCCGATCAGGAAGAACATCGGTACGAGTACGCACTCCCAGGCCACGTAGAACAGAATCAGGCTTTCGGCGAGGAACACGCCCGTGACAGCCGCCTGTAGCGCCAGCAAGAGCGCGAAGTACGTCCCGGGGCGCTCTGTGATCTTCCACGAACTCACGACAGCCGCGAGCTCCGATGAAGAGCGTCAGCAGCACCAGCGGTAGCGACAGCCCGTCGATGACGACCTGCCACGCGCCCAGCGTCGCCGACCCATCCCAGCCGAGCACGCGCGTCCCCTCGAACACGCCTGCGCTCGACATGGAAGCAATGAGTGCGCACTGCGCCGCCACCGCAAGACAGCGCGATCCATTTCGGCGCAGCGGCGACACGCCGACCGGCAAACACCGAGACGACCGCCAGCGCCAGCGGGACGATGATCATGAGGTCCAGTTGCACCATCGCGGTCACCTCCCCACCAATATCAGCGCACACAGAATCACGACCACGCCGAGTGTCATGAAGGCGGCGTAACTCTGGCTGTCGCCTGACTGAGCCTCAGAGATTCGGCCCGACAACCAGCGGACGAGCACTGCGGAGCCCTCGACTATGCCGTCAATCACAAACCGGTCGACGACCGCCCAGACTCCACGGCTCAGCGCGACTGTGGGACGAACTACGAACCGCATGACAGCTGCGTCGTAGCCGAATCCGCGTCCGAGCAGACCCCACGCGTACGCGGCTACACCCGCAAGCTGCGGTTCGTTGGCTTCGTCTCGTACCAGCATCCACGCGCCCACCCCGCCGATGAGTGCGAGTGTGACCGCAACGACCGACAGCGGTATCGACAGCGGTTCGGGGTGCTCTCCCAGCGCGGTGGCGAGCCAGGCTCCGGCGAGACCGAGTCCAGCCGCAGGGATCGCGAGGACGACCAGCGGCGCAAGCATGGATACCGGGCTCTCATGCGAGTGACCCGAGCCACGCCACTCCCCGAAGAACGCCAGCTTCGTCGCGCGCACGGTGTAGAAGCCCGTGAGCATCACGACGATGAAGAGCAGCACCGCGGCTACCGGACTCGACAGCCACACGGCATCGAGAACAGCATCCTTGCTGAAGAACCCGGCGAGCGGCGGAATACCGACGAGCGCACCGGCGCCGACGATCCAGACGGCGAACGTGACCGGCATGGTGCGCCGCAGCCCGCCCATCTCGCGCAGATCCTGCGTACCCGAGCCGTGGATGACGCTACCCGACGCGAGGAACAGCAGGGCCTTGAACGCAGCGTGCGTCACGAGGTGAAAGAAGGCGACCTCCCAGGCGCCAACGCCCAAGGCCGCGAACATGAAGCCCAGCTGGCTGATGGTCGAGTACGCGAGCACCTTCTTGATGTCGCGCTGAGGCAAGGCGATGAGGCCGGCACCGAGCGCCGAGATGACCCCGACCGCGAGCAGCAGAGTCTGCGCGGTGGCTGAAGCCTCGAAGAGCGGCCACGTACGCGCAACGAGGTACACGCCGGCAGCCACCATCGTGGCGGCGTGAATCAGCGCGGACACCGGCGTTGGACCTTCCATCGCGTCGGGAAGCCAGATGTGCAGCGGGAACTGGGCTGACTTTCCGATGGCGCCGACGGCAACGAGTACCGCAGCCGCAGTGATGGTCGCCGGATCAACAGCGCCCAGCTTCTCCATCACCTGCTCGTAGCCGAGCGAACCGGTCGCGAGCCAGATGACCGCGATGCCCAACAGCAGCCCCACGTCTCCGACGCGGGTCGTCAGGAATGCCTTGACTGCGGCGGCGGAAGCCGACGGCTTCTCGTACCAGAAGCCGATGAGAAGGTACGAACAGGCCCCCACGAGCTCCCAGCCGACGAACAGAGAGGTGAACGAGTCGCCGATGACCAGGAGCGTCATCGAGCCGGTGAAGAGGCACAGCAGTGCGTAGTAGCGCACCCAACCTCTATCCCCAGCCATGTACCCGGCCGAGAAGACCATCACCATCAGAGCGACGACGCCGACCACAACCAGCATGACGGCGGCCAGCGTGTCGACGGCCCAGCCGATACTCAGTGCCGTCGCCCCGACCTTGAACCACACGACCTCGCCTTGAGAGGCCAACGCACTCGTCCATGGCTCCAGATGCGCAGACTCGGCGGAACTCAACCCGACCAGTGAGCCCGCGCCGACGAGAATGACCAGCACAGGGGCAACAGCAGCGACGAACGGCACGACCGACTTCGCGAGACGACCGAACAGCGCGAGAACGCCGGCGAGGCAGAACGGGAGAAGGATCGCGAGCCAGGGGTTGTGGACCAAGGCCGTCATCACCCGTTCACCTCCGTCAGGTCGTCCAGGGCAGTCGTCTTGGTCTTGCGGGCGACCGCCACCAGCAATGCGAGACCGACGGCTGCCTCGGCGGCAACAACGACCAGCAGAAGGAGCGCGATTCCTTCAACATGCGTGGCACCCGCAACGGCAGTAGCTCCGGAGCGGGCCATCGATCCGAGACCGACGAGCAACAGCAGCGGACCTCCCAGCATCACCTCGATGCTCGCGAGCACGGCGACCGCGTCCTTGCGCGACAAGACGCCGAACAATCCGATTCCGAAGAGCAGACATGACAGCCCGATGAGGATCATTCGGCGTCACCTCCGCTGATGAGGACCACGGCGACGAGCGCGACGAGCAAGAGCGCACCAGCGATCTCGAACTGCGGGAGCAACGGGCCCAGCAGCACGCCGGCGAGCTGATCGGGGCCACCCGGGGCGGTGATGGGACCGAGCGTCGAGGCCACTCCTTGAAGCATCCAGAACAACAGCCCTGCGAGCAGCACCGAGGCCGCCGCGGGTACGGCCACGCCACGCAGCACCAGCTGCGTACGCCCCTCGCCCGTCCGGTGAACGAGCATGATCGCGAACAGGATGAGTATCAGAACTCCACCGACGTAGACGAACAACTCCGCCAAGGCGAGGAATCCAAATCCGAAGTATGCGAAGAGGCCGGCGAGCGCCAGGAAGAAGGCCCCGAGACCCAACGCCATGCGCATGACCTCGCGCGACAGCACGACCGCCAGGGCGCCGGTCACTGCAACGCCTGCAAGCGCCCACAACACCGCCGTGCTCACGAAGTCGGTCACGGCGCCACTTCCTGTTCGGCATGCGCGTCCTCGGGGTTTGCGGGCGTGCTGTCCACAGTGGGGACGCTCCCGGCTGCGAGGCTCTTGCCGCACGCGGCACCCTCGGGCATCTCGGCACCGGTCGCTCGGAAGCCCTCGCCCGAGCGAACCATCTCATCCCGGTCGAAGACGGTGTAGTCACGAGAGTAGAAGGACAGCTCGTACTGGCCGGTGTGCTCGAGGGCGCCCGTGGGGCACTGCTCGGCACACAGGCCGCAGAAGCAGCACTTCGAGATGTCGAAGTCGTAGCGCGTGACGGCTCGGCCGTGTGGGTCGTCGACACGTTCCACTCGGATGGCGTAGTCCGGGCACGTACGCGCACAGAAGGTGCATCCGACGCACACCCCTGACGAGCACCGCAAGCAGCGAGCCGCCTCTGCCAGGCCCTCGAGGTGGGTGAAGCCCAGCTCCACGGTGCGGAAATCCTTCGCGCGATCCTCGCCCTTGGCCATCGGCATCTTCGCGCGTCGGCGATTGGACTCGACACCCACGACCGAAGCGCTCTGGTAGCGCGGATACACCGGGACGGGCCTGAAGGATCGACCTGCTCGGAGGTCCTCTCCCGAGAGGAACCTGTGTATCGAGGTCGCGGCCTCATGACCGCTTGCGATGGAGCCGATCGCAGAGCCCGGCCCCGTCACGACCTCGCCGCAGGCGAACACGCCACGAACGTTGGTGGTGAGCAAGGTACCGTCGACCGGGAGCAGGCCACGCTCAGAGAGCAGGATGTCCGAGCCTGCGACGATCGGACCCAGTTTGGGTGCCTGCCCGATCGCGAACACGACGACATCGGCGGCGAGATCCGTGTAGTCCTCAGCGAACTGCGGCGAGAAGCGGCCCTGCGCGTCGAACACCGACAGGCAACTCTGCAGTCGCATGCCGGTCACGACGCCGTCTTCCGTGAGGACCTCCTTGGGACCCCAGGAGCAGTTCGCGATGACGCCCTCGTCGAGCGCCTCCTCGATCTCCCACGGATGCGCCGGCAACTCGTCCATCGACTCGAGCGACGACAGGGTGACTTCGGTGGCACCGACGCGCAGCGCAACCCGCGCGCAATCGACCGCGACGTTGCCGCCACCGACCACCAGTACCCGCTTGCCCTTCACGCCGGCATCGTTCTTCCAGTTGCCCGCGCGCAAGAACTCGAGCGCCCCGACGACGCCCTTGGCGTCTGCGCCGGGCAGCGGCAGGATGCGGCTCTCCTGGAGCCCTGCGGCGATCAGAACCGCGTCGTACTCGCCGATGAGGTGATCGATCGGCACGTCGTCGCCGACCGCCACGTTGAGCCGCAGGTCCATGCCCATCGCACACAGGTCGTCGACCTCTTGCTTGAGGACGTCGCGCGGAAGCCGATACGCCGGGACACCGGAGTAGAGCGCTCCGCCGGGATGGTGCTCCTTCTCGTAGACGGTCACGCCGTAGCCTAAGCGCATGAGGTCGAGGGCGACGGTCAGCCCGCTGGGTCCGGAGCCGACGATCGCGATCTCCTCGGTGCGCGTGCGCGGAAGCGGCTTCACCCGCTCATCGCGCACCTCCGCGTACCGTTCGTAAGCGACACGATGCAGCGGGCGAATGGCGATGGGCTCGTCGTAGTAGTTGCGCTTGCAGGCAGTCTCGCACGGGTGGTGACAGATTCGGCCGAGAACTCCCGGCATCGTGTTGCGGTCGCGAACGAGCTCGTAGGCCTCGGCCGCCTTGTCCTCGGCGAGGAAGTAGGCCTGACCGCGGGCGTCCACGTTGGCCGGACAGTTGCCCACGCACGGCGGAAGCTCGTCGGATGCATAGAGGCTCTCGATGTGGCCGTTATAGTCCGGTGGGAGCGTCTCGATGGTCGGGATGTCGTCTCGGCCGAGAATGCCAGTCAGGCGCAACGGACCACGCCAGCGAGCCGAGAGTGTGAGCTTCTCGATCGGGTAGCGAAGCGTGTTGGGCTTGGTGAACGCACGCCGACCGGTGATGGACATGCCGGTCCACAAGCTGGCCCACCGCTCGAAGAAGCCGCGTACGCCGGGCGAGAAGTCGTCGGACGCCGAGACGCGCAGTCTGACTTCCGTCGGCGTGCGGTCGATGGGCTCAGCGCGCTTGTCACTTCGCGTTACGGCCATGGGATCACCGCCGCCAGGATCGCGGCAAGCATCAGCTGGCCCAGCGCCATCGGCGTCAGTACCTTCCATGCAAGGTCCATCAGCTGATCCGGACGCATCCGCGGAAACGTCCACTTCACCCAAAGCATCCCGAGCGCGATCAAGGCCGCGATGGTCGCGTAGATCAGCGCGCCGATGGGACCGCTGACTCCCAGACCGCCGCCGAAGAAGACCGCCGTCCCGAACAACGATGCCGCAACGATGCCGCCGTACTCGGCCATCATGAAGATCGACCAGCGGATCCCCGAGTAGTCGGCGAAGTAGCCCGCAACGAGCTCAGATTCCGCCTCGGGCAGGTCGAAGGGACCGCGGTTGAGCTCCGCGATCGACGAGATGAAGTAGACGAGGAACCCGATCGCATTGACCGGCAGCCACCACAGGCGGAACGAGTCGTGAATCCCGACGGCGGAGATCGTGCCGGCGAGAACGCACAGCGAGAGAACCGACAGTGTCCTCGGCAGTTCGTACGAGATCATCTGGCTGGCGCCGCGGACGCCGCCGATCGAGGCGTAGGTATTCCGAGAAGACCACCCGGCAACGAGGATTCCGATGACTGAGAGCCCAGGGACCGCGAGGAAGAACAACGCGCCGGTGGCGATGTTGAACGGCGCCCAGCCTGTGGCGAACGGGATGACTGAAAGTCCGGCCGCAACCGGCACGAATACCATCAACGGCGCGACCCGGAACAACGGAACGTCGGCCTGCGTAGGGGTGATGTCTTCCTTGAGAACCAGCTTGACCGTATCGGCGAGTGTCTGGAGCAGGCCAAAGGGACCGGCCTCTTGCGGCCCCAAACGCATCTGTATGCGGGCCGAAACCTTCCGCTCGGCCCACACGCCGATGAGCGCGCCGACCGCGATGACGAGCCCCGCCATGAGCCCCACCAGCATGCCGTAGAGCAGTGTCGTCACCGGTCCACCTCCCCGAACACGGGGTCGAGCGAACCCAGCACGACGACGAGGTCGGCGAGGGTGTGTCCAACAGCGAGTTTCGGGAGCAGCGCCAGGTTGCAGAAGGCCGGCGAGCGCACCTTCATGCGATACGGCCTGGGCGTGCCGTCGGAAACCAGATAGACGCCCAAGGAACCCCGAGCCGACTCGATGTGGTCGTAGGCATCTCCGGGCGGGGGCGCGATCAGTCGGGTCAAGCCGTCGGCTTTGTAGGCTCCTCCGACCATCTGAGCAACTGCCTGCTCGATCAGCTTCGCCGACTCGTAACACTCGAGCAGCCGCACCCGTCCGCGGTCGTATGCGTCTCCGTTGTCACCCACGATCACGTCGAACTCCATGCGCGGGTACACCGAGTACGGATCGTGCTTGCGAAGGTCCCAGTTCACGCCGCTTCCGCGCGCTGTGGGCCCGGACGCTCCCCATGCCACGGCGTCCTCGGCAGAGAGGACTCCGACGCCCTTCAGGCGACCGCGGGCGATGGTGTTGCCGAAGAACAGCTTGTCCATCTCGTCGAGATCCGCGCGCACCCCGGCCGTGAACTTGAGCACGTCGTCGGTCCAGCCCTCGGGCGTGTCCATGGAGACGCCGCCCGGGCGAACGTAGTTGTAGGTGAGCCGGGCGCCGCACAGCTCTTCGAACAGCTCAACGATGCGTTCGCGCACGTCAAAGGCGTAGATGAACATCGTGAACGCGCCGGTATCGGCCGCCGAGGCACCGATGCCCATCATGTGGCTCGCGATGCGCTGGAGCTCGCAGACGATGACTCGGATGTATTCGGCGCGCTCCGGAACCCGGATTCCGGCCAGCCGCTCGACCGCGCGACAGTAGGCCCAGTTCGCGTACATGGAACCCACGTAGTCGAGCCGGTCGGTGAGCGGGACGACCTGGAGGTAGGTGCGGTTCTCGGCCATCTTCTCAATGCCGCGGTGGAGGTATCCGACGATCATGTCGGCCTTCACCACGATGTCGCCGTCCAGGTGCACCACGACTCGCCCAACGCCGTGCGTCGAGGGGTGCGAGGGACCGACGTTGACGACGAGCTCCTCGACAGGAAGGCCCTCTTCGGAGAGAGCGGGTGTGCGTGATTCGATTTCGAGCGTCACTGCGGCCCTCCCCTCGTCAGATGTAGTCCGGCCGGCGAATCATGTTCGGGTTGTCGTAATCCTTGCGCAGAGGATGGCCTTCGAAATCGGCCGGCAGCATGATGCGCCGCAGGTCCGGATGCCCGTCGAAAACGATCCCAAAGAGGTCGAACACCTCGCGCTCCTGCCAGTCCGCGGCAGGCCAAACGCCGAACAGCGAGTCGACGTGAGGATCCTCGGGCATCACCTTGGTCTTCACGAAGATGGCCGAGGAAAGCGACCGCGATTGCAGTCGATAGACCATCGTGAGGAACTCGCCCCGGTCGACCGCCGTCACCATGCCGAGCCGGTCAAAGCCGATCTCCTTCAGCTCATGGGCCGTCTCTAGAAGCTTCTCCTTGCTGACGCCGATGACCGCATCTCCGAACTCGAGCGAAAACAGCGGTGCGAGCACGGGCGAGAGCTCGGCGAGTCTGTGCTGCAGCTCATCGAGGGTCACTCGGAATCACCGCCGTCGTCGGCGGTAGGACCGCCCGGAAGCGTGAGCGCGCGCTCGCGGCGCTTGCCCGGCGCGATCGACTCCATCTTGACCAGCTCGCGCAGCTGCACGATGGCGTCCTGCAACGCTTCAGGCCGAGGAGGGCACCCGCTGATGTAGACGTCAACGGGCAGGAATGAGTCGGCTCCGCGCACGACGGAGTAGGTGTCGTAATAGAAGATGCCGCCCGAGACGGTGCAGTTTCCCATGGCGATGACCCACTTCGGGTCGGGCATCTGGTCGTACAGGCGCTGCACGGCCGGCTTCATCTTCTCGGTGATGGTGCCTGCAAGAATCATGACGTCGGTATGACGCGGGTCAGGTCGAGGAAACGTGCCGAGCCGGTCGAAGTCGAACTTGTTGAACGACGCGGCGATGAGCTCCATCGCGCAGCAGGCCGTTCCCATTGGCATGGCCCACAGGGATTGACCGCGCGACCAGTCTGCCAGGGCGTCCACGCTCGTGAGGATGATCCCGCCACCCGATCCGCCGTTGAGGGATTCGCCCAGCTTGTCGACTATCGCCATTCGAGCGCCCCCTTCTTCCACGCGTACCCGAGACCGAACGCGAGGAAGAGCACGAAGCCGGCCACTTCGAGAAGCGCAACCGGGCTGCCCTTGAGACCCGACGCAACGGCGAAGAGCAGGATGGCCTCGGCGTCGAACAACACGAACAGCATCGCAATTGTCGAGAATCGCATGCGAGGAGGTGCCCACGGCTCACCGGCCTGCTCCATGCCGCACTCGTAGGGAGAGTCCTTGCTGGGACTGGGGTTGCGCGGAGACAAGATGACGTTTGCGAGGAATACCACGAGGATGAAGCCTGTCGCCGCGGCGGCGAAGCCAAGAACGAACAGCAATCCCTGGGTGGCGGCTCCCGGCATTCATCCCCCTTGCATCTGTCTTCTGCCGAATCTGGCAGTGCGATTCAGACAGTCCCTGTGCACAGCGCTCCCCAAAACGTGCGGGAGAGGCTGTCGCCAGTGTAGAGAGCCGCGTTCTGCTTGTAAAGATTGTTACAATGTCCGTCGGCGGGAGTGCAGGAATCGAGGTCAGACGGCCAATTGCGGCCGCTTACCCATTCTCCAGCGCCAGTCGCTCAATCTCTTCCGTGAGCGTGATCCACTCCTCCTCCAACACCGGCATTCGCGACTTGAGGGCGGTGTACTCTGCGAGCGCAGCGTCGAACGCTGCCTGATCCGAGTAGAGGTCGGGAGTCGCCATGAGCGCAACGAGCTCGTCGTACCGGATCTGCGCCGCAGCTAGTTCTGCGTCGACCTGCCCGAGACGCGTCTTGCGTTCCTTGGTCACCCGATACGACCGGTTTCTGGCCTCGGCCTCGGCCCGCTTCTGGTCCTTGGTCTTGGGCCCGACTGCCTGCTCGGCCTCTGGCTGCGGCGACGGCTTCGTGCTGCCATCGGTCGTGTGGGTCCGACGAGGACTGCGGCCGGTCGGTGCGGGAGCCTCGCTGGCGGCGGCGTGGCTGGCCTGAGCGCGGTTCGCGAGCGGCGAGACAGCAAGCCGATGACTCGCCGTGCCCTTCGTCGAGCTCTTCGAAGGCGCGACCGGGGCCAACCCAGCCTCCCGCTCGGCTCGTTTGCCCAGGTAGTAGTCGTAGTCGCCGTCGAACAGGGTGACCAAGCCGTCGCGGACTTCGACGATCTTGGTAGCGACGGCACGGATGAGGTGTCGGTCGTGCGTGATGAGCGCGATAGTGCCCTGATAGCGCTGCAATGCCTGCTCGAGCACGTCGCTCGATGTGATGTCGAGATGGTTGGTCGGCTCGTCGAGGCACAGGAACGGCGCCGGCTTCACGAGCATCTTCGCCAGCGCGAGCCGTCCCTTCTCCCCTCCCGACAGCACGCGAACCTTCTTCTCGACGGTGTCGCCATGGAAGAGGAACGCGCCGAGCAGGGAGCGGACCTCTGATTGCGTCCAGCCCGGCGCGGCCCCGTCGAGCTCCTGGTAGACGGTGTTCTCGAGGCGCAGCGCCTGCAACTGGTGTTGCGCGAAGTAGGCAACGTCGACGTGATGGCCGAGCGAGCGTTCCCCCTCGTCGGGCTCGAGCACTCCCGCCAGCACCTTCAGGAGCGTCGACTTGCCTGCACCGTTGGGGCCGACCAGCGCGATCTTGTCGCCACGGTAGAGAGCGAAGTCGAGTTTGTCGTAGACGACGTTGTCCCCGTAGGCCTTGCGCACACCCTCAAGCTTGATGACGAGGTCACCGGTGCGGGGAGGCTGCGGAAAGCGGAACTTGACCGTCTTGCGCCCCTCGGGCAGGACGATCCGTTCGATCTTCTCCAGCTTCTTGAGACGGTCCTGAGCCTGACGAGACTTGGTGTTCTTGTAGCGGAAGCGCTCGACGAACGCTTCCATGTGGGCGATCTCTTTCTGTTGCGCCTCGAACGCCGCCTTCAGCTGCTCCATGGCTAGCTCTCGGGCTGCCAGGAACTGCGAGTACGTGCCCGTGTACACCTTGACCTGCCCCAGGTCGATCTCGGCGACGTGGTCGACAAGGTTCTCCATGAAGGCGCGGTCGTGGCTGACGATCAGAATCGCGCCCTCGTAAGCGCGCAGGAATCCCTCAAGCCACGTTACCGACTCGAGGTCGAGGTGGTTGGTGGGCTCGTCGAGCAACAGGATGTCCGGCTGCCGGAGCAGCAGCTTCGCCAGGGCGAGCCGCATCTGCCAGCCGCCGGAGAACTCCTCGGTAGTGCGCACGAGGTCCAGCTCCTTGAACCCGAGCCCGAACAGCACTGCGCGCGCATCCGACTCGATGGTGTAGCCGCCCAATGCTTCGAAACGCTCGTGAAGCCGCCCGTACTCGCCGAGAAGACGCTCCTGCTCGTCGCCCTCCGCAGCGGTCTCAAGGTCCTCCGCCAACACCTTGAGTCGGTGCTCCAGCGAGGTGACGTGTTCTGCGGACGTGAGCGCCTCAGCAAGGACCGTACGGCCGTGCATCTCGATTGCTTCTTGCTCGAGATAGCCGACCACGGCATCGCGGGCGAAGGTCACGCCGCCATCATCGGCGTCCTGACGTCCCGCGATGATGTCGAGCAGTGTGGTCTTCCCGGCGCCGTTGGGCCCGACAAGAGCGATTCGATCGCGCGCGCCGACGCGCAAACGCGCGTCCTTGAACAGGACGCGCGCTCCGAATGACTTGGAGACGTTATCGACTGAGAGAATCATGCGATGAGCAGTCTACCACCCTGAAGAATCCAGCTAGCGCGACACCCGTCTGAACGCGACAGCCGACCTCTTTGTCTTCGAACCGGACTTGATCGAGGTCACGACACGCATCTTGTAGCCCAGATCCGACTTCACCATCCTGCGAGACACGTGGGCTTCACCCTGGGAGTTGGTCCTGGCATGAGATGTGGTTGTCCCCGACTTCCGTTTCCAGCTGAACTTCACGGTTCGTCCAACGATCGGTCGACCGTGGTCGTCGAGGCACCTGGCCTCGACGGTCACAACAGACGACAGCCTGGGTTGTACCGACGTCACGCGACGTGCCCGTATCGATCCAACCTTGCTGTGCGGGACGAACGACGTTGAATCGGAGCGTATCCCGTCATAGGTATTCTGCGGCTGGGTGCCCCCGTAAGCGTCGGCTTGGACGTACACGCGGCGGCCCGCACGTGAGCTCCCGATGTTGCGGCTGCACCATGCGTTCCCACCCAGATTGGTGTAGGTGGTGCGCTTCACGATTCCGCTGGAGTGCCTGAACTTGTAGATGACCTTGACTCCCGGGATGGGTCGACCAGCGCCGTTCTGCACGTGTGTCATCACGGTGACCGTAGTCCCCTGTGCAGGGGTCGCGTCGTACTTGGTGTAGCTTCGCACCCCGGACGAACCGGCGCCGATTACCTCCGTGGGCTTGAGCTCAAGGGTGCTGGTCAGAGTGGTGCCCGCACTGGCCGCCGTGACAACCACTTTGAAGGGAACGCGCAACGTGCCGAGTATGTTCTGATGAATCTGGCTCGAGGCGCCGTACGCGTCGGTGTAGTCAACATAGGTGCACGGTTGAGCCACTCTGAACTCGTAGCTCACCTTCACACCCTGAACCTCATGCCCCCGATCGTCCCTGACCTTCGCGGAGACACGGGCGGGCCTGCCAAGCGCCGGGTAGTAGTACTCGGCCCACGCACTGATCGTGGCGATGGGGCGCGGCATTCCGGACCCGCTCTTCCCGGAACGAATGACGTCGGCCAGGTCGTTCGCACCCCGGTTCAAGAGCGCATGGCTCTGGGTGTCGCCAGTGGGATCGTAGCCCACGAAGTCGCCGTACTTGGAGATGAGGCCCAGTGTCTTGCTTCGCGAGTACAGTGCGGCCTGAACCGCTCGCGCTCGAACGTCGGTAATCGCCCGTGGCGCGAGCGGGGAAATCCACTCGCTGTGGGCTTCGGGAGATTGCGTGATGGTACTCACCGCCGCCTCGTAGCGGTAGTGGTCCCTGCCGTCTTCCAGCGATCCGCTCCCGTAGCTCAGCGTGTGAAACGGCGAAAGCATGTCTGCGTAGTAGTGAGACAGAACCCCCAGCTCACGGCTTGCAGTCATGGTGTCATCTGCGGAAATCGCCGCGACCATCAGCGCGTAGTGGTCCGTGACGGCCTGCGGTCCGCCCTGCTTGGTCGAACCGACATAGTAGAGATGCCGAGGCTGCTCCACCCTGTATGCGACCGAGGTGTCGGCGTAGCTGTCCCGCCAGACATCGGGATCGTCGCTCGCGAGCAGGGCCGTCTCCGTATCGACCCAGGACGCGTCCTCCCCGGCAAGTTCTATCGCGTGGTAGAGAATCCAATCATGAGTGCCGAAGCCGTCTCGCGTAGCGCCATTCCCCCATGCGAGCGCAGAGGAGGGGCCCGCAGCCACAAGTAGAACGGCAACACACAACGCAATGAGAGTCCTACGCATGCGAACTGCTCCAAACAAGATGGGGTGTCGGGACGACGCCGTTGCCTGCAGGCGCGCTCCGACCGTCGGTGGTCATTCTAACCCCTCGGCCCAATAGGGACGAGGTCAGTGAAAGGCCCCTTCGGCTTCCTCGAGAAGGATGCCTCCGGGGCCCAGATTCACAGACGGTTGGACCATCGCGAGGTGGGTAGCCTACTTCACGCGCACGCTTCTGGTACTGCTCTTCGATGCCAGGTACGTCGTCGTGCCTACCACGGCGCCGGAGTACTTGGCGACGAAGCGCCACCTTCCCCTTTTGGTGGGCTTGAAGCTGTAGCGGTAGCTGCCGGAGGAGACGCCCACCCGAGCCGTGCCTGCGGGCTTCCAAGTCCCTCCAACCAGGCGTGTCTTGACGATCGCGACTGTGCCACGGGCAGCCGAGGGGGCCACGGTACCCGTGAGCTTGAGGGTCCTCCTCACCTTCACTGACGACGGCGCAGAGAGCTTCGTCGCGGTGGAAAGCTTGATTGGAGCAGCCGCGTTGGCGGCGAAGGTCGCGGAAATCGTGTGATTCGCGTTGACGTTGGTGAACGAGTAGCTCGTAACAGCTCCAACGGACTTGCCGTCGACTAGAACCTTGTCGACGTGGTAGCCCGATGCGGGCGTGATCGTGAAGGTCTTGCTCGCGCCCGAGTTCACGGTCTGCGGCGTGTTCGGTGAGATGGAACCATGCGCGCCTGCGGAGGGCACGATAGTGCGTGGGACGTTGATGGTGAAGGCGGCCTGGGCCACACCGCTACCAATCCATCCGGACTTGAAGGCACGCGCCTTCAGCGTGCTCGACGCCAAGACATTGACCGGCCCGGAATAGAGGGTCGAGGACGAGATCGGGTCGGTGCCGTTGGTGGTATAGCGGATCTGCGTGCCAGCGGTCGTGCAGGAGATCGTTACAGGTTGCGCGCTGCTGAACGTGCCACCGTTGGGGCTGAACGTCGGCGCCGCTACCGTCCCCGCAGGATTGACCACCAGCGTGACCGGAATGTGGAGCGGGGACCCCTGCACAGGCGCGGTAAGGGTGTTGTTGCTCCACATCTCCACCAGCACGTTGGTCGAGTATGTGCCGGGCTCCAACCCCGCAATCTGTGGCGTGAGCCCGAACTTGTATGTCGAACCGTTGAAGGACCCCTGAAGCCACCCGACAGTCGTAGTGATCTGAGCCCACCATTGACCGCCGTCGGAACGCCCGACGGTAAGGTCCTTCAGCAACGGGTTGCTGCCGCCGGCCGTTGCGGTGAAGTTCATGCTGGTGGGGCTCATGACCATGTACGGAGCGCCGGGGGTCAGGCCGGTACCCAGGCATGTGTAGCACGTGATCCTGCCGGTCATGATACAGACGCTGCACGGCCAAAACTCCATGTAGCCGCCGTAGCCGATGATGGGGTAGGTGCCGGCGCCTCCACACGCGGGACAGAGCAGCTGGCCGAGTCCGCCGCACGTCGGGCACAGGGTCTGGGCCGCGAGCGTTCTGTGAGCCGTGTGGGTCGAGCTCGGCAGTCCGGGCGACGAGCCCGTGCTCGTTGAGGCTGCAAGAGCCATCGAGGGAAGTAGCGCGACGGCGACGAGCAAGACGAGTACGCAAAGAGCGAGGCGGCGTAGAGCCATGGCCGGACACCTCCAAGAACGATGGAGAGGCTCTACGCGCGCCCGGCATTTAGCGGCCTCATACAGTCACGATACTCGCCGCCTTTGCCATTGAGCAATCATTCGACGCCCAACGGCGCAGAAGCCGCTGCCGACGGTCATAGGATCATGATTGGCGGTCGGCCACAGTGCTTCGAATAGGAGTAGGACTGCACGAAGCGCCGGCATCTGGGCCGGGGCTTCGATTGTTGCTGGTGGGCCGTGGTGAGTGGTCTTGTAACCAGCTACACGTCGGGCGACGCTTCGTCTTTGAGCGGGAGGTCGTAGAAGGGCGCTGCGCCGACGCCCCCTGTTGCCTCCAAAGCGGGCATATACGCGTTAGTGACGGCTATGAAGACGCATCGCCGTCGACCGAGGGGGGATTCGCCATGACCAGACTGAGACTCCTTGCCGTGTTCGCACTCAGCTGCTGCGCCGTGATGCTGCTCCCCTCTGCGGCAGGCGCACTCACCGTCAGTCAGCGCCTCGCGTCCCTCGAGAGCAGGGTCAGAAGGCTTGAGAAGACGGTCGCGTCCCAGAAGACGGAGATCGCGCGGCTCAAGAACTCCAACGTCATGAAACTCAACCCGTACGTGAACGTCTACACCACGAGCGCCAACGGCCTCAAGGGCCCGCGCATCAGCTTCAGCAAGGCCAACGTCTTGATCCGAAACGGCCTAGGCACCACATCCACGAAGAACGGGCTCGGCAACCTCGTGATCGGCTATAACGAGACGTCCAACCCCCTCAACCCCCAACGAACCGGATCGCACAACCTCATCGTCGGCTCAAAGCACCACTACACGAGCTGGGGTGGACTCGTCGCGGGATACGCCAACGCGGTCAATGCCCCGTACGGCTCGGTGGCAGGCGGCCAGTTCAACATCGCCTCGGGCAGCTACAGCGCCGTCAGCGGCGGGGACTACAGCACGGCGTCGGGTCTCAGCAGCGCCGTGAGCGGCGGCAGTCGGCAGAAGGCGACGGGGGCCGGCAGTTCGGTCAGCGGAGGCTACAAGAACACCGCGTCGGGTTGGCACACGTCGGTCTCGGGCGGCGACACCAACGAAGCGTCAGGTGCTCGAGGTTCGGTCTCGGGCGGCGCCGGCAACGAGGCCGCCGGGGACATGAGCTGGGTCGGCGCGGGGCAGTACAACAACGCCACGGGCGCGAAGTCCTCGGTGAGCGGGGGGTCGGGAGGTCAGGCGACGGCCCTCATGGCGTCGGTTTCCGGAGGTATTTCCAACCAGGCGTACGGGCAGTACGCGACAGTAAACGGGGGCAAGCACAACGAGGCATCAGGTGACTACTCCGTTATCAGCGGCGGGCTGAACAACAAGGTGACCGGCGGATACAGCTGGTTGGGTGGAGCATATGGCTGCACCAACGCTGCCCCGCAGTCGAGCCAGTTCGGCGGGCAGGGGGCAAACCTGGAGTCGGGCCTGCTGGCGGGCGGCAGCTACGTAGGCTACAAGACCCATGCTCTCAATACCCAGTGCGGCTATGACGTCTGGTATGACTGGTACTACTAGTCTGCCTCGTACCCTCGTCGCCAGTTCCATTCCACGCAATTGGGACGGGTCCGTAGCGAAGCAGCCGGGGCGCTGGTAGTCGCCGTAGGCGTGCTCCGAACCCGTGTTACGTGATCCATGAACAATTGCCCCTAGGACACAAGGAGGCCCCGGCATCTCTGCCGGGGCCTCGATTCGTTGCTGGTGGGCGATGTAGGATTTGAACCTACGACTTCTTCCGTGTGAAGGAAGCGCTCTCCCCCTGAGCTAATCGCCCGTGCTGCCATGAGCGGCAAGTGCCGATTCTATCTGTACCCGTCCGGGTGTTCAAGGTGCCACCGCCACGCATCACCGACGATATCGGTCAGGCTACCCCGCTGCGGCTCCCATCCGAGTTCGGCGCTAGCCTTCGCGGCGGAGGCAACCAGCACTGCGGGATCCCCCGCACGGCGTGGACCTATGTCAATGGCAACGTCGTGACCGCTGACCTCCACGCATGTGCGCACGACCTCGAGATTGCTGTAGCCCTCACCGTTCCCGAGGTTGTAGACCCCGCCGGCATGGCCATTCATCAAGGTCTCGAGCCCGAGCCGATGCGCCTCGGCGAGGTCCAAAACGTGGATGTAGTCGCGCACACAGGTGCCATCGGGCGTCGGATAGTCGCCACCGAACACCTCGAAGCGCTCCTGGCCAGCAATCAAGGCACCCAAGACCCGGGGAACGATGTGCGTCTCGGGCGAGTGCGCCTCCCCCATCGTTGCGTCGGGCCAGGCGCCGGCAACGTTGAAGTAGCGGAAGCGGATGGATCGGATCGTATGCTTCGCTCGGCACCCTTCCAGCGTTTCCTCGAAGGCCAGCTTGCTCAGTCCGTACGGGATTCACCGGTCTGGTCGGCGCATCCTCGACGATCGGTGAGATCTCCGGCTCCCCATACACTGCCGCCGTCGACGAGAACACCAACGCATCGATGTTATGGGCGATCATCTCGTCGAGCATGACGAGCGGCTCGATCGCGTTTGCTCGGAAGTACTTGTCGGGATGCTCGACGGACTCCGCAACCTCGATGTAGCCGGCCAGGTGCATCACCGCGTCACACCCCGGGAGCGCCGATCGCAGCACGGTCCTGTCGCCGACGGAACCTACGATGAGCTCAGCGCGGGAGTCGACGGCCTCACGATGACCGCGTTCGAGCGTATCGAGCACCACGCATTCGTGACCCGCGTCCAGAAGCGTGCGAGTGGTGATGGAGCCGATGTAGCCGGCGCCGCCGGTGACGAGGAATCGCACGGGTGTTCCTTTCGTTCGTATGTCGCTAGACGTTGAGCGTCGCGGGCCGCTGGTTGTGTGCAGGTATCTGGGGCTTCAGCGGGCTAAGGGCGCGATGCCGTTCTTCAGTGCCGCGACGACTCGTTCGGCGACTGCGTCGTCCCAGCGTTCGGGCAGCGGCCACTCCCGCGTCGCAGACATGGCCTCGACAATCTGCCGCACTGATCTCTTCACGCCGCGCAGACACGAGCCGGTTCGAGCCCACTTCGAGAGTAATCTGACGCTCGGTGTTGTTGCGCACCGTCACACACGGCGTGTACAGCATGCACGCTTCCTCTTGGATGCCGCCCGAGTCCGTCACGACGACGGCCGCGTCGCGCTGCAGGGACAGCATGTCCAGATAGCCGACGGGATCTACCACCATGACGGACGACTGCTCGTCACTGAGTCCGGCCCCTTCGAGAAGCGGCCTCGTTCGTGGATGAACGGGGAACAGAACGGGCATGTCGAGCCCCGCGAATGCGGCGACTATCTCGGCAAGCTTCTCTTTGTTGTCGGTGTTCTCTGGGCGGTGCACAGTCGCCAGAACATACTCACCGGGCGACAGTGAGTGCTGGGCAGCAATCGTCCGCTCCTTCACGCGATCGAGGTTGCGCAGGACCGATTCAGCCATGATGTTGCCGACGAATGCCACGCGATCGACGTCAATTCCCTCGGCAGCGAGGTTCGAGAGTGCCGACGGCGTTGGCGTCAGCAACAGCGAGGAAAGCTGATCGGTCACAAGCCGGTTCAGTTCCTCGGGCATCGACATGTCACCGCTCCGCAGACCTGCCTCCAAGTGCACGACCGGAATCCCGATCTTGCTTGCGGCCAGCGCGCCAGCGAGCGTGGAGTTGACGTCGCCGACCACAAAGAGCGCGTCTGGCTTCTCGGCTAGGAGCAGCTCCTCGAGCGCCATCATCGCTCGGCCGGTCTGAACCGCATGCGTGCCGGAGCCGACCCCGAGGAACCACGTGGGCTGCGGGATATCGAGGTCGGAGAAGAACACGTCCGACATAGAGACGTCGTAGTGCTGCCCCGTATGCGCGATTCGCGCATCGATTCCCGCGGCGAGACAGTGCGGGCATGAGCGGCCCAATCTTGATGAAGTTCGGACGGGCGCCCACTACCACTATGAGTCGCATCAGTAGGCTCCTCGCGCAAAGAGCACCGCCGGGACCGTACGGACAATGAGCGACATGTCCATGCCGACGGACCAGTTCTCGATGTAGAAGAGGTCGAGCCGGATCATCTCGTCGAAGGTGAGCCGCGAGCGACCTGAGACCTGCCACAGCCCGGTCATGCCTGGAAGAACCTCCATGCGTCGCCAGTGATACTGCGGAGTACTGCGATCGTCTCAGAAGGCAGTGGAGGTCTCGGCCCCACGAGTGACATCTCGCCAAGAATCGACGTTGATGAGCTGGGGGAATTCGTCGACGGAGAACTTTCGCATCCACTTGCCTACCCGCGTGACACGGGGATCGTTCTGCATCTTGAAGAGCGGTCCCGTGGCCTCGTTGTGGTGGCCGATCTCGTCTCGTTTGGCGTCCGAGCCGTCCTTCATGGACCGGAATTTGTACATCATGAACTTGCCGCCGGCTCGCCCGACGCGCTCCTGTCGATAGAAGACCGGCCCGCGGCTTTCGGCCTTTATCAGAACCGCGCATACGATCCACAGCGGCGTTCCCAAGACCACGATAAGACCACCCACGAGCAGGTCGAACGTCCGCTTGACGAACCGCTTCCCCGCCGAGAACGACACCCCTCGCAGCGTGATGAGCGGAACACCCGACACCTCTCTCACGAGAACTCGGGACGTCGTGACGTCGAGGAGTCCGGATGAGAGTTCGATGCCGACGTCACGACCGCGCAAGTCGATGATCAGTCGCGACAGCACTTCCGGATCGAAGGCGGTCGACGCGATGAGGACGGTGTCGAAAGCGTTCTCGTCAAGCACGAGCTTGATGTCCCGCGCTGCGCCGAGGCATTCGACGTCGTCCGTGCAGTACTCGAGACCTAGGGCACCCTCCCTGGAGCTCGCCAGGCATGCGACCGGGTCAAGTCCCGAGGACGTGTCCGCTCGAAGGCGCCTGATGAGGTCGGCCGCCTCCTGGTTGTAGCCTACGACTAGCGTGCGCCGCAGCCAGTGTCCCCTGCGTCGCGCCGCTGCGAGCACAGCGCGCACTACGGCCCGGCCGAGCACCACGAACAGGATTCCGAAGCCCCACGTCAAGACGAGCCATCCGCGAGAGAGCGTCGGAATCTTGAGCATGTAGGTGGCGACGATGAACGCCACCGACACCAAGCGAGAGCGCCCGAGCCACTCGGCTGTATTCTCCGGTCCCCCAGAAGACTCGATCAACGTCGTACAGACCCTCAAACCACAGCGCGGTGATCCAGATCAGCGAGAATGACCAGAGAGAGGTCTGCAAACTGGATGTTGAGGCCGAATCCCGGAATCGCTTCGATGTGTCGAACTCGCTCGAACCGCACGAGTGAGGCGAGCACGGTGGCTGCTGCAACCATGACCAAATCGGACGCGAGCAGTGAACGCACGGAGGAACTGACGGCGGCGTCGGCGCGTGGTCGACCATGTCGCCGCCATTCGAGCATCCCCCTGTCCCGGTCGATGTCACGAGAGTGCGTCACGGGCGCGACGTCACCCCCACCAATCGGACATTCTAGGGCTTCCTCCGAGACCGCGCGGATTCGGTCTGCGACAAACGGTATGATTCGATGGATTAGCGGTTCGCGAACCGTAATATCCGTCACATTTCATGCTCAGCGCTATAAGGTCAGGAGCCGTTCGGTTCGATACATGATGTAGGCGCGCACAAGCGTCGTCGTTTAGGTTGCACCCACCGACAGATGGGCGCCAAAGGAGAGGTCCGGAACGTGACACGCAGACTGCAGGGCCGAGCACTCACGCGAACTCGCGGTAGCCGCACACTCGATGAGCCTCGAAACCCGCGTTCGGCTCTTCTCGGCGGTCTTCTTGATTGCGTGCGTGGCGGTGCTCTCTCTCGCCACGACCGCGAACGCCACATTCATGCCGCCGGATCCCGCTGACCAGTACACGTCACGCCAGTCCTACAGCCTGTGGGACGAGACCTATCAGGCGAGTTCATTCACCTTCGACGCAAGCGGACGTCTCTGGGTCGCGCACAAGAACGGTGACGGGGCCGGATTCGCCGTGTACGAGTCCGGCAGCACGACTCCCACGGCCTTCTACTATCTCGGCGTACGCTACATCGCGGGTTGCGACTTCGGCCCGGACGGACTGCTCTACTTCACGGACACGTACAACGAAGAGATCGCCGCCTTCGATCCGGCCTCCGAGACAGTCACCGGCTACTACCGGTGTTCCGGGCTTCGCAGCCCCCACCGACATTCATCTTGACGGCATCGGCAACATCTACGTCACGGACGTCGAGGCGGGTATGTTCGCGCGGATCGAAGCGGGCACCCACGATGTTCTGTACTCGGACGTCGCGTCACCTGCCCTCACTGGCGTTGCGGGCATCGCATTCGACAACGCAGGAAACGTGCTCGTGGGCGATTTTGGGCTCGGCGGTCGTATCGCGCGGTACTCACCCTACGGCGAGTACTTGGACGACATGGACATCTCGGCCCTGTGCACTGGCCCCATCCATGATGTCGCCGTCGACATGTTCGGCACTACATATGCGTTCGGCGATTTCGGGTCCGACACCCAATTCGGGCGAGTCGCCTCCAACGGCGCGACGATGGGCGTCTACCCCGAGTCAACCGAAGGCGTCCTACAGCTATCGACCAAGCTCATCATCGATGACGAGGGATACGCATGGGCCAACAACAACCCATCCGGTGCGACAGGGGAAGTACAGCGCTACACCTTCGTCGAAGGTACACCAGACATCATCGCCCCTGTTACCTCGGACAACGCAACGTCTGACGTGGACGCCAGGCCCGGTGACGGTTCGACTCACGGCGAGTGACGAAGGCAGCTCCGGCCTCGCTGCTACCTACTACAGTCTGGATGGGTCGAGGCCGAGCATCGCGACGACCGGCAATGTCGTCGTCTCGACTGAGGGAACAACGACCATCAAGTACTTCTCGGTCGACCGCTCTGGCAACCAGGAGGCCACCAAGACCGCCACGGTTCGTATCGACAACTTCGCGCCGCTGTCATCGGCGACGGTTGCCCCTGTCTACTACGGCGCCGTGCATATCGACATCAGCGCCATGGATGCACTGTCTGGTGTCAAGGAGATTCGCTGGAGCAAAGACGGCGGCCTGACGTGGAATGTGGGCAACGCTGTCGATATCCCGCCCTCTGAGCGCGGGAGCTACACCTTGAGGTGGTATGCAGTCGACAATGCGGGCAACGTCGAGGCGCCTGCGCACGAGGAGCTCTTTGCCGCCTACAACCGCTACGAGGAGACAGCGTCCGATCTCGTGTACCGCGGATCGTGGGTGTCCACGAGCGGCGCCCCCTGGTCTGGTGGCGCGTACAGGCGGTCTGCCGATTCGAGTGCCGCGGTCTACCTGACGTTCTCCGGCAAGGTCATCGAGTTGTACTACCCGACCGGGCCGAATCTTGGCAAGTTCCGTGTGCGACTTGACGGAGGCGCATCGCAAGACGTTGACCTCTATGCTGAGACGCCTACGAGCGCAAAACTCCGCTTTACCGGAGCGTCGATCTCGAACCACGTTCTCGCTATCGAGTCATTGAACGCGAAGAACGCTTCCTCGACGGCGACCGCCATCGGCTTCGACTGCGTTGACGTCGACGGTGTCGTCGTGCCGGACACCACGCCCCCGAGCACCACCAGCAACGCAGGATCCGGCTGGTACGGCCAGTCTTCCCGCATAACACTGAGCGCGACAGACGACGGATTCGTCGCTCAGACGTTGTACCGAGTGGGGAACGGAGCGGTTCAGACCTACTCGGCACCTTTCGCGATCCCAGAGAACGGCCTGTCAATTCCGGTCGAGTTCAGAAGCATTGACGGACCGGGCAACAACGAAGCGACCAAGACCGTTCACGTCAAAGCGGACAGCACCCCGCCGACATCGACGACCGACGCGCAGCCAAGCTACATCGACTCAGCGACGGTGAGCTTCTCAGCGACGGATAGCCTGTCCGGTCTCGACAGGATTCAGTACAACCTCGATGGCAACGGGTGGACTGACGGGAACTCAGTCCAGATCGACGGGTACATCGTGCATTCGTTGCAGTACCGAGCCATCGACGTGGCGGGCAACATCGAGGCAACTCAGAGCGTCAGCGTTCGTATCCGCCGAGCGACCGAGACGTACACGATCTATTCCCCCGAGCTGAATTGGTACGGTGGGACGTGGAATAGCATGGTCGACGCACCGGATGCGAAGCGGACCCCCAACACCTACACGAGCACCTACGTCAACGGCTACGGCAGATCCACGAACATCAAGGTCTACGCCTACAAGTCGAACAACTCAGGCATCGCGCGAGTCAACCTCGATGGTCAGATCAGCACAGTCGACCTCTATGCCCCTTCGTCCATTCCGTCGCTCACGATGGTATGGGACAGCGGCACGCTCGTGGACAAGAACCACTACATCGCATTCGGCTGTAACGGCACCAGGAACGGCAGTTCGCTTAGCTCGCGAGTCAACGTCCACAGCCTCGCCGTGGAAGGCGTTCTGGGCGGGACTGTCACTGACTTTGACCCCCCCACCACCCAGTCAAATATCCCAACATCATGGGTCGCCGCACCGTTCTCGGTAACGCTGACGCAGACTGACTACCTTGGGAACGTCGGCCCCACCTTCTACGACGTCTCCGACGAGGCAACTGACGTCCCGGACGCAACAACCTCGTACGATGAGCCCTTCTCGGTGAGCCGTGAGGGCACGAACTACGTGTCGTTCTACTCGATCGATACCTATGGCAACGCCGAGGCCGTCAATGTGCAGCAGCTTCGACTTGACTCGTCTCCGCCAACGACCACCTGTGACGTCTTGCCCGTCTACACCAATAGTGCTGTGGCAACACTCACGGCAACCGATGGCCACTCCGGCGTAGCCACGACGCATTTCAGGCTGGACAACGGCGCATGGGCGCAGGGAACGACACCTACCGTGCCTGCAGGCAACGCCGGCGTCCACACCCTCGACTGGTACTCAGTCGACGCGGTGGGAAATCGCGAGGCGACGCAGAGCGCTACTTTCACGGTTCTTCGTCGATTCGAAGATGAGACTCAGTCCTCCGTCGAGCAGGAAGGCTTCGATTGGGAACGGCTTCTGTATTACCGCTACTCGGCGGGTATCATGCGCAATGGCTTCGGAGTGGGCGCCTTGGCCGGAACCTTCACGGGCGACCGGTTCGACCTGATCGCATCGACGGGGCCCGAGCACGGCATCGCGCGCATCGTCATCGACGGCATCGAGCGCGCGACCTGCGACCAGTACAGTGAGGAAGACCTCTACCAACAGCGTGTTGCAAGCGTCTTGGGGCTCGGTCAAGGACTCCACACATTCCGAGTCGAGTGGACCGGCGAGAAGAACCCCGATGTCCGACCGGAACCGACATCAACGTCGATGCGTTCGAACTCATCGGGCTGATTATCAGCGACAACGAGCCTCCAGTCTCCAGCGCAGTCATCGATGAGGCCTGGCGGACCACCCCGCAGACCGTCTCGATCACCGCGACGGACAACGGCGTCGTCGCACCGATCGTGCGGTACAGCATCAATGGCGGACTCGAGGAGCTCTACACAGACAGCCTCGAGTTCTCGGATGAAGGCACGACGACCATCGAGTGGTGGGCCATCGACGGCGTCGGCAACGTGGAAACGCCGAGCCAAACGGGGATGGTGCGCATCGACCGCACGGCCCCGAGCGTAGTGTCGTCTGCTCCGGCCGGGTGGGTCCGCGGCCCGGTCTACGCCAGTCTCGTGGCCAGCTGATGCGGGCTGCGGCGTTGCATCGTTGCTCTACAGCACGGACGGTTCGGAGCCCTCGATTCCCTACCCCATAGACGGCATCTACGTCAGCGCGGAGGGCACGACTACCGTCCGCTATCAGGCAATCGACAATCTCGGCAACGCGACCGAGGTTGCGTCTTTCGACGTCAGACTCGATCGGACCCTGCCGACCAGTTGGGACAACGCTCCTACGAGCTGGGTGAAGGGAACGCAGCTGGTGGCGCTGGCGGCCACGGACGCTCCATCCGGCATTGCATCGATGCAGTTCTCGCTTGATGGCTCTGCCTGGGGCGCGTACTCGGCGCCGCTGGCAATCTCGAACGACGGCACACACACACTCAACTACTACGCGCGAGATCTTGCCGGCAACACCGACGCAACCAAGACGGCGACCGTGCGCATCGACAACACGGCGCCGGTGAGTAGCGACGACGCTCCGACGGCGTGGCAGAAGAGCGACGTCACGGTGCACCTGACAGCTGCCGATGCGATGTCGGGCGTGGACAAGACGTACTACAGCCTCGATGAGACGACACCCTCGATTGTGGCGACGGCGGGGACTGTTGTGTCGGCCGAGGGGACTACCACGTTGAAGTACTTCAGCGTCGACAAGGCCGGGAACAGCGAGACGGTGAAGAACAAGACCGTACGGGTCGACAAGACGAAGCCCGTTACCACCCACGACGCGCCTCCTGCCTGGGTGGGAGCGCCGGTCACGGTGCACCTGACTGCCGAGGACGCGCTGTCGGGTGTCGCTGGGACGCGGTACTCGGTCAATGGGTCGGCGGGCGCGACGTACACGCCGGCAGGGATTGCTGTGTCCGCCGAGGGGACCACAACAATTGCGTTTGCGAGCGTCGACGTTGCCGGTGATTGGGAAACCACCCAGACGGTGACCGTGAGGATCGACTACACGGCGCCGGTCACGGGCTCCAACGCGGCTGCTGAGTATGTGGATGCCGCTGCCATCGTACTGGCCCCGGCTGACGCCGGTTCAGGCGTCAGCTGGACCAAGTGGCGCATCGACGGAGGCGAGTGGACCGATGGAGCGAACGTCGTGAACTCGGTAGCCGGCTCTCACACGCTGGAGTGGCGCTCCTCCGACGTCGTCGGCAACGTCGAAGCGACCACGAGCGCGACCTTCCTGGTCAAGAAGCGCTTCGAGAACACCGACACCTCACTCCTGTGGCGCGGGACTTGGGCTCAGGCAGCCAATGCCTCGCACTCCGCCGGCAACTGGAAGTATGCCTCGACCAACGGTGCCTGGGCCTACGCTGTCTTCGACGGCACCCGCGTCGACCTGATCGGCGCCAAAGGCCCCACCTACGGCCAGGCACGCCTGAGCGTCGACGGCGCCGACCCCGTCACCGTCGACTACTACGCCGCGGGCTACCAGTTCGCCCAGAAGCTCGCCTCCTTCGACGGCCTGACCAACGGCCGCCACGTCCTGAGCGTCCAGTGGCTCTCGTCGCGCAACGCATCCTCGACCGGCAACTTCATCGGCCTTGACGCCGTCGACGTCGTCGGTACGATCGCGGCCGATACCGTCGCGCCCGTGACCTCCGCGAGCCCGACCGGCGCCTGGAGGAGCACCTCTGAGACGGTCACCCTGAGCGCCACCGACGGGCTGAGCTGGGTCGCCGCCACGCGCTACCGGACCAACGCGGGCGTGCTGACCACCTACACCGCCCCGTTCTCGGTCAGCGCGGAGGGCACGACCACCGTCGAGTACCTCAGCACCGACGGAGCGGGTAACACCGAGACCACCAAGACCGCCGTCGTGCGCATCGACCGCACCGCCCCGAGCGTGACCGACGATGCGCCGGGCACCTGGGTCAACGGCCCGGTCGACGTGAGCCTCTCCGCCACCGACATGGGTGCAGGCGTCGAGAGCGTCGAGTACTCACTCGACGGCTCAGACCCCGCAAACCCCTACACCGGAGCGTTCACGATCAGCGCCGAGGGCACCACCACGGTCAAGTACCGCGCCACCGACGCGGTGGGCAACGCCGGTCCGATCAGGACCGCCGTCGTGCGCATCGACGACACGGCACCTGTCTCCTCCGACGACGCGCCTGCCGGCTGGGTCAACAGCCCGGTCTCGGTGACGTTGTCGGCTGCTGACGCCCTCTCCGGCACCGCCTCGATCCGCTACACGGTCGACGGCGGCGACGTGGCCACCTACTCAGCTCCGATCGGACTGTCGGCCGAGGGCACGCACACGATCGACTACGCCGCCACCGATGTCGTCGGCAACACCGAAGAGACCCGCACCGCCGTCGTGCGCATCGACGACACGGCACCTGTGACCACCTCGAACACCGCAACGTCGACCTACGACACCACGGCGACGATCACCCTGAGCGCCTCTGACGCCTTCTCCGGCGTGGCGACCACCAGCTACCGTCTCGACGGTGGCGAGTGGACCCAGGGTGCGAGCATCACGACCACCGTGGGCGGCCCCCACACCCTCGAGTGGATGTCGACTGACAACATCGGCAACGTCGAAGCGACCACGAGCGCGACCTTCGAAGTCAAGAAGCGCTTCGAGAACACCGACACCTCACTCCTGTGGCGCGGGACTTGGGCTCAGGCAGCCAATGCCTCGCACTCCGCCGGCAACTGGAAGTATGCCTCGACCAACGGTGCCTGGGCCTACGCTGTCTTCGACGGCACCCGCGTCGACCTGATCGGCGCCAAAGGCCCCACCTACGGCCAGGCACGCCTGAGCGTCGACGGCGCCGACCCCGTCACCGTCGACTACTACGCCGCGGGCTACCAGTTCGCCCAGAAGCTCGCCTCCTTCGACGGCCTGACCAACGGCCGCCACGTCCTGAGCGTCCAGTGGCTCTCGTCGCGCAACGCATCCTCGACCGGCAACTTCATCGGCCTTGACGCCGTCGACGTCGTCGGTACGATCGCGGCCGATACCGTCGCGCCCGTGACCTCCGCGAGCCCGACCGGCGCCTGGAGGAGCACCTCTGAGACGGTCACCCTGAGCGCCACCGACGGGCTGAGCTGGGTCGCCGCCACGCGCTACCGGACCAACGCGGGCGTGCTGACCACCTACACCGCCCCGTTCTCGGTCAGCGCGGAGGGCACGACCACCGTCGAGTACCTCAGCACCGACGGAGCGGGTAACACCGAGACCACCAAGACCGCCGTCGTGCGCATCGACCGCACCGCCCCGAGCGTGACCGACGATGCGCCGGGCACCTGGGTCAACGGCCCGGTCGACGTGAGCCTCTCCGCCACCGACATGGGTGCAGGCGTCGAGAGCGTCGAGTACTCACTCGACGGCTCAGACCCCGCAAACCCCTACACCGGAGCGTTCACGATCAGCGCCGAGGGCACCACCACGGTCAAGTACCGCGCCACCGACGCGGTGGGCAACGCCGGTCCGATCAGGACCGCCGTCGTGCGCATCGACGACACGGCACCTGTCTCCTCCGACGACGCGCCTGCCGGCTGGGTCAACAGCCCGGTCTCGGTGACGTTGTCGGCTGCTGACGCCCTCTCCGGCACCGCCTCGATCCGCTACACGGTCGACGGCGGCGACGTGGCCACCTACTCAGCTCCGATCGGACTGTCGGCCGAGGGCACGCACACGATCGACTACGCCGCCACCGATGTCGTCGGCAACACCGAAGAGACCCGCACCGCCGTCGTGCGCATCGACGACACGGCACCTGTGACCACCTCGAACACCGCAACGTCGACCTACGACACCACGGCGACGATCACCCTGAGCGCCTCTGACGCCTTCTCCGGCGTGGCGACCACCAGCTACCGTCTCGACGGTGGCGAGTGGACCCAGGGTGCGAGCATCACGACCACCGTGGGCGGCCCCCACACCCTCGAGTGGATGTCGACTGACAACATCGGCAACGTCGAAGCGACCACGAGCGCGACCTTCGAAGTCAAGAAGCGCTTCGAGAACACCGACACCTCACTCCTGTGGCGCGGGACTTGGGCTCAGGCAGCCAATGCCTCGCACTCCGCCGGCAACTGGAAGTATGCCTCGACCAACGGTGCCTGGGCCTACGCTGTCTTCGACGGCACCCGCGTCGACCTGATCGGCGCCAAAGGCCCCACCTACGGCCAGGCACGCCTGAGCGTCGACGGCGCCGACCCCGTCACCGTCGACTACTACGCCGCGGGCTACCAGTTCGCCCAGAAGCTCGCCTCCTTCGACGGCCTGACCAACGGCCGCCACGTCCTGAGCGTCCAGTGGCTCTCGTCGCGCAACGCATCCTCGACCGGCAACTTCATCGGCCTTGACGCCGTCGACGTCGTCGGTACGATCGCGGCCGATACCGTCGCGCCCGTGACCTCCGCGAGCCCGACCGGCGCCTGGAGGAGCACCTCTGAGACGGTCACCCTGAGCGCCACCGACGGGCTGAGCTGGGTCGCCGCCACGCGCTACCGGACCAACGCGGGCGTGCTGACCACCTACACCGCCCCGTTCTCGGTCAGCGCGGAGGGCACGACCACCGTCGAGTACCTCAGCACCGACGGAGCGGGTAACACCGAGACCACCAAGACCGCCGTCGTGCGCATCGACCGCACCGCCCCGAGCGTGACCGACGATGCGCCGGGCACCTGGGTCAACGGCCCGGTCGACGTGAGCCTCTCCGCCACCGACATGGGTGCAGGCGTCGAGAGCGTCGAGTACTCACTCGACGGCTCAGACCCCGCAAACCCCTACACCGGAGCGTTCACGATCAGCGCCGAGGGCACCACCACGGTCAAGTACCGCGCCACCGACGCGGTGGGCAACGCCGGTCCGATCAGGACCGCCGTCGTGCGCATCGACGACACGGCACCTGTCTCCTCCGACGACGCGCCTGCCGGCTGGGTCAACAGCCCGGTCTCGGTGACGTTGTCGGCTGCTGACGCCCTCTCCGGCACCGCCTCGATCCGCTACACGGTCGACGGCGGCGACGTGGCCACCTACTCAGCTCCGATCGGACTGTCGGCCGAGGGCACGCACACGATCGACTATGCCGCCACCGATGTCGTCGGCAACACCGAAGAGACCCGCACCGCCGTCGTGCGCATCGACGACACGGCGCCGGTCACGGGCTCCAACGCGGCTGCTGAGTATGTGGATGCCGCTGCCATCGTACTGGCCCCGGCTGACGCCGGTTCAGGCGTCAGCTGGACCAAGTGGCGCATCGACGGAGGCGAGTGGACCGATGGAGCGAACGTCGTGAACTCGGTAGCCGGCTCTCACACGCTGGAGTGGCGCTCCTCCGACGTCGTCGGCAACGTCGAAGCGACCACGAGCGCGACCTTCCTGGTCAAGAAGCGCTTCGAGAACACCGACACCTCACTCCTGTGGCGCGGGACTTGGGCTCAGGCAGCCAATGCCTCGCACTCCGCCGGCAACTGGAAGTATGCCTCGACCAACGGTGCCTGGGCCTACGCTGTCTTCGACGGCACCCGCGTCGACCTGATCGGCGCCAAAGGCCCCACCTACGGCCAGGCACGCCTGAGCGTCGACGGCGCCGACCCCGTCACCGTCGACTACTACGCCGCGGGCTACCAGTTCGCCCAGAAGCTCGCCTCCTTCGACGGCCTGACCAACGGCCGCCACGTCCTGAGCGTCCAGTGGCTCTCGTCGCGCAACGCATCCTCGACCGGCAACTTCATCGGCCTTGACGCCGTCGACGTCGTCGGTACGATCGCGGCCGATACCGTCGCGCCCGTGACCTCCGCGAGCCCGACCGGCGCCTGGAGGAGCACCTCTGAGACGGTCACCCTGAGCGCCACCGACGGGCTGAGCTGGGTCGCCGCCACGCGCTACCGGACCAACGCGGGCGTGCTGACCACCTACACCGCCCCGTTCTCGGTCAGCGCGGAGGGCACGACCACCGTCGAGTACCTCAGCACCGACGGAGCGGGTAACACCGAGACCACCAAGACCGCCGTCGTGCGCATCGACCGCACCGCCCCGAGCGTGACCGACGATGCGCCGGGCACCTGGGTCAACGGCCCGGTCGACGTGAGCCTCTCCGCCACCGACATGGGTGCAGGCGTCGAGAGCGTCGAGTACTCACTCGACGGCTCAGACCCCGCAAACCCCTACACCGGAGCGTTCACGATCAGCGCCGAGGGCACCACCACGGTCAAGTACCGCGCCACCGACGCGGTGGGCAACACCGGTCCGATCAGGACCGCCGTCGTGCGCATCGACGACACGGCACCTGTCTCCTCCGACGACGCGCCTGCCGGCTGGGTCAACAGCCCGGTCTCGGTGACGTTGTCGGCTGCTGACGCCCTCTCCGGCACCGCCTCGATCCGCTACACGGTCGACGGCGGCGACGTGGCCACCTACTCAGCTCCGATCGGACTGTCGGCCGAGGGCACGCACACGATCGACTACGCCGCCACCGATGTCGTCGGCAACACCGAAGAGACCCGCACCGCCGTCGTGCGCATCGACGACACGGCACCTGTCTCCTCCGACGACGCGCCGAGCGGCTGGGTGTCGGGCCCCGTGCTCGTCACCTTGACCCCGGCCGACCCCGTCTCGGGCGTCAACGCGCTGCTCTACAGCCTCGACGGCTCCGAGCCGGCCGTTCCCTACACCACCCCGCTCGTGATAGCGGGACAGGGCGTGACCACGATCAAGTACGCCGCGATCGACATCAAGGGCAACATCGAGCCCACGAAGTCGAACACGGTCAGCATCGACGACGTGGCCCCGGTCACCTCAGACGACGCGCCGGCGACCTGGGTCAAGGGCCCGGTCGACGTGACGCTGAGCGTCCTTGAGGACACCTCCGGCCTGATGCGCACCGACGTCGTGTTCGACAGCGTCGTGGCCACGTACGCCGGCCCGGTCCGCGTAACCGCCGAGGGCACCACCACGATCGAGTACGCCTCGACCGACATCAAGGGCAACACCGAAGAGACCCGCACCGCCGTCGTGCGCATCGACGACACGGCACCTGTCTCCTCCGACGACGCGCCTGCCGGCTGGGTCAACAGCCCGGTCTCGGTGACGTTGTCGGCTGCTGACGCCCTCTCCGGCACCGCCTCGATCCGCTACACGGTCGACGGCGGCGACGTGGCCACCTACTCAGCTCCGATCGGACTGTCGGCCGAGGGCACGCACACGATCGACTACGCCGCCACCGATGTCGTCGGCAACACCGAAGAGACCCGCACCGCCGTCGTGCGCATCGACGACACGGCACCTGTCTCCTCCGACGACGCGCCGAGCGGCTGGGTGTCGGGCCCCGTGCTCGTCACCTTGACCCCGGCCGACCCCGTCTCGGGCGTCAACGCGCTGCTCTACAGCCTCGACGGCTCCGAGCCGGCCGTTCCCTACACCACCCCGCTCGTGATAGCGGGACAGGGCGTGACCACGATCAAGTACGCCGCGATCGACATCAAGGGCAACATCGAGCCCACGAAGTCGAACACGGTCAGCATCGACGACGTGGCCCCGGTCACCTCAGACGACGCGCCGGCGATCTGGGTCAAGGGCCCGGTCGACGTGACGCTGAGCGTCCTTGAGGACACCTCCGGCCTGATGCGCACCGACGTCGTGTTCGACAGCGTCGTGGCCACGTACGCCGGCCCGGTCCGCGTAACCGCCGAGGGCACCACCACGATCGAGTACGCCTCGACCGACATCAAGGGCAACACCGAAGAGACCCGCACCGCCGTCGTGCGCATCGACGACACGGCACCTGTCTCCTCCGACGACGCGCCTGCCGGCTGGGTCAACAGCCCGGTCTCGGTGACGTTGTCGGCTGCTGACGCCCTCTCCGGCACCGCCTCGATCCGCTACACGGTCGACGGCGGCGACGTGGCCACCTACTCAGCTCCGATCGGACTGTCGGCCGAGGGCACGCACACGATCGACTACGCCGCCACCGATGTCGTCGGCAACACCGAAGAGACCCGCACCGCCGTCGTGCGCATCGACGACACGGCACCTGTCTCCTCCGACGACGCGCCGAGCGGCTGGGTGTCGGGCCCCGTGCTCGTCACCTTGACCCCGGCCGACCCCGTCTCGGGCGTCAACGCGCTGCTCTACAGCCTCGACGGCTCCGAGCCGGCCGTTCCCTACACCACCCCGCTCGTGATAGCGGGACAGGGCGTGACCACGATCAAGTACGCCGCGATCGACATCAAGGGCAACATCGAGCCCACGAAGTCGAACACGGTCAGCATCGACGACGTGGCCCCGGTCACCTCAGACGACGCGCCGGCGACCTGGGTCAAGGGCCCGGTCGACGTGACGCTGAGCGTCCTTGAGGACACCTCCGGCCTGATGCGCACCGACGTCGTGTTCGACAGCGTCGTGGCCACGTACGCCGGCCCGGTCCGCGTAACCGCCGAGGGCACCACCACGATCGAGTACGCCTCGACCGACATCAAGGGCAACACCGAAGAGACCCGCACCGCCGTCGTGCGCATCGACGACACGGCACCTGTCTCCTCCGACGACGCGCCTGCCGGCTGGGTCAACAGCCCGGTCTCGGTGACGTT
>CAWDNM010000005.1:0-392779 GCA_963803785.1 uncultured Coriobacteriia bacterium
TCGCTTCGCCAGGAGCGATGTAGCCGTAGATCGCACGTGAGACATCGGGGCTGCCCAGCGGCGTCGTGCCGTCCGGAGTCGCGCTCGTCTCCAGGGCGGGTACGTGCGGCGGCTGTCGCCGCACCCAGGAGCACCGCGACGCAACAAGCGCACGAGACCAGTACGGCGGCCGCGCGACTGATGCCTGACCGATGATCCCGATCCTCATGGTGAGATCCTGTCGTGTGGGTGATGTCACTCAGCCCTCCAGACACAGATGCCCGAGACGGGGTCAGAAGCATCGACGCGCGACGGAATACTATCGCGTCCGCCCGTTCGCCTCGCCGAGAAGCCCTCGTGCGAGCGCCCGCACGCCAAACTCGAAGTCTTCGTGCAGGAAGTCCGGCGAGCACAGCGCCGGCCTCTCGCGAAGGTACGGAAACTCGTCGGCGGGAAACTCACCCGCCATCGCCTGGAGTTCCTCGGGCGTGGGCGGCGGCGCCTGGAGCGAGTCGTCTGCGACCATCGCGATCGTGCCGCGCACGGTGGCTGCGATCGCGTTCATGCCGGCCATGGCTCGCGAGGGCGGCAGTCCCGCATCGCGCAGGATTCCGATGAGCAGCTCGACCGGTCGCATCGACGCCGGCGTGCGCGGGCCGCGCGAAAGCACGATCGGCAGCGCGTTGACGTGCGCGAGCATGGCGTCGCGGTAGGCGCGCGCGGCACAGAGGACGCGCTCCTCGGCAGGCGCCGCGGGGTCGTCGACCGACAGGTCGATGTCGCTCATGACCGCCTCGACGATCGCGTCGAGCAGGGCGTCCTTGTTGGGGACGTGGTAGTAGACCGCCATGGGGTCGACGCCGAGCTCGGCGCCCAGACGGCGCATCGAGAGCGCCTTGAGGCCTTCGCGGTCGACGAGCGCGAGCGCGGTCGCGCACGATGCGCTCGCGCGAGAGGGGTGGCGCCGCGCGGTCGCTTCTGTGCGCGTTGCTCGAGCGCCGCATCCGTCTCCGCTGGGTTACCAGAAGCCATGCAATCTCTCCGAGAAGACGGTGTTGACAGTCTCTACGGTGTAGAATCCGCGGTGTCACCTGTTCTACGGTGTAGAACCGAAGGACTCGACCGAAGGCCGCATGAACATCACGATCCTCAACGGAGAGCCGGACGCCGCAAGCGCGTTCGACCCGTATCTCGGCGACTACGGTGAGCGTCTCGCCGCCAACGGCCACGACGGTCGACCGGCTCGACCTGCGCGAGCTCGACCTCAAGGGCTGCTCGGGATGCTGGGGCTGCTGGGTCAAGACGCCGGGCGAGTGCGTGAAGCGCGACGACAGCACGCTGGTGTGCCGCGCGGTCTCTGGCAAGCGACCTCATGGTGCTCGCATCGCCGATGCGCATGGGGTTCACGCAGCTCGCTCCTGAAGCGGGCAGCCGACCAGATGATCCCGCTCGTGCACCCGTACCTCGTGATCGAGGGCGGCGAGATGCACCACCGGCCGCGCTACGAGCGCTACCCGCTCATGGGCCTGCTCCTCGCGCCCGAGGCGGACACCGACGCCGAGGACCTCGAGATCACCGAGCACCTCTGGTCGCGCATGGCGCGCAACATGAAGTCCTCGCTGGCGTTCACCACGATCGCGACCACTCCGGCGAAGGAGGCCGCAGATGAGCTCGCTGCTGTTGCTTAACGGCTCGCCGAGAGGCCCGCGCTCCAACTCGCATGCGCATGCTCGACCAAGTCGGCGACCGGATGGCAGGCAGCCGGCGGCGACGAGCCGACGGTGCTGCACCTCGCCGGCGCGCCGACTTCGAGCGCGCGGTCGCCGAGTTCGCCGCCGCCGACACGGTGCTTCTCGGCATGCCGCTGTACACGGACTCGATGCCGGCGCTGGTCAGCCGAGTTCATCGAGGCGCTTGAGCCGCTGGTCGGACGCGACGGCAACCCGCGGCTCGGGTTCCTGGTGCAGTCGGGGTTCTCGGAGGCGCTGCACTCGCGCGGGCTCGAGCGCTACCTGGCGAAGCTCGCGACGCGGCTCGGGTCGCCGTACGCGGGCACCATCGTCACGAGGCGGCGGCGAGGCGCTGCAGGCGATGCCGGACGAGGCGCTACGCGGGCTGTTCGGCAAGGCTGCAGCAGCTGGGCGAACAGCTGGCGCGCGACGGGCGCTTCGACCCGAGACGCTGCCGCAGGTGGCGGGCACCGAGCGGTTCTCGGCGGGGACCGCGGCGGCGCTGTCGGTTGCGTTCAAGCTTCCGGTGACGCAGTTCTACTGGAACGGGCAGCTCAAGAAGAACGGTGCATGGGGCCGGCGTTTCGCAGCGCCGTACGCGAAGGAGTGTGCGCGATGAGCGACCTGCACGTGGTATTCGGGACCGGACCGGCTGGCACTCGGACGGCAGCCGCCCTTGTTGCAGGCGGGCCATCGGGTTCGCACGGTCAACCGTTCGGGCACGCGGCACGAGTTCATGCCCGACGACGTCGAGGTGGTCGCAATCCACGACGCGTCTGACGCTCTCGCAGGCCGACAAGGCTGCCGAACGGCGCCAGCGTCGTCTACCAGTGCCTGAACCCGCCCTACCACCAGTGGCCGGAGCTGTTCCCGCGGCTGCAGCGCGGGGTGGTCGCGGCGGCCCGCGCGGTGGGTGCGCGCTACGTGTCGCTCGAGAATCTCTACGCGCTCGGCCGCGTGACCGGACCGATGACCGAGCAGAATCCACCACGCCCGTGCTCGATCAAGGGAGAGGTGCGCGCGGCGATGGCCGAGGAGCTGCGCACTCTCGAGCGAACGCGGTGAGCTCGAGGTCGCGACGGGCCGGGCGGCCGACTACTACGGGCCCGGGTGTGACGGACTCGGCGATGGGGTCGATGGCGTTCGAGCCGTTGCTTGCGGGCAAGAAGGTCTCGCTTGTGGGCAGCGCCGACATGCCGCACTCCTACGCCTACATCGAGGACGTGGGCGGCGGGCTAGCGACGCTCGGGACGACCGACGCAGCGTTCGGCCGCGTCTGGAACCTGCCCCACGCGCCCGCACTGACCGGACGTCAGTCGCTCGCGCCGGCGTTCGTGGCCGCGGGAATGCCGGACGAAGGTCGGGGCGATCGGGCCGCTCATGATGCGGATCGGCGCGCTGTTCATGCCCGTCGCCAAGGAGTCGCTCGAGATGCTCTACGAGTTCACCGAGCCGTTCGTGGTCGATTCGAGCGCGATCGAGCGGGAGTTCGGGCCGTCAGCGCGACGCCGATGGCCGAGGGTATGGCGGGCACGGTCGAGTGGTATCGGAGCCGAGCGAATACACCGGTAGCAGATGCGACCGCCGCCTACATCGGATTCGCAGCTGCCCAGCTCGCGTCGGCGGTCTGGGCGTTCGTGCTGTCTCGAGCGCCGGTCACAGGGGGCGTTCACGGTCGCTCTCGCCGATCGCGCTGCTCGTCTGGGACAACCGGTGGTCGCGCTCGGCGCCGACCTCGGCGCGGGCCGCTGCTGATGCTGTCGTGGCCGCGGTTCGTCGGGCACGCGCTGCTCACGCCCATCTGGATCCTCACGGCGTTCGAGATCGCGCACGCGCGTGGCGCGCCGAGGTTGCAGGGTCGCGGCTCGCGTGTCGCGCAGTGGGCGCTGTACCTGGCGATGGCCGCGCTCGAACGTCCTCCATCGGTCATCGCTGCCTCGAAGATCGAGCCGGTGTTCAGAGCGACCTGTTCGACTACACGAACGGCGGCGGCTTCCGGGATCGCCGATTCCGGCACTCGTGCATGGTCATCGTGCGTCCTCGTGGCGGGCTACTCGTGCTGCGCCAGACGGGCTGGGTCTGGATGCTGGCCGAGCGGACTTCGAGCGCGCGGGCATCGCCCGAAAGCCGCTCGGCGAGCGCGTCCCAACCGCCGCTCTCCTGCAACGCCTCGATCGCGGCGAAGTCGTAGCTGCGAACCACGAGATCCGCCGAGTGGGTCCCGCCCAGTCGTTCGCGGACCGCCTCGTTCATCACGCGCTCGTACTCGACCGATGACTCCCAGCTCATGCCGCCCAGAATCCCGATCCGCTTCACCGCGTCACAGCCCCATCGCGGCGCGCTTCTCGGCGATGGCGTCGACGTGAGACTCGAGGTGGCGCACGGCGTGGCTGAGCAGCTGGCGCAACGTGAGCATCCCGACCTCGGAGTGGACGGCGGTGCGCTCCCAAGTCTCGTCGGGAAGCCGTCCGAGGTCTGCGCGCATCTGTTCGCGCTGGACTGCGAGCAGGTGGATGTCGAGTTCCGGGTCGCGGTCGTGGTAGTTGAGGCGCTCGACATAGGTGATGCCGTCAACACCCATGAGGAGCGGCTGGTCGGTCGCGATCGTGCGCTTCATGCGGTCGCACATGAACTGGTCGGCGTCGACGATGTGGCACACGACCTCGAGGGATGACATCTTCCCAGGCGATGGGTCGGGCGCGCAGGCCGTCGCGGTCGAAGTCCGGCTATCGCAGCGCGCAGGACGTGGCCGCCATCGGCATAGCGGGCGAGCAGGTCGCCAGGCGAGTCCGGGCTCGCAGTGGCACGTGCGACGTGGGAGGCGGAATCAGACACCGGGAGGTCCTTTCGGCAGGGCGGACGGACTAGTGACGAGCCTTGCGCACACCGTACCGCAGCACGGTCTTGAGCTTTTCGGCGGCCGCACGGTTGGGGTCGCCGAGGTAGATCTCGTGGTGCTCGCCGGTGATCTCGTAGCCGCGTTCCTCGGCGAAGGCGAAGAGCCGCTCCACGGTCGGAGTCTCGTCGGCGTAGGGGCCGATGTGGAGGATCTGGACGCTCGTCCCCTCCGAGAAGGTCTGGATGCGGATATCGGCCAGACGCGGCGGGTTCTTCTTGGCGGCGACCTTCTCGCGTGTCTCCTCGATGAGCTCGCCCGAGACGTCATTGGGCACCATGATCATGAGGCGCCACGAGAGTGATGCGCGGTCCTCCGGGTCGAAGATGTCGCCGTCCTCGTGCCAGTACAGCCCCTCGAGCGGAGCGACTTTGTAGGCGAGGTCGAGCTGCCTCTTCGCCGCGAACTTCACCGGGTAGGCGAGGCCGTAGAGCGCGCCGACCGCCTCCTGGAAGGTCGGCCCGCCGATGTCGCCAACGCCGTCGAGCTGCAGGAACCGCATCGGCGGCACGTCGATGAGGACCGGCGCCTTGGGGCTCGGCTTGTAGAGGGATACGAGCTGGCGGGCGGTGAGCGGTGGCATGCGGATTCCTCCTCGGCGGCCTGTCGGACGGCTGCGTCGACAGTCTACCCGCAAGGGTGCTGCGCGGCAAAGCATGGTGCCGATGCGGAGGTCCCGTACGGCACACCCTCGTCCGGCACCCCGCGTCGCCTGCGATGATTACCAACCGCCCTTGCTTGGGTAGGCTGTAAACAGTCCGCGCTGAAAGGATGCCCGTCGATGAAGAAGCCAGCCGAGCCCACCGTCATGACGTGCCTCGCTGAGGCATGCTCCTATAATGCCGGCGATGAGTGCTTTGCGCCCGCGATTGAGATCGGCGAGGTCCACCCCGTGTGCGACATGTTCACGACCGCGATCGTGTCCATCGCGGAGTTGCCGGCGACGGTGCAGGATTGCCTGGCTTCAGATTGTCATTTCAACGAGCAGCTGCTGTGCACAGCGACCGGCGTCACATTGGCCGCACATGCGGATCACGCCGATTGCCTCACCTATCGCCACTAGCGTCGCCCGCGTCCGCCCACTCCAGCACCTGCAGCGCGCGCAGGGTCAGCCACTTGCTCGGCTCGCCCTTCGTCTCGACGTCGGCGAGCATCTTGCCGTTGAAGGTGTTCCTCAGCGTCCAGCGCATCTGCTCGTCGGCCGCGCCGCGCACGAGGTCGAGCGCCGGCTCGTACTCGGTACGCGGCTTCTCGCCGACGCGCATCAGCGCCCACAGCGCCTCGAGCGCGTCGGAGTTGTACGACAGCGGGTAGCCGAACCGCAGCCACCCGGCCTTCTCCTTGTAGTGCAGCTCGGGGTGCTCGGCGAGGAAGCGCTCGCGGAAGCCCGTGCGCTCGCCGGACTTCATCGACCAGATGGCGTCGTTGAACTCGCGCGCCTCGGCGGGGACGGCGCGGAAGATCGCCTTGTCGCGCAGCTTGGCGACGCACTCGTCGCGCAGCTCCGCGGTCCCGTCCGGCCACAGCTCCGCGCGGCACCTCGCCGAGGAACAGCAGCTCCTTGACGGTGAGCATGTGGCAGTAGCCGTTGAGCTGGTAGTCGCGCCCGCATCCGGCAGTCGACGATGCCGAGCTCGCCGTAGAGCGCGACGATGCTGGCGAGCGCCGCGAGCACCCGCTCGTCGCGCGCCCAACCCATGCGCGCGAGCGCGCGGCCGACGTTCGAGGTCAGACAGGCGATCGATCCGTCAGGCCGCATGTTGCGTCGCGCTCCACGAGCCGTCGGGCAGCTGCCGCGAGAACGCGTAGTCGGCCGCCTTCGCACCCGCGCGTCGTCGCCGTTCGGCCCACAACTCGCCGAGCAGGTGGACCTGCCACAGCGACCCCTGGTACTTCTTGTAGTCCTGCCCGGGCGTCGTCCACGAGCCGTCGTCGAGCTGCGCGTCCAGAATCGTCGCGACCGGCGCGTACTCGTTGCGCCGCTCCCAGAGCGCCGCGGTCGCCGCGTCGTCGGCTTCGCCGAGCAGCGTGCGGCGCGTCAGGACGGCGACCGCCGGGTTCTCGGGTTCGAGGAGCCAGTCGATCGTCTCGCGGGGACCTCGGACAGGATGCGCGCCTTCGTGACGGGCATCGCACTCACCTCCGAAGGGGTGTGTACCCACCGCAGGCGCAATCGCTTGGCGGTCGCGGGACTCGCCTCCGGCCACGCCGGCTGCGCAGCCCCGAGACGCATCCCCCGGAAACGGCTTCTGGCGCTATCCTGTTTCGAGCCGCTCGCCAGCACTCGTCCCCGGAGTCGCCAGTGTTCATCCTCGAAGAGCCGTACGTGTCCGACCTGCTCGCCGCGACCGTCGCCGCGCTCGGGTTGCCGGTGCTCGACACGCCGATGGCGCGGCGCCGTCTGACCGGGCCGTATCGCGCGCCGCTGTCCAGCGACGCCGAGTTCGCCGCGGCTGCATCGCGGCCGGGCGCACGGCTGTACTCGAACTCCGAGAACGCCATCGGCTGGATCGCCGAGCACCTCGTCGGCGACCGACCTTCCGCGCCGCATCGGGCTGTTCAAGGACAAGGTCGCGTTCCGCGAGCTCGTCGCCGATCTCTATCCCGACTACCGCTTCTTCGGGCTGAGCCTCGCGCGAGCTGCGCGACTTCGACCCGACACGCCTTCGCGCGCCCTTCGTCGTCAAGCCGGCGGTCGGCTTCTTCAGCATGGGCGTCCACGTGGTCGACTCGCGCCGAGGCCTGGCCGGCTGCCGTCGCCGAGATCGAGCGCGAGGTCGAGCAGTTCGCGGCCATCTACCCCGACCAGGTGCTCGGCCTCGATCGCTTCGTCGTCGAGGAGGTCATCGAGGGCGAGGAGTTCGCGGTCGACGCGTACTTCGACGCGGACGGCCGCCCGGTGCTCGTCGACGTCTACGCGCACCTGTTCGCCTCGGCAGACGACGTGAGCGACCGCGTCTACTACACCAACGCCGAGACGATCGAGCGCCTCGGCCCGCCCGCGATGGCGTTCCTCGCCGAGGTGGGCCGCCGCGCGCCGTCTCACCGACTTCCCGGTCCACGCCGAGCTGCGCATCGACGCGGACGGCAACGTCGCGCCGATCGAGATCAACCCGATGCGCTTCGGCGGCTGGTGCGCGACCGACATCGCGCACTTCGCGTACGGCATGAACCCGTACCGCTGCTACCTGCTCGGCGAGCGCCCGGACTGGACCGCGCATCGCCGAGAAGAGCGCCGGGCGCACCACCGCGCTCATCGTCGCCGACCTGCCGAGCACGCGTCGACCTCGCAGCGATCGAGTCGGTCGACTACGAGGCGTTCGCGGCGCGCTTCAGCCGCGTGCTCGAGCTGCGGCCGACCGACTTCAACCGCTACCCGGTGTTCGCGTTCACGTTCGTCGAGGTGCCGAGCGACGACCTGAGCGAGCTGCACGCGGTGCTCGGGTGCGGACCTGCGCGAGCATCTGCGGATGCGGTAGGGCCGGACCGGCGCGCGGCCTGCTGTCTCGCCCGGCAGCACCTTGCGATCAGATACCCATGGGGGTATAGTCAGACAGCGATCCACGACCCGCCCCGACGCGAGGGAGCGTCCCATGGCCGAGATCACCATCAGCGTCGTCGACGTCGACGACTGCAGTTGAAGCGGCAACGGAGATCCGTACTCGGACGGTCTGTCCGAGTGGCAAGCACTCGAAGCGGAAGTGCTCGGCTCGATTGATCGGTCAGTGCCGGGGATTCGTCGTGCGGCATGCCGATCTCGCGTCAGATCGAGCGGCTTGAGGTGGCGCTTCGCGACCGCGGGGCGACGGTTTCGTGGTGAGCGAACCCGACCTCTACGATCTCGACGGCGCCGACCGGGACGCCGCGCTCGACGCGATCGTCGCGGGAGCGCCATCGCCGTTCGTGCTCGTGGGCGGCAGGCTCGTATGCACCGGCTCGATCGAGGTCGACGCCGTCCTCGGTGCGCTCGCCTGAGATCGAGCCAACGGCGGGTCCGGGTCAGGTCTCGGGTTGTCGACGGCGCGACCGGCCGAATGGGAATCCTCACGGGTAGGGCTCATACCGAAGGGGCGGTCCATGGCGCCAGCGTCATCAGCCGTCCTCCCCGTACGCGCTGGGAAGGCGCCTCATGAGCAGTGATTCTCCACAACCCGGGGTTGGTACCCGGTGCGGTCTGCAATGTGCGCGTCTTCGGCAGCCTGCGTCCGGCGCTCGAGGAGCGCGGGCGCCCGTACGAGTTCACCGTCGAGGTGCCCGCGGAGGGAATCGTCGCTCGCGCACTGGCCGAGCAGCTCGAACTGGAGGTGGAGCGCGTCGAGGGTGGGTTCGTGAACCACCTCGTGCACGGTCTTGGCATCCGCATCATGCCGGGCGATGAGATCGGGTTCGTCCCCAACGACATTCCCGGACCGCACCGTTACTACCTCGGGCTTTACACGGCAGGCAAGGACGAGAACGCGTAGCGCTCGATCAACCTAGTCGGTTTCGTCATCGAAGTCGAAGCCGCCTTGCACCACAGCGACGCACGCGTCCACGACGTCACGATCGTAGAGAACCCCGGCGTTGCTCGTGATCTCCTCGAGCGCCGCATCCATCCCGATGGCGGGCCGGTATGGTCGATGCGAAGCGATCGCCTCCACGACATCCGAGACCATCAGCACTTTGGCGCCCGGGAGTAGTGCCTCGCCGAGGAGTGCGCGCGGGTACCCCGATCCGTCGCAGCGCTCGTGGTGCTGATAGACGAGCTCGGCGATCGGTTCCCGCATGTGAGCTGACTTGATGATCGCGCACCCGGCCTCGGAATGGCTCTTCACCAGCGCGAATTCCGTTGGCGTCAGGCGCCCGGGCTTGCTCAGGATCTCCGCCGGAATCGAGATCTTGCCCACGTCGTGCATGAGCGCCGCCACGCGGATGTCCTCGATCTCGGACTCCGACATGCCGCTCTGGCGGGCGATGCCCGTCGCGAGCGCACACACACGGCGCTGGTGGCCTGCGGTGTACGGGTCCCGCAGCTCAACGGCGTGACTCACGACATTGATGACTGCCGACAGCGAGCGCGCCAGAGTCTCCACATTGCGCTCACGCTCGGCCAGCAGCACCTCCAGGCTCCTGGCGGTCTCCTCGACTTCTGCGGCGCGGGTGACGGCCGAGAGCGCCAGAATGCACTGGCGCACGAACGCATCGATGATTCTGGCCGGCGGCTGTGCGTCGGGTTCCCGCATGATGATGTGTATGCTGCCGTACTCGGCCCCGTCTTCGGCGATTCCGATCGTGTACGTGTCGTGAAGCCCGAACACCTTCTCCATCACCTTGCCGAGGCGGGGAGGAATCTCGCTCCGGGCAAGTTCACTGAACCCGCCCTCGACCTTCGACAGGCTCGCCGAGAAGTACTTGCTACGGTACTCCTCGGTGATCGCGAATCGCCTGCCCACGACGTCGAATCCGACGAGCTTCGCGGATCTCGCGAGCAACGTGTCGTCAACCCCGAGCACTCGCCGAGTCGTGAAGTGACCGTCGGAGGTCGCCTGGTTCACGATTGTCAGGGTGGCGGGAACGACCTCGGTCAAGAAGTCGGCGATGACGTCGAACACCGCCTCTTCGCTGCGGCATCCGATCAGCGCCATCGCCGCTTGGCGAGCTGCTCGTTCTCCCGTGCTGCCTTGGAAAGCGCCGCTTCGGCCGCCTTCGTCACAGTGATATCGGTGGTCACCCCGAAGACGCCGACCAGGCGGCCCTCTTCGTCGCGCGTGGGTCCTTTGGCGGACAGACGGTTCTGCCACGGGCCGACGCCGCCTCGGGGCTCCTCCTCGTAGGCGAACGACTCTCCCGTCTCGATCACGCGCCTGTCGCCATCCTTGAAGACGTGCGCCGCCTGCTCAGGGAAGAGCTGCGAGTCGTCCTTGCCCAGGATCTCCTCTCTCGGCTTCCCGAGAAGCATCGCTGCCGTGGAGTTGATCAGCACGTACTTGCCATCGAGATCCTTGGCGAATATCGCGCTCGGTGCGCCTTCGATGATCGAGCCAAGGAGCGCAGCCGTCTCCGCGCGAGTGCGATCACCCGCCCGCTGCTCGGTCATGTCTATGCCGAATGAGATCGAACCAGCGGCCCCGCCCTCGGTGCGCCACTTGCCGGTGCTCCAGACGATATAGCGTTCGTCCCCCGACTTGGTGAGGATGGGGTTCGCGAACGAGCGCGGCATGCCACCCGAACTGAGCCGCTCGAACTCGTCCCAGACCTCCGGATACCGCTCCCTGGGGCAGATGACCTCGAACCAGTTCCGGCCTGCGAGCTCAGCTCGCGAGTAGCCGGTGATCGTCTCAGCGGCGGGGTTGAACTCGACGATGGTGCCGGTGTTATCGAGTGCGACCACGATGGCGTTGGCGGTGGTGATGAGGGCTTCGGAGAGTGCGCGGAGGGCCGCTGGCATCGACATCCTCGGAGCGTGAGCCTGCGTCGTGTGGCGCGGCCACGTGCGGGCCTGTCGGCGAAGCCTCGCTGCTCAAGAGATACACCCCCGGGTCGCAAGAGAAAGACCTCTAGAATGGTACACCTTGGAAACGAGGCGTGGGGTTCGACCCGCAGTGCCCTCAGACGCGATCATCCGTCGCTGCAGCATGCGGCATGCGTGGGATCGGCGGGCGGAACGGGAACCCTTGCACAGGACAGCCACGTCGAAGGGGATTCCCGATGACACCCGATTCAGCCCCTGACATCCGGAACGAGCGACGCGTTCTGCCCGAGATTCTGGACGACAAGGCAGTCGTTGTTCTCGGCGCGGGCAGGGTTGGGTCGGCGATCGGCGTGCTTCTGCACTCGGCCGGGCTGCACGTTGCCGCGGTCACGACTCGCAGTCCTGCCACGGCTGAGTATGTCGCATCACGTACCGGCGCACAGGCGGGCACCGACAACGCGGCAGCGGCCGCCAGGGGCGACATCGTGTTCGTGACGACGAACGACGACGCGATCGCCGGCGTTGTCGCCGAAGCCGCCGAGGCTGGCGCGTTCCGTCCGGGCCAGCTCGTAGTGCACATGAGCGGCGCGCTGTCGCTCGCCGTGCTGGCCCCCGCGGCCGCGGAAGGCGCCGCAATCGGGTCCGCGCACCCGATGCAATCGTTCGCCACCGCCGATGACGCCTTGCGCATGATCCGGGGGTCGGTCTTCGGAGTGACGTCCGGGCCGGGCTCGCGCGACACGATCGAGGCGCTTGTCCAGGTTCTCGGAGGGCAAGCGGTCACCATCGCCGACGAGAACAAGGTGCTCTATCACGCGGCCGCTGTCATGGCCTCGAACTACCTGGTTGCGATCGAAGACGTCGCGGTGGAGTTGCTGGCGCACGCCGGATTCGACGAGGCGTCCGCGCTGGGGGCTCTCCGGCCGCTGGCTGTCGGCACGATCGGCAACGTCAACGAGATCGGGACGACGCGCGCGCTGACCGGACCGATCGTGCGGGGGGATACGGGAACGGTGCGCGGCCACGTCGAGGCGCTGCGGGGACTTCCGGGCGACGAGCTGCAGCTGTACCGCGCTCTGGGGCGCCGGACTCTCGCGATCGCGCTTCGCCGACAGACACTCGACGCCGAGACGGTCGAGGCATTGCGTGCGGTGCTGGCGGACGAGGACTGATACACGCCGCGGTGGTGATTCGACGGCCGCTGGCCATGGAGACGAGCGCGGGCCGAGCAGGATGGCGCGGGCTTCTAGCTCATCGTGCGATCCGACCTCATCACGCGCGCGGTCGCCACGGACCGTCGAGACTGGTTGTGCCGATACCGCGCGGGGTATAAATCACATCGTAGAGATGAAAGGCCGGGAGGAGGCGCGTCATGCTTCGAAACACATTGATCGGAGCGGCGGTCTTCGGTGTCACGGGCACGGCAGCGGCATACATCTGGACCGCCTTCGAGTTCCCCTTCGTCATCGCGGTACCGGCGTTTCTCGGGTGGTATGCGGTGATACGCGGCGACTTCGGCAATCGCAAGGCGCTGGTCGGGGGGCTGGTTGGTGGACTCACCTTCGGGGTGCTCATGGTCGCCCTGTTCCTGGCACTCACGGACGGGTCGCCTATCGCGCTGACCGGTTGGATGTCGGCGGTACTGGCGGCGACGGTCGCCGGGGCGTTGACCGGCGCTGTCTTGGGCGGTACACGACCGGCGTTGTCGGTTGCCGGCTTCTCGGCTGCCGGGATGCTCGTCGCGGTTGTTGCTGCCGGTCTGCTCCGACTTGTTGCACCAAGCGCGATCGATGTCGAAGGCATCGCTCAGTACACGTACTTCGCGCTCTCGTTGGGCGTGGTGTCCACGATCGTGGGGGCCGCATCGGGCGCGGCGGTGTCATGGGTCAAGGCGCACAGTGCGACGACCGATGGTCCTGCTGCCATTCCGAACGGGAACCCTCACACGACGCAAGCGCAGGGAGTAGCCGGTTCGTGCGCTACGCGCTCTTGAAGTGCTCCCCTGTGATCGACAGACTGAAGATCACCAGGACATCGAGAACCACCGCGATCAGGCCCGCCATCGGGTACGCGCTGAGCCACAGGCTCCACATCAGGATGCTGACCGACGCCAGAATGATCGCGGCGATGCGTCCGAGAACGTTGCGCCGGGTCAGAAGCACCGCTGCCACGATCTCCGCAACGCCGAAGGCCAGCAGGGTCAGCCCGAATCCGTACAGGCCCACCGTGATCAGTTCGGGCGATCCGAACCGACCGAGCCTGAACATGAGGGCGAGTCCGAATACCGAGTTCACCGCCCCTGCGATTCCTGCGATGATCGCCGCGAAGGTGATCCAACCCTCGGAGTGCGTACGTTCAGCCACTGCTCTGCCTCCTTCAACGCGGATTCACTCTCTCCCCTGAGTGATGGTATACCCGCCGATTGCTGGGCGGTCCCGGATCGAGCAGCGTCCAAGAGGCTGAGCCTGTGACCGCTCTAACCTGCGCTTCACCAAACCTTCACCACTTGGGGGTAGGGTGAGCTCAGACGCCGCGCGTGGTGCGGCGCGAACCGCGGGAGGTCCCAGTGGACGAACCGCACGACTCCGCAGCCCGTTGGGCTCGCGCTGACGAGCTCTACCGAGAGGCCCGATCGGTCCGGCAACGCGATCCGGTCCGGCTCAAGGCGCTCGCCGAGCAGAGTCTCGAACTCGCGCTCGAACCCGGCGCGGATGGCCCCGGATATCGCGCGGGGCAGGCCAACGCGCTCAGCCTGCTCGCGTACCAGAGCGCCGTGCAGGGCGACGTCGAGACCGCACTGCGCCGCGCTGCGCAGGCCATGTCGAGCCTCGACTCCATGGAGCCCTCGATGGTGCTCGGCGACATCTACGACTCGATGGGCCAGGCGCGCTTCGCCCAAGGCAACATCGCCGAGGCAGCGGAGGTGCTCAACCGCGCGCTCGGCGTCGCCCGCACTATCGGCGACAGGGGCCTGCAGGCGCGCGCTCTCGACGGCTTGTCACGCGTCCACGGCCTCACGGGGCGCTGGCAGGAGGCGCTCGATGGGCATCTCGACGCGCTCGGAATGCAGCTCGCGCTCGGTGACGACCTCGGCGCCGCGCTGATCCGCAGCCACATGAGCCGCGACTACATCGGTGTCGGCCAGCCGGAAGCGGCGCTCGAAGAACGCGTTGGAGGCGCTGGCTTTCGCCGAGGCGAACGGCGTTCCTCATCTTGAGATGGCCGCTGCCGACGCGCTCGCCGCGGTCTACCTGGAAATCGGAGAGCTGGAATCGGCCCGCGCGTTCGCGGTCCGTTCGCTGGGCATCGCTCGCGAGCAGGGCGTCGTGGCTTGGGGAGAGCGACTCGATGATGACGCTCGGCCGCGTCGAGTTCGCGCGAGGGGCAACTACGACCGCGCGCTCGAAGCCGTCAACGGCGCCCTCGAGCTCGCCGAGCAACACGGCCGCGCGGTGCTGGAGTACGAGTGCCACGCACTCTCGCAGACATCTACGAAGCAGCAAGGCGACGCCGCGACCGCCCTCGCCGAGCACCGGCGCTTCTACGAGCTCGCCGAGTCCCGCATCAACGCCGAGAGCGCACTGCGACTCGCATACCTCGGCATGGAGCACCAGCTCGAGACCGCCAAGAAGGACGCCGAGATCCACCGCCTTCGCAGCCTCGCGCTTGCGCGCGAAGTCGAGAAGCACCGCGTGGCGCAGGTGCACCTCGAGGCGGAAGCATCGATCGACCCGCTCACGGGCCTGTACAACCGCAGGCAGCTCTCGGTCTTCGCCGATGAGATCCAGGAGGCGCTCGAGCGGGATGAGCCGGTGTGCCTGATGGCGTTCGACATCGATCGGTTCAAAGAGGTCAACGATACGTACGGGCATCTGGCGGGGGACCGGGTCCTCGTGTCGGTTGCGAACCAGCTCATGAAGAACTCCCGCGCCTCGGACATGCCGTGTCGCTACGGCGGCGACGAGTTCCTCGTGCTGCTCGTGGGGATGGACGCGGCCACGGGTGCGGAGGCGGCGGAACGGCTCCGCTCGGCGATCGAAGCGACACCGGTCGAAACGGATGCGGGCAGCATCAGCGTGACCATCAGTGTCGGAGTCTCGAGCGTCCCCGGTGCCGCCACCATCGACCTGCCGGGGCTTATCGAGCGCGCCGACCGCGCTCTGTACGCCGCGAAGCAGTCGGGCCGCAATCGCGCAGTCGTGGAGTAGCCGGCGCGAGCGGTGAAGCCAGGCGCTGCACGGATCCAGCGCGCCCCGCAGGCCGACGGCGGCGAGCGGTATGCTGCACCCATGTGCGACAACAGCCGAGAATGCACCACCGCCAAAGCGCGCAGCTTCGCCGCAGCGTCCCGGTCTGCACGACGCGGCCGACGGTTCCGCCGCGCTCGGCCGCCGAGCGATCCGCCCGATCCGCGATGACGAGCGCGCCGAGGTCCTCGCGATCATCAACGAGGCCGCGGAGCGCTACCGCGGCGTCATCCCCGAGGACCGCTGGCACGAGCCGTACTTCTCGGCGGAGTACCTGGACAGCGAGATCGACTCGGGCGTGCGGTTCTTCGGCTACGAGGCCGATGGCGAGCTGCTGGGCGTGATGGGCGTGCAGGACGTCGACGACGTCACGCTCATCCGGCACGCGTACGTCTCGCCGCGGGCGCAGCGCGGCGGAGTGGGCGGCAAGCTGCTGCGCTCGCTGCTCGCCAAGACCGACAGGCCGGTGCTGATCGGCACGTGGTCGGCGGCCGACTGGGCGATCGCGTTCTACGAGAAGAACGGCTTCCGCGTCACGAGCCGCGAGGAGACCGAGCGGCTGCTCAAGCGGTACTGGGACATCCCGGAGCGGCAGGTCGAGACGTCGGTCGTGCTGGTGGAGGGGTAGGAGCGCGCGGGCTTCGAGCCGCCCACAGCGTCAGCTTCGGCGGTTCCGCTCGGGAGCCGATGGTAGTACCATGTGGTAGTACCGCGCTTCCTACCGGAACGGGGCCCGCATGCCCGTCGAGAAGCTCAGCATCTCACTCCCGGAAGGGCTCGCGCACCAGCTCGATGCGTTGGCCGCCGAGGACGGCGTCACGCGGAGCTACCTGCTGCGGGAGGCCACGGCGCGCTACGTCGCATCGCGCGCCACCGACGCTGAGGCGGCCCGTCGTCACGCCGCAGTCGACCGCGCCGTCGCCGGCTTCGACGAGGTCGCATCGCTGTGGGGCGAGGACGACCGGCCGGGGGTTGAGTACCTCTCGGATGTCCGCGGCGATGCCGAGGCGCCCCGCGAGCCCGCAGGGCGCAGCAGGTGAGTGAGCGCCGACTCGTCGTGCTCGACTCGTCCGTGGGCGTGAAGTGGATCAAGCCCGAGCCGGGTCGCGACGAGGCGCTGTCCCTGCTTCGCGAGCATCGCGACGGCGCCGTGCGCCTGGTGGTCGCCTCCCAGTTCCTGCACGAGGTGGTGGCGGTAGCCGTCAGACGCGGCGGTCCGCACCTGGGGCGCAAGACCTGGAGCAGCCTCTCCGACGCCGAGCTGACCACCATCGGCCTCGACAACCGTCTGGCCCAAGCCGCCTTCGAGCAGTGCGAGCTGCTGAACTGCACGTTCTACGACGCGCTCGCGCCCGCACTCGCCGAGCAACTCGGCGCGACGCTCTACTCGGCTGATGCACGTGCGCACGCTCGGTTCTCGGGCGTGCAGCTGATCTAGAAGGGGTTCACGACGAGGGGAGCGACATGTCAACGCAAGGAACAACGGCGCGGCCGCAGGGGCCGGTGCGGTCTACGGGCTCGGCTTCTTTGGGGCCGTCGTCTACTACATCCAGACCGCCACCAGCTTCTTTGGCGGGCTGATCGGCTTCATCAAGGCGTTCTTCTGGCCCGGGTTCGTGGTCTACGAGCTGATGAAGTTCCTCAAGATGTAGCGGGCGCGCCGGCGCTGCTATCCTTCTGGCCGACCCATCTTCGAGTCGATTCCCGCCTGGCGGGATGTCCAGGAGGCTGCATGTCCGCACGCTCTGGCGCTCGTCACCACCGACGACCCGGTGCTGCTCGAGCACGAGTTCGACCTCGAGCCGCTGCTCGCCGAGTTCGCCCGCCGAGACATCCCCGCCGAGGCCCCCGTCTGGCACGACGCCGAGCGTGGACTGGAGCGCGCTTCGACCTCATCGTGATGCGCAGCCCGTGGGACTACTCGCTGCGGACCGCCGAGTTCCTCGCGTGGCTCGACTCGCTCGACGCCCAGCCGCGTGCTCAACCCGCCCGCGCTCATCCGCTGGAACTTCGACAAGCGCTACCTGCTCGACCTCGAGGCGCACGGCGTCAGCATCGTCCCCACGATCGTCGCCTCCTCGCTCGCCGAGGTGCGCGCCGCCGCCGAGAGCGATCGGCGGCCGCGTCGTCATCAAGCCCAACATCGGCGCGGGCTCGTGGGGCGCGCACCTCACCTCGGCAGACGACCCCAAGCTCGACGACTACGCCGCCGAGGTGCTCGACGACGGGCAAGCTCGTGCTCGTCGAGCCGGAGATCCCGGAGATCACCGCGGGCGGCGAGCGCGGCCTGCTGTTCTTCGACGGCGCGTACTCGCACACGATCACGAAGGGCCGCATCCTCGCCGACGACGGCGGCTACGTGGGCGGCGAGTACACCGAGGACATCCGCCCGGCGACGCCCACCGACGCCGAGATCGAGATGGCGCTGCGCTGCAGCCGAGCGATCGCCGCGATCGCCGAGGAGCGCGGGTTCGCCAGCGCCGACGCGACGACGCCGCTCTACGCGCGCTACGACATCGTGACCGGCGCCGACGGCCCGATGGTCATCGAGGCCGAGCTGTTCGAGCCGAGCTACTTCGTGGAGACGGCGCCGGGGAGCGTGGAGCGGGTGGTCGACGCGATGGTGGGGCGGCTGGAGGCGGCACGGCGGTAGCCACCGCCTGCGCCGCCGCGGCACTGTGCTCGCGCGCACAGACGTCGTGCCACACGCTCTCGTCCGGCGCCGCAGCTCCGATTCGGATAATGAGGTGGACTCGGCAGACGGAGACGCGGATGGCTCGGCGCTGGCTCGGCACGCGCAGGTCGGCACGAGTCGCGAGGTCACGCCCTCGCGGTTCTCGGCGTGGCGGTGACCTCCCGGTTTCGCGATGACACGTTGTTGGTACCAGCGCGGGGCGAGGGCCACTCTGCGGGCGCGAGTCGCAATAAGGCCGCCGGGGCGCCCCGGCCGGCGCGCACGCCGTTTGCTCTCTGGAATCTCGTCAGCAGCACAAGCCTCGACCGCAAAGGTGCGGATTCCATGCGACGAACCGTGGGAATACTCGCGTTGCTCACACTACTGAGCCTGGCACTTGCCGCTTGTGCTCCGCGCGCGACGGTCTCTTCCACGTCGGGCTCGGCCAGGAGCACGACCACTTCGACAACGGCGGGAGACGCGAACGTGAAGACGATCTACCTTGCGGGTGGATGCTTCTGGGGTCTCGAGAAGTACGTCGGCCTGGTCCGAGGTGTCGCAAGCACCGAGGTCGGCTACGCGAACGGGAACCGCGAAAACGCGAGATACGGCGACGGCAGCGGCTACGCCGAGGTGGTCAGGATCGAGTACGACCCCGAGGTCGCGCCGCTCCCGTTCCTGCTGGAGCTCTACTACGACGCCATCGACCCGACGTCGGTGAACCGGCAGGGCAACGACATCGGTGCCGAGTACCGCACCGGGATCTACTACACCGACCCGGCCGACGAAGGGGTCATCAGGCGATCGCTCGCCGAGCTGCAGAAGGGCCTCTCGGCGCCGGTTGCGATCGAGGTGGGTCCGCTCGTGAGGTACAACGCGGCCGAGGACTATCACCAGGACTACCTCGACAAGAACCCGGGTGGCTACTGCCACATCCCGCGCAAGCTCTTCGACGCGGCTGCGGAGGCGCGACCGGAGTAGGCTGGTGCTTCTGCTGCGCGCTCGGGCTCGCGACGAGGTAGTGCGGCGAGCGCGGTCGTACGCGAAGCACGCGCTCACGGTCCGTGCGTGCGTGCCGAACTTGGCGACCACGAACCGCGAACGGCGCGGCCGGCGAGACGAAGACGTGACAGGCAGCATCGTCCTGAAGGTCGTTGCGGCGAGCACCTTCGACTACGTGAAGAAGACTCCACGGGCACCGGCGCTTGGCAAGAGTGCATACGGCTTGACCTTCGCGACCGGCATCGCGATCACTGCAGGCGGCAGTGTCCCCTCTCGGCGAGGGGCGTTTCAACGAGGCTCTCGCGAGTCGTCGCGGCGGCTCGCGAAGTCCGTGCACGAGGAGATCCGCCGCATGGGCGCGAGCATCGGCCGAGAAGCTGCTCATCGGCGGCGGCATCGTCAGCTTCGCGCGTTCGCCGCCGACAGCCGTTTGGTCGCGCCGAGAACGCATGAATCGGCGTACCGGGCGTCACGGTGACGGTTCGATCGACGCGACGTCCGCGGTCATCACGATGACGACATGAGCGGCGACCCGATGGGAGCTCAGCGCGTCGTAGGGTGGCTGCTGCGCGGCCTCGAGATCGTGGCGGCGCGAAGCAGCGTCGCGAGGGACGTTCGCAAGATCGACAGTCGGAGTATGTACACGATGCATTGGGAGCTGGCGGTGGAGCCGGCGGCGCATCACGTGGATCGGAGCCGGTGCGTTGACTCGAGCGACGTCGCGGCACGCGTTGCGGTCCTTCGAGTGCGGAGGTACCTCCGAGCGCGAGCACCGGAAGGCGGCTCGGCCCTTGGACGCGAAGACCGGCCAGACGACTCCTGAGCCCAGACGCACGATCGCCCGAACCCCGGTGAGAGCCGCGCTTCGGATCGTCGCCGTCTACGCGGTCGTGGCGGTGACCTGGATCCTGTTCTCAGACCAGGCTGTACGCCTTCTCTTCACCGATCCCGACGTGCTCACGCGCGTGGCGAGCGAGAAGGGCGCGCTGTTCGTGCTCGTCACGTCAGTGCTGCTCTTCCTGCTCATCCGAGGCTACCTCGCTCGGCTGGAGGCGGCGAGCGCGAGGGTCCGCGAGAGCGAGCAACGCTTCCGGCGCATCGTCGAGGTCTCACCGGTCCCCATCGCCGTGCACGACGTGAAGGGCGACGTGACGCTCGCGAACGCCGAGTTCACGTCGCTGTTCGGCTACACGCGGGAAGACATCCCGACGCTGTCACAGTGGTGGGAGCTCGCGTATCCCGATCCGGAGTACCGGCGTGAGGTGATGGAGACGTGGCAGCGCGAGAGCGAGCGGAGCCGAAGGAAGACGATGCGTTCGTTCCTCTGCCCGCCCGCATCCGGTGCAAGGACGGCGACGAGAAGTTCGTGCTCGTCGGCTCGGCCGAGCTCGACCCGGAGACCACCGAGCGCATCGCCGTCTTCTACGACCTGACCGACCGCGAGCGGGCGGAACAGTCGATCCTCACGGCCAACGCGCGACTGGCGAGCGTGCTCAAGGACGTCATCTCGCTGATCGGCAAGATCGTTGAGGCCCGTGACCCGTACACCAAGGGCCACGAAGAAGGCGTCGCGCGAATCGCGCGGCTCATCGCCGAGGAGATCGGCCTTCCCGCCGAGGACGTCGAAGGCATCGAGGTCGCAGGGCTGGTGCACGACGTGGGCAAGCTCGGCGTGCCTGTCGAGATCCTCTCGAAGCCCGGCAAGCTCACGAGCGTCGAGTACGACATCATCAAGACTCACCCGGTGGGTGGCTACGACATCCTCAAGGGCATCGATTTTGGCTGGCCGGTCGCTGAGATGGTGCACCTGCACCACGAGCGGATGGACGGCTCGGGGTACCCGCAAGGGGTGCGCGGCGACGAGATACCGATGGCGGCGCGCGTGCTCATGGTTGCCGACGTGGTCGAGGCGATGGCGGCGCACCGCCCCTACCGGGCAGCGCTGGGGCATGTTGCGGCCATCAACGAGATCACCTCGCATCCCGAGAAGTTCGACCCGGTCGTCGCCGAGGCGTGCGTGCGGTTGTACGAGGCGGGGCGGCTGGGGTTGTAGGACGTCCAAACGTCTTGACGTTAAGACGCTACCGCTCTACGCTCGGCTCGAGGTGATGCCGATGTCCGAGAACCGACGCACGACCATCTATCTGGAGCCTGATCTGCACCGCGCATTGCGGCTGAAGGCGATTGAGACCGACTCCAGCATCTCCGATCTCGTGAACGGCGCGGTCCGCGAGTCGCTCATCGAAGACGCCGAGGATTTCGCCGCCTTCGAAGACCGGGCCGCCGAGGCGACCATCCCATACGGTGACTTCGTGATGGCGCTCCGGCGCGACGGTAAGCTCTAGAGCTCGGCCATCGTGTACTCGATCGAGATCAAGCACTCGGCGGCCCGCGAAATCGAGGCGCTGCCACTGCCCGACCGCCGCAAGGTTTCGGAGCGCATCGGCGACTCGCCGAGGAGCCAAGGCCGGAGGATGTGACGACCGCGCGGCTCGCTGAACCTGCGGCCCGTCGTCGGGGCCGCAGCAATGCCTGAATGCACCCCGCACCTCACGCTCTCCTCGCTGAAAGGCCGCCCATCATGATCCCTCGCTACTCCCGTCCCGAGATGGCCCGCATCTGGGACCTCGAGAACAAGTTCGCGATCTGGCAGGAGATCGAGGTGCTCGCGTGCGAGGCGCAGGCCGAGCTGGGGCAGGCCGGCATCACGCGCGCCGAGGCCGCGCACATCCGCGACCACGCCGCGTTCGAGGTCTCGCGCATCGACGAGATCGAGCGCGTCACCAACCACGACGTCATCGCGTTCCTCACCAACATGGCCGAGCACATCGACGCCAACCTCGGCGAGGACGACCCCAAGCCGAGCCGCTGGGTGCACTACGGCATGACCAGCTCGGACCTCGGCGACACGGCGCTGTGCTACCAGATGGTGCAGGCGATCGACATCGTCATCGAAGACGTCCGCCGCCTCGGCGCGATCTGCAAGCGCCGCGCGCTCGAGGAGCGCGACACCCTCTGCGTCGGCCGCACGCACGGCATCCACGCCGAGCCGATGACGATGGGCATGAAGTTCGGCCGCTGGGCGTTCGCGTGGAAGCGCGCGCTCGAGCGCCTCGAGCGCACCCGCGAGAACGTCGCCGTCGGCGCGATCTCCGGCGCCGTGGGCAGCTACTCCAACATCGACCCGTTCGTCGAGGAGTACGTCTGCAAGAAGCTCGGCCTCACCCCCGAGCCGCTCTCGACCCAGGTCCTCCCGCGCGACCGCCACGCCCAGTACCTCGCCGTACTCGCCACCGTAGCCTGCACCGCCGAGGAGATCGCCACCGAGGTCCGCGCGCTCCAGAAGTCCGACACCCTCGAGGCCGAGGAGCCGTTCGCCAAGGGCCAGAAGGGTTCCTCGGCGATGCCGCACAAGCGGAATCCGATCACGGCGGAGCGCGTCTGCGGCCTGGCGCGCGTCATCAAGGCCAACGCGCAGGTGGGCTTCGACAACGTGGCGCTGTGGCACGAGCGCGACATCTCGCACTCCTCGGCGGAGCGCGTGGTGCTCGCGGACTCGACGATCGCGCTCGACTACATCCTCGGCAAGCTCGAGTGGATCCTCGACGGGCTCGTGCTGTACCCGGAGAAGATGAAGGCGAACCTCGAGGAGACGCGCGGGCTGATCTACTCGTCGCGCGTGCTGCTCTACCTCGTCGACACCGGCATCACCCGCGAGGACGCCTACGCGATCGTGCAGGCCAACGCGATGGTGGTCTGGGACGACATCCAGCAGGCGCGCAAGGGGCCGAGCTACCGGCAGCTGCTCGAGGCCGACGACGACTGCACGCTCACGAGCGAGCAGCTCGACGAGGTGTTCGACCCGTGGGCGTTCCTGAGCCGGATCGGCGTGCTGTTCGAGCGGGTCGAGGCGCTGGAGTTCTCAGAGGGGCGCCCTACCCCTGCACCTTCGCCAGCAGCTTCTCGAGGTTGTCGAGCGTCATGTCGAGCCCCTCGATCATCTGCACTTCGACGTAGGAGTCGCGCATCGCCTTCGACTCCCACTCCTCGGAGAAGGTGACCAGCGTCTTGCCGTCGACATCGTCGAACGTGACGGTCGTGATGCCGTCGGGTACCGGGGTTCCCTTCGCCTTGCCTCGCGCCTCGTTGACGGTGTCGAGCCACATCTCGGGCATCTCCTCGACCGAGTCGGTGGCCACGTAGCGGTTCGGCTCGTCGACCTCGAGGTACTCGCCGGTGCTCGGGAACTCGTTGCCGTCAGGGTCGCGCATGACGAGCGTGAAGCGGCCGCCGACGCGCAGGTCGATCTCGGCGCGGGGCACGGTGAGCGGCTCGGGGGCGAACCACTGCGCCATCAGCTCGGGGTCGGTCCACGCCCGGAAGACGAGCTCCCGCGGCGCGTCGAAGACTCGGGTGACGACGATCGTGCGGTCGCTGGCGGCGGTGGCTTCTTCTCGGCTGGTCATCGGGGGACTCCTTGTGTTGGGGCGGGCTGCGAGGAGTCTCTACCCAGCGCCGTGCCCTCCGCCTCGGCGAGCCGCCCCTCGCTCCACTTCCAGAACACGAACGCGACCAGCGCCAGCGCAGCCGCGCCGAGAAGCCCGACCGGCAGCGCTACGAGCGGGTTTCGTCCCACGAGCAGCATCAGGAAGAAGCCTCCGAAAGCGTTGAACGAGCCGTGCAGCATCGCCGGTATGAGCAGCGAGTCCGTGAACTGCCGCGCACGCCACAGCAGGAACGAGAACGGCGTGCACAGCAGGATCATCGCCGGAATCCCCAGCCAGCGGTAGGGTGCGAAGTTGAAGCCGAGCAGGATGATCGGCGCGTGGAACAGGCCCCACATCACGCCGGTCAGGAGGTTCGCGCGGATCGCGCCCAGTGGCCTCAGCTCGTCCATCAGGAAGCCGCGCCACCCGTACTCCTCGCCGAAAGCGAACAGCCCGTTTATCGTGACGCCGGCCGCGAGCCCGCTCACGAGCACGAGCACGTACAGCAGCCCAAGCGGCGGCATCTGGAGCTCGGCTGCAGTGGGCGGCGCGACACCCTGGCCCTTCGCCATCTCGGAGATCATCGTCGATGACGTTTTGCGTGAATCCGGCCTGGGACGTGACGAGTTCGCCGGCGCCGGGCACGTGCACGACGTTGCCGAAGAAGAAGGCGAACAGCAGGTAGGCGAGGTAGACCGCCGCGCTCAGGGCCACGTAGGTCAACAGCAACCGGGGCAGCTTGCGTCCGAAGCCGACGAAAGTCGTGCGGATCAGCGGGCTGCGTCTGCCCACGCGCTCCGCAATCAGGGCCGAGATGAGCGGCGCGGGCATGTAGAGGAACGCGACCATCAGCTGGAAGGTGAGTTGCGCGCTCGTCGCACTCATGTTGGCGCCAGCGAGGTAGAGCGTGAGTGCCACGGCCGACACGAGCGAGAAGCAGATGCCGTAGTAGACGGTGACGAGCCGCCAGTCGGGCCTCTTGGGCGCGAGGTCGGACGGGGCGTAGTCCACGTGAACCTCCTCAGGTTCGGGCTGGTCTTATAGGAAGCTCGACACCACGCGCTCGCGGTCGAACGTCGTCACGATCCACCCCATAGACGCGAAGCCGGCGCGATAACCGACAGTCCGTCAGTTACGTGCGTTCCACGCGGGGCAATCCTAGATGACAAGTGCGATAGTAGGCCTTGCGTATCCTTTCGACGCACGATGTAACTTACACAGCGTCAGCAATCAAGGAGGAATCACCGTGGCAGCACGACCAGCCAACCCGCAGCTCGCCAGCGACATCCTTCGCGTGACCGCCGAGATCGTCGAAGACAAGGGCGCCGAGAAGCTCGCCCTGCTCGAAGTCGCGCGCCGTCTCGGCTATACCCGCCCGACGATCTACCTCTACTACAAGAACAAGGACGAGCTCCTCCAGGCGACGATCGACCGCGCCTTCGAGTCCTTCGCCGACGCCCAAGACGCCGCCGAGGAAGGCCGCCCGCCCGCCTCGGCACTCCGCCGCCGGGTCGCCGCCTATCTCGACTGGGGCATCGAGCACCCCGAGATGTACCGCCTCATGTTCGAGCGCCCCGCCGAGAAGCCCGTCGACGCCGCCCGCGCCGCCGCGCGCAGTCGCTGGCTCGACCGCGACCGAGAGCTGCTCGAGGCCGTCTTCGAGACCGTCCCGGAGGAGCACCGCTCTGCGCTCGACGTCGTGGACACCGGCCTGTGGGGCACCGCCCACGGGCTCGTCTCGCTCATCATCTCCGGCCGGATGTTCGGTCAGCTCGGAAGGGCGATCGGCGTCGACGAGGCCAAAGCGCGCGCCCAGCACATCATCGAGGGGATCCTCGTGCTCCCCGTCCGACGAGGAGGAACAGCAGTGACGACGCAGCAGGTAGTGACGTTCAACTCCAAGGGGCTGAAGCTGGAGGGCACCCTCGCGCTGCCCGACTCGCCGCGGCCGTGTCCCGCCGTACTCACGATCGTGGGCTCGGGTCTGGTCGACCGCGACGAGAACCACAAGAAGCTCCCTATCGACGTCATGCGGCAGCTCGCAATCCACCTCGCCGAGAACGGCATCGGGTCCCTGCGCTACGACAAACGCGGCGTCGGCGCGAGCGAAGGCGACTTCTGGACGGCCGGCCTCTCCGACAACGTCGACGATGCCGCGGCCGCGCTCGCGTGCTTGCGCGCGCAGCCGGGCGTCGACCCGGAGCGCGTGTACGTGCTCGGGCACAGCGAGGGCGCGACTATCTGCATCCGGCTCGCCGGCGCGCACGAGCCGATCGCCGGCGCGATCTTGCTCGCGGGCGTCGGGATTCAGGGCGAGGAGGCGCTGCTGTGGCAGGGCGAGCAGGTCGTGCCGGGCATGAAGGGCTTCAACAAGTGGCTCATCGGCGCCCTGCACGTCGACGTCCGCAAGTCGCAGCTCAAGGCGTTCGCCAAGATCAAGAAGTCGACGAAGGACTCCTACCGCGTTCAGGGCATCCAGAGGATCAACGCGAAGTGGATGCGTGAGTTCCTCGCCTACGACCCCGCCGAGGACCTCGCGCGCATCGAGGTGCCGGTCCTCGCGATCACCGGCAGCAAGGACATTCAGGTGAACCCGGCCGACCTCGACGTGATGGCGGGTCTCGTCCGCTCGGAGTTCGAGCCGCACGTGGTGCCGGACCTGACGCACCTGCTGCGTTCGGACGCCGATCCGGTGCCGTCGATCAACACCTACAAGGCGCAGATGAAGGAGCCGGTGGACCCTCGGGTGATCGAGCTGGTCACTGGTTGGCTGGAGCGGCAGACCAGCGTGGTCGCCACCTGAAGGCCGTGCGCCACGCCTAGCGCTCCGCGGCGGCCAGCACCTCGGAGTCCCGCGGGTCTGCAGCCGGCTCCGCGCCCGTCTCGGCGAAGATGACCGCACCGATGATGACCGCGCATGCGACGAGCTGCATGGCGCTCATCTGCTCGCCGAGCACCAGCCAGCCTGCAAGCATGGCGACCGCGGGAATGACGTTGATGGCGAGGGCCGCTCGGCTTGCGGGAAGCTTCGCGAGCGCCGAGTTGTAGAGCCCGAACGCCCCCAGCGACACGAAGATGCCCAGGTAGGCGACGCAGGCCCACGCCGTTGGCGAGGCGGACAGCCAGGTGCTCGGTCCGGACGCGAGCGCCATCGGCAGGAAGAAGACCGTGCCGATGATCGCCTGCATCCACGTCAGCAGCCAGGCATCGTAGCGCGCGCTGAGGTGCTTGATCGCGAGCATCGAGCCGGCGGCGCTCACCATCGCCAGCAACTCGAGCGTGTTGCCGAGCACCGGGTTGGGCGCCGAGACCTGCGCGGTGCCGCCCAGCGAAAGCATTGCGACGCCAACAAGCGAGAGCCCGATCGCGACCGCGCCGCGCCAGCCCAGCCGCTCGTGCAGGAAGATCCAAGCGCCCGCCGCCACCAGCAGCGGCACGATCGCCGAGATGACGCCGGCCTGACTCGACGTCGTGTAGAGGATCGCGTAGCCCTCGAAGAGGTAGTACAGGCAGGGGATGCACACGGCCGCCAGGAGCAGCACCTTCCAGTCGCCGGGACGGTAGTCCGGCCGCGGCAGCCTACTGGCGAACGGCGCGAACGCGAGCGTCGCGATGACCATCCGCAGCCAGATGACCGTCATGGGAGTGAAGCTGCCCAGCGCGGTCTTGACCGCGACGAAGCTCGTTCCCCAGAACAGCACGGCGCCGCCGAGGTACAGCAGCGGCAGCAGGCGTTGGTTGCGGGCAGACGCGGGCACGGGCGGCTCCAGGGCCTAAGGGTCGGCGAGTGGTGCGACGAGCAGCTTATCGCAACCCGCCGAGACGACACCTCGCTCCACGATCGCCACGAACCCTCCGCGACGGCGCCGCGGGCTACGCGCGGTGGCCGTAGCCGTCCATCAGGGTCCGCACCGCGCGCGCGAATGACTCCTCGGTGAACTCGACCGTCGGCACGCCGTCGCCTTCGATCGCCGCGTAGTTCGTCGTGAGCAGTGCGTGCCCGAACGACAGCGCGAAGAACGCCTCGAACAGCTCGGCGGCGTCCTTGTCGGAGAAGCCGTTGGCCACGAGGTAGGCGAGCGGCCCGTTGATGTACATGGCGGAGGCCTCCGGCGACGAGGGCGGGTGCGTGCTCATGTGCGGCAGCACGTTGGGGTGCGTGATGAGTGCGCGACGAAAGCCGCACACGGCGGCCGTGACGGTGGCCCGCCAGTCGCCGGTCGGCGGAGGGGCGCTTGGTGCCTGCGCGGTGAGCGCGAGCTCGACGACGCCGTCGAGCAGCGCCTCCTTGTTGGGCACGTGGTGGTAGAGCGACATCGCCTCGACGCCCAGGTCGCGCGCGAGCCTGCGCATCGAGAGCGCGTCGATCCCCTCGGCGTCGATGATCGCCAAGGCCGCCGAGAAGATCTCGGGCTTCGTGAGCGGTGCCGTGCGTTTGGCTGCCATGTGGGGAAACCTTCCTGAGGAACGGGGTTGACCCTTACAGTGTACGGTGATATACCTTACATCGTAAGACCGTACACCGTAAGGTTACCACGCCTCGCACCGAAGGGACAACGCAGATGGGCTCGATCATCCTCAGCATCGTCAAGTGGATCGGCATCGTCACTCGCCGGCCTCATCGCCATCCTGGTCATCGGCTTCGTGCTGGTGCCGCCGCTGACGCGCAGCTTCACCGACCGCTGGGGCGCCACGCCCGAGGAGGTCGCGGCCCCGCTGCCCGGCGACGGGCTCTTCCCGGCCACGCGCGAGGTCTCGACCAAGGCCGTCACCATCGCGGCTCCGCCGGCGACCGTCTACGCGCTCATCCAGCAGATGGGCCAGCATCGCGCGGGCTGGTACGGGTGGGACTGGTTCTACAACCTGACCAAGTCCTCGGACTTCGTCGACGGCCACTACTCGACGCGCATCGTGCCCGAGCTCCAGAACGTCAAGGTCGGTGACGAGATCAACATCAACGACATGGTCGCCTACACCGTGGTCGTCGCCGACCCCGACCGTTCGTTCGTGCTCGCGGCCGGCAGCCTCGACCCGGCGCAGCTCGGCAAGGCCTCGCTGCCCGAGACCTGGACCGAGAACACGATGGCGTTCGTGCTGCAGCCGACCGCCGACGGCGGCACCCGACTGCTTCTTCGGATGCGCGCCGACGGCACTGAGACCGGCTTCGCCCGGTGGATGTGGAACAGCCCGCTGAACTTCGGCGGTGCGCTGTTCAGCCACAAGACGCTCGTGGGCATCAAGCGGACTGCGGAGGCGCTGGCGCAATGATCACCGGGCTGCTCGTCGTCGCCATGCTGCTCGTCATCGCCGGCTTCGCTGCGCTGGCGGTCACCGGCACGCCCGCCAACCTCGAGGCGCATCCGCGGCTTCGCTGGGCGGCGATCGCGTTCTGGTGGGCCGTGCTCATCGGCGGGTGGGGGTGCTTTGCGTACCTCGCGACGCTCCCCGGTGGCCTCGATGCGGCGTGGGCGTGGACGCAGGCGCAGCCGTTCGTGATGCGCGCGGCGATGTGGCTGTTCCTGCTGCCGTGGATGGTGGGGCTCGCGATCTGGCAGCTCGGGCTTGCGCCTGGCGTGCGGGCTCTCGCGATCACGGCGATGGCGATCGGCTGGTCGTCGCTGGCGTTCGCGCTGGCGCGGCCCGAAGCGGGCCGCCTGAACGGACGAAAGCCAGCGGACATTCTGCGAGCGCAGACTGGGAGGGCATGAATCGATGACGATGGCCGAAGACACTCAGATCACCGCTGTCTCCGAGACGCTGTTTCTCCCGCTGTACTCCCTCGCGCTCGAGTCTCAGCGGAGCAACCCGATCATGGTCGACGCGGGCGCGGTCGAGCTGACACGCCAACTCAACACGTACTTCGAGCACAGCGACAAACGCCTCTTCAGGAGGCTCGCGAAGGGCAAGCTCCCGAGCGCGCTGCTCACGAGCATGTCGCTGCGCATTCGCCACTACGACCGCGACGTCGCCGAGTTCCTCTCGCGCGAACCCGACGGCATCGTCGTGAACCTCGGCTGCGGCCTCAACGACCGTCGCCGCCGCTGCGACAATGGGCGCGCCCGCTGGTTCGACCTCGACCTGCCGGAGGTCATCGCCCTGCGCCGCCGGTTCCTCTCGGAGACCGACCGCATGCACTTCATCGCGGCTTCGGTGCTGGACTTCGGATGGCTCGACGCGCTCCCCAGCCAGCCGGGCCACAGGTTCCTCTTCGTCGCCGAGGGGCTCTTCATGTACCTGCCTCCCGACGAGGTACGCGCTCTCGTGGTCACGCTGCGCGAGCGGTTCCCCGGCTCCGAGCTCATCGCCGAGGTCGCCAGCACGTTCGCGGTCGAGATGCTCAACAGCCGCTTCGGGCGCGGCAAGTACAAGCGCCAGTTCAGCCTCTCCGAGAACGTGGTGTACGCCTCGGGTCTCGACGACGCGCGCGAGATGGAGGCGTGGGCGCCGGGCATCGAGCTGCTCGGCGATTGGACCTACTTCGACGACGACGAGCCCAAGCTGGGCTGGTACCGCTGGTTCGCGAAGTCGCCGATGCTGCGCTCGATCCAGTACACGGTCCGCTACCGGCTGGGCGCCGCCGAGTAGCCCGCCGCCGCCGCTAGGGTCCCGACTCCGCCGGCGTGGCCCTAGGGAGTTCCCAGCGCGAACACCCAGGAATGCGGCCGGCATGGGTGCGGTCATCGCAGACTCCTTCGCGTCAGGCTGAATGTTCCCCCCCGGTGTGCGTTCCGTGAACTTGGTAGCCCGAGTACTTCGCCGCCGATATAGTGGAGCCCTGAGCCGACGAGCGCTTCCTCGATGAGGGTGGCAAGCCCGACAACACGGAGTTGCATCCGTCACCGAAAGGCACTCCATGTCCGATTCTGAGCGACTTGTGCTGCACCCGACCGCAGATGATGCCCCTCGACCGTGGCATGCGATCGACGCCGAGGCGGCCGCCGCTGAGCTCAGCGTCTCGACCGCCGTGGGGCTCACGTCTGCCGACGCGGCCGAGCGCCTTGCCGCCGGCGGCCCCAACGAGCTCGGCGTCGAGTCCGGCCCCACGATCCCGCAGCTGATCTTCGCCCAGGTCGCGAATCCGATGGTGTACCTGCTCGCGGGCGCGGGCGTGGTCTCGCTGCTCGCAGGCAAGGTGTTCGACGCCGTCGTCATCGTGCTCATCGTGATCGCGAACGTGATCATCGGCGTCTTCCAGGAGTACCGCGCCGAGGCGGCGCTCGATGCGCTTCGCAAGCTCTCGAGCCCGCGCGCTCGCGTGATCCGCGACGGCGAGGTGCGCGTGATCGACGCCGTGAACGTCGTGGTGGGCGACATCCTCGTGCTCGAGACCGGCGACCGGGTGGGAGCCGACGCGCGCATCGTCTCCGAGAGCGACCTGCGCGTCGACGAGTCCGCGCTCACCGGCGAGTCCGAGCCGGTCGAGAAGTCCGTCGAGCCCCTCGCCGAGAGCACCCCGCTCGCCGACCGCCTCTGCATGGTGTACTCGTCGACGCCCGTCGTCGCCGGCCGCGCGGCCGCGCTCGTCATCGCGACCGGGATGGCCACCGTCGTGGGCGAGATCGCCGGCGAGGTCCGGTCGACGCAGCGGCAGGAGACGCCGCTGCAGGGGCGGCTCGCGAAGCTCTCGGTGCGGCTGGGCATCCTGTCGGTGGTCGCGGCCGTCGTCATCTTCGTGCTGGGCGTGCTGCGCGGCGAGACCGTCGTGGACATGGCGCTGTTCGCGGTGGCCGCGGCCGTCTCGGCGATTCCTGAGGGGCTGCCCACTGCGGTCAGCGTCTCGCTCGCGCTCGGGCGTGCAGCGCATGGCGAAGCGCAACGCGCGTCGTCCGGCGGCTCGCGGCGGTCGAGACGCTCGGCGGCTGCACGGTCGTGTGCACCGACAAGACCGGCACGCTCACGCGCAACGAGATGACGGTGACGCGGCTGTGGGCGGGCGGCGAGCGCTTCGACGTGACCGGCGACGGCTACTCGCCCGAGGGCGAGATCGTGCCCGACCCCGGTCAGACCGAGGTGTTCTGGTCCGACGTCGAGCTGCTGCTCGAGGTGGGCTGCACCGCCAACAACGCACTGCTCGAGAGCGACGAGAGCGGACGGTGGAGCATCGAGGGCAATCCCACCGACGGTGCGGTGCTCGTCGCCGCGTCGAAGGGCGGGGCGCTCCCGGGACGGGCGCGCTGTGACGCCGCCCGGATCGACGAGATCCCGTTCTCGAGCTCGTTCAAGTACATGGCGACCCTCGATCGCGCGCGAGGGAGGCGGACGCCGACTGCACGTCAAGGGCGCGCCCGATCGCGTGCTCGGCTACTGCGACCGGCTGCTGCTCGATGGCGAGGTCGTCGAGCTCACCGAGGAGTTCCGCGACGTGGTGCGCCAGGCCCAGGCGGACTTCTCGGCCGACGCGCTGCGCGTGATCGCGGGCGCGTACCGTGACATGCCGCCGGAGACCGCCGAGGCGGACCGCGCGGATGCCGAGCACGGCTGCATCTTCGCCGGCCTGTGGGGGCTGATGGACCCGCCGAGAGCCGAGGCCACGCACGCCGTCGCAGCTGGCTCAGCGGGCGGGAATCACCGTCAAGATGATCACGGGCGACCACGCGGCGACCGGCTCGGCCGATCGCGAAGCGCGTGGGCATCCTCGCCGAGGACGCGCCCGCGACCGCGGTCGTGACCGGCGCGGAGCTCGACGCCCTCGACGACGCCGCGCTCAAGGCGCGCGTGCGCGACATCGCCGTGTTCTCGCGGGTCGAGCCGCGCCACAAGATCCGCATCGTCGAGACGCTGCAGGAGCTCGGCGAGGTCGTGTCGATGACCGGCGACGGCGTCAACGACGCGCCCGCGCTCAAGCGGGCCGACATCGGCGTGGCGATGGGCATCACCGGCACCGAGGTCTCGAAGGAGGCCGCCGACATGGTGCTCGCCGACGACGACTTCGCCACGATCGTCTCGGCGGTCGAGGAGGGGCGCGTCATCTACGGGAACCTGCAGCGCGTCGTGGCGTTCCTCGTGATGGTCGCGCTGGGGCAGGTCGCTGCGATCGCGGCGAGCCTGGTGCATCGGCTGGCCGCTGCCGATCACCCCGGTGATGGTGCTGTGGGCGAACCTGGTGGTCGCGAGCACGCTCACGATCCCGCTGGGCATCGAGCCCAAGAACGACGACGTGCTCGCGCTGCCGCCGCGCTCGCCCGAAGGCCGACATCATCGACCGCGCGCGCGGCGTGGCGCATCGGAACCGGGGCGGCGCTCAAGATGGTGGGCATGCTCGCCGTCTTCGGCTACTTCTACGAGACCTCGACGGTCATCCACGCGCAGACGATGGCGTTCACCACGCTCGTGGCGTTCGAGTGGGCGCAGGCGATCGGCTGCCGCTCGTGGAACGTCCCCATGTGGAAGCTGGGCCCGCTCACGAACCCGAGCCTCGTCATCGGCCTGCTCGGCGGGGTTGCGCTCCAGTGGGTCGCCGTCTCCAGCCCCATCGCCGAGAAGATCCTGGGCACCGACCCGCTCGGCCCGACCGAGTGGGCGATCGCGATCGTCATCGGCTCGACGGGGCTGCTGCTCTCGGCGGTCATGACGGCGATCGAGCGCCGGCGGGGGCTGACCTAGCGGCTCCGCGCCACGCGGCGACCGTCGACCAGCAGCGGCCACCCCGGCGGGCGGCTAGTGCTGCATCCCGTCGCTCCACGGGCTGCCGTGGCCGGCGTGTCCCAGGGCGAGTCGCAGCACCGGGGCCCAGCCGTAGAAGTCGCCGGCCGGTTGCGGCTCGCTGTCGGGCGCGGCGGACATCGCCGTCGGCGTCTGCAGCGCGCCCTGGAAGAACCGCAGCATCTGCAACCAGGCCGCACCCTGCGCGGGGTCGGACTTGATGCCCTCGGCGTTCTTGACGAACGCGTGCGGCTGGTCGGGGTAGATGGTGACCGTCGACTCGACGCCCGCCTGCTCCAGCGCGGCCTCGAACGCCTTCACGTTCTCGAGCGGGATCGATGCATCGCCCCGCCGAAGATGCCCAGAACCGGTCCCTCGAGCTTCGCGAGGCGCGTCGCGTCGGTGACCGGCTCGCCGTAGAAGACGGACGTGGCCTGCAGCGTGGGGTTGTGCAGGCTGTAGAGCAGCGAGCTCCGCCCGCCGAAGCAGAAGCCGACGATCCCGACCCGCGTCGGGTCGGCCTCGGGCTGGCTGTTGATCCACTGCGACCACCGCGTCGAGGTCCTGGTTGATCTCATCGGCGGGGGTGGAGATGACCTGGTAGATGGCGGTGGGCACGTAGCCGGTGGTGCTGCCGCGGAAGGCGTCGGGCGCGATCGACGAGGTAGCCCTCCTGGGCGAGGAGGTCGGCCTTGCTCACGATGTCGGGGTTAAGCCCCCAGAACTCGTGGATCATGATGACCACGGGGTTGCGGTCCCGGCGTCGTCGGCCGCGCGACGTACGCTCGGACCGGGGGCCCGTCCGCATTGGGGATCGTGGTGTTGGCCACCGAGTCGAGCCGTTCGGTCGAGCCGCGGCGGTCCAGGGCGATGGTCGTCGCCAACACCCCCGTCGCGACCAACACGAGGCCGAGCACGATTCCGACGATCCACAGGGTGACTCTGAGAATCCTGCGCCCGACACTCATCCCGGTAACCCCCTTCACGCAACGAGAAAGGCGGGCCGAGACAATCTCGGCCCGCCTTGATGATTCCCGCTTGCCTACTTGCTAGTCGCGCGAGCGCTTGCTGTGCTTGTGGGACTTCTTGGCGTGGCGCTTGGCCTTGTGGTGCTTCTTGTGGGCACTCTTCTTGGCCTTGTGCTTCTTCTCGTGATCGCTCTTGTCGGCGTCATCGTGATCGCCGTCGTCGTCGCCATCAGCGTTGGGAGGCGTGACGACCGGCGGGGTGACGACCGGCGGGGTGACGACCGGCGGGGTGACGACCGGCGGGGTGACGACCGGCGGGGTGACGACCGGCGGAGTGACGACCGGGCGGCGTCGCGTACGTGTGGCAGCCGGTGCACGTGCCACGATCGCCATGCGGAGCGGTAGTGGTGCCGGGCTGCAGTACGGGAGCTGCGAATGCGACGACCGCCGACACTGCGAGGATTGCGGTTGCGGTAACCGCTACGAGCCGAGCCTTCATTGAGAAAGTCCGTTGCAAGGGACCTCATCCTTCCGGGTCATGACACGACATCGTGCCGCGTCAACTACGGTCTCTAGTGTCGGTCCGCCACATGTGGCTCCGATGAGAGCAGCCTGTGGACTCTCCAACACAGTGAGCGCCGTCACAACTGGCGGCGCGGACCTTGCCGGGTGCGCATTTTGCCTGTTCTGGGGCATAGTTCGAGCATGGAGACGATGACGGAGCACCGCGCATGATGCGGCTTCCCCACACGCCGAGCATAGGAGTCGCCTGATGACGCTCGATCCGGGCGCGTCTGAAGACGCCCGCAGCGACATCAAGCCCTTCCTCGCCCTCGAGGCCGCGACGCTTGATCGCCGGCACCGGCAACGGGGTCGCCTCGATCGCGCTGCCGTGGCTGACGCTGCAGCTCACCAACGACCCCGCCGCCGCCGGCATCGTCGTTGCGGCCGGCGCGGTGCCGATGCTCATCGCGTCGCTTGCCAGCGGCGTGATCATCGACCGGCTCGGCCGGCAGCGCACGAGCGTGGGCTCCGATGTCTTCTCGGCGGTGTCGGCGGCGATGATTCCGGTCGCCGCGCTGATCGGGGTGCTGACGTATCCGCTGGTGCTGGTCGCGTCGGTGCTCGGCGCCACCTTCGACCCCGTGGGGGTCACCGCACGCGAGGCTATGCTGCCTGACGTTGCCAAGCGGGCGAATCTGGACCTCGAGCGAGTCAACGGAGTGCACGAGGCGGTGTGGGGTCTGGCGTGGCTCATCGGGCCTGGAGTCGCCGGCCTGCTCATCAGCACAGTCGGCGCCGAGGCTTCGTTCTGGGCCATGTTCCTCGGCTTCGCGCTGTCGGCGTTGCTCGTCGGTACCGCCTGCATGCCGACCCCGCCGCCCAAGGTCCATTCCGACAAGCACTGGTTCGCCGACGGGCTCGACGGCCTGCGGTTCGTCTGGAGCGAGCCCGCGATCCGCTCGACCGCGGCGCTCTCGACGATCACGTTCACGCTGGTCTACTCGGTGGTGGGCGTGGTGCTTCCCGTCGTCTACGAGCGGCTCGACCAGCCGCGGGCGCTCGGCGTGCTGTTCATGGTGTTCTCGGGGGCGGGAATCGTCGGCGCCCTCGCCTACAGCGCCTTTGGGAAGCGGCTGCCACGGCGGCTGGCGTTCATCACCGGGCTTGCCTCCGCGACACTCGTGGCGGCGGTCTACGCGTTCTCGCCTCCGTATTGGGCGCAGCTCGTCGTGATGGCAGTCGGAGGATTCCTCACGGGTCCCGTCAACCCCATCGTCAACGTCGTCTACCAAGAGCGGACCGCCGAGGAGATGCGCGGCCGTGCCCTCGCGATGATCTTCGCGTTCGAGTACGCGTTGTACCCCGTCGGCTACGTCGCGGCCGGCTTCCTGATCAAGGCGTACGGCGCTGACGCGACGTTCGCCGTGGGGGCGGTCGTGTCGGCCTTCGTCGTGATCTGGGCGATCTTCACCCCGTCGATGCGGGGCATGAACGAGAAGCCCGCGGCCACCGGCGAGGCCTCGCACTAGGCCAGCACGGGTCGCCGCTTCGTCGCGCGCCGAGCGTGGGTACACACCGAGTACGCAGCCACGACCCGGAGGAGCCGCCCATGTCACCAGCGCCCGCAACCGGCTCGGGCACTCGCGAGGACCCGTGGGTCCTCACCACGCCGAGCGGATCGTCCCAGTACGAGATGTACCGCGACGAGTCGGCCGACCCGCCCGCGATCGTCTGCGTCGTCGGCAAGACCACGCTCGGCTACCAGCTGCGCGCCATCGAGGACCTGCACGCGATGCTCAAGGAGCGCGGCGACTGGGTTCCTCTCGGCAGCGCGGACGAGCAGAAGCCGGCCGCCGAGGGGACCGTCGAGGCGTGGGCGCGCTCGGCGGACAATCCCGTGGGCGGGTGGTACGGGCTGAAGAAGGGGCTGCGCGGGCGGTTCGGGATGTACATGCCGCCGCTGCTCGAGGCGCTCGGCCTGGCCGAGGTCGAGCACAACCCGCGCAACAACCGGATGCGGGCGCTGTAGGTCTCCGCGAAGGGTTCGCCGCTACTCGCCGGTCAGCGCCTCGATCACCGCATCGACGTTGTGACTCTCGACGGTCTCGTCGATCGCGGTGAACCGCACGCCGAGCGGCTCGAGCAGCTCCATCAGCACCTCGATGTGCACGCCGGGCCGGGGTGCGCGGTCGACGTCGCGCACGGCCTCGGCCCAAGCCTCGGGCGAGTACTCGCCGCCCCAGTCGCCGACGGCCGACGTGGTCACGCCGCACGTCGGGCTTCCGTCGACGCCGACGAGCCCGACGATCTCGTAGCCGCAGCGCTGGTACTCCTCGACCTGCGCGAGCGTGTCGAACGCGAGCACGGCGCAGTGCTCGACGAACGCGACGTTCTCGTACTGCTCGCGGGTCTGGCCCCAGCGGCGCATCCCAAGCGCGGTCATCTCGGCGCACGGCATCTGGATGACGCCGATACCGTGCTCGGCGAGACTGGGCGATCAGCGGGTGGACGCCGGCGTACTGCGGCGAGGCCCTCGACCTTCGAGTTCGCGTTGAGCAGGCAGTGGCACACGATCGCGATCTTGCGGCCGCGCGCGTCGACGGGAAGCGGCATCACGCCACCGCCGCGTCGACGATTGCGGTGACGCTGGCTTCGGACGCCGCAGCGTGCATCGCCGAAGTCGGTGTCGGGGAACAGCGCTGCCACGTAGGTCGGCTCGAAGTACGGCGACCTCGACGCCGTCGGCGTCCTCGCGCACGACGATCGGGCACGGCAGGTGCAGCGCCAGCTGCGGATTCGCCGAGACCATCGCCGTGGCGAACTTCGAGTGGCAGATCTCGACGATCGTCAGGCCGCAGTCCCAGTCGAAGCCCTTCTTCTGGAAGCGCGCCTTCATGTCGTGCACTGCGAGCACGACCCAGCCGCTTCCTCGGCGGCGTTCTGCAGCGGCCGTCGACCGTCTCGGTGAGTGACGCGCTCGATCGCCGGACGTACGCCATCTCAGTCATCGTGTGCTCCTTCGCGGTGATGCCGCGGTCGGCTTGGACGGTTCTATTTCAGTACAGATTATGCATCACATTGCAGAGTTGTTATACTCTTTCCACTCAGAGAGGTCAGCGTACCGCGCTGACGCGCGGTGCGAACCGGGAAAGGGCCGTAGTCTGCATGAACAAGCGAATCGCACTGGTATTCGTACCGGTGGGCATCGGAATCAACATCGTCGGCGGCATGCTCGCGACGTCGCTGAAGCTCCCGGTGTTCCTGGACACCATCGGCACGATCCTGGCGGCCGCGATTCTCGGCCCGTGGTGGGGCGCGCTGACCGGCGGTCTGACCAACGTGATCATGTCGCTGCAGAGCCCGATGGACATGTGGTTCGCCATCGTCAACATCGCGGTGGGCCTCATCGTCGGCTTCGTCTCGATGAAGTTCGGCTTCCAGAAGTGGCTGATCGTGCTGGTCACCGGCCTGATCCTGGCCGTGGTCGCCCCGATCATCGGCACCATCATCGCGACGTACGTCTACGGCGGGCTGACCGGCGGCGGCATCGACATCTTCACCGCGGGCCTCATGAAGGCCGGTGCAGGAAGTGTTCGTCGCCGCGTTCATCCCGCGTGTCGGCGCGAACCTGGTGGACAAGCTGCTCTCGGTATTCGTTGTCTGGGGCGTCATTCTGGCGCTGCCGAAGAACCTGAAGGGCTACGCCGCAGGGCGCAAGGCCGAGCTCGCTGCGCCGGCCGCGTAGGCAGCTCCGTGCCAGATACAGCGCACAGACGGGCTCCCGGCTTTCGAGCCGGGGGCCCTTCCGCACCAGTGGGGCTGGCGGCGGTTCCGGTCGGCCCGCGGATGTTCCTGTGCGCGTGCGGGCTCGCTGCCGTCGCGCTGACCGGGCAGCCTCGCTGGGCTGGCGATCCAGATCGCTGCGATGCTCGTGGTCGCGGTCGCGTGCTGCGGGCGCCTGCGTCCCGGTGCTCGCGAGCTGGCGAACGGTGGCGTGGGTCTCGGCGTCGCTGCTGATCGTCTACGCATGGGCGTACCCGGGCTCGACCGACTACGTCTGGATCTTCGGCGTGCAGAGCTTCTTCGCCGGACTGCTCATCGCGGTCCGGCTTGCTCGGCGTTCGTGACGGTCATGTACGGGCTGATCATCACCACCGGGCCGCTCGCGATCGTCGAGTGGGCGGTGACGTGAACGAGGACCTCGGCATCATGGTGTCGCTGACGCTCAGCGTGGTGCCGGTGATGAAGCAGCAGCTGGACGCGACGATGGAGGCGCAGCTCGCGCGCGGGCTCAACGTCAACGGCAACCTCGCCGTGAAGCTGCGCGCGTACCTCGCGATGCTGATCCCGGTCGTCGTGAAGTCGCTGGTGCGGGCGTACGGCATGGCGGCGCTGCTGCACGTGCGCGGCTACGGCTCGGGCCGCCGAGTGAAGCGCGCGCGCGCGCCCGACCGCATCCGTGATCGCGACCTACGCGCTCGGGCTGCTCTGGGTCGCCGCGACGCTCGCACGTCGAACTGGTGCGCGTCGTGAGCCCGCCGAGGAGCCCGCGTCGTCACGCGACGGGCTCGGCTTCGCCTACAGCGGCGCCGACGACGTGGACGCTCGCCGACAGTCTCGCTCGACGTGCAGCCCGGCCAGGAGCTGTGGATCACCGGCGCCAACGCCTCGGGCAAGAGCACGCTGCTCGGCGTGCTCGCCGGGGTGATCCCCGAGGTGATCGAGGGGAGCATGGCGGGCACCGCTGGAGCGTGACGACCGCACGCGCCGGCGAGCGCTCCATGCGCGTCGATGGTGATGCAGGACTCGGGCGTCTACCTGTTCCGCACCGTCTACGACGAGATCGCGTTCGTGCTCCAGAACCGCGGCGTCGAGCCGGAGCTCGTGGCGCCGGCGGTCGCCGAGGCGCTCGGGGTTCTCGGCATCGAGCGGCTCGAGGGGCGGCTCATGCACACGCTTTCGGGCGGCGAGCGCCAGAAGGTGGCGGTTGCCGCCGCGCTCGCGGTCGAGCCCGACCTGCTGCTGCTCGACGAGCCGTTCGAGCAGCTCGACCCCGCGTCGGCGGCCGACGTCCTCACGGTCGCCCGCGGGCGTGCGCCGAGCAGGGGCATGACGCTGGTGATCGCGACGCGGCAGGCGCGGCACGTCCCGGAGGACGCCGCAGGAGCTGCACCTCGTCGACGGCCGCATGGCGCAGCGCGACGCCTCGCCGCCACCGGTCACGCGCGTGCCGCGCGAGCCGAGCACGCCGGGCGAGACCGCTGCTCGAGATGCGCGCGGTCACGCACCGCTACTCCGGATACGGCCGGCATCGAGCGACGTCGACCTGGTCGTGCGGGCGGCGAGTCGGTGGCGCTCCTCGGCCCGAACGGTGCGGGCAAGACGACGCTGATGAAGCACGCGAACGGGCTGCTCAGGCCGCAGTCGGGCATCGGTGCTCGTCGGCGGCGAGTTCATCGCGCAGCGTCCGGTCTGGGAGATCGCGCGCGAGGTCGGGATGCTGTTCCAGAATCCCGACGACCAGATCTTCAACCGCGTCGTCGTGCAGGAGGTCGCGTGGGGGCTGCGCATCCGCGGAGTGCACGCCGAACGAGGCCGCAGCGAGCGCCGCGCGCTACGTGCTCGAGGAGCTCGGCATCGAACACCTCGCCGAGGAGAACCCGCACGAGATCACCGCGTCGCAGCGCCAGCTGGTCGCCTTCGCGTCGATACTGGTGGTCAAGCCGAGGCTCTTCGTGCTCGACGAGCCGACGAAAGCGCTCGACGCGCGCGCCGCCGAGCTGGTCGCGCGGCGGTCGACCGCAGACTGGCGCAGGGCGCTGGCGTGCTGCTGGTCACGCACGACCTCGACTTCGCTGCGCCGTCTCGCGGACCGGAGCATGGTGCTGGTGGACGGCTCGGTGGTCTCATCAGGGCCCGACCGAGCGAGCTGCTGGCCAACCGTGAGGTGCTCGAGTCGGCGCGGCTGCTCGACTGACGCCGCACCGTCGGCCACGCGACGGCTCGCGCGGCTCGCCGGATGGGTACCTACTCCGCATGACGCACCCCATCACTGCACGGCGACCGCATCACCCTGCGCGCGCTCACCGAGGCCGACCTCCCGCGCCTGCTCGAGATTCTGCTGCAGCCCGGCGTCACCGAGTGGTGGCCCGGCTACGACATGGAGCGCCTGCGCGCCGACACCTTCGGCGACTCCCGAGGAGACCACCTCGCTCGCGGTCGAGCTCGACGGCGAGTTCGTCGGCCTCGTCATGTACTCCGAGGAGCGCGACCCGTACTACAAGCACGCCGGCATCGACATCGCGCTCGACATCACCTGCGTGGGGCAAGGGCTTGGGCAGCGACACGCTGCGCACCGTCGCGCGCCACCTCTTCGAGGACCGTGGCCACCACCGGCTGAGCATCGACCCCGCGCTCGCCAACGAGCGCGCGATCGGCGCCTACAAGAAGGTGGGCTTCAAGCCGGTCGGGGTCATGCGCTAGTACGAGAAGGGCGCCGACGGCACCTTCCACGACAACCTGCTGCTGGACATGCTCGAGGACGAGCTGCGGTAGCTCGCGCGATCCCAGCTCCGCCGCTACAGCTCTTCGAGCAGCTCCACCACGTCGATCTCGCACGTCGCGGTCAGCACGATCATGACCTTGTCGGCGCCGTCGACCGAGGTCGCGAAGACCTGGCTCACGTTGATGTTGTGGTCGGCGAGCTTGCGCGAGATCTTGGCGAGTTCGCCCGGCGTGTTGGGCACCTCGGCGACGACGACGGAGTGCATGTCCATCTCGCCACCCAGATCGCCGAGCGCCTCGTACGCGAGCTTGTTGTTGCTCGTGATCATGAGGAACTCGCCCGCGTCGCCCTTGTCGTACGCACCGATCGCGAGGATGTTGACGCCGTGCTTGTCGAGCGCCTCGGTGACGTCGGCGAGCAGCCCTACGCGCGTGGGCGCCTTGAACATGACTTCGTTGCGAACCTGAACCTTGGCCATGGGAGCCTCCTGAATGGATCGGCATGTGCCCAGTTCATACCCGCCGAGAAGGTCGAGCGAATCGCGGCTTGACGCGGCCGGCTGCAAGTAGTCATACCGTCGAGGTATGACCGACCTCGTCTGTCCGCAGGGAGGCGATGCCGCTACCGTGGTCAAGAAGGTCACCATTTCCTGCGCCGACGACCTGCTCGATCGCGCTCGACGCAGAGGCGGTCGTCCTCGGGCGGTCAGCGCAGCGGCATCGTTCAGGAGGCGAGCGCCCACTACCTCGCGCATGCCGCGCGATGAGCGCACGGCGACGACAGCGCGCCGAGCAGGCCGATGATCTCGATCGGCTGGCTGCGAGGAACTCGCCGGCTCGGCCGTCGCTCGATGCTCGGCCCTCGCTCGAGATCCTGCGCGACGTCCGGGCGGGATGCTGGCGGACGCGGGAGCGCGTCGTGAGCGAGGAGATCGTGCTCGACGCGTCGGAGCTGCTGTGAAGGTCGGCTGCGGTCGCTCGAGGCGGGCGCAGCGCCGAGGCGACGTCGATGCTGCTGCGACGGCAACTCGTGCTCGGCGAGGTGCGTATCTGGATGCCGGAGCAGTGCGTGCGCGGAAGCTGCTTCGGCGGTCGCCCAGGCGCACCCGGGATGGCGCCCTGAGCGTCGTTGCCGCCGATGTGGCAGCGACTGCGGCAGATCGAGACATCGCGCGTTGCGCCGCTCTGAGCGATACGCTGGTCGAAGCGCTGCGGCAGGCATCTGCTGCTGCGCACAGGTCTGCACGTTCTACGATGCGCTTGCGCCACGGCTCCTCGCCGAGCTCGCTAGGCGTGTCGAGTTGGTCTCGGCGGACACGCCGAGCGCACGGCAGGCTGTGCCCGGCGTGTCGATGCTCGGGCTCGAGCTGCCGGCGCTGACCGCGCGTCGGGCGCGATCACTGCCTCCTACCGCAGTGGCGACGCTCGCGATGCGAGCGCGAACGCGCAGCCGGTCATGCGCGTGACTTCGAGTAGCCACAGAGGCCTATCCGCAGCACGACGCAGACTGTCGGTGGGAGTGACGTGCCGTGCTCGAGGGCAGCTGCGGGTGTCGCACGCGCGTTCGCTCGCGCTCGCATCGCTCCTCCTCACTGGCTGCATCCCGGTCGTGATCGACGAGGGCGGCAAGATGACGCTCGCGGCGACCCAGAAGCCCCCCGAGCCAGCGGCCGAGGCGACCGCTGCGATCGGTCCGTCGATGGTCGGGGCGCAACACTCGGCGGGTTCGTGGCAAGTCACCGTCGTCCGCGCGCGGACCAGCTCGAAGGGTCCCGGCGGCGCGAAAGCAGGCTCAGGCAAGACGTTCCTGCTGATCGACACCGTGTTCAAGAACACCCAGATGTCCGAGACGCTCGTGGTCACTCCGAAGATGGCGTCGCTCACGAGCGCGTCAGGCAAGAAGGTCGCGGAGTGGGGCAAGACCTCGGGCTACAACGGGCGCGGGATGCGCGGGATCGGGCCCGGCTACGGCGGCAACACCACGTTCGTCTACCGGATCCCCAAGGGTTCCTCGGGCTACGTCTTCACGTTCGCGCCCAAGGTCGGGGGGAAGCGCGAGAAGCTGCAGTGGGGAGTGCCGTAGCGCCTGCGAGCTACAGGTGCACGACCGCCGTCAGGCCCTTGAACGCTCCGTAACGTTCGGCGGCAACGGCGAGCGCGTCGGTCTCGGCGTGCTTGAGCTTGCGGAACGGGGTCACGTTGATGTCGACGTGGTCCTTGCGCAGCGTGCGGCGCCACGTGCCCTCGACGCGCCCGTCGATCACCAGCGTCGACGAGAACATCCCGTTCGCCGAGACGGTCGAGCCGTAGTCGCGCTTGCGCTCGCCCAGCTGAATCGAGCGGTCGGTGTAGCCGAGCATGTACTCGTCGAAGCCGGGCAGCAGATGGACGCTGGGAGCCTCAACGCCTTCGCGGTCTGCGGCGGAGTCCGGCACCTGCCAGTACTCGACGCCGTGGACGGTCACCATCTCGAGCCGGTGGATGATTGCGTCCAGGCCGTCGCGCGCGTCACCCTTCGTGATCCCGGCCCACCAGGCGAAGTCCGCGACCGTCGCGGGTCCGCGGGCGGTGAAGTACTTCTCGGCGAGGCGGGCGAGGGCTTGCTCGGCGGAGGGCGAATCCTGCTGAGCGTTGCCCGGCGGAACCCACTCGTCGAGGAGCACGAACGTCTGGTGATGGTTCTGCATCGGGCCGCAGCAGATCAGCGCCTCCTGCGCGAGCATCCACAGGATGTGATAGCCGCGCTGCTCGTCGGTGGCGATGCCGTTGGCCTCGAGGAGCGCCATGGCGTCCGGGCGCTCGAGTATCCCGCCGCCGGTGAGGGCCTCGGTGAAGAGCTTGCGGGCCGTTTCGAAGTCGGCGTCGGTCAGGCCGAGCTGCTCGTGGCGCTTGGTTGCCCGCGAGGTGATGCGCGGCGTGAGCAGCGCGAGCATCCAGCGCACGTCGGCAGGCGCCAGCAGGTGCAGGGTGCCGCGCATCGGCCAGGTGCGGACGACGCGGCGCTCTGCGATCGCGGCCTCGACGTCGGCTGCGGTGGTGCCCGGAGTGCAGCGCAGGCCAACCGACCACAGCGAGCCCGCGTAGTCCTGGGCCTGCATCGCGCCCAGATGCTCGACCGCGGCGGCAGGATCGCGGTCGGCGGCGCCTGCCGGTCGCTCGATGAGCTGACGGCGTAGGCGTATGCGGAGGATGTCGGCGGTGTCATGCATAGGTACAGCATACGCGCTGGAGCGCCGAATGCCGCACCTCGGGTGGCATTTCCGTCGGTTCCACATCGGGTATCTACTCCCGGTACCGCCAAAACCGACCGCCCTGACACCGACCCACAGGAGTGAAACATGGCCGAGATGACCGGCGCCGGAGTCGCTCTCGAACTCGAGGAGTTCGCGGCGCGGCACGCTCAGACGCAGGGTGACGCAGCGTGGCAGCTCGAGAGCCCGCGCTGTCTCGAGGTGCACCTCCAGAACCAGACCGTGAGGACGAAGGTCGGCGCGATGATCGCGTATCGCGGCAACCTGAAGTTCGAACGGGCGAGCTCGGGAAGCATGGGCAAAGATGATGAAGGCGATGTTCACGAGTGAGAGCGGCCGTGCGACCAACGTGACCGGCACCGGCGTGCTCTACCTCGGTGACGCCTCCAAGGAGGTCAGCATCTTGAAGCTGACCGACGACACCCTCTACGTGAACTCCCGGGACCTGCTCGCTTACTCGGAAGACCTCCAGTGGGACATCACCGTCATCAAGAGCGCCGGCATGGTCGCCGGCGGGCTCTTCACGTTCAAGCTATGGGGCGATGGCTACACGGCGATCACGACGCACGGCGATCCGCTCGTGCTCGCCGTGACGCCGACAAGCCCGCTCTACACCGACCCCAACGCCACCGTCGCGTGGAGCGAAGGCCTCCAAGTCGACGTGAAGGCCGACGTCAACCTCAAGACGTTCACGGGTCGAGCGAGTGGCGAGACGTGGCAGATGCACTTCTCGGGCGAGGGGTTTGTGGTGGTGCAGCCCTTCGAAGAGGGCGAAGACAACGCCGTCAGGGCGTAGAATCCGTATCCCACATCTAGGAGGCACTCATGACCGACGATCCAACCGGCATCCCAACAGGCGAGCCACAGCCGCAATCCCGCCGCCGAGCCGACCGCCGCCGAGCCGACCGCCGCCCCACAGGAGCCATCCGCTGATGCTCAGCCCAGCGGTCCCTCGGCGAGCGAGGCCTGGTCCGACGTCGTCGCCCGCATGACCGATCTCTCCACCGCAGTCGCCGCATGGGCCAGGGCGGCCGCCGACAACCCCGAGAACCGTCGCCATCTCGATGAGGTGAAGAACGGCGTCAACGACATGGCGAAGCAGGCCGATGCCGCGTTCGCGCACGTCACGAGCACGGAGTTCGGCCAGCAGGTCAAGAGCGGTGCGGAGGAAGCAGGAGCCGCTATCGGGGATGCCGCGCAGAAGGTCTCGGACGCCGCGGCGCCACACGTCGCGACTGCGTTCGCGGGACTCGCCGGCGTGTTCGGACGCGCGGCGCAGAAAGTCGAGGAGGCGGCTCAGCGCCAGAAGGAGCCGACTGCCGCGGGCGAGGCGCCGTACACTGCACCGCCTGCCCCTCAGGACGCCCCCGCCGCCGAGGCGCCCGCGCCTCCTGCGCCTCCCGCTCCGCCCGTGCCGCCGGCGTCCGACGAGTAGGTCGGCAATTGTTGAGACTCTGTGGTGTCTCGGCACCGCGGGCCGAAATGGCGTTACTCTTGCTCGGAAGCGCATGAGTTCTGCACGCCGCCGGTACGGCGTTCGAAAGGGAGTTGCATTGTGCATCGGGTAAGGACGACCACACGCTGGTTCATGCTCGCTACGTTCGCGCTGGTATTGGCGCCTACGGTAGCTTCGGCGCTGGTAACCGCGCCTATCAAGGCGGTGAGCTTCGCCAACAGCTCCACGGGCTACATCTCGGGCGCTGACATTTCCAATCAAGGCAACATCCGGGGTTTCGTCTCGTTCACGAAGGACGGCGGTGCGACGTGGCACGCCGAGTATCTGCCGGGTCGGTACATGTTCGCCGTCGAGGCATCGCTTGACGGTGCGGGTCGTATGGCCACCGGCCAGTACATCGACGGTGTCCACAACGGCCTGAGTTCCGGGGTGGCAGGGTTGTGGGAAGCGCCGCTCTTGTCACGCACCATCGACTTGGTGGATGTGGAGTACCTATCGGGTGGGCGGCGCGTCGCGGTTGGGAAGACCCAGGGCAACAACAAGCGGGCGCTCATCGCTTCGTCGGTGAACAATGCGGCTTGGACGATCGATCAACAGGGTCCGACCCAGCAGGACCCCGAGTTCGGCGACATCACCTCCAACGAGCTCACCTCCATCGACGCAGCCCCAGGCGGAACGGTGGCTTGGGCCGTCGGCAACGACTACTCCGGGCAGAGCAATGCGTCCACATTCCCTTCCCTGATCTACAAGACCGACAACGCCGGCGTTAGCTGGGCGAGCCAAGCGCCCACCGCGACCCCGGGGTTCAACTGCGTCAGCGTCGTAGATGCGCAGACGGCGTTCATCGGCGCGGAGAGCCGATTTGTTCTTCGAACGCGTAACGGCTCCACGTGGGAGAAGATGCCCCAGATTCCCTACAATACCTTCAAGGCGCGCGCGATTGACGCTGTCGACAAGGACCAGGTGCTCGTGGTCGGCGATGGCGGTCTGGTCTACTGGACCGCGAACGCCTCGGCCGCCAACCCGACCTGGACACGCAAGACGCCGCCGACCACCAACGCACTTCTGGGCGCCCACGCCTTCACCGCGACCCACTGGATCGTCGTCGGTGACAACGAGACGATCCTGAGCACGTTCGACGGCGGGAAGACTTGGAGTGGCTCGACGAGCATCGCCGCTCCGTCGGTCGCCATAACCTCTCCCTCTAAGGTCGCGCTCACCGGCAGCTCCATCGACATCGCCGGCACATCGACCGACGGCAAAGGCGTCGGCGTTGCGAAGGTCTACGCCCGGGTGCAGCGCACGGACGGGAAGTACTGGAGCGGCTCGGCGTGGGTAGCGTCGGAGACGTGGCTCGCCACCGAAATGTCGAATCCGGCTAGCGGTTGGAACGCGTGGAAGCGTTCGATTGCGATTCCAGGTCTCTCATCGGTGGGCGCCTCCGTGACCGTGTCCGTGCGGGCCATCGATGGGTACGGTCGCTACAGCTCGATCGCGAAGGTCAGCTCACTTGCGGATAGCTCCATCGCGATGGCGAAGAGCTCATACACGACCGCATACAAGGGCACAGCGACCATCACCGGGCGGCTTACGAGTGGTGCTAGCGGGCTGGCCTCCAAGAAGGTCACCGTCTCTCCGTCCTCGGGTGGCGTTTCCACCGTCTGGACCAACTCGACCGGCTACTTCTCCTTCAAGGCGGCCCCCTCTTCGAAGTCGACCTACACGTTCACCTACGCCGGCGACAACGGCTACGGCGCATCGAGCGCGAAGGCCACCGTCACCCCGCACGCAAAGGTGACGACGCCTGTCGTGCCCCGCTACGTCAAGCACACCAAGTCGTTCAGGGCCTACACGTACCTGTATCCGAAGCACACAGCCGGAACAACGGCGATGACCTTCTACTTCCAGAAGCGCGGCAGCAGTGGCAAGTACTACACGGTGAAGAAGCTGACGGCGAAGGCCAGGACGTACTCATCGGCGCGATCGAAGCTCACCAGTTCGCTCGTGAAGCTCAAGGCGGGCAGGTACCGCGTCATGGCTCGGCATTCTGACGCCGGTCATGCCTCGACCGACAGCGCGCGGAAGTACTTCACCGTCCACTAGCGACAGCCCGAACCGCGATCAAACCGCCGAGGACCTCGGCGGTTTGTGCGTTCCCCCCAAACGGGTAGGCTAAGTGCATGCCGCCGCGAGCGATGGCGGTCCAAAGTCTCCGAGCCCGGCTGACCTACAAGCGCGCGAGCGTTCATGGAGCCCGGGCCGATAGGGTGGGGCACGGAAACGGTCCCGCCTCCCGGTGGAAAGGGGATAGCACTATGCATCACCACTCTGGCGCGCCTCGATGGAGGCATCTGGCGGGCATCCTGCTCGCCGTCGCGATGGTCCTTTCGGTTGTCGGGTGTGCGCAGCCTGCGGCACCGCCGGCAGCCGAGGCGCCAGCGACCACGGACCTGGTTCTGTCGTCGACCACGTCCACGCAGGACTCAGGGCTTTTCGACGTGCTCATTCCGGCGTTCGAGAAGGCCAATCCCGAGTACAAGGTCAAGGTCATCGCCGTGGGCACCGGTGAGGCGCTCAAGCTTGGCGAGACCAAGGACGCCGACGTCATGCTCGTACACGCGAAGGCATCCGAGCTGAAGTCCGTCGCTGACGGCTTTGCGGTGGGCCGCTTCGAGGTCATGTACAACGACTTCATCATCGTCGGACCGGCAGCGGACCCGGCCAAGGTCAAGGGGTCTGCCGACACCACCGCAGCGATGCTCGCCATCGAGAAGGCCGGCAAGGCGGGCGATTCCGAGTTCGTCTCTCGCGGCGATGACTCTGGGACACACAAGAAGGAGCTCCAGCTCTGGGCGCAGTCCGGCGTAGAGCCGACTCCCACGCCAGAGGCGGACAAGTGGTACCTGTCCACCGGGCAGGGCATGGGCGAGACGCTGAAGATCGCCTCGGAGAAAGGCGCCTACACGCTCGCCGATCGCGCGACATACCTCACAATGAAGGACTCGCTCGACCTCGAGATCATCTACGAGAAGGACAAGGCGCTGCTGAACCAGTACGGCGTCCTTCCGGTTACCGAGGCCAAGAACATGGCTGGCGCCGAGGCGTTCGCCTCGTACGTGACCTCTCCGGAGGGCCAGACGCTGATTGGCGAGTTCGGCCTGGAGAAGTACGGTCAGCAGCTCTTCACCCCTAACGCCACAGGTACCGCCACCTTCTAGGACACGGGAGCTTCACCCGACTTGCAGATCTACAGCGATGCGCTCCGTGAAGGCTGGGTTCTGCTGTCCTCGGGCACGCTCGACGTGTGGGCGATCATCCTCACGTCGCTGCGTGTCTCGGGGACGGCCGTCACACTCGCTCTCGCCGTCGGGATTGCCGTTCGGGATTCTGCTCGGCGTGAAGCGCTTCGTCGGCAGGACGGTCGCGCTCATCGTGTTCAACGCCGGCATGGGCCTACCGCCGGTGTTCGTGGGGCTCCTCGTCGCGATGACGCTGTCGCGGCGCGGGCCGCTCGGCGACCTGTCGTTGCTGTACTCGCGGACGGCGATGATCATCGCGCAGGTCATCATCGCGGTCCCGGTAATCGTCGCTGTCACGGCAGCGGCGGTCTCGGCGGTGCCGCGCGACCTGCGATTCCAAGCGGTCTCGCTCGGCGCGCCGCCGTGGCGCGTGGCGACGCTCACTCTGGCCGAGGCGCGCGTTGGTCTCATCGCCGCAGTCGCCGCCGGCTTCGGCGCGATCATCTCCGAGGTGGGCGCCGTGCAGATGGTCGGCGGTAACCTCGCCGGGGACACGCGCGTCATGACGACGGCGATCGTGGAGTTCACGCGCAAGGGGCAGTACGGGCCCGCACTCGCACTCGCGCTGGTGCTCATGGTGATCGTCGTGTTCGTCAATGTGGTGCTGGCCGGCATGCAGACCTCGGCCGACCGCTACGAGGCGGATGCCCGATGAGCGGGGCTCTCTCCCTGGGCGGCACGGGGATTCTCAAGACATACAAACGTGGCGGCTTCTCGCTCGACGTCGACAGCATCCAAGCGGAAGCCGGTTCCACGCTTGCGCTGCTCGGACCGAGCGGTTCGGGTAAGACGACCCTTCTGCGCGTCCTCGGTCTGCTCGAGAAGCCGGACGCCGGTCAGGTGCTGCTCGGCGGGCGACCGGTCGAGCTTGGCGATCGCGAAGCTCGGCTAGCGATGGCCGGCGTCTTCCAGCGGCCGTACCTGTTCAAAGGCACGGTTGAGGGCAACGTGGGGTACGGGCTGGTGATGCGAGGGGTTCCCAGGGGCGAGCGTCCCGCCCGCATCGCGCAGGCGCTGGAGCGCGTGGGTCTCGCGGGCTACGAACCCCGTGGCGCGCACCAGCTCTCCGGCGGCGAGGCGCAGCGCGTATCTCTGGCGCGGGCGCTCGTGCTCGAGCCCAAGGTGCTGCTGCTCGACGAGCCGTTGGCGTCGCTGGACGCTCTGCTCAAGCGCAAGCTTGCGCAGGAGTTCGCGCGCATCGTGCGAGACACCGACTCCACCGTCATCTGGGTGACGCACGACCAGGACGAAGCGCTGATGGTTGCCGACAAGGTGGCGATAGTCAACGAGGGCCGCGTGGTCACGAGCGGGCATGCTGACATCATCATGGGCTTGCCTTCGGACGACTGGACCGCGGCCTTCCTCGGCGTGGAGCCACCACAGATGGGAACCGTGGTTGCGTCGTCAGGCGGGCTCGTCCGCATCTCGGCAGGCGATGCCACGATCGACGTGGTGGGCGAGGCGACTCTCGGGGACAATGCGGTATTCGCGGTCCGCCCCGAGGACGTCTTGCTGTTCGAGCCGGGGGTCGAATTGCCGCTGACCACAGCCCGAAACAGGCTGCCGGCCACGGTCGTCAGCAGCATTTCACGCGGAGCCACCAACCACATCGTCCTCGACGCCGCCGGCGTGCGTCTTGCGGCGTCGGTATCTCGAGTCGCGACCGTTGAGCTCGGGCTGGTTGAGGGCCGAGAAGTGCTCGCCGTGTTCAAGGCATCGGCTGTCCGATGGCGCCTTGACGACGGGCAGTCTCCGGATACCGGAGCTACTCGACCGCAAGCATGACGTGATCGGCCTTGATCACGGCGGTGGCATCCTTGCCCACGGCGAGCCCCAGATCCTTGACCGCATCCATCGTGACGACTGCGGTGAGCATCTGGCCGCCGATGTCTAGCGTGACCTGAGCTTCTACGGCCCCCTCCTTGATGGCGGTGACCTTGCCCTTCATCTGGTTACGTGCGGAAAGCTTCATGGCCGATTCCTTTCATCGAATCGTTGTAGGTCTTGTATACCCTGCCGAGGCCGCGGCAGCGCAGGGGGCCGATGCAACTGCGGGTGGCCAAGGCTATTGCTTGTCGAGCGGCCGCGCACAGGTATATGCTCGTCTGCATCTCCCGCTATGGGAGACCTCCGATCTCGAGTCGACCTAAAGCGGCAGGCGCCTGCCAAGGTCGTCGAGACTGTAGGGTGCCGAGGGAAACCCCGTCGCCTCCCGTGCTTGGAAAGGAGTCTCATATGCGCCGATTCTGCCTCCCCGTAGTGGGGCGGGCATTGCGGTTAGCCGTAATCATCATGCTTGCCGTCGTCGCACTCTCCTCGGGCGCGTGCAAATCCAGGGACGAACCGATCACTGAGGTGAGCGCACCCGTATCGACAGGCACGGTGCAGGCAACCACCCCAATCGATCCCAATCTGATCGCCGTGCCGTCGGTGCAGACCTCAACCTCCCAGACAACCCCAACAGCCGCCGCGCCTGTTGCGCCTGTTGCGCCAGCCGTCCCCGATCCCGCTCCGGAGACGTTTGCTGAGGCGACGGCTCCTGATCCCACCAAGGCCGGTGCCTGGTGGCCCAAGCGCGTCGGTACCTTCGCGGCAGGGTTCACCGGTCCGACGTGGTACCCGAAGTACCTGCCGCCCGGCTACAAGTTCGAGTCGCTCGACATCGTCGAATTCGACGCCGGCGAGAGCGGGCTGGCTTGCGACATCATCTTCCTGAACGGCGACAAGGTCCTCCAGTTCACCCAAGGCAGTCCCAAGTCGCGCGACTACGAGATCGTCTCGGCCGGTAAGGCGCCCTGGGGAACAGCGACCGCGAACATCACGCACCAAGATCCCGCCGACAAGACCACACCGGTCATGATCGTGCTCAAGAAGGATGGCAACCTGGCGGAGCTGTCAGGCGACGTATCGACGGAGGTGTTGAAGAAGGTCGCGGCCAGCATGGTCGTGGTGAAGTAGCGGAATTCGCCGCCGCATATCGGCGGCGTTCTACTCCGACTCCGGAGAGACCTGCCGCAAGTGGCGCTTGCAACGGTCACCGGAGCGTTAGGGTCGGTCGGGAAACCGCACGGCCTCCCATCGTGGAAAGGAGAGGAAATGCGCCAAAAAGAGGGGTTGCCGTCCGCTAGGAGGATGGCGGTTGCGGCGTTCACGGTTGCGGTAGCGATCGCGCTGCTCGCGCCGATGATCGCGAGCGCAGCCAACGCAAAGTCGACGCTGGTGCTCGGCAGGACCTACATGTACAAGGCCGCACCGTTCTCGATCAGCGGACGTATGCCGGTCAAGTACAAGGGCAAGAAGATCGGCGTCGAGATTCGCAAGCCGGGTCGCACGCATTGGGATCGGGTCATCGTCAAGACCATCGGGTCCACCGGGCGCTGGAGCACCCGCTACACCCCAAAGCTCGGCGGCAAGTTCTACGTCAGGGCTCGCTACATCTCCGGGAAGAACACGTTGTCGCGCACCGGCACGATCACGGTGAAGAAGGGCCCGGGGGTCAAGACCCAGATCCTGCTTTCGTCGACGACGTCGACCAAGGACTCCGGACTCTTCGAGCGGATCGGGCCGGCGTTCCTGGCCGCATGCCCGGAGTACACGCTGAAGGCCGAGTTCGTGGGCTCGGGCACCGCGCTCGCACACGGCGGCACTGGTGACGCAGACGTGTTGCTCACCCACAGCCCTGCCGCCGAGGCCAAGTTCATGAACGGCCTCGTGGCCAGCGGCACCAATTGGGTCCCGTCCACGTACCGTGGCCTGACCCGCAACAAGGTCATGTACAACGACTTCGTCCTGGTCGGCCCGACGTCCAACCCGGCGGGCGTGGTCAACGCAGCGAGCGCGGGTAGCGCTGGAGCGGCGTTCCAGAAGATCGCGACCGCAGGCTCGACCTTCTGGTCGCGCAATGACGGAAGCGGCACCAACTCCAAGGAGAAGACGATCTGGGCGGGTATCGGCAACCCGCAGTTCTCATCGGGCACGACGCCGCAGCCCTGGTACAAGGCGTCCGGCACGATGGGCATGGCGCAGGCGTTGGCGACAGCCAACGATGCCGGCACGTTCAGGCTACACGCTGGCTGACCGCGCAACGTGGCTGAACGCCAAGAGCCTCGGAATCGTGAAGAACCTCTCGATTCTGAACGCTGGCGACCCGACGCTGTTCAACCAGTACGCCGTCATCGAGGTCAAGGGCGCGCGCAACAAAGAGGGCGCTCAGGACTTCAGCAACTGGATTCGCTCGCCCGGGGCCCAGGCGCTGATCAAGACCTATGGCGAGTACACCTATCCGGGTGAGGTCATGTTCGAGCCGAACGCTGGTCCGTATCCCTGGTAGACCGTAGGTGCACCATCACGGCCCGGTCGGCTGCTGAGGCAGCTGACCGGGCCGGTCCGTGTTCCGGATCGGGAGTGCTACGCTGAGATTCGGCGGGGCCGCTCTCTCGGCCGCGGCCAGGCGCCGCAGCCCGCATGACCTTCCAACTTTGGCGGGAGCAGCATGGAGATCTACGTCACCGCGATTACCGATGCGTTCCAGCTTTTGACTGGGGCCAACACCGTGGTTTGGGACGTCATCGTCCTGTCCCTGATCGTGTCGGGTTCCGCAATCTGCATCGCTACCGTCATGGGAGTTCCGCTCGGCTATCTGCTCGGCATGAGCCGGTTTGCAGGTAGAGGGATCATCATCCTTCTCGTGAACACCGCCATGGGCTTCCCGCCTGTGGTGATCGGACTGTTCGTGTACATGGCGCTTTCCCGGTCCGGTCCGCTCGGCGGCCTGCAGTGGCTCTTCACCCCACAGGGCATGATCCTGGCGCAGGTGATCCTGGCGGCTCCGCTGGTGATCGGTGTGTCCGCCGCTGCGGTGGCGAGCGTCGCGCGGGACCTGCGGCTGCAGCTCAGGGCGCTGGGTGCGTCGAGGCTTCAGGAGGGCGTCGAGGTACTCAAGGAGGCGCGAGGCGGCGTCATCGTGGCAATCATCGCGGGGTTCGGAGCCATCATCTCCGAGGTCGGAGCGGTGTCGATCGTAGGCGGAGGCATCGAGGGCTACACCGATGTCATGACGACCGCGATCATGGCTCACGTCCGTCGTGGCGAGCTGCAGCTCGCGATGTCATGGGCGATGGTGCTCATGGGCATCGCGTTGCTCGTCAATGTCGCCCTCACGACCATACAGAACACGGGGCAGTCGTATGACCGCTGACGCGATGCAGACGACCGCGCTGCCCGACCTCTCGAGCGACGTTCCAACCGTGCACGCGGAAGGCATCCGCGTCACGTATCGGCGCAAGACCGTGCTCGAGGTGGACTCGATCGAGTTATCCGCAGGCAAGACGTTCGCTCTGCTCGGCGCATCGGGCGCGGGCAAGTCCACGCTGCTCCGAGTGCTCGGGCTGCTGGAGAAGCCGACGGCCGGCAGCGTGTTCTTCGAAGGACGTGCCGCCAATCGGAGCGACCTCAGCGTCCGCCGGACTATCGCCGCCGTCTTCCAGAAGCCGTACCTGCTGCGTGGCACAGTCGCCGACAACGTGGGCTACGGCCTGCGCTTGCGGAGCGTCACCAAGACGGAACGGGTCAAGCGGGCGGCCGAGGCTCTGGAACGTGTCGGTCTCGGCGGCTGGGAGGACCGCTCGGCGCTCACCCTGTCTGGCGGCGAGGCGCAGCGCGTCGCACTTGCCCGCGCACTCGTCCTCAAGCCACGGCTGCTCCTCCTCGACGAGCCGCTGTCGTACCTGGACCCGCTGCTCAAGCGACAGCTCAGCCTGGAGTTCGCTCGGATCCTTGCCGACGAGGGCGTCACGGCGCTCTACGTGACGCACGATCAGGACGAGGCAGCTGTCGTGGCCGACCGCATCGGCGTCATGCGCGACGGGCGCATCATCGCCGAGGGCGAACCGGAGACGGTGCTGGCGCTTCCCTCCGACCCGTGGGTCGCGTCGTTCCTCGGAACCGTGACGCCGGTCGAGGGCGTTGTCGAGTCCGTTGACGCCGACGTTGTCCGAGTGCGATCCGGCGGTGCCGTGGTCTTCGCGGTGAGCGCATTGCCCGCGGGGACTCCCGTCTGGGTCGGCGTTCGACCCGAGGACGTACTGCTGTTCGAGCCCGACGTCCCGCTACCGAACACATCGGCTCGCAACTGCCTGAACGGTGTTGTCTCGGAGGTCACCCCGTCCGGCGTCACGGTGAAGGTCATCGTGGACGTCGATGGCATGCAGGTCGCCTCATCGGTCTCGCGGTCATCTGCGGTTTCGCTCGGCCTCGCGCCGGGCACCGCCGTCGCCGTGGTATTCAAGGCCACCGCGGTCCGGCTCCTGCCGAGGAAGACGCGCTAGCGAGGTCGCGCGAAACCACCTGACCCCCGTCCGGACTCGCTTCGCGCCGCGCACGGGTACACTTGACCCAGAAGACATGCGGGACTGTGCTGTAGCACGCCCGCTGCGATATGAGGACGACGACACCGTGACCGCACCCGACATACAGCGTCTCCCGATCACCGCAGCCGTGCTCGCCGGCGGCCGCAGTCCTTGCGCATGGGCGTCGACAAGACGCTGCTCGACGTCGACGGTCGAGCGCTCGTCTCGCGCGTCGTCGACGCGGTCGGGAGGTCTGCGCGCACACGCTCGTCGTCACGAACCGCCCCGACGCGCTCGCGGAGGCGAACCTGCCCGCCGACGTGCGCATCCTGCAAGACGAGGTCGCCTACCAGGGTCCGCTCGGCGGGTTGGTGACCGCGCTCGCCGAGACGACCGACGAGTGGATGCTCGCCGTCGCCGCCGACATGCCGCACCTCACGCCCGAGGTCATCCGCGCGCTGTGGGATCTGCGCGACGACGCCGACGCCGTCGTGCCCGTCACCGAGAAGGGCCTCGAGCCGCTGCTCGCGCTCTACCGCGTCGAGGCGTGTCTGCCCGCCGCGCGCGAGATGCTCGCGACCGGACGGCGGCGTCCCGTGGCCGTGTTCGGCCGCGTGAAGACGGTGCAGGTGCCCGCGGACGCGCTCCGTTCGGTCGATCCCGGGCCTGCGCTCGCTGATCAACGTCAACACACCCGGCGACCTGCTGGATGCGCGCGACAACGACGGCTTCGCCGAGCCGCGCTGTCGTGCGCGGCGGCGTGAAGCTCGAGGTCGATGGAGGTCTCGAGCCGCCGTTCGACCCGCTCGATGCCCAGCGAGACGCCGGTCACCATCTATCTCAACGACTCGCGAGATCGCGACGACGCAGGCCACGCCGCGCGATCTCGAGGACCTGGCCGCCGGCTTCCTCGTCTCGGAGGGGCTGCTCACCGACCGCGAGGCGCTCACCTCCATCGACGCCGATGCCAAGCGCGGCCTGGTCTGGGTCACCTCGACCGAGGAGGTCGCCGCCGACATCGGCGAGCGCACCCGCTACCTGACGAGCGGCTGCGGCCGCGGCGTCACCTTCGCCAGCGTCGCCGACGCGCGCGGGCTCGCCCCGATCGACTCGGACATGCGCGTGAGCGCCGACGAGCTCTACGACCTCATCGGCGAGCATGGCTCGGGCGCGCCGAGATGTATCGCGACACCGGCGGCGTGCACGCGTGCGGGCTCGCGCGCGCGGGCAAGCTCGAGATCGTGCGCGAGGACGTGGGGCGGCACAACGCGCTCGACAAGGTGCTCGGGCACGCGTGGCTCGAGCGCATCCCCACCGGCGACGCGATCCTGCTCTCGACCGGCCGGCTGTCCTACGAGATGACGGTGAAGGCCGCGAAGTCGCGCGTGCCGATCGCCGTCTCGCGCAGCGCCGTCACCGACCTGGCCGCCGACGTCGCCGATCCGAGCTGCAACATCACGCTCGTGGGCTACGCCCGCGGCGGCAAACTCACCGTCTACACCGGCGCGGAGCGAATCACCTCCGCCGAGGAGGCCTGACGTCATGCCCGAAACGATGACCGTCGAGCAGGCGCTCGAACTCGTACTCGGCTTCGTGAAGCCGCTGCCGAGCGAGCGCGTCGCACTGCTCGACGCCCTGGGCCGCGTGCTCGCCGAGGACGCGACCAGCGACATCGATGTCGCGCCGTTCGACAACTCGGCGATGGACGGCTTCGCAGTGCGCGCCGCCGACTCGCGGGTGCGCAGCGAGGACACGCCCGTCGAGTTCGACGTCGTCGCGCACATCGCCGCCGGCGACTACTGGGAGGGCGAGGTCGGCCCCGGCCAGGCCGCGCGCATCATGACCGGCGCGCCGGTCCCCGCCGGCGCCGACTCGATCGTGATGGTCGAGTACTCCGCGTCATGGCACCGGCGACGGCGGCACCGGCTCGCGCGTCGCGCTCTCGCGCGAGCCCAAGCTCGGCGAGCACATCCGCCACCGCGGCGAGGAGGTGCTCGCGGGCGACGTCGTCGTCCGAGCGCGGGCGACGTTCTCGGCCCGGCGGCCATCGGGCTGCTCGCGTCCACCGGCCACGACACCGTCGCCGTCTACCGCCGCCCGCGTGTCGGCGTGCTGTCGACCGGCAGCGAGCTCGTCGAGGTCGCCGAGAAGCCCGGCCCCGGCAAGATCCGCAACTCCAACAGCTACTCGATCGCCGCGCAGGTGCTCGCAGCCGGCGGCGTTCCGCATGCGCTACGGCATCGTGCCCGGACGACATGGACGCGACCCGCGCCGCCTTCGAGCTCGCTGCGCGGCGAGTGCGACTTCATCCTCACGAGCGGCGGTGTGTCGGTAGGCGATTTCGACTTCGTGAAGCCGGTGCTCGAGGAGATGGGCGAGCTGACGTTCTGCAAGGTCAAGATGCGTCCCGGCAACCCGCAGACGCTCGGCACCATCAAGGGCGTGCCGTTCTTCGGCCTTCCGGGCAACCCCACGAGCACGTACGTGGGCTTCGAGATCTTCGTGCGGCCGGCGCTGCGCGTCATGCAGGGGTTCTCGGCGATTGCCCGGCCTGTCACGGTGGCACGGCTCTCGCACGATGTGAAGAAGAAACAGGACCGGCGCTACTATCTGCGCGGGCTGTGCTCGGCCTGCCGACGATGGCGGCTACGAGGCGGAGCTCTCGGGCAGCCAGTCCTCGGCATTGCTGACAGCGGCGCACCGCGGGAACTGCTTCGTGGTGCTGCCGGAAGGTGATGGGTTGTTCCCCGCCGGCACGCAGGTCGACTGCGTCCGGCTCGATATGGAGGAGGGCACGCCATGAGTGACAAGGGACCCAAGGAGCTCGACCCGCGCTGGATGGACCAGGTGACCGACGAGATGCAAGACGACGATCCGCGCCAAGGCGGTCGACGGCAAGGTGACCTGCCCGGTGCTGCGCAAGTATCGCCGAGGACACCGGTGTCCCCTACAAGGTCGCCGGCACCGCCGCCGACATGGCAGGGCGTCACGGTACACAACTGCGATCTCGGCTGCTTCTAGCCGAGCCGAAGATAGGGGTAAGACATGACGGACTGCGCCGAACTACGGTGCCGATCGTCTCTGTGGTTGGGAAGGGCGACTCCGGCAAGACGACCTTCCTCGAGAAGCTGATCCGCAGAGCTCGCGGACCGCGGCGTGCGCGTCGCGACCGTGAAGCACCACATCCACGACTACGACATCGACGTCCCGGGCAAGGACTCGTACCGCCACGCGCGCGCGGGCGCCTTCGCGACGATGGTCTCGTCTCCGGAGAAGTTCGCGCTCATCCACGACGTCGAGGAGGAGCTGTCGCTCGACGCCATCGCTCGCATCGCGCACGACGCCGGCGCCGACCTCCTCATCACCGAGGGCTACAAGCACGCGGGCCGCAACCGCATCGAGATCTCGCGCCGCGCGCGCTCCGAGCGCCTGATCTGCACCCCCGCCGAGATGACCGCGCTGGTCGACCGACAACGGACCCTGACCGCCGAGGTCTGCCGACGCGGCGTCCCGGTCTTCGACCTGGACGACGGCTACGCGGGTGTGGCCGACCTCATCATCGGCGAGTTCCTCACCGACGCACCGGGCGGAGGCGTCGCCTGATGGCCATCGACTCGCACGGCCGCCGCATCGACTACCTGCGCATCAGCGCTCACCGACCGCTGCAACCTGCGGTGCGTCTACTGCATGCCGGAGAGCGGCGTGACGTGGAAAGACCCGCCGAGATTCTCTCCTACGACGAGATCGTGCGCTTCCCGCGCATCGCCGTGGAGCGAGGGCATCGGCAAGATCCGCCTCACCGGCGGCGAGCCGCTCGTGCGCCGCGGCGTCGTCGAGCCTCGTGCGCGACCTGCAGGCGATCGAGGGCGTCGAGAGCCTCGCGCTCACGACCAACGCCACGCTGCTGCCGAAGTTCGCCGCCGAGCTGCACGACGCCGGTCTCGAGCGCATCAACATCAGCCTCGACTCGCTCGACCCCGAGGCCTACGCGCAGATCACGCGCGGCGGCCACCTCTCCGACGCGCTCGCCGGGCCTCGACGCCGCGTTCGACGCCGGCTTCTCGCCGGTCAAGCTCAACGTCGTCGTCGTCCGCTCGCTCGCAGCAGGACCTTCTCGGCTTCGCGAAGATGTCGATCGATCGGCCGCTGCACGTGCGCTTCATCGAGTACATGCCGCTCGGCGACGCCGAGGAGGGCTCGGGCTGCCACTCGGACGGCAGCGCTGCGTGGACCGCGGCGGACTCGGTGCCGAGCGAGGAGGTCGTCGACCGCCTCTCGGCAGAGGGCGTGGCCGCCGGTCTCGGCGAGCTGCTCGAGGTCGAGCGCGACAAGGCGCCTGGCGGATGGGGCCCGGCGCGGTACTATCGGTTCGCGGAGTCGCAGGGCACCGTCGGCGTCATCTCGCCGCTCTCGCACCACTTCTGCGCCGAGTGCAACCGGCTGCGGCTCACCGCCGACGGACGCCTGAGGCCCTGCCTGTTCAGCGACAACGAGCTCGACGTGCGCACCGTGCTTCGGGAAGGAACCGATGAGGACGTCCGCGCCGTCGTGCGCGAGGCGCTGCGCATCAAGCCGGAGAACCACGCCGAGCGCATCGGCACCGACCGCCAGATGTCACAGATCGGGGGCTAGCATGTGCCGACAAGCTCACGCACCTCGACGAGCACGGCAACGCGCACATGGTCGACGTCGCCGACAAGGACGTCACCCACCGCCGCGCGGTCGCCGGCGCGTTCGTCGAGATGCGCCCCGAGACCGAGGCGCTCATCGTGGGCGGCAGCGCCAAGAAGGGCGACGTGCTCGCCGCCGCGCGCATCGCCGGCATCATGGCCGCGAAGCGCACGAGCGACCTCATCCCGCTGTGCCACCCGCTCTCGCTCACGCACGTGAGCGTCGAGCTCGGCTCGACCGACGACCCCGCCCGGTGCGGCATCGCGATCACTCGCGACCGCCGAGACGGACGGCAAGACCGGCGTCGAGATGGAGGCCCTCACCGCGGCCTCGGTCGCGGCGCTCACGATCTACGACATGTGCAAGGCAGTCGACCGCGGCATGGTCATCTCGGATGTGCGCCTTCTCGCCAAAGAGGGCGGCAAGTCGGGGACCTGGACGCGAGAGGAGCAAGGCGAATGAGCGAGCCAGTCGGCGCGAAAGGTCGCGTCACCTCCATCAACCTTTCCGAGAAGAAGACCGTGCGCAAGCAGCGCTTCGAGCGCGGGCACGCTCGTGCTCGACCGCGGCTTCGAGGGCGACGCGCACGCGGGCGACTGGCACCGCCAGGTCTCGCTGCTCTCGCAGGAGTCCATCGACTCGATGGTCGCCAAGGGCCTCGACGTGGGCCCCGGCGACTTCGCCGAGAACATCACGACCGAGGGCATCGACGTCATGACGCTGCCGGTGGGCTCGGTGGTCCGCGTCGGCGAGACCATGCTCGAGGTCAGCCAGGTGGGCAAGGTGTGCCACAACAAGTGCGCGATCTACTACCAGGCCGGCGACTGCGTCATGCCGCGCGAGGGCGTCTTCGCTGTCGTGCGCGAGGCCGGCGACATCGCGGTCGGCGACGAGGTCGAGATCGTCTCTCTCGGCGACGGCACGTGCGAGCGCTCGCCGGAGGAGTCGCTCGCTGAGTCCGGAGCGTGCGCGCGGCCAACGAGTGCCGCAAGCTCGAGACAGGCGGCGCAGTAGTGGCCGAACTCAGCATCGGGATCATCACCTGCTCCGACACCCGCGGCGAGGCCGAGGACACCGCCGGCCGCGCGCTCTCGGAACTCATCGCCGAGCATGGCTGGACGCTCTCCGGCTACCAGGTCGTGCCCGACGACCGCCTCCGCATCGAGTCCGCGATCGTCGAGATGGCCGACTCCGGCACCGACGTCGTTCTCACGTGCGGCGGCACCGGGCCTCGGCCCGCGCGACGTCACGCCCGAGGCCACGCACGCTGTCTGCGATCGCCCCGTCCCCGGCATCGCCGAGCACATGCGCGCCGAGTCGCTCAAGGTCACCGGTCGCGCGATGCTCTCGCGCGCGACAGCGGCCGCCCGCGGGCGCACGCTCGTCGTCAACCTGCCCGGTTCCGAGAAGGCCGCCCGCGAGTGCTTCGGCTTCGTCGCCGACCAGTTCGAGCACGCGGTCAAGATGATGAACGGCGGAGGACACTAGCCTCATGAGCCCCTCTGCCGACAGCACCGCCCGCCTCGCGCACGATCTACTTCGACCACGCGGCGACCTCGTGGCCCAAGCCGCGGGCCGGTCGTCGAGGCCGTCGAACCGCGCGCTGACCGAGTTCGGCGGCAACCCGGGCCGCGGCGCGTACAGCATGGCGGTCGACACCGCGCGCGCGATCCACGCGGCCCGCCGCGAAGCTCGCGGCACTTCTCGGCGTGACGGACGCCAAGAACCTGCTCTTCCAGCCGGGCTGCACGCAGGCGCTGAACCTGATGCTGTTCGGCCTGATCAAGCCGGGTGACCGCGTCGTCGCGTGCCCCACCGAGCACAACGCCGTCGCCCGCCCGCTCAACGTGCTGGCTTCGCGCGGCGTCGAGGTCGTACTCGCCGAGGCCGACGACGCCGGCTTCGTCGACGTCGAGGCGGTCGAGGCGCTCCTCGCCGAGGCCCCCACGCGCGCGGTCGTCTGCCAGCACGCCGGTAACGTCACCGGCGCGATCCAGCACGTCGCCGACATCGCCGACATCGCCCACGAGCACGGCGCGCTGATGCTCGTCGACGGCGCGCAGGCCGGCGGACATCTCGCGGTCGACCTGTCCACGCTCGGCGCGGACGCGTGGGCGTGCTCGGGGCACAAAGGGCTGCTCGGCCCGCAGGGTGTGGGCGTGCTCTACCTCGCGCCCGGACTGTGAGCCCGACGAGCTCGTGTTCGGAGGCAGCGGACAGGGGGAGAGCGAGCACCCGATCGGGCCGCAGCGCGCGTCCGGACCGCTACGAGGCGGGCACGCCAACGTACCCGGGCATCGTGGGGCTGGGAGCCGCGGCCGCGAAGTGGCTGCGCGAGCACGGCGACGAGCAGCGCGAGCACGAAGGCGACGCTCATGAGTCGGCTCTGGCCGGCGTGAGCGCGATACCGGGTTACCGAATCCTCGGCCCGGGTCCCGACGAGCCGCGCGTGCCGGTCGTCTCGTGGTTCACGAGCACGCGCAGGCCGATCAGCTCGCGTTCGCGCTCGACCGAAGGTATGGAGTTGCTGTGCGTTCTGGGCTGCATTGCGCACCTTGGGCACATACGTTCGCTCGGAACGCTCGAGACCGGCGCACTGCGACTGAGCGTCGGTTTCGGCCTGACCGAGGCCGATGTCGACCTCGTGGTCGAGGCGCTCGACGTTCTCGGCAAAGAGTTCACCCGCCCCTGAGCAGGGGCGTTGACGGCTTGAGCGGCACGATAGCGTTTGACAGTAAGTCCAAGCGTCCGCAGATTCGTACGATGCGCTACGCGAGCGCCGACGCAAGGTCCCGGTAGACCTCGGTGCTGATGTAAGGGAGACTCTCGCTTGTTGAAGCGAGTAAGGCCGCTTGACGCGGCGATCGTTCTGGTCGTCGTGGCGATAGTCATCGTTGGCGCGTATCTTCGGCTACTCGGTGTGGGCCAACAACCAGTCCCTGCGCACCGGGTCTCCTGCGAACCGCGAGATCGATGCGTTCACGCAAGAAGCTCAAGAAGACGCCGAACGACATCGAGACGCGCATGCGCCTTGCGCAGGCGCTCTCGGTCGCCGGCCGCAACCGCGAGGCGATCGAGCAGTACCAGCAGGTCCTCAAGGTCAACAAGGAGTGGGTTCCGGCGCTGTCCGGAATCGGCTTCGAGCTGATGAAGCAGAAGGACTGGAAGGGCGGCGAGGAGTACTTCAAGCAGGTCATCACGCTGACCGAGGGCAAGACGCCCGAGATGGCCGGCGGGAGCTCCGGCGAGATCGCCAACTACTACGTCGGCATCGCCCGCATGGAGCAGAGGGACTACTCGGGAGCCGTCGGCTACCTCAAGGCAGGCGCTGCGGATGCGCCGCGACGCGTCGGACACCTCCTACGCGCTTTCCGTCTGCTACGACAAGCTCGGCATCGAGGACGGTCAGCGCGACATGCTTCTCTACACCCTGCAGTTCGACCCGAACATGCCGGAGGCGAACTACGACTACGGCCTGCTGCTGCTCAAGGATGGCGAGATCGCCGACGCGGCCGAGCATTTCCGCAACGTCGAGCCGACGGCGCGCCCTACAAGCAGGAGCCCAAGGACGAGCTCGCGAAGCTCGGCACCGCGCTCAGCGCGTCTCGCAGCGGCCAACAAGCTCGCTTCGACCGACGCCAGCGCGGCGCTCGTCGAGGCGCGCGTCGCGGCCGCCCTCGACCCGCAGTCGGTCGAGTCGCTTGCTGCTCGTGGGCAAGCTCTACGAGAAACTCAAGAAGCGCGACGAAGGCCAGCGAGACCTACCAGAAGGTCCTTGTCATCGATCCCGGCAACGCGACGTGCGACCGCCGGACTGAAGCGGGTGAAGAATGGCTCCTGAGGAGATGCCGGACGTCATCGAGGACTCCAGACGAGACGTCCCGCCGAGCAGGACGAGCGACGCTTCCCGCCAGGACGATCCGCGGCAAGCTCACGCCGCGCGAGCGCCGTCGCAGGCTGATCCTGCTCACGGTTCTGACGCTGCTGCTTGCTGCTGCTTGCGCTACCTCGCGTACTACTTCGCGATGAACCGGCGCCTGCCCGAGCCTCGGACTGGCGCCCGCCGGGCAGCGACTACATCGAGCCGCCACGCTACCTGTACTCGATCTCGGGCAAGGATGCCGCGGCGCTGACTCCGCCCGGTCGGGCTGGGGGTGGCTGCTGACGGTCGCGTGTACGTGGTCGACTTCGGTAACCGCCGCGTGAGCGTGTTCACGAACGCGGGCAGGTACCTGTTCTCGTTCGACACGACGGCGGACGGCAAGCTCGTCAACGCCGTGCACCTCGCGATCAAGGGCAACGAGGTCTGGGTCTCGGACCGCTACTACCACACGATCTACGTCTTCGACCTCGAAGGCAAGTACCTGCGCAAGTTCGTGCCGAAGAACGAGAAGCTCGACGTGGACACCGCTCGCGTTCTCGTTCGACACGCAGCGGCGCGCTGCGTGCCACTGACGTCGGCAATACCAAGAAGCCACCGCCTCCTGTACTTCTCGGAGGACGGAAGCCGGACGGTCTTCGGTCGGCAAGACCGCTCAGGTCAACGCGCTCCAGGAGCAGCCGGGCAGCTTCCTGTTCCCCAACGGTGTCGCTGTCGCAGCCAACGGAGACGTCTACGTCTCCGACGGCAACAACCGCCGGGTCCAGGTCTTCGACTCGCAACGGCACGTTCGTGCGGTTCGTCGACACGAGCGGCGTGCCTCGCGGTATCGCCATCGACAAGAAGCAGCGGCTCTACGTCGCCGACGCGCTGGCGCACACCATCGCCGTGTTCGACCTGAAGGGCAAGATGCTCACGCAGTTCGGCGAGCGAGGGTTCGGGCCGGGGCAGTTCAACTACCCCAACGACATCACCACTCGACAAGCGCGGCCGCATCTACATCACCGACCGCGAGAACAACCAGGTGCAGGTGTGGGGCTGGCCGGTCGCGCAGGTGCCGGCGATTCCGTCTGCCGAAGTCGCCGTGGGCGTGGCTCGCGCTCTGCTGCATCCCGCTGCTCCTCCTGCCGCTGCTGCTGCTCGCGCGCCGCAAGGTCCGCATCGTCGTGACGCCCGACTTCATGGACGGCCTCGAGCGCTTCAGCGAGATTCGACCCCGTGTCCGAGAAGACGCGCGTGCGCCTCATCGCGCCGATCGAGGACCGCCCGCTCTACGAGGGCCGAGAGGTCGATGGCATCGATCTCGGCGAGCTGCTCGACGTTCGAGGAGTACTCGGAGTCCGACGCCCGCGCCTTGATGGACCGGCTCAAGGTCGCGCAGCGTCCGGCGATGCTGCTGGCCATGGCGTGGCGCGCAAAGGCGCTTGGAACCGACGACAACGATCTGCGTCTGCTGGCGATGCTGGCAGAGGTCAGGACCGTCGACGTCCAGGAGTTCCGCGAGATCTACCTTGATGCGAGATATACCGCAGGTCAGAGGCGTACAAGCGAGTAGTTGACCCGCGTCGGCGATGGGTATAATGTGCTCGGTAAGCGGAGTTTGTGACGATTGTTGCAAACCAGCGGTTGATTCGATGATCGACCGGGAACCGCGAGGTAGTGCGGGGTTTGTGACGATTGTTACAAGCTAGCGAAGGCCCGGCAGCCAGATGCGAACCGCCTTGAAAGCGCGACACAGACGATCTCCGAGCCTTCCCACCTAAGGCGCCCGCCAAGGCGCTACGGTCTCAAGGCCGATGGGTGCCAGCGGAAACGCTGACGCCTCCCGACTTGGAAAGGAGACCGCACTGACCCGGAGGGCCCCAGCATGGGCGTGCCTCTAGGCTGTGTGGTGCTTTCCTCGGGTAAGGAAGATCGGACCATGAATACAAAAACGGACCGGTTCACGTCGGGAGCTCCGCGCTCCTTCGTGTGCCGGTTTTTGTTTTTGCGCTCCCAGTCGCGCCTCCCGGACCAGGGAAGGAGGCGGGCATCGGCTAGGCGGTCCTCACACAAGGTAGGGGGAGCTCATGGCTTTATCCGTATTACCTCCGAGAGAAAGGAATGGAGGTATGGCTACTAAAGACACATGGGCAATCGTTCGACGGTATGACGAGACGCGCGTTCCTCAAGACCGCAGCGGTTGCCGGCGCAGCGGCGAGCTGCGGGTTCGATATCGCGTACGACGCCGAGAAGGCGTTCGCGTACGAGAACTCGGCCAACTTACAAGGTCACCACCACCACGTGTCCGTACTGCTCGGCCAGCTGTGGTCAGCGGGTCGTCGTCGACGTCTGCCGGTTCGCCGACAGAGGGTAAGGTCGTCGATATCTACGGTGACTTCGAGTCGCCCATGAACTCAGGCGGCCTGTGCGCCAAGGGCGCCGGTTCGATCCAGCTCGTCAACAACTCGCGCCGCATCGGTGCGTTCACGGGTGCTCATCCCGTCAACCCGGTCTTCGCGGCCGATGGGACCAGCAACGGCATCGCCTACAAGCGTACGGGCAACGGCCCGTGGGCAGCGATGGACCTGCAGGCTGCCATGGGCGAGATCGCAACCGGCTCGTCGCAGCTCGCGGCCCGCTCTCCGACGCCGCCGGCTACAACAGCAAGGGCGTCGCGTTCCTCGGTCGTTCGCACATGAACAACGAGCCGAACTACGTCTATCGCAAGCTGATCGCGAACTTCGGCACGAGCAACATCGAGCATCAGGCTCGTATATGACACTCGTCCACGGTGGCCGGTCTGGCCGCCGCATTCGGACGAGGCGCAATGACGAACCACTGGGCCGACATCGCGAACTCGACGAACGTCGTCGTCATGGGCGCGAACCCGGTCGAGAACCACCCCGCGTCCATCGCGCACATCAACAGGGCTCGCGCGGGCGGCCACGGTCATCCCAAGGCGAACATGATCGTCATCGATCCTCGCAAGACGCGCACTGCGCTGCAGGCGGACACGTACATCCGCATCCGCCCGGGCACCGACATCGCCTTCATCAACGGCGTGATCGAGCTACATCATCGACTGGATGGAGAGCAACCCGGCGCGATCCGAAGTCGGTCAACTTCTTCGCGCTACCTGAACCAGGGCGGCACCGACGGCGCCGTGCAGACGCTTCTTCTCGAACACGTTCGGTACAGGCAGTGCCGGCGCCATTGGTGCCGGCGCTACGACGCTCGGGTCCAAGTACACGGATGCTCGTTTCCTGGTGAACGCCGCTGGAACCGACTACGTTCGCGAGAAGTCGTCGTCAGACCGGCAACTCCGTTCCAGGTCGGCGATCTCGACAGCGCCGCCATCTCCAACTTCCCCAAGAAGTCGACTGACTGCCGCAACCAGGTCGTCGTGGCAGCCGACGAGCCGGGCGGGACCCTCGCCGGTACCTACGACACGGTCTACCGGAAGCTCAAGGCTCACGTTGCGCCGTACACGACGGCCGTGGTCGCTGACATCTGCGGCTGCTCCGAGGCCGAGATCGTCGACGTCGCGATGTCGTTCATCGAGAACAGCCGTTGCGCCAGCTACGATCCGGCTGCACCGACCACCGATCATCCACAACCCGACGAGCCCGTTCTATCGCGCTCACGACGATGCTGTACGCGATGGGTCTCACGCAGCACACGTGCGGCGCTCAGAACGTCAAGATCGTTCGCCGCGCTCCAGACGCTCATGGGCAACATGGGTCGCTGCCGGCGGCGGCATCAACGCGCTGCGCGGCATCCACAACGTCCAGGGTTCGACGGACATGGGTCTGCTCTACGGCAACATCCCGGCCTACTCGGGCAACCCGGCGCTCGCGCAGCAGACCGACACCAACGGATTCGGCAAGTACATGGACTCGCTGTGGGGCTACCCGCTCTCCGGATCGGGAGCTTCGGCGGCCTACACGTCGCCACGGACGATGGACAGCTCGTACGCACGACGCGTACACACCCGATCGGGCGCACTCGGTCATGTGGCTGCAGCAGCAGGGCTTCTACAACATGACCCTGAAGTTCTTCGGCACCCCGCGACGGCCTGGTCGGCACTGTCGCCGACAAGTCGAAGATCGACGCGATCTTCTCGCTGTGGCCCAAGGGCAACGGCGACAACCACATCGATCATGTTCCGCAAGATGATCGTAGCGGGCGGCAGTCCACCAAGGCGCTCGTCAGCTGGGGTCAGAACCCGGCTGTCACCGAGCCGAACCAGGGCGCCATCCGCGACGGTCTCTAGAACCTCGATCTGCTGGTCGTCACCGACATGTTCGAGAACGAGACCGCAGCTTGCGACCGCAAGCCGACCGGTGTCACGTACCTGATTCCCGGCCGCCTCGCACGTTGAGGTCGGCGGCAGCGCGACCAACTCCGGTCGTACGCTGCAGTGGCGCTACCAGGCTCGCAAGCCTGCTGGCAACAGCAAGGACGACCTCGAGCTGCTCCTCCGTCTCGCCAAGGCGCTCGACGACACTGCGCTGGTGGCGCCTTCTCGCCACATCAAGACCGTCTGGGATGCGCTGGGCTGTCACGTACACGTCGGTGTACGACGAGCTGTACGGCACGCTGTACGCTGACGGCTGGACTCCGGCGAGCGCGACGACTTCGAGGCCGCGTCTCGGCTCCGCAGAGCTTGTCAGCGGCGACCGGCAACGTCGCCTCGACCGCAACAGTCACCGGTTCCGAGTGGGTGTCTGAGCTGATCTACCGGAGATGTGCCTGCCGTGCACGAGCGCTGCCGGCGGGACGATCTGGATCTACACCGGCGCGTACAACACGGCGCTCATGCCGACACGACACAAGGCACCGGCCAGGCCGCGTGGGCTGTCAGAACCGCGCCAAGAGCCGCGACAACGCCAACTCCGAACGGCACCTTCGCCTATCACGGCTGGGGCTACGCGTGGCTCGTCAACCGTCGCGTGTTCTACAACAACACGACGAGGTCCCTGGAGACGTCGCCGACTTCTTCATGGGTCCCGACTCGTGCTGCTCGTCTGTTCGTCAGCACGAACACCGGCGTGCTCGAACTACTCGCGCTTGGTACCGCACGATCCACCGCCTGGCCGACAAGCCCGAAGAACTCGCCGCGAACGCGAGCACCGCGCGTGTCACTCGACACGTGCTCGCCGGCCGCTTCCCGGCTCACACGGAGCCGTACGAGTCGCCGCGTGCCGGACTGGGCAGACCTGGGGCAAGAACACCGCGGCGGTGCGTACCGTGAGACCTGCCTGCCGCAGACGTCGCTGGCTCGCCGGCGACCCCGGTGGGCACCCCGGCCGACTTCCCGCTGGTGCTCACCACCATCCGGTGCGTCGAGCACTTCCAGGGCGGCCCGATCACCCGCAACAACTGGTGCAACGTCGAGCTCGAGCCGGAGCCGTGGATCGAGCTCAACTCCGCCGATGCCGCGCAAGTACGGCATCATGGACGGCGACTAGGTCAAGATCGTCACCGCTCGCGACGTCGAACGACCTGGCGTCGACACGTCGATCCGCTGCGCTCTACGGCAGGGCTTCCGGGCTCGCGTCGGCACCGGCCTGCAGGCAACCAGAGGGTCGGCGTCGGGCGTGGTCGCGATTCCGTGGCACTGGGGTGAGCGAGGGTCTGTCGACCGGCTCCCGTGCCAACGACCTGTGCATCGACGCAGGTGATGCGAACACCGACGATTCCTGAGTCCAAGGCCTGTCTCTGTCGCATCGAGAAGATGTAGGGAGGTGTGAACAATGACTGTTATGGCGATTCTGCAAGATGCAGACAAGTGCATGCGCTGCAACGGATGCGTCACGGCGTGCAAGCGTGAGTGGTAGCTCAAGCTCCCGACGAGCATCAACGACGTGATCCCGCAGAAGTCCATCGTCAATCCTCGTCAGCGGCTCGCGATCAAGAGCCTGAAGCGTGGCGACATGGGCCCGTTCATGCGGTACAGCTGCTGGCACTGCCCCGATCCGCCCTGCGCCTATGAGTGCCCCTACGGGGCCATCCGCAAGGAGCCGACCGGTGCGATCAGCGTCGACAACGTCCAAGTGCAACCCCAACCTGTGCAGGACCGGCCCGGGCCCCAAGCCCTGTGAGATCGGCTGCCAGCGTGGTGGCTACCCGAAGGTCGGCGTGGCCTACGAGAGCCGGCCCGTACGCGGGTCAGACCAAGATGAACAAGTGCACGCTGTGCACCGGTCGCGCCGGCGCCGATGGCGTCGTCGATGCCGACACCGCTCTGCCGACCCGGGCCGCAAGGCTCGGCGCAACTGCGTCAGCGATCCGTCCCCGGCGATGCCGTCGTCCCCGAACTCGCTCACGAGCCGGCGTGCGTTTCGTCGTGCCCGGCCAAGGCGATGAAGTGGGACTCCAAGGCCAACATCCTCGCGTACCTGAACGATCCGGCCAACGGCTACACGCTGGCCAACGGCACGCAGAACTGGATCGGCAACGGAGCGATGTACTGGGCGAGCAAGAAGGTCATGCTCACCCCTCCGAAGGCCGACCCGTTCATCGAGGACCACATCGCGCCGATGACGAGCAGCATGCTCTCCAGCGGCCGCATGATCGTACCGACGCTCGTCCTCGGCGGACTGGCGGCGCTCTCGGTCCGCAAGGCCAAGGTCGCAGTCCGAAGAAGCCGACACGATCACCGAGGAGGTGTAGGACAACATGAGAACCAAGAGAATCGCACTCGCACTCGTCCTCGCCGCCGCGGTGTTCCTGATGGTGCCGTCGTGTCGCGCTCGCGAACTTCGCGATCCACGGCAACTACGTGCAGGACACCGACGCGTGCGCCGGTTGTCACCGTGCCCACACGTCGGTCTCCACGATCACGTGGACCGACTCGACCGTGCGCGACGAGCACCACTCGGCGCTGCTCGTGACGTCGGCCACCGAGATGTGGCAGTTCTGCTACGCGTGTCACGACGCGACGAGCCAGGGTGCTGACACCAACGTCCAGCAGGGCATCTACGAAGGCACCCTGTACGGTGATCACGGCGCGATCCTCAACGGTGGCGGATTCGATGAGGTCGACCAGACGGCGACCACCTCGACCCACATGTACAAGGGCTCCTCGTGGGGCGCCTACGGCGGTGGCTACTTCGGCACCGGCAAGAACTTCGCTGCTGACTACAGCGACGCGGGTCAGGGCCCGACGCGTTCATGAACGGCACGGGCAACGCCATCAAGATGGACTGCGCGACCTGTCATGACCCGCACGGCTGCACCGAACTACCGCATCCTGAAGACCGTCGTCAACGGCAACACGGTCGGCGAGTACACGCCGACCGCCGATCCCGACGACCCGGATCCCGACGGATTCGTCTCGTCGGTCGAGCCCGGCTGGCCGGTCAACGGCTTCCGTCTGCACACCGCGTACCCCGCCTACACGCCGAACTACACGACGGCGATGTATGCCAAGGGCTACGACATGCTCGCCGCTGACGATCGGCAACGCCGGCCACCGGCCTCAACACCAACAAGGGCATGAGCGGCTGGTGCGCTGGTTGCCACAACACCTACCTCGGTCCGGTCGACGACGTTCACCAAGACGAACGCTCTCGGTGTCGACGACCACCTACGCCAGCCTTGCGAGCACGTACAACGCCGGTGACGGCAGCGGGCTGGCGCTTCGCCACAAGCACCCGATCAACGTCGAGCTGCGACCTACAACGGTCCCGACAAGGCGTCGATGATCGTCACCGACCAGGTCCTGCCGCTCGCTCACGCTATCGACGAGCAGGGCGCGCCGGTCAACGAGTCCTCGGACTGGATCGAGTGCCTCACGTGCCACCGTGCACACGGTACCGCTGCTGACATGACCGGCTACGCGTCGAACGCTGGCGCCGCGACGGTCGTGGACACCGACGGTATCGCGCGCAACCAGTTCGTGGCGCAGAACCCGGTTCCGTCAGCGCTTCTGCGCTACGACAACCGTGGCGTCTGCGAAAGGTGCCACAACAAGTAAGAAGCCGAGCGTGCGTGCCGGCGCGCTTCTGCTACCGTGGAAGGGCCGGGGAGCAATCCTCGGCCCTTCCCATCGGTTGGCCGCCCCATCCGAACTGCTAGGGAGTCCTGGTTGAGCAACCGCTCCGGCAGAGCCGTGGGCTCGGACTGCGCTGGCCTCGCTGGGCGCTGCGCGGCTCCTTCGTGCTGACGACGATCATCATGGACACGGTCGCCGACTCGGTCGATCGTCGGCGCTGTCCTGCGCCGCGGCGTTCGTGTTCGTGCTGCGCTGTCAGGGGCCATCAGGGTTCTCGGCCGAGTACGTACGGCGGATCGCGCAACGCTCGGACTTGCCGCTGCCGGGGGGCGCTCTGCCTTCTGGGCGGCGCCCCTGCTGGCGCTCTCGCAGCGCGCGTCCGACGCGCCGTCCGGCGCGGATAGTCCTCTTCTTCACCACCTCGGCCTGGGGTCTTGCGTGCGTCGCGCGTCGCGTTCGCGCTGCGCTCAGAGCGCCCGCCGGTCACTGCGCTTGCGGGGGCCGTTGCGCGCGGTAGCTGGAGCGGCCGGGCTGCTCGCGAGCTGGGAGAACCCCAGCTCGTTCTCGCCGTTCGCGAAGTTCCCCGTCCGAGAAGCGCTCATGCTCGTCGCGGGCCTGCTGTTCGCGCCGGCGCGCTTGCGCTCGCTGCCGCCGCACGCAGAGTCGGGCCCTCGGGCGCCGTCGCTGGTGGCTGGCGGCGGCCGCGGCCTTGGTCTGATCGTGGCGGTGCCGAGCCTGCCTTCCGCGGCCGAGATCGGCAGGGCGCGCTGTTCCCCTGCATCTACCTAGGAATCGCCATCGCGGTGTTCGCGCTCGGTTGGACACCCGCGAGCTCCGAGTCGGCGTGTCCGAGCCTCGGTGTCGCTGCTCGGCGTTCCGGTCGTCGTGATGTCGCTTGCGGTCGTCGAGCGTCTCACCGTCATGTACGGGCCCAGCCCGATCGAGTGGCCGGGCGCGGTCGCCGGGTGTCGCAGTGATTGCGTGCAGGAAGTGCGGTTGTCTGGCTTGCGGCGCAGGGGCTCAGGAGCGACCTGTTGAAGCCGGCTGGACCTCCTCTCTGGGTGCCGCTCTCGACTGGCGGTCTCGTCATTGGTGCTGGCGCTGGTCGTCGCTGGTCACGCCGGCGCTCAACGCGCGTCGCCGAAGGGCGGCACGGGCGTGCCGTTTCGGGCGACCTGGATCATGGTGGGTGCCGAATCGGCTACGGGTTGGCTCGCGCTCGCCGCTGCTGGCTTGGCGCTTGCAGCTGTCATGGTGGCTCGCCGGGGCGACGGCGACACGTTCGTGGCTGCCTGCGGCGGTGGCGGTGTCGTTTGCGCCGCTGGCAGCAATCCCGCTGCTGGCGCGACGCTGCACACGTGGAACCGCTGGGTACCCGCCGAGGTTCAGCAGACCTACGGAACGGAGTACTCACGGCTCGTGATCGAACCGCGTCTCGACCCCGTTCGCGTGGCGGCGATGCTGCTCGCACTGGCCGCGGTCGCTGCACTCGCACTCGCGGCGAGGCGAACTGTCGACGGCGGACGACGCAGCTCAAGGAGGACTCACGATGAGGCGTTTCGGCAGGCTCTCACTCGTGGTGGCCCTTGTCGCCACGCTCGGCGGCGCGTCGGCATGTCAGCGCACCGTCGAGGTCCAGACCGGCACCCGGATCGTGGACTCGCAGGGACGCGTCATCTCAGAGGACATCAAGACGCTCCGCGTTCCCGCCGAGACGGCCGGCGCGTACCGAATCAACACCATCGACGCAGGAAGACGTCGAGAACCCGCAGCTCGCGGCGCTCTATGCGGCCGCGCAGATGGCGATCGCCGCCGGAGATCTCAAGACCGCCGAGCAGAAGCTCGATGCCGTCATCGCGATCTCGCCGAGCTACCGCAACGCCAAGACGCAGTCGGATGCGATCAAGAGCGGCAAGAAGGTCACGCCCGACACCCCCGGATCGACTCCGGCAACCGCGACAACGCCACCGAAGACGCCCAAGCCCGCTGTGGACAACCCGTCGGCCTTGACCCGTTGGACGCCGGATGCGACTCGCCGGCTTCACCGCGGCCAAGGCCGCGGTCGACCCGCTGTCGGTGTCTCGCGAGTACCGCCCCGGGTCCGGCAACCCCGCTCAGTCGCTCGTCATCGTGGCCGAGCAGTTCCGGACATCGGCCGATGCCAAACGAGCGCTCTCGGCCAACGTGAAGCAGCGCTACCCCAAGAACGCGAGCTCGTCGAAGATCAACGGTCACACGGTCTACTTCGGTACCGACGGGCGGAGGTTCGCGGTAATCGGCTTCACGAGCGGCGCGGTCATGGTCGCCCTCGAGGCCTCGCCCGATTCCGGGTCTCCGAGCACGATGAAGTCGGTGCTCGAGAAGGCGCTCAAACAGCTGCCGTAGTCGGAGCGGCCACGACTAGCGGCGCCTCGCCCCAGTGCCGTGGTGGCTGCCGCCCTGTCTCCGCGTTTCGTCGGTGAGCAGCGGCACGTCACCCGTGCGGATCCCGCCGCGATAGAGGTCCTCGGCGAAGCGCTCGAATGCGGGCACGGTGACGAGGCCGTCGACCCGCGATCCGATCCTCTCGGCGAGTTCGTCGGCGGTCAGCGGCGCGTCGCTCGCGAGGACCACGATGTTGCGCGAGTCGTCGACGGCGTTCTCGGCGATGCCGAGGGGAAAGACCCAGACGTTGCGCCACACGTTGGCGGCCGTGCGGTGGAAGCTGCGGAACATGCGCGAGTGTGGGCCGTACACGGCCCCGAAGAGGTTCCAGGCGATGACGCCGTCGGGGGACGAGGCGGTCCTTGCACTCGCGCATGAACTCCTCGGTGAGGAGGGGGCGGGGGACGCGGTCGTCGTCGAACGCGTCGACGATGATGATGTCGTAGGGGTCGATGACCCCGGGTGAGGAACTCGCGGCCATCGGCGATGTGGACGTCGATGCGCTCGTCGTCGGGGAGCTCGAACAGCGCGCTTGCGACCTCGACGACCTCGCCGTCGATCTCGGCGACGTCGATGTGCATCTCGGGGTAGTCGCGCCACATCCGCTTGACCACCGAGCCGCCGCCCAGGCCGATGACGAGCGTGCGCGCCGCGTCGGGCTTCACCGCGAGCGTGATGTGCAGGTAGCCGACGTATTCGATGGTGGTCTCGAACGGGTCGTCGATGAGCATCGACGATTGCTGGTTGCGCTCGAACTTGAGCAGCCGCACGCCGTCGTTGTCGGTGACGGTGAGGCGGTGGAATGGCGAGTCGAAGTCAGGCATGGGGAGATACTACGCCGTCGCGGTGGTGCGCGCGGCGGACCGATGAATGCTCTGATACCGCTCGGGGTATAGAGACTCTGCGTGTGCACCAACGCGAAAGGATACGACGATGAGCAATCGAATCGTCTGGGCGAGCATTCCGACCACCGATTTCGCGCGGGCCTCAAGTTCTACTCGCACGTGATCGGCAAGCCGGTTGTGCCAATGCCCGGCATGGAGGACCAAGTCGCCAGCTTCCCGCCGGTGGAAGATGGCGCGTTCGAGGTGAGCGCCGACATCAGTGCCGGCGGCACCCCGAGCCTCGACGGCATCACCGCCTACCTTGGCGGCAATGGCGACATCGACGGCATGATCGAGCGCGTGAAGGAGGCGGGTGGCCGGATCATCCAGGAGAAGCAGTTCATGGGCGAGATGGTCGGCTGGATCGTGTTCTTCGAGGACTCCGAGGGCAACCGCGTCGGAATCCAGCAGCCCGGCTAACTCGGCGCCCTAACCACCAGCGCGGGCGGCGACGGTCAGTCGAGCCAGTGGACCTCGCCGCTCGCGAGCTGATAGGCCGCTCCGATCACGACGGGCTCGGTCGGCGGGGAATCCCGCGAGGTCGAACCACTCGCGCATCTCGGCGACCGACTCGATGACGTGCTGGTCGACGGCCTCGGCAAGCGTCGCGGCGTCGGTGTGGATGTGGTCGGTGACGGGGGCCAGGAAGTCGGGCGCGTTGCCGTTGCGCGCGGCCGCGACGGCGCCACAGTCCTCGTGGCCGAGCACGACCACGAGTTCGGCGCCCAGCGTCTGGACGGCGAAGCGCACGCTCGCGTATCCGGCGTCGGAGATGACGTGGCCGGCCGAGCGCACGACGAACAGCTCGCCGGGCCCGACATCGAAGACGGCCTCGATGGGCACCCTCGAGTCCGAACAGCCGAGGACGACGGCCCATGGCCGCTGCTCGGTCAGGAACCCGAGTCGCTCTGCGGGCGTGAAGTGCGGCCGCTGGCGGCCCTCGGCGAAACGCTCGTTGCCCTCGCGCAGCATGTGCAGGGCGATGTCGGCGGGGTAGCTCACGGGCGGTCCTCCTCGGCGAGCATCTGCTCGAGGTAGCTGGGGGCCTTCTGGCTGGAGTCGGGGGCGACCGCGACGGCGACGCCGGTGGCATGGTTGTCGCGCAGCCAGCGCAGCGCGCCGGCGAGGCAGGCGCCGCCGGTCGAGCCGACGAGCAGTGCCTCGTCGCGATGCAGCGCGCGGGTGGTCGCGAGCGTCTCGGCGTCGTCGACGTACACGATCTCGTCGATGACACTGCGGTCGAGGATTCGGGGGACGGTCGTCTCCACCATGTTCTTCAGGCCGCTGATCTTGTGCCCGGCGACCGGCTCGATAGCGATGATCCTGATGTCCGCGTCGCGCTCCTTGAGGTAGCGCCCGACGCCGCTGATCGTGCCGCCGGTGCCAAGGCCAGCGAAGAAGTAGCGGACGCGGCCGTCGGTCTGAGCCCAGATCTCCGGCCCGGTGGTCTCGTAGTGGGCGCGGGAGTTGTCGGTGTTGTCGTACTGGTTGGGCATCACGAAGTCGGTGCTGGCGTCCAGCGTCTGCTCGGCCATGTCCATGGCGACGTCCATCGCATGGCGACCGGCGACGCCTACCGTCGGCGTGGGTACGACCTCGGCGCCGAGCGCCCGCAGCAGCGCGGACTTCTCGGCGGGCATGGAGGCGGGGACGATGGCGCGCATCGGGCGGCCTTCGAGCGCGCAGAGCGCCGCCAGCGCGATGCCGGTGTTGCCGCTGGTCGGCTCGAGGACGGTGCGGCCGTCGAGCTCGCCGCGCTCGGCGAGACCGGCCAGCATCCACTTCGCCGCGCGGTCCTTCACCGAGCCGAAGGGGTTCATCCACTCGAGCTTCACGAACAGCTCGACGCCTTCGGGCGCGAGGCGCTGGAGGGCGACGATGGGCGTGGGGTTCTCCGCGTCGCCGATCATCTGCGACAGCGATGCGTAGCGCTTCAGACGCGAGTCCTTGCCGAGAGGGTCGTGTGTGTGGCTCATCGCGGGCTCCTGACGTGCTGGGCGTACGCAGAAGTCTAGCGCAGGGGCGGCTGGTATGCTGGTGGCGAAGGAGGAAGCCGTGGCGTACGCAAGGCATCGAGTGATTGGCAGGCGGTCCCGATGAAGCTCGCCGGGCTCCTCGTGTTCATCGGCGTGCTGGCGATCCTGTACGCGCAGATCTACGCGCTGTGGGACGTCCTCATGCACCAGAACGATTTGCTGGTCGTCACGAGAGCACTGTGGTTCTTCGCGATATTCGTCTTCCCGGTGCTCGCCACGGTGATCTACCTCAGGATGGGCCCGGGCGCCAAGCGGTGGCCGCCCTGGGACGCCGAGGAGGACTGAGCGCCCGCTCCCGCTAGCGCTTCATCCCGCCGAGAAGACCTCGGCTGACGCTGCGACCGACCTGCGTGCCCATCGAGCGCAGAGCGCTCTTGCCGAACGCTGCGATGAGCCCTCCCGCGACGCCAGCGACGGTTTCCGCGGCATCGCCGGCCGCCTTCCCCGCGCCGCTCGCTGGTGGTGCGCCCATGGCGGCTGCGCCACCGGGAGCGGGGACGCCCGCCGGGTAGCCGCTCGTGGGAGGTGCGGCAGCGCCCGGAACCGGCACACCCGCGGGATAGCCGGTGGGGTTTGCTGCAGGCGCCGGCGCGGTCGGGTAGTTGCCGGGGGGGACGGGGGCGCCTGGGGCGGGTGCGGTCGGGTAGTTGCCCGGTGGCACGGGTGCGCCAGCCGGCGCTGGGGCCGCCGCGGGAACCGGGGCCGGTGCCGCTGCGGGCGCCGCTGCCGCCGGAGCGGCTGCCGGAGCGGCTGCCGGCTGTGCCGCTGCCGCCGCGGTGCCGCGGAGACGCTCGTAGGCGCTCTCGCGGTCGAGTACGGTGTCGTACTTCGTTCCCACCGGACTGGCCGCACGCACGGCCGCGCGCTGCTCGGGCGCGATGGCTCCGATGTGGCCGTGCGGCGGGATGATCCACGCTCGTTCGACAGGTGTTGGGGCGCCGGTCGGGTCGAGTACGGACAACAGCGCCTCGCCAACACCGAGGTTGGTGACGTCGGACGCCACATCGACCGCCGGGTTGGGCCGGAACGTCTCGGCCATGGCCTGGACGGCTTTCTGATCCTTGGGGGTGAAGGCCCTCAGCGCGTGCTGCACCTTGTTGCCGAGCTGTCCGAGGACGTCGTCGGGGATGTCGGTGGGGTTCTGCGTGACGAAGTAGACGCCGATTCCCTTCGAGCGGATCAGCCGGACCACCTGTTCGACCTTCTGCATGAGCGGCGCGGGCGCATCGTCGAACAGCAGATGGGCCTCGTCGAAGAAGAACACGAGCTTGGGCTTCTCGAGGTCGCCGACTTCGGGCATCTGCTCGAAGAGCTCGGAGAGCAGCCAGAGGAGCAGCGTCGCGTAGGCGCGAGGGGACTGCATGAGCGTGTCGGCGGCGAGCAGGTTGATGTAGCCGCGGCCGTTGAGGTCGGTTCGCATCAGGTCGCCGAGCTCGAGCGCCGGCTCGCCGAAGAACCCGTCCGCACCCTGCGTCTCGAGCGTCAGCAGCTGGCGCTGGATCGCTCCGATGCTCGTGGCAGCGACGTTGCCGTACTCGCGCTGGAGCGTCTCGGCGTTCTCGCCCACGTACGCGAGCACCGCGCGCAGGTCCTTCAGGTCGAGCAGCATCAGCCCGGCGTCGTCGGCGGCTCGGAACGCGACGTTCATCACGCCTTCCTGCACGTCGTTGAGCTCGAGCATGCGGGAGAGCAGCACCGGCCCCATCTCGCTCACCGTCGCGCGGATCGGCTGGCCCTTCACGCCGAAGACGTCCCACAGCTGTACCGGGCAGGGCGTTGTGTCCCACCCCTCGGCCATTCCCAGCTCGCCGAGGCGGGCGTCGACCTTGGGGCTGCCGCCTCCGGGCTGGCTGGCTCCCGCGAGGTCACCCTTCACGTCGGCGGCAAAGACGGGGACGCCGATGCGCGAGAAGCCTTCGGCAAGGGCCTGCAGCGTGACGGTCTTGCCCGTGCCGGTCGCCCCGGCCACGAGCCCGTGGCGATTGGCCATGTTCGGCAGGATGATCACTTGGGTGGTGGCGTTCTTCGCGGCGATGATGGGGTCGGCCATGTTGTGGGCTCCTTGTCGGCGGTGACGGGCGAGGGGCGGGCGTTTGGTGCCGCTGCGAATGGCGTGGATGGGACGGGTTGCGGTGCGTGCCCCTCGGAAGGAAGATTACCCAGTCGGTGCGGGGCAACAACCCCGCCAGCGGAAGGGGAGTCCCATGACGCGCGACGAGGTGCTCGAACACCACCCGATGCACTATGCCGGGCTGGCCGCGGCTGCTGCCGAGGGCGACGGAAGCCGGAGCGACTGAGATGTGCGACAACAGCCGAGAGTGCCGGTCAGCAGCGGCGCGCGGGTTCGGCCGGAGCGGCCATCAGCGCCCGCTGGATGACGAGCCCGACGCGACACCCGTAGGCGAAGCGCCGCAGTCGGTGAGGCCGGGCTACGCCCAGTCGACGCCCGAGGGTGATGCCGGCGGCTCGCCCGTTGCAGAGGCCGGGCCGGTGTCACCCGTTTCCGGCTCGGAGTAGCCGGACGTTTGGGCCGCCGCCTTCGCGGCCTCTTCTCGGCGTACGCGCTCGACACGGGGCATGAGCTGCGGGAAGCGAGCCCACACGGCCTCCACGGCGCGCTCGGCTTCGGTCTCGTTCAGGCCGGTACCGAAGCGAATCGTCTTGCTCTTGTGGTCGAAGGAGATGAAGCTCTTCACACCGCTCTCGTCGCCGGTGGGACGCAGGTTCGAGACCTCGGCCATCGCGTACTTCCAGTTGAGCCCGCGGCCGAACGCCTCGGCGCGCCGGTCGACCTCCTGGGCGTTGAAGCTCACGACCTCTCGGCCATCGAGCGTCATGGCGAGGATCGCGGCCGCGACGACACCGCCCACGGTCCAGCCAGTGAGCCAGAAGAGCAAGAACAACGAACCCAGGTTGAAGAGCGACTCCATTCGGAAGAGCGCGGTGAGCGCCGAAACCTCGCCGGCGAGCCACCCCACGAGCCATGCTGCGAGGAAGATTGAGACGCAGCCGGCCCGCTCCACCGGCATCACGATGCGCAGGGAGTCGGGGGACTCTTCAATCGACATGACGCGGGCTGGACTCATGCGGACAGTATCGGCTTACGGCCGCGCGGAGTGTAGTCCGAGTGCGCTGTGCGCTACGCTAGTGCACGAGGATTCACCGCCGCCGCCCAGCCTTTGCCGAGGAGACCGATCGTGGCCGAGTGCTCGTTTCATCCCGGAGTCGAGACCGAGATGCGCTGCGCCGAGTGCGAGCGCTACATCTGCCCGAAGGACATGGTGTCGACGCCGGTGGGGTACAAGTGCCCGGTGTGTGCCAGGCCCGCTCGCAGCGAATACGTGCTCGTCAAGCCGAATCAACTCCTGTACGCAATCCTCGCCGCCGGCGCCGTCGGGATCGGGGGCGGCTTGCTCCTGGCGTTCTTCGGGGGCGGCTTCTTCAGCTTCATACTCGGGTTCATGTGGGGCAGCGCGACCGCCGAAGCGGCGCGTCGCGCCTCCGGCGGGCACCGCGTGTGGACGATCGGGATCGTCGTCGTGGCGGCGATCGGGATCGGGGTTCTGCTCGGCTGGATGGTGACGGGCCGCCTGAACCCGTTCGTGGGGATCATCGCGGTCTTCGCTGCGCTGTCGAATCTCGCGCTGCTCGGACGGTAGGATGCCACTCCCGGACGAGCCGGTTCCAGCAACTGACCGCCGCTGGCCGTGGCTGGTCTCGGCAGGGGTCGTTGTGCTCATCGGCGTGCTCTCGGCGACCTCGGGAGCCGGGGTACCGTTCCTGTGGTTCGTCGACTTCGGGATCCACGAGTTCGGCCATCTCCTGACCGGCTGGGCGCCGTGGCAGATCACCGCGTTCGCTGGATCGTTCGCGCAGGTCGCATTCCCGCTTGGACTCGCAGCCTACTTCGGGCTGTACCGCGGCGAGATGTGGGCCGCCGCTCCGCTGCTCGCGTGGGCGGGAGCGTCGCTGCGAAACGTCGCGGTCTACATCGCCGATGCGCCCTACCAGCGGCTCGAGCTCTGGGGCGGAGAAGGTGTGCTGCACGACTGGGCCCAGCTGCTGCAAGGCAAGCCGATCATGCATGCCGATACGATCGCGTGGTTCGCGAACGCAGTCGGCTGGCTGGCGATCGTGGCCGCACTGGCGGTAGCGCTCGCTCCCTTGGTGGCGCAGTATCGTGCCGCCCAGATACGCGCCGCCGCGCGCGAGCGCGAGGCGACACTGCCGGTGAGAGAGCCGCGGGGTCCTATCGGCTGATCGGCGAACCAGCGGGAGGTGAGTTGGTCCGCGCCGGATGCGAGAGGGCCGCTAACCGATCCGAAACCGCTGAGCCTCGAGCAGTTCCTCGCGAGGGTAGAAGGTGCCGCGCCAAGTGACGCCGCCGCGGGCGTGAACGAGCCAGCAGCTCCTGAGTACGCCGCCGGCCATGAGCGCCCATCCCACCGGCCAGAGGAGCGCCGGCCACACACGCCCGGTATTGCGATGCAGGGCCGCGATGGTCGCACCGGTGGCAAGAGCGGTGGTCGCCACGCCCAGCCAGGCGAGCCACGAGATGCCGGCCGTCAGCCCCACGGCGAGAGCAACCAGAGGCGAGTACTCCAGGCAGCCCAACAGCGCGAACACCGCCGCCACCGCTACAAATGGCGTTCCGGCGAACGTCGAGCCGTTCTTCTCGACGCCGTGGAAGAACGCGGGCAGATCGTCGTAGACGCTCACCAGGGCTGCACGGCGTCCGTTGACGAAGTCGCAGCGCCCGCCTGCCTGCTTCACCATCAGCCCGAGGGCGACGTCGTCGCCCGTCTCGAGACGAAGGTGCTCGAAGCCGGGAGTCAGCTCGAAGGTGTCGCGACGCACGAGCGTGAAGCCGCCGCTTCCCATCGCGACCTTCGAATCGGGATCCCGAACCGCCTTCGGGCTCACCGCCATCGGCAGAACGCGCATGAAGATCGCCCAGAGCATGTCGACAACGACGCTCCTGCTGCGAAACTCCGGCGCCATCGCCAACAGGTCCAGCCCGTTCGCCTCGCAGTGCGCCACCGCCTTGCCCAGAATCCCCGGCGCCATCTCGATGTCAGCATCCGAGAAGAGCAGCCACGTTCCCGTCGCCTCCCGTACCCCGATGTCGAGTGCGTGCACCTTGCCGAGCCACCCGTGCGGCAGCTCGTCGATGCGCACGGGCCGCACGCGAGGGTCGCGGTTCGCGAACTCGGCGACGATTCGCGGCGTGTCGTCGTCGGAGCGGTCGTCGACCACGACGATCTCGAGGTCGGGGTAGGCGTCCCCGAGACGCGATTCGAGCGAGGCCGCGATGTCGGTCGCCTCGTTGCGAGCCGGCATGATGACGCTCACTCGCGGCCAAGCAGTCGGCAACGCCGGATTCATGCGCGCGAGGTCCTTGAGTTCGCTCAGGTTCTTGAACACGAGCGCAGCTTGGACCACCCAGATGGCGCAGAATCCGGCGATGACGACCGCGAGCAGCGTCACGCGCAGTACACCCGCACCTTGTCGCCGTTGGCGGAGTCCACGTTGATCTCCATCTCGCGCAAGGCCTCGACGAGTTCGTCGATGTCCTCGGGCTTGAGGTTGGAGAAGTCGATGGACATGCCGTGCTCGGACATCGAGTCGTTGATCTGATCCATAGCCTGCGGAGGGATGAGCGACGTGAGCTTGAGCCCCGAGCGCACGAGCGCGATGGGGATCTTCACGTCCACGTTGTCGCCGTTCTCGGCGTTGACCTTGACGTAGAAGTACTTCGGCAGCGCGTCGAGCAGGGGGCCGGGGTCGCCCTTGATGGCCGGTCCGGTCGAGCCGGTGCCGGCCCCGCTGCCAGCACTGGTGCCGAGGGCGTCGAGCAGGCGCTCGGCCTCCTCGGAGGTGATCTTGCCTTCGGCGAGCAGGTTCAGGATTCTGCTGCGGTCTTCACTCATCGGTGACACTCCCTCTCATTGGATCGTCATGTCGACGTCGGTCTTCCCGTCGTTGACTCGGATGACCATCCCGTGCGTCTCGCACAGCGCGCCGCAGGCGCGAAGCAGCAGGATGGTGTAGTGGTGGTACGGCTTGCCGAGGATCAGCAGTACGAAGTCGACCGGTACCGTGACCACGAGCGCGAGCAGCACGAGGATCAGCGCCAGCGGCCAGAGCAGGAACAGCGGCAGCCACACGTGCACCGGGCGCCGGTCGGGGGGCGCGACTCTCAGGTCGAGGATTGCCGGAGGCATCTTCATCGCCGGAGCCTCTCGGCCGCCTCGTCTGCCGAGATCTCTCCGCGCTCGAGCAGATCCAGAGTGTCCTCGGCGGTGGACGTGGTCCCGACCTCGACCAGCTGCAGCTGGTCGATGATGCGGTTGAGGCGGCTCTTTACGGTGGGGTAGCTGATGCCGAACGCCTTCTCCATGTCCTTGAGCGAGCCGTGGCTGCGGACGAACTCGCTCACGAACACCTGGTCCTCGTAGCGCAGGCGGGCCAGAGGCGGCAGCTCGAACTCACCCTGAATCGAGATGCCGGTTTCCATGCGCACCTCGGTCACGAGAAAGCGCGCGTTCCCCGTGAGATCGGTCAGCTCGTGCCAGTCGTTGGTCATGAAGTCATCTCCCTTCATTCACTTTACGATGAAGGTATACCCCGATGACTTAAGAAAATCAACTAGCAACTAAAGAAAATCAATACTCCGACCAGACTGGCCGGCGCTGACGCTATCAAGAAGGGGCGGGCCTGTCGGCCGACGTGCCCGCTGGCGCGCTCCCGCAGCCGCATCCCGCAGCGGGTGCGGGGTGCTCGGCGGTGGGCACCTCGCTCGGGGGCGCGACCGGGCCGACGCTCGCGCAGCAGCCTCCGCCGGACGCGACGGGGCTCCCGCTGACGGTGTCGCCGCAGCACGCTCCGCCCACGTCGCTGGGCACGCCCTCGGTCGAGCAACCGCACGACGGCTCGCCGCCGTAGATCCAGCTGTGGATGATCGCCGCGGCGCAGCCCACGCCGGGCTCGACGGTGATCGCGCCGGTCGAGCAGTTGAGCGCGCACGCGCCGCACTCCATGCAGGCGCCGCGGTCGGCGAGGTAGGCGCGCTTGTCGTCGCCGATGGCGAAGACGCCGTGCGGGCATACGAGCGTGCACTGCCGGCAGCCGTTGCACTTCTCGGCGTCGAGGGAGAGGGTCACGGCTTCTTCGAGGTAGCGCAGTCCTTGCACGTCAGCCTCCGATTCGCGTCGCCCAGGCGACGGTCCAGCACACGAGTGCGATGCCGAGCGCGCCGGCCTGAACCGGGATCGCTCGGCGAAGCTCGAACTCCACGCCACTGGGAGAAGTGTACGGCGTCGAGCCCGTGAAGTTCACGCCTATGTACGAAGCGGCCGCGGCGACCGAGAGCACGACTGCGCTCCACTGCCACGGGCTCATCATGCCGAGCATGCCCGGCAGCGCGAGCAGGGCCAGCAGGGCGAGCGCGGCGCCGGCGACCGCGCTCTTCACGGTGAACGCCCGGCCGGGGAGCCACGGCAGCAGTGCCGGCAGCGCCACCGAGCCGGCGAAGACCGCCAGCGCGAAGGTGAGCAGCGCCGGGAAGAGCGCCAGGAGGGCGGCCTGCCACGCGAAGGTGCGAAGCGCGATCGAGGCTCCGAGGACGCCGAGCACGACCAGCACCGGCACCGCCCAGATGCCGTACTTGAGTGACGGCACGAACTCCATCGGCGCGAGCACGAGTGCGCTCGCTCGTCGTGAAGGTCACCGCGCGCATCTCGGGAGTGGCCTTGAGCCCGGCGGCCAGGAACGCCTGCAGGTCGCTCGAGCGCACCGGCCCCCAGACCACGCGGTAGCCGGTCGCCGCGCGCACCGCGTTCGCCGAGACGCCCACGGCGCCAAGCTGCGGGAGCACGAGCGTCTCGTGCTCCACGTGATCGGCGAGGTGCGTCGTCGAAGATGCGGCGGACGAGTTCGTCGGTGCCGAACGTCTTCTTGCCCGCGGCGCACCACACGTTGATGCCGTAGGTCTCGAGCACGAGCAGCCAGGCGTCGGTCCCCGCGAGGTCACGACGCACGATGTCGACCGTCATGCGGTAGTTGCAGGTCACGAGGACGGGCGAGGCCGGCGTAGGCTCGCCGATGCGGTAGAGCCCGGGCTCGAACCGGGCGTTCATCCGCCCGATGCCCCAGCGAAATCCCCAACGCGTGAGCGTGTCGCGCCACGTCAACGTGGTCGAGAGCTGGGGGACGGCCTCGGCTGTGATCCGATCGCTGCTCACTCGCTGCTCCATGGTTCGATGGTCATCGAAATACTAGCTGCACGATACTAGTTCGACAATCATCGAACTGTCAACCGATGGGTACCTTCATCTGGGCGGGCGTACGGGAAGACGCCGAGCCGCACCCGGACAGAGGAGAGGCCCATGTTCAAGGAGTTCAAGGAGTTCGCGTTCAAGGGCGACGTCATCGATCTCGCGGTCGGCATCGTCATCGGCGCGGCGTTCGGCGGCGATCATCAAGTCGTTCGTCGACAACATCATCAACCCGCTCGTCGGAATCATCGGTGGCGGCAAGTCAGGCGCTTGGCGCTGCGGCCATACACGTGACGCCGACGGTCGTCGATCACGTACGGGGCGTTTCTCTCGGCGATTCTGAACTTCCTGATCGTGGCGTTCGCGCTGTTCCTCATCGTGAAGGCCGTCAACCGGTTCCGCAGGGCCGAGGAGGCCACCGAGCGCGAGTGTCCGCACTGCCTGACGCTCGTCCCCAAGGCCGCCACCCGTTGTTCCGCCTGCACGTCCGAGCTCGTCGCCGAGTGAGGCGTCGCTGACGCTCGCGACGCCTGTCGCGCGTATCGCGCCGCCCGAGTTCGGGTATGTGATACCGCGGGAAAGTTATGCACTTCGAGCCGAGAGGAACGTCCATGACCGCCCAAGACACCGCTGCACCCAAGCCGCGTCGCGCCATCGTCATGGGAGCCGCCGGTCGCGACTTCCACGACTTCCTGGTCGCGCTGAAGGAGGACCCGACGGTCGACGTCGTCGCCTTCACGGCCACTCAGATTCCCGGCATCGACAACCGGACGTTCCCGGCGGTGCTGGCGGGCCCGCGTCACCCCGATGGCATCCCGATCCACCCGGAGAGCGAGCTTGCCGACCTCATCGCCACGCACGATATCGACGACGTCTTCTTCGCCTACAGCGACGTCGCACACGCCGACCTGATGCACAAGGCGTCGCTCGTGCTGGCGTGCCGGCGCCGACTTCCGCATCGTCGGGCCGGCGCGCAGCATGGTCGCATCGACCAAGCCGGTCATCAGCGTGTGCGCGGTGCGCACCGGCGTGGGCAAGAGCGGCATCTCTCGGCGGATCTTCGAGCTGTTCCGCGAGCGCGGCGTCAAGGCCGTCGACATCCGCCACCCCATGCCGTACCGCGACCTGACGGCGATGGCCGTCGAGCGCTACGCGACCGTCGCCGACCTCGACCGTCTCGGCGTGACCATCGAGGAGCGCGAGGAGTACGAGCACCTCGTCGAGGTGGGCGCCATCGTCATGGCCGGCGTCGACTACGAGGCGATTCTGCGCGAGGCCGAGAAGGAGGCCGACGTCATCGTCTGGGACGGCGGCAACAACGACTGGCCGTTCTACAAGAGCGACCTCGAGATCGTCGCGCTCGACCCGCACCGCCCCGGCCACGAGCGCGCCTACTTCCCCGGCGAGGTCAACTTCCTGCGCGCCGACGTGCTCGTCATCAACAAGGTCAACACCGCCGAGAAGGACGCGGTCGACAACCTCATCGCCGCCGCAGCGACCTACAACCCGGCGCGCCGCGCTCGTGCTCACCGACAGCGAGATCACCGCGAGCGACCCGGCCGCGCTCGCCGGCAAGCGCGTGCTGGCGGTCGAGGACGGCCCGACCGTCACGCACGGCGGCATGCGCTACGGCGCGGCTGCGATCGCGGCGACGCGAGGCCGGCGCCGACCGAGCTCGTCAACGCCGCACCGTTCGCGGTGGGCTCGCTTGCCGACACCTTCGCTGACGTACCCGCACATGCACCACGTGCTGCCGGCGATGGGCTACTCGGCGGGTCAGCTCGCGGACCTCGAGGCGACGATCAACGCGACCGATGCCGACGTCGTCGCCATCGGCACGCCGATCGACCTCGCGCGCCTCATCCGCATCGACAAGCCGGTCGTGCGCGTGACGTACCGCGTCGTCGACACGGGCGCGCCGAGCCTGGACAGCGTCGTGACGGAGTTCTGCGAGCGTCACGGTCTGGGCTGAACCCGGGTGTAGATTCGGTGGAAAAGCAGCTCGTGGGGAACGTTGGTCGTAGACTTTGCTTTGGTGTCTGTATGTACGCGAGAACCCGAGGAGGTCCCCATGGCTGCGGAAACCCGCCGCATCCTGCTGGTCGAAGACGAGAAGACGATTCGCGACGCTGTCGCCGCATACCTCGAGCGCGAGAGCTACTGGGTCACGCCCGCCGCGGACGGCCAGGTCGCGATCGACGAGTTCACGAAGCACCGGTTCGATCTCGTCGTGCTCGACCTGATGCTCCCCAAGGTCAGCGGCGAAGAGGTCTGCCGCCAGATTCGCAACGCCTCCGACGTCCCGATCATCATGCTCACGGCCAAGGGCGAGGAAGAGGACCGCATCGCCGGCCTCGAGCTCGGCGCCGATGACTACCTCGTCAAGCCGTTCTCGCCGCGCGAGCTGGTCGCCCGCGTTCGCGCGCTGCTGCGCCGCGCGCACGTCGACAGCGAGCCGCAGCGCGACCGTCTCGTCTTCGGCGACCTCGAGATCGACGTCGCCGGCCACAAGGCGTTCCTCGCGAGCGAGGAGCTCGACCTGACCGCGAGCGAGTTCAAGCTGCTCACGACGCTTGTCGCGCTATCCGGGTCGCGTGTACTCGCGCATGGAGCTCGTCGAGAAGGTCCTCGGCTACGACTTCGAGGGCTACGAGCGCACCATCGACTCGCACGTGAAGAACCTGCGCGCCAAGCTCGGCGACGACCCCAAGGAGCCGACCTTCATCTACACCGTCCACGGCGTGGGCTACCGGTTCGAGCCCCCGAAGAGCGACACGGATGCCTGATTCGACCCGCGACGTAGCGTGCGGCGATCTCCCCGCCGAGAAGCCCGCTGATCCAACTGGCGCGACCGGCGGGTTCGGACCGCGAGGCTGCACGCGCCCCGCACACCTTCGGGCGCCGGCTTGCGTTCGCCTTCGCGACGGTCGCCGCGCTCACGGCGATTCTTGCCGGCGCCCTGCTCTCCCTCGCGTGGAACTACCAGTTCAACGCCTACGTCCGAGACAACCTGCAGCGCATCGCCGACGGCGTCGCGGCGATCGTGACCGAGGTCCTACCCCGTCTACGGTTACGACTACCGCACGCTCGGCCAGATCCCGATGCTCGGTCCCACATAGCAACGTGGGCGTGCAGGTGCTCGACGCCGATGGCGAGCTCGTCTACGACGAGGCCAGCATGCGCAAGCACATGCAGACCGCCATCGAGCAGGGCGGCGCCGCGCTGCCGAGCATCCAGCGCGACCGACGTGACGATCCTCAAGCCCAACGGCCCGGTCGTGACCGCGCCGATCATGCTCGGCAAGGCGCAGGTCGGCACCGTCCGCGTCTGGGCCTACGGGCCGCGGCAGCGCTGATGACCGACCGCGACATGCGGTTCCGCCGCGGCTCGTTCATGGGGCTCGCCATCGCCGCCATCGCCGCCATCGTGCTCGCATCGATCGCCGGTGCCATCTACGCCGGCAGGCTCGTGCGAGCCGATCGGGCAGATCACGGCGACTGCGCGAGGCGCTTGCGCGGCGGCGACCGCGACGCCCGCACCGGGATGCAGGGTGATGACGAGATCGGGTTCCTCGGCAAGACGTTTGACGAGATGGCCGACTCGATCGAGGCCGACCGCGAGATGGAGCGCCGCCTGACCGCCGACGTCGCGCACGAGCTGCGCACGCCGCTGCAGGCGATCCAGGCGACCGTCGAGGCGATGCAGGACGGCGTGCTTGCCCGCCGACGAAGAGCATCTCGGCATCGTCCGAGACGAGACCGTGCGCCTCGGCCGCCTCGCCGGCGGCATCCTCGAGCTCACGCGCCTCGAGCGCGGCTCGCTCGCGTTCCGCTGCGAGCGCATCGACCTCGCCGACCCGGTCCGCTCGGCGCTCGACGCGCACGCCGCGCTGCTCGAGGCCTGCGACGTGACGTGCGAGTTCGCGCATCGCCGACGGCCTGTTCGTGAACGCCGACCCCGATCGACTGCGCGCAGGCGATCGGCAACCTGCTCTCGAACGCCGCGCGCTACACGCCGGAAGGCGGCAGCGTCGAAGTGACGCTGCGCCGCGACGGTGACCGCGCGCTCGTGGAGGTCGCCGACACCGGCATCGGCATCGCCGAGGAGGACCTCGACCGGGTCTTCTCGCGCTTCTGGCGTGCCGACTCGGCGCGCGACCGCTCGAGCGGCGGGCTGGGCATCGGTCTGGCGGTCACCAAGGAGATCGTCGAGCGCCAGCGAGGGCACGATCGGCGTGCGCCGCCGGGATGGCGGCGGCACGGTGTTCTCGATCCGGCTACCGCTGGCGTAGGGCGCGCCCGCCTTGCGCGGAGGCCTGTCGCGCGAGGCTACTTGCCCAGGATCTGCACCGACAGTGCCGTGCCCTGCACCGGATAGGACTCGGCGACCGCACCTTCGAACCACACGTTCACCTGTGTGCCGACGCCGATGCCGCCGCCGTCGGTGGGCTGGCCATTCTGGTCGAAGAACGTGGTCCCCGGCGCGATGGTGACCTGCGCCTTGTCCGAGACGGCCCCTGCTGGCTGCTGGCCACCCTCGACGAGCATCGCTTGCCGGACGGCTCGTCGCCCGGCTGCAGGCTGGTGACGGTGCCGGTGATGCCCGGTGCGGTGTCGGGGAGCTTCTGCGCACAACCGGCGAGCGCGCGCCGAGCGCGAGTGCGAGAGCGAGAACCACGGCGACGATGAGGGAACGGGCACTGCGCATGACGCCTCCTTCGGTCTTGCACGCTTGTACCCGTTGAGACGCGCTGCCCGCTGCAAGGGTTCGCAGGGCGCCAGTCAGGTATGCTCATACGTGACACCGACGGACGGAGCTTCAGCGATGATTCTCGGTATGCCGGTGACCGGCACGATGATGATGGCCGGCGGCGCGGTGCTACTCGTGCTGACGCTGTTTCAGGTGTTGGCGGGCATGCGGGTCATCAAGCTCGGCAAGAAGCATCGGGTCGTGCACCGCTGGACCGCGTTCGCGATCCTCGGGCTCGCGGCGATTCACGGGCTGCTTGGTGTGCTGTACGTCACGGGCGCACGGCTCGGATGAGCCTAAAGGTACGGTTTATGCTGGTAGAAGGTGACCCCACCAAGAACGCACCGACGGAATCGAGCGAATTGCATGGACTCGACCGCACACATGGCTTCGTCTGCGCGCCCGTATCGGCTCTGCTCGTCGTGTTCGCCGCGGCCTGCCTGACGTTCGGCGCGGTCGCCCAGGCGAGCGCCACGACGTTCGATCCCGAGGCGGATCATCTCCAACGACAACATGCGCGACTACGACTCGATGTCCGCAGAAGGAGATCCAGGCCTTCCTCGAGACGCAGCCCGGAGCGCTCGCGTCGCTCGTGACGTCGGACTACGACCAGGTGATCACGCTCAGCAAGACCAAGAAGAACTGGAACGCCACCCCGGACAGGGGCGAGAAGCCGAAGCCGGCCTCGCGAGATCATCTGGGAAGCGTGCCAGGCGTGGAAGATCAACCCGAAGGTCATGCTGACGATGCTCCAGAAGGAGCAGAGCCTGCATCACCACCAAGCCCGAGCCCGGTTCGAGCACGCTTGCGCGTGCGATTGGCGCGGGCTGCCCGGGCAGGCTGGTTCAGGACTATCACCCGTATCACAACAAGGTCGCCACGAACCGCTACCCCGGCTTCGGCAACCAGATCTGGCACGGCGCGCGGCTGCTCGACGGCTACGGCGAGGGCAAGAACGGCTCGACGATTCCGCTCTTCTACCCCGGGCATCACCGTGAAGGACATCTACCGGACGCCGGAACGTCACGCTTGCACCCGGAGAACCTCGCCACGTACAAGCTCTACGTCTACAACCCGAGCATCGGCGCGCAAGAAGCCCTACGGCGACCTGGCGGGCAGGCAACTATGCACGGGCAACGCGAACTTCTGGAAGATCTACCGCAAGTACTTCGGCAGCACCTACTCGGATCCGCGGTTGCGCCGGGTGTTCCGATTCAAGAACAGGTCCAACGGGACGTACTACTACACGACCTCGGTGACGCAGCGCTATCACCTCGCCGCCAATCACACGAAGAGCTGGGCCTACGGCGGCGGTCACGTTCTCGATGGACACCTCCGTGCCGGCGACAGCGACAAAGCCGGTATACCGCTTCTACAACAAGGTGACCCACAAGTACTCCTACATTCGCTATGGCGCGAAGTACCGTGCACGGCGCACCGCGAGCGGGCGCAAGACGTGGAAGTTCGACGGCATCGCATTCCGTGTCTCGACGAAGACCGGTACGGACAGCGTGCCTCTGTACAGGCTGCGCAATCGGTCGAACCGGCGCATACCTCCTGACGTCGTCGACGAGGACCGTCGCCGCGTTGCGCAAGACCGCATCGTTGCGGCGCACGTGGGAGAACCAGGGCATCGTCTACTACCTGCCGCGAGTGACGCCGCGGTAGGGGCGGCTGCTTGCCCAACCGGTTTCAGACGGGTATAAGACGAGTTGTAAACCGTCTGAAACGAGGTGCTGGCGATGGCGAGAACTGCTGTCACCATCGGGTTCTCCGTCCCACCCGAAACCGCAGAACGTGTAGAGCGGATCGCCGCACGCGAGGGGCGCTCCAAGAGCGAGCTCTTCCGAGACATGGTCCGTGTCTACTCCGAGCAGCGCGAACTCGAGGTCTTCGAGGAACTCGCCGAGTACGGTGCCGCGAAAGCCGCCGAGTCCGGCGTGCGCACTGAGGCCGATGTCGAGCGAGTGATCGCCGAGGCGCGCGGTGGCGCGTAGGGTCGTATTCGACACGAACGTGTTCGTCTCGGCGTACGCGTTTGGGGGGAAGCCTGCCGAGCTCATGCGTCTGGCGATCGTCGGGGAGATCGTCTTGGTGACGTCGGCGGCGATCTTGGCTGAGCTCGCGCGTGTGTTGGCGGACAAGTTCGGCTTCGAAGCGGATCGGGTGGAACAGGTGATTGGGCAGATCGCGCGTATCGCCGAGGTCGTCCGACCTGTTTCGCGCATCGAGATCGTCTCCGACGAGCCGGACAACCGTGTGCTTGAATGCGCACGCGAGGGTGCTGCGAATCTGATCGTATCGGGGGACGCTCACCTCCTCGAGCTGGGGGCGTTTGAGGGGATTCGCGTCTTGAGCCCGTCCCAGACGCTCGCGCTCCTTGCTGATTCGCTGTAGGAGGGCCGGAAAAGTGGCGTTGGCCGCCCTCGCCCCGCCCCGCGGCTTCGCCTACAATGGCGGCGTACCGCCGCGCCCCTCTAGCCTGAGCTCACACTCCGGGCCGGCTCAGTGATCGCCCCGACCCCCGGAGGAGCCCTACGTGCCGACTTCCCCGCTGACACCCGACTCCCAAGGCAAAGTCCGCGACCTGTACGACCTCGGTGACCGGCTCCTGCTCGTCGCATCGGACCGGCTCAGCGCCTTCGACGTGGTGCTCGACGACCCGATCCCGTTCAAGGGCGAAGTGCTCACGAAGCTCTCGCTGTTCTGGTTCGACCTTCTCGGCGGTGTCACCGAGAACCACCTGATCTCCGCTGACGTCGCTGACCTCCCCGAGCAGTTCGCGCCGCACGCCGAGTACCTCGCCGGCCGCTTCATGCTCGTGAAGAAGGCGACCGTCTTCCCGGTCGAGTGCATCGTGCGAGGCTACCTGGCGGGCTCGGGTCTCAAGGAGTACAACCGCGAGGGCACCGTCTGTGGCATCCCGCTTCCTGCCGGGCTCGTCGAGTCGAGCCGCCTCGAGCAGCCCATCTTCACGCCCAGCACAAAGGCGCAGATCGGCGACCACGACGAGAATGTCAGCTTCGAGGTCGCAGCGCAGACCATCGGAGACGAGGCCGCGGCTGAGCTGCGCGACAAGTCGCTCGCGATCTACTCGGCGGCTCGCGATCACGCGGCCACGCGCGGGATCATCATCGCGGACACGAAGTTCGAGTTCGGTGTCATCGACGGCAAGGTCACGCTCGTCGACGAGGTGCTGACTCCGGACTCCAGCCGCTTCTGGCCGGCCGACACGTACGAGCCGGGCAAGAGCCAGCCGAGCTTCGACAAGCAGTTCGTGCGAGACTGGCTCGAGGCGAGCGGCTGGGACAAGACGCCACCACCACCGAAGCTTCCCGCCGACGTCGTCCAAGCGACTTCGGCGAAGTACATCCAGGCCTATGAGCTCATCACCGGCCGAACTTTCATCCCGGAAGGGAAGGCGTAACCCTCCACATGGCACGACGAGCCCCGAACAACCCGCGCTACCAGAAGTTCACCGGCCCCGAAGGCAAGACCCGCAAGTCCGCAGCGGCTGCCAAGCCCAAGAAGGCGTCGAGCGGCAGCTCCAAGCCGAGCACGACGAAGTCATCGAGCGGCTCGAAGGGGAAGCGCACGTCCGCCATCGCGATGCGCAATCCGGAGACGCCTGAGTTCAAGGCGTACCGCCGGCAGTGGTGGATCGCGCTCGTCGCCGGCCTCGCGCTGACGGCTATCTCCTACGCGCTCCAGCGCTTCGTCGCTGCGCCGTGGGCGCGTACGGCGCAGGCGATCATCCTCGGCATGGCGTACGCCTGCATCATCTTCGCCTTCTACATCGACTGGACGAAGATGCGCCCGTTGCGCAAGGCCGCCTACGAGCAGCAGAAGTCCGGCAAGGCACCCAAGCCCGCCGCCGAGAAGCCCTCGAAGGCCGAGGCCAAGGCTGCGAAGAAGGACGCCGAGAACGCCGATTCCGCCGACACCGGTTCAGACGACGAGTAGCTCCGCCGACCGAAAGGACCTGCGCGCATGGCTCGCTACGAGATCTACGTGACCTACAAGAAGGGCATCTTCGACCCGCCCGGCGCCACCGCCGAGCGCGCCCTGGTCAACCTCGGCTACGAGGGTGTCCACGAGGTCAAGATCGGCAAGTACATCCGCATGGAAGCCGACGCGGACCTCGCGACCGTCTCGGAGATGTGCGAGAAGCTGCTCGCGAACCCGGTCATCGAGGACTACCGCATCGAGACGGTGGAGGAGTAGCCATGCGCTTCGGCGTCGTCATCTTCCCCGGCTCCAACTGCGAGCAGGACGTCATCCGCGCCACGAAGTACCTCGGCTACGAGGCCGAGTACATCTGGCACGGCGACACCGACATCTCCGGCTTCGACGCGATCGTGCTGCCGGGAGGCTTCTCCTACGGCGACTACATCCGGACCGGGGCCGTCGCCCGCTTCAGCCCCGTCATGGCCGAGGTCGTCCGCTTCGCCGAGAAGGGCGGGCCGGTGCTGGGCATCTGCAACGGCTTCCAGATCCTCTGCGAGGCGCACATGCTGCCGGGCGCGATGCTGCGCAACCGCGGCCTGAAGTTCATCTGCAAGCCGACGACGCTGCGGGTCGAGGATAGCGTGTGCCAGTGGCTCGACGTGCCGGCCGGGCTCGCTCGTCACCGTGCCGATCAACCACAACGAGGGCAACTACGTCTGCGACACCGAGACCCTGGAGTCGCTCAAGGCCAACCGCCAGGTCGTCGTGCGCTACGTCGAGGCCGACGGCACGACCGCTCCCGGCGGCTCGGCGCCCAACGGCTCGCTCGACGACATCGCCGGCATCTGCAACGAGCGCGGCAACGTGTTCGGCCTCATGCCGCACCCCGAGCGCGTCGTCGAGCCCATCACGGGCGGCACCGACGGTCAGCCGTTCTTCACGAGCATCGTGAAGCGCCTCGCCGAGGTCGCCGGCTAATGCCTGGCTCCGACTACGTTCTGGGCGGACCGCTGTTCTGGGTGACCACGGCGGTCTCTGTGGGGCGCCGGCATGCTCGCAGCGTTCGTCGTCATCGATGCGGTCCGCCGCGCGCGGTTCCCGGGCTCGAAGCCTGCCGAGCCGATGCGTTGGGTCTACGTCATCCCGCAGGGGGCGCTCTTCGTATTGATGCTTCTCGGCCAGGTCAGGGCGGTGCCCGTGATCGTGACCGGCGTCGTGGTCATCCTCACGCCACTCGTACTCGCGCAAGGCATCGCCTACCTGCTGCGCGTCGTGTTCCCCAAGCAGCCGTGGCCCGCACCCGCCGAGGACGCCGAGGAGTTCGAGAGCCCCGCTTCTTAGCGGATTCTTCACACGCGGGCGCCTCCGCTTCACTGAAGCTGAACACCCCGGCGCACATACTCGCCTTTGGATAGCCGCGCGCGGTCGTGCGGCGCGAGAAGGAGGCGCAGGGGTGTCCGAAGCAGTCGAGTTCCTTTCTCTCATCGCCTTTGTGGCCGTGCTCTGGGCGTGGGCCTCGTATCGGCGAACTCACGCGCACATCCCGAGCCGTCGCCAGCGCCCGGGAAGGTAGCGACCGGGATGTCGTACGCAGCTGACCAGCGGCCCGACCCCTTCGCGCTCTGCGGCTACTCGCCTGACAAGGCGTATGCGGAGCTTGGTACCAGCCGCAAGGGTCTCTCCCAAGAAGACGCAGCGGCCCGTCTCGCCGAGTTCGGCGAGAACGTGCTGACCGCGAAGAAGCCGGTGCCCATGTGGCGCCGCTTCGCCGTCCATCTCCTCAACATGTTCGCGATCCTGTTGTGGGTCGGCGCCGTTCTCGCGTTCATCACCGACCAGGCCGCGCTCGCCTGGGCGATCATCATCGTCATCCTGCTCAACGCCGTCTTCGCCTTCGTGCAGGAGTTCCGCGCCGAGAAGGCCATCGAGGCGCTCAAGAACATGCTGCCGCCCAAGGCGAAAGTCATCCGCGGCGGGCAGATGAAGGAGATCGAGGCGCGGCTTCTGGTCCCGGGCGACATCATGGTCGTCGAGGAAGGCGACCTGATATCCGCTGACGCGAGGTTGGTCTACTCGGCGGACTTGCGGGTGGACAACTCGGCGCTCACCGGCGAGGTCGATCCCGTGGTTCGCCGAGCAGATTCCACGTGCGTCGATCCGCCGTCCATCACCGACATCGAGAGCTACATCTTCACCGGCTCCACGGCGGTCCTCGGGCAGGGGCGCGCCATCGTGTACGCGACCGGCATGAGTACCGAGTTCGGCAAGATCGCCGGGCTGACGCAGGGCGTGACCGAGCGGCTGTCTCCGCTGCAGAAGAACATCGCGCAGGCTCTCGCAGCTGATCTCGATCGTCGCGGTCATTCTGGGCGTGTTCTTCTTCGTGATCGGCAAGACGTTCGTGGGCATGACGCAGCTCGAGGCCCTGGTGTTCGCCATCGCCATCATCGTGTGCAACGTCCCCGAGGGGTTGCTGCCGACGCTGACGATGGCGCTTTCGGTCGCGGCGCAGCGCATGGCGAAGCGCAACGTGCTCGTGAAGAAGCTGTCCAGTGTCGAGACGCTCGGCTCGACTACCGTGATCTGCACCGACAAGACCGGAACGCTGACCGCAAACCAGATGACGGTGCGCGAAGTCTGGCTGCCGGGTCTGACCGTCGATGTGGACGGCGTCGGGTACGCGCCGACCGGTGCCTTCTCGGCGGAGGGGGCCTCGGTCACGGGGGACGCCAAGACACGGCTCGACGACTGCCTGACCGCGGCCGTGCTCTGCAACAACGCACGGCTGCGCGAGCCGGTCGAGGGCAGCGACGTCTGGACGATCCTCGGCGACCCGACCGAGGCCGCGATGCTCGTGGCGGCAGCGAAGGCCGGCTTCGACATCGAGGAGCTCGAGCGCGAGCGCCCGCGCCGGTTCGAGCATCCGTTCGACTCGTCGCGCAAGCGCATGACGGTCGTGTGCGACGTGGGCGGGCGGCAGGTCGCGTACGTGAAGGGCGCGCCCAAGGAGACCATCGAGCTGTGCACGCACGTGCGCGATGCAAGCGGCGTCCGTCCGATCACCGATGCGGACCGCGCAGAAGCGCTCGCAGCCAACGACCGGCTCGCGCGCCAGGCGCTGCGCGTCATCGCGATCACCCAGCGCCCCGTCGAGCGCGGCGAGGATGCGGCGGACATGGCCGCGATGGAGAGCGGCCTGACGCTGCTGGGTCTCGAGGCCATGCAGGACCCGCCGCGGCCCGAGGTCACCGACGCCGTCGTCGAGTGCCACACGGCCGGGATCCGCGTCATCATGATCACCGGCGACTACGGTCTGACCGCCGAGGCGATCGCGCGCAAGATCGGCATCATCACCACGCCGGAGGCGCGCGTGGTCACCGGCGCCGACCTCGAGGAGATGGACGACGAGGCCCTCAAGCTCGCACTGTCGGGCGAGGTGGTGTTCGCTCGCGTCGTGCCGGAGCACAAGATGCGCATCGCGCAGACGCTGCAGTCGATGGAGGAGATCGTCGCGATGACGGGCGACGGTGTGAACGACGCGCCGGCGCTCAAGGCCGCCGACATCGGCATCGCGATGGGCAAGGCCGGCACCGATGTGGCGCGCGAAGCCGCCGACATGATCCTCACCGACGACAACTTCGCCTCGATCGTGGCGGCAGTCGAAGAGGGGCGCGCGATCTTCGACAACATCCGCCGCTTCCTGACCTACTTCCAGACCTCCAACGTCGCCGAGATGATCCCGTTCATCGCGATGGTGTTCCTGCGCATCCCGTTGCCGCTCACCCTGATGCAGATCCTCACCATCGACCTCATCACCGACCAGGTCCCCGCGCTCGCGCTCGGTCTGGAGCGCCCCGAGCCCGGCGTCATGCAGCGTCCACCCAAGCGCCCGGGCGAGCCGATCCTCACGCGCGGCATGGTCGTGAAGGCATACCTGTTCCTGGGTCCCATCGCAGCGTCGATCGGCCTGATCGGCTTCTTCACGCGCTACCTCGAGGCTGGCTGGACGTGGGGCGCATGGAGCGAGATGGCGGCGCTCGGCAACATGCCGACCGGCGGCGCGCCGGGCACGGGCATCTACATGGCCGCGACGACGATGACGCTCACGGGTATCGTCATGGCACAGGTGGGCAACGGGTTTGCGATGCGCACGCACCGGCAGTCGATCTTCAAGGTCGGGTTCTTCACGAACAAGCTGCTGCTGTGGGGTATTCTCGCGATGCTGCTCGCCCAAGCGGCGCTGGTGTACCTACCGCCGCTGCAGGCTGTGTTCGGCACGGCTGCCCTCACGTGGCAGGAATGGGTGTTTCTGGCGATGTTCGCACCGGTGCTCCTCGTGGCCGATGAGATACGGAAGTTCTTCTTGCGTGCGATTGAGACGCGCAGGACCGACACGAAGGTGGGGTGAGGCGCGATGCACCGATTGCACGTAGTCATCGGCGGGTACGGGCGGGTCGGCCGCTATCTCGCGCGGATGCTCGAGTTCGAGGGCAACACGGTTTCGGTCATCGACCACAACCCGCTCGTCTTCGACTGCGAAGAGGGCGACGAGATCATGGGGCAGAAGTTCGTCGGTCCCGTGTTCGATCGCGACGTCCTTGAGGACGCCGGTATCCGCGATGCGGATTGCTTCGCCGCGGTGACCAGCGGCGACAACAGCAACATCGTCGCGGCGCGAACCGCCAAGGAGTACTTCCGAGTCCCGCGTGTCATCGCGCGCATCTACGACCCCCGCCGAGCCGAGATCTACCGCGGTCTGGGCATCTCGACGATCGCCTCGGTGACGTGGACGAGCACCCGCCTGCTCGACATGGTCACCCACCCCGACCTGCACAGCGAATACCAGTACGGCAACGCCGAGGTCGAGCTCATGGAAGTCGAGGTCCCCAGCGGGCTCGACGGCAAGGTCTTCTCGGAACTCAACGTGCCGGGCGAGATCTCGGTGTCGACCATAGTCCGAGCCGGGAGCGCGATCCTGCCCTCCGACGGCTTCAAGTTCGAGTCCGGGCGACACCGTGTTCGTCAACGTGCTGCGCGAGAGCGCCGGCAAGCTCGAGCGGCTGCTCGGGCTGAAGGAGTAGGTGGCGGACATGAATGTGGTCATTGTTGGAGCAGGCAAGTCCGGAACCTACCTCGCCGAGAAGCTCCGGGGCGATCATCAGGTCACCATCATCGAGTCGCGCCCCGAGCGGGTCGAGTACGTGAAGTCGCGCATGCCCGACATCCGCGTCGTGCTGGGCGACGGCTGTGAGCCGGCGGTACTGGACCGCTCGGGTGTGGCGCAGGCCGATCTCATGGCCGCGCTCACCGGCGACGACGAGGACAACCTGGTCGTGAGCTTCCTGTCGAAGACGACGCACCAGGTCCCGATGGTGTTCGCCCGCACCAACCATCCCAAGAACGAGTGGATGTTCAACCGCACGTGGGGCGTCGACGTTGCCGTCTCGGCCGCCAGCGTCATCTACAGCCTCATCGACAAGGAAGTCAGTCTGGGCGACGTCATCACGCTGATGCGGCTCTCGGCCGAGAACATGGTCATCGACGAGCTCAAGCTGCCTGCCGACGCCTACGCCGTTGGCCGCTCGCTCGCCGAGCTGAGCCTGCCCAAGTGCGCGCACGTCATGGCGATCATCAGCGACGGGGAAGTGGTCGTGCCGAAGGGCGCCACCGTGCTGTGCGCCGGCGACGAGCTGCTGATACTCTCGGAGTGCGGTGCCGAGACGGACTTGCGCAAGACGTTCGGGGTGCGCTCGAGCCGAGGTAGCGGTCTGGAGCACTACGTGCGCCGCCGCGCCACCGGTTGCGGCGGCGTTTCGCTTGCGCGGGTCGAGTGGAACAGGCAGTGAATGGACTTGAAGCGCTTAGCAACCTGGCGGGGCGGCTATCCGTTCGCGGCGTGCCTGGTCGTGCTCACGAGTCTCGTCTTGCTGCCGTTCCGGCCGCTACTGCACGCCCACCGACCGTCATGCTGCTGTTACGTTCCGAGTCATCGTAACCGTGGCGCGGGCTGCCGGCGTACGCCGGGCGATCGGCGGCCGCTCGCGGTGCTCGCGTTCGCTCGCGCTCGACCTGCTGTTCGTGCCGCCGTACTACCATCCGACGTCGCGGCGCTGCCTGAGTGGCTCGGCGCTGCTCGTGTTCCTCGTCGTTGCGCTCGTCACGGGCCAGCAGACCGGCGCGCTGCGCGAGCGGGAGCGCGCGGCGCTGAGCCGGCAACGCGAGCTGGAGTTCCTCAACCGCCTCTCGTTTCGCAGTCGCCTCCGAGAAGTCGCTTGCAGCCCACGGCCGAGTTCATCGCGAGCCAGGTCACCGAGGTGCTCGGTGCCGACGCGCGACCGCGCTCTACCTCGGCGCGGCCGGGAGCCTCGTCGGCGGAGTGCCTCGCGCAAGCCGGCGATTCCAAGCCGTCATCGGGCGAGGCCGCACTCGTCGCGTGGGTCGTCCGCACGGGCGCGGGCGTCGGGATGCCGGAGTGCCCGGGACTCGGCGTGGAGGAGGGCGTCGTGTCGCGTCGGGTCGGACGAGGCGGTGCCAGGCGTCAGCGCCGAAGGGGCTGTACCTCCCGCTGCACGGCGCACGCGGGCCTGCAAGGCTGCGCTCTACGTCCGCTTCGCCGAGCCGCAGCGTCCCGACCGTCGTCCGATGACGCCCGCCTGCTCGTCGCCGTCGCCAACCTCGCCGCCGCCTCGCTCGAGCGCCAGCGGCTTGAGGAGGAGGCCGCGCATGCGGACGTGCTTCGCGAGGCGGACCGGCTGAAGGCCACCTTCGTCTCGTCCATCTCGCACGAGCTCAAGACGCCGCTCGCCGCCGCGACGGCCCGGGTCACGGGACTCGTCGACGAGCGGGAGACACGTCGATTCCGAGCGCGTGCGGGAGGAGCTCGCGGAGGTCTCGGACGACCTCCAGCGCCTCGAACGGCTCCATCGGCGACCTGCTCGACCTCTCGCGCCTGGAGTCCGATGCATGGCGACCGCACCTGGAAGCACTACGAGCTCGTGAGGTGCTCGGCACGGTGCTCGCACGCTTGCCCGCCGAGAAGCGCGGGCGAGTCCGTTTCGAGCTGCCGGCTGAGCTCCACCGGTCGTCAACGTCGACTTCGCGCAGATCGCGCGCGCCATCGGGCAGCTCGTGGAGAATGCGCTGGCGTACTCGCCGCCGGACTCGCCGGTCATCGTGGGCGCCTCGGCGCGAGGAGACGTTCGCGTCTGGGTCGAGGATAGCGGTCCCGGCATCGACGACGCGGAGAAGTCCCGGGTCTTCGAGAAGTTCTACCGCGGCGCCGCGTCCCCGGACGTGCCGACCGGCACGGGCCTCGGCTTCGTCATCGCCCGCGAGATCGTCCGCAGCCACGACGGCACGCTCCGGTTGAAGACGTCGCGCCCCACGGCGCACGATTCGTGATGCTACTGCCCTCCGCCCGCCGAGAAGGAGCTCTCGTGAGCTGACAGCGCGGCGCCCGAACGCAGTGCCCGGGTCCTCGTGATCGACGATGAGGAGCAGATTCGCCGGGCGCTCAAGTCGGTCCTCGAGGCGCGGCACTACGATGTCGAGCTCGCCTGCCACGGCCGAGGAGGGTATCGAGCTGACCGCCGAACACACCCCGGACATCGTCGTCCTCGACCTGACGCTGCCCGGGATGAGCGGGCTCGATGCCTGCCGCAGCCTGCGCGAATGGTACCGCGGCCCGATTCTGATTCTCTCGGTGCGAAACGCCGATGCGGACAAGATCGCCGCGCTCGACCTGGGCGCGGACGACTACCTCACGAAGCCGTTCTCGACCGGCGAGCTGCTCGCGCGCATACGAGCGCTGCTGCGTCGCACGGCGGGCGTCGAGACCCTCGTCTGCCGAGATGACCGTCGGCGACCTGCACATCGACTTCGCGAAGCGCGAGGTGACGTCGGCGGGGAGCCGGTGAAGCTGACGCGCATCGAGTTCGACATCCTCGCGTTTCTGGCGCGCAACTCCGGGAGGGTGGTGACGTCGCGGATGCTTCTCGAGAGCGTGTGGGGGCCTGAGTACGTGGGGGACACGCAGACACTCCGTGTGCACGTTTCGCATCTGCGACGCAAGATCGGCGCTCCGGGCGACGTGCAGCGCTACATACTCACCGAACCCGGCGTGGGCTTCCGATTCTCCGGAGACATCTGAGCCGAATGCAGTTCTGTTGCAGGAACCCGCTCGATTTGAGGGAACTCTAGTGAGGTTACCTGCGAACAGCGGCGCTTCTGGCCGCCGGAGACAAGAGGCATACCTGCATGGACGCGGAATACGGGCTTTGTGGTGGCGTCGAGTGTTCGCTCCAGACCCGAGAGCAAGTCGTCGAGTCGCTCCGGACCACCGAGGCCGGCCTGACCTCGGAAGAGGCCGCCAAACGCCTCGCCGAGTACGGCCCCAACGAGATCCGCGAGATCAAGGGCCGCCCGCTCATCTTCAAGTTCCTCGAGAACTTCTACCACCTGTTCGCCATCATGCTGTGGGTCGGTGGCGCGCTCGCGTTCGTGGGCGAGCATGCCCGAGCTCGGCTGGGCGATCTTCGCGGTCATCTTCATCAACGCGATCTTCTCGTTCTGGCAGGAGTTCCGCGCCGAGAAGGCCACCGAGGCACTCAAGCAGATGATTCCGCGCAACGCCAAGGTGATCCGAGACGGCAAGACGATCCAGATTCCCGCGGCGGAGCTCGTTCCCGGCGACCTCATCGTGCTCGAGGAGGGCGACGCCATCTCGGCGGACGCGCGGCTGATCGAGGAGTACGAGCTGCGCACGAACAACGCGACGCTCACCGGCGAGTCCGAGCCGGTTCGCAAGTCCGCCTCGCCGCACACCGACCCGAACCTGACCCAGATCGAGATGCCAAACCTGGTCTTCGCCGGAACCTCGGTCGCCTACGGCGGCGGCCGGGCCGTGGTCTTTGCCACCGGGCATGGGCACGCAGTTCGGCAAGATCGCCGAGCTCACCCAGAGCGTCGAGTCCGAGCTCAGCCCGCTGCAGAAGGAGATGAGCAAGGTCGTCCAACTCGTCGCGATACTTGGCGACGAGTCTCGGCGTCACCTTCTTCTTCCTCGGCTACTACGTTGCAGGCCTGAGCCTCATCGAGGGTTTCGTGTTCGCCGTCGGCATCATCGTCGCCAACGTTCCCGAGGGACTTCTGCCCGACGGTGAGCCTGTCGCTCGCAATGGGCGTTCAGCGAATGGCCGGCAGAAACGCGCTCATCAAGAAGCTCTCGTCGGTCGAGACGCTCGGCTGCACGACCGTCATCTGCACCGACAAGACCGGCACGCTCACCAAGAACGAGATGACCGTCCGCGAGACTCTGGGTCCACGGCCAGCGCATCGAGGTGCTCGGCGGCGGCTACGCGCCCGACGGCGACTTCCGCCACGACGGCGTCGAGCTGACCCCCGAGCGCAGAGAAGCGCTGCAGATCCTCATGCGCGCCGCCGCGTTCTGCAACAACGCGCGCCTCATCGAGCCGGCGGAGTCCGGAGGAGAGCTGGACGATCCTCGGCGATCCGACCGAGGCCGCGCTACTGGTCGCCGCGAAGAAGGCCGGCTTCGACTACGAGGCCGAGCTCGCCGGCTCCAGGCGCGTCTTCGAGCTGCCGTTCGACTCCGTGCGCAAGCGCATGACCACGATCCACATGCACAAGTTCGGTCGAATCGGCTACGTGAAGGGCGCGCCGAAGGAGGTCCTCGAGCTGTGCACGCGCGTCGCGACCATCGACGGCGACGCGCCGCTCGCCGAGGACGAGCGTGCCACCATCATCGCCCAGAACGACGAGTTCGCGCGCCAGGGCCTCCGCGTGCTCGCCATGGCATACCGTCCGATCGCTGCTGATGAGAAGGACTACTCGCCCGACAAGACCGAGAAGGACCTCGTGTTCGTCGGTCTGATGGCGATGATGGATCCGCCTCGCGACGAGGTGGCGACAGCGGTCGAGGAGTGCGCGACGGCCGGCATCGAAGTCATCATGATCACCGGCGACTACGGCCTCACCGCCGAGTCGATCGCGCGGCGCATCGGCATCATCCGCGGCGATCAGGCCCGTATCGTGACCGGCAACGACCTCAATGACATGAGCGATGAGGAGCTCGCGCGGCGCTCGATGAGAAGAACGTGCTCTTCGCGCGCGTGTCGCCGGAGCACAAGATGCGCATCGCGGTCGTGCTAAAGAGCATGGGCCACATCGTCGCGATGACGGGCGACGGCGTCAACGACGCGCCGGCGCTCAAGGTGGCCGACATCGGCGTCGCGATGGGCATCTCGGGCACCGACGTCGCCAAAGAAGCTGCGGACATGATCCTGACGGACGACAACTTCGCGAGCATCGTCAACGCCATCGAAGAGGGCCGCGCGGTCTACGACAACATCCGCCGGTTCGTCGCGCTACATCTTCACGAGCAACATCCCGGAGCTCATCCCGTTCCTGCTCATGGTGCATCTTCCGGATTCCGCTCGCGCTGACAGTCATGCAGATCCTCGCGATCGACCTGGGCACGGACATGCTGCCGGCGCTCGCGCTCGGCACCGAGGCGCCCGAGCCGGGCATCATGAAGAGGCCGCCGCGCCCGCGCAACGAGCGGCTCGCTCAACAAGAAGGTGCTCCTGCGCTCGTACCTCTTCCTCGGCATGATTCAGGCGGCCGTCGTGCATGCTGGCGTTCTTCTTCCTGTACTGGACGCTACGGCTGGCGCCCGGGCATGGATATGTTCGCTTCGGCGCGATGGCCGTGGGCGGCTCGACCGTCTACATCCTCGCGACCACGATGACGCACGGCGCGGTGATGACCACGCAGATCGGCAACGGCTTCGCGCAGCGCACCAACGTGCAGTCGATCTTCAAGGTCGGCTTCTTCTCCAACACGTTCCTGCTCTGGGGCATCGTCGTCCGAGATTGCTCATGTTCTGCGCGCTCGTCTACATACCGGCGCTTCGCGCGAGGTGTTCCACCACGGCCCGATCAGCCTCTGGCCTGACTGGGCGTTCCTGCTTCATGCTCGCGCCCACACTCCTGATCGCCGACGAGATCCGCAAGTTCTTCGTTCGCCGGCGGATTGCGCGCGACGAGGCTTCTGGGAACGAACCGAGTATGGACGCGCCGCCGCGCCCGTCCCGCACAGCACTGGAGGGGGAGTCAGCGTGAAAGTCATCATCGGAGGCTGCGGGCGAGTCGGAGCGCAGTTGGCGACGAAGATCGCCTTCGAGCGCCACGAGGTCGTGGTGATCGACAAGGATCCGCTGTCGTTCAGGCGTCTCGGCAAGTCGTTCACCGGCACGACCATGCGCGGCATGGTGTTCGACCGCGACGTGCTCGAGAAGGCGGGGATGGCGCGCTGCGACGCCTACGTCGCGGTCACGAGCGGCGACAACTCCAACGTCGTCTCGGCGACGATCGCTCGCGAGATCTACCGCATCCCCAAGGTCGTCGCGCGCATCTTCGACCCGCGGCGCGCCGAGATCTATCGCCGGCTCGGCATCCAGACGGTGTCGTCGGTGACGTGGGCGGCCAACGAGATCTCGAACCTGGTGCTGCTTCCCGCACATGGTGCGCGACGTGGCGCTCGGCGACGGCGAGGTACAGCTCGTGAAGATCTCCATCCCGCCGAGAATCGCGGGGCGCACCGTCGCGGACCTCGCGATGACCGGCGAGGCGCTCCCGTTTGCGATAGTGCGTGCAGGGCGCTCGTTCATCCCCTCATCGCACGAGCAGCTCCACGACGGGGACATCGTCGAGGTCGCGGTACTCACCTCGGCGATGGACAAGTTCCAGCAGATGACCACACCGTAGGAGGCCGTCATGTACGTACTTATCGTCGGAGGCGGCAAGGTCGGCTCCCACTTGGCGAAGACCCTCCACGCGGAGGGTCATCAGGTCACGATCATCGAGGTCGACTCTGGATCGTTGCGCGGTTCTCGAGGACCTCATGGAGGGCGTGCGCATCATCTGCGGTGACGGCGACGAGCCCTACGTGCTCGACGAGGCCGACGCTGCGCAGTGCCGACGCGCTGGTTGCCGCCACGGGGCATGACGAGGACAACCTTGTCGTCGCGCTGCTCGGCAAGATGGAGTACGAGTCGCCGCTGACCGTCGGGCGCATCAACAACCCGTCGAACGCGTGGCTGTTCACCGAGCGCTTCGGCGTCGACGTGCCGGTCAGCAACACCGCGATCATGGCCGACGTGCTCAAGAGCGTCAGCCTGGGCGACATCGTGACGATGCTTCGGCTCAAGGCCGAGAACATGGTCATCGACGAGATCGTGCTGCCCGACCGCTGCGCACGCGGTTGGGAAGCGGCTCGCCGATCTGGCGCTGCCGGAGGGCAGCCAGGTCATGGCGATCGTCTCGAGCGGTTCGGTGGTCGTGCCGCGCGGCGACACGATCCTCTCGGCGGGGGACGAGCTGCTCGATCCTGACCAAGACCGAGCACGAGGCCGAGCTGCGCAAGGTGTTCGCGGCGAACGGGAACGCGCGGTAGCGGGGGTACGCGCACACAGGCGCGCCGGACGGCGAAAACGGGGCGGGTCCAATCGGGCCCGCCTCCTGCGTGTTGCGGTACCATGTGCCTGTCTGCCGAGCCCACTCCAAGGAGCCTCTGTGATCACGATTGCGCCGCTGTCTGAAGACCTCGCCCCCAAACTCGCCGAGGAGCTCGGGCTCAAGCTCGAGGAGTACGGCAAGATCGTCGAGATTCTGGGGCGGCAGGCGACCGTGACGGAGCTCTACATGTACTCGCTCATGTGGAGCGAGCACTGCAGCTACAAGCACTCGCGCAAGGCGCTGCGCATGTTCCCGAACGAGGGACCGCGCGTGCTGCAGGGCCCGGGCGAGAACGCCGGCGTCATCAGCGTGGGTGACGGCTGGGCGGTCGCCTTCAAGATGGAGTCGCACAACCACCCGAGCGCCATCGAGCCCTACCAGGGCGCGGCGACCGGCGTCGGCGGCATCATCCGCGACATCTTCACGATGGGCGCTCGTCCCATCGCCTCCCTGAACTCGCTGCGCTTCGGCACGCTCGACAAGCCGCGCCAGCGCTACCTCTTCGAGGGCTCGGTCGCCGGCATCGGCGGCTACGGCAACTGCCTCGGCGTCCCGACGGTGGGCGGCGAGGTCTACTTCGAGGAAGCGTACGAGGGCAACTGCCTCATCAACGCCATGTCACTCGGCGTCATGCGCGACGACGAGATCATCCGCGCCACCGCCACCGGCGCCGGCAACCTGGTGCTGCTCATCGGCTCGACCACCGGCCGAGACGGAATCGGCGGTGCGTCGGTGCTTGCGAGTCAGGAGTTCGACGAGCGTGCCGAGGACAAGCGCCCCGCCGTCCAGGTGGGCGACCCGTTCGAGGAGAAGCTGCTCATCGAGGCATGCCTCGAGCTGCTCAAGGACGGGCTGCTCGTTGGTCTCGGCGACTGCGGAGCTGCCGGGCTGACCAGCTCCATCAGCGAGATGGCCGACCGCGGCGGTGCCGGCGTCGACATCGACGTGGAGAAGATCCCGGCGCGCGAAGACGAGATGCAGCCGTTCGAGTTCATGGTCAGCGAGTCGCAGGAGCGCATGGTCGGCGTGCTCGAGCCCGAGAAGCTCGAGGCCGCGCAGGCGATCTGCACGAAGTGGGGCCTGCGCTCGACGGTCATCGGCACCGTGACCGACACCGGCCGGTTCGTGGTCCGTCAGGGCGACGAGGTCGTCGCCGACATGCCCGCATCCACGCTCGCGGGCGACGCACCCATCTACGACCCAGCGATGACCCGCCCCGCCTACCTCGACGAGGTCCAGGCGTTCGACCCGCTCACGCTCGACATGCCCACCGAGCCCGCCGACCTCGGCGCCACGCTTCTGCGCCTGCTCGCGAGCCCCAACATCTGCTCGCGCCGCTGGATCTGGGAGCAGTACGACCACCAGGTCATCCTCAACACCGTGGTCCTGCCGGGAAGCGACGCCGCCGTTCTGCGCATCGGCGACGACGGCCGCGGCATCGCGGTCTCGAGCGACTGCAACGGGCGCTACTGCTACCTCGACCCGTACGTGGGCGCGCAGATCGCGCTCGCCGAGGCCGCCCGCAACGTCTCCTGCGCCGGTGGCGACCCCGCCGCGATCACCGACTGCCTCAACTTCGGCAATCCCGAGAAGCCCGAGGTGTTCTGGACCTTCCACGAGGCCATCCGCGGCCTGTCCGACGCGTGCAAGGCGTGGGGCATCCCGGTCATCTCGCGGCAACGTGAGCTTCTACAACGAGAGCTTCGGCTCGCCGATCTACCCCACGCCCACCGTCGGCCTCGTCGGCGTGATGAGCGACGTCACCAAGCACGCGACGGCGAGCTTCAAGGACGCGGGCGACGTGGTGTTCCTCCTCGGCGAGTCGCTCGAGGAGCTTGGCGGCAGCGAGTACCTGAAGGTCGCGCATGGCATGGTCGCGGGTAGTCCGCCGGCGCTCGACCTCAACCTCGAGCGCGACGTGCAGGAGGCCATCCGCGAGGGCATCAGCGCGCGCATCGTCAAGAGCGCGCACGACTGCTCGGAAGGCGGTATCGCGGTCGCGCTCGCGGAGTGCTGCATCGCCGGCCGCATCGGCGCCGACATCCACCTCCACGACGGCCTGCACCCCACCGCCTCGCTGTTCGGCGAGACCCAGTCGCGCATCGTCGCGACCGTCACGGACGCCGACGCCGAGGAGTTCGTGACGATCCTGCTCAACCACGAGGTGCCGTACAGCGTCATCGGTACCGTCGGCGGCGACGCGCTCAGCATCTGCGAGCGGCTGGACGTCCCGGTCGAGACGCTTGCCGGCGCGTTCGAGCCGACGCTCGAGCGGCTCGTGCACGGCGAGGTTGTTAGCGAGCAGCTGCACGAGGGGTAGAGGGGCTGCTGCGCACGGCGCCTCAACCCGAGCGGGAGGGAAGGGGAGACCATGGCATTCTGTGGGAAGTGCGGCCGAGAGGTGCCGCCGGGCGATGCGTTCTGCCGCGCGTGCGGGGCGCCGGTCGGCGAGGCGGAGGCGGTCGCTGCCGCGCCCGCGCCTGAGGCCTCGCAGCCTGCACCGCCGCCGCATGCACCGCCGCCACCTGTGACGTCCACCGCTGCACCGACTGCCGCCGCGGCGGCTCCCCCCAAGCGCAGCTTCCCCGTGTGGGCCGCGATCCTGATCGGCGTGCTGGTCCTCGCACTCATCGGCGGCGCGGTCGCGTTCTTCGTCCTGCTCCCCATGAAGCGCGTAGCGACGGTGTCCTCGGCGGATCCGGGTTCGCTCGGGTTCGATGCGGAGCCGTTCGATCCCAACACGATCCCGGCGAGCGCGAATGCGAGCGCGGGCGTCGAGTCCAGCGCCACATCCGAGCCGGTCCCCACGAATCCCGAGCCGCCCGCCGAGCCCGCCCCGTCTGCGCCGGCCGCGGCCCCTGCTGCATCGGCGCTCACGCAGGAAGACGCGATCGACACGGTGGGCCGCATGCTCGACGCGATGCGGCGCAAGAAGCAGAGCGAAGCGCTGGCCCTCGTCACGAAGAACATGCTCGCCGACGTCAGCAACGACAAGACGTGGTTCAGCCCCGGCCCGGATGTGCTGATCTCCTTCGAGGTCCAGGACGCGACTGCGAAGGGCGACACGATGAAGGTCCGCGTGCTGGAGCAGTGGAACTCGGGTCCCGAGAAGACCACGTACGTCGTGGTGATGACCGATACGGACGGCCCGAAGGTCGATGGCATCAAGTGGAGCAGTTGGTAGGCCGCACAGGCATGTGGTGAGTGTGGGGAAGGGAACTCACGATGAAGCGAACGCTCTCAGCCCTGTTGGTGCTGGCACTCCTGATGCCGATGCTCGCGGGTTGCGCGTCGAAGCAGGAGCCTGCAACGCCCTTCACCACCGAGTACGACGTCAACGAAGCCAACATCGATTCGTTCGTCGCCAACGACACCGCGGAAACGGCGATGTGCGGCGGCCCGCTCTACCGGGCAGCCGAATGCTCCCCTCGCAAAACACCGCCGAGTACGACACGGCGCGCGCAGCGAAGGTCAAGGCGCTGTCGGCCGACGCGCAGGCGCTGGTCGATGCCTGCGTCGCAGCTCAGCCGGCGATGGCGAAGGTCCGCGCGGACTACGTCAACTACCTCGACGAACTCAAGGTCGCTGACAGCTCCACCGACGCGTACGCGGGGGCCACCTTGCAGGCGCTGGTGAGCAACACGCTCAAGCAGGCGATCGCTCAGTCCGCGTACCAGGCGCTCGCGAATCCCGAGGTGCAGCCGACCAAGGCGTTCACCCGCGCGTTCATGGACTACCTCGCGGTCGCCAAGTCGGCCGAACTCGCCGGTCTCTACCTTGAGGACCTCAACCAGATCGCGGGGTTCTCGGCGGTCGCTCTGGCGCAGCAGGGCGGCAACGCGAAGGCGAAGACGGCCAACGCCGCACTCGACGCCGCGATGGAGAAGGACTTCGCGGCGGCCGCGACAGCGCTCGAGCCCGTCGCCGAGAAGCTCGCTCGGGTGGATGACGGGCTCAAGCGGATCTCCTCGGCGGATCACTACTTCGCGGTGGAGTCGGTGGGCTACATGGAGAGCGAGCTCGCCAAGCTCAAGCCGGTCGTGGCAGGACTCGCCGCGCGCGATGGCGTGACGGAGCAAGACGTTGCGGACATCAAGACGCTCTACGACGGGTACGCCTGGTGGGTGGGCGAGCTCAAGAACGACATCGCCTCGTCGAACGCGACCGACATCGTGCAAGCCGACAACCCGCGCACGGACTTCAACCCCTTCGGCGTCGACGAGGCCTACGCGGCCGAGGGCTACACGCCGGGCGGTGAGTACGGCAAGGCGGTCGCGGTGCTCACCGAGACACCGCAGGTCGCCGCGGCGAGCAAGGAGGGCTACCTCTCCAAGGCGTGGGGCGGCGTGAAGTCGGCGTTCGGCAAGGCGAAGACCGGCGTGGGCGTGGTCATCGACACTGCCGGGGTCGGCGTGCAGACGATCACCGCGGTGGGCGCCGGCATCTGGTACGGCAACTCGTCCAAGGACACGGCCGACATCGTGGCAGGCGCGTGCAAGGACGCGATCGGCGCATACAACAAGGGGATGTCCGGCGCCTCCACCATCAAGACCGCCGGCGAGTACATCGAGAGCGTCGAGAAGGGCGCCGGCGATGTTGCCGGCGGTGCGGTGAGTACGGTACTGGTGTGGGGCGCGAACCAGGCGGGCGCCTCCGGATCGACGCAGAAGACCATCGCGAGCTGGTCGAGCTGGGCAGCCAACGGCATCACGAAGACCACCGTCGGCATGTTCACCGGCATGGCGAAAGGCATCTACAAGGTCGGCAGCAAGGGCTCGTCGACCGCCGATGTCGTCTCGGGCATCGTCGACATCGGCCTGGGCGCCATCGGTGGCAGCAAGATCATCATCAAGGCGAGCCAGATCCCCGGCATGACCAAGGGCGCGTACGAGGGGATGAAGCAGCTCGGCCAGTCGATGCTCAATCTGGGCCGCTCGGCTGCCAACGCGGCGCAGCGCAAGGAGCTCGAGGCGGCGTTGCGTGCGACGCTTGCGGCCAAGGGGCTCGCTCCGGCCGCCGTCGACAAGCTCATCAGCGACAGCATCAAGCTCGAAGTCGCCGAGCAGACCGCAAAGGCACTCGCTGCGACCCGCGACCAGATCATGAAGAACATGCGCGACCTGATCGCGTCGGGCGGAAGCCAGTGGTGGAAGGACCTCAAGGGGACGATCTCGAGTTCGTGGGCCGACCTCGTCAAGAAGGGCTTCGCAAACGGCGGACAAGGCTACCTCGAAGCGGGAACCACGGTGATGGGCGCCTCGGTCGCCGACTTCGTGGAGAACCTGGTGGCCGCCGGCATCACCGACGCGTGGCTCACTGACTTCGTGAACCAGGCCCTCGCCATCGCGCCCGATCCCGAGCAGGTCAACGGCACGTACAAGGGCAGCCTGACCGTGACCAAGGTCGACATACCCGAGGGTTCCGAGAAGACCGCCGAGGACGCGAAGTGCATCGAGATCTTCAAGTCGCTGGAGGGCAAGCAGCAGCCGATAACGCTCAAGGTCAATGCATCGGGTGGTCGCGTCACCATGATCGGCAAAGAGGGCAACGTCTCCGGTTCGTGCGAGTACAACGCCGGCAAGATCACGATGCGCCTCGTCAGCGAAGGCTCGGCGCTGACCCTGAACGGCACGGCCAAGCTCCGCAAAGAGGGCGGCGTCGCGCTTGGCGGCTCGTTCACGCTCCCGTACAAGGGCACGCCGGTCAAGATGTCAGGCACCTGGTCCGCGACGAAGAGCGACTGACCGACGTGCTGCCCGTCCTGTTCGACGGCGTCATCGCCGGCATGCACGTGCAGCTGCAGGCCTACACGGCGATGCTGGTCACGGGGCTGGTCGCCGGCGTCGCTCTCGCGCTCGCCCTGGCGCAGCGTCGCGCGGGCTCCCGCTCGGGCGCTCGGCAGCCGTCTTCGCGCTCGCCGTGGCGGCCGTGCCTCTCGGCGCGCGTCTGCTGCACGTGGCGACGTTCGCGCCACTCTTCCGAGAAGACCCGGCAGCCGCACTCGACTCCGGCGCGAGCGGCTTGGCGCTCTACGGCGGGCTGACGGCGGCCGTCATCGTCGCGGCGGTTGCGGCACGTCTGCTGCGGGTCGACCTCTGGCGGCTCGCTGATGCAGCGGCTCCGGGCATCGCGCTGGGCATCGCGTTCGCGAAGGTCGGCTGCTACTGCGCGGGGTGCTGCCACGGTGTTGCGACGCAGGGACCGCTCGGTGTGGTGTTCCCGCTTGGGAGCCCGGCGCACGGCGCGCAACTGCTCGCGGGGACCGCCGGGATTCTCGGCCCGGTGCCGCCGGTGCTGCCGACTCAGCTGTTCGAGGTTGGCGCGGCGCTGGTGATCGGTGCTGTGGCGTTCGCGCTGGGGAGCAGGGCGCCTTCGGGGGTGGCGTTCCTGGTGACCGCGGCGGGGTTCTCGGCGGTGCGGCTGGCGCTACACCCGCTGCGCTGGATCGAGGACGGCTTCGGTGCGCCCGGGTGGCTGTATCCGGGAATCTACGTCGCGGTCATCGTTGTGTGTGCGGTTTTGGCGGTATGGCGGTACATAGGCTCTAGGGCAGGGGACACCTCGGGGAGGGCGGTTGAGTCATGAAGCGAACAGGGGCACTGAGACTGGCGCGCGCGTTCGTGCCTGTTTGCATGCTGGTGGCGGTGGCGGCACTGCCTGCCACTGCAACGGCGGACCTCGCTCCCGGAAAGAGCGACAAGGCCCAGTCGCTCGCTGTGTCACCGGCGTACAAGACCGACCGTACGCTGTTTGTCGGTGGCTACTACTTCATGTGGAAGAGCACCAACGGCGGCTCGAGCTTCTCGTTGCTCACCGCCGCGCCCAAGGATATCGAGGACATCGCCATATCCCCGGCATTCGCAGCCGACAAGACGCTCTTCGTCGCCTCGAAGGGCAACATCTACGGCGTCGGAGCAGGCATCTACCGGTCCGTCAACAGGGGCGCGACGTGGCAGAAGCTCACGAGTGGCCTGCCTACCGACGCGATTCCGTACAGGCTGCGCATCTCGCCGGGGTTCGCGGCGGACAAGACGCTTCTCGCGATGGTGAACACCGACCTGTACAAGTCCACTAATGCCGGCGGCAGCTGGATCGAAGATCACGCCGCCCGTCGGCATCTATCTGATGGCGACTCAACAACTTCAGCATCTCGCCGTCGTTCGGCTCGGACGGCTATGTCGTCGGCGCCCAGGGCTACAACGACTCGATCGCCTATTCGAGTAATCGAGGCGCGTCGTGGAACCTGTCGACGCTCAATGGTCGTGGGGCATAGGCTTCGATGACGTCTGCTTCTCGTCCAACTTCGCTGTCGATCGGACGGTCTGGGCTCACGACAGGCCGGCACGGTCTTCCGTTCGACCGACGGCGGGGCGCAATTTCACCAAGATCGCCGATCAGTTCGGCGTGATTCCGACCATCGCGATCATCTCGTCGCCGCGCTTCGTGACGGACTCGACGCTGCTCGCCGGCGGCTCGCGTTCGGTAGGCACTCCGCTTCTGGGGCGCTCCACGAACGGCGGCGTGACATGGTCTTCGTCGCAGAGCGGGCTTGGCCGGGCAATGGATGGAGGACATCGACTACTCGCCCAACTTCGCTGTCGACCGCACCGTGTTCACCGTGATCGGCGGCACCTACTCAGGCGGCTGGGGAGGCGCGTTCGTGTCGCGCAACTCCGGCGCCACGTGGACGCGGTTGGGCGGAATCCCGGCCAAGCTGGGTACTCCGACGCTGAGCAAGTCCAAGCCCGTTCGCAAGCGCAAGTTCTACGTGTCGGGCACGCTGCCTTCGCACGAGTTCGCGACATCAGTGAAGCTGCAGTTCTTCCGCAAGGGCTCCAAGGGGTATCCGTCGAGCCCGAAGACAACGGTCACGGTCTCGGTCCCGTACGGCGCGACGAAGTTCAAGAAGGCCGTCAAGTTGTCCTCGGCGGGAAGCTGGTATGTGCGGATCTACCACAGGGACGCGGACCATCAGACCAGCTACAGCGCCAGGAAGTACTTCAAGGTGCGCTAGGCGTACGGCGACGGACAACACCCACAGCACTTTCGGTGCGAATCCGTGCTAGACTACGCGCGTTCCCACCCTTTCCGTGCGACGTGAGGCCCTATTTCGCATGATGCGTGATCTTGCCGAGGACGACCTCCTCGAAGACCGCCCCGACCACCCCGAAGAGGCCTGCGGGGTCTTCGCGGTGTACGCGCCGGGCGAAGACGTTGCCCGCCTGACCTACTTCGGCCTGCACGCCCTGCAGCACCGCGGCCAGGAGTCGGCCGGCATCGCGGTGGGCGACAACGACACCGTCACGGTGACCAAGAACCTCGGCCTCGTCTCGCGCGTCTTCAAGGAGAGCGACCTCGACTCGCTTCCCGGGGACGTCGCCATCGGCCACACGCGCTACTCGACCACCGGCTCGTCCACGAGCTGGGAGAACGCGCAGCCGCACCTCTCGGCGATCGGGCACCAGGTCATCGCGCTCGCGCACAACGGCAACCTGGTGAACACGAGCGAGCTGCGTGACGCGCTGCTGGTGCAGGGCATCCGCTTCCGCTCGACCACCGACTCCGAGGTCATGACCACGCTCGTGGGCTACTTCACGCAGAAGACGAACCACATCCGCGAGGGCATCCGCGAGACCATGAAGCTCATCACCGGCGCCTACGCCGTCGTCCTCACCACCGAAAACGCCGTCTACGCGTTCCGCGATCCCCACGGCGTGCGCCCGCTCGTCCTGGGCAAGCTCGACGATCGCGGGTGGGTCGTCGCCAGCGAGACATGCGCGCTCGACATCGTGGGCGCCGAGTACCTGCGCGACGTCGCTCCCGGTGAGATGCTCAAGATCAGCGCCGCGGGCATCGAGGCCGAGCAGGCCATCCCCTCCGAGAAGTCCTCGCTGTGCATGTTCGAGTACGTCTACTTCGCCCGCCCCGACTCCGAGATGGGCGACTGCTCGCTCTACGAGGCGCGCCACCGCATGGGTGCCGCGCTGGCCGTCGAGTCGCCGGTCGAGGCCGACATGGTGATGGGGGTCCCGGACTCCGGCATCCCCGCGGCGGTCGGGTACGCCTCGGCCGGTAGCGTGCCGTACGGCGAGGGTCTCGCGAAGAACCGCTACGTCGGCCGCACCTTCATCTCGCCGAGCCAGACGATCCGCCAGCAGGGCATCAAGCTCAAGCTCAACCCGCTCAAGCACGCCATCCGAGGCAAGCGCCTCATCGTGGTCGACGACTCGATCGTGCGCGGCAACACCACCAAGAAGCTCGTCGCGCTCCTGCGCGAGGCGGGCGCACTCGAGGTGCACATGCGTATCACCTCGCCGCCGGTCGTGTGGCCGTGCTTCTACGGCATCGACACCGACTCGCAGGAGCAGCTCATCGCCTCGCGCCTGACCGTCGAGGAGATCGCCGAGCACATCGGCGCGGACTCGCTCGCGTACCTGTCGCTGGGCGCGATGGTTGAGGCGACCGGCACCGCGAAGGACGACTTCTGCCTGGCGTGCTTCGACGGCGAGTACCCGATCGACATCCCCGAGTCGGTCAAGTCGGGCAAGCTCGCGCTCGAAGGGTGCAAGTAGGGGGCGCCTTCTGCGCCGGTAGGGCCAGGTTGTAGTTCGTTCAGAGTCTGATCAGGGAGTCCCGCGAGAATCAACGCGGGGCTCCCTTCTCTTGTACTGCCTTCAGCGCGGGAGTCGTGAGTTCCACGAGTGATATCAAATGTAGTACTATCAGGAGGCGGAGTGAGCCAACTCGACAAGCTGCTTCGGGAGATGCGGGCGAACCCGCGCGCGGTCCGCTTCGGCGATCTGAAGCGTGTGCTCGAGTCACGCGGCGTTGTCATTCGTCAGGGCCGCGGGAGTCACTGCGTTGCCGTTCGAGCGGGCGTGCTCTACACGCTCAAGAAGCCAGGACCGGGGCGGTTCGTTCATCCGAAAGCGGTCAAGCACTGCCTGCAGGCGTTCGAGTTGTGGGACCCAGACACGCGGTGATGGTATGGCAGGAGGCGCACATGGTCACGACATCAAGCTCGCCAGTGACGGTGGATAGGGACTATGCCGTTGAGATCACGCGCGACGAACTCGGGTATTTCGCCCGAGTGCCCGAGCTCCCTGGGTGTGAGTCGAGCGGCAACACGTTGGACGAAGCCTATAGCTCAATCCAAGAGGCGAAGGCACTGTGGCTTGAAGCCGCGCACGAGTCAGGCGCCACCGTGCCAGAACCGCGCGAAACCGATGACTACAGCGGGAAGTTCGTGGTCAGAGTTGGAGCGTCCGTTCACCGCGATCTGGTGCGCATTGCCTCTCTCGAGGGCGTCAGCCTGAACGCCTTCGTCCTTGCCGTGCTCGCGCGCGAGACAGGGCGTCACCCGGGGTCGGTGGGCTAGGCGAGCGTCGTGAGTTATAGCGTCATGGCGTTGACGTTCGCAGGGAGGTGATTCCCATGGCAGACGCTCGTCGCACCACCGTCTATCTCGCGCCCGACCTTCACCGCGCCCTGCGGCTCAAGGCGGTCGAAGCTGACTGCAGCATCTCGGATCTCGTCAACGGCGCCGTGCGCCGCTCTCTCGTCGAGGACGCCGAGGATCTCGCGGCCCTCGAAGACCGCGCCGCCGAGCAGACCGTCCCGTACGGTGAGTTCGTGATGGCGCTCAAGCGCGATGGCAAGCTGTAGAGTGCGGCTTGTGTATCGCGGCCTCTGACAGCGGGCCGGCACTGGTAGAATCACCTTCGTGGCCGCTCGCGCCAGTCCCGTCCACGCCCGACCAGCGAGGATCCCATGCCTGACGATACTCCCCGCCGCCCCATCACCTACCGCGACGCAGGCGTCGACACCGCCGAGGGCGGTCGCGCTGTCGACCGCATCCGCGACGCTGTCCGCTCCACCTACCGCCCCGAGGTCATCGGCGACATCGGCGGGTTTCGGCGGGCTGTTCTCGGCGGCGGCGTTCAAGGACATGGCCGAGCCGATCATGGTCTCCGGCACCGACGGCGTGGGCACCAAGCTCATGGTCGCGCAGCTGCTCGGCAAGCACGACACGGTGGGTATCGACCTCGTGGCGATGTGCGCGAACGACATCCTCGTCACCGGCGCCGAGCCGCTGTTCTTCCTCGACTACGTCGCGATCGGCAAGCTCGACAGCGAGCTGGTGGGCTCCGTGGTCGAAGGCATCGCCGAGGGCTGCCGGCAGGCCGGCTGCTCGCTCATCGGTGGCGAGATCGCCGAGCACCCCGGCTCGATGGAGCCCGACGAGTACGACCTGTCCGGCTTCTGCGTGGGCGTGGTCGACCGGCCGAAGATGATCGACGGCTCGCAGGTCGCGCCCGGCGACGTCGTGCTGGGGCTCGCGTCGAGCGGGCTGCACTCCAACGGCTTCTCGCTCGTGCGCCGCGTGCTCGTCGACGGCCACGAGGCCGAGCTCGAGCTCCCGCGGGTGGACCTGGGCGGCGAGACGCTCGGCGACGCGCTGCTCACCCCGACCCGCATCTACGCGACCGCAGTGAAGGCTCTGCTCGCGGCCGATGTGCCGGTGAAGGCGCTCGCGCACATCACCGGCGGCGGCATCTCCGAGAACCTCGACCGCGTGTTGCCGGCGGATGCCGACGCGCTCGTCGTGCGCGGCAGCTGGCCGGTGCCGCGCGTCATCGAACTGGCGGTCGAGGCCGCCGCGCTGCCCGATGACGAGGCGTACCGCACCTTCAACATGGGCCTCGGGCTGATGATCGTTCTTGACGCGAAGGCGGCGCCGGAAGCGGCGGCCGTGCTTCGCGAGGCGGGGGAGAAGGTCTTCGAGGTCGGCGAGATCGTGGCCGGCGAGGGGAAGGTGACCTACCGATGATCCAGCGCAGGATGCGCATCGGCGTGCTCATCAGCGGCTCGGGCACCAACTTGCAGGCGATCATCGACGCGTGCGAGGCAGGCGAGCTCGAAGCCGACATCGCCGTCGTCATCAGCAACCACGAGGGCGCACGCGGCCTGGTCCGCGCCAAGGAGCACAACATCGAGGGCGTCTACATCGACCGCGGCCGCTACCCCTCGATTCGCGACTACAACGCCGCCATCCGAGACATCCTCCGAGAGAAGCTCGTCGACGTCGTCGTGATGGCCGGCTACATGCGGCTTCTGGGCAAGGAGGTCCTCGACTTCTTCCCGAACCGCGTGCTCAACCTCCATCCGGCGCTGCTGCCCAGCTTCCCGGGCGCCGACGGCATCAAGGACGCGTTCGAGGCGGGCGTGAAGGTGACCGGCGTGACGGTGCACTTCGCCAACGAGAACTTCGACGAGGGCCCGATCATCGCCCAGGAGCCCGTCATCATCGCCGAGGACGACACCATCCAGACCCTCGAGGCCAAGATCCACGAGGTCGAGCACCGCATCTACCCGAAGGTGCTGCAGCTCATCGCGACCGACCGCATCGAGATCGTCGGCCGCAAGGTGCGGATCTCGCCCGCGTGACCGCCCGCCCGCCCGCGTGGCTCGCCACGCTCGCGCACCGCCGCCCGCTCGTCCTGGCGCCTGACGGCGCCCGCGGCTGGTTCCGCGGACGCGCGATCGTGGCGTTCGACCCCGTCGACGGCGGCACGCTAGCGGGAAACGGTCCCGAAGCCCTCCATGCCGCCGGCGCCGTGCTCGAACGCGCGCACAGCGCGCGAGCCCCGCTCCTCGCAGTCGCGCTGCTGCCGTACTCCGGTGACGTGCGCTGGGCGCTCTACGAGCGCGGCGCCGAGCTCACCGCGCACGGCTGGCGCTGGTGGGGGAGCGAGCCGGTGGACGGGTGGCCCGCGCTGCCGCCGCAGGAGGCAGCGTTCGGCACCACCGCCGGGCCCGGACACGCGGCCGGATCGGACGGACGCGCTGCCGGCGTCGCAACGCCGCCGCTCGGGTTGCCGCTCGCAGCGCCGCTCTCCACCTCACTCGACCAGCACGCATTCGAAGCCGCAGTCTGCGCCACCCGCGAGGCCATCAAGCGGGGCGACGTCTACGTGCTCAACCTCACGCGCACCATCACCGCGACGACCGAGCTCTCGGCGCCCGAGCTGTTCGCCGCGCTGACCGAGCGCGCGCCTGCGACGATGGCAGCGGCGTGGTTGCCCGGCGACGGTGGCGCCGCGATCGTCTCGGCATCGCCGGAGCGGTTCGTGCGGCTCACCGGACACGAGGTCGAGATCACGCCGGTGAAGGGAACCCGCCCGCGCGGCGAGACGGCCGCGGAGGATGCGGCGCTCGTGGCCGACCTGCTCGGCTCGGCGAAGGAGCGGGCGGAGCACGTGATGGTGGTCGACCTCGAGCGCAACGACATCGGACGCGTCTGCGTCCCCGGGAGCGTGCGCGTCGACCCGCTGTACGAGCTCGAGACCACGAGCTACTGCCACCAGGCGGTCAGCAGCGTTCGGGGGCTCATGCGCGACGACGCGACCCTGGGCGACCTCCTCGAGGCGACGTTCCCGTGCGGCTCGGTGACCGGAGCGCCCAAGATCGCCGCCATGCGCATCGCCGAGGAGCTCGAGTGCGGCGAGCGCGGCGCGTACACGGGCTCGCTCGTCGTGGCGATGCCGGGAGAGCTCGACTCCTCGGTGCTTATACGGACTGCAGAACTCCGCGAAGCGCAGGGGAGTGAGACGCCGCGTCGGCGGCTCGCTTCTCCGCTACGGGACAGGCTGCGGCATCACGGTCGAGTCGGATCCGCAGACGGAGTGGGCTGAGAGCGTGCTGAAGACGCAGCCGCTGCTGGGGCCAAGCGCCCTCGCATGCGCGGCGCAAGAAGCGGTCCGAGCGTCAGCTGTCGGCCCGCCCTCGAGCGCGACGGCGCTCACCGTCGCTCTCAAGGAGACCTGCCGCAGTCGCCGGCGGCGTCGTGCCGCTGTGGCCGTACCACCGCGCCCGCCTCGCCGGCGGCGGCGTGCCGGAACGCGTGCTCGTCGCAATCGACGCGCGGGTCGCCGGGCGGCCGCCGAGTGGGCCGGGACTGCCACCCGGCGTGCTCGGCTCACGGTGGTCGTGCAGCCCGACGGCGACGTTCGAGGTCGACGTCGCCCAGCGGCTGTCCTCGCTCGACGTGGTGGGCGGCGTTCGCATCGCGCGCGTGGACGTCACCACGCCGCCGCCGCTGCCGGCTGACTCCCGCCAAGCCCGACGACCGCCGCTACTGGGACGCGGCCCATCACGACGCCGAGCTGGCGAAGGCCCACCAGGCCGTCTTCGTCGACTCCGACGGCATGGTCATCGACGGCTCCACTTCGTGCGTCTGGATCGCGAGCGCGGTGTGCTCATCACGCCTCCGGCGCCGCCCGCCATCCCCAGCGTTTCGCGCGCGTTCGTCCTCGCGAGGCCGAACGCGCGGGCCTCGACATCCGCATCGAGCGGATTCTCCTGGCAACGATTCGAAAGTGCCGACGAGGCGTTCTTCACCAACGCGTTCGGCGGAGCCGCTCCCGTGCGTGGCCGAGCAGGTGAGCTGTTCTCGGTGGTGAGGGGGCTGTTCGACGAGGTGTGGGGCACGTCTGCGGCGCCCGAGACCCCTTCGACCTAGGGCGCTTGCGCAGCAACCCCCGAACTCGACAGGCGCGAAGGGCCGCCGGCCGGGATACCGTGTGGTGCCGCATAACGCATGCGGGTCTGTTCGCGCGACGGCGAGCCCTGACCGGCCGGCCTTGGGACGCGGGGACGGGCGCGCGCCGTGCTCGGTGGGCGCCGTCACTTCGCTCGTGAGGCGCATGGGGTAGATTGATTGAGGGGTTCGTGTTCTTCCGCGTGGGTGGAGTCATGTCGGGGGGTGGGATTCGTGATGCTTCGGGCCAAGACGCTGCTTGTCGTTGGCCTGACGATGCTCACGCTCTATGTCCTGCTGCTCGGCGGTGCGTACCTCACGCTCAGCACTCGCTTGGGTGAAATCGAGAGCCAAGAGGCGAAGATGATCGCGAGCAGGGCGGCCGACGCCGTGTCCGCGCAGATCACCGAAGTTGATGATTTCGCCGTCTCGCTCAGTGCTCGCGATTCGACGTACGACTACGTACAGTCGCGTGACCCACGCCTGATCGCAGAGGAGCTGTCCGAACAGGCGCTCGCCAGGAAGAAGCTCGATTTCGTCATCCTTCTGGACGAATCGGGCTCGGTGATCGCCTCACGAGCAATCGATCTTGACCTCGAGTCGGGCGTGGCAGTGAGCGCTGATCTCGCCAGCGCCATCAGCGGGGCCGAGTATCTCCGGACACCCGGTGACCCGCGCGGCGGGGTCTCGGGTCTCATGCGCCTCCCCGACGGCATGGCCATCGTCGCAGCCAGGCCGGTGACGACGCGTGACCAGTACTCGGTTCCCAAGGGCACGGCGGTCGTCGGTCGGTACGTGAGCGATTCGGTTGATGACCATCTATCTCAGGCCACGGGGCTGAGTCTGTCGACCCTGGAGCCGCCTGCCGCAGCGCCTGAGGGCGCAGCACCATCCGGACCCCGAGAGTCCGACCAGGCGTGGGTAGTGTGGTGGCACCCCGATGACACCGAGTCCATGTCGTCGTACGCGCTGGCATCCGGAATCCAGGGCGAGCCGGCGCTCCTCGTCCGGGCGACCACACGCCGGGTCGTGAACGAGAGCCTCAAAGCTGCGCTCACCGGCGCGGCGGCGTCCCTGCTGCTCGTCTGTATCGCGGCGACAGTCACGGTCTTCGTGATGATTGACTGGGCGGTCGTTGGACCGTTGTCCCGACTCAGTGAGCAGGTTCGAACCATCGAGCCTGGCGATGACAGCCTGCCGCGGGTCTCCGGTATCGAAGGCGGCGAGTTGGGTGAGCTGGCAGATAGCATCAACACGATGTTGGAGTCGCTCGAGCGCGCAGAGCAGGACCTGCGCGAGTCACGCCGTGAGCTGGAGGTACGCGTCGAGATGCGGACGAGGGAGCTCTGGCTCTCCGAGCTGCAGCATCGTGAACTGGTCGAGCGCTTGGCCGACGCCGTGTTCTCGGTCGATCGCGACGGCGCTATCAGGCTGGTGAACGAGAGAGCGGCTGAACTGCTCGGCCGGGCTCGTTTCGAACTGGTCGGCACGCGGTTCGAGACGCTTGTTGCCGAGGACTACGTCGAGCACGTTCGGCGACTTCTCAAGTCGCCTCGGCGCGGCGATACGTGGGCCCTTGAGGCGGCATTCGTCGTGCCGGGTCGAGATCCGGTGCCCGTGGAATTGCGGGCATCAGCGTACACCGATGCGGGCGAGGAACACGTTGGAACGCAGTGGATCGCCCGGGACATCACGGAGCGTCAGCGCTTCGAACAGCAGCTCATCTATCTGGCGACGCATGATGCCCTGACGGGTATGGCGAACCGTCGGGCCTTCGAGTCGGCACTCGAACGCGAGCTTGCCGACGCCATGAGGAACGGCACCGAGGGGGCCGTGTTGTGGCTCGACCTAGATGACTTCAAGGACATCAACGACACACTGGGGCATCGCGCCGGCGACGAGACGCTCGTGCAACTGTCCACCGTGCTGAAGCGCAACCTTCGGGGTTCGAGCCTGCTGGCCCGAGTCGGAGGCGATGAGTTCGCCGTGATGATGCCGCGGGTTGCTCGCCAAGAGGCGGAGGCCGCCGCCGAACGCATACTGAACTCGATCGTAGCCTTCACGTTCGCGGTCGCTGGACGGTCGGTCCGAATCGGCGCGAGTGTCGGGGTCGTGTTCTTCCCAGAGGACGGCTCGACCGTCCAAGAGGTGCTTTCGAACGCAGACGCGGCGATGTATCGCGCCAAGGACGGGGGCCGCTCGATGGTCTACGTCAGCGAGCACCGTGAGACCAAGCAGCTGCATGTGTCGCGTATGACCTGGAATGACCGGCTGAACAGAGCGCTGGCCTGTGACGACTTCGTGGTTTGCGCTCAGCCGATCATGGACATGCGCGACAACAGTATCTGCAGCCACGAGCTCCTCATCCGCATGCGCAAGGGTGTCGATGGCGTCTACCCGCCGTCGGACTTCCTTCCTGTGGCAGAACGCCTCGGGTTGATCGACCGAAATCGACCACTGGATGCTGCGGCGCGCGGTGGCGATTCTCGAGGCCGAGGACTCGGGACTGAAGTCGCTTGAGGTGAACCTGTCGGGCAAGGCGTTCTCGGATGCCGGTCTCTTGCAGCTCGTCTCAGATGAACTCACGCGTTCCGGGGTCGATCCCTCACGTCTCGGCTTTGAGATCACAGAGACCGCTGCCATCGCCGACATGTCGCGGGCCCAGTGGCTCATTCGCGGGTTGAAGGAGCTCGGCTGCCGGTTCTCTCTGGACGATTTCGGAACGGGCTTCTCCTCGTTCTACTACCTCAAACATCTGCCCGTGGACTGCCTGAAGATCGACGGCAGCTACGTTCGTGGTCTCGCGCAGAGCGAGGAGGACAGGTGCCTCGTGAGCGGTATCCTTGAGATGTGTCGCGGTCTGGGGGTGGAGGTACTCGCCGAGTGTGTGGAGGACGAAGACACGCTGCGTGTGGTCGCCGAGCTGGGGATGGATTACGCGCAGGGCTACCACATCGGGCGACCCGTTCCAATCGAGGAGGCGTTGTCATGAGCGTCGATGCTCAGGTGGATCGGATTCGTCGGTCGAGGATCACGTCTGTGGCTGGGATTGTCGCAGGTGCGTTGCTCGTGATGCTTCTCTTGACAGCATGCGCCTCGGGAGAAGGCTCGGACGTACCGCGAAGCCAAGAGCCTTCCGCCACGGCTGCCGGCGACGAGCTCACCATCGCCATAGCCGGCATGGTCACGCCCAAGGACGGGCTCGAGTATTACCTCGGGCTCGCGGAGTACGTGGGGCGTAAGGCAGGCCGCCCTGTTCGGCTCGTTCACAAGGCCAGCTACGAAGAGGTCAACGGGATGCTCGAAGACGGGAAGATCGACGTCGCGTTTGTATGCAGTGGACCCTACGCGAAGGGCCATGACGCCTACGGCCTGACGCTCGTTGCCGCGCCCGTCGTGAATGGTAAGCCAGAGTACTACTCGTACGTGATAGCGCCCGCGAGCAGCCCCGCCACCTCGCTGGCGTCGCTGAAGGGCGCAACGTTCGCCTATGCCGACCCCGAGTCGAACACCGGGTGTCTCGTGCCGCGGTTCATGGTGACTGACATGGGCGAGAACCCCGGGGAGTTCTTCGGCAAGACGTTCTTCACCTACGGTCACGACAACTCCATCAAGGCGGTCGCGACCGGGGAGGCCGACGGGGCTGCGGTGGACAGTCTCATTTGGGACTACGCTGACGCGACGGGCTCGGCGTTCACGAAGAAGACGAAGATAGTGCAGCGCTCACAGGCTTTCGCCATACCCCCCGTCGTCGCGCGGCCCGGCTTGGATGATGCGACGTTCGCGGCGGTGCAGAAGGCCTTCCTTGGTGCACACGAAGATCCCGAGGGAAAGGCACTCCTCGACAAGATGAAGATCGAGAGATTCACGACGATTGACGACTCGGCCTACGACTCGATCCGCGAGATGTCCAAACGGGTCGAGGCCGGGGAGTAGCCGGCTCGCTCAGCGCCCGGCGCGATCTCACACCAGCCCCAGAATCGAAAGTCCTGATACTCCGCTACTTGCGATTCCGTGTGGTGCCGCATAACCCGTACTGGTATATTCACGCGCTGGCGGGTCCTGTGCGGGCCGCCCTAGGACGAGGGGAAAGGGACGCGCATGAAGTATGCAGTTCGCAAGTTCGCGCTGGTCGCGGCAGTCGCTGTTGCGGCTGCGGCGCTCGTGACCGGCTGCGCTAAGCCGGCGGGCGCTCCGACGACCGAGGGCGCTCCGGCAGCCAAGACCGTCAAGGTCGGCTTCGCAGCTCCGCTCACTGGCGACAACGCCATCTACGGTCAGGGCATGAAGCGCGCCGTCGAGCTCGCCATCGAAGAGGCCAACGCCTCTGAAGCGGTCAAGGCCGCCGGCTACACGTTCGTGATCCGCGCCGAGGACGACATGGGCGATCCCAAGCAGGCGGTCAACGTCGCGAACTTCCTCGCTGGTGACACGGGCGTCGCCGGAGTCGTCGGTCACTTCAACTCCGGTTGCTCCATCCCCGCATCACCGGTCTACAACAACGTGAGTCTCGCCATGGTCACGGTCAGTTCGAATCCGGCGCTGACGGCCCAGGGCCTCCCGAACGTCAACCGCGTGGTCGCCAAAGACGACGCACAGGGCGCCGCCGCCGGTGAGCTCGTCGCGGACAAGCTCGGTTTCAAGTCCGTCGCTGTCATCGACGACTCGACCCCGTACGGCCAGGGCCTCGCCGAGCAGTTCGTCAAGGCGTTCGAGGCCAAGGGCGGCACCATCGCCATCAAGGAGAGCGTGCAGTCCAACGAGGTAGACTTCAACGCCCTCGTGACCCGCGCCAAGGACAAGAAGCCCGAGGCGATCTACTTCGCGGGCGGCCTGAACCAGGGCGCCCTGCTCTCGAAGCAGTCGAAGGAAGCCGGGCTCAAGGTGCCGCTCATCGGCGGCGACATGATCTACTCGGCGGACTTCGTGAAGATCGCGGGCAAGGACAATGCCGAGGGCGACATCGCCACTTCGCTCGGCTTGCCGCTCGAGCAGCAGCCCAAGGGCACGGAGTTCCTCGAGAAGTACAAGGCCAAGTTCAACGAGGATCCGCAGGCCTACGACTCCTACGCCTACGACGCGGCGTGGATGATCATGAACGCGGTCGTGAATGCCGGTCCCGAGCGCGCCGCGGTCATGAATGCGGTTCGCAACGGGGCGCTCGACGGCGTCACCGGGCAGATCACCTTCGACGCCAACGGCGACAACACGCAGCAGATCATCTCGCAGTACAAGGTCACCGGCGGCGAGTGGAAGCAGCTGCAGTAGCTGCAAGGCGCGCCGCAAGACGAGTTCTGACGGTCGGGCCGCCTTCGGGCGGCCCGACCTCGTCGTTGGATGGAAGCCCGATGCTCGGGACCAGTTTTCCTATGGGTTCCTATTAAGCGTATACTCGTTCCCATGGAAGAGCTCTGGGACATAGCACGCGTCGCTGAGTACCTCGGCGTCACCGAGCGCACCGTCTACAACAAGGTGCGCGCCGGCGACCTGCCGGCGATCAAGGTCGGCCGGCTGTGGCGTGTCAGGCCGTCGCAGCTCGAAGGGTGGCTCGCTGAAGGGGCGCCAAACGCCGGGAAGCTCGCGGCTGGCGGCGCGAGCTTCGCCGCCGAGCCGGGCGCGATTCCCTCGCGGGAGGAACTCGACGCTCTCCTCGAGCCGCTCGCCGACACACTCGAACGTAGGCTCTCGTTCGTCGGGCTGCTCTCACGTGGCGTCGAGTCGCTTGGATGGCCCGCACCGGTCGTCGTTGGCGGTCATGCCGTCGAGTTCTACACGGCAGGCGGATATACCACTGTGGACATCGATCTCGCTGGGAACTCCGAACCTGTCGCCCAGGTGCTTGATGCCTGGGGCTTCCAGCGCGAAGGCAGGCACTTCTACGACGACGCGCTGGGCATCGTCGTCGAGATTCCTGGTTCGTCACTGGCGCCCCAGGAGATGGCGCATGCCGTCACTTTGCATATCGGTGCCGTCACGGCCCAGCATCATCGGGATTGAGGATCTGGTCATCGACCGCCTTGCCGCCTGCAAGCATTGGCACCATACGGAATCATGCGAATGGGCAGCGCGGCTGCTCGCTGTGGCGGATGCGATCGATGGCGTCTACCTGAGTCGCCGCGCCGCCGAGGAAGACGTCGCCGATGCCTTGGCTGAGGCTCTCGCCAACAGCGGCCGCTCATGAGCCGCACTGTCGACTGGGCCGAGTGGCGAGTGCGCCGCAGTGGTATGGCGCGTGAAGCGGCCGAGCTTTCGCAGCGCCTCTCGGCGAACAAGCGCAGCGGCCTATCGTCGCGGATCCGCACGCCCGAGGACATCGCCATCATCACCCGCATGGCCATCCTCGAGGTCGAACGCCGCCGTGCCGAGGGCCGGCTCGTCCGTCTCGGCCCGCGGGAGTACGAGTTGCGGCCGCGAACGGCCGCCCCGCCCGCCGCACGAAACGCTACAATCACCTCGTGAGTCCGCCGGGCCGCATCACGTGCGGCCCGTCACCGTTTGCAGCCACCAGCAGGGGAGCCATCACCATGTCCAACGTCTCCATCAAGCGCGCGCTCGTCTCGGTCACCGACAAGACCGGCGTCGTCGAGTTCTGCCGCACGCTCGCGACCGAGTTCGGCGTCGAGATCGTCTCCACCGGCGGCACCGCCAAGGCGCTCGCCGACGCCGGCGTGCCGGTCCGCCCGATCGACGACCTCACCGGCTTCCCCGAGATGATGGACGGCCGCGTCAAGACGCTCCACCCGCGCGTCCACGGAGGCCTGCTCGCCCGCCGAGACACCCCCGCCCACATGGCGGCAGCCGAGGAGCACGGCATCGGCATGATCGACCTGGTGTGCGTCAACCTCTACGCCTTCGAGGCCACCATCGCCAAGGAGGGCGTGACCGAGGAGGACGCGATCGAGAACATCGACATCGGCGGCCCGTCGATGCTGCGCTCCGCCGCGAAGAACTTCGCGAGCGTCACCGTCGTCACCGAGCCCGCCAGCTACGACGACATCCTCGCCGAGATGCGCGCCAACGGCGGCGCGACGACGCTGGAGACCCGCCGCGCCTGCGCGACCGAGGTCTTCCGCACGACGAGCGCGTACGACTCGGCGATCTGGATGTACCTCTCGGACTACAAGCAGACGAGCTTCCCCGCCGAGGCCCGCTTCCGCCTCGAGAAGGTCCAGGACCTGCGCTACGGCGAGAACCCGCATCAGGGCGCGGCGTTCTACCGCTTCATGGACGCGAAGGAGAACACCCTCGCGCGCGCCGAGCAGCTGCAGGGCAAGGAGCTCTCGTACAACAACATCCTCGACACCGACGCCTGCTGGACCGCAGTGCGCGAGTTCGACGAGCCGTGCTGCGTCATCGTCAAGCACACCAACCCGTGCGGCACCTGCGTCGACGCCGACATCACGACCGCCTACAAGAAGGCGCAGGCCGCCGACCCGATCAGCGCGTTCGGCGGCGTCATGGCGTTCAACCGCACGGTGCCGGCGAGCCTCATCGAGGCCATCAACGAGAACAAGCAGTTCGTCGAGGTCATGATCGCGCCGGACTTCGAGCCGGCCGCGCTCGAGCTGCTCGCCGCCAAGCCGAACCTGCGCGTCCTGCGCACGGGCGGCCTGCGTCCCACGGCCGCTCACTACGAGAGCCGCGCCGTCGAGGGCGGCATGCTCATCCAGCAGTCCGACTCGGTCTCCGAGGACCCCTCGACGTTCACCGTCCCGACCAAGCGCCAGCCCACGGCCGAGGAGCTCGAGCAGCTGCTCTTCGCCTGGAAGGTCGCCAAGTCCGTGAAGTCGAACGCGATCCTCTACGCGAAGGACTTCGTGAGCGTGGGCGTGGGCGCCGGCCAGATGAACCGCGTGAACTCCGCGCGCATCGCCGCCGAGATGGCGGGCGACGCCGCGAAGGGCGCCGTCTGCGCCTCCGACGCGTTCATGCCGTTCCCGGACTCACTCGAGGTCGCGGCCGCGGCCGGCGTCACGGCAGTCATCCAGCCGGGCGGCTCGGTTCGCGACGAAGAGGTCATCGCGAAGGCCGACGAGCTCGGCGTGGCCATGGTATTCACGGGTCACCGCCACTTCCGCCACTAGGGAGGGCCTACGAAGAAGCAGCCAGGCGACCGCTTTGGGGGCACGCCCCTCGCCCGAGACGAAAGCGCCTATGGCGTTCCGCTCGGCGGTGGAGCGCTGTCCGCTGTCATCATCGGAGCGTCGGCCGGCGGACCACAGGCGATCGAGTCGGTCCTCTCGGCGTGGCCTGCGGACTTCCCGGTGCCGGTTGCGGTGTGTCAGCACATGCTGGAGGGCACGACGCGCATGTGGGCGGAGCGGCTCAACACCGTGTGCAAGATCAAGGTTGTCGAGGCGAAGAACTGGCAGCCCTTTGAGGCCGGAACCGTCTACATCGCACGAGCCGGGCTTCACATGCGCATCCGCGGGACAGCTACGCGACCCATCATCTCGCTCGAACGCGACTTCGCCGACGTCATGCACGTGCCGTCCATCGACTTCCTGATGAACTCGGCGGCGACGCTGTTCGGCGGTCGCGTGCTGGGCGTTCTGCTGACGGGGATGGGCAGCGACGGGGCGCTGGGGATGCTGGCGATTCGGCGCGCCGGGGGCGTCACCCTCGCGCAGTCGGAGGACACCGCCTTCATGCCGAGCATGCCGCATGCGGCGTCGCAGCTGGGAGCCGCAGGCGAGATCGTCCCGCTGAACCGCATGGCGAAGGTCATCGCCGACAGGGTCGCGGGTCGCTTCTAGGCGCGGCAGCGCGCTTGTCGGGCGGGGTCCGCGAGTCGCTCGGCGCGCCTACGCCTTCTGCGTGAGGCTGATGCCGGTCGCGAGCTGCACGCCCGTCTCGGCGAGATCGTGGTGGAGCTGCTCGACGAGGTCGGAGATGACCGGCAGGCGGTCCTGGAACCGCGTCACGCGAATCGTCACAGCCGCCGAGATGCCCTCGGGGCCGAACGCTCGGAACGTGCATTCCGGCTCGAAGTCGTCGACGGCGCCGGCGTGCGCCGCCCGCACCGCACGCGCCACCTTGACCGCCACACGCCGCACCTCATCCAGGTCGCTGCCGTACGTGACCGTGAACGGGACTACGGCGACGTGCTCCTCGTCATCGGCGGTGAAGTTCGTGACGAGGGTGGTGGCGATGATGGTGTTGGGGATGATGAGCGTGTCGTTGCTCGGCGCGAGGAGGGTCGTGTTGCGCCAGGTCACGTCGGTGACGAGGCCCTCCTGCATCGTGGAGAGGCGGATGTACTGGCCCGGCTGGATCTGACGCGACAGCGTGACCTGCAGCCCGGCGAAGAAGTTCGCGAGCGTGTCCTGCAGGCCGAGCGACACCGCGATACCGGCGACGCCGAGCGAGGCCATGAGCGGCCCGATCTGCACGCCGAGAGCACCGAGCATGAACGTGAGGCCAACAGCCCAGATCACGAGCCGCGCGAGGTTGACGAAGATCGTACCGCTCGGCGCGGACACGCTCTCCTGCGCGAGGTAGGCCCGGATGAGCTTGCCGGCAAGCCGCGCGAGGAAGATCGTCACCGACAGCACGGCGATGACCACGACGATACGATCCACCCACAGCTGCGTCTTCGGCGCGAGGAACTCGAAGGGCTTGAACACCGCGATCCCGAGAAGGACCGCCCAGACTTCGAGGTGCCCACGAAGGGCCGTCGCGACCGAAACGCGAGCCGCGCCTGCCCGGGCCTGCTTCGTGCCCGAGGGTCCTTGAGACGATGAGGTCTGCAACAAGGCCGGCAAGGAACGAGCCGACGATCACCACGGCTACGTAGACCCAGTCATTCAGCTCGGAACCCATCAGCGAAACCCCTCCTCTCGGCGGCGTTCATGGTATCAGACGGCGCGGTTTGACCCGCCGGAATCCAGCCGATAGACTATCGCGTGCCCTGCAGACAGACGAGCGCAGCGGCAGCGTTCGGGCCGTTAGCTCAGTTGGTAGAGCAGGGGACTTTTAATCCCAAGGTCATAGGTTCGATCCCTATACGGCCCACCAGTGTGAATACGCCCCCATCGTCTAGAGGCCAAGGACTCCGCCCTTTCAAGGCGGCAACAGGGATTCGAATTCCCTTGGGGGCACCAGATTTCACGTAGACCCGCCATGCGAAACAGGCGGGTCTACCTGCATTTTGAGGGTGTCCCGGAGGGTTCCGACGAACGGTAGGCGGGCGGTTGCGACGACGAAAGCCGTGCGGCAAGCACTCCTCGGCAAGCAGATTGACGTCTACCCCGACCATCTCGACGCGGGGTTCCTTCGCTACGCTCAACATTCGGAATGGTTCAGATTCGATGCAGTAGACCCTAGCAGGGCAGGTTCGCCGCTGATTGCGCAGGCAGTCGACGCGGCGTTGTTGAGGACAGGAGTAGGGCGTCGCTGAAGGCACTGCCCCAATCTTCCGAGCGATTCCCAGACCCATTGTGGAGGACTTCGTTCCTCCTACTCGGACTTGTCCGCGTTGACGTTGATGGTCTTGCTGTCCGGGATCACGTTGACCCGTACCGTCTTGAAGGCGGGGTTGCCGGTGTCCAGTAGAAGCACGAATCCCTCCCCCTGATGGTAGTCCATCTCACTGTTGGCGGGATCGACCGTAGCGCCGTGCCTGATGAACGCATTGCGCACCTTCTCGCCGTCGCCCTTCGTGGGACTGCCGGGGATTTCGTAGGACAGGCTCACTATCAGTGCCTCGTGAGGCGGGGCACTTGCGAGTGTCGCCTCACCGTAGACCTCCTCGAGTGCTGGCTGCGCGATGGCATCGACGGCCTGTCCCACGGCGGTGGGGTTCTCCACCGCGGGCAATGAGGGAGCTTCCGCCGACTGGGCAGGCGCTTCGGCGGTCCTGGCGGGGGGAGTCGGTGATGGGCCGAATACGTCGTCTTCTCCGCTGAACACGACGGCCCATAGAAGCATCGCAATCACAGCCACGGCGCCAACGGCGGCTGCGCCCCAGACGCATCCCATCTTGTCCATGCGGTCGGGCGAGTTCAGCAGCTCGCGTGCGTATCCCAGTGCCCCCCCGGGATGCTTGGGCTTGGCCGGACTAGCCATGTGTCCCCTTCCCAACGACTAGTGAAATCGTACCCATATGGGCAGAACAGCACCCCGGCGAGCCCCGCCCGGACCTGCACTACAATGCGATGCACGAGGTGCGGCGAAACTGGAGGCCTTCCGTGTACTGTCCGCGATGCGGTGTGCAGATTCCTGACGACAGTGCGCGTTGCCCCACGTGTGGAGCCGATCTCAGAGTCGTCGACGTGGAGACTCCCGCCCCCGCTCCTGCGCCGCGGCATCCGACAGCCCCGGCTCCGCCGCCCACGGTCCCCGCGCCCTTGGACTTCACGGCCGCGGCGGCGGTCGCTTCAGGCTCGGTCGCACCCGCGCAGGGCGGCAACGGCGAGCGGGTGCACGCCATCATTCCCAACACGACCCTGAAGTCGGGGTTCATGGGCGTGAAGAGCAGGCAGCACACATTGATTCTGACGGACCGACGCGTCATATTCGCGCAGATCACGATGGCCATGATGAAGCAGCTCGTCGCCGATGCTCGGGATGATGCGAAGTCCGAGGGCAAAGGGTTCTTCGGCCAGTGGGGCGCGCAGATGAGTGCGTACTCGGCGTGGGCGGAGCGCTACCTCGAGATGTCGCCCGGGCAGGCGCTCGCCGAGACGGCCGGCAACTTCGCTGTCGAGCGTTCGACCATCACCAAGACGTCCCTGAAGTCCGGTGACACTTACGGTGATGACGCCAACACAACTGAGCGACTTGTCATCAAGACCACTGGCAAGAAGTACGAGCTGACCTTGGGCTCAGGTGCGGGCCAGGCCAAGCAGGCGCTCGGCGCTGCAGGCATGATCTAGGGACGACCAGCCGACGGCCGACCTGTTATCCTGTGCAGCGCCCCCATCGTCTAGTGGCCAAGGATGCCGGCCCCTCAGGTCGGAGACGGAGATTCGAATTCTCCTGGGGGCACCAGCGGGCGATTAACTCAGCGGGAGAGTGCTTCCTTTACACGGAAGAGGTCGGGGGTTCGAATCCCTCATCGCCCACCAAAGGAAACTGCAGGTAGATGGCTGTTTTGCGGGAAACCGAGAGCGGCCATCTATCTTCATTTTGAAGAGAATGTAGCAACGCGTGTAGCAACGCGATCTTAGCACCCCAAGCACGAATCCGGCTGCGCACCGCGCCAAGACGACTTTGACCACCGAATTCTCACTCTGCGATCGGGCGCGTCTCGCACTGCGAAATCCGCGTGCGGCGACAGGTTGGAGACCCTCTCACCCGTCGACAGTCGCGCCCGCTTGCGGGTTCGCCTCCGCGCGGTGGCGCCGCTTGCGGCAGCGGTCGCTGCACGTCTGACGGTCCGAGCGCGTCTCGGTCGCATCCCACCACTCCCCGCATTCGGGACAGGCGCGGTACTTCCGGTTGCCGTCTACCGCCAAGGCGAATTGGAGCCACATGGCCCCGATGAGTGACGAGACTTCGAACGTGAGCCTCAGGCCCCTCGGCTGGGCGCTACTGATCTCCATCGCGACGTCGACCGATCCGCACATCTCCGTGATGAGTGTTGCCAGCGCCGACTGCACGATCACCTCGGGCGAGCTGGTCCTTGAGGCGTAGCCGAGCCAGCCATACTCGCCGCCGACCGTCGGGATTGCGCTTGGGTGGGCTCCGAGATCAACGAGCATGGTCCCGATGCGACCCTGGATTCGCATCGCAGGCCGGTGCGCAGACTCCTCGTTATCGCGAGGGGTTGGCGTCAGGACGAGGTCGGTTCCGATCACGTCGCGCGCCCGGCTCTCGCTGAGGGCGTCCCACAGCCGTAGCGCAAATGCGAGAAGGCGACGATGGGCCTTCCACACGGCGAGCGTGTTTCCGACACCGTCGAACCCCCGACCTTCGTTGAGACCGTCGTCGGGCGACAGCACCCGTCCGTCCCGGACGAGGTAGTCCGGATCGTACAGGTCTCCATAGCTGCCGGCGAACTCGGCAAACGCTGATTCGCGGTCCGGTAGCGCCGCGAAGGTGCGAAATAGTGCCGACTTGGATTTAAGCGGTCGGTAGGTCTCGTTGGCGTTGAAGCCGCACAACACACGCAGATCATCTCCACCGACCCAGTGCGGGTTGTCCATCGGTGACCACTCGAACGCGACCAGGGAGGCAGGGGAGCCCTCGTTTGCTCTCAATGTCACGGTTAAGTCCTGTCTATCCGTCTGTGCCTATGCCGACACGGACACGATACTACGTTCGAGACGACCGTGGACGAAGGGAAGAACGCATGCTCATGATCCAGAAACTGAGGGAGGACAAGAGGCTGACACGCTCCGCCCTGGCGCGCCTTGCCCTCATGCACGCGGCGACCGTGGGCCAAATTGAAAACAAGTACATCGGACGGCCCTACGCATCACAGCTCGAGAAGCTCGCCGTCGCACTTGAGTTCAACGGCGAACCGAGTGAGCTGCTCACCGAGATAGTTGACCAGCCATGAGAGTCGAGGGCACCGCTTGCCGACTGCTCTATCCCGTCAGCGAAGCCGCCGAGCAACTCGGCATCCAGCGCACCAGTCTGTACGAGCTGTTGAAGTGCGGCCAGCTGGAGCGAGTCAAGATCGGTCGCCGAACTCTAGTCACCGCCGAGAGTCTCACCGCGTACGTCGACAGATTGCGTGTGGCGGCGGCCCACGAAGGTCGCTGACCGTCCGGATGCTGATCATCCAGGCCCGGCCGAGTCGAGGTTGTCCTCGGCACGCTCCGGCTTCCAACGTCCGCCCTAAGGGCGCGCAGTCAGCGCCACATAAGGAACACGAGAGGGATTGCTGCATGGCAGAAGTGCTCAAGCTCGACGACGTATCAAAGGAGCTGCAGGTCAGCGTGCGCCGGGCCCGCGAGTTGATCGGCTCCGGGAAGATCCGAGTGATCCAGGGGCTGAACCCTGGGACGATTCGAGTCTCGCGCGAGGATCTCGACGAGTTCATCAAGGACAGCAGCGGGAAATGAGTCCGCGACGAAACCGGCGGACCCGGCTCGTTCTGGGCGAAGCGGCGCCTCGCGCAGCCGGGATGCTGAGGCGAGGGCGCTGCTTTGGTCGCCCAGCGAGCGCTGCACGCCACCCATGAGCATTTCCATCATGGGCTCGGTCATCAAGCGCTACGGCGGCAAGCCTCATCTCAAGCTCACGCTCCTGATCCTTGCTGACCGGGCAAGCGACGACGGCTTCTGCTGGCCGTCGTACGACGAGCTCGCGGGCAAGCTGGGCTGCTCAAGACGTTCCGCGATCAACAACGTCAATGACCTCATCGCGGCCGGCTTAGTGGAGATCATCGCCAAGGGTGGTCGGTTCACAGATCCGCAGACCAAGAAGCACCGGGGGTTCTCAAACCGTTTCGTCATCAACGTCTCAGCCATCGAAGCGCTGCCTCTGCTCTACCAAGCACGGCGGAGTTCTCCACAAGACGCCGTGGACGGGCGTAGCGCACTGCAAGACATGGGTGAAGTGGGCTTCACCCATCCAAGCGCGGCAAGGGTGAAGCCCACTTCACCCGGTACGTCAGACAAGACACCAGATTCAACCATCACTGCCGAACTGCCTGTGGAAAACCTAGTCAGAGGCCTCGCCGAGGCTTGGGCACGGCCGGATTGATGGCCTTCGCGACGAGTGCCATCAGTCACGCGGTACGCTACAATGAGGGGAGGCCGTCGCATGAGGGAGTTTAGCGACGTCAAGAAGCGCGACGTGATTCGGGCCTTTGCCACGATCCGTCTAGCGATGGAAGAGAAGTGCGACAAACTGACCGACTGGACGCACGAGGGCAACGCCCTCGAGCAAGCAGTGGGTCTCAGGATGGAAGAGAACCTCACCAAGGGACTCAACTTCGTGGAGCGATTCCTCCTCGGTACGCGAGAGGGGGCCAGTGAGGAGAGACGTAGCCCGTGACCAAGAGAACTGCGCACGCTGAGTTAGTCGGTCGAGTAGGGGCTGACGAGGCCGATCGCCTGACTCAGATGTTCTTGGAAGATCTCATGACGAAGCGCGAGGCAGCCGCTGAGCTCGGAATGTCGCTCAGTGTCTTCGAGTACCGGCTGTCGCAGGGCGACACGAAGCACGCGAGGCTCATGTCCGAGTCGGTCAAACCGCATGGCCAAGCCCGCTGGGTGGTGGTGCGTGAGCCGATTCCTGGCCGGCCGCAGACTGCACGCGAGGCTTTGGGCGAACTGTTCGGACCGGAGGAGGCGGACCGCCTCATCGGTCTGTTCCTGTCTGAGCTGATGCTCGCCGACGAAGCGGCGGCGATTGTCGGGATGCCTGCTAAGACGCTGCGGGCTGATATGTACAAGGGAGTCGTGCCGTACTCGAGGAAGCTCGAGCCGGCAGCTCACAAGAGCCCGTGGGTTGTGCTGCCCGACGCGCTTCCCGCCATCAAGAAGAAGCGGCAGGGGCGATGAGCGTGTACGAGAAGCAGGATGTCTACCGAATCGTTGCCGCGGACGGCGGCGGTGTGCGGGTTGTGATGCCGGGCGGTTTCGGCACGACGGCGTTGGAGGAGCGCTATCCAAGTGGCAGAGCCGCTGCCGCTGCGATCGCAGATGCGATTAGGGATGGAATGCCAGCGCTCGAGGTGGTAGATGAGACGACAACGAGGCGGCCATCTCGCGCGTTACCTGGGCCTAAGCCCGCCTAGCGGCATCCACGCCGGGGATCAACGCGCCGTTTGTCGCTAATCGAAAGGCGCAACGGCTGTAGTGTTACACGCACAGGCGAATCGATGTTGGACGCACGATCGGACCGGGGGATGGCATGCGAACGCACACTGCAGTCATGGCGACCACGCATCGACTCGACGATGGGTGGCAGTTCACCAGGGCCGATCTTGAACAGCTGGCCGCGACATTTGACCTGTCGGGCCCCCAGGCGACGCTCAACATCGACCATCGCTTGGATAAGGGATCCGCTGGTCGGATTCTGCGTGTCTGGGTCGAGCCCATGAATGACACTCCGCAGAATGCGGGACACTATGCACTTCGAGCGCTCATCGAGATTCCGGATGATGTGAGCGACGAGGTCATTGAAGGAATCGCAGCGCGGGGCTTCATGAGCATCTCATTCTTCACTGGTGGCATTCGGACCGCGGGTTCAGTCGGCGACCCGGATCTGATAATCGGCATCTCGCCAGAACTTGCCCCAGACTTCGAGGCCGCGTTTGCCACAATCCAGCTCATGGCACCATCTTCCACCGTGGCCGTCTGTGAGTCTCGAGAGCACAACAAAGAGGTCGTGCTCCAATGGGTGGTGGTCGTGGGGAAATGGCTTGTCGAGCAGCTCGGGACGAACATCTTCACGCTCCTCTTCACCTTGGCCGTTGCATCGCGTGATCGGAAGAAGCCGCTTTCGCAGTTGGCCCCAGACACGATGAAGATCAATGCGAACACCGCTCACGGCGCCGTGCACGCGTTCGTGCCTCTTGACGCGGACGAAGCCGCGATTGAGGTCGCGATGCGCGAAGTTGCGAAGGTAGTCGTTGCCCATCAACGGGGGCAGATGGGGGATGGCCGGGTGGGCCTTTCGTTTGACCGGCACGGTCACGCGGTGAAGCTTGAGGACGATGGGCGAGGCGTCTAGCAATCGCTTCGTTGGTGTCGCGCAGAAGTCGTCGTACTCTGGAAGCGCGGCGCGCTACTCAAGCGAATCACGTTAGGCGCAGGATGACCATGAGCAAGTAGAGGACGCCCATGACTCTCTTCAATCAAGCGGGACGTGACAGTCAATGACGACGGTCAGCGAGCAGATCCAGAGCGCTGACGAGGCAATCTGTCGGAATATCGAATCGCTCGCTGACCATCGGGCATTGCTCTCGCAGAATGTCCTCTCACAGCTCCGGAACCTAGTCGAGGGAGTTGCGGTTCGTCTCCACACGGGCTCGCCGGATGCCGAATTCGATTACGCCGCAGTAGAACTGGGGCTCGCCTTCGTCAAGAGCAGGGCAAGGTTCAACTTCCTCGGCAAGTTCCACAAACTGATTCAGAAGAGTGCTTCCCACTACACCTTGGACGGGGACGCTTCCGAGCGGTTGATGCTCAAGTACTACGAGTACCTCCACCGCATCCGCAGCTTGCTTCAAGACAACTGTGGAATCGCGGTGCTGGCGAACCTCGAGGCCTTCCCGGTCGACCTCGACCCGTCGCTGCGCGAGTACCACGAGAAGATCGCCGCACAGGATTGAGGCGGTCCGTTCAACTCCGCCGGACAGGAGCGCCCGGGATCGCTACTACATCCACAAGACGCGCCCGTTCTTCGTCGACGGGCGACATCTACTACGAGGTTACCTTCTACCGCGCCATCAACAAGGTGAGCAAGTTCGACCGCATCATCGCCTTCACCGACATCGACATGACTGACAAGTACGCGGCCATGTTGACGCTCCAGCGGGACTCGATCGAAGTGCTCGGCCAGACGATGCCGATCACGATCATCCGCGAGTGGGAGGTATCGATCCGCCCGTGCGAGTTCGACAACTTCGCGCGCCTTCTGGGCATCGCCATAGCCGTTCAGACCAAGTCGCAGGAGTATCGCTACCTGATGCGCGGGCTGACGGCGGGCTCGGGCAGCCTGCTCGACCTGGTTGACATGCCCGACGACCAGTACGCGGCGGCAAGGGCGAAAGGCACGGCTGGCGTTGCCACGCCGCAGATCTTCCCCGTGCTGGATGAAGCGCGCCGCATCGTGCGGTCAGCCGCTCCGGGCCACAACGTCCTTCGATACCTCATGCTGCGGATGCACAACCAGATCCTCAAGCCGCAGTACAACCGGGAAGGCTGCGGCCGTCTCTCTGACCTGAAACTTCAGTATGGCTGCATCCCCTTCGACACCATGCCGTTCTGCACCTCGCTGCCCGGGCACAACCCCCGGTACTGGGATCTCGTCGAGAGCCTCGATGCGACCGGTCGGAGCCACGAGCTGCTCGCTCGACGCGTCAAGAACAACGTGGAGCGTCACGGAATCCTCTACACGCCCGTCGTCGACCTCGAGGAGTTCGGAGATGTCGACGAGTTGATCTCCACTTACAACAACAAGCTCTACTACAAGCACAGAGAGCGTCGGGCGCTCGTGTCCGACAAGGGGCACGTCTTCATCTGCGGCTACGAGAACGACACTGTCTCCATCGTCGAGACGCTTCAGGAGTACGCATCGTCCGGGATCGCCGGCTACACTCAAGCCGTCGAGCGCTGGCTCGATGAAGCACCTCGTGGCATCGACGACCCGGCGAAGGAGGATGCGCTCAAGCAGTTGTTCAGCCAGTCGCGCGTCGCCCTGATCTACGGGGCGGCCGGCACTGGCAAGTCAACGATGGTGGACCACATCGCGCACTACTTCAACGACAAGGCAGAAGCTCTTCCTCGCGCACACCAACCCAGCGATCGACAACCTCAAGCGCAAGGTAACCGCGCAGAACTCGGACTTCCGGACGATCAGCAGCCAGATCTACAGGAGCGCCACCGATCCGGAGTACGATCTCCTCATCATTGACGAGTGCAGCACCGTGAGCAATGCAGATCTGATCAAGGTGCTGGAGAAGACCTCCTTCAAGCTGCTCGTGCTCGTCGGCGACGTCTACCAGATCGAGTCGATCCAGTTCGGCAATTGGTTTGGAATCATTCGCTCATTCATCCCGAGTACGTCGGTGTTCGAGCTAACGACGCCCTTCAGAACCAAGAACGAGTCACTCTTGGGCTTCTGGAACAAGGTTCGAGCCATCGACGACGACATCGCCGAGGTCATGGCACACAACGGGTACTCGACCGTGCTCGACAAGACGCTGTTCGAGCCCCAAGGACAGGACGAGATCATTCTGTGCCTGAACTACGACGGCCTTTACGGCATCAACAACATCAACCGATTCCTGCAGAGCAGCAACTCCGGTGCAGCGACCACTTGGCGCGTCTCCACGTACAAGGTCGGTGACCCTGTCCTCTTCAACGATACCGAGCGGTTCCGACCGGTGATCTACAACAACCTCAAGGGTCGGATCGTCGGCATCGACCGAGTCCCCGGTCGAATCCAGTTCGACGTCGAGCTTGATCGACCGCTCAGTGAGTTCGACGTCGTCGGTGACGAGCTCGAATGGATGGGCGGCTCGACCGTGCGCTTCTCCGTCTACGAGCTACGACACCAGCGACGAGGATGACGACTCACTGAACACCACCGTGCCGTTCCAGGTGGCCTACGCCGTGTCGATCCACAAGGCGCAGGGACTCGAGTATGACTCGGTCAAGATCGTCATCACCGATGCCAACGAAGACGACATCACACACAGCATCTTTTACACCGCCGTAACTCGGGCACGTGAGCGCCTGCGGATCTTCTGGACGCCAGAGACGCAGCAGGGGGTTCTCAGAGCCTCCGCCGCAGCGCCAACCCAAAGGACGTCGCTCTTCTCGCCAGCCGTCGTGGCCTTGCGCCGGTCAGCGGATGAGTGAAGCTGCCATCCCATGAGTCACAGGGACCGGGGGCTGCTGCTGACATCGGCTGTCACCGTCTGGCTGATTGCTTCGGTCGGGCCAGGCAGCCGCAAGTGTCGCTTCGCGAGGCCTGACAATCGCTTTGGACGGCGTAAGCTGGTTGGACCTGGGCGACGTGGATCGCCGCTCAAGCGAAGCACGTCAGGCGTAGAAATGAGGGAGTGTGCAGCCTCGACTGCTGGAATGCTCGTCAGACGATCCGGTGTTACGCCGGGTATCCTCGGCGATTGCGGACATAGATTGTACACCATTCTTCTCGGACCATATCGGGCAGGATCAGTCGAGCCAGAAGGCGGTTGTTGCCCGATTTCAGAATCGGGTTCGGCTGGCTCTAGCCGAGGCGCTGCCCGAGGTCGCATGGGAACTTGAGTATCGGCCGAGCCAGAGCAGCCGCGACTCTTTGGACATCTTCGGTCAAGGGGATTGTTTTGTGGTCGCAATAGAGCTCGACAAGCACCGGGCTGATCAGGTTGCAAAGAAGTTCGTTTCGCGCACGGCCATCCTGCCACTCACCACGATTCACTACGTCTCCCTGTGCTATCCGGGTACTGATCGAATGAACGCTACTGAGTGCCAGAAGTACTTCGGGTACTGCGCCAACTTGTCGACGAGAATGCACAATGATTTCGCTGGCTTCATCATTCGGTAGGCGATTTGCGGTTCACGCCTAACAAAGGCATTGCCAGCGGACGGCGCAAGGTAGAATCAACCAGTGAGGCATGGGCCGCCGCTCGTGCCTAACACGTTGGACGTATCCAGGAGGCTGCATTGGCCGGGTCCGTTGAAGTGCTGCTCGCCCTAGGTCTGCCGGAGTCGTCCCTCGATATTGCGGTCGCAAGTGCCGAGCTATGGGAAGAGAGCGGCGGTCCCCATCAGTCGTGTTACTGGCAGGACCTACCGCATCCGATTCTCGACAGGTCTCGCGACGAGCTGTTCCTCGTCACGGCCCTCGCGTTCTCCGTGACGGGGCGAATGGCCTCCGTTGAGTACCGCAACAACTGGCGCCTTCTTTTCGATGTGGCCTATCTCGCTCAGCTCAAAGGACTTGTGCAGACAGTTCAGAGCATCGACGCACTCTGCAGCAATCTCTGCTACGCGGACGCGTTGTGCTTGGTGCGGGTACTGCACTCGCGCGCCTATGCTCTTGCGCTCTTCGGGTTGGATCCGAGCCTGTGGGACGACTGGCTGAAGGATCCTCGTCAGCATAGATATCTTGACGGCCAGATTCGGCATGAGCTCGCTTCGCACGGGGTGCAGATTCTTCCCCATCTCTATGAATACTACAGCGAGCTCGTCCACGGTCAGATGCCGGCGTTGTTCGAGATTGGGCATTTCGAGGGGGGCCTCTACTCGGAATCGAAGCCGGTCGCAAACGGCATCTTTTCGGCGGCCAAGATGCTGGTTGGCATCATAGGATGGGTTGGGGTATCCGCGCTGCAGATTGATGCGGGCGAAGATATCGATCCTAGGATTGAGGCTCTCGATGAAGCCTTCGCGGCCATGCTTGACTCAGCGCTGGACTTCCGTCGGCTGGACAATCTCTTCGGCCTCATTGCCGAGGATCGCCATTGGATGCAGGCAGGCAAGGGCAAGCACGAACTGAAGATGTTCGACTTCCCGCAGTATCGGCGGCAACTGGGGCTCTTCCACCGGCCGCGCAAGCCGAAGCGCCTCGGCAAGATGTATCAGCTGGCGACGGACTGACCACCCAACAAGCGCATTGCAGCAGAACGCCACACGGTGGAATGACATGGAAGCGCATCGACATCTGCTCATGCTCAACCCGTTTGACGCAGCAGGGGAGGCGGAGTGAACCGAGTATCCACGGTCGACCAGATTGCCGCGAACCTGCGCGTGTTCGACGGGTATCGGACCAGCAATGATGCGCAGAGGCAAGAGTTCTACCGAGATCGCCTGCGCCTCGGCAAGAAGCTCGTTGGCGGCGTCATAGGTGGCTCGTACGCATTTGCGCCTAGTCGATTCGTCGGGTACGAGGAATGCAGTCTAGAGCGGCACGTCGCCTTTCCGTACAAACACGGCACGCTCACCACGCAGGCCATCTCCTCGCTGCTTGGCTCTCCGAATGAGGATTCGGTGCTTGAAGCGCGGTACATCGCACTATGCGTTTCCGCTGGCGTCGAGCCTTCCCGCAAACAGCGCGCGTACTGGATGCTGCCTGACGGGCTTGAGGCGGACGATGTGCTACGCCATGGCGACGGAGGGTTTCCGGACGAAGTCGACCACTACCTCGAAGGCGCCACTGCGCGAGTGGTCATCAATGCATACGAGCGCGACCCGAAAGCGCGATCGGCGTGCCTTCAGCACTACGGCTACGACTGCGCAGTCTGTGGCCTGAACTTCGAGCGGCAATACGGAGCTGTTGGCCTTTCCTTTATCCATGTGCACCACCTGAGGCCCATAAGCAGGAGCAACGGCCCTCGGGCCGTGGATCCGATTGTGGATCTACGCCCGGTATGTCCGAACTGCCATGCGATGCTCCACAAGTCCGATCCGCCATTCACCATCAGCGAACTGCAGGAGATATTGGCGAACGCCGCGACACAGCCCAGCACGTCGAACCACGACGTCTGACTCGCTTCGCTCGCAGGTTATCCTAGGCACGCTGGGCTGCTGCATTTCTGGACAAAGAGGTGACACATTGCGCAGTAAGGCGCTGGTTCGGTTCTTGAATCGCGCGGCGCGGTTCGATGCCGACATCGAACTCGTCGACGTTGTTTGCATCGCAATCAACCGGGGCGACCTAACGCCCACAGATGGAGGCCGGATTCTCGTCCATGTTAATCCGACAATGCACCCGCGTCTCGCGAAGCAGAAGGCCTCGGACCACAACCGGCAGCTCGTTGTGGGCCACTTGCGCAAGACGATGTACTCGTCTTACATCAAGGACTTGTATGAGGACTTCACCGACTACCTAACCGATCTAGTCATGTCCGCAACGCGAAAGGGCTTGTCGCCAGACAAGCTTCGCGGCGAATACAAACTCCAGGTGGCGGTAGACGACCTCCTCGAGTGCGGCTCGTGGGAGAACGTACTCGCAACCATCGAGGACACGCTCTACCGTCGATTCGACGGCATGGGAAACGCGAAGAAGATTGCGTTTCTCGACAAGAAGCTAGGGCTGGCCCTAGACAGAGCAGTGATCGACTCGGCCATGCCATTCCTGGATCTGCGTCACCTCCTCGTCCATGCAGACGGCGTTGCGGACGACGCCTTCTGCGAGAGGTTCCCTAGCTTTGGGGCCTGGCCAAATGAGCCAGTGAAGCTTAGCGAGGAGACGACCCGCGATGCGCGGGCGGCAGTCACGAGTCTCGTGGAGCACATCGACGCCCAAGCCATTCTCACTGGCATTCTCGCCGACGAGGATCAGCAGTAGGTCGCCATCGCGGTGCGGGGCATACTTCAGCTAGCTGGCGCCGTGCATGGCTAGAGCCGAACGTCCGCACCCGCCCTACGGCCCCGGCTGTCGTTCACCCTCGGCACGATCGCCCGAGGGTTCCTCACCGGCTGCCGCAGGGCTGCGACCGCTAGACCCTCGGCATGGAAGGGTGGGGTAAGCGGCAGGCAAGCGATGCGTGCTAGCCTCCCTGTTGTCTGAGTCGATGAGAGGACCGCATGTGAGCGTAGATGACCGAGACGCCCGAATCGACGCCATAGCCGCGAATGCTCTCATGCTTGCGCCTGGTGACACGTTCGCGGTGCCAGTGTCAGGGGACGAGCGCGAGGCAGAGCGAGCGCTGGCGGACATCGAGCGAGCAATCGAACGACAGTACGAGGCAGGTCGCGACATGGTGTCCGACCTTGCACACCCAGACGAGCTGGCGATGAGCAGCGTGCGAACTCGTCAGGCGTCGCACATCATCATCGAGCGCGCGGGCGCTTCCTCAGAATAGTGCCATTTACCTGCATCTTTCTTCGTTCTAGGTCTTGCCATTGGTTGAGCGATACGCTACACTAGAGGTGTCAGCAAGTCAACCGAAGGGAGCAAGACAGATGAGCGAAACCAAGAACCGGGTGCGGCCGGCAACATCCATCCCTATCGACCCCGACAAGTTGCGACTCGTGCTGCGCCGCCGATTCATCAACAACCGTGAGGCGAGCGAGTTGCTCGGCAAGTGTTCCGAATGGATGGCGGTCGTGCTGCACAAGAGGCGCATCAACTTCTATGTGCTCGACGACCTCGCGGGAGCCTTGAACATGAACTTCGACGACCTGTTCGAGGAGATTGTCGACGAGGAGAAGTGGTTGGCGCTGTAGGCCGCTGGGCCCCCGGATTCGTCCGGGGGCCCAGCGCTATGCACTCGTGCATAGCGACAAGGTCGGCTAGGGCCGAACGCCCGCACCCGCCGAACCGCCCCGGCTGTCGTTCACCCTCGGCACGATCGGCCGAGGGCTCCTCACCGGCTGCGCCTCGGCTGCGACCGCCAGATCTTCGGCATGGAAGACGGGGGATGGGGTCGGCGGTGCTCGGATGACACGGCGCATCGGCCTACGCGCTTTCCAAGAAACATGCTCTGACCTGCAAGTATTTCGCGATTAGGCCTTGCCATTGGTTGCGCGATACGCTACACTAGAGGTGTCAGCAAGTCGCAACGAAGGGAGCACCACAATGGCAAGGAGCAAGAGGAGTTACCCGCAAGGCATGACGCTGCAGATGGTTTCGACCTACCTCGTGCGAGAGACGGTATCGAGCGAACTCAATTCCGTGAGTACGCCCGAGGATGCAGCCAAGGTCGTTCGTGACCTGTTCGACTTCGACCACCTCGACCGCGAGCAGTTCGTCGCACTGGCGCTCAACACCAAGAACCGTGTAATCGGTGCGTGGGCAGTTTCGGTCGGAAGCCTGAACGCCTCAATCGTCCACCCCCGCGAACTGTTCAAGCCCGCAGTGATGCTCTCGGCAGCCTCCGTCGTCATCGCTCACAACCACCCGAGCGGCGACCCGACTCCGAGCGGTGCCGACATCCAGCTGACCCGCCGCCTCGTCAAGGGCGGGGACGTCCTCGGCATCGAACTCCTCGACCATGTCGTCGTGGGCGACGAGTCCATCGCCTCGCTTCGGGACTTGGGGCTGATGTAGAGAGAAGTCGGGGAGGGGGTCGGGTTCGCGCCCGGCCCCCAAGCCCCCGCAAGCGGGAGCTTGGGGGAGTCGCCCCACATTGATCGAAACCGTCAGTGGGCTGTCCAGCGCTTTGCGCTTGCGCCCGCTATCATCATTCGTGACGGCTCTTCGTTGAGCCGTGTGTTCCCCGGACTTGCTGACACTTCTCCGGGGACGAGGCATCCAGCTCAATCGAGCCGGGTGCCTCGTCGCTTTGTCGCGTGTTTCGCGCGTGGTCGCCGTGCCGGCCGATCGGCCGGCCGCTGATCGCAGAGGTGCCCACGCCTGACCACAGCCAGGTCCGCTGTGGACAGCCGCTCGACCTGAAGCGGAGCGCACGGTCGCCACGATCCCGACGCCCGTCCGTCGGCCTGACCACAGGCAGCCCACCTGTGGACACCCCGACCGTCTTCGACCCGTATCGGGGGTCGAAGACTCGGACTCCCTGCAACACATCCCGGGACTCCGCTCGCACCGAGCTCAGCGAGTTCAGACCTTGAAGAGAGAACGCAGGATAAGCAGAGCCGCTCAGTGCGCGGATCTGCGAAGGGAACGCATCACCGGCTAAGCCGGTGAGCACCTGAAACGCGTCCGACCGTCCGCCACAACGCCAAAGCCGCTATCAGGCGGAAGTCGCGACTTAGCGCCGCTCGCAGGCGAGCACGATAGCGGCTCGCAAAGCGGCCCCTTCGACGGTCGACCGATCCCAAAGTCCTGTGCACTCGTGCAGAGCGCGTACCATGCGCTCCTGAAAAGCAGTCCCCGGCCGAGAGGGTGCCAGTCGTGTCGAACAAACGTCCATCTTTGGGAAGTGCCGGAGAGCCGAAGCGACTGACGATCCGTCTGACGCCGAAGGACTACGACAGGCTTTCCGCGTTGGCGGCCAACGAGGGCGTCGCGATGGCCGCCAAGGGGCGCGAACTGATGCATCTCGGCGATGGACCCGCAGATCTTCGGCGAGCGCTATCACGACGTCGAAGGCCTGTTGCGCAGCGTCGTCAGAGATGAGATTGCGACCCATTCAGAGCGTCTGCACAAGAGGCTCTACCGGGTCGGCGGTATCACCGCAGCCATGGTGTTCTTCGTCCGCGACATTCTCGGCCAGGTCTTCGAGTTCACGCCGCAAGCAGTCACACAGCTCTGGCGGGAGGCGGAGGGCCACGGGTTCAAGTACATGGGCGCGAAGCAACCCGAGCCGATGGCTGAGGATGACGCGGATGCAGGGAGCATGCCGTGACGCTTGGACCCCTTGTCGTCAAGGTGAGTTATGCCACGCCGAGCGCGAAGGACGGCGCGCATGCCGAGTACATCGCCACGCGTCCCGGCACGGACCTGAGCGTCACTCCAGATTCGCTCGCGCGCATGGTGAGCCGGGACGTCTCCGACGATGCCACCTACACCCGCTACATCGCCGAGCGTCCGGGCGTGGTCGCCGACGGTGAGGCGCATGGGCTCTTCGACGAGCACGGCGTGCCGGACCTGGCTTCCGTCACCGGCGAACTCGCGGAGCTCTCACAGGCTCCGCTCTATCGGGTGATCGTGTCAGTGAACCGGGCCGACGCGGAGGAGTTGGGGCTGGACTCGAAGGCGCAATGGGAGCGTCATGTGCGCTCGAATGTCGATGCGTTGTCCGCGGCCACCGGGATCCCGCGCGAGAACGTGCGTTGGGTGGCGGCGCACCACGACCCGGCGGCTGGCCATCCGCATGTACACGTCATGGTGTGGGACAAGACCGACAGCCTCGCGTACAAGCGCGTCGGGCCATGTCATGGCGGCTCGGATGGCCACATACCTGCTCCGCGACTCAAGGCTCTTCGCGGGGCGTTCACCCGCGAGATCTACGGCGCAGTGCGCGAGGGCGTGTATGAGGCGAAGGGTCGCGCGCGCTCCGAGATCCGAACGTTCGGCACGACCTCCCTTTCGCTGGCCGTCGAGGAGCGCCGGCGGATCGGAGCGGGGCTTGCCCTCCCGACCGTCTCGGGTCTCACGCGCGACCTGGATGCGTTGTCGCGCACCCTGCCCGGACGTGGCCGAGCTGCGTACAAGTACGTCTCACCTGAGACGAAGGCCGCAGTCGACCGGATCGTAGACAAGCTCGTGACGTCGGCACCGATCGCCGAGCGGGTCACCGCGTACGCCGACGCGGCCGTGGAGCTCAAACGCCACCACACCGCCGATCCCGACGAACTCGCATCCGCACGCGCCAATGCTGAAGCCGACCTGCGAGAGCGACTTGCTCCCGATGTGCTGCAGGCCGCCGTGAGCATCCAGCTCCTGCGGACGGCCGAAGGCATCATACGGACTGCACCGCTCGTGGCCCGCAACCATCTGCTCGAAGGGGCGCCCGAGTCCGACACGTGTCTTCTACACCCGAGCTCTCATGACCGCGGGGATCGATGAGAACACGGCAGTCAGCGTGATGGTCAAGGCGTGTCGGGGCGACGAGCCGGCCGAGGCCACGGCGACCCGCATCGCGACCGTCTACGCGGAGGCACAGCCTCTTCGGCCGTCCGAGTGGGCAGCGTGGCGAAACGAGAACGCGCTTCCCGAGCTCTCGGCGGGGCTGCAACAGACCGCGGCCACGCTCCACCTGCTCGACCAGGTGTCGCGCCACCTGTCGCCACCGAGCTCGGCGTCAGCCCAGGAGGTCGCACGGATCGACTGGGGCAGGCTCGGACGAGCCACACGTCCGACGGGGCGCACGGATGGTGGTCGCGGCATGACGCTCGACCCACGCGACGGTCTGTCGTCTTAGAAGAACACTCCCGGAAAGGTACTGCCAATGGCTGCTCGGTACGCTCAAGAGGGCGCTGCCAGCGAATCGATGAAGGGGAGACGAATGCAGAGAACGACCAGGCGGATCGCCATCGCCTCGCAGAAGGGCGGCGTCGGGAAGACGACCACGGCATGGAACGTCGCGGCGGGGCTCACCGCCAAAGGACGCGACGTGCTCGTCGTGGATCTCGACGGCCAGTGTCACTTGACCACCGGCGTGCTCGGCGCACCGCCGGCGCGAAGCCTGTGGGACGTGTTGACGGCCGGCATGCCCGCTGAAGAAGCCATCGCACCATGTGCGGAGTTCGACCTGCTGCCTGCCTCCGAGATGCTGTCCCGCGCTGACTACGATCTCGGCGGTCGGCCGGGCCGGGACTTCCTGCTCTCCCGCGCCCTGAAAGGCCGGCGAGATCCGGGAAGCGGTACGCGGGCCCCAGGTGTCCAGGACGACTACGACTACATCATCTTGGACTGCCCGCCGTCCCTCGGCATCATGACCGCCAACGCGCTCGCGTATGCCAGTGAGGTCATTGTCCCGGTCACGCCGGGGCTGTTCGCCGTCAGTGGGCTTGGGATGCTGGGCTCTGTAATCGCCGAGACGATCGACGCCGGCGTCAACGAAGACCTGGCAATCGCCGGCATCCTGCTCACCCAGTACGAGGGCGGCACCGGCCTGCACCGCAGTATCGCGTCGGCCGTCGAAGAGCAGTTCCCCGGGCTGCTCTACCCACTCGCGATCCGCAAGAACGTGGCAATCGGTGAGGCTCACGCCGAGGGACGAAGCGTGCTGTCCTACGCGCCGAAGAGTCACGGCGCTGCCGACTACGCCGAACTCGTCGAGCGCCTGATCCGGCAGGAGGGTTAGGCATGGGGCGACCGAGGATCGAACGCGGAGCGAAGCAGGGCGAAGTGATCAGGGATCGCGTGGCGGCAGTGGCCGCACGCTCCGCTCGGCCGACCAATCTGCTCGGCCAGAAGACCGACCGATCGGTGACCGTACTCCTCGATCAGCTCCACCCGGATCCGCGCAACAACGAGGTGTTCGAGCTCGGAGGCATCGAGGATCTGGCGCGCGACATCGAGGCCAACGGACTGGCGCACTATCCCGTCGTGCGTGCACATCCCGAGTTCGAGGACGAGTACATGATCGTGGCTGGCCATCGCCGGCATGCGGCGCTCTCGCTGCTTGTCGAGCAGGGTCATGGCGCGCGCTTCGGGCAGGTGGCCTGCCACCTCGTGCCTTCCGATGAGCTGGACTCCGGTGTGCTCATGCTCACCACCAACGTTCGGCAGCGCGACCTCTCGACGCTGGAACGCATCCACACGATCACCTTCGCCCAGAGTCTTGTCGCCCAGCTCCGCGAGGCGGGGCGGCTTGAAGCGGGGACGACAACGGACGGCAAGATCGCCGAGCTCGTCAACCTCGCGCCACGCACGGTGGCCTACTACCGGTCGCTGGCCAAGCTCGTCGAGGGTCTTCGCGCCTTGCTGGACGAGCGCCGCATCACGTTCACGACGGCACGAGAGCTCGCACAGCAGCCCAGCGATGTCCAAGAACGTGTGTTGGCCGAGATCGAAGCGGGGGACGACATCGTGCTGACCGGCCCGCAGGTCGCCGCGCTGACGGAGTCAGCCACCGCCAAGGAGCCGTCGGCGCCCGGGGTTCCCGATGCGGGCATTCTCGTCAGCGCGCTCGAGCGCGCCGCGAGCAAGTTGCTGCGCTTCGATACTGCCACGCCCGATGAGCTCGACTCGTTCATGCCACGCATCGCCGCCGTTCTTGAACTCCTGGACGCCATCACCGCCAAGAGAGGGGTCTAGCACCATGGCCGAGGCATGGATCATCACCTGCGACGAGCGCCGCGCCGGTGCGCTGACGACCGGTGCGCTCGAGGCCGGCGCTGTGCTCGCCGGCACGACCATCGCAAACGTCGACACGCTGAAAGATGCGGGCGGCACCGCGGCAAACGCTGGAGTGAGCGTGCTCGTGCTTGATGCGGCGAGCAGCCCGTCAGAGGCTGCCGTGCGCTCGACGATCGCAGCTGTGCGGCTCGTACGCGGCGATGCCGTGCGCATATTGCTCGTCGTCGACGAGTTCACGCGTCCTGGCGAGCCACTTGTCATCTCGGCGCTGAACGACGGGGTCAGAGATATCGTAGCCGCATCGCCGGGCGAGCTTGCGGCCACCCTCGCGATGGTGCTCTCAACCGAGACCAGCTACGCCGACGCGATGCGCTGGCGAGGCGAGGACGCGCCGGCTCCCGCCAAGGGCGGCTTCGCGTGGCCGGCGGCATCGGTCAAGCCACAGGTCGTGGAGCGCGTCGTGGAGGTCGAGCGCGTCAAGTGGGTTGGAACTCCGGTCGTGACCGTCGCCGGAGCCCAGCGCCGCGTAGGCGCGACACACCTCGCGCTGTCCCTCGGCCGCGTGTTGCAGGCTCAAGGTCTGCGAGCAGCGGTGATCGTACCGGCCGTCACGCTGGCGGCGCTCGGCGACACCTACGAGCTCGACTTCGACGGGCTTGGCCGTGGGCAGCGCGTGGACTTCGACGGCATGACGCTCGCGGCTGACGTAACGCCGGGGGATCTGGCCGACGCTGATGTCGTCGTGTGGGACACCGGCGTCTACGAGGACTCCGCCGATCTCTTCAAGCTCGGGGCGGTGCGATGCCTTGTGTTCGGCGGGTGCGAGTGGGAGCTTGGCCCGATCAGCGCGATCGTCAGCAACGAGCCTGAGGACGTGGTTGCGGGCTTCACCTACTGCGTGACGCTCGCCACTGAGGACGACTTCGCGATGTGTGCCGAGGACCTTGCGGGCTTGTCGTGCGTGCGGGTCGCCTTTCCAAGCGACTGGAAAGACGGGGCCGCGCGGGCCGACCTGGCTGGGATCGTCTCCGCGATCGGGTGGGAGGCCTAGCGATGCTCCCCACCCGCCGCCCGCGTCTGGTGGCGCAGCGCCGTGACAAAGAGGCCCACGCGGCAAGTGCCGCCGAAGAGCAGCGAGCGCGCGTACGCCAGGCGCGCAAAGCCGCCGAGGCAATCGAGCGCGACCGCGCCCGCAAACGCAGGGCGGCCAGCCCGCTCGCGCGGGCTCTCGAGACTGCCGGCGGCTGGATCCTGTCGATCCTCGGTGCGCTCGCTGTCTCGCTCGTGCTCACCTGGCTTCTTCGCCACCCACAAGCGCTCGACTCGCTGACCAGCACCGTGTGGTCGATCCTGCGCGTGAACTGAGGGCCAAGCGGCCCCGCTGCAGGCCAGATCTCCACTCGCACGCGGGCGCTGTTGCCGGGTCCTTATGCGCCGTCTCGAGCACACCATGCCTAGGCCTAGAAAGGAGGCAAGGGGTGTGCTAGGTTCTTACAGCTTGCGCAAACGGACCGGACGGGCACGGGGCAGCTTCTCTGGTCACTGAGGGTGGGGGACTGCCGTGGTGGACTTGCGCTGGGCCCGTCGATCGGGCGCTGGGGTTCTTGTCGCGCTGTTGATGTTGCTCGTTCTGCTGCTCACAACTGGTGCTTCTACCTCAGAGGCTTTCGCCGACGAGGGCACACCGACCGTGCGGACTGCGGCGCAGGACGCGCGGGCGTGGCTGGCCGGTCAGCAGAGGCCCGACGGAGCGTTCGGTAGCCAGTCTCCTTGGAGAGACAGTCACCTCGCGCTGGAGGCCCTTGGCGGGCTGGACCAAGCCGCATCGGATCGACTCGCATCTTGGGTTGCGACCTCGCCGCCAAACAACGACTTCCTCGCTCGTCGAATCATCGTTTCCGCGCGACTGGGTTCTGACACCACATCCGACACAGCGCGCCTGCTCGCTTCTCAACAGCCAGACGGCGGGTTCCCGTTGTCCAGCTCTGGGCAGAGCGACGTTCTCGACACGGTGCTCGCGCTCAGGGCGATGCTGATCACTTCAGTCTCGGCCGCCCAGCAGCGCGAGGCCGCGAAGTACCTCATCGCCGAGGCCGGCGCCGATGGGGGCTGGAGTTTTGTATCCGGCGGGCCGAGCGACACCGGGCTTACCGCCGAAGTGCTGACGGCACTCGTCTACTACTCGGACTCGGATTCGCCGTTGCCCGGCCTCTCAGAATCCATCCAGGCCGCACGCCAGCTGCTCCTTTCGACGCGTTCAGGTGACGGCGGCTGGGGATCGTTTGCGAACAGCGCACGTGCGTACTCTGCGTTGGTCGAGGCCAAGGCGCAGTTCGATGAATCGGCGACCGTCAACTGGATTGTGGAGAGGCAGCTGCAAGACGGCAGTTTCGCTGGGGGTGGAGTCCGGGAGACAGCGCTTGCCATCGGTGCGCTCGATCGTGCTGACCGCAACGTGGCCGTTTCAGCGATGACAGTGTCCGACGCTGCACCCAGTCAGGGTGGAGTCGTTCAAGTGACGGTAACGCTCGCAAACGACGGCTATCGCGACATCGTGGGACTTCCCGTGCGGATCTCCGCCGTCACCGGCGGAGTGTCAACGGAACTTGCGACGCAGGAGATTGCGTACCTGTCCGCAGGTGACAGCACGACGGTTTCGTACAATTACGACACCTGTGACGCCAGCGGGACCGTGGAGTTCGAAGCGACCGCGGATCCGGACGGTGCGCTGTATGAGACGGACGAGACGGACAATCGGGCCTCGACGACGATCACGATCCGCACACCTCTGCTTGCTCCAACCCCGCTGTCGCCGGATGACGGGTCACTTCTCGGGATCGCTAATCCGGTACTCGCTTGGGCGTCGTCACCCAGCACGGCCCCGGGGTCTCAGCGGTATGTCGTGCAGTTGGACCGTAGCGCGTCGTTCTCCTCCTCGTTCTGCCGCACGCTGGATGCCTCCTTTGGACTCGGCGGCTTGGTCACCTGCGAAGTGCCTGCCGATGTTCACCTGGCAGACGGATCGTGGTACTGGCGAGTGCGGGCAATCGAGGGTGACGCCGAGAGTCCTTGGAGTGTCGCTCGCGCGCTCAAGGTGGACCGGACGCCGCCGGCTCTGTCTGGCATGAAGAGCGGTTCGTCGCTGTTCTCGCCCAATGCGGACGGTGTCCGTGACAACAGTCGGCTGACATTCCAGCTGTCTGAGCCGGCCACGGGGTCTGTGTCCGCTCTGTCTGCGACCGGTGAAGAACTCGGTCTTGTGAGTGACTCACTAGGGTTCGCCGCGGGCCATCAGATCTACGAGTGGGACGGCGCGCTGGCAGACTCAGGGCCCCTTCCCGACGGTGCGTATCGACTGCGATTCAGTGTCGTCGACGGCGCCGGCAACGCGACCAGCACGACATCCGAACCCATCGCCATCGACACCACGCCGCCGAGCTTCTCGGCCTTCGCCTCGACCGCCACCTCGATATCGCCGAACGGGGATGGTCTGTTCGAGGACGTGACGTTCAGCTGGTCGATGTCCTCTGACGCCAACATGACGGTCCGGATCGTGAATCCGGCCGGCAAGCTACTGCGAGTCGACCAGTCAAGCGGTCAGTCTTACACCTGGGGCGGCAAGAGCGCTCAGAATCTCACGGTACCGTCGGCGGACTACACAATCGGCTTCACCTGCGAGGACGAGGCCGGTAACGCGGCAGAGCAGGTCGTCCGTCCGATCAAGGTGAAGACGACGTGTCTTGTGGGTAGCCCGAGTGTGACGCCACTGGTCGTCAGGCCGGGTGCGGCCGTACAACTCGTCATTCCCGTGCACGATGAGTCGTCGGTCTCGGCGACCGTGTCTGGCGAGCCGATCGTACTGGTGAAGAACGCAGCCGCGGATGCCTTCACCGGCGATTTCGAGGCGCCAATTGCACCCGGGAACTACCCTGTTTTCGTCGAGGCACGCGACACTCTCGGCAACATCACCACACCCGGCGGGACCGCCTTGATCGTTCGCGCGGCCGAAGTGACTGGGACGGTCTGGCTGCAGGACACGCTGGATGACTTCGCGGGTTCCCCGGTGAACAAGTCCGCCGTCGATTCGGTGACGATCGAGTCGCGGCCAGGGAGCGTGGAACTCTCGACCGTTGGCTGGGAGCAACTCGCCGACATGCCGGTAGCACGCTACGGCGCACAGACGTGCCTGGGACCGGACGGGAAGATCTACGCCATCGGCGGAGCTTATGAGCTGAGCCGGGGAGGCAACTACATTTACCGCGGGGTCCAGAACACCTCGGTGTTCGATCCGGCCACCGAAATCTGGACCGAGAGAACGGCAATGCCCTCCGCTCGCGTTGAGGGTCGGGCTGTATTCGCTCCCGACGGCAAGATATACGTGCTTGGCGGGGCCTGGATCGACTCGCGGTGGGGCTACGTCCAAGAGCCGACGGGGACTGTCGAGTGCTACGATCCCGCAACTGACACATGGGAGCGGGATACCGATCACGGAGGAACGCTGGCGCCGATGCCAACGGCTCGAACCGTCTTCGGCGCAGCAGTTGGGGCAGATGGCCGCATCTACACCTTTGGTGGCTACTCAGGGACCATGGCCAATGGCGGGTCGACAGATGTCGTCGAGGTCTACGATCCCGTGACCAACACATGGGAAACCAAAGCTCCGATGCCACAGAAGGAATGCTGTTTCGCCACTGCCGGACTTGACAACAAGATGTATGTGTTCGAGGGCGAGTACCGCAGCAATGCACCGACGGGCGTCGTAGAAACCAAGCTGTCCGCGGGCTGGAGCTATGACACGGCGCTCGATTCGTGGAGCTCTGCGAAGTCATCGCCTGTGGCCCGTACGGACGCTCTGTGCTCGAGCGGTCGCGACGGGCGTATCTACGTATACGGCGGCTCGACAAGCACCTTCTCCCCGGTTGAGTTGACGTACGGCTACTCCCCGACCGACGACGACTGGGTTCGCGGGGGAGACATGCCGGTTGGCGTTGAGCGGTCGCAGGGCGTCTCCGACGTTCAAGGTCGTGCTTACGCGCTTGGTGGCTCCCTTGAGTCCTATGGCGTCCAGACCTATGCGACTGTCCAGCGCTACGACCCGTACTATCGGCCTTCGGGCACCTTCCTCTCCCAAGTGAAGGACCTCTACAATCCGTCGTCGTTCGGAGCTATCGCTTGGGATGCCGATGCGCCTGAAGGTACGGAGCTCACCGTAGCTACGCGCACCTCGAGGGACAAGGTCGTCTGGTCGCCTTGGTCTGATGAGTATCTGGTCAGCGGGTCGTCCGTCACGAACCCTGTTGGCAGGTACATCCAGTACCGCATCACCATGCAGACCGCAGACTCGCTGAAGAGTGTCCGAGTGGACAGCGTCTCCATCGTCTACAACGCGGCCCCTCTCGCTCCTATGCTCTATCAACAGAGCTTCCGCACACCGACCCCGGTGATCGCGTGGGGCTGGGTGACTGACACGGAGTCCGATCCCGTCACCTACGACCTGCAGATCGACGCGGTTCCGACCTTCGACTCAGAAGACCTGCGCGATATCCGCGAGATCGATCCGGAGATCGTGACGGCACCCGGTTATCAGGTCCCCGCCGATACCCCGCTCGATGACGGTATGTACTTCATGCGGGCGCGCTCCTCCGACGGCCGTGGGCAGAGCGAGTGGTCAGCGGTGCAACCGTTGTTCGTCGACTCGACGCCTCCCAGTGTCAAGATCGACAGGGTGAGCCCGTCGATGGTGTCGGTCGACGAGCATGGCGCGGTTCGCTCGACGGTCGAGTACACGGTCGACGAGACCGCGACGGTGCGACTCAACGTGACGCGGGACAGCTCGTATCAGATAGCTCGTCAGTATCTCGCCTACAACGTGCCGCCGGGGGCTCACGTCCTTGAACTCGACGGTCTGACCTCGGAAGGTCAGCCACTGCCCTCAAGAGGCTACACGCTCGAGCTTAGCGCCACGGATGCTCTCACCAACCTGTCGGTTGTGGACCGCGCCTCGCTAACCGTACGACGTGCTCCGGCGTTCTCGACGCTCATCCCGTCGATGGACTCCGCCGATCCGCAGGCATCATGCGAAGCTGCAATCACCGCGACCGGCGATGCGACCAACGCTTCGGTGCGGCTAGGTGCCGGCACCCGGACCCTGGTTGACTCCGATGTAGACGGCACTTTCACCGGGCGTCTGCTGGATGCCGCTGAGGCGGGCGCAAGCTACATCGACGATGTCGGCCTCGAGGATGGTGTGACGGGGTACCGCACGCCACAGACGAGTGGTCGCTTGAGCGTGTCGGGATACGTGCCCGGCGCCGCCTGGCGTGAAGCGAGTCAGGCCGACTTCGCGGACGGTGACGCCGAGACGGTCGAGACCAGCGCTGGTGCGCTCACTCTCGGGGCGTCGAAGTGGCGCGGGCCCGGGCTCGCGCTGCTGGTCCAGAGAAGCGAGGCAGCGGCCGCGCGGATCGGATCGAAGGTATACGTCATCGGCGGCGGCGAGACGGGCGCGGAACAGACCGCCGAGGTCCACGACATCGCGACCGGGGAGAAGAGCTTCATCGCACCACCCACGTCACCCCGTCGCAGCGCGGTAGCGGTGGCAGGATCTGATGACAGGATCTACGTCTTTGGGGGGAGCGGAGCCGCGTGGACGACCGGCGAGGTCTATGACCCCGCTACGGATGTCTGGCAATCGTTCGCGCTTCCAACGCCCCGCGTGTACTCTTCGGCCTTCACCGCGCCTAGTGGGCTCATCTACCTGATAGGCGGCTTCGGGAATGCCTCGGTCCAGGCACTCGACCCGGCGACGATGACATGGAGCACCAAGAGCTCACCGCCTTCCAACGTCTACAACGCCGGCGGCTGTGTGTCGGGTGACAAGTACTATCTTTTCGGAGGCTTCACAGGTTCTTACGGGTCAAGCGCGCTCCAGATCTACGATGTGCCGTCGGACACATGGTCGGCCGGGCCGGGGCTTCCGGGAGAGTGGAGGTCGCCGCAGGTCCAAAAGTGCAGCGACGGCCTGGTCTACGTCTTCGGGCAGGGCCTGACGTGGGGCGGCAACCCGAATGCCGCCCAGTGCTGGTCGTTCGATCCCGACACAGGCGAATACGCCCCACGGGAACAGCCCATGAGCGCGGCGTATGGCGCGGTCAGTGCGAGCTGGGACGGAACGCTCTATCTGATCGGCGGACGGGTGTCCTGGACTCCTGCGCCGAGCGAATCCTATGACGTGATATGGCGTGGCTCGTACGTCTCCTCGATCTATGACGCCGGCCGCATCGCGGAGTGGAGCACCATCGGTTGGACGTCCTTCGAGCCGACCGGGACGAGCGTGGGGGTGCAGACGCGCACGTCGACCGACGGTGAATCGTGGTCAAACTGGGCCGGCACCTACGAGACCGGCGATCAGATCGTGTCGCCTTCCGGGCGCTTCATCCAGTACCGCGTCAAGCTGGCCTCGGCCAACGCGCCTTGGTCACCCAGCTTCGGTGACATCACAATCGCGTTCGAAGGACAGCAGGCGTCGAGTCTCACTCCGCCGATTCCCGAGTACCCGTCCGGCGCCGTGTTCGATGCTGCGCCCGAGCTGGCGTGGACGAACTCGACTGGCGGGATCTCGCGCCGCTACGAGGTGCAGATCGACCGCGAACCCGCGTTCGAAAGCTCTGCGCTGAGGTCCTTCTCCGGCGTGCCGGAGTTGACCGGCACGTCTGTGCTCTATCTGCCGTCGTCGGCACCGCTTTCGGACGGGCGCTGGTTCTGGCGCGTGCGTGCGACTGACGGCGTGCAGGAGAGTGACTGGTCGCTGGCCACTGAGTTCGACGTGGTCACCCGCCCGGCGCTCGCCATCGAGTCGCTCCAAGGACCGGATACGGCCGAGGAAGGCACCGATGTCGAGCTCACGGCGGTAGTCGCGAACCACGGTCCACAGACTGACGGATGCGTCGTCCGTTTCGTGGACTCGACCTCCGGGGAACAGATCGCGATCGCAGACGCGGTCTACCCCGGGTACGAGGAGACTGCAGCGGTTACCGTCCATTACCTGACCCAGGACAGGCCGGGAACTCGTACGCTTACGGCATCCATCATCACTCCCTCCGACGACGACTCTGCCGATAACACCGCGACGACCGTGCTGAACGTGGCGCCCCACGGGCTGTCGGCTACGGTCGCGCCGGATCGCACCACCTACACAGCCGAGGACACGATGACCATCGCCGTCACCGCGCTGAACGGCGGGACGATCGCGCGCGATGTGCTCGTGAGCCTGCGTGTGGTCGATGCAGAAGGCGCGCTCGTCGAGGAGCTCGGCGCCCCGACTCCGCTCCAACTCGAGGCGGGTCAGGCCGCGACGCTTACGCATGAGTGGCGCACACGCTCGGTCTATCCCGGCGACTACAGCATCCAGGTCGATCTCGTCCGAGACGAACGCACCTGCTTCACGTCCGATGCCCCCTTCCAGATCGCTGAGCATGTCTCTCTGAGTGGCCGGGTGAGTGTCGGCCGGCTTCAGTACAGCGCGCGCGACCGCGTTCAGGTCTCGTCGCGCGTCAGCAACGCGAGCGCGAACGCCGCCTTCTCCGACCTGCGCGTCGCGACTGAGGTGCTCGACTCGGCAGGCGACACGGTCGCGAGCTCGGAGGCGACCGTCGCGAATCTGCAGCGTGGCGAGGCCAAGGTCTACGGGCTCGCGTGGGACATCGACGACGCCGAACCGGGCCAGTACACAGCGACCGAGAAGGTCACGCTCGCGGACGGAAGCGTGATCGTCACCGGCTCGGTCGGATTCGAAGTGTTGCCGTCGTCGCAGACGGGCGCAGGACTCCTCGCGGCTCTCAACGCCGAGCCGAATTTCGTTCACCAGAGCGAGGCGTGCACCCTCACGTACTCTCTCGCAAACGACGGCAACTCCGACATCGACATTCCGCTCACACTCTCGCTCGTGGATCCCGAGGCATCGGGTACGGTCTTGGCCGAGATGAGCGCTTCGGCGGTCGTCGCGAAGGACGGACAAGCCCAGGGCGAGTTCGTGATCGACACGGGTAGCCTCCCAAGGGTGACCTCGGGCGGCGCGCAACTGCTCGCGATCCTCCAGGGCGACGTCGGTGGACGCAGGCTCACGCTCGACAGCGCGTCTGTGCAGGTCCTGCCGGTACTCGCGACTGCGACTCTCACGAGCGACGCGAGTGAGTACGACGCATTGAGCTCGGTCACCATGACCGCGACGATCTCGAACGAAACCACCGGGTACGCGCTCGATGGGACCCACGTTGAGCTGCGCATCACGGCTCCCGATGGGTCTCTGGCGCACAGCGAGTCCCGCACCATCGCTACCGTCGATCCAGATGAGCCGATTAGCGAACGCTTCGCCTGGGCGACCGGGCTGCTCGCACCCGGCGCGTACGAGGCGTCCGTGTCGGTGACATTCGACGGAATAGCACTGAGCACCGCATCGACACCGTTCGTAGTCCTCTCCGCTGGGCAGACCGGTACTGGCCTGAGCGGACAACTCTCGCTGAACCAGAGCGACCTTGCGCTGGGCGACACGCTCACGGCCAACTACTCATTGGCAAACGACGGTAACGCCACGGTGTTCGCCCTGCAGGGGGTCGTCTCGCTTGAGGATGCGGCGACGGGCGAGGTGCTCGGACAGCAGCCGCTGACCGTCAATCTGCCGCGCGGCGGCAATGCTACCGGAACGGCGACCTTCGCGACCGACGACCTGTTGCCAACCGGCGATTCGCGCGATCTCGTCGTGCGCCTGAGGACCACGGTCGAGCGGGGCACTCTGCAGCTCGCGTCCGCGACGGCGACTGTGATACGGCCGCAGGGCGTTCAGATAGGCGTCACCAAGCGTATCGGCTCCATGCCTCGCGTGCTCGTGTGGACCGAGTCGTCCAAGAACCGCTTCACCGCAAACAAGGCGCTCACCGAGATCGGGGCGTACTACACACTCGTTGATTCCCCGGCGGAATTCCTGACCGAGATGCGGTCGGGGTTGTATGACACGCTCGTCATCCTCGACACGAAGCACTCGCTTCCGAACCGCTTCGACGATGAGCTCGTGGAGCGCGTCAACTCCGGGGCCACCTTGATTGGGACGCGCTGGGATCACTCGGACAACCGCAAGCGCCACGACCTGTTCGGCATACGGTTCAGAGGGTTCCTGCCCGACGGGTACCGCCGCTTCAACGTGCCTCATTCGCGCTGCAGTAGTCACCGGGAGGTCGAGGGCACCGGCAGGTGCCAGGACGTCGTGGCCGAGGGCGCGCAGGTCATCGCCTCGTGGAACAACCATCCTGTGGTCACGGCGCATGACTACGGCCGCGGCACCGCCGTGCTATTTGCGTTCGACCTCGCCTGCACGGACGTGGACACGGGGGCCGGCCTGCTCAAGGACGCTGTCATAGGGTGCCCCGCAAACGAAGACACTCCGGATGCTGAGGATGTTGCGGTCGTCGAGGTCTCGGTCGAGAACCAGGGCCAGGCCACCACGGTGCGGGTCGACGAGACCGTCGCCAACGCCACGGTCGTCGGTGCCATCGGTGCTGCCTGCTACGGTAACGGCAGCGCGCGCTGGACCCGCACCGTAGCTCAGGGCGAGACAGCCGTGCTGAAGTACCTCGTCCGCATGGACGGGCAGGGTCGGACCGCCCTACTGACCACCAACGCGTCGAGCGACTCTGGCGGGATTCCCGCATCGGTCGCCACCGCACAGCTCTCAATCGAGCCGAGGTTCTCCGACGCCGAACTCGTCGCCAACGCCATCGCCAGGCTCTCCGCAGTGCCGACACCGCGCAGATCCGATGAGCAGATCAAGGAGCGCACGCTCAAGGTGCTCCGCAGACTGCAGTCCGACCCGCCGCGAGGCTGGGGCGAACACTGCTGGGCGATTTGGCAGCTCGTCGACGCGTGCGACGACATGGCTCGCATCTCCGCGAGCACGACCGAGGCACGTCTCGCCGTCGACGAACTGATGCGCTTGTACTCAGCCAGGTGGCTCCGATGATCCGGCCCGCAACTTCCCCCGCCAGGAGGACCTCGTGAGACAGTTCATAAAGACCCGCCTGCGCCGAGCCGCCGTCGCGCTTCCCGTGAGCGCCGCGCTCGTCATCGTCTTGCTGCCGGTGACCGGCTGCTCGAGGCGTCCGGTGGCCCCGGCAGCGCCGAGCCGCCCGGCTGCGGCCGCCCCGGCGCCTCGCGTCCCCACCGGCTCCGAGGTCTTCGCGAGCGCGACGACGTCGCTGACCACCGCGCTCGACGCCGCGAACCGCGCCTTCAAGCAAGGCAGCGTTGACGCCACGGCGATCGCCACCGTCCGGGGGTTCGCATCCTCACTCCCCGAGCTGGACAAGGGCGTGCAGGCCGACTTCGCCAAGACCCGCGCCGTCCTTTCCAAGGTGAAGTCCAAGGACAAGGACGCCATCCAGGCAAAGGTCGAGAGGCAGTACGCGTCTCGCAGAGCCACGCTCGCCGAGAGGCTCGCCGCGGTCACGAGCGCTGAGGACACAGCCGCCCTGAAGTCCGCCGTTGCCGCGACCTCACGCTACCTTGATGCGATCACCCCCGAGGAGCCCTACCAGCCGCTCGGCACGAACCTGCCCCACCGCGCAGTGGACGCCAATGCCGGGCCTCCCGTGCTGGGCACGAGCATCGCCCCGGCCTACGCGCCCGACACCCCCGGTGCGACACCCCCCACGCTCCCAATCACCCCGACCGAGGCCGACACGACGCAGACCGTCGAGGTGCAGTTCTCACCCGAGATCACCTCACTCGTGGCGTCGCTGGGCGCCGACCCCGTGCGCATGTACGAGTACGTGCGCAACACCATCGACTTCGAGCCCTACTACGGCTCTCGCAAGGGAGCGACTGAGACGCTTCTCGAGGGCTCGGGCAACGACATCGACACGGCGAGCCTCCTGATCGCCCTCTACCGCAAGGCCGGCGTCCCGGCACGCTACGTCTCCGGTATCGTCGACGTGCCGATCGAGAAGGCCGAGAACTGGGTGGGGGTCGAGACACCCGAGGCCGCGGCGAAGCTGTTCAGCGCAGGCGGCACGCCCACAAAGCTCGTCATCTCGGGCGGCAAGCCCAAGGCTCTCCGCATCGAGCACACGTGGGCCGAGGTCTACGTGGACTACGAGGACTACCGGGGTGCGGGCGCGGGGGAGAGCGGTGAGAAGAACTGGGTGCCGCTAGACGGGAGCTACAAGGAGTACGAGGTCCAGCCACGCATTCAGCTCGATGCGGGCGCCATCGATCCAGCCGCCGTGATGTCGGCGCTCGCTTCGGGATCGGTCGAGACGTCCGACTCGATTACGAAGCACGATCTAAACGCCGCGAGAGATGCGATACGGTCGGCCGCAGCGACGCTCTCGGCTTCAATCGCAACAACGCCGACCGCAGAGCAGCTCCTCAGCATCCGCCCGATCTTGCGAGAGCATCTCGGGGCCCTCCCGCCGATCACTCCCCTCAAGGCTGTGTCAGTCGATTCCGAGTGGACCGCTGTTCCGACGGCGATGCAGCGTCGCGTCTCGGCGAGCCTGCCCGGGGGTTCGACGTTCACGACCGCTCTGGCGGGATTGTCGACCAAGCGTCTGACGGTCAGCTTCCTCGGCGCCACACAGGCCGACCGCGATCTCATGGCGAGCTACGGGCGTATAGAAGATGTTCCCGCCTACCAGGTCGAGGTGACGCCTCGAATCTCGCTCGACGGTGAGGTGGTGGCAACAGGAGGTCCCATCGCTCTCGGCTCGCCGCTCGATCTCTCACTTGCGGCAGTCGGCCCCAACGGCACCGACCCCTTCACGAGCGCTATCACCGCGGGCGGATTCTACGCGATCGTCCTGGATGCGGGCTCGGTGTCGGCCGAGGTGTTCAAGGGGCATGCCGACGTCTACGGTGAGGCGGTTGCCGCGGTGCAAGCTCTGGCGGCGGGCGACGTGAGCGCGACTGTCGACCCCGACGCACTGATGGGGGAGATGTTGCACTCGGCCGGTCTCGTGTACTTCATGCAGCTAGATGTCGCGTATCAGATGCTCTCAGGCCCTTGGCGGGTCGCGAGCACTCTGATGCTCGCCGAAGGCACGGTGGGAACCTCGCTCGCAACCTCCTCGTTCCTCGGTGCGGTATCGAGCGTGCGGCCGACCGGTGTGAGCCTCGATGTGCGCCGAGACGCGCGCGTCGTGCAGTCGGTGACGGATGACTCGAAAGCGGCCGCCGGGTACTTCCAGGCGGTCGGCAGCATCGGGTCGTTTCTGGAAGGGCGGATGATCGAGCAGGTCTTCGGGCTCGAAGGCATCTCAACGGTGCGCGTCTTGCAGATCGCAAACAACTCATCCATCCCGATTCTCGCCATCGACTCAAGTAACGCAGCCCTCATCGATACGCTGGACTACAGCGCTGCGCTCAAGGCCGACCTGCGCGATGCAGTGGCCTCGGGCAACTCCATTGTTATTCCGAAATCGGGCATCGACCACCACGGCTACCAGGGCACGGGCTGGATCGTTAGCGATCCCGAGACGAGCGCGAGTGGTTACATGATCGCGGGCGGGCTCGGGGGAGGGCAGTCCTCGGAAGATGGCGCAGGCTCCGGCGGCGGGAATCCGTTCGAGGTCGAGGCAGCCTACGGGTCCGACCTCAACGGCCCGCGATCTCCGAGTCGCGCAGAAGTTAGTGCGCTCAGCTATCTCGCGTTGACGCAGCTCGTCTCGGGGGCCTTGGTGGTATTGTCTGTGCTTGTCAGGGATGGTCTGGCTGGGAAGATTGTCGACTGGACTTCGCTCGCCGCCACCGCGTTCTCGGCCTACGTCGCCGCTTACGAGATGTGGTCGCGTACGCTTGTTGCACCGACTGCGGATACCGACCGCGAGTGGGGGGGATTCATGGCGACCTACGGCGCGATGATGGCCTGCCAGGCGGTAGTCCTCGGCGCTGCGGCGCGTGGCGAACCAACAAAGGAGAAGGTCGGTCTCCTGCTAGCGGGAGTTGCATTTGACTTCATGCTTGGTGGATTGGCCTTCGTGCTTGGCTAGATGTTGCCCGATGAGTCCGACCGGGAGGTAAGACAGTGATTGACGTCGCGGTGGTCGTGTTCATCGTTGTGGCGGTGATTGGTACCAGTGCCGCTCTTCTCGACGTCACGCGGCGAAAGAGCAGGTGGGCGTTGATTGCGGACTTGGAACTCATGCGGGATGTGCGCCGCTTCACAGGTGAATCTGGCGAGAAGCTGCCCGGGCAAGTTGCGAGCGATGCAGCCGCATATCGCACTCTCCTATTCGGGGCCCAGATTATGTCGGGGCTTGGCCTCTTGGTCGCAGCAGCTCTGCTTGTCAGTTCGCGTTTCGAGGGACAGACGGCAGCCGCTACCATGATTGCATTCGGATTCCTCGTGTTGGCGGCCCTCCTTGTGGCCGTATTCGCCCAGGCCAGCGCGATGTTCGGTATGGCCGCGCGCCGCCTGCAAATCCTCGCAGACCGCGATCGCAACTGAGTACCGACTTGTGCTCTTCGGGTGCCCAGACACCGTCCGCTCTTAGCAGCGCGGGAGGGATTGCTCGCGGACTATCACACTATCGATACTCTCTTCACTGGTCAGGAAGCGCGAGTTCCTGCAGCGCGCGCAGAGGGCCCGGCTCGGCAAAGGCTCGTGCACCGCGCGGCTAGCAGCCCAAGCGCCACCGCCACCCACAAAGTCAGAGTGCGTCACAACGATGCCATAGACTCCCACCTCGAACGCGAATGGAGTTCTCGCGAAGAGAGGGGAAGTCGTGCATCGCAGATGCAGCATCAGCGCAGCTCTGGGCCTCGTGACGGCAATTGCGCTCGTCGTTCCAGCGTCGCTCGCCGCGGGGAATCCCGCCACCGTCAGCCGGGCGGCAACCGGCCTCGCCGCCAGGAACGACGCCGTCTTCCCAGCGACGATAGTCGAAGGCGGCAAGGAGCTCGGCCGCACGCGTGTCGTCTGGAGTTCCGCCACGGAGTCCGGGCGTAAGGCGAACTACGCAGTCACCTACTCGTTCGGCAATCAGGTCCAAGGTGTCAAGGCTCCCTCCACAATCCGAGCGCTGTACTACGACCGCGTCACAAACACGAACGTGCTGACGCCCCTTGCCTTCATCCGGCAGACCGAGACGACCTCCGTTCCGGCTACCGAGACGGAGCGCTTCTTCCACGTCAGCACCCACCCCGATGATTACCCGCTCTTCAAAGGAGCGCGCCTGCCGTTCTCGGCGGCGGTGCCGTCCACAACCGATTCAGATGTCGCCGACGCCCTGCTCGCCAGCATGTACTACGACTCGTCGATCTACTCGATTGTTGGGGCCGCTTGGGACGGGCCGATGATCGACAGCGGTGACGGGTACGGCCGGTGGGCCGTCTACACGTTGCGCCGCACAGGTACCGAGTACAGCGCCATCTACAGCGCGAACGTGTCGCTGCCCGATGTCAGGGTCTACAACGGCGTCGCCTACTACTCGGCCGATGCGACGGCCGTAATCAGGGCGAAGGCGATCGAGCCCTCAAACACCACCATCACAACGTCAGCCCAGCCGGTTCCGCACGACTCGGCAGCCCAGCCGCCACGCGACATCTGGCCGTACATCGCCGCGGCCGCGGCCGCTCTCGCTGCCACGGGATTGGTCGTCTTCTGGTACAGGCGCGGTAAGAAACGGGCACTCGACGCGGACGAGGATGAAGACGACTTCGCCGCGGATGAGTCCCACGATCCCGGCGCCGACGAAGAGGGGCGATGAAGGGGAGATGTACATGGATGCTCGACGGGTAGGACGGTTTGTCTTCACGGCTCTGGTCGCGCTCGCAATCGCGAGCGTGGGGCTGCTGGCAGGAGGGGCTGCTGCACCGGCGCTTGCCAAGGGCAAGCCCAAGGTCCGGACGTTTTACGTGGATTCGCGCGGCGGGGTGATGTACTACCACCGCACCAGGGGCTGTCGCCACGATCTGGACGGCGTGCACGTCAAGACCGTGCGGGCCACACCCACCGCAATCAGACGGGCGGGCTATCGTCCCTGCCCGAAGTGCAAGCCAGTGGGCTACAAGCGCCCGCCCAAGAGGTTCTATGCGTCGAAGTGGTCGCGGTATTACTCCCAGAACCGCAGGGCGCGCTTCATCACCGCCCACCGAGGCGGGCGGCTCAAGCTGACCTGGAGGCAGGTCGTGAGAAGGCACCTTGTCCCTGACCCGAAGACCAAGCCCTACGGCTGGGTCGGCTTCAGGTCGTACTACCAGGCCGAGCCGGTGAGCTACATCGCGGATCTCATCGGCGAGATCAACCGCGAGAGGGCCGTGTTCGGCAATCCACCGGTGTCGATCAGCGCCACCCGATCCGTGGCCGCCGAGTCGTGGGCGCGCCATCTGTGTCGGGTGCGCGGAGTGACTGGCCACGCCACCCCGCATACGAGTGGCATGACGTGGGACACGTGGCAGAGCGCGGGCGCGGGGTGGGAAAGCGTCTGGTACACCCACGAGCCGCGCATCGATCTACTGAACGGCCAGCTCGAGGCCGGGCCGACCTGCGCGCACGTTCCGGCATTCGTCACTGAGGCCGACATCGCCTACATCGGGGCCGGCGTCGTCTACCAACGCAAGACCAGGGGATGGGGCGGCTATCGCGCCGACTGTGTGCAGTCCGATCTCGACAACCTGCGTGGCAGCAGCATCGAGGTCACGACTGCGCCGCTGTCCGTCTCGACGGGCGCAACTACGACTGCTATGGCGCACATCACACCGGAAACGCCCGGTGACACCTTCGCGTGGAGCATCGCGGATTCCTCGGTCGCCACGCTGACGGCGATCGGCGGCGTCGCGATCATCCAACCGCTTGCGGCTGGCTCCACCACGATCCACGTCCGTACGGGCGTGTCGCAGACCGACGCGACCGCCACGATCACCGTCGGCGACTGAGCGAAGGGCGACGCATCAGATGAGACTCCCGCACGCTTCCCTCCACCCGGCCTTGAGAGCCTTCCTCGCTTTGGTCGTCACCGTGGCCGCTGTCACGGTGGTGCTCGTTGCGACCCCTACCCTCACGGCATGGGCGACGCAGTACATCGGCACGCGCAATGCCGCGGCGTCCTACTTCGACTTCCGCAACTCGACATCCAGCGGCTGGAATCCGCTTCTGACCCCGCTGCACTTCGAGTCGTCGAGCAAGAACCCCACGCCGAGCTCGGGCAACGTCGCGTACTGCCTTGAGCACAAGAAGGACTTTCCGCTCGGCAATGAGACATACAAGCACTTCGACCCTACATCGATTTACAACCGGAAGACGCTGACCGGCCTCCAAGTCATCATGCAGCGCGGCTACCCGGCCGCAGACGGCGGGCTTTCCGCATCCGAGGCCCGTTATGCCACGGCCAACGCCCTACGCGCTTGGATCTACGAGCGAGGCGTTGGTGGGTATGCCTTCATGGATCTGCGAGGCTACGACCCGAAGGACTCGGGCACGTGGAAACTCGTCAAGCCCGCTAGCAGCGGGTACAAGGACGTGTTCAAGTTCATGCTCGCGCTCCTCGCCGACGCGCGTGCGGGAGATGGGCTGAATCCGACCGTCAGCATCTCGCAGCCGACAATGAAGCTCGTCAACGGTGCCTACACCGGTACGGTCCGGGTTAGCCTCACCGACTGCAACGGCGGGTTCAAGATCAAGAGCAAGTCGTCCTGGTTGAGCGTGTCCGGGTACACCGGCAAGAACGGCAACGTGCTCACACTGTCCGCTCCGCGTAGCTACGCCGGTCAGAAGCCCAGCCTCGTGATCGAGGGCTACGACGACCGCACGACAGCCAACATCTACTGGTACGCCGCCTCTGCGGACAACCTCCAGCACTTCGTCACCGCGGACTACTCGCTCGCCAAGGTCGCGGGATCGACGAAACTCGCTTTGACTCTGCCTACCGGCTCGCTGAGAATCCGAAAGATCGATGCCGCTGACGGCGCGCCGCTCGCCGGCGCGACCTTTCGCATCTATCAAGGCACCATCCTCATTGCATCGCCCGTGTCCGGAGCGGACGGCTACGCAATCGCGACCCTGCCGCCTGGCACCTACACCGTCAAAGAGGTGGTGCCGCCTAATGGCTACCTGATCAACCCCAACCCGCAGACAGTCACGGTAGGCGATGGCACCACGACCGACATCACCATGTCCGACGAACGAGCTAACGGCCGCGTCTTCATCCACAAGGTCTCCTCCGACGACGGGTCCCATCTGCCGGACTTGCCGCCTCTCGTGCTCGAGTCCTTGCCGTCCGCCTCAACTCGCAGGTTCTTCAGTCTGGCTGGGAGCTCGTTGTTGGCCGCGGAGCCGAATCCGGCCGGTGAGGGCTCGAGCTCAGCCACGCCCGAGACGGACCTGCCGGGTGCCGTCTTCGAGCTCTCCGTGCACGTTCCCGCATGGTTCACGGCCCAGTTGCAATCCAATCGACTCATGGTCGGTGGCCCTGACGGCCTGGTCACGACGACACTCGGATCGACTGCGCCGGGCGACGAGATCACGATGATGGTCGACCCGCCGTCGCTCGCTCGTGTGGACGGGGACCACATCGTGGGATTGGAGCCCGGCGATGGGACGCTCACCCTCGCGACGACGGTCACCGGTCTGACAACCAGCATTCCGTTCACTGTCGAGCCGTACTCGATCGGCCCCGGCGCCACAGGTGTGCTATCCGTCGCCGGTCCCGACGTGGCCACGTCGGTCACCGTCTCTGCGACGACCACCGTGCAGGGCTCGGCTGGCCAGCCGCTCTATGTGCCGCCCGCGCCCGGTGTCGTCTCGGTCGAGGCTACTTGGAGCGCTCTGGACCTGTCATTCGGTTCGTGGAGCGACGGGGTGACCACCCCGGCACGCGATGTGTCGTTGTCCGACCTGCCCCTGAGCTTCACGATGATCGCCTCTTCGACCGACGCTTCCGGCGTCGTCACGGAGGACACGGCGACGCTCAGCGTGCCGACGGTCGCCGACCCACCTGTTCCTCCAGTTGAGACGGCCAACGGCCAAGTGTACGGCGTCTACAACCAAGTTCTCGAGACCCTGACGACCGGCGAAGACGGCACGGTCATGAGCGAGGAGCATAGTCCCGGGACCTACTACGTGCGTGAGGTTGCAGCGCCGAGGGGCTACGAGCTCGACCCCACGGTTCATGAGTTCGCCTTGAGCGCTGGAGACACCGCGCAGTTCACGATCGCCGACCGGCCACGCCGCGGTGCTGTACAGGTCATCAAGACCGATGCCGTCACCGCGGCGCTTCTCGCAGGCGCTGAGTTCGAGATCAACGACTCCGCAGGCTCGATCGTGACGACAATCGCGACCGATACCGAGGGCTCGGCCATCGCCACGGGGCTCGTGCCTGGCGACTACACGCTCACGGAGACCAAAGCGCCGGTTGGCTGGCAACTCAGCGACCGAGTCGCCACCTTCACCATCGATCCAGTGAGCGAAAGCGCGACCGTCACTCTCACATTCGAGGACGAACCACTCGAGCGCATCGCCATCGAGAAGCGCAACGCATTAGGTGAGCACGAGCTCTTGCCAGGCGCCGTCTTCGAACTCCACTTCGCCGATGACGATTCCGTGGTCGCGACACTGACTACTGGTGACGACGGCCGCGCTGAGAGCGAACTGCTACCCCTGGGCGAGTACTACGCCGTAGAGACCAGCGCGCCAGTCGGTTTCGAGCTCGACCCCGACCGACGGCACGTGACACTTGCCGGCGGCGGGGGAGTGACGGTCACGATCCAGGCAACCGACACCCCCATCCCGCCAGACTGGGGCGGCGTGGTGGTGTTCTTCCGGCACGTGTGGGACAACACCGAGATCTCCAAGTCCGAGGGCTTTGACGCCCCGGCCGGCACGGACTTCATGCCGTGGGTCCGCGAGGGTGGCTTCGAAGGCAGGAAGATCGCCGACTACACGTACACCGGTCGACAGGACGTTCCCATTCCCGGCCCGACCGCAGGGGGCTACGACACGCCGCCAACCGCGCGTCTCTACTCCAACGCCTCCAGCCAAGCGCTTGACGCCAACGGCCAGCCAATCACGATCGAGACGAAGCCCGGAGTCGCTTACGGTCAGCCGGATCCGGCCACACCAGAGATCGCGGACGGCACTACCTACAAGCCGCTCGGCGTGCTGGGCACCTACACGGACGTGGCGTACGTCGGCAAGGCGCCGGAAAGCAATCGCCTGATCGCAGGCAAGCTCGTGCTCACCTACTGGTACAAGCGCGTCATCACCGGCGAGTGGAGGAACATCGGTGTCGCGCCGAAGACGGGCGACTGGCGCAGCGGCAAGATCCCTTCGGCCGAGCTCGCCAAGACCGGGACGCTCTCTCGCGAGGAACTGACAAGGCGCCTCGATGCCGCCAAGAAGCGGAACCCCGAGGTCGTCGGCTACATCAACATCCCCGGCACTGGGGTCCACTACCCGGTCGTGCAAGGACCGGACAACACCAAGTACCTCACGAAGAATGTGACCGGCGCCAAGTCCGAGAGCGGAGCGATCTTCGCCGACGTGCGCTGCTCGCCCTACGTCAAAGGTGATGACGCCGCGCGATCCACTATCCTGTACGGCCACAACATGAAGGATGGCTCCAAGTTCGGCCGGATCGATGACTACGGGTCCTCGTCCAGCTTCTACAAGGCCCACCCGCTCATCCAGTACGTGGACGCAGCCGGCAACGGCGGTCTGTGGCGGATCTACTCGGTTCGCAAGAGCACGACGGCGGACTCGGTCTACACCTATCCCATCACGACGCCCTACGCGCGCCGTGTGGCCTCGTGGAGCGCTCAGAGCGCCGTGGAGGTGGGATTCAAACCCAAGTCCAATGGCTGGTCTCTCACGCTATCCACGTGCACTTACGATCGCGCGGATGGGACCGGCCGGATCCTCGTGCAGGGTGAGCTGCTCGAAGGCTACGCGAACGGTGATGCGGGCGACTAACGTCCCCTCCCGGGAAACCCCCGGCGGTCCCCCCTCGGCCGCGGGTTTCAATAGCTCGAAGCAGCACCCCCGGCCCCCCACCGGGGGTGCTGCTTCGAGCGTCATGGTCGATTCGAGCTCGCCGATGTGGTTTGGACATCAGCCCGGATTTGGAGTGCGGGGTCACGAATCCTCGTCAATCAATTCAACACTCTCTTGATGGGACACGGTCCTACCTTTCTCGTAGAACAGAAGAAGGTCGTCAGCGGTTGCCGACGACCCTGAGTCTTCAAGCCCGGACATGCCGGATCCGTTGTGTCGTCGCTTTGCTCCGGGCCGGACCCGCGTTTCATCTCGGGTCGGCTCGCTGCACCTAGGTTGTCCGACCCCTGTGCGATACTTCGACGTGATGGATCGTGAATCGATCGGGGGAGGGGAACAGGCCCTGTTTGAGCAGCTTGCAGCGGAAGTCGAAGCATGGAGGCTTGGCGGTTACCCATGTCTCGATTACCCCGAGATCAGTCAGCTGCTGAAGTGGCAGCGCGACGACTCAACCGGCCAATCCCGTTTCTTGAGACAGGCCCAGATACGGGCACTTGAGACGTACTGGTATCTGCGTGTCATTCGGGGCACACCGCGGATTCTTGATCTCTACAAGGAGCTGTTCCCTCGAACATCGGAGATGCTTCCGGCCCTTGGTCTCGACCACCCTGAGATTCTCGCTTGCCTACTCGACCTCAACGGCGACCTCGACGCTCTTGCGGCCAGAGTCATGGAAGACGATGACTTCGTCGGGCAGTATTCACTGGAAGCCCTGCGAGAGTCACTAACGCTCGACTATCCGAGCTATGTCTTTGCCCTCGCCATGGGAGCCGGCAAGACCGTATTCATTGCATCCGTGATCGCTACCGAGTTTTCGATGGCGATCTCATATCCGGATGGCCCCTTCGTCAAGAACGCACTTGTCTTTGCCCCAGGCAAGACCATCCTCGGGGCACTTCGAGAAATCGCAGACTGTCCTTACGATCGGATGCTGCCAACGGCAGAGTTCCGGCGGTTCTCCGCAACCGTCAAGCTAACGTTCACTCGAGACGGGGAAATGGACGTCCCGGTCGTCCCGGGCTCGCTCTTCAATGTTGTCGTCACGAACACCGAAAAGATCCGGATTCGCTCCGAATCTCAGGTAGCGGGAGGTGCCCTCGGTCGCCTGTTCGACCCATCAGGACGAGAGAAGCGCGACATAGTCAACCGGCGTCTGCAGACTATCGCCTCTCTACCTCATTTGGCGGTGTTTTCCGATGAAGCCCATCACACGTATGGGCAAGCCTTGGGGGCTGAGCTCAAGAAGGTCCGCCAGACAGTCGACTACTTGGCCCGCACGACCAACCTGCTGTGCGTGATCAACACGAGCGGCACGCCCTACTACCAGAGGCAGCCTCTCAGGGACGTCGTTGCGTGGTACGGATTGTCTGAGGGGATCCGGGACGGAATCCTCAAAGATCTAAGTGGCAACATCAAGTCATACGATTTCGCTGACGATGCAGTTCGATACGTGCAGCACGTCGTGGGGGACTTCTTCAAGGAGTACGGCGATGTCCGGCTGCCTGGCGGCTCCCGAGCGAAGTTGGCCATGTACTTCCCGAACACGGCTGAATTGTCGAGGCTCCGGCCCTACATCGAGTCAACCGTGCTCGCTCTCGGGGAGGATCCGACTCTTCTGATCGTCAACACCTCCAGCACAGCAATCACGACGGCCGCCGACTTGGCGGCGTTCCAGAGGTTAAATGATCCGGCCTCTCCTAACCGCGTGGTGTTGCTGGTGAACAAGGGGTCAGAAGGCTGGAATTGTCCCAGCTTGTTTGCATGCGCACTAGTTCGGAAGCTCAAGGATTCGAACAACTTCGTGCTTCAGGCGGCAACGCGCTGCCTGCGTCAAGTGCCGGGGAACACGCACAAGGCAAAGGTGTATCTGTCGTCTGAGAACATGCCGATCCTGGAGCGCCAGCTCGAGGAAACATACGGAGAGTCGATTCGTGACCTAGAACATGCGGCGACGACCAGCAGATCCGCACGGATAGTGATACGAAAGCCCACGATCCAGCCACTCGTCTTCACCCGCCTCAAGACGACCGTTCGAAGAGTCGATACACATGCGTCTGCGATCGAGCTCATGCTACCGGACGCGGACCCCGAGGTTCTCACCGTGAGGTCGTTCGGCTTAAGTACCACCGAAGGCGGCCGTGTGCTGCTGGCAGATGCTGCAACCACCCTGGCCGGTCAGTGCCCCGAAGTCAGCACATACCTTGTAGCTGTGCGGTTGGCCTCGACCTATCGGCGGCCAATGTGGGAGGTCCTCGATGCCTTGAGGGCGGCCGGGGCTGGGACCACGATGTCGCCGAACCAAATCGACTCAATGGCTGAACAGCTGGAACTCCAGTTGGCCGAGTGCGAAGTCGTCCAAGAACAGACTCGCGACGAGATCGACTTGATTCGGCTGGACGGGTTCGACGAGGAGCTGCTCGCAGACGGATCGACACAATACAGCGCGTCGATCTCATACCCGGTGGCAAGGGAAGACCTGATACTCCCGTGGTCTCCAACGGGCAGAAAGCCAACTCTGGGATTCCACTACTCCCCGTACAACTTCGACTCCGCACCGGAGATGAGTCTGTTCGACCAGCTGCTAGACCGGTTGGACTTTGAAGGGGATGAGGTTCAAGACATCTACTTCACCGGTGGACTGACGAGCACCGACAAGACCGACTTCTTCATTGAGTATGTTGATGCCGCCGGTGCTCGTCGTAGATACACGCCGGACTTTCTCGTCCGATTTAGGACGCCGACCCAGACGGCCGATGATTCCCGGGCCGTGATCGTCGAAGTGAAGAGCGAAGGCAAGCGACTCGATCCTGATGACGGGCTTGATGGCACGAAGGCCACCGCAGCCCGGGCTCTTGTGGCTCTGAATCCTGAACGTCTCCGCTACACAATGGTATTCGCACGGACGTCGGTCGTGGCTGCAGACGCAGTCGACGGCGTAATTGAGACGGCCGCAAGCATGGAGGAATCTAATGCCTAGCAATGATCAAGAGCCGTTGGCGGCTGATGGCGGCAACGCCGAGATCCAGTTGTCGAAAGTCGCTGGGCGGCCGATGCTCACGTGGGTCGGCAAGCAGCCGATATCAGCGGTCAGTCCTTTGCCGGCTCAGAGAATCGAGCAATATGGCGACGAGTCGTCCGAGTCCGGACGGTTGTTTCACGGGGACAACAAGGAAGCCCTCATCCATCTCATCTCCGCAGGCTACCGTGGCAAGGTCAAGCTGGTTTACATTGACCCGCCGTTTGACTCGGGTGCCGACTACGTTCGGAAAGTAACCCTCAGAGGGGCCGTCAAGGCCGTCGGAGTGGCTGCCGAACCCTACTCTCTGGGTGAGCAGTTCCAGTACACAGACATCTGGGTCAACGACACCTATCTGCAGTTCATGTATGAGCGGCTGATTCTGCTCAAGGAGCTCATGGCAGACGACTCGGTTATCTACGTGCACTGCGATCCGACTCGCAACTATCAGCTTCGCATCCTCATGGATGAGGTCTTTGGCCAGGAGAACTTCAGAAACGAGATAGTGTGGTGGTACTGGAACAAGTTCCAGGGAAACGTGCTGCGATTCGCGTCTAACCACGACACGATCATCTGCTACAAGAAAGGGACGGCCTTCTTCAAGCCACTCAAAGAGGAACGGCCCGAGGCGATCATGCAGCTCAAGCGTGAGTGGGATTCAGCTACCGGCTCCCTCGTGAATGCAAAGGGCGCCGACGGCAAGGTCATGTACATCGAGTCGACAGACAAGACTGTCGATGATGTGTGGCGGATTCCGATGCTTCAGCCAGCCGATAAGACCGAGAACCTGCGGTTCCCCACCCAGAAGCCTGAAACGCTCCTCGGCATGGTGATCGAATCATCGTCGGAACCGGGTGACCTGGTTCTAGATTGTTTCTGCGGCTCCGGCACGACTCTGGCCGTCGCACAGAAGTTGGGACGCAATTGGATCGGCTGTGATATCAACCGAGGGGCCGTCCAGACTTCATCGATGCGACTCGAGCGTTCTCGAAGTGGCGGCCAACTCAGCGATTCTCTGTTTTCCGACGACCCAGTAGCGGACACTGCCTTCTCAGTGTGGCGGGTGAACGACTACCGGATGGACATCCCTCACGTCGAATCAGTCAAGCTCGTGGGCGAGGTTCTGGGGATGCAGCCTCTCAAGGCCGACAGCTTCTTTGACGGCGTTCTCGACGGTGCTTTGGTCAAGGTCGTGCCCGTTGATCACCCGCTGACCGTCACTGACCTCGAAACGCTGAAGAGCGAACTCGCCATCAGGTCGGATGAGGACCGTTCAGTACGGATGGCATGCCTCGGAGTGGAGTTCTCGGCAGAAGAGTGGGTCTCCGACTGGAACCGCTTGCGCAAGGGGGCACGGGCCGTCAATCGTATCGAGGTGATTGAACTATGGACCGATCCCCGAGCTGGGGGGTTCATGAAGCACGAGCCGCCGGCGGCGAGGGTTAGTGTCGTCCGTGATGGTGAGACCGCTGTTGTCCGAATCGATGACTTCGTTTCCCCGACGGTGCTACGACGACTAGCCACAACAAGTGGTGTTGTTTCGCCCATCGTCGACGATTGGCGAAGCACGGTCGATGCAATCCTCATTGACTCGAACTACGACGGAGACGTGCTAAACGTCGTCGAATCCGACACGCCCCTCAAACGCGTCAACACCGTCAAGGGTGAGTACACGATTGCTCTGGCGACGCCGGATGCCGTGGTTGCGGTCAAGATCGTCGACGTGTTGGGCGAGGAGACACTGGTTGTCGATGATCCCTCCCACTCTGAATAGCCACCCGGCCGGCCATGTTATGTCGGAACAGAGGCTGCAGCCTTCAAATCGCACTGCGGTGTCGACCATCGGTGCGTTCCACGCATGCGCTCCACAGAATTCTCGGAAACAGTTAGCGCGCCGGATGTCGCTCTGAAGCGTTAGGGAATCGGCCCTGGGCGCCACTAGGAGACACCAAGTGAATGAGGATTTCTTCGAAAGTCAACGCGACCAGTCCCGAGTGAAGTCGGAGATTGTCTCGCTGTACTTCGATGTCTGGTCGAACATCATTCAGAGCGTCTTGGCCGGACCGAGACAAGCCGACAAACGCCTGGGATACGTCGATCTCTTCTCCGGACCCGGCGTCTATGAGGATGACTCTCCGTCGACTCCTCTGAAGGTGCTCGCTTACACGCTAGCTGACGACACGAAGTCCAGAAACCTCGTGACGGTCTTCAATGATCACAACAAGGAGTACACCGACAGGCTGAGTGCTGAGATCGATGCACTTGATGGCATTGATCGGCTGGCCCACCATCCGGTCGTACTGAATCTTGACGCAGGCGAAGCAATGGCCCATGCCCGTGCCTGCCTGGGTAACGTGCCAACTCTGTATTTCATAGACCCGATCGGCTACAAAGGCGTGACCCTGGACATGCTGAAAGAGGCAATTCTGGACTGGGGTAGCGAATTCATCCTCTTCTTCAACTACAACAGGATCAATCAGGCTGTTCCAATCGAGCAGGTCGCTCAACATATCGATGCGTTCTTCGGATCCGAACGGGCTGACGTCATGCGTACGGAGATCGATGGCCGCAACTCCCAAGAGCGGGAGCTGTACGTTACGGAGAAGGCTACCGAGGCACTCTTGGATGCAGGGGCCCGTTACGTTCTTCCCTTCAGGTTCAAGAAGCCGGACGGTTCGCGGACTAGCCACTATCTGATCTTTGCTTCAAAGGGATTCAAGGGTTACGACGAGATGAAGCGGATCATGGCCAAGCAGTGCGCCACCGACCCTGACGGCGTGCCGACCTTCGAGTACTGTGAGGCAGACGTCACCTACCCCCAGCTGTTCGGCTACACGCTGAGCGTTGGCGATCTGGCCGAAAGCCTTCTCGGGGATTTCGCCGGCCGGACCACAACCTTGGACGAGATGTACCAGGCCCACAGTGCCGGCGGTCCCTTTATCAGGCCAAACTACGTCACGGCCCTGCAGCAACTCGAAGAGTCGTCCTCAGTTTCCGTGGATCGACCCCGGGGAGCACAGCGCGGAAAGTACGGGCCGAAGACCAAGATCACGTTCCCGCAGAAAGAACTTGTATGAGTACCGGAAGCCCCATCGAGTGGACCGAAGCCACGTGGAATCCTGTCACGGGCTGCTCAAAGATATCGCCAGGCTGCGAACATTGCTACGCAGAGCGGATGTCTCGGCGTCTAAAGGCCATGGGGCAACCGAACTACGTGGATGGCTTTGAGGTCAGAGAGCACCCGAACATGCTGGATGTGCCCCGGCACTGGCGTCAGCCACGGCAGGTATTCGTCAATTCGATGGGCGATCTCTTCCATCCCGAAGTCTCTGTTGAGTTCATCAACGACGTTTTCGACGTGATCTCAGCTACACCGCGTCACACCTACCAGCTTCTGACCAAGCGATCAGAGCGGCTTGTAGAGCTTGCCGACCAGCTGTCTTGGCCATCGAATCTCTGGATGGGCGTGACAGTCGAAGACCGGGCACGAACGGCGAGAATCGATGATCTAAGACAAGTCCCGTCAGCGGTCCGCTTTCTATCAGTCGAGCCGCTCCTCGAATCCGTGGGGCCATTGAACCTCGAAGGCATTCACTGGGTCATCGTAGGCGGTGAGTCGGGCCCTGGAGCCCGGCCAATGGACATCGAGTGGGCTCGTGAAGTCCGTGACCGGTGCCTGCAGACGAAGACGCCCTTCTTCTTCAAGCAGTGGGGTGGCCGCAACAAGAAGGCTGCTGGTCGCCTGCTTGATGGACGCACCTGGGATGAACGACCGACTACCATGGACGAGACTGCCCAACCCTGATTCTCGGATTGCCGAGGCCCATGTACTACACGATCGGACACTCTGACCGTTCTCCCGACGAGCTGATTGAAGCGCTCGTCAATCACGACGTGAACGTCATTGCCGATCTCCGCAGCTCGCCGTACTCACGCCACACGCCTCACTTCAATCGTGAGCCTCTTAAGGCCCAGCTCGAGAGGAACGGCATCCGCTACGTCTTCATGGGCGACGTTCTCGGCGGCCGGCCCGACAATCCAGAGCTGTATGACGAAAAGGGATTCGTCCTCTACTACCGTATTTCGGAACTATCGACTTTCATCAAGGGCGTAGAGCGACTGGAAACAGGGGAAGCTGACGGGTGGCACATCGCTCTTCTCTGTAGCGAGGGGAATCCCGCCGAATGTCATCGGCACCTCTTGGTTTCGCGGGTCTTGGTCGGACGAGGATGGACCGTCAAGCACATACTCAGGGACGACTCCCTGATTGATTACTTCGACATTCCTACACAGCCCACTCTGCTCGACGGAGAGGATACGGCGTGGAAATCTACACGATCGGTTTCACCAAGAAGTCCGCAGAGGAGTTTTTTGGACTTCTGAAGCGAAACGGCATCCGGCGGCTGGTCGACATCCGGCTGAACAACTCCTCCCAGCTTGCAGGCTTCACGAAAGAACGGGATCTGAAGTACTTCCTTCGGGAGATATGCGATGCCGACTACGTCCACATGCCGGAGTTGGCACCTGAGGAATCGACGCTCAAGGCGTATCGGGACAGCGGCGACTGGGACGCTTACGTCTTAGAGTTCAATCGCACAATGCTCAAGAGAAGTCCCGAGCTCAAGCTCGATCCGAGCTTCTTCGCAACACCAACCGTCTTGCTATGCTCGGAACCCACGACTGAGCAATGCCATCGACGCCTCGTAGTCGAGTACTTCGCTCAGCACTGGCCGGACGTCAAACGGATCGATCTCTAGGTCAGGAGGATCCCGTGGATATTCTTGTCACTCATCTCAGCAAGTGGGGCAGTGACAGCGCATGTCTAGCAGGAATCGACGTGGACTCGGGCCGATTCGTCCGGTTGAAGCGGCCAGATGGCAACTTCCCCTCACGTGACGAGCTCACGCTCAATGGGCGACTCCTAGGACTCGGCGACGCGATCCATTTGTCGCCGGTGAAACTCAGCGTCACTCTCCCTCATCGGGAGAACGTGGGGTTCGTCAACGGCAGCCTGCGATTCATTGGGAGCTTTGATCACTACAAGTTCGCCGACGCGCTTCACCACAAACTGAGTGGAGACGTGGGCGACGGCTTCGACGGTGAGCCGATTCAATCCGGCCACGCCAAGTCATGCAAGTTCACAGAGGCGGGCAACTCACTCTGTCTGATCAGAGCGACCCAAGTCGAGGCGTACCGTGACGTCCAGAATTCTCGCAAGGCCTGCGTCCGATGGACATCCGGCAATCGGACCATTACGAGTCGGCTCGACGATATTAGTCTCTATCCGACCAACGCCGAGCTCGACGCGACGTCACTGAACAATCTCAGCACCAACCTCGTGATGGCCGACGAAGTCATCCTGGCCTGCAGCATTAGTGGGTGGTACGACATCAATCCCGGATATTGGGTCCTCGTCGCCGGCGTTCACCCGATCTACAACTAAGGACTCGGCGGTCGAGCCTAGCGGTCGTAGCCGTACGTCAGCTGTGATAGAAGGGGTGTCGTTACGTAGGCGTATCCCCTTCTTGTCTTGTGACCGCTCTCGGCGATGAGGTGGAGTCGCTGCTTCGCCCTGGAGCAGATGACGAACAACATCTTTGATGCACGGCAGTCCATGTGGTCTTTGGGCTTGTTGATGATGTCGGTCCAGTGTGGGACGTATCCTTCGAGCAGGCCGAAAGCGATGACCGTGTCGTACTCTTCACCCTTGACACCGTGGCAGGTGCCAATTCCCACGCCTGAGGGGTGCCGGAAGAGTTTCCTGAAGTACTCGGTTTCTCTGAACTCATCGCCACCAAGGTCATCAAGAATCATGCGAGCGTTCTCGAAGAAGCACTCCTGGTTGTCGACCAGCGCGTCGGATGCCTCGACATCAATCCCAAGAGATTCGGCAATTTCGTCAAACGCTCCTTGCAGGAACTCGAGTCCGTCGGCCGATTCGGATTGCACTGAATTGACCGTGCGGAGCAGCTGCCTTGGTGCCTGACCATCAGCTGAGACTGCGAATCCGTAGGCGTCTCGGAGATCACGCAGGACCTCGGCCGCCCATCGCAACCGCGTTCGGTACAACGTGGGAGTGGGGCGTGTCAGAAGAAGTCGGCTGATCTTGAAGAAGATGTCGTCGTACCTTCCTCGGAAGGGAGAAAGGCCAGGGGCGTCAAAGTCGACATCTGGTAGCAGCGCGGCAAGTGCTCGACCAATCGTGCGGACTTGTCTCCATTGCGGGGCGACCACACATATCTCACTCGCTGGAATACCGACATCAAGCGATTCCTGGATCAAGCCAGCGATGACCTCTGGCAGCTCTTCGATCGAGACCGACTGGTCCTCGAAGGTGATGATCCCGGCTTCGTCGGCCCACGGCGCCATCGACTTAATGGCGGGCACATCCGGTCTGAACTGCCGGTAGTAGTCGATAAGCCTCTGCGTCGACCGGTAGTTGCCGGTCAGCTCGAGATGACCGATGTCTGGAAGCTCAAACTCAGTTGCGATTTCTTCTGCGGTCTTGATCACCGCTCCCAAAGACTCGTAGATGCATTGATCGGAGTCCCCGACGAAGAATAACCCCGGTGCATCGATGCTTGCCCGACAGATGTGGGCCAAGACCCCAAACTGCAAGTCCTGCGTGTCCTGGATTTCATCCACGCAAAAGACCCCGATGGCGTCACCGATCGTGGCCGCTATCTCCTCGTTCTGGCGGACCAATTCGAAGGCGAAGTACAGGATGTCGTCATAGTCGATGCAACCTTGTGCATGCAGCCGGGAGTGGTACTCCTCGGCAATCTCATCGGCCTCATCATCGAGATTCAGGTAGTTGCCGGCACGGTCTCGCTTCGTGCTGATGTTCAATGATGGACATCCGCGGTCAGCTTTGACCTCATCGAGAAGCTGTCGACAGTAGATCTCGTCAACGACCCTGAACCCGAAGCGTAACGCGTCAGAGTACGGAGCGTATGGACGCAGTATCCACTCCAAGGCAAAGGAATGGATGGTTCCTGCCCACAAGCGGCCGCGCTCGACTCCCAACGCATCGAGCCTGGACTTGATCTCGTCAGTCGCCCTATTAGTGAACGTAAGTGCGACCACTCGTCGCTTCCCCATGGCCTCGTCGGACAACCCACGTAAGACCCTGGCAGCGAGCACACGGGTCTTCCCGCTTCCGGGACAAGCCGTGATGAGAACGTCTCCGGGATGATCGGCGGCCTCCTGTTGTTGAGTATTGAGCGTTATCACGCTACGAGCCGCCAAGGAGCTCTAGCACGCGACTCAGTTCGTCTGTGTTGGCGGCTTCCTTATAGACCTTCAAGAAGTCCGCCGGCTCCAAGTCTCTCATTGCATCTAGTTCGGGGAGCTGCTTCTCGGACTCCTCGTTTAGAGCTCCGGCCTCGATGCGATAGAGACCGATTCGCTTGAGCACCTCGGGATTGAGGGAGTCAGTTGCTGCGAATGTGACAGCACGAAGGATGTAGTCAGGCATGAACGTGCGGGAAAAGACATGCTCGGACAGCAGTAACGAGAACCAACCCTTCCCAACGTTGTCAGCGAGGCGGAGCACTTCACGGCCGTAGACCGCAATACTCTCGTGCTCCAAGCGCCCTTTGACAATGTCGATGTTCGACTGCTTCTTGTAGATGTCGGGAAGCACCTGGCACACCTCATGCGCGTTGCCAGCCGATATGAAGTCGACCTCGAACGTATGCTCAGCGAAGAACGCCGACACCCATGGATTTGTCTTGGTCTGGGCTTCAAGAGACTGGTGCCTCTGTGCGCCGGCCACCTCCGCAGCCCGGGCATGTTTCTGTTCCGGTGTGTCGTCGTCGGGCTCTTCCGGAAGGTCAATAAAGGGTGCGTCGAGATCCGTCACGATCGCGCAACGTCGTTTGATCCGAACCTCATCGAATATCACAGCAACGTGGCCGAAGAACGAAGAGTCCATTGAAATGATGCTGATGCCGAGCTCGTCAGGCGAGAGGCCAAAGACAGCCTTCACTAGGTTTGGGAGAAGTATCTGCTCCGCACTTCCCTCGACCAAGATGACGCCCTTGGCGAACAGGAGCGTAGACCGCATCGAGTCCAAGTAGCGTTCGACTCGTGATATCGACGCCTCTGCAAGATCGCGTGACGGCTGGTAGACCTCTGCGCAGTCCCTCCTCCGTGCCAGCACGTTCACACTTCGAATTCGAGCGGCCGAGGATATGTGAGTCGAATGGGTCGATACGATTACTTGGGTCTTTGAGGACTGCTTCTCGAACAGCGTCTTCTGGATGTGCGTATGGATGTGCGCCTCAGGCTCCTCGATGAGAAGGAAGTGGGCGACCCGATCCCCTGAAAGCTTCATCTCGTATTCCAGCAGTTTCAATGCGAGGTAGATCAGGTTGGCGCCCCCGAGTGATTGCTCTGACAGCTCGCCACGGAAGTCGGATTGGTCACCGTCGCCGACCTTCATGTTCAGGCGTTGGAGGAGCCGCTCCATCTTCTCGGGCAGTCCCGACTCAATGTCGACCAGTGGCGAGTACGTCCGGCCAACCGCCGAATGGAGAGTGGTCTGGATGGCTGCTGCAATCTCCTTGATCTCCGGCAGCGAGGAGATGTCCTTGTTCAAGTCCTCGACAGCCTTTTCGATTCTCTCCGCGTCATCGATTTGTATGTTCGACTCTGTGCCTCGAAGTAGGCCCAGCAGCGGGTTTGACCTGTACCCTCTCAGGTCGGAGACCACGTCACGCAGAGCCGGGGCGAAAGTGCACGAGATCTCATCGACAATCGGGCGCATTGACACGCCTACGGCGGCAAGATCGTCGGTCTCAGGGTTCGGGAACACCATGGTGTCAAAGTCACCGACGACGCTGGAGTAGACAGCATCGTCCAAGAAGTCGCCTTGGGCCCGACCGGTCAGCATTGCCTCGTACTGGTCAGTCGTGATTCCTTCTACGTAGGCCCGACGCACTTCGATACTGGTGCCATCAGTCGACATCTCGTAGAGCTTCTTGCGAACCTCCAGTCGAGGCCGGAAATACAGGCTGTGAGTTCCGCGGTTCGTCCCATCCATGTGGCCAGCTTCTTGTCGCAGAAGTTGACACCCTTCAGAAGGATCCAACTCGTCGAAGTCTATCGAGAGGACAACCCAGTGGCCCTGCCACGCACCCAAGGCTCGGCAGAAGTCCGTATCCGAAAGCCTCAGTGCCCGTCGAGATAGTGAGTCATCCAGCAGCAACCGCAATGCGTGGAGCGCGTTTGTCTTGCCTGACCCGTTCTCGCCGATGAGGGTGTTGACGCCCTTCTCGAAGCGGAATCTCGCCCGCTGGAAGTTGCGGAAGTTCCGCAGACGCATCTCACAGATATGCACGTGAACCCCCATGTAGTCGGATCGACCGAACCGAGTCGGCTACATCGGTATATCACTTGAGGGTGACGTCAGCGAGTAACTGTGGAGTAACTGTCCCGAGCGGAATCGACTAGAGCTCAAGGGACTTGAGAGGACCTTGATTGTGCTTGAAACGACCTCAGAGGTCCTTGTCGGATGTCGATCTGAAGCGTTAGGAAACCTGTGCTCGTTTCCGACGGGAGCGAGCAGTCCAAGGACGGGTATATCGATTGTCTTCTTGACCGCATCCCTGTGCGCGTTCTACGGTGCCTTGCAACAGGTCTACGGCGTCGCAGCGGTGGTCAACGCCTTCCACGCCGGCCGCCTGATTGACGCGATCGTCGCACTCCGCGCCGATAGCTCCGAGATCTTCACCACATCGCCGGTGCGCGGCGCATGGACGTACTTGCCACCGCCGATGTACATGCCGACGTGGTGGATGTGCCCCGCATCCCAGAAGATCATGTCGCCGGGCTGGATCTGCGACAGAGTCACGCCCGTGCCGAGGCTGTTCCACATTCCGGAGGTCGTGCCCCGGCCTGAGAAGTTCGCGTAGCGCCACATGATCCAGTCCACGAGCCCGGAGCAGTCAAACGTCCTGGGGCCGGTTGCGCCCCACACGTACGGGCAGCCGAGGACGGACAGGGCGAGTCGCACCGGCGGGAAGTTGACCGCGACGCCGGACTTGTCGAGTTTGCCTAGCACCTCAGGGGTGAGCGCCGTCGCGCCGGGGCCGCCGGCGCCGTTGAGCCCGGAGGCATCCAGCACCTGTCCGGTCTCGTCGAACGGGCCCAGGATGGCGAGGTAGCGCTGGGCGGCCTGCCCAGCCTCGGCGCCGGCGAATGCGGCGCCAGCCGGGGCGAGCCTCGGCGCCAGGTCGGCAATCGGCGGGTACGTGCTCGTGGCGAGCACCGTGCTCGTGCCCTCGGCTGTGTATGTGTAGGTGATCGAGGCGCGCACGAGGTCGTAGACAGCTTGAGGGTCAGCCTTCGTGAAGTCCTGGTCGCACTGGATGGCCGACAGCGCCAAGAGGTAGCGCCACGTCGGCAGGTCGAGATTGGCGTCCACGGTCTTGCCGGACGGCGCTCCGGCAATGGCGTCGTCGATTGCGTCGCGTTGTAGCCGGTTCTCAAGATCGGCGTACGTCTTGATCTGCGCGGCGATCGCGGCCGGGTCCTTCTGGTGTCCGAACAGGAAGGACGGCACGGAGGCGGCGAACGCGCCGGCGAACGCCGTGCCCATGAAGAGCGCCGCCACAAGCGCGATCGCCACACCGATGAGAACCTTGCGCTCGACTGACTTCTCGTCGACGACGCCGCGCACCGCGGCCGCGGCGATTCGGGCAATTGTGAGGGGTTCGGCCATGATGCCTCCTCTACGCCGCCGGCGACTTCTCGCCACTCGTCGACAGGAGCTGCACCATCTTGGGCGTGCGCTTCACGTCGAGGATGCACTTGCGCTGGCCCACCATCAGCAGGCAACGGCCGACGGCCTTGCGCGCCACGGCATCTGCCTCGGCACGCGAGAGGTCGTAGAGATCCACGATGTGGGCGAGCTCGCGACCATCGGCGCCGAATACGACCTTCGTGCTGGCGTTGTCGAGCACCGCTCGGCCCTGCCGCTCGATCGCCGGGTCGAGGAAGTCGCTCACGTTCTGCGTGGCGACCATGAGCGCGCCGCCGTACTTGCGGATCCGCTTGGCGAAGTTCTTGATCGCCTCGAGCGTCGCCGGCGTCTTGGGGTCGATTGCGAGGTGGGCCTCGTCCATGACGACGAGCAGGTGCTCGCCGGTGTCGCGGTTTGCCTGGATCTCGCGCCACATCAGCTGCGTGATGAGGTGGTACTGCGCGGCGTACGTGGACGAATCGGCTTCCTGGAGCGAGTGGGTTGAGAACACGAGCACGTCGCCGCCCAGCGTGACGTTCGTCTGCCCGTCCCACATCAGTCCCCGCGAGCCCTCGGTCAGGTTCTTGAAGAAGAGGTCCAGTCCCGCGTACGCTTCCCGCTCGCCGGCCGAGGGCTCGCTGGTCGCGTGCGCACGTGAGGCGATCTGCGTGCGCAGGTCCGAGAGCGTCGGCCACGCTGTCATGTGGCTCACGCTCGTGAGGTCCAGAGTCAGACCGTGAGCCCGGTACAGCTCGCGGACCTCGATCTCGAGGATCTCGCGAGCGGTGTAGTCGTCGGGGAGTTGCAGGGCGAAGAAGGTCTTGAGGAACTCAAGGTGCCGAGCCACGGGATTGAAGCGGCCCGCGTCGGCCTCTTCCTCGTCGTCGGCCACGGCCTCTGTGGCCCACACCTCGAGCGGGTTGATGACCGTCGCGCCGCTGTTGCCCGCGTCGATCCACTGGCCGTCGATCCGGGCCGACAGCGCCCGGTACTCGTCCTCCGGGTCGATGATGATGACCTTGGTGCCGGCCATGTACTCCATGAGGATGTCGAGCTTCATGAACGTCGACTTGCCGCCGCCGGCGTTGCCGAGCACGACCATGTTCGCGTTGGAGCGATCGGCGAAGCCCGACGAGCCGAACCGCCAGCGGTCGATCACGACGACACCGCCGGTGGTGTCGAGCCCGTAGACCTTGCCGTAGCCGTCGTTGATGCCCGCCGCCGAGAAGGGCGCGGCCGCGGCCAGCGTGCTCGAAGGCATCGGCATCGCGTAGAGCTCGTGAAGCCGCGCCGAGCGGTAGCCGTACGGGCTTGAGTGCAGCATCGCGTCCTTGGTCATGAACCACGGCCGCTGAGCGATGATCTGATTCGCCGCGAGCCGGCCCTGCACCTCTTTGACGCGCGAGGTCAGCCCCTCGGCGCTCTCGGCGGTCACGATGAAGGACACGACCGAGTCGAACATCGCCTGGTTCTCCGAACCGGACAGGCGCAGGAGCTCTGCGGCCTGGTCACGCTTCGCCGAGGCCTGCATGCGTTCGTAGGCGCCCTTGTTCTTGCTTTCGGCTTGGAAGCTCCACCCCGATAGCGAGTCCGACACGATGCGGTTGAACTCGGCCGCGTTGCGGCGCACCGCGTCGATGTGGACGGTCACGCCGGGGAGCCGGATGCGCGACAGCCACTCGGCCGGCAGCCGGGCGGGGTACTTCGTCACCACGAGGACGGCCATGTACTGGTCGCCGAACCTGCACGAGCTCTTGTCCGAGAACTCGGCCACCACCGGCGCGATGAGCTCACGCAGGCGTGTGTTCGGCAGAATCTGCGTGACCTGCTCGGTCACTTCGGCCTTCTTGCGGACCATGAGCTTCCGCCCTTCCTTTGTCAGACGCCGACGAGCGGCGCGATGTTGAGTGACGGGTCGTCGGAGGGCAGCGTGACGGCAGGGGAGGGCAGACTGAATCGCACGAACGTGTTGATCACGTCGGCCGCACTCATCCAGCTCGCCGAGATCCCGCGCGTGCCGAGCGTGGCGATGAAGTTGCGGGCCTCCGTGAAGAGGTCGTTTCGCTGCGGGTCGGTCGCTGTCGGCGGCGTCGTGAGGATGAAGAAGAAGTCCCGCTCGGCCGCGTTGCCCTTGCTCATCAGGTCGGCCACGAACTCGATCTGGTCGGCGATGAGCGTGCGCCGGCCGCTCGTGGCGGCCCGCTCCATGAGGGAGCGCAGGTGGTTCATCTGCTCCTCGAGGTCGGCGGCGCGAGGGCCGATGTAGATCCGCACGCCCACGGTGAGTGAGTTGTACGCCGCTTGGAACGCGTCGAAGTTCGCCGCCACGCCGCCGGCGTCCTTGAGCGTCATGTCCTGCGGCTGCACCCGCAGATGCACGGCGTAGGTGCCGTCTGTGAGCAACGTGTAGTCGCCGGTGGTCGATCTGAGCACGTCGGCCACGGGGATCAGGTCCGCCATCGTGTCGGCCGGCGGCATCTTAGCTTTGAGCATCGGTGATTCCGCCCTTCTCGATCTTGAGGTAGTAGCGCTTGGGCTCGCGGACCCAGCGAAGTGAGTTCTTGAGGAAGTCGGCCACGGTCACGTCGGCGACCGAATCGGTCACGAGCCCCCAGCCGGTCATGATCCAGAGTCCTGCGGCGAGCAGCCCGACGAACACGACCCGCGTGGCGATCGCGGCGACGATCGCTGCGAGAGGGGCGGTGCCGAGCACGTAGTACATGTAGATCTGGTTGTGTCTCGGCACGTTGGGAGTGAGCACCTGCTTGCCGAGAGCCACGCGCGACGGGGCCAGATAGCCCTCGCGCTGCTCTTCTTCTGCTGTCGCCATTGGTTCGAGCCTCCCTAGCGGAACATCTGAGAGATCGCGGCCAGGATGCCGCCTGAGACGACGAGTGAGATCAGGGCCGCGGCCATGACGGGCCGCGCGATCGTCCAGAGACTCGGCCGCGTCTCGCCGGGGGAGAGGACCGCCTTGATCGCCGCGACGCCGGAACGTGCGATCGCCGAGACGCTGACCACCGTGAGGAACGCGGCGCTCCATCCCATGATCTCGGTCGCTGCTGTCTGCTGCGCCACGGCTATCCGGCTCTCGCGACCGCAAGGCGAGCGAACTCGAACGTCGCCATGCGCGCCATCGAGCCCACGCCCGTCGGCGCGGCCTGGTGCGTCATCTGCCGGACGAACGCCGGCAGCGCGATCGTGCAGGCCATCAGTCCGATCATCGCGACGAACTCATGGACGGGGTCGGTTCCGAACCCTGAGATCTTGAGTCCGGTCACAAGGCCGATGATCGTGAGGTTCAGGAGATAGAGCTGCAGCGCCTGCGTGAACGCCAGCGTCAGGAGCTGCCGCGTCCACGCCGCGAACAGGGAGCGGTCGGGCGAGGCGAAGTTCAGCGCGAGCACTGGTCCTATGAACACCATGATGGCGAGCTCGACCGAGCGTTTCGTGACTTGGAAGAAGATCACGACGAGTCCGATGCCGAGGAAGAGCATGACCACAGCCAAGAGAAGCTGGCCCGTCGGGTTGGCCGCGGTCAAGCCGATAGCGACCAGACGCTTCATGACATCAGCCGCTTGCAGCTTGCTCGTGACGGCACCGGCGGCCGAGTTGGTCAGCACGTCGCTCGTGAGCTTGTTGCCGACATCGACGGCCAGCGTGACCGCGAGCGGGATCGACCAGATGAGCGCGGCCGCCCCAGCGGCGCGGATGAGCACCGAGTCGAGCGGGTCGCCGTCCTCGCCGGAGAGCTGCAGGATGTAGCGCGAATACACGTCGAGCCCGACCTTCAGACCCAGAACGGCCGTGGCGAACACCTGCACCGTGGTCATGGCGTTGACGACGGGAGCCCAGTGAATCAGCGCGACTGACAGCGTCCCGACACTGATGAGCACCTTGGCGATCATGTCGAAGAAGCCGCTGAACACGCCGACGAGCCAGCCGTTCCACCAAGCAGTGATGGTGTCCATGAGGCGGCTCTAGCCGAACTGCGTGATGAGGAACGGCACGAGCCACGGGAGCACCGCGAATGCGATGCACAGGGCCAGCAGGCCCCAGAACTGCTGCCAGCGCTGCCGGCGCATGTGCTCGTCTTGCGTGAGCACAGCCATGGTGATGAGCACGCCGCCGCCGATGACCGCGATGGTGGCGAAGATCAGCGTCACGCCGGTCTGCACCTGCTTGGCGAGCGTATCGACCTTGCGCGAAGAACCCGGTTATGTCGGTCACGGCCAGCGCGACTGTCGGCGTCGCCGCAGCCAGTGCGAACGTCGCGGCCACCAGTGCGGTACGGCCCTTCTCGTGTAGTCCCCTCATCGCTCCACTCTCCTTTGTCGAGTCCCTCATCTGTCTACGCTAACGCGGTCGGCGGGCGTCCTTGTCGGTCCCGGCCGTTCTTGGCCCATGAGCCTGAGTCCTTCGGGCAGGAGCTCCTCGCCATGCCAGATCGGCGGCAGGTCGATCTCGTGCACGACGCGCGCGGCCTGGCGCGAGGCCCGCACTTCGCTCGCATGCTCGGGGTCACCGAGGCCGAACGCCGCGTCGACTGAGAGCAGCGATAGATCCGGCACCGGGAAGAGCGCCGCGTTCATGCCGCGGCGCACCACGAGCGCACCGTCCACCTCGGGGGAGAGGCGCGCGATTTCGTCGGGCATTAGAACGGGGCGCGAAGTGAGCTTGTCGGAGCGCGAGGTCGTGTGGGCGGCTCCCACGAGCCCACCGCTGTTGCGCTGGGAGGACCCGCCGTCGCGCACCATGATCGTCTTCGTGCCGGTCAGGTCGCTCATGAGCCGGTGCGTCTTGCCCGACGCGCTGGCGAGGTACACGATCGCCGAGCAGTTGCCGCCGATGAGCGAGGCGGCTTCCACGCGCCCCTCGGCATAGCGTTCGAGCTGCTCGATGCTCTGCACGACCATCAGCAGTCGGATTCCGCGGCTCCGCGCCATCGTGAGCATGGAAACGAACTCCGGGATCTTGGGGATGTTGCCGAACTCCTCGAACAGGATGTTGACCGGCACCGGGAGTCGCCCGCCGTGGGCGTTGGCGGCCTTCACGAGTGCCTGGTAGAGCTGCCGCACGTAGATCGTGACCATGACGTTGTAGGCGTCGCGCTCGTCGGGCGTGATGATGAACACCGCCGACTTGCGCAGCCCCACGTCGGCCAGGTTGTGCTCGGAGCGCGCGGTGAGCGCGGCCATGTTCCTGTTGCTGAAGATCTTCAGCGCGTTGGCGGCCGTCGTGTACATGCTCGACGCGGTGTTGCCGGTGGCGAGGCTCGCGGCGAGGTAGGCGACCTTGGCCGGGTGGCGGTCGTCCAGACCCTCGATGATCTCCTTGAGGGGATAGATCGTCTCTTGCCGCATGCTGCCGGCACGCATCGCGGTTCGCTCCTTGCCGTACGTTCCGAGCGCCCGGTAGACGTTGAACATGTTGCGCGAGAGCGGGTCGATGCCTTTCGGTTCGCTGGCGATCAGGAGCGCCGTGGCCGCGATGATCGCCTCGGCACTGGCGTTCCAGAACGCCTCGTTGCCGCCGTGGCCGCCGAGCTGTGCCGAGACGATCGTCTTGGCGAGCTCGTGAGCCATGTCCTCGGCGTGTGCGATCTCGGCCGACCAGATCAGGTCGACGATCAGGTCCAGCGGCGACCACTGGACGGAACGCGAGGGATCCCGCAGGTCGATTGTGTCGACTCGGTAGCCCTTGACCTTGAGGTGCTCGCAGGTGGTGAGGTAGAGCTCGCCTTTGGGATCCGGGATGACCATCGACTCGCCGAGCTCGCCGAGCGCGTAGATGCTCGGCAGGACGATTCGGCGGGTCTTTCCGGAGCCGGTGGAGCCGATCACGAGGACGTGGCCCTCGGAGCCGGAGAGGTAGTAGGTCTCATTGCGGCCGCGCTCGGCCGGACGCGGCGCCGATCACGAAGCCGGAGACGCCGGGAGCCGGTGTCGTGCCGGGCGACCAGGCGACTGCGGAGGCTTCGAGCTCGCTGGGGGTCATGAGGTTCGAGGTGCCGTGTTCACCGCGGCCGGCGGTCCGCGGGATGCCGGCGACGACGCCGGTGCCGTTGGATGCGAGGGCGCGAGAGGTGGCCGGAGATCCAGACCCACCAGGCCACGATTGCGGCGATGAGGAGGAGTGAGAGGACGAGCGTCGGCGGGCTGGTGACGGCGGCCAGCCAGCGGGTCAGGAGGGGCGTGGGCGCCCACGTGGTCAGCGGCGAGGCGTGAGCTGCTCGGTTGAGGGCTAGCGACGCGAGGGCAGAGACGGCCAGCGGAGCCAAGGCGGCGGCGAGGCACGCCACCACGACGGTGGACGCGACTCGCCAGATTTCGGCCCTCCGAGCCACGTGCACCTCCTGACCTCAGCGTCTTGGATTGAGCTGGGGTGGAAGCTAGCACAGGGGGTTGGTCGTCCCGGACTTTGTGGGTGGCGGGGCCGCTCTCGCCGCGATGCCGGGGTTGTCGCCTGAGACATTTCGAGACATGTGTCCAGAACCGTCAAAGGCACCAAGTCGGGCGTTCGGGGAGATGGCCGCGACGTCAAGATTGGACATGGGCCAAACAGATATCGAGTCGAGCTGGTCGTAGTCGCAATAGGTGCCACATGCCCATGCCCGTTGACGTCGAGCACGGGCAGCCTACGCGGCGTCTTCTGATCAGGACGCCAATCCTGGCCGGCGACGGACAAGACGCGCGCGAGCGGATTGGTAACTCCGGGCATCATGGAGACGGGGGCAAGCGACGGTGCGCTGACCTCGGCCTTCTTGACCTGCCTAGCGTCTGGAGGATGGCTGGTGAACGAACGGAGTCTCCGTGATCGGCTCGTTGGACCTCGACTCCCACAGAACTAGAGCCTCTCGTCAACGCGCGGTTGATTTCGGTACGATTGCTCCAGCGTGGCGCAAGTCGGCGAGGCAGTGGAATATGTTCGTGATCTTTCATTCCGTGCCCGGGTGTGCTGCTTCACGTGGTTCGACTGGTGCACGAGGTGTCCGGGGCGCGGAGTGCTAATATCAACGTCCAGCTGGTCGTGGCTCTGAACTCCAGATTCGGCTCCCTCGAGCCCGCGGCCGAGCTGCGGAACTAGGGTGGTTATGCCGTTCTCAATTCGGCTGCGAGCGAGAAGAGGAAGCGCTGTTCATGGTTGACGTGCCCAAGCCCCGTGGTTACCGCATGATGTCGAACAAGCCGGACTTTCCTGCGATCGAGGAAAGGATTCTGGCCTTCTGGAAGCAGGACTCCACGTTCGAGGACTCAGTTGAACTGAGACCCGCAGGCGAGGAAGGCAGCAACGAATTCGTCTTCTATGACGGTCCACCGTTCGCGAACGGGCTTCCCCACTACGGTCATCTCTTGACCGGTTATGTCAAGGACATCATCCCTCGCTATCAGACCATGCGTGGGCATAGGGTCGAGCGTCGCTTCGGTTGGGACTGCCACGGTTTGCCGGCAGAGCTTGCTACCGAGAAGGATCTCGGAATATCGGGGGGGCTCGGAATCCTCGACTATGGCTTGGAGAAGTTCAACGATCACTGTCGTGTGTCGGTCCTGCGCTACGCCGCTGAGTGGGAACGCACCGTCACTCGTCAGGCGCGCTGGGTCGACTTTGAGAACGACTACAAGACCATGGACGTAGACTTCATGGAGAGCGTCATCTGGGCATTCAAGGAACTATGGCGCAAGGGTCTCATCTACCAAGACGTGCGAGTATTGCCCTACTCTTGGGCTGCCGAGACACCAGTGTCCAACTTCGAGACTCAGATGGACAACGCGTATCGCGAGCGTGTCGACCCGGCGGTCACCGTGGCGTTCAGCTTGGCCCAAGTGCCTGATGACCGGCTGCCGCTACGCATGCTTGTTTGGACTACGACCCCGTGGACTCTGCCGTCGAACCTCGCGCTGGCGGTGGGCGAAGACATCGCCTACCAGGTATTCGAAGAGGATGGCGTTGGCTACGTCATCGGTGCTGACGCCGCAAGCAAGTTTGAACGCGAGTTGGTCAACGCGACTCTAGTGGGCACGATCTTCGGTCGTGACCTCGTGGGCAGGAGGTACGAGCCCCTGTTCCCGTTCTTCGCGGACACCCCCGATGCGTTCCGCATTCTTGCCGGAGACTTCGTCTCAACGAGCGAGGGTACTGGAACGGTCCACATCGCTCCAGGCTTCGGCGAGGATGACTTCAGGCTCGGCCGCGAGGCGGGATTGCCGGCGATCTGCCCGGTGGACCAGCGCGGGCAGTTCACGTCGGACGTCCCGCCGTACGAAGGCCTGCTGGTCTTCGATGCGAACAAGCCCATCATCGCAGAGCTCAAGCGGCTCGGCGTGCTCATTCGCCGCGAGGAGTACAGGCACAGTTACCCACATTGCTGGCGCACGGACGAGCCCCTGATCTACCGGACGGTGGACTCCTGGTTCGTCAAGGTCACGGACTTCCGCGAACGCATGGTCGAGTTGAACCAGCAAATCTCGTGGACCCCCGAGCACGTTCGAGACGGTCTCTTCGGCAACTGGCTCGCTAACGCGCGTGACTGGTCAATCAGCCGCAATCGGTACTGGGGAGCTCCTATCCCCGTGTGGCGCAGCGACAATCCGGCGTATCCACGCGTAGACGTGTACGGCAGCTTGGACGAGATCGAACATGATTTTGGCGTTCGGCCGGACAACTTGCACCGTCCTTTCATCGACGAACTCACGCGGCCCAACCCCGACGACCCCACTGGCAGGTCAACGATGCGCCGCGTGCAGGAGGTCTTTGACTGCTGGTTCGAGTCAGGCTCGATGCCTTTCGCGCAAGTCCACTACCCTTTCGAGAACAAGGAGTGGCTGAAGAATCACCTTCCGGCCGACTTCATCGTGGAGTACATGGCCCAGACCCGTGGCTGGTTCTATACGCTCATGGTCCTGAGTACGGCGCTTTTCGACCGCCCTCCTTTCAAGAACTGTATCTGCCATGGCGTAGTTCTGGACGAGAACCAGCAGAAGCTTTCCAAACGACTGCGCAATTACCCAAGCCCCGAATCGGTCTTCGAAACGAGCGGAGCCGATGCGTTGCGTTGGTACCTCACGTCCTCGGCCCTCCTGCGCGGCGGCAATCTGTCCATCGACCGTGAGGGTTCCGAGATCGCCAGGGCGGCGCGACAGGTCATGCTGCCTCTCTGGAATGCGGCGTACTTCTTCACTACCTACGCGAACGCAGACGGGATTCGCGCGGAGTTCGACACGTCATCGTCTGACCTACTCGACCGCTACATCCTCAGCAAGACCCGCGGGCTCGTTGACAACCTCACCGCATCGCTCGACTCATTCGACATTCCTGGAGCATGCGCCCAAGCAACCGTATTCATGGACGTGCTCAACAACTGGTACATCCGTCGGGCGCGCGACCGCTTCTGGTCTGAGAGCAATGCCGAGGCCCCGCAGATCGAGAAGTCGCAGGCGTACAACACGCTGTACACAGTGTTGCTTACCGTGCTGCGTGCGTTGGCGCCACTCTTGCCCATGGTGACCGAGGAGCTGTACCGCAATCTCACTGGCGAACGCAGCGTGCACCTCGTGGCCTGGCCTGACGCGGCGACCTTTCCCTTCGATGAGGTGCTAGTCGCCGACATGGACTTGGTTCGTGACATCTGCTCGGCTGCCAAGAACGTGCGGGAAACGCACAGGCTGCGCAACCGCCTGCCGCTCAGAGAGTGCACGATTGCCGGGAAGCACGTCGAGCGGCTCGGCCCTTTCTTCGCCCTGATTTCCGATGAAATCAACGTGAAGAACGTCAGGATTGCCGTTGACCTAACTGACGTCGCTTCGGAGTCGCTGCAGCTCAATCTGCAGGCGCTCGGTCCGCGGCTAGGTCCGGCGATGCCCAAGGTGAGTGCATCAGCCAGGGCAGGCGAGTGGGAGTCCGTAGACGAGACATCGGTCGTTGTCGCCGGCGTGACACTGGGCGAGGGTGACTTCGAGATCAATCTGGTTCCCCGCGAGGGACTTGCGGGATCAGCCACGCCAGGGAACCGTGCGATGGTGGTGCTCGATGTGAATGTGACGCCTGAACTGGAGGCCGAGGGACTCGCGCGAGACGCAGTGCGGTCGATCCAGGAATACCGCAAAAGCCTTGGGCTCAACGTGTCTGATCGGATCGAGATCACGTACCGCGCAGACTCCCAACGGCTGACCGATGCACTAGCGACCCACGCGGCGTTCGTCAGCAGCCAAGTCCTTGCCACCAAACTGGAGGAGACGGATGCGGCTGCGCTCGATGGCTCCGAGTGTGTGTCCGTTGGCAAGGAATCGTTGATCCTGCGTGTGGCACTTGCCGATGTCGCAGCTGAGTGATCAGCGATCAGGTGGAGTCACGCGCTAGGAGTGCTGTTCGGCGTTGAGCGTTGCACGGATGCCGGGTGAGACCGAGGGCTCTTCGCTGGGCGAGCGATATACGCTCTTGCCTCTCGTGAAGAAGGAGGTTTCCTCGCTGAGGAGATCACCTTTCTCAGACAGCCGACGAACATAAGAGAACGAGAATGACGGGCTGGCGCATGCCGAGGGATCGCATGCACCAGCAACTGCGCGATACAAGCACGTGCGGCCCGTCGCCATCCACACGTCGTCGAGATGCTGGTGCACCGCGAGTCGGCCACCAATCTCAACAGTGGCCGCAGCTGCCTTGTCGGTCTCGCCGTCGATGTCGACGCCTCGCGCGCCGAGCATCTTGAGCGCCTCGATGGCTTCGCAATTCGCGTACGGCAGTACGGGGCACCCGCCCGACAGGAAGTTCGCCGGAGCGTCGAGTGCAATCCAATGGCGCAACTCGAGAGCCTCGTGGTCAGGGAGGCGTCTCCCTGACTTGTTGAACGCTCTACCGAGCACCGCTGCTATTCCAAGCTGTCTGGCGAGGTCGAGCATGCCAAGATCATTGACGACGACTTCGATCGGCTCTTCATCCTGCCGCGTGTTCGCGAGAGCCGACATCAAGTCCTTGGCAGCAACGAAGTGCTGATCGTGGATCGGCGGCAGCTCCCATTGAGGCCCACTCCCGTCGGCGCGGAAGCCAGATACTAGTTCCGCGGCCCTGCTGGGTGCCGTGAGGTGCTCGTCGCAGACCTCGACAACGCGGATCTTCGCACCACCTCGGCTCCGCTCGAACGGGGGTGCCAGAGCGCAGCCACCCGCCGTGTACGTCTTGAGCATGTGATGCATTAGCAGAGCGCCTGCGCGTATAGGCACTCACCCGCGGCGCGTTCGCAGGTGGCGACCAGTGCCGCCGTTGCCCCGCACGTCGCTAGGGAACTGACATGCTCTTGGACCCATTTGGCCTGAGACAGTAGGTCGGCGCTTTGCTGCGTGCGACCGGTCACTTTGAGGGTCTGAACGCCAGATTCGATGAACGCCTTGGCGTAGCAGATGCCGCACGCCCCGTACCCCGGATGCAGGTTGCCGAGTCTTACCGACCCATCATGATGCGTGATCAGCGACGGTCTCATGCATACCCCGCGGTGAGCGCACTCGAAGATGGCGCGCTCACCCAAGGCGGTGACCGCCTCGTCGGCACACTCATAGACGTGGGGCATGTTGCAGGTCTGCTCGGAAAACGCACACCCGCCGCCGAGCAGGAACGCCTCGATCTCAACGGGCGAGGTTGAGGCGAGCGCGAGGACTTCGTCGGCTCGCATGGAACGAGGCAGTATCACACGCTTCGCGCCCAACGACTTGAATAGACCCATGGCCGCGCGATTGATTGCTCCGGCGATGGAGCTGACGTGCACATCGAGTTCCGGGCATTCCTCCTGCACGAGGCGGATGAGGCCGAGATTCGAGACCACCACGGCGCTCGCACCGCAAGAGGCGATTGTCTCGAGCGATTGCTGGATCGTTGGTCGCCACTCGTCGCGATACGGACCCATGTTGAGCGTCACCGTCAACTTGCGACCGCAGCCACGCAATGCCTGTCCGACAGCCGCGAGATCGGCCGCGTTCATGGCGCCACTTGGGAGGAAGTGATGGCTAAGCGAGCAGCCGTGCAGCGTCTGTTCGGAGAGGCCCGTGTAGTACTCGGCGAATCGCGTCTCGCTGACGATTGCGAGTGCCGTCCCCAGATCGGATCCGAGTGGGAAGGTTACGGGCAACGCAGAACTAGCCTCCGACTCTCCAGGCTCGGTCGTGACTGAGGATATCGTCAAGCCCGTTTGTGGGCTATTCGGAGACGGGCGATGGATAGTTGATGAGGCAGCCTGTCATCTTCAGGCTGTCGAGGGTCAGGCTCGCGCTCTGCTCGAGCAGGCGAACCTCATCCTCGGTCGGCTTTCTGCCGAACTGCTCCTCGAAGACGTCGATAGCTGTGACAATAGTGGTGGACTCGCTCATGACTCAAACTCCCCTCGCGATGATGTTGGCTCTTCCAGCCAGCAGCCTGGATCTCTTGGACTCTCCCCGCCAGCAGTCGGCATCAACTCCGCGCGACATCCGCCGCACTGCGCAGCAAGATGACAACCGCCACACATCTGGACTCTAGCGACCACGTTCTCCAGTCTAGTCCGCAGCCAGAGCTCGGACAAGTTGTGTCCATCCAAGTCCCCGTAGACCGCGGCAAGCCTGCTGCACGCCCGCAAGCCGCCGTTCGACCCCACAGCACATGCTTCGATTCCAGCGAGACATCCAGCGACACCGTCGTTGATCTCAGCGCCCAGCATGCCCCTGCGGGCGAGCGCCCTTAGGGGGTCGTTGATACGAACTTCAGGCCATCTGTCGTTGGGCGCGAGCAAGGCCTCGAAGACCGCCCTGAGTTCGCGTGACTTCAGTATCTGTTGGCCTAGGCTCGCGCCTCGACCGACGGGCGTCAGCCGCTCGAACCCCGCATATGCGATCCCGGTTGCACGCAGCATCCTGAGCAGCGGGTCGAGCCGAGCCGAGTTCAAGCGCGACAGAACCGTCATGGTTGAGGTGCAAACGCCCACGTCGACGAGATGACGGATTCCTTCGAGCGCAGCGACGAAAGTTCCAGGTCCCCTGAGTGCCTCGTGATCCGCTCTTACCCCGTCCACGCTTATCTGCACTCCGTCGATGCCGACACCCCGGAGCCGGGAAGCCACACTCTCGTCTATGGCAAGCCCGTTAGAAGTCAGCGAAGTCTCTAGTCCGAGTCGCTTGGCGAAGTCGACGAGATCGAACACGTCGTCTCGCAGCAGAGGCTCACCCCCAGAGACGGTTATGTGCTCGCAGCCGGAGCGATGTAGATCAGCAATGATTGCCTTCCAGGCCTCGGTGCTAAGCTCGGCGCGCGCGCCGGTTCGCGGTAGGGAGCAGTGCCGACAGCGCAGCTGGCAGCGATTGGTGATCTCGAGGATTGCCCACAGAGGACCTGACCTCAACAACCTCGCTTCACCAACCAACAGTAGGGGTCGGGCGCCGAGATTGTGCCTCCCGAGGCGTAGGCTGCCGCGCGACAGCCCCCGTGACACGACGCCTCGAAATCGCACGCACGGCACTCCGGGGCCAGCGCTGACCTCTCACGGAGTGAGCGAAGGAGCGGATGCGTCCACATCTCAGCGAGTCGCTGGGAACGGACGTTTCCTAGCGAGATCGAGAAGTAGGGACAGGGCGTGACCTCTCCGTTCTCCTTGATAAACAGCTCTGACGTGCCGGCCGGGCAGGTACTGCCCGCGCTCGCCCCCTCAGCGACGGCGAGCAGAGGGGTGTCCGAGAGCAGGCTGACGGCTCCGCCCTTTCGTCTCTGATGCCAAGAGACGCGCTCAAGGAAGTGGCGGTATTCGTCGGGCCGCAGCGCCTCGCCACGCATGGCTGTACCACGGCCCCCGGGAACGAAGACATAGGCATTCAGAGACCGAACGCCCAATTCCTCCGCGACCCCAATCATCGCCTCCCACGAGTCCAGGTTTCTCCTCGAAACTACCGTGAGAATCGTGACGTCGACTTCGGCCGCGACAAGGTTCCTGACTCCTTCGCACGCAGCATCAAAGGCCCCGCAGACGCCACGAAAGGCGTCGTTGCTCTCAGCGTCGTGTCCGTCCAGGCTCACCCTTGCAAGTGAGCAACCGGAAAGTCGCAGGCGTTCGGCGCTCTGTCGGTCGACCAAAGTCCCGTTGGTTGTGATTCCGGCAAGGAGCCCTCGCTGATGCGCGTATTCGAGCACTGCCCACAGGTGTGGAGAAGTGAGCGGCTCCCCTCCGGTGACTCCAAGATAGAACACCCGCTCGGCGACAAGCTCATCAATCAGCGCGCGGCATTCGGCAAGGGAGAGCTCATCTTCTGACGCGTTGCCGCTCTCGGCCAAGCAGTGGCGACAGGCAAGGTTGCAGCGATTCGTGATCTTGAAGTCCACGCCGAGCGGACTCCCGAGTCTAGTCTTCATACAGCAACCCCAGCTCCGTAAGCTGTTCGAGTGCTGAACGGACGGCGTCCGTGGGCAGTGAACGCGAGGCCGCGTAGTCGGCGACGTCCAACTCCCCATCTGCACTGAGCCAGAGGCCGTATGCCGACCAAGACAACAGGTGCGCACTTCGTCGGCGTGCGTCGAACAGCAGGACGCCATCGGCTTCAGCGCGCGCTCGAACGTCTGGGTTGCGCCGTCTCACAGCTGTCCTCCCGATAGGGCTGGACCCCATTAGCATCCGGTTCGCAATCGGATCCGCAAACCGCCAATCCGTGTTCCCTTGCATCGTGACACAATGAGTCGTCCATGGATGTCGATCTGAGGCTTCAGGTACCTTCCATGGCGTAGACGAGAGACCGATTCTCGAGGGGGCGCTCCGACATCGCTATCTCAGCCGAGACAAACCGTGAGCGGATATGGCGGCAGCTTTCGGACGGACGAACGGTTGTTCGCTTTCGCGAGTCGGCGCAGCCGGCCGCTCGTCGCAATCGAACAACCGTTCGGCTATCCACAGACGCAAGATGTCGTACCTGCATGGTAAAATGACCACGACATATGGGGGCTTCGCTGCCGGCGGGCTCCCCACCAAATGAAGAAGCCCCGTTGGCGCGGGGCTTCGAGTAGACCGGGCGGATTGCGACCACCCATTAGCTGGCTCGATGATGACTGCTCCCGGGAACGGACGCAAGTCCATCCCTAGATCCGTTGACACCGTGTAGGTCGTTGGCCGCCCAAGAGAGGCGTGTGCCATGACCACGGTAGACCAGCACTTCGAACGGCTCCTCTCGGAGCAGGCTCCAGGCGAACGAGCGGACGCCGCGAGGGACGCGGCCCCGGGCGTCCGCGACCACCTCAAGAAGCACGAGGAGCTGCCCACGCTCGACCCCGCAACCTTGCTCATCGGCTCCTACAAGCGCAAGACGGCGAACAACCACCTCAAGGACGTGGACATCTTGGTCTTCGTCGACGTTGACGAGGATGACTACACCCCCGCCGAGATTCTCAAGCTCCTGCGCGACGCGCTGAAGGACTATCCGGATTCCGAGGCGAGCCTGCGAACGCAGAAGCGCTCGGTCCGGATCACGCTCCCGGACCACGACATCGACCTCGACCTGATCCCCGCGCTCAACCACACGAGCGACAACTTGAAGCCACTGCGCATCCCGGACCGCGATGCGGACGCGTGGATCGACACGAACCCGCTGCTATACGAGGAGCTGCTCGACGAGCTCCACAAGAACCACGGCGGTGCGGTGAAGCCGTTGATGCGACTGTTCAAGATCTGGCGGGACCAGCACTTCATCAACAAGTGTCCCAAGAGCTACTGGCTTGAGGTGCTCACATACAACGCGGTGCTCGGTGGGTCCGCTCGACCCGAGGATGGGCTCCCGCAGGGGTTCCGCGACCTGCTCCAGGCCGCCATCGACAAGCTGGGGCCCTATGCGGACCTCGGCCTCACACCACCGCTCACGGATCCGGTGCTCGGCACGGACATTACCGGCGACTGGTCGGTGGACTACTGGCAGTCCTTCGTGAAGAAGCTGCGCGACTACCGCGACATCGCCGACAAGGCGATCACCGAGGATGACGACGAGAAAGCCGCCAAGCAGTGGGCGCGAGTGTTCGGCGACGTGTGGCCCGTGGACGAGGAGACCGAGGAGGCCTCGATGAAGCGCGCCATCCTCGCGGGGACCGCCGCCGTCAGCAGCGCCGGCACCCTCTACCCGCAGAAGCCGGCCAACGTGCCCACCTACGCGGTGCCGCCGACCCGGCACTTCGGGCGCTGAGGAATGGGGCGCTCGCAGCCGAAGTTCTGGGGTTCGACCTCGAAGCGGAGGGCGGCCCTCCAGCAGCATGCCTACATGATGAGCCGCTGCCCCCAGTTCAAGATGCGCGGCCGGGGCCGGTCGGTCTCCTGGACGGGGACGCTGGAGCCGGTCGCAGGCAAGGTGTTCACCATCCGCATCGACTACCCCGAGTATGGCCGCCCCAGGGTCTACCTCGTGGATCCGCCCATGGCGGACGGCTGCCCTCACACATGGGGTCGCGGGGAGATGTGCGTCTTCTGGCCCGACGACCCGGAGAACGAGGGGTGGGAGACGGACTCCTGGGTGGCGGACACCATCGTCCCGTGGAGTGCCACGTGGCTCTATTTCTATGACCATTGGCTGGAGACCGGAGAGCCCTGGGCCGGTCCCGAGAAGTCCCATGTTGGAACGAAGGAGTGAACGAATTGGCGAATGGAAACAAGATCAGCCTAGCGGAGCACTGGGGGGCGGTTCAGGAGGTCATGGCGTGCCAGCTGAAGGCCGCTCGGAGGCAGCCGCACTACGGTTCAGGGGGCGACGCCTCCGAGTATGACTGGGCGTTCTGGCTGGAGGAGTATCTGCCCTCGCGCTACGCGGTCATCCAGGATGCCTGCGTCATCGACTCCCAGGGCAATGCTAGCGACCAGCTCGACGTGGTCATCTTCGACCGGCACTTCACGCCCAGGGTGTGGGTTCACAGAGGCAAGGTCTGGGTGCCGGCCGAGAGCGTCTACGCGGTGGTGGAGTGTAAGTCGTTGCTGAATCGGGACAAGGTCATAGCCGCCGGAGAGAAGGTGGAATCCGTGCGTGGCATGTTCCGGACATCGAAGGCCTTCTACGACAACTCCAGCGGGAAGATGAAGGCGGCGCCGCTGAAGCACATCCTCGGAATCCTGCTGGCCGACCGCTCCGAATGGAACGTTCCCCTCGGCGACCCGCTCACCAAGTGTCTCGGCGAGCTCACCCAGAATCAGCGGATCGACCTCGCCTGCGCGGTGGACGCGGCGGGACTGTCGGTCGCCTGGGACGAGGCCGGCACCCCGATGGTAAAGCAGGTGGGTGGGGCACACGCGCTCATCGGCTTCTTCTCGGAGCTCATCACGAAGCTCCAGGAGGTGGGCACCGTCGCTGCCATCGACTACGACGCCTACACTGACATGCTGGAGTGGACGGAGGTCTGATTCTGAGCTCGGAGCCGTGCCACCGAGCTGGTGCTCCGACGGCTAGCACCCGAGGTGGTGGAGTTTGGCGCGGCAAGCGTCAGCGTCCTCGAATCGCTCACGGAATCGCCGTCGCCTTCTTCCAATCGGATGCTTACACAAATGGGTCGGATGATTGTCGGATGATTGCGCTCGGCGACGGAATCGGATGATTGCGCGAAGCCGTCGGACGGTTCTCGGATGATTTCAGTCTGAACGGACTTCTTTCGGAACGTAGCGCACCGACCGACCCGCGCCTCTGCGCTCCAGTAGGTCGAGTTCGACGAGACCCACCAGATCGCGGTGAGCGGTATCCCGAACAACTGCGAGCGTCTCCATGACCCACCCAGTCGTCACGTCCCCTTCTTGTATGGCACGCTCAAGGATGGCTCGCTGACGTGGATTCAGCTTCGCTTCGACGGCGGGTGACACCATGACGAGGCTCTCGGGAACTCGAAGACGATCGATGTCCTCGCCTGGCCCGGGGAGCGTGACCTGGAAGTAGCCGGTATCTGTCGAGAGGGTCGGCGGCTCCAAGCCATGGTCGAGCATCTGGTCGCGCATGCGCCGAAACCCGCTGCCACGCTCCTCTATCCGCTCGAAGTACGACAGGCACTGCGCCAAGACAGGGTTGCGCGAACACGGTCGGTATCGGCCCCGTCGAAGGTTCGCGAGAGTGATGGGGGCGGGAGGGAGTCCGGGACTCGAGATGACCACCCTGTCGGAGAAGACCTCAAGGAGAATCTTGCGACCGGCGTCCTCGTACTGACGGTGCACCATCGCATTCACCAAGGCTTCGCGCAGGGCCTCGACAGGATACTCGTCAAGCCGCACGCGATTCAGGCCGACGACTCGCATCGGATGGCGTGTGTTGCGATCCACTAGGGCGATTGCACGCTCGACGGCGCGCGGGATCGGCTCCCGAATGTCCTCGTGATCGCGCGGCTCGCTATCGGGTTCGGCACCTCGGTAGACATCGGCCAGCACGCGGCACTGAGGAAACACCGCCGAGGGGTCCTTGGCCAACAGAAGCACTCCTGCTGCGGTGGCGAAGTATTCGCCGGAGGCAGTCTCGCGCCAGATCAGACCGCGCAGGGCTGCGCCTGCCAGCAGGTCGCTCTCTGAGAGGTCGAAGGGATCGCGCCCCTCGGCCGCGGCGATGAGACGACGAGCCACGTCCTGGTCCAAATCGGACCATCGCACCCGGTCCAGCGGCTGGGATTCGAAAGGCGAGGTCGCAGCAATTGTCTGATCGGCGATCTCGTCCTCGTCGCTAGTGGGCGAGATGCCGAAACGGGCTTCCAAGAGCTTGACCAGAGCGAGCCGAACCTCCTTCTGCAGCTCGATGACGTTGCCGAATCGCTTGTACTTCAGTCCGTCGGCATCAATCTCTTCGAGAAGCGCTTCAGCTCCTTCTTCCCGCGTCACGTGTCTATCGCCCTTGATGAAGGCGATGATGGGCAACCCCAGTTCCTTCGCGCGCCGATATTCCGCGTGGGTAATCGTCTGGTCGCCCAGCCGGGCCCCTTGCTTGATGCCCACAATGACTAGGTAGACATGGCACTCGTTCAAGCATTCCAGGCAGTCTTCCATGGCCTTGGTAGGGGATGCCGGCTCGAATTCGTAGAGCACAGGCTCGCAGTGGGAGGATAGGAAAGAATCGGTGTTGATGAGGTTCTGCACAATGAGGCGTTCGTCCTCAAGTTCCTTCTGAACCGAACTCACGAAAACGCGGATCTTCGAGGTCATTCGGGTGGCTCCATCCCCCTGCGGTCTTCTGTTCTCTGAACAGCTGCTCGGTCGGTACGAATGCCATCACTGGGCCAGCTTGCCGATTGTACCGCCCGTCCGCCTGCGCGCCTTCACAGCCCAATCGCATCCGACAGTGTCGCCATCGCTCCGCGTGCGGTCTCTTCCGAGAGGTGCCCGTAGATGTCGGCGGTGATTGCGATACTCGCGTGCCCGAGCAGCTCCGATACCGCCTTCAAGTGCACGCCGTTCTCAAGCCACGTGGTCGCGGCAGAGTGACGCAGCGTGTGGACCGCAACGTCCGTCAAGGCCGCAGCGCTTGCCGCAGCTTTGACCGCGCGAAGGATGTTCTGCGGTTCGACCGTGGTCCCGCTCTCGGTCGTGAAGACATAATCGGACTCGATCCAGACGCTGCCTGCCGCCAGCCGCTCGGCCGCCTGCCGTTTGCGATGCGTCTTGATCATCGCGACCACGGATGGGGACAGGGGGAGGGAGCGGCGGGACTTGGCCGTCTTGGGCTGGGTGACCATGAGCTTCCCGTCGACGCGTGCGAGCGTCCCGCGCACGTGCAGCGTCCCGGTCTTCAGATTGAGGTCCTTCCACTTCAGCGCGGCCGCCTCACCGCGCCTGAGCCCCGTTGCGGCGATGAGGGCGAGCAGGCAGTGGTAGCGCGAGCCCTTCGCTGCATCGAGCAGGCGGGTGACCTCGGCTGAGGAGAGGTGACGCGTCTCCTTCTTGGCGACGGACGGCTGTCTGACCGACGACGCGGGGTTCCGCGCGACCAGGCCGTCTCGCACGGCCCCGGACAGGGCGACGCGAAGTACCGTGAAGATCCGCTGAACCGTGGCGTCAGCCAGTCCCTTGTCGTTGAGTCTCAGGATCAGCGCATCGATGTCTGAAGGCCGCAGCCGGTCGAGCCGGATCGCTCCGAACGGCTCGGGCTCGAGATGGTGGATGCAGAGTGTCTTGTAGAGCTCTTTGGTGCTGGCCTTGCAGTTCGATGCCGCAAGCGTCGTGTCCCGCCACTGGACGAGCCATACGGCGACGCTTGCCTTGGCGTCACGCACGGGTGCACCGACCTCGACGCGCTCGGAGGCGGTCTTGAGCTTGTTCCGTACTTCAGTCCGCGTCTTGCCGTACAAGACCGTGCGGCTGCGCTGTCCCGTCACGGAATCGTCGCATACGATGGCGGCGCACCACCTGCCGTCCTTGCGTTGATAGATCGAGTGCTCGCCGTTGGCTCGCTTGCCCATGGACTCGTTGTCTCCCGCTCTCAAAGGTCGGACCATTCCTCCGTGATGGTGTATAAGCTTGCACGAACCGCTTTCCGGTTCCTGACTTTGGTGGCGCACGCCCCGACGAAAGCCGTGTAGCAACGTGTGTAGCAACGCGTTTCATTTCGCGGGGGTTCGCCACCGTCCGCTGATGTCGCCGCAAGCCTCTCACCTGCGAGAACCGGACTTTGGCGGTCACCTACGGACACGCTGACGTACCTTTACACGGAAGAGGTCGGGGGTTCGAATCCCTCATCGCCCACCAAAGAAACCGCAGGTCAGAGGCTCGTTTCGGCTCAAGCCGAGCGGGCCTCTGGCGACTGAATGTAGCAACGCATGTAGCAACGCGGTTTGAAATCGGGTCGATTTCTTCGAATGCGAGTGAGGCTGCAAGCCCCTGAGCTGCGAAAACGCGAAACGCAGGGGTTGAGTTTCCGCGAATTTCGTACGCTCAAACAGAAGTAGTCACGACCTGGCGGCCTTTGACCCTGCTGACCTGCGGGATTACCGACCCTACTTGGTTCGGGACAAATAGTGCAACATATCGCTCCAAGTGTTGTAGCATTTGTCCCATGAGAGAACCCACCGCGCGTTGCGCCCGTTCGGTGTGTGAGAATTGGAACTTGCAAATGCGCAAGGAAAACGCGTAAGCTTTGCGAAGAGAATCGGCCGTGTACCGTTACGGACGGCACGGACTGTAGGGACCGCTCCTTCGTGGGCGGTTTCTGCATTCTGAGGGGATTGTGGGGAACATGGCCGACGACAAGCCGTTCCATTCCTTCGACGCGCTAGTGACTCGGCTAGAGTCTCGCGGCGCCCAAGTCGACGCCGAGACTCGCATCATTCTGCAGCGGGAGAGCTACTACGCGGTGGTGAACGGATACAAGGATCCTTTCATCGACCGGTGGGCTACCGCAGAAGCACAGGATGATCGCTTCTTGGCTGGCACGGGATTCGACGAGATATACCGGCTCTATCGCCTAGATCGCGCACTGCGCTCGGTGTTTCTTCCGTGTCTGCTCATCGCAGAGACGACACTGAAGACGCTGATTGTGCACGTCTTCTGTGAGCGGCACCCAGAGCGCGACTCGTATCTGCAGGAAGCAAACTACGACCTGAATCGACCTGTGCAAGATGCGCAGAAGATGATCGAGTCGCTGAAGGCGACGCTTGAAGTCAAGAGCGGACGTCACCCCAAGGACTTCATTGAGCACTACCGCTCGAAGTACGAACACGTCCCACTGTGGGTCCTCGCGAACTTCCTTACTTTCGGCACGGTGTCGAAGTTCTTTTCTCTGCTGAGCGTGCAGACGAGGTCGGCTATCTGTCTGGAGTTCATGCGTTACTCGGAGCAGGTGCACGGTGCCGGTCGGAAGCGCGTTCAGGTGTTCCAGATGACTCACATGTTGCGCCGTCTTGGCGACTTCAGGAACATCTGCGCGCACGAAGAGAGGTTCTACTGCGCACGACTGGGGCCAGTCGGCGATGTGACCGTGAGACAGCTGTTGCTCGATCTCGCTGTCGTCATTCCGCCGTCTGACATGCAGAGCCTCACGAGTTCGGTGGTGCAACTCCTTAGACATGAGGGACAGGCCTTCCGGACGATCTCGGTCGAGACGATCTTGGCCGCCATGGGGTTCAAGCCTGAAGACGAGGTGCACAAGCTTGTGCTAGATGCTGGTGCGCTTTCGGAATAGCACGCTAGGAGTCCTCGTCTGGAACCAGCCCCTGTGTTCGCGATCGACTCGCCGTTCCGTTCCAAGAGGCGCCTGCGCGAGGCGCGTTGGAATCTAGGCACCCCTGTGTCCACGTGAACCCGGGGACGATTCGCCGCATGGGAGGATATGCAGAGGCCCGGCAAGACGCCCCGAGCCTCCGTGTCGCGCGTCGAGCTGCTAGTGACGCGCGCGCTCGTGTCAGTAGCGGACGGACATCCGTGACAACGCCGAGCGCTGTGTTGGGGACAGCGTTGAAGCGCTCACGAGTCCGTAGCGCGCCCTTGCATTCGATCATTATCCCGGGGTAGCGAGGAGGCGGCGACCGATTCGCACGGGTGAACAGGCGCGTCGCGAGTCCTCGGATCCCAAGCCGTTTAGGTTCTGGTTAGATTCTGGTTAGGTGTCGCGGGCACCATGCAGACGCACCGGCGTTACCCGGAATGTGTCACTCGATTGACACATTCCGAACGCACCACCAACATGTGGAAACAGATGCGCTCCCTCAGCGATTCCTAGTCTTCTCGCAGCAGCCACGCTGGGACCGACCGGCATTCCGTTTCGCGGATTGCGGTGCAAGGCCCTGATGTGTCCTGCGAGAAAGGTCGAGCGATGAGGCAGCTGTACACGGGCGTTCTGTCGAGGACGCTGGGAATCCTTCTGTCCATCGCTCTAGGTCTGGGGCCCTCACTGGCGTATGTGAGACCCGCCTATGCCGAAGACCCCATCGCCCCAGCGGCATCCGCCGCCGAGCCGGGCAATAGCTCTGAGACCTCGGCCGCTGTCGATACTTCCCCCACCATCGTGCGCGAGCTTGTCGAGAAACGCGAGGAGAACTCGACCAGCTATCTGCTCTCCGACGGGACCATCCGGGCGGAGATCACGCAGGTCGCTACCCGCTTCCGTGACGAGAGTGGCGAGCTGGTCGACATCGACCCTTCGCTGATTCTGGCCGCTGAGCCGGGTGCGGTCCAGAGTGCGGCCACCTCCATCACCGCCACCTTCGATGCGCAGGAGCCAGGGGAGGCACCGGTCACCCTGACCGGCGCCGACTACGAGGTCAGACTCGACATGCTCGGCGTAGCTGAGAACGCCCGTATCACGGTCGGTGACACCACGCGCTACTTGGGTGTGGCGAAGGACGCCGACCTCGAGTATCAGTCGACACGAACCGGTGTCAAGGAGACAGTCGTTCTCAACAGTGCGGACGCCCCGTCGACCTACAGCTTCGCCGTGGCCGCCGATGGTCTCACCCTGCGTCGCGACCCGATCGGTGGCTACGGCTTCTACCGCGAGGGCGCAAGCGAGGCGGTCCTCGAACTCGGGGAGCTCATCGTCTTCGACTCGGGCCCGGAGGCTGCAGGCGGGCCGGCGTACTGTCCCGACGCGACGATGACGGTCAACACGGCGGCCGACGGATCGGCCGTGGTGACCTACGACGTGTCGCGGGCGTGGCTCTCGGACCCCGCACGCGTCTTCCCCGTCAAAGTGGACCCCACGATCACCGGCGCTGCCAACACCATCGACACCTATCTCACCTCGGCTGAGCCTGACGCCACGCATGGCAGCGAACAACAGCTCAGATGCGGGTACCTCGACTCGAGCACGGGGCACAACCGCAGCCTGGTTAGGTTCACCTGGTCGGCAGCGACCATCCCGACGACCGCCTACGTGACGGATGCCTACGTGGGCATGTTCCTGTTCGACCAGTACTACTCGGCAACCCAGACGAGCGTGAACGTCGGACGCCTCGACGAGGGCTGGGGCAGCAATACGTGGAACACCAGGCCGGATTCCACATTCCTCGGGACAACGAACGTGACCGGCGAGAACGTCTGGGCCTACTTCCACCTTGCCCCGACCGCGCAAGGATGGGTCAACGGCACGATACCCAACCATGGGGTGCACTTCTACCAGTCGAACAACGCCACTGAAAACACTTACTACTACAAGCGGTTCCGCTCATCGGACTACACGGATACCGCGTACCTGCCGAAGCTCGTGGTGACGTACTCCGCCCCCGTCTTCGACGGGACCGCCGTGGACAAGACGGTGTATCGCATCGGAGATACCGTCTACGCCCGGGTCGCTGTGGGTACCGGTTGGCCGCTAGACGTCAATGCCGTCAGGCTCGACGTCAACCACACGGGCACACGCCGGGGGACGTTCATCTGGAGCAAGACCACCCCGAGCACGAGTAGTGGGAACTGGACGGTCGCCAACTGCCCCGGGACCGAGGGCGGCGTGATCGGATCGGATCTGACCACGGCCGGAGCGTCGGCCGTCGCCCTGCAGGCTGGCGGCTGCTCCACGGAACGGACCGCTGCGCAGATGGCGGTTACCTTCGCCTTCCAAGTCAACAGCAGCTTCGGTGACATCCAGGACAACGACCTGGACGTGCGTGCATACATGGACCCGACGGACAGGAACGATCAAGGCAATCGATGGGACTCCGGGTGGCGCAACATCGACACCAACTTCGATGTGGGCCCGGCCTCCATCACGACGCTGAACTTGACGAAGACCCCCTCGAGCCGGTGGTTCAAGGAGGTTGACAGGAACGGCGACGGACGCTCCGACACGCCCAACGACAAGTCAGACATGGGCCGCGGGTCGGTCAACCTCTCGTGGGCGGCAGCGCCCCTGGCCGACGGCTACAACGTCTACCTCTACGATGGAAGTACCGATCGCAAGGTCGCCGAACTGCCCGGAAACTCGGCGACCAGCTGGTCGAGTGCCGGTGCCGGCATCTTCCCGAAGGACAGCGACTACGCGACGCGCGCGGCCGATTCCTGGGCAGCGAACCCGTTCTCAGGCGCGTCATCACTCACCACCGCTTCGCGCACCGCCACAATCACGGTGGGCGACGGCGGCGCGGGCGTCGTGGTCAGCGACGGCAGCCACTTGTACTACCGGGCGTGGACGACCTACCCGGGTCCGGACAAGTGGAAGCGCATCGGGACGGGGCTGAACGGCACCGACCCGAGCGCGGCCACGTCAATCGGCCCCGACTTCACTTCCAAGCCCATCCAGTCGGCGTTTCTTCTCGACGGCGTGATCTACAACGGCTACGCCATCACGCCGACCACGGTCGAGGGCGTGCCAGTGTCCGCCTCCGACGGAGCTACCGGGACGAAGACGCTGACGTTTACCAAACCGCTCCTCGAACGCACGACAGGTGCTTCACTGACGGTTGCGAGCGCCAATGTGATGCTCGCGGCGACAGATGAGCGCATCTACTCGGTCTCCTACAACCTCACCTCGGGTGACACGAGGGACGGCTTCCGCATCCGCGAATACGAACGCGACGGAACCTTCGTCGCCGATCACAACATAGCCTGTACTTCCTTCTACACCGATGGTCTGATCGCCGACGGTAGCAACCTGCGTTTCATCCAATGGGGCTCGACGCCCAGCCGAATCATCAAAATCTCAACCACCTCGTGGAAGATCACGGACTCGTCCGTGAGCGATTTCAACCTGTCCCGGGAGATCAACGGCTGCTACGACCCGGCGAACAACCTGTTCTGGATGGGGGCCTTGGACGCCGGCTACATCCGGCGCTACCCCGGTCCGGGTCTTGACCTCCGAGATGACCCCAACGGCCTGTACTCAAAGACCCCGGGGGAGTACTACGATTCCCTGCAGCAGTATCGGTTCTACGTTGCCCCCTACTCCGAAGTCGGCGAACCTGCGCGCACGGGGCAATGGCCGACGCTCGACAACCGCACGGTGCGCGTCAACGACGACCCGCGACACACGAGCTACGACTTGGGCACGATCAACGATCATGCGGCTGGCATCACACTGGACGAGGGCTCGCTTGAGCTCGACACGGTTGATCTGTCCATCGGAAGCTGGGGACCGGCGGCCGAGCTGTCGCGTCACTACTCGTCGGGCTCCGTGTACATCGGTTCGTTCGCACCGGGCTGGCGATTCAACTTCGAGCGAACGCTTGTCGTTGGCGCCAGCATCGCTGAACTGACCGATGCGACCGGTGACGTACATCCATACACCAAGAACACCTTAACGGGTGAGTGGGAAGCTCCCAACGGCGACTACTCGAAGCTTCAGCCGGACGGTTCCGGCTGGAAGATAACGGGCAAGGACCTCAGTGTGACGCGTTTTGACAGCACGGGTGTGCTGACAAGCGAGCAGGACAACAACGGCAATACCGTCACCTATGCATGGGCAACGAGCCCCAAGACGCTGACGATCACGGCAGCCAACGGGCAAAGCATCGTCGCCCAATTCAGTGCTTCCGGGAAGATCACTCGCGCGACCCATTCAGTGGTCGACACACGGGTTCCGGTGGCCAACAGGTCGCGCGTCGTTTCCTACAACGAGGATGCGGGCTACACCGGAGGCGTGGTCAACCGCGTCACAAGACCAAGCACCGGCGTCGAGTACGCGGCGGACGTCAACGGGCGTATCACTAAGCTCTCGAACCCCAGCTACACAGGTACTGCTGAGTATCCGGCGGTGTGGTCGTTCGAATACGGTGGCACGCCCGTCAGGCTCCATGGCGTGTATTGGCCCGGGCGCGACCACGACTTCCTGCGCGAGACGGGCTTAACATACGACGCAGCGAAGCTCGAGGCGACCATCATCACGTGGCCCACTGTGGACGGCGTCGTGGAAGAGGCCAACCAGAAGATCGCGTGGAACCCGACGGGCACCGAAGCATCTCGAACCAACAGGTATGTGCCGATCCTCGCCCCCCCGATCGCGACCACGGCCTACACCTACAGCCCTCAGAACGAGGTGGTGTCCGAGAAGAGCCCCGAAGGCGTCACGACGAGTACCCAGTACGATTCGTGTGGCAATGTCATCCGCAGCCTCGACGGCAAGGGGCAGGTGACGGCCAACGTCTATGACGTCAACAACAACCTGATCCGCACGACCTCGCCGGCGGGCCGCACCACGTACAGCAGCTACGACGCGGACGGGAATCTCACGGCTGAGGAGCGCGTGCTCAATGCCGCTGGAGAGCGCTCACTCACAACGTATGAGTACGACAACGACACCCAAGGCCGGGGCCTGCTCGTCAGGGAGAGCAAGCGCATCGATGCGAACAACTGGGCGGTCACCGACTACGTCGAGAGTTCGTTCGCCGACAATGGTGAGGCTCAGACGATCATCGAGCGAGGCGTGAAGGTCTCTCCGACAGCATCACCGGTCGACCTCGCGAGCTCCAAGTCCTTCGACGCGTTCGGGAACCTGCTGTGGGAGAAGAACGCCAAGGACGACTGGGTCACCCGGGACAACAGCTACGACATTGCGGGACGCCTGCTGGCGAGCACGGACGCCTCGGGCGCGGTCACCCACCACGCCTACGGCGCACTGGGATTCGAGGCCGAGACATCTCGCACCGCCGGATCGAACTGGGCGGACTGGAAGCGGACCGTCCACACCGCGGACGGCTGGCTCTATGAGGAATCGTACCTAGATGAACAGGGCGGTCAGCCGGTCGTTATCCGCACGGACCGCCACAGTTATGACGCCGCGGGCAACGAGATAGGTGTGACAACTCCTGATGGCGACGTCGCCGCCCGCTACGACGCTCAGGGGCAAAGCGTCGCCCAGATGGTGCCGGGCGTGGAAGCGCCAGCTGTTAGCTTGTATGACGACGATGGCAACGTCGTCTCTGAGACCGCGCCGGGCAATACGGATTCGGACGAGTACGACTACGACGAGAACGGCGAAGTCATCGCCGAAGACCCGGCCGATGCTGAGGAGACCAGCCACACCTTCGACCCGGACGGCAACGAGGTCGCGACCTACGAGCCGTTGCAGGGCTCGGGTGTCGCCACCAGCACCTCAGAGTACGACGTCGGTGGACGATTGATGAAGAGCACCGATGAGAAGGGCTTCGTCACGACGTTCTCCTACGATCAGCTCGACCGCCAGCTCCGAGCGGCCTCGGTCAGCGCGAGCTCGACGACCGAGTACAACACCTTGGGCTGGGTGCTCAAGACGATCGATACCGACGGTGTCGTGAAGACCTTCGAGTATGACGCGGCCGGACGAGTGGGCACCGAGACGGTCGGCGGCAATGTGACGTCGAGGACCTACGATGCGACCGGACGCGAACTGACTCGAGATCTGCCCGATGGCAGCGAGATCGGCTCTACCTACGATACGTTCGGCCGGCTCGCGACCGAGACGCATGCCAAGGCCGGCGTCACGGTCAAGAGCTGGGTGCACTCCTACGACGCACTGGGCCGCGACATCGCCACGACCGAGACGGTCTCCGGTGTGTCCACGACACAGCAATGGGCCGGGGACTCGCCCGCTCGGGTCTCGAGGCGATGTGGCTCGCTTGGCACGACTGTGACACTGGCCGCCGGCACCGAGACGGCCCTGAGCGCGCGCTCGACCGTCTCCACCATCACCGCGACACGGTCGGTGAGCTCGACCGACAGCGCCGGCAGGCCGATCGCCTACACGCTCGACGCAGGTGTGAGCCGGAGCCAGACGGCCACCTTCACCGACACGGGCAAGCTCAAGGGTCAGTACGGTGTCGGGCTGGGGACGGGCGGCATCACGTACGACTACAGCCCCGAGACGGCGCGCCAGAGCTCCGAGACCGTCGACCTCGCGTACCCCCTCGCGGCGGCCGATCGCAACCGTACGTTCTTCTACGACGCGGCCGGGCGTCTCACGTCGGCCGCCGACGCGGGGGGTGCGAGCTACTCGTTCGCCTACTCGGCTGACGGTAAGATCACCGGCAACGGCTCCCGCGCGTTCACTTACGACGCAGCTGGGCGGCTTGCGACGATGACGGTGGCAGGCGTCGTCACCGCCTACACCAACGACACTCGCGGCAGGAGAGATGATTACACGAGCCCCACGGAGTTCGTCGACTACTCCTACGATGACGCTGACCACCTGACCGGCTTCAAGCGCGATATCGGAAAGAATGGCACCTTCGAGACAAGTGCGGCCTACACGTACGACGCCAGCGGCCAGCGGACCCGGTCAGTCGTCACGAGCGGCAGCGTCACCACCACGACGACGTATACCTATGATGGGCTTACGCTGCTCTCGGCGACCTCGGTGGTCGGGACGGCGACGACGAGCGTGGGCTACGTCAATGACTCGGCGGGCCGTCCTGTGGCGGCTTACGTCAGTCTGCCGGACACGACCACGCCCGTCTTCGTGTGGATCGTGACCGACCAACGCGGTGACGTGCTCGAGTTGCTCGACAAGCATGGCGACCCGCTCGCGTATCACGCCTACACGCCCTACGGTGAGGTACTGTCCACGGAGGTCCGAGCGCCAGCAAGCGGGATCACAACGACGGTCGCGAGCGGTGTGCGCGACGCCGTCGAACTCAGGTTCGCCGGCTATTCGTGGGATGATGAAAGTGGGCTGTACTACTGTTCGCAGCGCTACTACGATCCGATGACTTGCCAGTGGATCACGAAGGACCCCGCCCGCGCCGACGGCGAGGAGAGCGCGTACCAGTACTGCGGGGGGGATCCGGTGGGCAAGGTGGATCCGAGCGGGGAGTGGGGCAACTCGGTGCATCACGACAAGACACTCGAGTGGTGCAGAAACTTCGCGTACAGGGGCCGGGTTGCGGATGGCGATCAGGAGGCCGACGATGATCCTGCGACCAAGGGCGGTCACCTGCACCCGGCAATGCATGGCTACAAGGGAGCCACTACGTACAAGAAGACCACGTTCAATAAAGCCGTGAAGATATGGAAGAAGGGCGGCAAGGCCAATCATCGTCTGGCTGCGACGGTCTTCGGACGCGCACTCCATACTCTCCAGGACATATACGCACACAGACGCCAACGGGTGGACGGCATCTGGGTAGCCAAGTACTCGATGCAGAACTCATCAAGTGCCAAGCCGGATCATACTCCGGAGCACGACATGTTCTCGAAAGCGGACCCTTCATGTCAGAAGAAGGTTGAGAAAGCTACCGGTGATCTGCTCCGGCGGTTCACTAAGCTGAAGAAGTTCGGCTAGCGGCCCACTCCCTCCCCCGACCAAGGGAGACGCTCGAACGGTGATAGCGTCTAGGCACCCGCGTTCTTGCTGGCAAGTACTTCGCTGACACTGGACATTTGGCGGGCAGGGCTGCTGTCGCCACCGGCAGCTACAATAGACCAAGGATTTCGAGACAGGGGTGGAACATGCGGTTGTACCGGAGTTGCCTCGTGCTCATGTTGATGGCTGGTCTTGCAGTGCCTGCGGTCGCTCAGGCTGGCACCGCCAAGCTCAAGACAAGGATCGTGTACTCGGGAAACACGGGCGCGGACTATTACGTGGTCAACTGGGCGCTGGACACCACATCGGTAGCGCCTCCGGTCGCTAAGGGGCGCCTGATGTACTATCGCTCCTCGACTAGGAAGTGGGTTGGCTACGCCCACCGGCCGGTCGCGGTCACCTGGGGGATGGCGAAGAGCGACCACGGAGTGTATCCGGCGGGTCGTTTCACCACCGACAGCAGGGGCTACTTCAAGTTCAAGATGCGCGCCGGGGTCTACACCACCAAGTACAGCGGCAGCAGCCACACCCGCAGCGCGCAGCGCTCTGTCTTCCGGGAAGACGAGGTTCGTAGCCCTGTTTCGCCCGCAGCCATCGTGACCTCGTCGGTGGATGCCTCGAACACACGGGTGAGCGTGGCGTTCGACTACAGGTACAACCAGTTCGTCACCGCAGGAGACCACGACGTGTACACGGAGTTGTGGGTGGGCGACCCGGAAGATGGAGTCGTATATGCGGTAAACGGACATGACTACGTCTTGGCGAGGCCGGGATTCGGCCACCAGGAGTTCAGCTATGTTCTGCCTACTGCGATGCTCGAGGGGAAGGCACTCGGGGTCGACCCGTCGGTCGGCTACTACTGGGGCCGGTACCGGGTGGTAGGCGTGAAGTAGGTCACACTTGACGCTGGCGTGGAGTGGGAGTCAGAGACCACCCTGCAGCACACAGGCAAGCTCACGGGGCAGTTCGGCGGGGGGGGGCTGCGAACCGGCCGCGTCGCCCACGGGTATAGCAACGATACCGCCCGCCGGAGCTTCGAGAACGTCGATCTTGGTGCATTCCGCAACGCCCGCGAATCACAAACCGCACCTTCGGCTATCATGCGGTCGAGCGCATCACGACGGCCGCCGACTCGGGGGGCGCAAAGCGAGGCTGGAGGGTAAGCCGGCTTCATGGGCTTGGCAGCAGTCTTGGCGGGTCTTGTCGTCATCGTCATTTGGCCCGCGACAGGCGTCGCTGACCCATGCAACACAGCGTGCGCGACGCGTCCGCACGGAGCGCAAACCTCTACTCACGACTGCGTCTCCGGCGCTGTATCGTCCGCGCGCCAGACGCGTTCAGTCGGTAGTCAACCATCGATTCACTCACCCCGAACCTAAGCGACGCGGCTGGCAGGCTCATCTCCTGCTTCAGAATCATCCGACATGCCTCATCCGGCACCAGAAGCACGCCCGAGAAGAAGGCCGCCTGCTCCTCGATCTCCCCATCGAAGGCGCGCACCCCGTCCCCTGAGACCAAGGGCGCAGGGGGATGCTGGAGCAGTGCGTGCCCGAGTTCGTGCGCGAGGCTGCTTCGCTGCCGATGGGGATGGTGGGAGTCGTTGACCAGGAAGAACCGACGCGGGCCGTCGAATCCCGTTATTGCGGAGAACTCCGCTTGGGCGGGCCCGCTGAAGTGAGCGACGATGTCCGGTTGGTCGCGCAAGCCGGAGAGCCGGAGCAGCGGGATACCTAAGAACTCACACGCTAAGAGCGGGTCGAGCGAACAGAACTGCGAGAGTCCGAGATCGGTCCTCAGGTCCTTGGCGACGTTCTTGATGTATGTCTTGAACCCCCACTGCATGCGGTCACTCTCTGCGCAGCCGGTCGTAGGCCGCCTTCAGCATGTCCTCGAGCATCGCCGCGCTCTCGCTTGTTAGATGAGGATCGGACCGCAGCAGTGCGAGTGACTTGGAGAAGTTGCCCGCATCGACAGGCTTGGCGCTCCTGATGAAGGCGCCCGAGTCCAGCCCCGACCAAGAGATGAGCGCGGAGAGCGAATCCACATCTGGCTTCTTGCCCTGCGCTATGCGGGTGAGCGTGGACGCGCTCACTCCGGATTGCCCGGCGACCTGCTTCCAGTTCAGGTCACGAGACAGCCTCTCCGCGTCGACGGCCTGATAAAAGCCCTCCCCGTCAAAGACCCCGGCCTTGTCGGCCATGATTCCTCCTAAGGTGGTCGATTCGACACTTGCAATCGACGTGCGGCGCGTGTTATCTTGCGATTCGAGGATAGCAATCGTAGCGCACGAGAGCAATAGCAGGGACCCGCCCAGCCTCTTGGGAAGCGAGCGTGTCAGACCGAATGGATAAGGTCCCGGCAGTCGCCGGGTACGCGGCCTGCCGGGGTCGCGGACGAGATGCAAGGAGTTGATGCCGGTATGGCAAGACCGAAGATCGTGACCTACGACCTGAACAAGCCCGGACAGGACTACGAGGGGTTGCTCAAAGCAATCAGGGCTTACCCTCACGCCAAGGTGAGTGACTCGTGCTGGATAGTTGGCACGTCCAGGCCTGCTGGCGATCTGTACGACGAGCTGCGCGGCCATATGGACAAGAGCGACACGCTCTTCGTCGGCACGCTCGCGCAAGGCTCGAAGTGGGGCGGGTGCCCTGACCACGACAAGATCCTGCCGCTGCTGGAGAGGGAGTACTAGTCATGACGAAGAAGCCAGCGCACCACGTCGTACCGAACGGAGACGGTTGGGCGGTCAAGAAGGAGGGCTCGCAGCGCGCGTCCTCGCTGCACGACACCAAGCAGCAGGCACTCGACGCGGGTCGTGTCACGTCTCGCAACCAGGGTACCGAGTTCGTCGTGCACAAGAAGGACGGCACGATCCAGTTCCGCGACTCCCACGGCAGCGACCCGTTCCCGCCCAAGGGATAGGGTGGCGGGTTGGCCTCGAAGCCCGAGGATGTTGAGTATCGACCATGATGATCCGCGAGGGGAGGTAAGCTGAGATGGGACGAACCTACAGAGCACGGTCGTGGGGCGGGGCATGGTACTTCCTCGTCGCGGCCGGCTGTGCACTTCTGGTCTCCAAGCCGGAATGGATACACTCCGCTGTCATGGCGTACGCCCGATTCTTGGATGTGACTGTCACGCCGCTCGTGATGCGGGCGTTGGGGTGGGGCTGATGTTGGTGCGAAAGTCGATGTGGCCCCGCTCGGTCGGACCTGGGCGGGGTCTTTCGCTTGTCGCGTGGTTGTCTCGCCCACCGGCCCCGCAGCCAATTCGGGTGTGCCATTTGCGTGCTTCTGCGACGCGGCATACCCGGACACGCCCTTGGTGGCGGAGGCCTCTGCGGACGTTTGAGCCAACGCACGGCGCGTGTCCTGCGAAGATGCGACTTCTCGGGAGCAGGTGGCCGCGCCAGGCGTCTTGGAGGTTCGGTTTCGAATTCCCTTGGGCGCAAACCGCCGCTGGTGCGATCGAAAGGCCACGACAGGCCATTGCGCCGCGCGCGATCGGTGTGCTGGATTGTCCTTGCGGCGCCAGAGGCAATGTGCCTCTAGATCCCAATCGCATCCGACAGCGTCGTCATCGCCCCTCGGGCCGTCTCTTCCGACAAGTGCCCGTAGATGTCGGCGGTGATCGCGATACTCGCGTGTCCGAGCAGCTCCGATACCGCTTTCAGGTGCACACCGTTCTCAAGCCACGTGGTCGCTGCGGAGTGGCGCAGTGTGTGGACCGCAACGTCCGTCAATGCCGCAGCGCTTGCCGCCGCCTTGACGGCGCGAAGGATGTTCTGCGGTTCGACCGTGGTCCCGCTCTCCGTCGTGAAGACGTAATCGGACTCGATCCAGACGCTCCCCGCAGCCAACCGCTCGGCCGCCTGCCGTTTGCGATGCACCTTGAGCATCGCGACCACAGAAGGGGACAGGGGAAGCGTGCGCCGGGACTTGGCGGTCTTGGGCTCGGTGACCATGAGCTTCCCGTCGACGCGTGCGAGCGTCCCGCGCACGTGCAGCGTCCCGGTCTTCAGGTCGAGGTCCTTCCACTTCAGCGCAGCCGCCTCACCGCGCCTGAGCCCCGTCGCGGCGATGAGGGCGAGCAGGCAGTGGTAGCGCGAGCCCTTCGCGGCATCGAGCAGACGGGTGACCTCGGCCGACGAGAGATGACGCGTCTCCTTCTTGGCGACCGAAGGCTGTTTGACCGACGACGCGGGGTTCCGCGCGACCAGGCCGTCACGCACGGCGCCGGAGAGCGCGACGCGAAGTACCGTGAAGATCCGCTGTACCGTCGCGTCCGCCAGCCCCTTGTCATTGAGCTTCAGGATGAGCGAATCGATGTCTGAGGGCCTCAGCCGGTCGAGCCGGATCGCTCCGAACGGCTCGGGCTCGAGATGGTGGATGCACAGCGTCTTGTAGAGCTCCTTGGTGCTGGCCTTGCAGTTCGAGGCCGCAAGCGTCGTGTCCCGCCACTGGACGAGCCACACGGCGACGCTGGCCTTGGCGTCACGCACCGGCGCGCCGACCTCGACGCGCTCGGAGGCGGTCTTCAGCTTGTTTCGCACTTCAGTCCGCGTCTTGCCGTACAGGACCGTGCGGCTGCGCTGCCCCGTCACGGAATCGTCGCAGACGATGGCGGCGCACCACCTGCCGTCCTTGCGTTGATAGATCGAGTGCTCGCCGTTGGCTCGCTTGCCCATGGACTTGTTGTCTCCCGCTCTTAAAGGTCGGACCGTTCCTGCGTGATGGTGTATAAGCTTGCACGAACCGCTTTCCGGTTCCTGACTTTGGTGGCGCACGTCCCGACGAAGGCCGTGTAGCAACGTGTGTAGCAACGCGTTTCATTTCGCGGGGGTTCGCCACCGTCCGCTGATGTCGCCGCAAGCCTCTCAGCTGCGAGAACCGGACTTTGGCGGTCACTCACGGACGCGCTGACGTACCTTTACACGGAAGAGGTCGGGGGTTCGAATCCCTCATCGCCCACCAACAGATCACGAGGGCCTCGGCAAGACGCCGGGGCCTTCTCGCGCTCGTCCGCTGCCAGAACCGGGGGCTCCAAGGGTAGAAGCCTACCAGTGCCGGCCCGGTGCCGAGCCATGCCCCGCACGCAATCGGACAGAGTGGGCGGGCGACATCGAAGGAATGGATACGCCGATGCAAATAGGCAGGTACATCGACGGGCGAGAGCTCACATACGATCAGGCGACCGGCGGGTTCGCGGTAGGGAGCGCGCCGGTCACCCTGGAGCAGGTTCTCGAGTACGACGCGGCAGGGCAGATTCAGTGGCCAAGCGACGAGATGCGCACGTGGGCATATCAACTGCCCCGCTCCGTCTCGCCGATGACCAGGGCCTGGGTCGCGCCGCACGCTCGTGTTGGCCCGATAGCGGCGGTGCCGCCTTCCGAAGCGGTCGCTCCACCCGCATGGCACCCGGACCCCACTGGCAGGCATCAACTCCGATACTGGGATGGACGCACGTGGAGCGAGCACGTCACGGATGGTGGCGTGCCGGGAACGGATCCGCTCGCAGGCGCCTAGTTTCGTCCGGGCGGAGGCGGCGGCGTTCGTCGCGCGAGCAGGGTTTCGCACCTCCAGCGAGAACTGTCCGATGAGGCATGTGTTTGCCCGATTGACGGCAGTGGGGGAGAAGAGACAACGATGAAGGCGTACTGGCTGGTTGCGGGGGCAGGCGTTCTCGTGGCCGTGGTCGGCGGGGTCGTGTGGACGATGAGTGACAAGCAGTTCGGGGTGATCCTCGTGCTCGGCGGCATGGTTGTCGCGGTCATGGGGCTCGTGATGCGGCTGCTGCAATGGGGCGTGGACAAGTCCAAGTAGGCTGACGCACCGAGCAATCAGCAAGACTGACAACCGCCCCTCCGGGACTCCCGGAGGGGCGGTTGTTTCTTGCCGACCAAGTTACGGTGACGGCGTCTCGAGGAAGACTCACCTGTGTGTTCGAATGTGCACGACGGCTTTGCGGGGCGGGCAGCGAGGGGGCGGCTCGGTCACAGTGATGCCCTCGCCGTTGCGGGCGCTTCGGTCAAGACCCGAAGAAGGGCGGCACGTCATGAAGAGACTCTGGCTGGCTATCGTCGTCGCGTTGGCGATCGGCGTCTTGGCGCCTGCAACTGCGCTCGCAACCACGCCTTGGCTGATCAGTCCCGCAAATGGCTCGACTGTTCCCAGAAACGCAGCGAACGGGTGGTACCCCTACCTCCAGTGGGGCAACTCGAACCCGGACCTGACGACCTACATGTTTCAGATCGCCAGCGACCCCGCGGCCCTCAGCGACGGCTCCTTCGTCTCGGACAACGTCGTGCTGGCCAACTACGGGATCCTTACGAAGTCGTTCAACTACGGCACGACCTACCCCTACATGTACCTGCTGCCGGGCAAGTACTACTGGCACGTGCTCGACATGTTCCCGTCGGGCGGTACGGGCTTCTCGGCGTGGTCTCCGACGTGGTCGTTCACCGTGCCCCCGCCGGGAGCGGACTCGTACTCGGATGCAGCTGACGCCGGCGGCGCTGACATGGGAGATAGTCGGCGAAGCCCCCGCGAACGACCCGTACTATCCGAAACGGGTCGTACTTCGACGTGTCTCGGCCCCGCGGTGGCCGACTGTTGGTGGTGGTCGGGAGCACCGACCGTACCGTGGCTGACGGAGACGCAGATCAACAACACGACGTGCGAGTACATGGTCAATTCGACTGGGATGGCCCCGGGCACCTATCGGACCTCGATCCCGGTGACCATGACCCTGGATTCGCCGGGAAACCACGCATGTCGTCGGCTCGCCGTACAATCTCCCGGTCACGATGGTGGTCAAGGCGCGGCCGGGGAGCACCTATATGATCACCCCGTCGGCCGGCGCGCACGGCTCCATCACGCCGAGCACGCCTCAGATCATGGGATCCAGCACGAGCAGGACCTTCAAAATGGTGCCGGCCGCCCGCTACCACGTCGCTCAAGTGCGCATAGATGGCGTGTCGGTCGGGGCGCCGACAAGCTACACGTTCTCCAATGTCAACAAGAACCACACGATCGCCGTGTCGTTCGCGGCCAACACCCTCACGCTCGGGACTCCGGTCGCCCCCAAGAAGATGAGCAGGTCGAAGTCGTACACGGTCTACGGCTCGCTCAAGCCGCGTCATGCCGCTGGCACCAAGCCGGTCAAGGTGTACAAGTACCGCAAGGTGTCCGGGCACTGGAAGGGCTACGGGTATGTGTGGGCTAAGGCTTACAACTACAAGTCCGACTCCCGATACAAGGCATCGGTGAAGCTCACCAAGAAGGGGAGTTGGCGGCTGCGCGCCTACGCGCCGACTGATGCAGGGCACTTCTCGGCTTGGTCGTCCAAGTTCGACTACGTGACGGTGAAGTAGCGGCGCGTATACTCTGTGGTGGTATCGGAACGAGTCTCGCAAAGGCACGCGTGAGCCCAGCGCGTGGAGGCCGACGAAGAGGGGTGAGACCGGTGAGAATCGACCAGTTCATCACAGGCGACGCTCTGGACCGGGTCGTGGACGTTCTGCTGCTCGTCGCCGTCGATGGTTCACTCCTCGATGCGAACGATGCCGCGCTTGAGTGCTACGGCTACTCGCGCGATGAGATGCTCGGCTTGACGATCGGCGACATTCGGGTCCCGAAAGAGGACGACAATCCCGAGACGCAGCTCGAGTTGCTCGCGAATCCCGAGAAGTGGCACGAGGCGGAACATCGCCGCAAGGACGGCTCGGTGTTTCCCGTCGAGGTCCGCGGCGCCGCTGTCGGGTCCGACGGGGAGACCGCGCTGCTCGGCGTCAGTTCGTGACGTCACGGACCGCCGAGAGGCAGAGGCCGCGCTGCGCGAGAGCGAGGCCAAGCACAGCTCGATGATCTCCAACATCTCGGACGTGATCGGCATCATGGGCGTCGACGGGGTCATGAAGTACAAGAGCCCCAACATCGAGAAGTGGTTTGGCTGGCTCCCAGAGGATCTGGTGGGCACCGACGGCTGGCTTACGGTCCATCCGGACGACATCGAGCGCCTGCAACGGGACTTCATGTCGCTCCTGCAGGCCGACGGCCTGGCGGCGACCGTCGAGTACCGGTACCTGTGCAAGGACGGCAGCTACAAGTGGATCGAACTCACCGCGACCAATCTCGCGCATGACCCGATCATCGGCGGGGTGCTTCTCAACTACCACGACATCACCGAGCGCAAGACGATGGAGCGGCTGGGCAGGGAGCTCACGTCGATCATCGACGTGATCGGCACGGTGTCTGAGATGCGCGACCCCTACACCGCGGGCCATCAGCGCCGCGTGGCCGAACTGGCGACGGCGATCGCAGCCGACCTTGGTCTGCCGGAGTCCGACATCGAGGACATCAGAGTGGCAGGCCTGCTGCACGACATCGGCAAGATGTCGGTGCCCGTCGAGATTCTCTCGATGCCCAGACTCCTCTCGCCGGCGGAGTACAGCCTCGTCAAGGGCCATGCCGAGGCGGGCTACAACATCATCGCGTCCGCCCACATGCCGGAGCCCATCGCCGAACTCGTGTATCAGCACCACGAGCGTTGCGACGGCTCGGGATACCCGCGGGGCCTGACAGCGGACGATCTGCTCCAGGGCGGCAAGGTGCTCATGGTGGCCGACGTCGTCGAAGCCATGATGTCGCATCGCCCGTACCGGCCGGCCCTGGGCCCGGATGCGGCGCTCGCCGAGATCGAGCAGGGTGCGGGAACGCTGTACGACCCCGCGGTCGCGAGTTCGTGCGTGCGTATCATCCGAGAAGGGGTCTTCGCGTTCTCGGAGGTGTGAGCATGGCGCCGTGACGCGGGTGGCCTGCCGGACTTGTCGGTCAGGCGCTGCCCAGCGACTCGGCGAGGCGCGCGGGCAGCCCTGCTGCCAGCACCGCGGCGGCCACGGCCTCGACGTCGTACGTCACCCGATGGAACCGCACACCCACCCACGAGCCGCCTGCGCACTCCGCCGCTGTGTCATGCGGCGCGAGCGTCTCGACCTCCTCGGCCGAGCCGATCACGATCTCGGCCCAGCACGCCCGCGGGTCGCCGTCCTTGGGCTTGCCCACGCTGCCGTCGCTGACGAAATGCGCGACGCGGCCCGACTCTGTCTTCACCGCGCGATGGTAGGGGATGTGGATGTGCCCGAAGCAGATGAGGTCGGCCTCTGCCTCCTCGGCGAGTCTGCCGAGATGCGCCTCGGGGCGGTCGAGCATCAGGTACTCGTTGATGCGGCGTGGCGAGGCGTGGACCAGCAGGACGCGAACGCCCTCGGCTTCGAAGCGGATCTCGTCGAGCAGGGTCGTGAGGTAGGCGTGCTCATCTTCCGAGAGGATCGCGTCGGTGTAGGTGTAGCTGGCCTCGCCGTCGGATTTCGCCTCGGGCGTGCCGTAGTAGCAGCCGCACTGGCCCTTGCGAAAGCCGACACCGTCGTCGTAGTTGCCGCGGATCACGGGGTCGCCGGTCGCTCGGACGCGAGCGATGACGCCGGGCGAGTCCGGCCCGTAGCCGACGAGGTCGCCTAGGCAGTAGCGCTCGGTCAGGCCGGCGGACATCGATGTCGGCCAGCACCGCGTCGAGCGCGACCGTGTTGCCGTGGATGTCGCTGTAGAGTGCGAATCGCCTCATCGCGCGGACTCGTCGGGCCGCAGTCATGTCGCTCACGATGCACTCGCCCTCGATCTCCTCGGCGGCTTCGAGCAGCTCGACGCCGGTGGGGGCGGGCTCGTCGGCGAAGTACTTCGCGCGGAAGGCCAGGGCGACGTTGACCAGGCCGATGAGCACCGGGACTTCCACGAGCGGGCCGATGACGGCGGCGAACGCTTGGCCGCTGTTGATGCCGAAGACGGCGACGCACACGGCGATGGCGAGTTCGAAGTTGTTCGAGCCCGCGGTGAAGGCGAGCGTGGTGGTCTTGGCGTAGCGCAGGCCGATCGCCTTGGCGACGAAGAACGTCACAAAGAACATGATCGCGAAGTACGCGAGCATCGGCAGTGCGACCGTGATGACGTCGAGCGGAATCTGGACGATCAGGTCGCCCTTGAGCGAGAACATGACGAAGATCGTGAAGAGCAGCGCGACGAGGGTCACGGGCCCGATCTTCGGCACGAACACGGTCTCGTACCAGACCTTGCCCTTGAGCGCGATGAGCGAGAAGCGCGTGATGATGCCTGCTGCGAACGGGATGCCCAGGTAGATGAGCACGGTCATCGCGATCTCGCTCGGCGAGATGTTGACGACCGCACCGGGGACGCCGAAGAGCGGCGGCAGAATCGTCACGAAGAACCACGCATACAGCCCGAAGAAGAGGATCTGCATCACCGAGTTGATCGCCACGAGGCCGGCTGCGAACTCGCAGTCCCCGTCGGCGAGGCCGTTCCAGACGATCACCATCGCGATGCACGGTGCGATGCCGATGATGATCAGGCCCGACCATGTACTCGTAGTAGTTCGGGGAAGATGCTCGCCGCACCGATGGCGAGCAGGAACATGACGGTCGGCGCGACGATCCAGTTCATCACCATCGCGAGCGACAGCGCCTTCTTGTCGCGCATCGCTGCCGGCAGCTCCTCGTAGCGGACCTTCGCGAGCGCCGGATACATCATCAGGATGAGCCCGATGGCGATGGGGAGGTTCGTGGTCGAGCCGCCGACGGTCATGCCGCTGATGAACTCGGGGATGGCGGGGATGAGGGCTCCCGCGGCGACCCCGAGGCCCATCGCGAGGAAGATCCAGAGCGTCAGATAGCGGTCGAGGAACGAAAGCTTCTTGGTGATCGACTCGGTCATCAGCAGACCCCGCTCTTCTCGGCGGATGTACACGACGGTGTTGCGGCGGCGACCTGGCCGATGGCAAGCGAGAGTTCGCGGAGGCTATCGGCATCGACGCAGTAGACCATTCCGGTTCCAACCGGCCTCGCGTGGACGAGGCCCGCTGCCTTGAGCACCCTCAGGTGCTCGGAGATCGTGGACTGGGCGAGGGGCAGGCCCGAGAAGATCTCCGCACCCGTGCACTCACTCTGGGCAGCGAGACTCCGAATGATGTGCACCCGCGCAGGGTTCGCCAGCGCCCTCGAGAGTTCGGCGATTCGTTCGTCGTCAGGCACGGTGGTCCGCCCTTCATCGTCAATCGTAGATGAACGATAACACGAGCACGAACCACCCACAACGACCACTGCGGAATCGCAGAGCTACGGCCGCGTCACCTCGACGCTCTTCACGCGCCAGAGGTCGGGCGTGGTGCCGTCGACGGAAGGGATCTCGGCCACGCGCAATGCGCTGCCGTCGGAGAAGTGAAACACGACCCAGCGCTGCGAGAGCGACTTCGTGCCGTAGCCCCTCCCGTTGAACCGCTCCGGGCCAACGCGCTCGCTTCCCGGCCCCCAGTTCGCGATTCTCCACTCGGGCCTGGAGCCGGTCGCCTTGTACACGCGCGCCTCGAAGTAGTCGGCAGCCGCATCCTGGTTCGCCGGTCCGACCGTGGCCGTCGCGATCTCCCCAACCTGGGCGCCGCCGGTCGCCTCAAGCACCTCATCGGCGATGGTCGTCCTCAACGAGGACTGCTCGGGCGCGGGTTTGGCGAGCGGAGTGGCCACGATGCCAACCCCGGCGACCAGGACCATGGCGACGATCACGAGGAGCACTGACTTCACCCAGGGTTGCACGCGCGAGGCCCTTCGAGCTGAGGTCGACTGCATCATAGTAGCGTGAAGCAACAGGTTCGGGCGGTCCGACGACGCGCTTGTTGCGCGCAATCCGCATATTCGGGGTGTTGGACAACACTAGGAGGTTAGCGCTAACTTGGACGCACGGGTCAGGGAGGCCCGAGTTCGCGGTCTGGCAAGCCCCGCGTCGCGTATGCGTCGCGGCAACTGTTCGAACAGGTGCTTAGGGGTTGGCGAGTCGCACGGAAGTTGCCCTTGGGGGCAGGAAAGCGAGTAAGGCATGGCTGAAGGTACCGTCAAGTGGTTCAATCCGGACAAGGGCTACGGCTTCATCTCTCGCGAGGATGGCGACGATCTGTTCGTCCACTTCTCCGAGATCCAGGGCGACGGGTTCAAGACTCTCGATGAGAACCAGGCCGTCGTGTTCGACGTCACCACTGGTCAGAACGGCAAGCTGCAGGCGAGCAACGTCCGCAAGGCGTAGCACTCGTCGCGGTACATAGCATCAGCTGGAAGGGCGGCTCCATCGGAGCCGCCCTTCTTCTCGTCTCAGCACGCACGTGCGAAGCCGCCGCCGATCAGTCCTCCGGCTTGCTCCGGCGAGTCGCCTTCTTCGCCGAGAGCTGCGACTTGGCGGTGAGCCGGCGCTGCACAGAGGCTCGAGACGGCTTGGTCTTGTGCCTCGTGGGCCGCACCCGCTGCGCGTCCACGAGCTTCACGCGCAGGCGCTTGAGCGCGTCGCCCTTGTTGCGCAGCTGGCTGCGCTCCCTGCGCGCAACCACCACGAACCCGCTCGGCCGATGGGTGAGCCGAACCGCCGAGTCGGTCGTGTTCACCGACTGCCCGCCGGGTCCGGTCGCGCGAAACACCTGCACGTCGCACTCGCCGAGCAGCGCCTCGTCCGTCTCGGGAATGCGATAGTCGTCGGGGAGAGCGCTCATTCGCCGATCGAGATGGCATCGGTGGGGCACGCGTCCTCGGCGTCGCGAACGCAGCCGTACATGTCCTCGGGCGGGTCACTCATGATGACGTGCGACATGCCGTCGTCCTCGATGCGGAAGATCTCGGGGCACAGGTCTTCACATGCGGCGCACCCGATGCAGAGGTCCTCGTCGACGTGGGGCTTCATGGCGTCCTCCTCGGTGAGAATGCGGGGCTCGGCTGCGCGTTGCCGCCGAAAGGGAGTCTACCCGCTCAAGCCCGCCGAGCAACCGTCCCAAGCGAGCCCACACGACTTTGCGACGCTTCATACGGAATTCACACGGCCTTGGCAGACTGGCCAAGACGACTCGCGAAGGGAGCGCACTGGCTGCTCCCGCTGGAGGTGCACATGGGTACCAAGAAAGTCATCGGGCTCGTAGCGGCCGCGCTCATCGCTGGCCTTGTTCTCGGTAGTTTCGGTATCGCACAGGCTGGTAGCACTGCAGCCAAGAAGCAGGTTGCGGCTCAGTCCGCCTCGGCGACTGTGGCCTGCCCGAACGCCGCCAACGGCACCTGCGCCAAGGCCGCTGACGGCACGTGCCCGACCGACGGCCAGTGCGCCAACGGCGGCGCGTGTGCGACCGGCGCCGCGTGTGCGAACGCCGGCGAGTGCGGCAGCACCTCGTGCCCCAAGGCGACCGGCGCTGCAGCCGGCGCTGCAGCCGGCTCGGCTGCATGCCAGGGTGACTGCGGTTCGTGCCAGACGGGCGCTGCGCAGTAGCTTCATCTCGATAGCGCGATCGAAGGCCGCCTCCGGGCGGCCTTCTGCGTTCCCGCACACGCCCTGAGCGGGTAGAATCCCAGCAACCGCCGGCACGGGCCTTCGCCGGCGCGGCCGCTTCGCCGAGAAGGAGGTGAGCGCGTGGGGGACGTCGTCGTCGGGACCTGTTCGTGGACCGACAAGACGATGATCAAGCGCTGGTATCCGCGCGGGGTCTTCTCGGCGGAGGCTCGGCTGCGCTACTACGCGGCTCGCTACGACACCGTCGAGGTCGACTCCACCTTCTACGGGCTTCCGCGCGAGGACTACGCGCGCAACTGGGCCGAGCGCACGCCGGACGGGTTCACGTTCCACGTCAAGGCGTACGGCCTGATGACCGGTCACGAGGTCGACGAACGCTCGCTCACGCCGGAGCTTCGGGAGTACGACTACGAGATCTCCCACAGCGGCCGAGTGCGCCGGCCGGAGCAGCGCATGGTCGACCGCAGCTTCGAGCTGTTCGTCGATGCGCTCACGCCGCTGGTCGAGGCCGGCAAGATGGGCGGCGTGCTCATGCAGTACCCGGCGTACTTCACCGCCAACGACCGCGAGCACGAGCACGCCAACCTCGAGCTCATCGACCGTGCGGCTGCGATTCTCGATCCGCTGCCGGTCTTCGTCGAGTTCCGGCACTCGAGCTGGGTGACGGGTCCGCAGCTCGAGCGCACCATGCGGTTCCTCGCCGACCGCAACCTCACCTTCGTCGCGGTCGATGCGCCGCAGATCCCCAACTCCCACGTGATGCCGCCGGTCACCGCCGCGACGTCGCACCTGGGCTACGTGCGCTTCCACGGCCGCAACGCGGGCACCTGGAACGCACGCACAGGCAGCGCGGCCGACAGGTTCGACTACCTCTACGAGCCCACCGAGCTCGCCGAGTGGCTCGACCCCATCAAGAACCTCGCCGATGAGACCGAGCGCACCTGGGTGATGTTCAACAACTGCAAGTACGACTACGCGCCGAGAAACGCCCGCGAGATGGCCGAGATCCTCGGCGACGTGGTCGCACCGCGGGAAGGCGGCGTTCCCACCGGGCGATCCGGCCTCGGATGACGACGGACCGCACCCGGCGGACCGGCACGATGACGACGGGTTCGCGACAGGGCGGCTGTTCTAGGCAGCCTGCCGGTCCCCGTGCCGCTCGGGTAGCGGTCCGGGTGCGCGGCTGCAGGGAAGCGTGCGTTATCATCGGCAGGGGATTTTGGGAGGAGGCCCATGCGGACGCTGCGCAACATCTTCAGGCGCCGCATGCGCGCGTTCTTGACCATCTTCGGTATCGCGATCGGCGTGTTCGCGCTCGTCGTCATGGGCTCCATCGCCGAGAAGCTCACGCTCTTGGTCGACGGAGGCGTCGACTACTACCAGGGCAAGGTCGTCATCGTGCCCAAGACCGAGGGCTCGACGATGGGCAGCAACATGCTCTCCATCGACAAGCAGCGCGACATTGAGCGGGTTCACGGAGTCACCGCCGTATCGGCGGAGGTGTCGGCGTTCGTCTCCACCGAGACGATCACGGTGAGCTTCGGACCGCCTCCGTCGATCGTCGGCTCCGACGGCAGGGGCGACTCGTACGAGACGTTCAAGATCACGTACTCGGAGGGGCGCGCCTTGCGCCCGACGGAGAATGGCAAGGTCGCGGTCGGCGCTGACCTCGTCAAGAAGCTCGATGCGAAGGTGGGCGGGACCGTCAAGATCCGAGGCGAGCGCTATGAGGTCGTCGGCATCATGGGCAAGACGCTCACGGCGCCGGATTCGTCGGTGTACATGACGCTCGCCGACGCGCAGAAGATCGCGGCCGAGGACCTTCCGGACGTCTTCAAGGACACCGTGAACCCGGCGACGATCGTCTCGGACTTCGCCGTCTATCCCGGAGCAGGGCGTCCTGCCCTCGACGCTCGCCGCCGCTATCGAACGCAAGGTCGACGGAGTCGACGCCTACACCGCGACCGACTTCGAGAAGCAGATCAAGGCGCCGTTGCAGATCTTCACTACGATCATCTACGCCATCGGCGCGATATCGCTGCTGGTAGGCGGGCTGTCGGTCATCAACACGATGACCATGTCGGTCTCCGAGCGCACGCGCGAGATCGGCATCCGCAAGGCCATCGGTGCCTCGGACGGTCAGATCATGGCGCAGTTCGTCCTCGAGTCGGCCGTGATCGGGTTGCTCGGCGGAATCGGGGGACTGCTGCTCGGGCTGATGGTCGCGGGCGCCGGCAACGCCGCCGGCGCTGCAAGCGGGCAGGCCCTCTTCCTCGTCACGACGCGGCTGATGGCGGGTTCGGTGGGGTTCGCGGTTCTTCTCGGCGTGATCAGCGGCTTGTATCCGGCGTGGCATGCGGCGCGCCTCAACCCCGTGGCGGCGTTGCGCTATGAGTGACGTCATGACCGACACCACGATGCACGCTCCCGACGAGGATCTCGCTCCCATCATCCACGCGGTGGGCCTGCGCAAGTGCTACAAGCTGGGCAAGGACGAACTTCGTCGATGCCCTGCGCGGCGCCACACTCGACATCCGCCGAGGCGAGATGGCCGCGATCATGGGCCCCTCGGGCAGCGGCAAGTCGACCTTCATGCACATCGCCGGCTGCCTCGACACGCCCGACGAGGGCGAGGTCTGGATGGACGGCCGCCGCATCGACACGCTGCGCGGCGCCGACCTCGTGGCCGTTCGGCGCGAATCCATCGGCTTCATCTTCCAGGGCTTCAACCTCATCCCGACCCTCTCCGCCGAGGAGAACGTCGCGCTCGCCGCCGAGTACGCCGGTCGCAGCCGCCACGACGCGCTCGTGCGCGGCCGCGAACTGCTCGACATCGTCGGTCTCGGCGACCGCATGCGCCACATCCCGAGCGAGCTCTCCGGTGGCCAGCAGCAGCGCGTCGCGATCGCGAGGGCGCTCGTCAACGACCCGGCGATCGTGATGGGCGACGAGCCTACCGGCGACCTGGACACCGCCACCTCGGCTGAGATCGTGCAGATGATGCGCGAGATCAACACCGCGCGCGGCACGACGTTCCTCATCGTCACGCACAACCCCGAGGTCGCGCAGGCGTGCGACCGCACCGTGGTCATGCGCGACGGGGTCGTCGCCGACGACGGAGACTGACGGGCGAGGCCGCTGCGCTACACTTGGCGCGACCGCTCCGCATCCGGGCTGGGAGGCACTTCGTGGCAACCGTGCTTGTCGTCGACGACGAGGCCAACATCCGCGAACTGGTGAGCGTCTACCTGCAGGCGGCCGGCTTCACGATCGAGTGCGCCGCTGACGGGCATGCCGCAATCGAGCGGTTCCACGCCACTTCACCGGATGTGGTCGTGCTCGACATCATGCTGCCCGGCATGACTGGCGCCGAAGTGTGCGCGAAGATCCGTGCCGAGTCGAGCGTGCCCATCGTGATGCTCACCGCCAAAGACAGCGACGCCGACAAGGTCGCGCTCCTCGAGAGCGGCGCCGACGATTACGTCGTCAAGCCGTTCTCGCCGCCCGAACTCGTCGCCCGCGTCCGCGCGGTGCTGCGGCGCTCGACCGGCGAGGGCCTGACAGGCTCGGATGGCGCCGGCTCCGGCTCCGTGGCCACGGTCGTCCGGGCAGGCGGGCTCGCACTCGACACCGAGACCCGCGACGTCACCGTCGATGGCCAGCCCATCCCGCTCACTGCCCGTGAGTTCGACCTGCTGCTCGCCATGGCGCGCCGCCCCGGGGTCGTCTACTCTCGCGAGCAGCTGCTCGAAGCCGCGCTCGGCTATGCCGACTACGCTGAGGCGCGCGGCGTCGACGTGCACATCCGTCACTTGCGCAACAAGCTCGGCGACGACGCGGCATCGCCCCGGTTCATCGAGACCGTCCGAGGCGTGGGCTACCGGGTCCGCAAGGACGCTCCGTGAGCACCGCCGAGAACCCCGCGCGGGCCTCTCGGCGAAGCACGGTCTCGCGGGCTCGGCTCTACGTGGTCGCCGGGACGCTGCTCTCGCTGCTCGTGGCGTTCGCCGTGTTCGTCGCGGCGTGGTCGCAGTACGCGATCGGGCAGCGCACGGCCGACCTCGCTCGGCAGGTGGCGGTGCTCTCGAAGGGACAGGCCGCCGCCGATGAGCTCGATGCCGCCGCTACCGAGGAGACGCGCGAGCGGCTGCTGCGCATCGAGGCCGGTCTGATCGGCGCCGCGCTGCTCGTCACCGACAACAACGGCGTCGTCGAGCGGTCGACCGCCGGCACCGCCAGCGAGCCGCTGCCGCTCGATCGGCTGCGTCCGACGTCGGTCGAGGGCGTGCGGTCGGCCAGGCTGCGAACAGGGGCCGGAGTGCCGGTCGTCGTCGTGGCCACGCCGGTCGATGCCGGGCGCCAGCTCGTCGCTATCCAGGGGCTCGCCGAGATACGCCGTACGCAGGCCGGGCTGCTCGTCTTGGGCGGGGTTGCGCTGCTGGTAGCGGCGGTCGTCGCCTACATCGCGGGAGGGCTGCTCGCACGCCGGCTGACAGCACCGCTCGTGCGCCTCGAGGCCGCCGCGGACCACGTCGCGGCCGGTGCATTCGGCGAGCAGGTGGCCGAGGAGGGCGACGCCGAGACCGCTTCGCTCGCGCATTCGTTCAACCGGATGTCTACCAGGGTGGACGCTGCCTACGCTGCACAGAAGGCATTCGTCGGCGACATCAGCCACGAGATCCGCACGCCGCTCACCTCGATCAGGGGATTCGCCGAGGCGCTGCTCGACGGAGTCATCACCGAGCCCGAGAAGAGGCAGAACGCGCTCCGCGTCATCCGCGACGAAGCGGCGCGCATCGGTGAGATGTCGCAGACGCTGCTCGCGCTTTCCGAGATCGACGCCGGCGTGGCGCGTCTCGCTCGCATGCCGGTCGATGTCGGCGTGCTGCAAAGCGCGCTCCGCGGGCGGTTCGGCGCACCGGCGCAGGACGCCGACATCACGCTGAGCGTGGAGCTTCAGGGCACCGGCGCACCGCTCGGCGACCCAGACAGGTTGCTGCAGGTTGTCTCGGCGCTTGTCTCAAACGCGCTGGCGCATACACCCGCCGGCGGGACTGTGCGGGTTGGGAGTGTATCGGCGGCGGGGCGCTGGACTGTGTTCATCGACGACTCGGGTCCGGGCGTGCCGGAGGCCGATCGCGGTCGCATATTCGAGCGATTCGCGCGGCTCGACGCGTCGAGGGCGAAGGTGAGCGGGGGAGCGGGGCTGGGGCTGTCGATCGCGCACCAGCTCGTGGAGCTGATGTCCGGCACCATCGAAGTGGCGCAGAGCGACCTGGGTGGCGCGAGATTCGCGGTCACACTGGAGGCGGCGCCGGTCGAGCCTGAGGCCACGCGCTCAACCTAAACTCAATGCGCGCCCAACCGCGGGCCAATCAGGTCGGCGGATACTGGCGTCAGGAACTGAAACCGCCGCACGCCGGTGCGAGCGAAAACGAGCGGGAGTCTGAGATGAACAAGAAGGCAGTCGGCACCATCGCAATCGCCGCAGCACTGATCGCCGCGCTGGCGGTGCCGGTGTTCGCCCAGGCGGGCTTGGGCGGCGGACGTCTCAAGGACAAGCGAGCCGTCGCCACAGCCAACAAAGAGGCGAAGAAGGCGCAGAAGTCGGTCAACAAGGCGTCGCGCGAAGCATCTCGCACGGCCGCCAAGCAGCAGCGCAAGGCCACGCAGGCTCAGCGCAAGGCCACAAAGGGGCTGAACAAGGCCCAGAAGAAGGCCCAGCTCGAGAAGCGCATCTCCAACAAGCTCAACGCCCGCCAGCACCGGTTCACCGCGGTGAACGCCAACCTCACCAAGCGCATCAATCGCATCGCGTCGCTCGCAACGACGGTCGCCGCTGCCGGCGGGGACGTGACCGCCGTCAACGCGAAGCTGGATAGCGCTCGCGCGCACCTGGCCGCAGCGCTCGCACTCGAGCAGGAAGCGATCGCCAAGTTCAACGCGATTCCCACCGCCGAGAACCGCCGTGCCGCGTTCTTCGATGCACGCGCCAAGGGCCGCGAGGCTGTCGCGGAGCTCAAGCTTGCCCGCTTCGAGATTCGAGATGCAGCTCAGCTGCTGCGCTCGGTCGTCGAGGGATTGAAGGTCGCGTCGGAGCCGGTTGATGCACAGTAGGTACGTGACGAGAGTCGGTGGAGCACTGCTGCTTCTGGCAGCAGTGCTCTCCGTTTCTGCATCTGGATGCTCGCGAGCATCCACGAGCGGCGGGGTCGCTCGGCAGTCGCAAGTCGCATCCGCGACAACGGATGCGACTTGGTCTGTTGTTGCGACCAACAGCGCGGCGTCGAAGGACGCAAGCCAGTCGCAGTCGACCGGAAGCTCAACGAAGCCGGCAAAGAAGCCGCTTTCGGCATCTGACGTCGAGGCGATCGACGCCGAGCTCTCCGCGATCGAGAAGGAGCTCGACAGCTTGGCGCTTCCCAGCGACAGCGACTTCGGGGGTATAGAGTCCGGGCTCGAGTAGGTCGATACTCGGTAGTGTCGCCACTCTGAGGAGCCCGAATGGTCACCATGTACCTGCCCACCGTGTACTGGCCCTACTTGTGGCCGTGCGCGGTGTTGCTCGTGGTGTTCATTCCGATGTCCATCTGGCACCAAGCTCACTGGAACCGCACGGTCGCCGAGTACGCCGAGTCTACGCCGTGTGGCCGGTGCGACCGATGAGCCCTGGCCGACCCGCGACGTGAGATGGGTGCTGAGCCTGCAACCCTGGCTCATGATGCTGGTGGCATCGCTGCTCGCGATCATGGTGGCGACCGGGGTCGTGACGATGGTCGTCTGGCCTCATCGGCTGTTCGCGTTCGGCAACATCCTGAACTACTACGACCGCCCGTACCTCGCCTCGATGCTCGTCGCGGGCATCGCCGCGGTCATCGGCGTCACCGCGCTCGCGATCGACCTATTGCGCTCGCCGTGGAAGGGCGTCGCCGCCCAAGTCCGCCGAGCGGTGCATGCGAGCCCGAGCCAGCACGAGTCCCGCCTGCACGCGGCGCTGAAGCTCGATCCCGGAGTCCCGCGAGCTCAGCCGTCGCTGACCACGTCGCTCGTGCGGATGTCTTGCGTGAGCCGGCCGTCGGTGATCTCGAGGATGCGGTCGGTCCGCTCGGCGATTGAGCGGTCGTGCGTGACGATGAGGAACGACGTCCCGAGCTCCTTGTTGATCTCCCGGAACAGGTCGTAGACGGCGTTGGTGTTCACCGTGTCGAGGTTGCCGGTGGGCTCGTCGGCGAGCAGCAGCGACGGCCGGTTCACGAGCGCTCGCGCGATCGCCACCCGCTGCTTCTGACCGCCGGAGAGCTGGTTGGCGTTCTTGGGCCCAAGCCCGTCGAGACCGAGCAGCGCCAGGGTCTCCTCGGCGCGTGAGCGGATCTCTGCGGCGGGGACCGTTCCGTCGATGAGCGCGGGCATCGAGACGTTCTCGAGCACGCTGAACTCCGGCAGCAGGTAGTGGAACTGGAACACGAAGCCGATGAGCTGGTTTCGCAGCTTCGCGCGGCCGCTCTTGTCGAGGTCGGCGACGTTTCTGCCCTGGTAGCGCACGGTCCCGGACGTGGGGGTGTCGAGCAGGCCGAGCATGTTCAGCAGCGTCGACTTGCCGCTGCCGGACTGCCCGACGATCGCCGCGAACTCGCCCTCGCACATCGTCACCGAGACACCCCTCAGGGCGTGCGTCGCGGCCTCTCCTTCGCCATAGACGCGGCCGAGGTCCTCGGCGACGAGCAGGGTGCCGTCGGTACATGTGAGGTCGAGATCAGCCATTCTGGATCACCTCGATCGGGTCGAGCTTGGAGGTCTGCCGGATCGGGATGATCGAAGACAAGCAGCGCCACCGTGATGCCGACGAGCGCCGAGAAGGCGACGAACTGCGGCTGCATCACGATCTCGAAGGGAGCGGGGGAGAGCTGGAACAACGCGAGCAAGGCGACCGAGAAGAGCACTCCTGCCGTCGAGCCGCCCACGCCCAGGATCGCGGCCTGGTACAGGAAGACTCGGCCGGACTGCCGGTCGCCGAGCCCCATCGCCTTGAGGATGCCGATCTGGCGGGTCTTCTGGACCGCCGCGATGGCCAGCGTCGATGCGATGCCCAGCGCGATCGCGACGAGCACGAAGCCCTGGATCATGTAGCTCGACACCGACTGGGCGGTGAGGCCGGCGAGCAGGTCGGCGTTCTGGCCCTGCCAGTCGAGCACCGAGACGCCGGGCAGCTGCTGGCTCCACTGCTGAGCCACCTTCGAGGAGCTGAACGGGTCCACGAGCTGCATCTGAACGCTGGAGAACTGGTCGTTGCCCCAGCCGAGCACGTTCTGCGGCACGGAGCCCTGCACGAACGCGTTGCGCTGGTTGAACTGCGCCGACCCCAGGTCGAAGATGCCCGACACCTTGAACGAGCCGGTCTGGTTGTTCGGGAACCTGAGCGAAACCGAGTCGCCCGCTTCGATGCCGAACTTCTCGGCGAACTCCTTGCCGAGCATGATCTCGCCGGGGCCGATCGACGCCTGCCCGGAGACCATGCGGTCGGTGAGCTTGTAGATGCCGTTGAGCTCGTCGAGGTTTCCGCCGATAGCGCCGAGCGAGGAACTGTCGGTACCGTTGCTGAACAGCGCCGAAACCGAGCGCACGGGCACGACCGTCCCTTGCTTGACGCGCGGGTCGCTCGAGAAGAGCTTCTGCATCTCGGGGGAGTAGCGAACGGGGTCGGACTCCTTGATCGCCTTGACGGTGATGTGCGCCGCCGAGCCGATCGTGGTGTTGATCAGGTTGTCTTGCAGGCTCACGATGAGCGACCCCACGAAGATCTGCGTGGCGATGCCCACGCCGATACCCGCGATGATCAGCGCGGACTGTCCGGGACTCGATCTGAGGAAGCGCCAGGCGATGCGCAGCGGAAGCACGGCGTCACCCTACCCATGAGGAGCCGGGAACGCCGAGCTCGTGGGTATCGAGGAAGTCCTCGGCCGGCCAGTGCTGGTCGCGTGAGAACGCCGGTCCGCCGATGACGATGCGTACGTCGGCGAGCTGTGCGCGCAGGGTGTCGACGAATCGGCGCAGCTCGACGCGCTCGAAGACCGTGGAGATGGACAGCGCGACGAGCGAGGCTCCGGTAGCGCGCGCGGCAGCGACGATCTCGTCGAGCGGGGTGTCGGCGCCAAGGAACGTGACGTCGTAGCCGCCGAGCTCGAAGCGGTCGGAGAGCATGCGGAGGCCGAGTTCGTGCTGCTCCTTGGGCGGGCACGCGAGCAAGACGCTCTGGCCTCGGCGCTCGACGTCGGCGGCCTGACGCTGCACGTCGAGGTAGAGCGACTCGACGATGGTTCGCACCGTGTGCGTCGCGTAGTGCTCCTCCCAGACGCGCTCGTTGCCGTGCGACCAGGCCGAGCCGATGCCGGCCAGGAGCGGGCCCAGCACGTCGACGTAGAGCGACGGTATCGTGATCGAGCCGTCGTGCACCGCTGAGAGCGCGGTCTCGAACGGCGCCCGCGCGATCACGCTCGGCGAGAGCGGCCTCGATGCGCGCGCGGAGCGTTTCGGCGAATGCGGAGCCGGGATTCGAGTCGGGCATGTATGCCTCCTGTCCTGCGGAAATGATACCCGTTTACGACAGGGAGGGGACAGGCGGTCCCGATGCTGGACAATGGTGCGCGTGGTCGGTAGAATCCCCTTCGCTGTCTGCTTTGCAGCGACCCACTCGGGGGTGTAGCTCAGTTGGTTAGAGCGCTGGCCTGTCAAGCCAGAGGTCGCGGGTTCGAGCCCCGTTACTCCCGCCACAAGAACACACGCAGGCCGCCCGAAATGGGCGGCCTGTTTTGTTGTGCGACGACCGCGTGTCTACGCGGGTCGCGCCGCCTGCTGCTCGCTTGATGCGCTCTACTTCACACTGAAGTACTCATACGGTGAGACGCCCCAGGCGATGCCCTTGCGTATGTCGCTGGCGCGGATGCGCACTCGCCATTCGCCGGGTTTGACCAGGCCAGGGAGTCGCACCTTGTACGTGGAGTAGCTGCCGTGCGCGACCGGCGCGTACACCCTCGCGCCGAGCTCTGACTCCTCCCAGGTGCCGTCGGCGGCCTTGCGACCGCCCACGACCATGAGCTCCGAGGTCTTGGTCTGTGCCGGTCTCACGGTGCCCTTCAGCGTCACTGCCTGGCCTGTCGCCACTTCGGAGGGGATCGGGGGCCTCGATACGAGCGCGCGTGGCAGGATCTTGATGAAGTAACTGTTGACTCGCACCGAACCCTTGGCGAACTTCACGCGGAAGTAGGTCGCCCTGCGCACCTCGCCGGATCTCATCGCGAAGCTGCCTGCGGTCGACGTCGACTTTGAGGTTACAGTTGTCCAGTGCTTCTTGTCCCTCGAGCGCTGCAACGAGACCCTGCCCGCATACGGAGCGCCCAGCGTAGTCGCGACCTTGCCGGTGATCGTCGCGCGTTTGCCGTATGTGACCCCCTTGGGGCAAGCGAGGCTGAACATCGGCGTGCGGAAGGTCGCCGAGTAGACGTCGTAGTCCATCCAGTGTCCCGGAGTCCCGGGAGGCCAGACGAAGCCGTTCTCGGCGGAGTGGCGAGTGTCGTCCCAGACCACTCGAGTGCCGGACATTTGCGCGGTGCCGTGGGAATGGATCGGCTTGGAGCTCGCGATCTTGATGCGAGTGCCGGAATCCAGGTGACGGACCCAAAGCCCATTCTGCGAGTCGCAGTAGAGCAGTCGCCCGGCCGAGATGTCGAGCGGTTCTGCCCATCCGGTGGACACTGTCGAGATCGTCTTCGTGACGGCGTCGTATGACTTCACGAATGTAGGGTCGAGGTCCCCGTACGACTGGGTGTAGACAACGGTTCCGCTCGCGGTCACGCATGCGTGGTCCCCGTTGTCGACCTCGCGGGTTATCCCGGTTGGCAGGTGGGTGACGTACAGGCTCATTCGGCCGCTGTCATCGTCCTCGTCTTCCGGGTATACCGAGTACGCGAGATAGGCGCCGGCGAGGCCGAGAGAGTAGGGCGCCCTGACTCGCTGGTAGGTGCGTATCGTTCTGACGAGACCAGTCGAGAGACTGAGGGTCTTGACTGCGTACTCATTCGGATTTGCCGTCGGAGCGACGAACGCTACCGTGTCTCCGTCGACTGCGTGTTCGAGCACGCTCGGCGACTTTGCGTTCAGAGCCCGGCTCTGTCCGGTCGAGATCGTGTAGCACCACAGCTGCGGCACACCACTCTTCGAATCCAGATAGACGATGTTGTCGCCCGAGATCCTGGGGCGCGACTGACTTGCAGAGCCGAAGGTGAGCCGCTTGCGGATCTTGGTGTTCACGTCGTAGAGGTAGACGTCGTTGTCGCCGCCCGCGTTGTTCGTGTAGACGACGCGGGCTCCCTCCACGTCGGGTCCGAACTGGTCGCCGTGCACGCTTTGCGCGATCGGCGTGACGGTCACTCCCGCTCCGGCGACGGGCGTCCACGCCAGCATGGAGCACGCCAGCGCAATCGATAGAATCGCCCACCGGCCCGCGTGAGAGATGCTCGGTGCCGGCTGTCTGCTGTCAGGCATGGTTTCCCCCGATCCGACTGCCCGCACAAGACGCGCCCCTCTGAGGGCCTCGCGTGCGGGAACAGGACTGATTTTGCCCCGGGTGGCGACCCAGCAAACGGCCGCGCGGTGGTTGTCATCGCCTAGCCGCCCAGCCGATGCGCTGCATCACTTTTCGTGCGCCGCCCAGAGGGGTAATTTCAACGTACTTGGTTCGCGTTGCGCACCGTTAGGTGCCGACCGCGAGGACCGCGGCGATGGGGAGGTCGTCAACATGAACTCGAGGGGATTCTCGGCTGCGCAATCGGTTGGACAGTCTGTGAGACTGCGACGTACTCGATGGGTGGTCGCGGGAGCTGTGGCCGTGTTGTCGCTTGCCGCAGTGGGTTGGGCCACGGCTGCTTCCTACGTCGGGTACTCCTCCATCGTGCGCGCGAACATCTCACCAGCTGGTGCGGAGGCGAACGAGAAGAGCATGGCGGACGGTATCTCAGACGACGGTCGCCTGGTGGTGTTCAGCTCCGAGGCGAGCAATCTCGTGGTGGGTGACACCTCTGGGCAGTGTGGATGTCTTCGTCCGCAATCTGGAAACGCAACAGACCGTGCGGGTGAGCGTCTCTTCGACCGGGCTGGCGGGTGATGGAAACAGCCAGTATGCGGACGTTTCTGCTGACGGGCGGTACGTTTCGTACTACTCGTCTGCGACCAATCTGGTTCCCGGCGACGTGAACGGAGCGTACGACGTCTTCGTGCGCGACTTGGCGAGCAACCAGACGACGCTCGCCAGCGTCTCGACTGCGGGCGTCCGGGGCAACGGGAACAGCTACGAGGCCCATATGTCGGCGACCGGGCGCTACGTCACGTTCGAATCCAAAGCGAGCAACTTGGTGCCAAGCGACACCAACGGCAAGGGTGACGCCTTCGTGCGCGATCTCGAGAAGGGCACGACGACCCGGCTCAGCGTTGCTTGGAATGGAGCCCAGGCGAACGGCGACGCCTGGTATCCCGTGATCTCCGCCGACGGGCGGTATGCGGCGTTCTACTCGGATTCGACGAACCTGATCCCCGGTGTCACACCTCCGGGTACGTACCAGCTCTACATCCGCGACCTTGAATTCGGTTCGACCTACATGGCCAGCGTCTCGCCCACAAATATTCCTGGGGACGGCGATAGCTACGAACCCAGGATCACGCCTGACGGCAAGCATGTGGTGTTCTACTCCTGGGCATCGAACCTGGTTCCGGGCGACACAAACGGGAAGAGCCGACGTGTTCATGCGTGATCTCGTGAGCAACCAGACCACGCGGGTCAGCGTCTCCTCTGCTGGCGTTCAGGGAAATGAGAACTGCTTCCGGGCGGCGGTTTCCTCCGACGGCGAGCACGTGGTCTTCGAGTCGGAGGCCTCCAACTTGGTCGACGATGACACGAATGGAAAGCAGGATGTGTTCGTGCGAGATCTCGCGTCCGGGCTGACGGTCAGGCTCAGCGCTTCCAGCGCCGGCGTGCAAGGCAACAACATCAGTGAGAGGCCAGGAGTTTCGGCTGATGGACGCTACGTGACGTTCAGCTCGGACGCCACGTTCACTCGTGGCCGGTGATGCGAACGGCAAGTCCGATGTGTTCGTGCTGGACCGCATGAAAGCCGGCAGTGTGCTGACGGCCACATCGGTTTCGAGGACACTGCCCAAGTACGGGGACAGCTACAGCTTCACCGGGAGGCTGGTCTCGGGAGCCACGCCGCTCCAAGGCAAGCGCGTCACGCTCCAGCAGGCGGCGAGTCAGAGTGGGCCGTGGGCGGACACGTCGCTGAGCGCCACAACGGCAGTCGATGGCACGTTCAAGATATCGGTGACACCGCGCTCGAAGACGTACTACCGAGCTCGGTTCACCGACTCCGCCTGGGACTATGAGGCGTCGATGAGCTTCACCGTCGCCGTCACGCCACGTGCTTCGATTGGTACACCGAGGGCGCCGTCGAGAATGGCGAAGGGCCGAACGAAGGTCGTCTATGGCTACCTGAAGCCACGGCATTCGAAGGGGACCTACCCGGTGCGCATCTACAAGTGGCGCAAGGTCTCCGGGAAGTGGAAGCGGTCCGGATACGTCAAGGCGAAGGCCTCGGACTACAAGTCCTATACGAAGTACTCGGCCAAAGTGAAGCTGACGCGCCGCGGAACGTGGCGGTTGCGCGCGTATCACCCCGCCGACTCGGGGCACGCTTCGGGGTGGTCGACCAAGTACGACTACGTGAAGGTGAAGTAGCCGGAACTCACTCAGCCGTCACAGCTCGGACCTATGGTGCCACCAGCCCGGTGGGCGCTAGCGCCTCCTTGAGGGCCGCCTCTGACGAGGTCGAGTCGCAGTAGCCGATCTGGATGCTGGACGTCTTGGGGTCGTAGGTCGCGCTGGTCAGCCCCTCGATGGTCTTGATCGCGCCAAACAGGCTCTCCGCCGTGGCCGCCGGATCGGCATCCGCGGGTACGGCCAGCGCGATGCTCGCGGTCGCACAGGGGTCGCCACCTGCAAAGCTCTGGGTGATGGCGCCGCCGGCGCCGGCGCTCTTGGGCTTGGCTGACTGCCCGCCGGCGATGACGACGCCCAGGATGAGCGCGCCGATGATGGCAGCTGTCACGAGCGTGCGCTTGCTGGAACCGGGCGACGCGGTGACGGGGTCGCCACTCTCCTCGTCGGACGAGGCCTCGTCGGTGAGCTCCTCGGCCGAGACTTCATCGACCGAGTGAGCGGCGTCTGCCGAGGCGACCGGCTGAGGCTTGCGCCGGGACACCAGCACGACCGCAATCGCGATCAGTGCGATAGCGCCGAGGATTATGGCCAGAGTGGTGCCATCCGAGCTGGCCTGCTTGGCGGCGCCGGTTACAGGAGCCGCGCCCGCAGGCACGGAGTACGCGAAGGTCAAGCCGAGTTCGTCGCCGGCCTTCACATTCTCGGCGGTCTTGGTGTAGAAGACGTAGCCGTCACTGGACGGCTGGGGCGTGACACCCGGAGGCGTCTGCGCGAGCTTGGCGCCCTCGGGCACGCGAATGTTGAGCCTGACCGTCGGAACGGCCTGCGCGGAGGTCCACTTGATGGCCGGGGTGTAGTTGGTGCCATCGAATGCGGCAGCGGGGGAGAGGACTTCGACCTGGGCGGTGCGCGCCTCGGTCAGGGTGAACCGGTACACGTCGACGCCGTCCTTGGTCACCTTGGTGTACTTGAGCTCCGGATCGGCGTTGGCCGGTCCGCCGAGCACCTCTCCGATCCACTGGAGCTTGGCGCCGGCCGGAACGGAGAGCTCGCCCTCGGCGGGCAGGGCGGACTTCTCGGGGAGAATGCCGGCGACCAGCAAGACGCCGCCGGTCTGCTCGGCGTGGAGGGTCACGTCTACTCGGTCCCATGTGGCGGGAGCTGCGAAGACGCTCGTGGCGGACATGATCGCCAGCGCGAACGCGGTGGCTATGAGGATGGAACGAATCGGACGAAACATGCGGGTCTCCTGACTAAGGGCTCAACAACGACGGGCGAAGGCCGTCGGAGCTCAGATTCGCAGCGGGGCGAGGCCCAGCGGGCTGAAGGAGGACGCCGCCGATCCAAGGTCAGAGGGTGTCTTTGAGGGCGCGAGGACGAACACGGGAAGTGCGAGGGCCGCCGTGACACCGAAGGTCGCCACCGCTCTGCGCACGATGCGCTCCAGCGGCGCGGAGTGGCTGGCACCCCTGCAGCACAGGTGGTCGCATTCAGCACCATGGGCGTCGGCACACAGGGACAGACCGACGACGCCGATGACGAGCACCAGCGCGATGACGGCGAATGTTCCCAGAGTGTTCACGCTTGCGTGCACGCGGTCCGCTTCCTGAGTGCTTGCCTGAGCATCAAGACCTTATGCGCGCGGCGTGCCAACTACAAGCGGAGATATTGTGGAGGCGACCGGTACGGCTAGGCCGCGCCGTCCCAGTAGAGGCGGTAGCCGTTGCGTCCGGCTCGCTTGGCGCGATACATCGCTGCGTCTCCGTGTTCGAGCAGCGAGGCGAGCGTGCGGTCCTGGTTGCTCGTCATCGACACGCCGACGCTGGCGGAGACGTGCATCTCGCGTCCTTCGATCATGAACGGCTCGCGCAGGGCCGCGACCGCGTCACGGGCGATCCGCTCCGCCTGCTCTCGTGTCTCCATGTCCGCGATGATCATCGCAAACTCGTCCCCGCCCAGCCGGCAGACGGTGTCGGTAGAGCGTGCACACCCCTGAAGGCGCTGCGCGACGGCGATCAGGAGCTGGTCGCCGACAGCGTGCCCGTACTCGTCGTTGATCAGCTTGAACTCGTCAAGGTCGAGGAACAGCAGCGCAACCTGCCGCCCGTGTTCGCTTGCACCTGCAAGCGCACTGTCGAGGCATCCGGCGAGCATCGCTCGGTTGGGAAGCTCGGTGAGCCCGTCGTGAAACGCCATCCGATTCACCTCGGCCTCGGCGACGCGCCGGTCTGTCACGTCGCTGAAGAAGGCCGCGACCGATCCGCCGCCGATATCGAACGCGTGCACGTCGAGAACGCGGTGCTCACCGTCCGAGAAGTACGGAAGCGCCCCGACGTCGTGCGTCCCGCCCTGCTCGGCGATCCGATGGAACTGCGCGAGCATGTCGGAGCTGCCGGCCGTCGGGAACGCGTCCTCCGCCCGACCACCGATGAGCTTGTCGAGCTCGATTCCCAGGATGATGCTCCCGGTGGGATTCGCGTGCGTGATGAGCAACCCCGCCTCGGAGTCCGCGCAGATGAACGCACCGAAGGGCGCGTTGTCGACGACCTCGAGAAGCCGCTGTTCCGCGGCCCGCCGCTCGGCCAGTCGGCAACTCACGTCCGAGTGCATCGCCTGCATCCGTTCGACGAGGACGGCGGCGAGTAGTCCGAACATGATGAGGTGCGCCGCGACGATCGAGGCGAACAACATAGGTGACATCACGATGGATGGTAGGCGCCTCGATCCCGACGACTTCAGCCCAGGTGAACATGGCCAAGGTGAGAGTCGCAAGGCCCAGCGATACCATGCCCCAGCGCCACCCGTTGCACATCTCGGCGAGCACGACGAGGACGAACTGACCGTACAGCGCGGGCGAGTGCATGCCGCCGGTTTGCCAGGCCGCCCACGTGAGCATCGCCCAGCCGAGAATAGCCAGCGCCGGTCCGGTCGAGGTGGAGCGGCCCGAGCGGACCATGGCGATCTGGAATATGGCGATGCCTGCCAACGCGGCATCCATCGGGATGATGAGGCTCGTCATCTGCGGGGCCGCGAGCGCGAAGACGATGAGCATCGGTACGACGACCAGCACGATTACCCAAGACAACAGGTAGGTGTTCCGCACCGTGATCGGTACGGACTCATCGAACTCTGGCGGGTACAGCATGCGCTGGACCCGTGCTCGTGCTTGCTGCAACACGTCGTTGCTCCCCACGCATTTGGCGTGTCCTGCCGGTGCTTTCCCGGTCACCGCGTAAGCCAAGCAAGCCGTCGGCGAAGTGACGGCTTGCATGCTAGGACGTGTATCGGCAATCTGAGGTGGACTCGTGAGCGCTGTGCCGTGAATGGCAAGAGCCCCATGAAATCGCATCCGGCCGGCCTTGGAAGGACATCTGTGGCATCCGCCCGAGAACTTCGAACTGTGCAACCAGTGCGGCGGCCTGTGCTGCTGCCTCTACCTCGCCAATGACGACGACGGTGACTACGCAGGCGACGGATGGCTACCCGACTACATCGAGCTGTGGGAACGGCGCCTGACCGAGAGTGGCGCGCTTCGCGTGACCCCCGAGGCCTACGAGGCGGGCGCGGCAGGCGTGACGCCGCTCCACGACCCGCGTGTCAGCCACCTGCCCACACCCGCAGGCGCTGCATACCGCGCTTCGCTCCCGGCCTGGATCGACGTGCGCAAGTGCGCGTTCTGCCACCCCGACACCGGTTGCCTGCTCCCTCGCGAGTACCGCGCGCCCATCTGCAACGAGTGGGTCTGCGAGCTGTGGACGTGAAGGCTCCCGACGGACACGAGATCGTGCATGCCGCCACCCGCGACGAGTGGCGCGACTGGCTCGCCGAGCATTACGCCACTGACAAGGCCGTCTGGCTTGTCATCCACAAGAAGGCGAGTACCGAGCCGAGCGTGACCTACGACGAGGCGGTCGAGGAGGCGCTGTGCTTCGGCTGGATCGACTCGCGCGGCAACAAGATCGACGAGGCGACGTACCGGCTGATCTTCACGCCCCGCAAGCGTGGCAGCGTATGGGCCGCGACCAACAAGGCGCGCGTCGAGCGCCTCATCGCCGAGGGCCGCATGACCCCAGCTGGGCTCGCGCTCATCGAGGCGGCGAAGGCCGATGGCTCCTGGGACGCGCTGAACCACGTCGATGCGCTCGAGCTTCCCGACGACCTGCTCGGCGCGTTGGCCGCGAACGACGATGCGCAGCGGTACTTCGACGCCTTCCCCGATTCCGCGAAGCGCATCATCCTGTACTGGATCACCAGCGCCAAGCGGCCCGAGACCCGCGCCAGACGCATCGCCGAGACGGTCGACCTCGCGTCGCGCAACATCCGTGCACCGCAGCCTCGTCAGCCCGCCGCCAGCCGAGAGAAGACCGCCGAGTGACCACCACCATCATCATCGACGCCGACGCCTGCCCCGTGACCCGCGACGCGATCGAGATCGCGCGCACCCACGGCCTGCGCGTGCGCCTCGTCGCGAACCACAACCAGAGCTTCGCGCGCTACGAGGGCCGGGCCGGCGTGGACTGCGTCAACGTGAGCACGGGCATGGACTCGGCCGACTTCGCCATCGTCGAGGATCTCGAGCCGGGTGACGTCGTCGTGACCCAGGACATCGGCTTGGCCGCGATGGTGCTCGGCAGGGGAGCGGCTGCGCTGAGCCCCCGAGGCCGCATCTTCTACCAGTCCACCATCGACTCCGAACTCGCCGTCCGCCACGCCGAGAAGAAGCTGCGCCGCGCCGGCGGTCGCCATGGAGGGCCGTCCAAGTTCGACGACGAAGATCGCGAGCACTTTCGCGATCAGCTGGAACGCATTTTGCGTGAGGTGCGATCAAAGTAGGGGGATTGCCCCTGCCGTTACCTTGCTGTATGCGTGCGCGCGCTAGCTTTTAGGGCGCTTACCTCCGTATACTGCGCAGTCGTGAGTCGTCGTGCATCTTCTGGTCGGAGGTCTTGAATGAACCGCTCCATCCCGCAGCGCAGTCTGATTGCGTTCGCATTCGTCCTCGCGCTCGCCTTGGGCAGCGTCCCCGCGTACGCCGCGGGCACAGTGGTCACGAGCGACGTGACCATCAACGCGGTGAACCTGAAGAGCATGGACGCCACCGCAGCCAGAACCGCGATCGTGAAGGCGTCGACGGTCGCCGACCTTCGCGCCCATCTCGGTCAAGGGCGCCGGTCGCACGTTCACTCGCACCGGCTGGTGGGTCAGGAGCGCGGTCTCCGTCACCAACGTCGACGCGATGCTCCAGCAGGCACTCGACGCGACCGGGACCACGACACTCGTGCCTGACTACGCTATCAAGTCGAGCCTCGTCTCGGCGTGGAGCGCTTCGATCGCCAAGAACGTCAACCGCAAGGCGAAGAGCTCTCGCTACAAGGTCAAGAAGCACGGGCTGATCGTGACGAAGTCCGCAACGGGCTACACCGTGTACACGAAGACCACGAGTGCCCGAATCACCGCGGCCATCCGCTCTCAGATCACCTCGACCCACACCGAGCCGGCGACGGTCGTGGTGCCGGCGTCGCTCAAGGCCGTGAAGCCGAAGGTGACGCGCAAGAACATCGGCAAGGCGATCATCGTCACGCTGTCGCACTACACGGTCCGGCTGTACAACGACGGCAAGCTCGAGAAGAAGTACAAGTGCGCCATCGGCCAGCCGGGCTTCCCGACGCCGAAGGGCAAGTGGAAGGTCACCGGCAAGAAGAAGAACCCCTCGTGGGGCAACCCGGGCAGCGATTGGGCGAAGAACATGCCCAACTACATCGCGCCGGGTCCGAGCAACCCGCTGGGCACGCGCGCAATCTACCTGAGCGCGCCGGGAATCCGCTTCCACGGCACCTACAAGTGGTGGTCGATCGGCCACGCCGCGAGCCACGGCTGCATGCGGATGAAGCGCAAGGACGTTGAGGACTTCTACCCGCGTGTTCCGGTGGGCATCACCGGTCTGGATCGTGAAGTAGCAGACGGCACCGAGTTCGAAACGCCAGCGGCCGCCCCTTCGGGCGGCCGCTTTGCGTTGCCTGTGAGCAGAGCTGTGCGCTACTTCACCGTCACGTACTTGTACCGGCTGTAGCTGTTCGACAGGTGCCACGTGCTCTTGCCGACCATCGCACGAATGCGGTACTTGCCGGCCTTGAGCTTCAGAACCCCGCTGTAGCGCTTGCCGCTGGCGGAGTTGGGCGCCGAGAACGACTTGTAGTAGACGTAGCGCCGCGCCGCATTCCTGCGATACACCTTGAGCGTCACGGTCTTCTTGCCCGGGACGTGTGCCGGCGACAGGCTGCCGTACACGCCGTACTTCTTGGTGTGCTTCCAGGTGCTGGACGCGACCGGCTTGCCCAGCTTCACCGAGTGGCGCCTGAAGGCCATGCGGAACGGCGAGAGCGAACTCGTCTGCACCTGAACCGTGTGGTTGCTCACGTTCCGGGCGATCGGCGCCAGGATCTCGGTACCACCGCCGGTCTTGTAATGGACGGCGCGGACCCACGGGACCTCACCGTCGGGCACGCTCGAGTTGTAGGCGAGCGTCAGCGTCCATTTGCCTACGACCGGGGTCCCCGTCGACTTCACGTCGAGAACCGAGACCGGCAGCGCGACGTGGTACTTGGGTAGCTTTGGAGCGCCTGAGGGGACGGAGCCGGTCTTGACCGTCAGCATCGCGCCTCCGGCACCGCCGTCCTTGCGTCCCGAACCGCCGCCGATCAGGCCGACGAACGAACCCTTGAAGCGGCTGAGTCCCGAGGTGACCTTCACCGACGCAGGCGCTCTCGTGCTCGAGTCCCCAGCTGCGCCGGAGCTGAGCTCCCTCGTGCCGCTGCTCGAGTTGGCCGCACCGGATCCCGAGCCGAACGTCACCGGGGCAGGCACCAGCACGCTGGTGTACTTGCGCTCATTCGCGGCAAGGTCGAACTCCCATGTGCCGCTGCCGCGCCCGAAGTAGTCCTTGTAGTCGAGCTTGTAGTGCCCCGTGGGGAGTACCTTCCAGATCTTCTGGAACGTACCGCCAGTGGTGTAGCCCGAGTCGATCTCGAACCAGTGGCTCTTGTACTGGTACATGACGTCGCACCAGACCGCGCCGGTTGGGTACGCGGGGCCATCGGCGTGAAGTGCCACGTAGCCTCCGGGCGTGATGGTCTCGTCGATGCCGTTCGTGATTCCGCCGAGCGAGACGGCCACCGGGGAGTGGTCGCTGACGGGGGCGCCTACCGACGTGTTGAGTGAATCGACGAGCGGCTGGTTCTTGTAGGTGCGGCGGTTGTAGTCCCGGTACTTGATCGGGAGCAGGTACTCCGGCCCCTCGTTGTAGTCGGGGTAGAAGTTGACCTTGTAGTCGGTGCCCGCGGGCAACCCACCGATCTCATAGGTGCCGTCCGCTCTCGTGCGGGTCCACCAGTTGTCGGCGCCCGTCCAGGCGATCTCGCCAAACGACGGATCGAAGGCCTTTCGCACGACCGAGACGGTCACGCCGGGTACGACCGCGCCCCCCACGGAATCTCGCACGGTGCCCTTGATCCAGCCACCTCTGGACATCGAGATGTCGAGGCGTGTCGAGGTGCCAGCCGGCGGCGTGATCGTGGCCTCTTTGGTGACGTGCACGAATGGCATGGTTGGAGGCGTGGCCTTGTCGGACCAGCTGACCTTCATCTTGTTGCCACTGAAGCCGGTTACTTTCGGTAGCCGAATCAGGTAGTTCCCGCTGGCGACATCGGTGGATGGCACGCGGCGGAAGTACTCCTGCCACGGCGAGGTAGGATCGATCTTCGACGCGCTCACCCAGGCGGTCAGGCTCGGTTCGCCGCTCGCCTCAGAGATGTGCCCGTAGAGAGCGTACGTGCCGCTCTTGGGGGTGAGAACCCTGGCCGCATCGTAGTCCGAGCCCCCCACAGCAGTCGTGATTCCCGGGATGGTACTGTCGTTGTACATGTCGTCGGTGTAGACCAGGTCCCACGTGCCTGGCGGCATGTAGACGGTCGCCGTACCCTCGTCGCCGAGCTGCCAGTAGTACGTGTGCTCCCAGTCCTCCGGGGCGCCAGTCGGGTACATCTTCACTCCGACCGCTGAGATGCTGTAGCTGCCGCCGCCGAAGCTCTCGGATGCTGCCGATTCAATCTTCTGGCCTACACTGAACTCGTGGACGCCACGATCCACCGTCGCACCCGAGGTGACGCCGAACAGCTCGGGCCCCGACTTCGTCATGGAGTCGCTTGCCGTCGCGTAGCTGCCCGACGGCACGGCATCGTCGGGTACGTACTTGCCGACGCCGGTGTACTCCAGAGACCAGGCCCCCGGCGTAGCGTCGGGAATCTCGAAGCGGCCATCGGCCCCTGTCACCGCCCAGCGCTTGTATACGACGCCGGCGGTCGTGATCGAGGCCTCGACCGGTGCGCCGGCAATCGCTGTCGCACCGTCCATTGCGCGTCCGCGGACCTTGCCGTTGCGCTGCAAGGTGATCACGCCGGCATTGACCGTTGTGCCACCGGTGACGAGCCTGCGCGTGTCGAACGTGGGCGGATAGTTGGACCCATCCACATCCCAGACGTTGACTTCTGCGTAGTCGGTTGCGTACGAGGACGCGTTGGGTTGGTTGACGAACATCTTGTACGTGCCTTGGATGATGTCGGTGATGACGAACTTGCCGCTCGCATCCGTTAGGCCGGTCTGCGTGAAGCCCCAGAGTGCGGTGTCGGAGGTCTCGCCATCCATGTAGACCTGGACCCCCTCAAGTCCCACACCGCCTGCATCCTTCACGTAGCCCGTGATGGTCGCCGGTAGCGAGGCTGACGAGGCGTGCGCCACGCTCGCGAAACCCAGCACTGCGACCACGCACAGCAGCAGGAATCCGAGAGCTTTCGAAGGCGAGCCTCGAAGCAGCGAGAACCGTTTCACGTCGCACCCCCTCCTCGTGCGCGCGACCCTCTGATCGCGCGCTTGCGTGAGAGGCTCAAGGGCGGTCCCCCGAGCCGAACGCCATGCTCGGAGTATATGCCCGCAAGCGCACGCGGGCTACGGCGTTTGCGGCTCCACATTTGTCAGAACGGGGACGATCTGGTCGCCGTCAGCAACGAGCGTCAGGGTCGCGCTGTGGACCCCGCCGGCCGCCACATCGCCGTCACCCTTCGCATCCATGGTGAGTAGGAGCGGGTTGCGCGTGAGCGACGAGATGTCGGGCGCTCTTCCGATCGGCGTGAGCTTGGTGACGCTGACCGCCACGGTCTGGCCGATTCGGTTCGCCGGCCCGTATCCCCACGGGCGAAACGTGATCAGGTACGCTGACCCCGTTGGGACCCGGCCTACCGCCAGTCCGGCCACGAGTCCCGGTGGCGAGCTGTCCAAGGGGTGCAGCGGGTCGCCGGGTTTCGCGGCGCCAGTCGGCTTGATGGTCGGGAGGGGCCTGCCGCCCGGAAGCGGGGCGATGATCCCGGTCCGTGTGGTCGGCAGACTCGTGTCGGCGGGTGGAGTCTGCGAGAGGCCCGGCGGCGGCTCCTTGCTTTTCAAGAGGAGCTGTCCCGCCACCAGCAAGATCGCCACGGCTGCGACGCCCGCCGCGACGAGCACCCACTTCCTCTGCATCGGCGTCCTCCGTGTGAGCGGTTCGCTACGGGCCGTTCGTCGAGAGCCTGTCGGCGCGGTTCTGCGCTTCGGCCGCTTTGTCGGTCATGCCGGACTGCTCGTAGAGCTTGGCGAGGGCGGCCCACGCCTGAGCGTTGTTCGGAGCATACCGCACGGCCTTCTCGAGCGCGGCGGTCGCCTCGGCTGCCTTGCCCAGACCGGCCAGCGCGGTGCCCTTCGCGGCCCAGCGGTAGCCGTTCTCGGGGTCCATAGCGATCGCGCGCTCGGCGATCGGCAGGGCCGTCACGAGCTTCGCCGCGTCGCGTGTGGCGACGCCGGCTACGAGGTAGGCGTCGGCATGCTGGGCGCGACGAGCGGATCGAGTGGCAGCCGGGTCTGCGCGGAGGCGAGCGCGCGCGTCGCGTCCTCGTACGCCGAGAGGTCGCCGCGAACCGACATCGCCTGGGTTGCCGCGCGGCCGAGCGCCCACGACATCGCGGGTTCCCAGGGGGCGAAGCGCTCGGCGGTGACGAGCGCTGCCCGCGACTCGGCCCAGGGGTATCCCGCGCCCACCAACGCGTAGCCGCGAGCGACCTGGCGGTCGGCGACGACCAGGCCCGCTGCGAGCAGAGCCGCGATCGCGATCACGGTGGCGAGCGCGCCCGACGCGAGACGGGCGGCGCGGAGCGCGCGGGCGGGCACGGGCTCGCGTGCGGGCGCCGTGCGCCCCAGCGAGAGCGCGATCAGCACCGCGAGCAGCGGCGCGGTGTCGAGCGTCGTGAAGTGGAACTGCAGCGCTGTCGCGCCAGCCGCTATCGAGGCCGCAAGGGCGGGCCCCGCAAACTCCCAGCGGTCGTCTCGGCGAATGCGCCACGCGCCGAGCAGCGCCTCGCCGAGAAGCCACGCCAGCGCCGCGATCGCGAGCAGCACCCGCCGAGACACCGGCGGACGCGAAGAGGTTGTGTGGGTCGTCGAGCGCCTGGACGCCGACCTCGCCGGCCTGCATCGCGGCGGTGCGCCGGGGCGGGAACGCGTAGCGGAACGACGCCGGGCCGAAGCCCAGCAGCGGGCGCTCGGCGATCAGGCGCGAGGCGCCGCTCCAGACCTCGATGCGCCAGCCGGCCGTGCCCGATGTCGTGTCGATGACCCTGCCGAGCCGCCCTGCAGCGTTCGGGACCAGCATCACGGTCAGCGCGATGACCGCGACCGCAACGCCGAGCGCCACCGTGGCGACCCGAAGTCGCGTCGAGCGGTCCTGCGTGCGGCCTTCGGCGAGCAGCCACACGACCGCGCCGACCGCCGCGCCCGCCCACGCGCCGCGAGAGAGTGCGATCGCCAGCGTGACGCCTCCCACGATCACCGCGACCCACGCCACCCCGCGCCACACCCCACGCTCGCTGCGCGCCCGCGCGACCACCAGCGGCAGCGCGAGACACAGGAAGACGCCGAGGTTGGAGGCGTTGCCGAGCATCGAGCGCACGCGCCGGATCACGAAGACGCGCTCGTAGACGACCGGATCGGTCCCGGCGAACTGCGCGATGGCGTACGCCGCGACCAGGAGTGTCGCGACGACCGCGGCGCGGCCGATCGTCTGCCACGTGGCGTTCTTCTCGGCGAGGGAGTAGGCACCCAGCGCCGCCAGCGCGCTCGCGAGCAGCAAGATGAGGCCCTGGTACTCGGGGTAGTGCCCGACGAGGGATTGCGACGGGTCGATGCGCGGTCAGGGTGGCCAGACACGCCAAGCCGATGAGCCCGAACGCCGGCCACGCACCGCGCTGCGCGAGCGCACGGCTGAGCGCCGAGGCGGGGAGCGCCGGCTGCAGCGCAAAGCCGAGGGCGATGCACGCGCAGCCGCCCAGGAGGACGAGCGCCTTGACCGGTCCGAACGGGTTGTACCCGCCGGGCAGCATGGCGACGGCAACGCCGAAACCGGCAACGATGACGCCCGCGAGCACGAGCCGCTCGGCAGTGGCGAAGCGGTCGGCCTTGGCACGCGATTTCGAGGCGGATGATCTCGCCGAGGAGGTCTTGGCGCTCATGCCATCAACAGTAGCACGCAGGTCGGCTGGCGCTCCTCACGCTCGGGGGATGGGTCGCGAGCCAATCGGCTAAGCTGGGTGGGTCCCGATTCTGTTGCGACTTCTCGGAGGCATGGATGCTCTACCGCAAGCTCGGCAAGACCGGCGTCGACGTGTCGATACTCGGGTTCGGTTGCATGCGCCTGCCGGTCATCGGCGGTCAGTCCGACAAGATCGACTACGACCTGGCGACCGAGATGCTGCACTTCGCCATCGACAACGGCGTCAACTACATCGACACCGCGTACTTCTACCACGCGACCCAGATGGGTCAGATGGGCGAGAGCGAGCCGTTTGTGGGGGAAGCGCTCTCCGGCGGTTGGCGCGAGCGCGTCAACCTCGCGACGAAGATGCCGCTCGGCTTCTGCCGGGAGTGCAGCGACATGGACCGGCTCCTCGCCCAGCAGCTCGAACGCCTCCGGACCGACTACCTCGACTTCTACCTGCTCCACGGCCTGAGCGGCGCCTCGTGGGACCGCATGAAAGCGCTCGGCGTCATCGACTTCCTCGAAGCGCGCCGTCGCCGACGGCCGCATCCGCTTCCCGGCGTTCTCCTTCCACGGCTCGGCCGCCGACTTCGTGCGCATCTGCGACGAGTTCGATGGCTGGGCGTTCGGCCAGATCCAGTACAACTACATGGACACCGAGTTCCAGGCGGGCCGCGCCGGTCTGCTCCACGCCGCCGAGAAGGGCATGGGCGTCGTGGTGATGGAGCCGCTGAAGGGCGGCAAGCTCGCGGACCGGCTGCCCGACGTGATGCGCCCGATCTTCGACGAGCGGCCGGAAGGCTGGAGCCCCGCCGAGTGGGCGCTGCGCTACGTGTGGAACGAGCCGGGCGTCAGCCTCCTGCTCTCGGGCATGAGCGACATGGCGCAGGTCGCCGAGAACATCGCGTCGGCCGAGCGCGGAGTCGCCGAGTCGCTCTCGAGCGACCAGCTCGCGGTCTACGAGCGCGCGGCCATCGTGCTCCGCGAGCGGCTCAAGGCGGATTGCACGCGCTGCCGGTACTGCATGCCGTGCCCCTTCGGCGTCGACATTCCCGACGTGCTCGCCGCGCTCAACAACGCATCGATGTGGGACGACCCGAACGCCTGGCTGACCGGCTACTCGAGCGTCGCCGGCAAGGCGGACCTGTGCACCGAGTGCGGCCAGTGCCTCGCGATGTGCCCGCAGGAGATTCCGATTCCCGACCTCATGAAGGACGCGGTCGTGACCTTCGGCGGGTAGCCGGCTACCGCAGCGCCAGTGCACAAGACGAGCGCCCGGGGCACGTGCCCCGGGCGCTTCGCGTGCGTAGCGGATCGTAGTGGCGCTACTTGACCTTGAGGGTGATCGAGCCGGAGCTACTCGAGCGGTTCCGCGAGCTGCCGTTGAAGTGCGCGCGGACTTTGACCTTGCCCGCCTTGGCCGGCCGGTACGTGTAGTGAGCGGTTCCGCTCGAGGACACCCTGACCGTCTTGAGCTTCTTCCACGTCTTGCCGCTCAGCCGCTGGAAGGTGACGCTGCCGCCGGCGTTCTTCGGGCGCACCGTTGCCCCCAGCCTCACTGGGGCGCCGCGGGTGACGGTCTTCTTCGAGGCGTGGATCGACACCTTGGCGTAGACCGTCACGACGACGAACTCCTGGGTCGGCAGCGCCGAGTCGTCGCCCGCGAACGTGAGAGTGAGCGTGGTCTTGCGGTAGAGCGGGGGCGAGAAGTACCGGAAGGTGCCGTTTGTGGCGATGACGGTTTCCGTCGGCACACCGGCTCCCGAGATGGTGAACTCGCTCTTGCCCTCGAGGTTACCGAGGCTGCCCATCACGTACACGCTCTGACCATAGCGCGTGCGGAAACCGTAGTCGTAGAGGACGAACCGAGTCGAGGCCTTGGATACCGAGCCGCTCACGACCCAATCGGTCGCGAGGGTGGTCTCGATCGCATCGAACTCCTCGGTGGGGAACTCCTCGCTCGGGCCGAACTCGGGACCGCTCACGAGCTCCGGCTGGAACGATGACGCTCATGACGGTGTTGTCGACGGCCTTGTTGAGCTCGTCGACGACGTCCTTGACCGTGCGGCGGTCGGTGCTCGAGCCGCCCATGTCCATACCGAAGAACTGCTCCAGGAACTCCGCCTCCGTGAAGTCCCCGCCGTCCCCGCCGAAGTTCACGGAGCTTGCGCGTCAGCTCGCCGGTGACGGGAACGTCTGCCGGGATGTTGAGGGCGACATCGACGGTCTGCGTGTCGGCTTCGCCGTACTGCAGGAACGAGACGGTGACGGTGTTGTCGCCCGTCTTGAGCCCACCGGGGACGTCGAGGCCGACGATCTCCGCCTCGTTACGCGTCGCCGAGAACTCGGACTCGAGGTTGACCGAGAGAATGTGGCCGTCGGCGATGCCGTTGCCGTTCGCGTTCTGGAGGCTGGTCACCATGTCGTCGACGTCGGCGACGACCGCCGAAGGAGATGTCCCAGCCGTCGGAGTAGACGTTGCGACGAACGATCGTGTAGGTGGGGCCGCTGCCGTCCTGCACGACAACCGTGGTCGTGGTCAACGCGCTGCCCTTGTTGGTGCTGGCGTCGAACAGGCGGCTACCGGCGACGTACGCGCCGAACGTGGGTAGGCCGTAGTAGTTGCCGGACGACGAATCAGCGACGAACTGCGGTATCTGGACTGCCGAGGTAGCGACCTTGCTGCCCCGCGTCGCCTTGGCGGTGATGGGGATCGTCGACGGGCTTGATCCCATCGACGCCGACGATTCCCGCGAGGCGGTCCTGCGTCAACGTGCCGCGAACCGCTGCCGGGCGCCCGAGCTTGTAGGCCATGTACGTGCTGGGCCACACGCCGTCGATCCAGGCGTTGCACAGGTACAGGCCGCTGTCGCCCTCGTAGAAGGCATGGGATGGCCGAACGCGACCACAGTGGGGGTGTCCACGTAGGTGACGGTTCCGATGCCGCCGGACCACACGTCGCCTCGAGCGGCAAGCACGGCGACGGCCGAGCCGCCCTCGAACTCAGCGCTGTACGTCGAAGTCATCGCCGAGAGCCCGCCCGCGCGCGGGGTGAAGAGCTCGATGCCGCGGACTCGCAAGCGCCTTTGCGTACGCCTTGTAGAGCTCGGACTGCGGGCTGACGCCGCGCGAGGTAGACGCTCGCAAGCGGCCTCGCGACGATGGTGTTCGCCGGCTCCACTGCAATCGCAGTCGGGGTCGGACGGTACCATGATGCGGTCCTTGACCTGGCCGTCGACGATGACCGGGCTCGATCAGCCTGCGCGGCAACACGCTGGCCGAGGCGTAGTTGGCCTGGATGTTGGCCATCGCCTCGATCGGCGTGGCCAGCCCGGTGCCGCGTGTGGTGAACATGTCGCCGTATGACAGCGCGCCGATGAGCTTGTCGGTGCCCGTTCCGTCATCGACGTAGATGGGGCTCCCGCTCATGCCGGACGCGATGCCTCCGATGTCGCGTGATGGCGGGGTCGTTGGACTCGAAGAGGATGAGCGAAGACATGTCGGCCGGTCCGCTGCCGTAGCCGGTCGTGACGGCGAGCACGGTCACGTCGAGTTCGACGATGTCCTTGCCCTTCATGACCGTCTTCAGGTAGCCCGTCCAGCGATCCGCCGTTGGCGTCGATCGCCGCCTGAAGCTGCGTGACGTTGAGCGTCGGGTCTACGGGACCTGCCAGCGCCACCGTCGCAGTCATCATCATCGATGCTGCGACGAGCGCGGCAAACACCGCGAGCCGCGCGCCTGCCTTTCGAAGTTGCATAGGTGCAAACCCCCTCAGGGCCTAGGCGGGCGCCACTCGCACCGCCGCCGACCAGCGTACTCTGCTTGGCAGCCATTGGGATACTAGTTTCTGGTACGTTACCGTCTCACCCGAGAGCCACCCGGCAACTCGGCTTGCTGTCCGTGCGTATCGACTTGCTGGAGGAGGCAGGGGCGTGCCCGAGACACTCTCAGCGTTCCTGGCCGGCCTCGGTATCGGGGCAAGCCTCATCATCGCGATCGGCGCGCAGAACGCGTTCGTGTTGCGCCAGGGCCTGCGGCGAGAGCACGTGGCTGCCGTCGTGGCGGTGTGCGTACTGGTCGACTGGGTGCTCATCGCGGCCGGTGCGCTGGGGTTCGGCTCGCTCGTGAGGGCGTTCCCGCTCGTGACCTCGCTTGCCGCGTGGGGCGGCGCGATCTTCCTGTTCGGCTACGGCGCCATGTCCCTGCGCTCCGCTGCGCACCCGGTGGCCCTGTCAGCCGAGACGGACGGTGCCAGCCCGGCGCTCGCCACGACGAAGGCCGCAGTCCTGGCAGCGCTTGCCGTCAGCCTGCTCAACCCGCACGTCTATCTCGACACCGTGGTGCTGCTCGGCAGCGTTGCGGCGCAGTACGCGGGGGTGCTACGTGCCTGGTTCACGGCGGGGGCGTGGGTTGCGTCGCTGGCGTGGTTCTCGGCGCTGGGGTTCGGGGCGAGGCTGCTGGCTCCGCTGTTCGAGCGGCCGTCAGCATGGCGCGTGCTCGACATCGCGATCGGCGTGATCATGTGGTGGATCGCGATCGGGCTGGTGCTGGGGCAGCTGCGCTAGTCGAAGCGGTACCCGCGCAGCTCTGGCGGACGCGCTTGGCGGCGTACATCTTGTGATCACCGGCGCTGATGGCCGAATTCGACTGACTCAGGCGCTGAGGCGAACGACGTGACACCGAGCGACATGCCCGTGCCGTACGGTGCGCTCCAGGTCGAGCAGACCTTCGGAGATGCGCGACGCGAGTGCTTCCGCGCCCGCTGAGTCGGTTTCGGGCAGGACGACCACGAACTCGTCGCCGCCCATGCGGGCCACGTGGTCGGTTGGTCGAAGCGTGAGCGTCAGTGTCTCGGCCACCAGAATGAGGAACTCGTCGCCGACCGCGTGGCCGAACCGGTCGTTGACCTCCTTGAACTCATCGACATCGGCGTAGATGAGCGAGAGCGGCGCGCCGTGGCGCCGAGCGCGCGAGATCTCCTCTTCGAGCCGCTCGACGAGCGCCCTCCGGTTCAGCAGTCCGGTCAGTTCGTCGCGCATCGAGAGCTCCTCGAGCCTCTCGGTGGTGCGTCCGCACCTGGGAGACGAGGACCGCGATGATGGCGAGCCAGCCGAAGCGGAAGAGGAACGTGAGGAGCAGGGGGAGTGGGCTCGGAAACGAGGCTCCCGGTTGCCCAGTGCAGCCCGGTGCCGACAAGCGCAGCCACCGCAGCGACCGCAATCGCGTCGCGGCGCGTGGAGCACCACGCGGTGACCATCGGCCCGAACGCGATAGATCGGCGGTGAGCTGGACGTTCGGCCCCAACGCATAGTCGGCGATTCCGGTCGCTGCGATGAGTGCGAGCCCCAGGAGCACTCCGCCGCGACGGCTGATCGGCTTCGGCCGCGTGCAGAAGCAGCTCGATGGTGACATCGGTCAAGTCGCCTACGGAACGCGCTGAACGCACCCTGTGCCTCTCGGACGTCTGAAAGCTCTCCTTGCCTCCCGAGTGTAGTCCGAACAGGACTGACGCGCAGACCGCCACCGGGGCTACAATGGGGGCAGACAACGCCGCGCAACGCGCGCTTACCGACGCTCATACGATGGAGGGCACCGTGACCGACGAAGAGAAGACAGGGCAAGAACAGCCCGTCGAGGAAAAGCACAGCCTGAAGGAAGACCTGCGCGAAGGAGTTGCCAAGGTCGTAGGCATCGCAGTGGAAGCCGGCTCGATGCTCTCCGGCCATTCCGGCGAGATGGTCTCAGCCGAGCGAGAGGTCGCCGAGGCGGACGCCGAGAAGTTCCTGGACCGTATCGACGGCGAGGGCTAGTCGGGGTACAGTCACGTAGCACATGGTTTGAGCGGGGCGCTGCGGGGAGGCAGCGCCCTTCTTGTTTTCTCGGCGGTCGGACGGTGGCAGCCCAGGTGGTTCGGTGTACTCTGCGAATGCACTGCTTGTTGCTGGAACCGGGGAAGGGGACCACTGGTATGGCTGAGAACCGTATCGGCGCCAAGATCACCACGCTGCGCGAGTCGCTGCAGCTGTCGCAAGACGAGCTCGCCGAGCGCTGCGACTGCGACGTCAGCGTCATCGCCGGTCTCGAGGGCGGCGCCATCGCGCCGTCGCTCGCGCCGCTCATCAAGGTCACGCGCGCCCTGGGCGTCCGCCTCGGCACGCTGCTCGACGACGACACGCACGTCGGCCCGGTCATCACCCGCAAGGACACCGCCGAGGAGGTCGCGCGCCTCAAGTCGCTCGAGACCTCGAGCGACGGCGGCGTGCTCGACTTCTTCTCGCTCGCCGAGGGCAAGACCTCGCGGCACATGGAGCCGTTCATGATCGCCGTGAACCCGGCCGACTCCGGGAGCCACTCGCTGTCGAGCCACGAAGGCGAGGAGTTCGTCTACGTGCTCAACGGCGAGATCGAGCTGTCGTACGGCAAGGACGTCCACGTGCTCGCCCCCGGCGACAGCATCTACTACGACTCGATCGTCCCGCACCAGCTGCGCGCCCACGGCGACGTGCCCGCCCGCATCCTTGCGGTCGTGTACGCGCCGGCGTAGGGGAGGCGAGATGCTGCACACAGAGCTCACCATCGGCGAGTACTTCGAGCAGAAGGTCGCCGAGCGCGGCGACGCCGACTTCATCGTCTTCCCCGACCGCGACCTGCGCTGGAGCTGGAACGAGTTCGACGAGCGCGTCGACCGGACTGGCCAAGGGTCTGCTCGCGATCGGGCTGGAGCCGGGCGACCATCTCGGCATCTGGGCGCGCAACGTGCCGGACTGGCTGACGATCGCGTTCGCGACCGCGAAGATCGGCGTCGTGCTCGTGACCGTGAACCCGGTCTACAAGGCGCACGAGCTCGCGTACGTCATCAAGCAGTCGGACATGAAGGCGCTCGCGATCATCGACGCCTTCCGCGACGTCGACTACGTGCAGATCGTGCGCGAGCTGGTTCCCGAGTCGATGACGCAGGAGCGCGGCCACCTCGACTCGCCGAGTTCCCGCATGCTCAAGACCCTCATCTACATGGGTCCGGAGAAGCACCGCGGCTTCTACAACGTGCCCGAGCTGCTCGTCCTGGGCGAGCACGGCGACGACGAGGCGCTCGCGCTGGCCAAGGCCGGGCTCAAGAACACCGACACCATCAACATGCAGTACACCTCGGGCACGACGGGCTTTCCCAAGGGCGTCATGCTCACGCACCGCAACATCCTCAACAACGGCTTCTACATCGGCGAGCGCCAGAAGTTCGACCCGAGGACCGCGTCTGTCTGCCGGTGCCGCTCTTCCACTGCTTCGGCATCGTGCTCGGCATCCTCGCGGCGCTCACGCACGGCTCGACCGTCGTGATGGTCGAGAGCTTCGACCCGGTGCTCGTCCTCGCCGCGGTCCAGAAGGAGCGGGCGACCGCGCTCTACGGCGTGCCGACCATGTTCATCGCCGAGCTGAACGCACCCGATGTTCGACATGTTCGACCTCACGTCGCTGCGCACCGGCATCATGGCCGGCTCGCCCTGCCCGATCGAGACGATGCGCCAGGTCATCGACAAGATGCACGCCTCCGAGATGACCATCTGCTACGGCCTGACCGAGGCCTCGCCGGTGTTCACGCAGACGACCACCGACGACACGCTCGAGCGCAAGTGCGAGACGGTCGGCCGGCGGCACGACGACATCGAAGTGCGCGTCGTCGATCCCGAGACCGGCGAGGACTGCCCGCCCGACGTCCCGGGCGAGCTCCTGCTGCCGCGGCTACAACATCATGAAGGGCTACTACAACATGCCCGAGGCGACCGCCAAGGCCATCGATGCCGACGGCTGGCTGCACTCGGGCGACATCGGCACGGTCGACGAGGACGGCTACTACCGCATCACCGGCCGCATCAAGGACATGATCATCCGCGGCGGCGAGAACATCTACCCGCGCGAGATCGAGGAGTTCCTCTACACGATGCCGGGCGTCGAGGACGCGCAGGTCGTGGGCGTGCCGGATGCGAAGTACGGCGAGGTGGTCGGCGCGTTCATCCGCCTGAAGGCGGACGCCGATCTCACCGAAGGCGACGTGCAGGAGTTCGCGCGCGCCCGCATGGCGCGCTACAAGGCGCCGAAGTACGTCTTCTTCGTGGACAGCTATCCCATGACCGCGAGCGGCAAGATCCAGAAGTACAAGCTGCGCGAGATGGCCGCCGAGTCGCTTGGCTTGAGCGATGTGAAGGTGTTCGCCAGCGAGGCGTCCGGCGGCGATGAGTGCCAGGACGCGGGCGCCGGCTCGTAGCGACGGACTGGAGGCTCAGTGCGATTCGAGCATGACAAGGGTGGGCCGTACCCGCTCGAGGTGAAACTGGGCGAGGGCAAGCATAAGTGGTGCGCCTGCGGTCGCACGAAGAAGGTTCCGTTTTGCGACGGTACCTGTGACCCGGTGAAACCGGTGAAGTTCCGTCTGGAGAAGAAGGCGACATGTGCAGCTCTGCAGCTGCGGGCTGACCTCGACTCCGCCGTTTTGCGACGGTGCGCATGTGGAGCTACTGCGAGGTTAGCGAACCTGCGCCCCCGCGCGTGTACAATCAGTAGCGCAACGACCGAACGACCCCCAAGAACCTCAAGAGCGATTTCGCACGACGAAGGGATTCACGTGAAGACGACGAACAAGCGTACGCGGCCGGTCTGGATGCTCGCACTGCTCGCGTGCGCGCTGCTGCTGGCCGGAGTCGCCGGCGGCTGCAAGTCAGCCTCAAGCGGTGGCGAGAAGACTGCCACTCCCGACAAGAAGGCCATGCTCGAGGCGGTCGCGAAGTGGTATGTCGCGCAGGGCGCTCTCGACATCAAGGGCTTCAAGGCCGGCATCTACGACCCGGAGGACATCCTCGGGGTCGCCACGATGACCGCAGCACCCGAAGGTGCCCAGAAGTCCGAGGTCAAGTGGGAATGGGCGGGCGAGACCGTCGTGGTCACCGTCCCCTCCGAGCAGAGCACGATCACTCTGACGGCTTCGCCGCAGCAGGCCAACGTGGTGTTGCTGAAGGACGCGCTCGGCCAGGGCGGGACCTTCGTCATGAAGAACGACAACGGCGTGTGGAAGATCGACGTCACCGAGACCCAGAAGGTCTCGGCGAGCGCGGGCGGCGCCCCGCAAGAGGCGACCGGCAGCGCACCGGCGCCCACGACGCCCTAGCGTTCCACCAGCTGCAAGCAGACAGCGCCCCGGTCCGACGAGAGTGTCGGGCCGGGGCGCTTTGCGTTGCGGGGAGATCCGCTAGAGCAGGTTTGACGCAAGCCGGGCGCCAGAGTTGCGCAGGCGACGACCGGCCGTCCACGAGTCGATCTCCTCGAGCGTGATGAGCTCGCACTCCTCCATATCTGCGAGGAACACCTTCTCGTGCTCGACGGCCAGCTCTTCGTCGTAGAACCAGGCCATGAGCTCCTTGTGGAGCGCGAGGCTGCGGATGTCGAAGTTCATCGTGCCGATGACCGCGACTCGTCCGTCGATCGTCATCGTCTTCGCGTGCATGAATCCGCGCTTGTACCGGTAGACCTTCACGCCCGCCTCGACGAGCTGCCGGAAGTACGACTCGGCGGCGTTGTAGGCGATCTTCTTGTCTGGCCACCCGGTCATCATGAACCGAACGTCGAGACCTGAGAGCGCCGCGTCGATCATCGAGGACAGGATGTCGGGTGTCGGCACTAGGTAGGGTGACTGGATCCAGATGCGTTCCTCTGCTGCGGCCATGCCCACCATGTGCGCTCGTCGCGCCGGATCCCACGGCACGTCGACACCGGTCGAGACGATCTGGGTCAGCGTACGGCGGCCGGTCTCGGGGTACTCCACAGGGAAGTAGCGCTCGTTGAAGAGGTCCTCCTTGGTGCGGACGTACCAGCGGACGGCGAACAAGCGCTGCAGGTCGGCGACGGCCGGACCGTAGAAGCGGCAGTGCGAGTCGCGCCATGCGGGGTACTTCGGAGCGCCGTCGATGTACTCCTGGCCCACGTTGATGCCGCCGGTGTAACCCAGCACGCCGTCGATCACGACGATCTTGCGATGGTTGCGGTAGTTGATCTGCCGAGGATCGATCACGTCTTCGAGGATCTGCGCACCGGCCGCACGCATGCGCTTGAGCTCGTCCTTCTTGTAGAGCAGGTTGCCCGCGAAGTCGTTGAGCATGCGCACCTCAACACCGGCCGCAAGGCGCTCCATCAGGATCTCGGTGAGCTCGGCGGTGAGCTTGTCGTGCTCCCAGATGAAGTAGTGGAGGTGGATCGTTTCCTTCGCCGCAGCGAGATCACGCTTCAGCGCGGCGAACTTCACGTCGCCGTTGATGAGCAGCTCCACGTCATAGGCGGGCATCGCCACGGCGCCCTCGGTCTCCGCAATCAAGTTCATGACGTGCGTGAAGGTGCTGCCCTCGGCCCAGGCGAGCGCCTCGGCTTGAGCGCCATACCTTCCCCGAACGCGCTCAAGAGTCGGTGTCGCCATTTCGCGGAGCACGGGGAGCAGGGGACTCCTCAGCGTGCGCTTCTTCCAGTTGCGTCCGAACAGGACGTAGAAGAGCAGGCCGATGCCGGGTAGGGCGTAGAGCACCAGGAGCCATGCGAGCGTCTCGGTCGGCTCACGCTCGTCGGTGAGCACCACGATGGCCACGCCGAGCCAGTACAACGCGAGTATCAGCGCGAGCCACGACGGCCATGCCTGGAGGAAGTCCGTGAGCATCTTGTCTCCTCATCCCGGAGCGGCGTGCAGCTGCGCGACGTTTCAAGCTGCGTTCCGCACCGATTGTACCCTTGCGTTTGACGCGACGAATCGGTCTCGGAAGGGGTACACGCTAGGTATCAGTCGCTCGGGACCGTCTGTCGTCCCGCCTCGAAAGGAACCGCTATGGGTTGCTGTCTCTTCGCCACCATTCTGGCCGGTGCGCCTCGATTGGCGCTCGTCATGTGGTGGATCTTCCAGCCGGTGCGGCTGAATGCGACGTTCCCGAACTTCATCTGGCCGCTGCTGGGCATACTGTTCATTCCGTGGACGACGCTCATGTACGTGATCGTGTACCCGAGCGGAATCAACGGCTTCGATTGGCTGTGGCTCGGGCTGGCGGTTGCGATCGACATCGGCTCGTACGGTGGCGGCTATCGCGCTCAGAGCCAGCGCGGCTAGCTCGGATTCTCCGCCGCTGTGTCGTGTGGCACCCGGCCTGCTTTCGGCTATCCTGAACACGACAACGCGATCTGCCGAAGACGCGTTCAACACAACGAGGGGACTTCACAATGAGTGGCAATCTCTGGGACTTCATCTGGGCCATGATCGTGTTCTACTTCATCTTCATGGTCATCTGGATGTTCATCGGCATCTTCGCCGACATCTTCCGCCGCAACGACCTGTCCGGCTGGGCGAAGGCTGCCTGGCTCGGCCTGATCTTCATCCTGCCGTTCCTGGGCATCCTGGTCTACATGATCGTTCGCCCGAAGATGACCGAGCAGGACAAGCAGATCATCGCCGAGGCACAGGCTCAGCAGGCTCGCATGTCCGGTGCCTCTGCGGCCGACGACATCGCCAAGGCGCACGACCTGCTTGCGAAGGGCGCCATCACGCAGGCCGAGTTCGACGCCATCAAGGCCAAGGCGCTCGCGTAAACGAACACCATTTCGCACGCTAGAAGGTAGAATCTGACGCACGCCACGCTTCGAAGGGTGGCGTGCGTCGGTCTGCTACGACGGGGGAGGACCTTTGGTCGGCTGGTTCCTGCAAATCGCATTGCTGGCACTTGGGGTGGCTGCGAGTCCGCTGCCGATCGTGGCGGTACTCGTTCTGCTGCTTACGAAGCGCGCGCGCCCCGGCAGCATCGTCATGCTGATCGGCTGGGTTCTCGGCGTCGCGGTTGCCCTCGCGATCTCGATTGCCTTTGCGGACACCATACGGGTCCCGAAGGTGGGCACGGACCTCCCGTGGGAGGGCCTGTTCATGCTGCTAATCGGTATCGGACTCGTGATGATGGGCGTGCTGTCGCGGCGCGGCAGGTTTCGCTCGCCCGATCCGGAGCAGGCCCCAGCCTGGGTGAACTCCGTCGACAACATGTCGCCGCTGGGGGGTGGGGTCGTGGTGTTCCTGAACGCGACCACGAGCCCCAAGAACCTCGCCCTCGCCATTACGGCAGGGCGACTCATCTCGACCTCCGGGACTCCACTCGCCGAAACCGCGCCTGCGGTGGTGCTCTACGTGTTCATCGCGAGCCTCACGCTCGCGGTGCCCGTCGGTCTCTACTTCTTCGGCGGCGGCAGGAGCACCGCGGTTCTTGAGCGGTGGAAGCAGAGAGTCACAGCAAACGCGGCGGCCGTGATGGAGATAACGCTGCTCGTCATCGGCGTCGGGATGACCGTCAAGGGCCTGCTCAACCTGCTGACCTGACCGAGCGTCAACGCACAAGCGCTTACCGTGTCTCGAAGTCTGCGATCTGTGCCGGCACGATCTCGAGCTCCACGGGCATCCCGAACAACTGTCCCTTGAGCCGGTCTGCCAACGCCTGCTGAGACGGCGGTGTTCCGGAGCCTCGCACCACGATGACCACGCGGTCGTCCTGTACCGTTGCCGAGGCAAGCCGGTAGCTGCTACCGGCCAGCCACTCCTTGGTCGCGTTCGCCGCTCGGCCCTCGGCGCCATTGGTGCGGAAGACGGCGATACTCGAGTAGGCGAGCGGCACGACGATCAGCACGATCATCGTCGCGACGAGTGCGACGGCAAAGCCCTTCACCCGTGGCGTCCTGCCTGCGAGCGCCGCCTGCGGGAAACCCATGAGTCCGAACACGAACGAGCCGGTGAGCACGATCGCCAGGTAGTTGGTCACGAAGAGCAGCATGCTTCCTGCGGCAAGGTCGGACCGCCCCGAGCCGAGCAGAATGCCGACGTTGGCGAGCGGCGGCACGAGCGAGATCGCGATCGCTACGCCGGGCAAGGTGTCCGAGACGTCCCTGCGTCCGATCGCGAACGCTCCTGCGAGCCCCGTGGCGAGCGCGGCGAGTAGATCGATGAGGCGTGGGGAAGTGCGCGCCATGATCTGGCCCACGTTCTCCGGGTTGAACGCAGCCGGCATGATGAACGACAGCAGGTAGCCCACGGCGATGGCTGTCACGATTCCGCCGATGCTGACGAGAAGCGAGCGCCTGATCGCGCGCAGAATCCCCGATGCTGATTCCGAACGCGAGCCCCATGATGGGGAGCATGAGCGGGGCGACGATCATCGCGCCGATGACGGTGGCGACCGAGTCGCCGTACAGCCCGAAGGTCGCGATCGCTGACGCGAGGGTGAGCAGGACCCAGAAGCGCACGAGCCGCTCTCGCAGCGCCGGCTCTTCGAACATGACGACTTCACGTACTCGAGCTATCTCGAGGTCGTCGACCGGTCCACCGTGCAGCGCCTCGCCGAACCTGCCCATCGAAGCCCCTCTCGTGAACGCCCGCCCGTATCTTCGGCTCGCTGCGTCGAGTGTACCCGTGGTCCGGCGGGGTCTGCGACAATCGAATGCGCAGAACTCGCGAAAGGGCACTGGCCTCAGGCGCCGAGGAGGCGTTGCGTCGCAGGAGACTTTCGCGCAAGGAAAGGGGCCTCGGAAGTGGGCAGCATGGAGGGAATCGGCAAGCTACTCATCGCGCTTGGAGTCTCGTTCGCGATCGTCGGCGGGCTGGTGTGGGCGGCAGGACGGCTCGGCCTCGAGTCGCTTCCGGGCAACCTGCGGTTCGGCACCGAGCAGTGGGGCTGCTACGTCCCGATCGCCCTGTCGATCGTGCTGTCGATCGTGCTCACCCTGGTGCTCAACGTCGTGATCCGCTGGTTCGGCAAGTAGCCGCGATCAGCCGAGCAGCCCTCCGAGCCCGTCGCCGAGAAGCTTCACGCCGAACACGAGGAACAGCACCGCCATGACGGTCGCGTTGTTCGCCGAGAGCCACGTCTTCCAGGTCGTGAGCGTCTTGGCTGCCGAGTCGCCGGCGGCGATGTAGTAGACCACCGGCAGCACGACGGTCACGCTCCCGATCAGCACGAACACCGCAAGCGCTATCCACGGGTCGGAGCCGGTGAGCCCGGACTGGGCGATCGTCAGCGAGGCGGCGAGCGTCAGCCCGAGGTTCTTCGGATTCACGCCGGCCAGCAGCGCGGCGATGGCGAACGCCTTGCCCGCGCTGAAGGAGTCGATCGTCGCCATCCACTTCGGCATGGCAGGTTCTTCGCCCTCGGCGGGTCTGCTGCGCCACTGCTTGACCGCGAGCGCGAGGAACAGCAGGCCGAGGACCGCCTTGATCGCGAACGAGGCAGCGGACTCTTCGCCTCCCGCAGCGACCTTCCCCGCATTCGCCGCGACGAGCACCAGCGAGCCGACCGCGGTCAGCGCCAGCACCCATCCGAGAGCGAACGCAAGCCCGTTCGACCGCGCCTTCGCGCTGAACAGCATGAGGATCACGGCAATGATCGGCACGGGGCTGATGGCGACCGCGACCGCCTGCGGCAGAATCTCGCCGATCACGCTGCTGAGCGTCACGTACGTTCCCCCGGTCTGTTGCTCGGTCGACTACTGCCCGCAGCACACCTTGTACTTGCGCCCGCTACCGCACGGGCACGGGTCGTTGCGCCCGGTGGTCGCGGCCTCCTTGGCGATCAGCGGCATGATCTCGGCGGCCTCCCGCTTCTGCCGGAGCAGCTCCGCCATGGCCCTCATGTAGCGATCGGCGTGCGCGTAGAAGTACTTCAGCCCCTCGCATAGCCAGTTGAGCCCCGGCTCGCCGTCGGGGGTCAGCAGGATGCGGTTCTTCGGACACTCGCCATTGCACGCGAACAGGTACTCGCACTCGAGGCAGTACTGCGGCAGCGTGTCGCGCTTCGCCTCGCCGAACGCCAGCTGCTTCTCCGAGCGCACCAGCTCACCGATCGGCGTCTCCATGATGTTGCCGAGCAGGTACGGCGTGTCCACGAAGTGGTCGCACGAGTACACGTCGCCGTTGTGCTCGAGCGCGACACCTTCGCCGCACGTCGGCCGCAGTATGCACAGCGAGGAGTAGCCGCGTAGGTACGATGCGAGCACTCCGTCGAAGAGCTGCACGTACATCCCGCCCACGTCGTGCCGGACCCACTCGTCGAAGATCGCCGAGAGGAACTTCCCGTAGGCGAGCGAGCCCACACTGCGGTCGGTCACGGTGCCGGGCGCGCCGTCCGTGGGAGGCGTCTCGACCTCGACGATCGGGATGAACTGGATGAAGCGCGCGCCGAGTTCGTCTCGGAAGTAGCGGTAGACGTCGAGCGGGTGGTCCGCGATTCGCGGCGTTGATGGTGCAGAGGACGTTGAACTCGGCGCCGTGCCTCCGCAGTAGCAGCGCAGCCGCCTCGACCTGGTCGAACACCGAGCGCCCGGCGCCGTCGTGGCGATAGGCGTCGTGGAGTTCGCGAGGGCCGTCGATGCTCAGGCCCACGAGGACGTTGTTCTCGGCGAGGAAGGCGGCCCACTCGTCGGTGAGCAGGGTGCCGTTGGTCTGAAGGGTGCGTTCGACCTGCCAGTCGGAGGGGAGAGCATCCTTCTCGACCTCCAGCGCGCGCTTGAAGAAGTCGAGTCCCATGAGCGTGGGCTCGCCGCCTTGCCATGCGAGCGTCACGTACGGCACCTCTTGCGCGGCGATGGTCTGGCGCACGAACGCTTCCATGACCTCGTCGGTCATGCGCTCGTCGCTGCCGGGGTAGAGCGCGGACTTCTCGAGGAAGAAGCAGTAGTCGCAGCGCAGGTTGCAGCGCGACCCGGTGGGCTTGGCCATGACGTGGAATGCGGGGAAGGTTGTTTCGCTCATGGGGCCATGGTACGCGAAGCGGGGCTCTACGCGTTCTGGGCCGCCTTCTTCTCCTCCGCACGCGTCGCCCGGTAGATGCCCGGGAGCGTCGGCGCGATGAGCTGGCGAACGACGAAGGCCGCGACTGCGGCGATTGCGATTGCGGGCGCAAGCTGGGGGTCGGCGATGAGCGACATGAAGATCGTGATGCTCAGGGGGGCGACCGCGGCAGCGACCACCATGCCCGTCGCGATCGCGACGACGGTTACGCCCTGCGGGATGACCGGCACGAGCAGGTTCACAGCCAGACCGAAACACGTGCCTGCGAGGATGATGGGGAAGATCGGTCCGCCGAAGTACGCGGTCGACATGGACCACGCACTGAGTGCCAGCTTCGCCACGCCGATGGCGAGCAGCGCGAGTGCCCCGAGGGTCGCCGCCTGCTCGATCATTGGACCAACCTGCTCGGTTCCCGAGAAGAGCAGGTAGGGAGCGAGAACGGCTGCAAGCGCAATGGGAATGCCGCCAGCCAGGGCCGCCAGCCAGGGGCGAGCGCGTAGCTTCTGCGTTTTGAGGCGCGTGGTCATGAGGGCCTTCCCGTACGCGAGCCCCAAGACTCCGCCCGCGATGCCGAGTAGCGCCGCGAACCCGAGGTCGGCAAGGCCGAGCGGGCCATCGAGGGTCGGGAAGGTCAGGAGCGCTGCGATCTTGTGTCCGCCGAGCATCGCGAAGACCGTCCAGCCTGCGGCTCCGGCACCGAGCCCGGAGACGATGGTGGTGCGGTTGATCGTGGTCGACTTGGGACTTATGAGCTCGGCGGCAAGGAGCGCGCCCACCGGTGCAGCTCCAAAGAACGCCCCGAACGCACCGGCGACACCCGCGTAGGTCATGGTCTTCACCTGCTCAGGCTCGAGCTTAAGGCGCTCGGCGATGAAGGTGCCAATGCCCCCGTTGATGTCGGTGAGAGGCGCCTCGGGACCGACCGCGGCTCCCGAGAAGAGCGAGAAGAGCGAGAAGGCAACGCCGGCGGGCACGTTGCGGTAGTCCATGCGGCCCTTGCTGTCGAACTCCGATTCGGCCTCGCCCATGTCGAACGGGCGCTTGCCGTAGAGTGCGGCGATCAGGGCCGCTAGCGCGGTCATCACGACGACCACGGCCACGGGAATCGCCCACGTCGGGACGCCGTCGACTATCTCGGGCAGCGTCTCCCAGAAGAACACGATGCCGTAGTGCTCGACAGCCAGGAACGTCCACGTCGCCAGACCGCAGACGGCGCCCACAGCGATAGCGATGATCAACAGCCGTCCGATCGTGCGCGCTGCCGACCTGCTGTCGATCTCATGATCGCTCACTGAATGATGCCCCCTCGAACCTGCCGACCTGGTCGTTTCCGAACGCACCCGCGCTCGGCGTGCGGACGTGCGGACGTGCGGACGTGCGGACGTGCGGACGTGCGACAACGGTGATGATACCTGAGGCGCCGCCATCCAGCGCGCAAGTCTGAGCCCCGCGTCCTTGCTCGGCCGCAGGGCTCAGACTGACTTTCGGTCACATTCAGACATCCAGCGTGCTGCGCAGCGTCTCCAGCTCCTCGCCAGACGGAATCCACACCTGCCGGGGGTCGAGGGAGTAATCCCAGGGCGCGGAGTTCTTCCAGCCGTTCTTCATGCGCTTGCCGAAGAAGACGCTTTCGGGATCGTCCACCGTGTCGCCTTCAAAGCCATCGATGATGTTGTGGACAGCGGTGAAACCCGCCTTGGCGAGCATGTTGATGGCGAAAGCGCTGCGCCCGCCGGAGCGGCACATGGCCACTATGGTGTCGTCGGCTGCGAACACTTCCTTGACGTGGTCGATGAAGTCGGGGTTCATCACGAAGCCGTACTTCCGCTTGGCCTCATGCCACTCGTACTGGGGGAAGGCCACCGGGATGTTGACCGCCGCCTCGGCGTGGCCGAGGAAGACGTACTCCTCGACCATCCGAACATCGAGCACCTTCACTCGCGCTGGGTCCGCCTTCCACATCTCGTAGGCCTCCGCGGCGGTCACGTAGAGCCCCAAGTCGGTCAGCTTGCCTTCAGGAACCTCGTGGCTTGCGTTGAGCGTAGATACCGTCGGCATCTGCTCATCTCCTTCTGATCGGCCACGACAGGGTGCGGGTCCACGCTTGTGCCAGAAGGTTGTGGCCTTCGAGCCATGCAGCCGACGCTACCCGAGCCGTGTGCCCTCGACCTCGAGCCCGCCGCCTGCGGGAAGCTTGCTCCAGCTCCGCTTCGCCCACTCCTCCTTGAGGACTTCGGTCGCAGCCTGCTCCAGGAACTCGGGCGCCGCCCACTCGTCCACATCGAAGTCGTTCTTGATGTAGCCGTTCTTGAACATGAAGTCCTTGCCGATCTTGATGCACTGCAGGTTCTGTGCGCTCAGGCTCGGCACCATGTCGACGTCCTTGATGCCCTCGGTAGGTGTCCTCGGCGTCCAGATAGAAGGTCTGCCGGTTGAGGATCGCGCCTGCGGCGTGCTTGTTCTCATTGGCCCAGCGCCCCACCTTGATCATCGCCTTCATGTAGGCGATGACGAGTTCGGGGTGCTCCTTGGCCATCACGTCGGTGCAGGTGATGACGGCCGGCGTGTTGGCGACTTGAACTCTCCAGTCGGGGTACTTGGAAAGGTCCTCGATCATCGCGATCTTGCCGGTCGCCTCCTGCAGGTGCTGGAAGACCTTGCTCTGCGTGTAGATGGCGTCGACGTCGCCCTTGAGCAGCGCTGTCTCGAGCGGTCGGAAGGCCAGGTCGTGCTTGTGGTCGCGTCGCATCCACAGCTCAGACGGGTTGTTCATCGGCGGGACCAGCATCTCGGGCTTGTCGTACCAGTCGTCCGGATACGGGAACTCCACGAGTTCGATGTCGTCCATGGTCATGTCGTTGAGCATCAGCATGTTCGAGATGCCCATGTGCTCCTGGATGCGCCACCAGTCGTTCTTGATCGTGTTGAGGCTCTTGGAGATGCCGATCTTCTTGCCCTTGAGGTCGGACATCTTGAAGATCTTGTCGTCGGCACGCACGGCCATGCAGCCGCCCTCATAGACCCACGTCGCCCCGAGCAGGACGGTTCTGCGGATGTCGGCGTTCACGTGAATCGGCGGGTAGAGTCCGCCGAATCGGACCAGGTTGTCGAGGTTGTGGATGTAGTGCGGGTACCAGTTGTTCTCGGGCGCGTGGCGGAAGTAGGCGTACTCGACACCGATCTTCTTGTACTCCTCGCGGCACCACCCGAGCTCTTGGTCGATGTTGTTCGCCGACACCATCGGGCAGTTCGTGAACCACACTTCGTTCCAGTTCAGCGGTACGGTTGTCGAGACCTTCTCTGCAGTCACTTGTTGCGTCCTCCCTCTAGGTAGTTGGCCCGTTGCGCCCTCTCGATTCGCACAGACGTTGGCGAAGCGGGCTGCACGAACGCGATTGAGAACCCTATCAGGTAGTTCTCATACCCCACAGATTACTCTAAGGGTCGGTCCGCGGTTCAGAAAGTCGCTACAATGGATTGGGACCCGGTTCACCGGTGACGATGTCACGACGACCGGCTTGGAGTTCGGATGGGACGACGACTCGACGATAACCGTCGCAACGAGTTGCTCGATGGCGTGCTTCGAATCATCACAGCGCGAGGGTTCGCCGACGTGCGGATCTCGGAAGTCGCGCGTGAACTGAGCTGCTCAGCCGCCACGCTCTACAAGATCGCCCCTAGCAAGGACAGCCTGGTGCTTCTCGCTATACGCCGATGGGCCGAGGTGAACCTGGGCAGCATCGAACCGTGTGCGGACGAGGGCACGACCGCGGCCGATAAGGCGCGCTGCTACTTCAAGGCGGGCGCGGACCGAATCAGGCCGCTTTCCTTGGAGTTCTATCGGGACATCGCCCGTTTCGAGTCGACGCGTACGGCGTGGCGGACGACTGTCGTGGACCCCTACATCGACCGCTTCGTCGAACTGGTTCAGGCCGCCGAGGATGCCGGGGAGATTCGGCAGGTGAACATCCGGTTTCTCGGCGAGTTGCTGCAGGGGAATCGGGTTCGTCACGCGCGATGAACACGTGCTGCGTGCGAGCGGGCTGACGAGCGAAGAGGCCGTCCTTGAGGTCGACAGGATGATCTGGGACGGGATTCTCAGGCAGTAGGCGTGAGGTGCGCGAGCCACTCCCTGACGTCGGCCGCCACCTGCTCGTGACCGAGGTCGTTGTGGGGCTCGTGGTAGACGCCGGGGTAGATCCGGAGTGTCTTGTCGGCATTGCGGGCCGCCGAGAACAGCGCCTTCGCGCCCTCGGGGCAGTTCAGCTGATCGGCCCCGCCGTGGATCACGAGTAGCGGCAGATCGATGCTGCTCATGTCCTTCTTGATGCGCTCGACTGTGTCGAGGCTCTCGGTGCCCCAGCGCACGGTCGCTCGGCCCGTGACCAGCGGATCGGCCGCGCGAGCCTCCTGCGCCTGGGGGTCGCGAGTAAGTGCGTCGTCATCGATGCCGAGACTCACCGAGAGGCGCGGAAGCACGTGCGTCAGAACCCGCGCCATCGCGATCGTTGCGCGGTTGCCCACACCGACGGGCTCTATCGCGACGCCGCTGATGATTGCCCCGGTGAGTCCTTCGGGTCGCTGCAGCAGGTAGTCGAGAACGACGAGCGATCCCATGCTGTGGCCGTACAGGATGATGGGCGTTTCGGGCACCTGCTCGGCGACTATGCGCACGTAGGTGGTGAGATCGTCGCGATACTCCGTCCAGCGATTGATGTGGACCCGCGGGCCGGGGGACTTGCCGTGCCCTCTCTGGTCGTAGCTGCAGACCGTGTAGCCAGCCTCGACGATCGGGCCGACCACGTTCATGTATTGGCCGCTGTGCTCTCCGACGCCGTGAACGAGCACAATCGCGGCGCGAGGGGACGACTCGGGGTGCCAGCATCGACGGTAGAGTTCGAGGCCACCGACTCCGGCGAAATGGCCGTCAGTGTGCTGCATGCGGACTCCTTTGGAATCAGCTCGGCTGAGAACACGAGGCTGGCCGGGCCCAATCGTACCAAGGCCCGGCCAGCTCATCATCGCTCAAGCCCAGATGCTACTTCACGGCCTCGTCGATGGCCTTCTTCAGGTCCTTGGCGTCCGCGTCGACCTGCTTCTTGGCGACCTTGTGCGGCGCGCTTCATGTACAGGTCGGCACCCATCTCCGGGGTGGCGACGCCGATCATCACGATGCCGGCCGTTCCCTCGTCGAGCAGGTCGCCCAGCTCGGCGATGTCCTTGCGCTTGAAGCCGCCGAACAGGTGGCCCAGGACGCCACCCGCGGTGCCGGCGACAGCGGCGCCGGCGAGGATCGACGGCGGGAAGATGAGGCCGATGAAGCCGCCCACGAGGACGCCCGCGGCGGCACCGACTCCGGTTCCGGCCGAGTCACGATCGAGGATCTTGACCTTGCCGCCCTCTTCCTTGGTGAACAGGGCGCCGTCGTACGGGCCGATCCACATGTTGGCGTGCAGGGCCTTGATGCCGTCGAAGTCCGCCTTGGCGTCGTCCACGTTGGCGTACGCGCCGATGTAGGCGATGTAGGGCAGGTCGTCGTAGTTCTTGTCGGACATGTTGCTCTCCTTTGTTCCAAGGGGCGGTCGCCCCGATTGACTATGTAGCAGACTCGCGCTTGCTTCGTACCGCGCGCCACCATGTGTCGACGACGACGGCGATTATGGACGGCGAACCGCCAGGGCCACAAACGCCACGAGCGAGGCGGGGCTCGTCTGAATCGTGGTCGCGAAGAAGCCGACCAGCGTGATGACCACCGTGAGAATGCCGAGCACGAGCAGCGCCGCGCTCGCGCCCGTATCCTTGCGAATCTTGAAGTGCCCGATGGAGATCATGAGGAAGATCAGCAGTGCCACGGCGCTACCCAGCGATGCGATGGCGCTCAGGTCGAATGCCCACACTAGCACGATGATCAGCAGACCGGTCAGCAGCAGGCTGATCGGGAACCGCCCCTTCTTGGTGCCGAAGAACGGCGGGAACACGCCCTGCTCGGCGAGCGATCCGAGAAGACCCGGCACGGGGTAGACCGTCGCGTTGACGGCGCCGGCGGTGGACAGCATCGCCGTGATCGTCACGACGGCGTAGGCCCCTTGGCCTGACGCGCTTCCGGCCAGCTTGGCCAGCGCCGTCTGTGCAGCGAGAGCGATGGCCGTCGGCCCGGCGGCCGTGACCTGATCGGGGGTCAGTTGACCGAACACGCCTAGCGAGATCGCCACGTACGTGGACGTCGCGATCGCCAGCGCGATGTAGGTCGCAGGTCCCATGTCGTTCGGGTCCTTGAGGTCCTTCGCCGTGTAGCTGATCACGCCGAATCCGAGGAAGGCGAAGAAGGTCAGCGCGATGCTGCCGATGATCGCCGACACCGACGGGTACGTCGAGGGCGCGAGCATGCTCCAGTCGGCCGACCACATCGTGATGACCGCGAGACCGAGCAGCACGATGATGACGAGCCTGATCACAAAGGACTGGATCTTCGCGACCGCGCCCGACCCACCGAGAGCGCTCAAGACAACCACGCCGACTATGATCAGCGTGGCCATGCCCTGAGTCAGCGCGGCAGACGGCGTGCCGCCGCCCATGACCACCGTGGCAGCGTAGCTGCCGAACGAGACCGCGACCATCGCGACGACGATCATTGACGACGCCCAGACGAGCCACGAGAAGACCGACGTCATCCGGCTGTCCTTGCCGAAGCCCGCGGCTATGTAGCCCATCATGCCCGAGGCGGACGCGTGCTTCCTGCCGAGCTTCGCGAACGAGTACCCCTGCAGCGCGGCGATGATGCCGGCAATCAGGAACGATATCCAGACGGCCGAAAGCGCGATCGCTCCCGCCTCGCCGAGAAGGGCGAAGATGCCGGCACCTACCATCGCTCCGACGCCGATGAACACCGCTTGTGTGCGGGTCATCGATCCGCCGGAGGGCGAAGCAGTACTGTTCTTGTCAGCCATCAGTCCGCGCCTAGCCCTTCGCCTGATCGGCGAGCTTCTGGATCAGCAGCGCCTGGGCGACGATCATGCGCTCGATCTCGTCGGGATGGACGCTCTCGTTGGCGCCGTGGATGTTGGCCTTCGCGTCCTCGGCACCGAGCAGGATGAACTCGGCACCCGGGGAGGCCTTCATGAGCGTCTCGAGCAGCGGGATCGAGCCGCCGCTGCCGACCTCCGAGGGCTCCACGCCGTCGTAGGCCGCTCGCAGCGCGTCCAGCGCCGCAGCCATCGCGGGGCCGCCCTTCGGCGCCATGAACGCGTCGGAGGCCTTGACCTTCTTGACCTCGACCTGGACGCCCCACGGCGCGGATTCCCGCAGGTAGTCCATGAGCTTGCCGAGCTCGACCTCGGGATCGGCGCCGGGCGCGATGCGCATCGCGACCTTGGCGCGCGCGACAGGGAGCAGCACGTTGCCGGCGTCCGCGATGCACGGCACGCCGTCGATGCCGATGACAGTCGCGTTCGGCTGGCTCCACAGCATCGAGCCGATGGAGGCGTCGCCGTTGATCTCGACACCGGGCAGCACGCCCGCCATCTCGCGCACGAGCGGCTCGGGATAGTCGGCGCCGGGCCAGTCGAACTTGTGGAGCCCGGGGACGATGGTGTTGCCGTTGTCGTCCCACAGCTTGTTCAGCAGCCGCATCAGGGACACGAACGCATCCGGCACCGGTCCGCCGAACACGCCCGAGTGCAGCGGGTGATCGATGGTGCGGACCTCGACGGTGCACTGGCAGTGGCCGCGCAGCATCGTGGTCAGGACCGGAAGGCCGCACTCGATGTTGCCCATGTCGGCCACGATCATGCAGTCGGCCTTGAAGCGCTCGGGGTGCTTCTCGACGAAGGCCTCGAGCTGCGAGAGCGTCTCTTCCTCGCCCTCGATGATGACCTTGATGCCGACAGGAGGCTTCCCGTCGAAGATGCGCAGCGTGCCGGCGTGAATCGCAGGACCGCTCTTGTCGTCGGCGGCTCCGCGCCCGTACATGCGGCCGTCGTCCTTCATCGTCGGCGTCCACGGATCGGTGGTCCATCCCTGGTCCATCGGCGCGGGCTGCACGTCGTAGTGCCCGTACAGCAGTATCGTCGGCGCACCTTCAGGCGCCGGGATCTCGCCCCAGACCGCCGGGTAGCCGCCGCCCTCGAGATCGAGTTCCTCGACCGCGAAGCCGGCGTTCTCGAACATCTTGATGACCTGCGCGCGCGCGGCATGCACGGGCTCGGGCGGGAAGCCCGGGAACGCGCACGACGCGTGCGTGACGAGCGTGGCGAGCTCGTCCATGATCTCGGGCATCATCGCCCGAGCGGCAGCTTTGACCTGTGACTCATCCATCAGGGGGACTCCTTCTATCGTTTCGCGGACCTAGACGAACTGCGAGATGACAAGACCGACGCCAACCGCGACGACCGTGCTGACCAGCAGCGGAATCATGAACGAGTGGTTGACGACTGCCTTGCCGATCTTGGTCGTGCCGGTCTCGTCGACCGCTACCGCGGCGAGCTGCGTTCCGTTCGCCGGGAGGAACAGCACGCCGGACAGGGCCTGCCACATGGCGATGATCGGGCCGACGGCCGGGAAGATCGACAGGCCGATCGGGATCAGCGTACGAGTGGTCGCCGACTGGCTCGTCGTCAGCGCCGCGAGGATGAATATCGCAACGGCGAACATGAGCGGAGCTGCGGTGGCCACGTCGCTCAGCAACGCGACGATCTGCGCGTTGTAGAACGCGACGAACGTGTCGGCGAGCCACGCGACACCGAACAGCGCGAGGACTGCGACGATGCCGGAGCCGAAGACCGACTGCTTCGGAATCGACCCGGGCTCGATCTTGGTGAAGATGACGATGAGCAGTGCGACGACGAACATGATGATCTGGATGATCGTGGTGGCGGAGACCGCGACCATCTCGCCGGTCGCCGCATCCGGCACCATCTGCTGGAACGCCGGGAACGCCGTCAGCACGACGAGCACCACGCCGGCGAGGAACAGGTAGGCGCTCAGTGCTGCGCCCTTCGGGAGCTCGGGCATCGGCTCGCCGGCCGCCTTCTCGGACTTCGGCGGCGCGATGAGACCGGCCTTCAGCTTCTCCTGATAGACCGGGTCGTCCGCGAGCTCCTTGCCGAGCTTGTTCTGCACGAACGCCATGACGATGATCGCGACCAGGGCTGACGGCACCGTGATGATCAGGACCTTGCCGAGCGAGAAGTTGTACGGCGCGACTGCGACCAGTCCGATCAATGCCGCCATCGCCGCCGAGACCGGGCTACAGGTGATGCCGTAGACGTTGGCGACGGTCGCGGTCGCAAGCGGACGCTCGGGACGGATGTTGTTGTCGTAGGCGGTCTGGTAGATGACCGGGAGCAGCGGATAGAAGATGTTCGAGGTACCCGCGGCCACCGTGAAGATGAAGCTCACGAGCGGCGCGATGTAGTTCAGCTGCTTCGGGTTCTTCTGGATGATCTTGGTCGCGACTTGCACGAGGAAGTCGATGCCGCCGGCCGCCTGCATCGCGCCCGCCGCAGTGATGACCGCGATGATGATGAGCATCGCCGAACCGGGAGGCGAGCCGGGCGGCATTCCGAATATGAACACCAGGACGCCGACGCCTGCGACACCCCAGAGGCCCAGGCCGATGCCGCCCATGCGAACACCCATGACGATGGCACCCAGGACAACCAGAATCTCGAGCAAGACAGTCACGTTCATTGGTCCACCCCTCAGTCGACTCCGTCGCACTACCTCGCATGTGCCCGAACTCACACGATCGAGCATCCTCGATCGCGGAGGTGACGCCGATCACCCGTCCTCAGCGACAGTCTACCGCAAGCTGACCGCTCGGTAAGTTGCGTTTGGGTATTCTGTTCCTCGTTCGGATATCCTTCTATCCATCGGCCGATCGCGGTGCGTCTGCGTGGCCAGGCACACGGGGGTCTTCATGAGTCTGCTCACCATTGCTTCGACCACGACGCAGTCGGTGGCGGCATCGGTGCCTACAGTCCCGCCGGCCGAACTGGGCAGCATGATCACCACCACCGCGCAGCAGTTCGTTGCGAGCGCGCTGCCTTCGGCGGCCACGACCTCGGCGCCCGTGACTGAGGTCGCTGCACAGGTGCCGGTCGCTTTCGAGGTCACGGCCACGTTCGCAGGCGCGCTTGCAGGAGCGCTCGTGGGCGTGAGGCTCCGATTCGATCTCGTCGGCGTGCTCACCCTCGCGGTCATCTCGGGACTCGGCGGAGGAATCATCCGAGATGTTCTGCTGAATACCGAGGTGTACGCGCTCCAGAACCCCCGGCTCCTGATCGCCGCCCTCGCCGCCGCCCTGGTGGTGTTCTTCTTCTTCTCGCTCGCTGATCGTCTGCAGTGGAGCCTGTTCTTCGTCGATGCGATCTCGCTCGGGATCTTCGCTGCGATCGGTTCGGACAAGGCACTGCTCGCGGGACTCGCGATCATCCCGGCGCTCCTTCTCGGCACGGTCACGGCGGTTGGCGGGGGGCTTCTGAGAGACGTGCTCACCAACGATGTTCCCCAGGTGCTGCGCCCCGGCGGGTTCTACGCCTCTGTGGCAGTTGCCGGGTGCGTGACCTACGTCACGCTCGTCAGCTGGCTCAACGTGGTGAAGCCGCTCGCTCTGTTGGTGACGGTCGTGCTGGTCGTCGCGCTGCGTCTCGTCACGTACTGGCTCGGCTGGCAGACGCCGACGGCCACGGATCTCACGCCGCTGGTCGCCAGCGCCCCGCAGAAGGCCGTCGAGACCGGTGGTCGAGCGCTGGGGTGGGCGAGGCGTACGACGCGACTGGAGCGACGGGGCGGCGATGTCGAACCGCCAGTCGGCACGGATTCGAGCGACGAGCAAGAACCCGAGCCCTAGAGCGCAGGCACCCGACGAACATCGCACGCGCTACAGTGCGTGTTCAGCGATAATGGGCGCACTGGCCCCGACAGATGGAGGAAACACAGCATGCTTGAGCTTCTTGACGCCCGCGAACATGGTGGCGCTCTTCACCCTCACGGTCCTGGAACTCGTCCTTGGCGTCGACAACGTCATCTTCCTGGCGATCGTCACGCAAGATGTGCCGCTCGAGAGCCGGGACAAGGTCCGCAAGATCGGTCTCGGACTGGCGCTGATCGGCCGGATCGTCATGGTTCTCGGCATCACCTGGCTGCTGGGACTCGACCAGACGCTGTTCACCATCGCTGGACACGAATTCAGCATCAAAGACGTCATCCTGCTGTCCGGCGGGTTGTTCCTGACCTACAAGGCGGTCACCGAGATCTACAAGGCGACCGAGCTGAAGGAGGACGAGGACGAGAAGCCCGCCAAGCCCTCGAAGGCGGGGATGGCCGGCATCATCGCGCAGATCGTCGTCGTCGACATGGTGTTCGCCATCGACTCGGTGCTGACAGCGGTCGGCCTGACTTCGGAGACCTGGATCATCATCGTCGCGATGACCATCGCCATAGGCGCCATGATGTTCTACGCGGGCAAACTCGCCGACTTCATCGAGAAGCATCCGTCGATCAAGATGCTTGCGTTGACGTTCCTGGTGCTCGTAGGCGTGCTGCTGATCGCAGACGGCTTCGGCCAGGAGTTCGACCGCAACTACGTCTACTTCGCGATTCTGTTCTCGCTCGGCGTCGAGGCACTCAACTTCCGCCGCCAGGCCAATCTCGAGCGAGAGAAGCGCGAAATGGGACCGACGGGGGTCTAGGGCCCCGCGAATGGATGGAGACACATGAGCCTCGTTCGCCTTCGTCGCGCTTGCGGGGGTCTGCGCCTTGGCCTACGTGGCCGGTGAGGGATTCGCGCGCCTGAACGTGCCACGTCTGCCCGTCTATCTGGCGGTGGGGGCGCTCTCGGGCCTCGCGGTCAAGTCGTTGGTGGAGACCGCCAACGTCGCGTTCCCGGTGGTGTCGGCCGTCGCACTCGGCGTGATCGGCTTCATAGCCGGAAGTCACCTCGTCTGGCGCAGCATCAAGCCGAGGATCCGCGCCATCGCCTCTCAAGTCATCGGTATGACCGTGGTGGTTCCGGTCGTGGTCGGAGTGGCGGTGTTCACGCTGCTTCCGAGCGTGCCCGCTGAGGCCAGGCTGGCTGCGGCCATCATGGCCGGCACGGTGATGCTCGCCCTCTCTCCTCCCGAGGCGATCGCGGTCATTTCCGAGTCTCGATCGGCCGGCCCGTTCACCAAGCTGGTTCTGGGAGCGACGGTGGTGATGGACGTCGTGGTGGTCTCGGCGTTCTCCATGTCGCTCATGGTGTCCAAGGCACTGGTCGGAGATGGAGGTTCGGCGTCTGAAGTCCTCATGAGCGTGGTCGCAGGGCTCGTGCTCGCCGTCCTCGCCGGACTGCTCGTGGGCGTCTTGCTGCGGGTCATCGTCGCACGCGTACGATCCGCGATCGTGGTCGGCGTACTCATCGTTGCGATCTCAGCGCTCGCCGCATGGCTTGCGGAGTATGCGATGCACATGGCTCAGGCAGGGCTCGGAATCGAGGTGGAGATCGAGGCGCTGCTCGTGTGTATGATCGCCGGCCTCTTGGTCGCGAATCTGTCGCGCACACCCGAGCGGTTCGCTGGGGTACTCGAGAGCCTCGCCCCTTGGGTATACGTGGTGTTCTTCACGCTCACCGGGCTGGGCCTGCACCTTGAAGCGCTGATCGCCGCAGCGGTTCCGGCCGCCGTTCTCTGGATCCTGCGCGTAGCGGGGCTCTGGGCGGGATCTTCGGCGGCGATGGTGGTGGCGAAGGAGCCCCCTGTGGTTCGCCGCGTCGCGTGGCGGGCGTTCGTGCCCCAGGCCGGCATCGCACTCGCGCTCGCCTCGACGATCGCCGTGGAGTTCCCGACAGCGGGACCGGCGTTCTCAACGCTCATCATCGCTACGGTCGTGCTCAACGAGGCCACCGGTCCATTCTTCCTGCGTTCGGCGTTGCGCGCCGTGGGCGAGACCGAGCCTGAAGGCGAGATGCTGAGCTAGGATACAAGTACGGCGGGTTCTCAGAGGGCTGCTCACGCGTGTGAGCATTGAGGTGGGGGAGACGATGGCTCAAGACACAGCATCGACCGAGAAGAAGGTGGGCTGGGGCGTCATCGGCATGCTCGCCGCGGCGCAGTTCGTCATGGTGCTCGACACCACCGTGATGAACGTCTCGATCACGCAGGTCGCCGCCGAGCTCAACACGACTGTCGCCGGCATGCAGACTGCCATCACGATGTACACGCTTGTCATGGCGGCCTTCATGCTCATCGGCGGCAAGCTCGGCGACCGATGGGGCGCGAAGCGCGCGTTCATTCTCGGCTTGCTCGTGTACGGCACCGGCTCGCTGATCACGGCGTTCTCGCCGGACCTCCAGACCTTGCTGTTCGGCTGGTCGCTCATCGAGGGCCTCGGCGCGGTGCTCGTCATCCCGGCGATCGCGGCGCTGACCGCTGCGACCTACCAGGGCAAGCAGCGCGCCCTCTGCTTCGGGATCCTCGGCGGAGTGGCCGGGGCGTCGATGGCGGCAGGTCCGCTCATCGGCGGATGGGTGACGGCCTACTACTCGTGGCGCTACGTCTTCGCCGCCGAGACGGTCATCGTGCTGTTCCTCATGCTGTTCCTCAAGCTGATCCCGGCGTCGACTCCTCGCAAGACCAAGCTCGACGTGCTCGGCGCGGCGCTGTCGGCCGCGGGACTTGGGGCGATCGTGCTTGGCGTTCTGAAGTCGAGCCAGTGGGGATGGATCACGCCGAAGGCCGGCGTCCCGGTCGTCAACGGAGTGCCGCTCACTCCGCTCGGGCCTGTCGCCGACCCTGTGGCTGATCATCATCGGCGGCTTCCTTCTGACGCTGTTCGCGCGGCGCGAAGCGGCCGTCAAGGAGCGCGGCGACGAGCCGCTGCTGGACATGGCCCTGCTCGGTATCCCGCGGATGAAGGCGGGCCTGATCGTCCAGTCGTGCCAGGCGTTCATCATCCAGGCGACGTTCTTCGTGCTGCCGCTCTATCTGCAGACCGTGCTCGGCTTCGACGCGCTGCAGACGGGCAAGACGATACTGCCGCTCTCGATCGCGCTGTTCCTGTTCGCGCTCGGTGGCTCGGCGCTGACCGGACGCTTCTCGCCCAAGCTGATCGTGAAACGCGGTCTGGCGGCGTTGCTCGTTGGCGAGGTCGTGCTCCTCTACTTCCTGGGACCGGATCTGGCCACCACGGGCTTCGCCATCGGCATGGCGCTGATCGGCGCGGGGCTGGGGCTGCTCGCTTCGCAGGTCGGCAACGTCATCATGTCGTCGGTCGACTCGTCGCGCGGCGGTGAGGCCGGCGGCCTGCAGGGGACGTCGCTGAACCTCGGCGCCTCGCTTGGCGTGGCGCTGGTCGGATCGATCGTCATCGGCATGCTGGCGACGAACTTCAGCACCGCGGTGCTCGAGAGCCCGAACCTTCCCGACAACGTGAAGCAGGAGGTCGCCGCCACCGCCGAGAAGAGCGCCAACTTCGTCTCGACCGCGAGGTGGAGGCGGCCGCCGACGGATGCCGGCCTGCCCGCCGATCAGACCGCCGAGATCGTCGCGGTCTACTCCGAGGCGCAGCTGGAGGCGTCTCCGAGCCGGCCTCGCGTTCCTCGCGCTGTTCGCGCTGCTGGCGTTGGCGTGGGTGCGACGCCTCCCGGAGCAGGCCGAGCAGGGCGGCCGGAGAGCACGCGTAGCGCAGACGCAGCGGATGCGCGCGCCGAACGCTGCCGAGCTCGACGCAGACATCGGCAACAACAGAGGAGCCGCCCCGGCCGGGACGGCTCCTCTTGCGTATCCGATTGCCGCCGAGCTGGTGCGCGCGGCGATTGCGTACCGCGCGGTCTGCTACTGCGCGAGCGCCTTGGCCTTGATGGCCTCGAACTCGGCCTGCGTGATGGCGTTCTTGTCGAGCAGCGCCTGGGCCTTGGCGATGTCGTCCAGCGCCGAGCCGCCCTGCAGACGCGCCTGGGTGGCCTGTGCCTCAGCCATGAGACGCTGGTCCTGCTCGGTGTTCTTCGGGCGAGCGATCATGTAGATGATGGCGCCGAGGAACGGGAGGATGAAGAGCAGGATGATCCAGCCGGCCTTGCCCCAGCCGGACAGATTCTCGCGACGGAAGATGTCGGCGAAGATCTGGATGAACAGCATGATGACCATGAAGAACAGGTAGAACATCAGCATCCACCAGAAGAACTCCAGAACCGGGTTACTGCTGAACACGGAAGCGCTTCCAAACATGTGATACCCCTCTCGTTGAAACCGATTGACCGTGATCTACTGACCGCGGCGCATCTCGTCGAGCGCCACGGCGACTGCCAGTACCAGCCCGACGTCCTGTCCGGGCGTGACCTCGATGCCGTACGTGTCACGAACGCGGAACCACTTCATCGAGACCTCGGCGACCTTATCACGACCGCTCGTGATCTCGTACTCGTGGTTGACGATGTTGCCTTGGACGTCCCAGTCCTCGCCGCCTTCGATCTTGACGTCGAAGCGGTCGCGCAGCGGCGAGATGAGCGCCTTCTTGACGGTGGCGATCTTGCGACCGCCGCGCTCGATCTCCATCGTGTCCTTGATGTGCAGCATCTTCTCCTGGATGGACGCGACCTCGTTGCCGGCTCGCGTCCTCGAGCACGAAGGTGCTGCGCATCCTGCAGCGCCTTGCCGTCGGCCTTGTAGGCGCGGTTCCCGTTGCTGTCCTCGATCCAGGCGTCGTCGCCGATCGCGAACATCTTCTCGCGCATCTGATAGCGGATCGGGCCGCCACCGCCTCAGCCCTCCGCCGCCCGGACCGGGTCCTCCGCCGACTCGATCTCTCAATCCCATGATGCCCCCTCTTGGTCGTCCGACGTGCTTGGGGCGCTCGTCGCGCCGCTCTCTTCTTACCCAGCGGTCACACACAGTAGCAGGAGTTCGGGTTCACATCGAATGGCCGATGTCTCGGCGCGGCGTGCCGAAGCTGGGGCACGTCGCTAGCCTCGTCGGCGTGGGACTCTTCGGCCGGCGGGAACACCAGATCGGCGACGTACACGCAGATGTCTCGATCTGACGCTGCACCTCGGCCGGGTCTTCGTCCTCCAGCTCGAAGATCTGGACCAGCCAGTCCTGCGTGGCCACCCATCCGTACGCGAGCGCCACCATGGCCGGCGAGTGACGATTCTGCGGATCCATGGCGCCGGGGGCCGGCGGTCGCGGACCGCTCCCTGAGCGGCTGCGTCATTCGCGAGCCCGAGCAGCATCGTGCCGGTCTCCATCCGGTCCTCGAAGGGGGCGTAGTCGACCCCGTCCATCGCCGAGCGGAGGATCGACCTGCGAGTGGACTCGCCGGCTCAGCGACGTCCGCGAACAGGAGCGGCATGACCTCCCGGAAGTCCGGATGCTCGGCCATGATCTTGTGCCGAGCGGGCGCACCGCGCTGTGATGACCGCATCGAGGATGTCCGTCTTCGACCCGACGTACTGGTGCACGAGCGGGTGGGTCACGCCGGCCTTCTCGGCGATCTCGCGAACCGTCACCCTGGTTGGGATCGCGGCGCGAGAAGAGCTCCTCGGCGGCATCGAGAATCGCCGCCGTCGTCTCCTCACGCGACAGGCGGGTTCGCGACTCGGGCGACGAGGTCCGCGCGCTCGGCTGGCGGATCGTTTCGTTGCGCTTCGCGTGAAGCGTCGTCTGCTCGTGCTTGGGGCCGTCACGGCGGCCCACCTCCTGTCAGTCTGACGTCAGGTGCCGTGCGCGTTGGCGCGTGTCACGGGCCTGGCACGCTCGCCGTCGCGGACGCTAGGGCGTCGGGTCTCGCGCCAGAGCTTGCGCCGTCGATGGCTGCGTCGGCGGGTCGCGGGCTGCGGCGCAGGTGCGGTGCGGGCTGCGGCGCAGGCGCCGGGGCTGGCTGCGTGGCGGGCTGCTGCGCCGGCTTCTCGAAGGAGAACGAGGGCAGACCGATGGTGATCTTGACCGCCGTGCCCGGATCGACCTTCGTGCCCGCGCTCGGATCCTGCTCGATCACGACAAGTATGTCCTTCTCCGAGGTGCCCCACGCGATCTCGAACTTGAGCGTTCGCCTTGCGAAGTGACCTGAGCGCCTCGATCACGCGCATGCCGATGAGGTCGGGTACCGAGACCTGCGCCGGCTCGGGCTTCGTCGAGGGCTTGTCGGCTGGCGGCGTCTCCGGTGTCGCCGGCTGCTCAGGAGCGGCCGGCTCGGCCGGGGCGCAGCGCTCTCAGTCGGGGGAGTGGTGGGCTCGGCCGGGGCGGCTCGCTCGGCTCGGCGGGCGCGGGCTCTCCGGTCGAGACGGTGATCGACGACGGTGCTGCCGGCCGCCGCGACCACGCCGGCCGCCGGGGACTGGCTGATGACGTCACCGGCGGGGACGCTGGTGCTCGTCGTCTTCTTGCTCGTCGACTTGAAGCCGGCACCCTCGAGGGTGGACTCGGCATCGCTCTGCGCCAGGCCGACCACGTTCGGGACCACGCCCTGCTTGCTCGCCCTTCGAGATCGTGATGTCCACGGCCGAGCCCACCGCGACCACCGTGCTCGGGCTCGGGTCCTGTGCGGTGATGTCGCCGGCGTCCACGTCGGGGTCGTACACGTAGCTCGATGGTCCCGATGCGCAGGCCCTGCTCGGCGAGTGTCTCGGAGGCGGCCGATTCGGTCTTGCCGGTGACGTCCGGCACCTGGACTTGCGGCACCGCCGAGACGGCGATATCGACGGCGGAGTCCGCCTTCACCTTGGTGTCGGGGGCGGGGGACTGCTGGACGACCGTCCCCGGGGGAACCGCGAGGGTGTCGACCTCGCTGACCTGGCCGACGCGGAGGCCCGATGCCGTGATGAGGGCCTCGGCCTGGGCCTGCGGCTGGCCGACGCACGAGCGGCACGGTGACGTTGCCTCCACGCAGCAGGAGTGCGAGACCGCCACCACCGCTCGACGACGAGTAGAGCAGCGCAGCCACGATGAGGACTGCGGCCGCGACGCCGACCCAGACCCACACGCTGATGGGCTTCTTGGCGTCGCCGCCTCAGGTCCGTCTGGCCGCGGGCCCTCGGGGTTCCCGCTGGGCGCGCCCGTCGTCTGCGGCTCGAGCGGGGTGGCGCTGCTGTCGAGCTCGTCCATCGGGGTCCCTCCGGGTGTCGTGTCCGCGTGCGTCTCGATGATGTTACCCCACGGTCAGTACGTCCTACTCTGCAGCCAGCCCGGGAGCAGCGATTGACCGCTAGGTAAGATGGGCTAGTATCTATGTCGGCGCCGGGATACCTCGGCGCCGTAAGGGGAACGCGGATTCCGACGCAGTTCGGTCCGCACTTCATACGAGGAGGATCACATGGCAGCTTCAAGCACGGCGGTCAGTACCGGACAGGCCAGACGACTCGATGTGGTGGGCACCGCTGGTCATGGGTATCGTCGCCATCGGCTTGGGCCTTCTGCTGCTCGCGCACCCGGCAGAGACCAGCATCTGGATCGCGTGGCTCGTCGGCGTCTACTGGTTCATCGGCGGCATCGTCAAGCTCTGCACGCTCTTCGTCGACCGCACGCAGTGGGGCTGGAAGCTCTTCGCCGGCATCCTCGGCATCTTCGCCGGCCTCGTCGTGCTCGATGCCATGAGCAGGACGCCGCTGCTGGCCACCGTCGGGCCTCGCCACCATCTACGTGTGGGTTCTCGGTATCCAGGGCATCATCTACGGCGTCGTCGAGCTGATCATGGCGTTCAAGGGCGGCGGCTGGGGCGTCGGTATTCTCGGCGTCGTGAGCATCCTGTTCGGTGGGTTCCTGCTCTTCAACCCGTTCCCGGCCAGCCTCGCGCTGCCGTGGGTGTTCGCCATCTTCGCTATCGCCGGTGGCATCGCGGCGATCGTGATGGCGTTCAAGCTCAAGAACGCGTAGCGCTGGCGCTCTGCAGTCGAGATGACCTGAGCGACGGCCCTCGCGTTCGGTTGTCGGCAGCGGACGCCGGCAACCCGACGGCGCGAGGGCCGCCGTGTGCGCGGTCAGCTCCTAGCGGCGGATGGCCGCGCGAAGCGAGGGATGGGTACGTACAATCCACGGGCACGCCGTGCCCGCGGCCGACGTAGTCACTGCAATCATGGGGGGTCCCGATGCTACCTGGCGGGTTCATCACGTTCGCTCTGTACATGCTGGCGTTCTACTTCCTCTTCTTGTTCATCTGGATGTTCATCGTGACCTTGTGCCGACGTGTTCAAGCGTGACGACCTGTCCGGTTGGGCCAAGGCGGGCTGGATCCTCCTGCTCTTCTGGCTCCCGCTGATCGGGGTTCTCGCGTACGTGCTCACGAAGCCGGCGAGCCTCAGGGGCTAGCGGCGACTGGCCGAAGAGCTGGACACGCGCAGGCCCGGCGTCGCGCGCGTTCTGACTCTGCAGTGTCCACAGCGAGAGGGGAAGTCATGGGCGATCAACTGATGGATGTCGTCGTCGGCGTATACAAGGACGTCGACTCGGCGCAGAAGGACTTCGACGGGCTCGTCGGGCTCGTGAAGGGCAAGACGGTCAAGATCGAGGGCGCCATCCTCGTCTCCAAGGACGCGGACGGCAACGTCACCGTCGCCGACACCGGCAATCACCTCGGCCGCAAGGGTGCGGGCTGGGGCGGCGGGGTGGGCGTCATCGTCGGGCTGTTCGCCCCGGCGATGCTGCCGGCGATCGCGGTGGGAGCCGCAGCAGGCGCCATCGCAGGCAAGTTCGCGAGCCACAAGGTCAAGTCCGGGATTCAGGGCAAGATCGGCGAGAACCTGCCCAACGGTTCGGCAGCGGTCATCGTCATGGCCTCCGACGACCAGCGCTTCCCCATCGAGCAGGCGCTTTCCGGCTCGATGGCCAAGTCGGTCGCCCAGTCCGATGAGGGCGGCATCAGGGAGCTGAAGTCGTCACTCGCCGAGGCGATGGGCAAGTTCGCCCAGGACCGGACCGTCCTCCCCATCCCGGACCGCACCTTCGGCGGGTCGATCGGCCACACGATGGACGAGTCCGTCGGCGACTGGTCGATGATTCCCGGACCGAAGGCGCCCGACGAGGCGCCCAACGTGCTGGTCATCCTGGTGGACGACGCCGGCTTCGGCGGCCCCGAGACGTTCGGCGGCGAGATCCGGACGCCGACGCTCACCCGCGTCCAGCAGATGGGCCTCACCTACAACCGCTTCCACGTGACGGCCGTGTGCTCGCCGACGCGCGCCGCGCTCCTCACCGGGCGCAACCACCACCGCGTGGGCATGGGCGGGATCGCGGAGTTCCCCGGGCCGTTCCCGGGCTACACAGGGACTCGGCCGCGGAGCTGCACGGCCCTGCCGCGGATCCTGAAGGAGAACGGCTACATCACCGGCGGCTTCGGCAAGTGGCACATGACGCCCGGGACGCGAGATGGGTCCCGCGGGGCCGTTCGAGCACTGGCCGCAGGCGTGGGGCTTCGACCACTGGTGGGGCTTCCTGACCGGCGCCGCCGGCCAGTACGACCCGGTCATCACGCAGGACAACTCGGTCCTCGGCGTGCCGGAGGGCAAGGACGGCAAGCTCTACTACTTCCCGGACGACATCACCGACAAGTCGATCGAGTGGCTCCACTCGGTGCGAGCCCACGATCCGCAGAAGCCGTGGTTCGTCTACTACTCCACCGGCGCGACGCACGCTCCGCACCACGTCGCCAGCGAGTGGGCCGACAAGTACAAGGGCCAGTTCGACGACGGCTGGGACAAGTACCGCGAGCGCACCATCGAGCGCCAGAAGAAGCTCGGGATCGTCCCGGAGGACACCGACCTCGCGCCGCGACCCGACCCGTACCCCGCGTGGGACGGCCTCAGCGACGCCGAGAAGAAGCTCTACGCCCGCCAGATGGAGGTCTTCGCCGGCTTCTCGGAGAACACCGACTGGAACATCGGCCGCCTCGTCGACGCTGTCGACGAGATGGGCGAGCTCGACAACACGCTGATCATCTACATCTGGGGCGACAACGGCGCGTCCATGGAGGGCACGATCACCGGGTCCTTCAACGAGACGACGTTCTTCAACGGACTGGTCCTCAATGCCGAGGAGCAGCTGGCCCTCATCGAGAAGTTCGGCGGTCTCGAGGGTCTCGGCGGCGAGCACAGCGCCCCGCACTTCGCGGCCGCGTGGGCCCACGCCCAGAACACGCCGTTCCAGTGGGGCAAGCAGATGGCGAGCCACCTGGGCGGCGACCGCGACCCGATGGTCGTGGCCTGGCCGAACCGCATCAAGGCCGGCGGCGACGTGCGCTCGCAGTTCACGCACTGCATCGACGTCGCGCCCACGATCCTCGACCTGGTCGGCATCCCGGTGCCCAAGGTGGTCGACGGGATCGAGCAGGAGCCCATGGACGGCACGCCGTTCACGTACACGCTGGATGACCCTGACGCCGCGGAACAGCACACGGTCCAGTACTTCGAGATGTATGGCAGCCGCGCCATCTACAAGGACGGCTGGTGGGCGTGCGCCCGGCTCGACAAGCTCCCGTGGGACTTCTCGCCGGCCACGCTCGACAAGTTCAGGCCGGGCAGCGGCTACGACCCGGACCAGGACAAGTGGGAGCTCTACTACCTGCCGGACGACTTCTCGCAGGCCCACGATCTCGCCGCCGAGCAGCCAGAGAAGCTGGCCGAGCTGCGCGAGCTCTTCTGGCAGGAGGCCGAGCGCAACCGCGCCCTGCCGCTGCTCGGCGGCATGGCCGTCTTCTTCGGCGTCCTGCCTCCCATGCCCACGACCACCCGGTTCGAGTTCGCCGGTGACGTCCAGAACGTCTCGACCACGGTCATCCCGCGCATCTACGGGCGCTCGTACGCGATCGAGGCCGACATCAACGTCCCCGAGGGAGGTGCCGAGGGTGTCCTGTGCGCGTTCGCCGACTTCATCGGCGGTTTCGCGCTGTGGGTGGACGAACAGGGCCACCTGGTCCACACGTACCAGTTCCTCGGCGTGGATACGTACAAGCAGGTCTCGACCGAGCCGATCCCGACCGGCGACGTGAAGGTCAAGATGCTGTTCACGATCGACGAGCCAAAGCCGGGTTCTGGCGGAGCCGTGAGCCTCTGGGCGAACGACCGGCAGATCGGCGAGGGCCGTCTCGACCACACCTGCGCGATGCTCTTCACCACCTACGCGGGTATGGACATGGGCCGCGACAACGGCGGCGTCGTGGACGAGGCCTACGCGGACAAGGCTCCGTACGCGTTCACCGGCACGTTGAGGAAGGTCACCTTCGACCTCAAGCCCGAGTCGATCGAGACCGAGCAGGAGTTGCACGAGCACTCGTCGGCCCAGTCCGTGGGCGGCGGCGCAGCTGGATAGCACAGCATGAGTCTCGAGGGAGCGATGCGGGCCCCGACCGGGGGGTCAGGGCCCGCATCGTTTCACGCACCGATCGTGCAGTCCGAGGATTGTCCGAAGGGACGTGTCACACGTCCGCGTTTGATGTCTGATCATCACAGGGGGAGGAGCAACATCGTGAAGACGTACTGGATAGCAGCCGGAGTGGGCACGCTGGTCACGGCGCTCGGAGGGGTCATCTACTACCTGAGCGATTCCAAGAACGGGCTCATCGTCATTCTTGGCGGCATGGTCGTCGCCATCATGGCCCTGGTGATGGCGCTGATCCAGTCGGCCATGGACAAGTCCAAGTAGGAGTCAGCACAGCAGCGAAGCACGGACTGTCGCAGGCGTTCTAGTGCGGATGGGCCGCCACTGCTACGTTCTGGCCGCTGGCCCCCGCAGCAGAATGACCAGGCTCAGGAGCAGGACCCAAGCGGGGAAGAGCAGGATGACGAGCTCGAACGACTGCACGCTGAGGAGCAGCACGAGGCCGATCACCAAACCCGTGAACGCGGCCCATCTGGGGACCGCCCCCGTGCGGAGCACGATCATCGACGTCACGATCGTGAACACGCCTGCACTGCGGGCCCCGTACAGGTAGAACATCCCGCGGGCGATCGATTTGCCGAGGTCGAGCGTGGCCGGCGTGGGCTGGGTGAGCGTCAGCGCGCCGGCGGCTACGCCGGCAGCCGAGAAGAGTATCGCGACAAACACCAGACCGCTGCCGAGAAACACCGTCGCGAAGAACCTGTCCTCGTAGACGCCGATGCGGTCGCGCACCACCCCGATGAACCACAGGAAAGCGATTCCCGAGAACGGCACGAGGTACGCGCTAGCGACCGAAACGTAGCCGCCGAGCACCTCGGCGACGCCCGACAGGGAGCCGGTCGGCGGAGGATCCACGAACGATCTGATGATCAGAACAGACGCCACGAACAACAGGGCGAACGCCACGCCGGCAACGGCCGCCGCCCGAGGCGTGGTCAGTCCGCTCGGTGCGAGGTCGTTCGGGGGTTCTTGCGGTTCCGTGAATCGTGACGTCATCTCGAAGCCTCCTCGATCGTGCCGGGTGTCTGCTCGCGCGCAGATGAAGCCACGACACCGCGCCGCCGGGCCACCGCGAGCTGCACGACGAGCCCCGCGCTTGCCCCGAGCAGGAGCATCAGTACGTTCACACCGAGCATAACGAGCGCCTCGGTTGTGTTCGTCGTCTGGTGCAGGCCGATCGAGGTGCCAACGTAGGCCGCGGCCGGGATGGTGGTCACCGAAATTGCCACTCCAACCGCCGCGCCAGCCTTCGTCTCGAAGGCGAAGATGCCGGCGACGCCTGCCGCGAAGGCGATGATGATGATCATCATGCTGTAGCTGGCGACCGCCTCCACCGTCGCTATGGGCAACTCGTACGCGCTTGGTAGACCCGTGACCTGCAAGAACCACGAGGTTACCCCAGCCGCGAAAGTAGTGAAGGCGTATCCGATCACGAGCGTCAACAAGCCTCTTCCCGCGAGCCGCCACCGGCGCCCCACGAGGCCCACGCTCGTCGCAGTGACTGGCGTCAGGTCGGGCGCGAGCGCCATGGCCCCCACGATGAGGACGGCGTTTTCGGTCATGACGCCGAAGGCGGCGATGATGCCGGCGATGGCCATGAACACCGCGTACTTCGCGCTGAATCGGGCGTTCGTCCTTGCCTGGTTGATGACCGCGCTCCAGACGAGCGCCTCGTTTTGCGGGGCGAGCCACGAGCGCTCGCCGGCCTCGATCGTGGGCACCGTCTCGGACTGCAGCACGTCGATCTCCTCCGAGAGGACCCCCGCGTCGATCAGCCGGCGCATGACGTGGTCGGTCATCGCCGGAGTGAGCTCGGCGGTGATCAGCGTCTTCGAGCCGTCAAACGTCGGTCCGACGATCACCACATGCCGGGCACCCTGCACCGACTGCAGCAAGCCGCCGACCTCTTGCGCCCGCTCCTGCTCGACGAACACACGCATTTGCAGCATGTCGAACGCTCCCTACTCCGCGTAGAGCACCGTGACCGTGCTCCCTTCGGGGACGGAATCACCCGCTGCGGGAGCCTGCTCGAACACGTTGCCGACCTTCTCCGAGGTTCCGGAAACGCCGATCGATTGGACGCCGAGACCCGCGGCGCGCAGAGCCGACTCGGCATCTGCCGTGGTCATGCCCACGACTGGGGGAACGCTGACGGTCGCGGCTCCCTCGGGAGCGCCAGACGACACCACGATCGCGACCTCGGCGCCGGGCACCACCACGGTGCCGGCGGTCGGCAGCTGCATGATGACCGAGCCCTTCGCAACCGACTCGCTGGGGTTCTCCACCGCCACGGCCTTGAGCCCGGCATCCCGAAGTGCGCTCTGGGCGTCGGCCTGCGGCATGCCTGTCACGTCGGGGACCGTGATCTGACCCGACTCCGCGGGGGCGACCGCCACTATGATGTCGACCCTCGAATCGGGGGCGAGTTCGGTGCCCTCCTCCGGAGACTGGGCGATGACGGTGTCCGGCTTGACGGAGCCGTCCTCCTTCGTCCGCGGATTGGCTCGGAGTCCGGCCTTCTCGAGCTTTGCTGTTGCGGCGTCTATCGACAGCCCGACGACATCGGGTACCGCGATCGCCTCGGGCGCTCCGACCACCGAGATGGTGACGCTGCTGCCCTTGGGCGCCTCGCCGCCGGCCTCGGGATCCTGCGCGACCACTTCGCCCTCTTTCGCATCGCCCGGCTCCGACGCCTCCTCGGGCGTCACCTGGAACCCTGCATCAGCAAGGGCGGTCGCCGCCTCGTCTTGCTGCATGCCGACGACGTCGGGCACCTTGACCATCTCCGCCTGCGAGCCTCGCAGGAAGTAGAACGCTCCTGCTGCGATGACCAGTGCCGCGACCACGATCGCGACCCAGAGCCACGGGCTGCTCTTCTTCGGCGCCGCCGCCAGGTCGGTCGACCGCGGCAGCTGGTCCATGACGACGCCGGCAGGCACCGTCTGGCTGAACTCGTTAGCTACCTGCGGGTTGAGGCCGGCCGCCTGCAGCGCACTGGAAGCGTCCGCTGCGCTCGAACCGACCGTCTCCGGAAGCGCCACGAGACCCTGCTGGGGATCGGCGGGTCCGTTCGATACGAGGAGGTTGACCTCTGATCCGGCAGGGACGCTCGTGTTCGCGCGTGGAACCTGGCCGGCGACCTTACCCCGCGGGTGCGTGGTGCTGAAGTCGGTGAATACGCGTGTGCGCAATCCCGCGCCTTGGAGCGAAGTCAGCGCGTCGCCCTGCGACTGGCCGGTCACTCCCGGCACCGCGGTGTAGCTCGCCGGCGGAGTCGGGCTGGGACCTTGCGAGACCACGATCACGACCTGGGACCCGCGCGGAAGAAGCGGCGAACCGCCTGTGCCTGCTGCAGCCATGGTGCCCCCCTTAGTTGTGTGGACCTAGGTACCTTCTACTTCACCGTCTCGTTCTCTTTCAGCCATCGTTCGGCCGTCTCGACCGCCACGCTGACCGAGGCGGTCAACGTGGGCTGGGCCTCGCACACGTGGTCGGCCCCGATGGCGTCGAGTACGCCGGTACGCTCGAGCTGCTCGTGCAATTGCGGCTCGACGCCCGCAAGCAGCAGGACGCCGCCAGCTGCTTCTATTTCCCCCCTGTAGCGCTCGACGATGCCGAGGAACGTGCTGCCGACATCGGTGCGCCCGCGCAGGCGAATGACGGCGGCCGGCCGGTGCGAGCCAATCGCCGCCGGTAGCAGCCCGCTGATGATGTCCGCGCCGGCGTAGAACACGCTTCCGTAGATGTCGAGCACGGTGACCCGGCCGTCAGGAAGAACCTCGGGCGCGGGCTGCTCGGCGTACGTGCCGTCGTCGGCGCGCGCGAGCTCGACGACTCGCACGTCGAGCGACGAGCTATAGACGTACTGCAAGATGGACACGATGACGCCGAGCATCACGGCATATTGGATCGGCATCATCAGTACAGCGACGAAGGTGATCCCCATGATGGCTCGTGGCGCCACGCTGGTCTGCCACACCGTCTGGACGGCACCGGCCTTGATGGCGCGGACACCGATGATGACCAGCAGCCCCGCAAGAGTGGCAAGCGGGATCGTCTCGACCGCACCCGAGAAGAGCAGCACGACGACCGCGATGATCGGGCCGACGACGAAGTTGGCGACGCGCGACTTCGCTCCGAGCTGCTGGACGAGGGCCGTGCTCGACACCGATCCGCCGATGGGCATCCCACCGAAGAATCCGGAAGCCGCGTTGCCGAGCCCCTGGCCGATGAAGTCGCGGTTCATGTCGGGATAGGTGCCATCGCTGTTAGGGGTGCCCTTGCTCACGCCGGCGCTCTGAATCAGGCCGACGATCGCGATGGCGGCTGCTGGCACGATCAGCCCGGAGACCAGCGCAAGGTTCGGCATCGTCGGCTTCGGCAAAGCCTGAGGGATCTCGCCCAGTGACTGCACGGTAGGGATGTCCCACCTCAGCAGCAGCGCTGCGACCGTCGATGCAACCAGTGCTATGAGGAACGCGAAGTCCTTCGCCGGCGTCCTCTCGGCGAGTAGGACGAGTATCACTGTGAGGAGGCCGATGCCCAGCATCTGCAGGTTGATCTGCCCCGGATGCAGCACCGTGTCGATTGCCTGTCCTACCTTGCCGGGCGCCTCGCTCTTGTAACCCGTCAGATCTCCCACCTGGGACAGCACGATGTTTACCGCTACGCCCAGGAGGAAGCCCTGAAGGACGGCGTTCGAGACGAACCGCACGAACGTGCCTGCCTTCACGAGTCCAAGCACGATCTGGGTCACGGCCACGAGAACCGTGAGGACGATCAGCGCTTCGATCTTGTCAGCCGCCGCGACCGCCTTCAGCGAGTCGCCCACGATGAGCGCCATCGCGCCAGTGACGGCGACGGTCATGAGTTGAGAGCTGGTGGTCAGCGCCGAGACCGGCGTGCCGATCATGATGGCGTACAGGCCTTGAATCGGGTTGAGGCCTGCGAGCACGGCACTGGCCATCGCATCGGGGATGTTGGTGACCGCGTTGGTGATGCCTGCGATGAAGTCTCGTGAGGAGAACCGCTTCATTCCTGCGCCTTCCGACGTCTGCGTTGTTCAGTGTCGCCTCGGGGGATTCTCCGAGGCATCGGGCTCACTACGCCTGGCCGGCAGCCCCTCGCGCCACGAGCGCCAAGTCTGCCACATAGTTCACAATCTCCAGCAGCTGCCGATGGACCTCGTCCTTCTCGGCGGGGTCAAGCCCAGCGGTGGGCCACACCCAGTCCTCGATCGACGCCCAACCTAGAACCATGGCGCTGATGGCCGAGACCAGGACGCGTGGATCGATATCTCGCGGCGGTGGGGATGGTTGGGCACCTGAAGCCGCGGTCTTCCGTGCGAGCGCGACCATCGCCGATGTCGTCCGGATCCTCTCGGCCAGCGATACGTACTCCGTGCCCTCCATCGCAGAACGCATGAGCATCATGCTGTGGTCTCGCTGAGCCACCACCTGGGGGACCAGTTCGCGGTAGGCGTCGCTCAGTGACGCCGCGACTCTTGCTGTCGCCGTCCGGCGGGTGTCTACTCGGTCGATCACCGCCTTGACAAGGTCGTCCTTGGATCCGAAGTACTTGTGCACGAGCGCGTGGGTGACACCGGCCTTCTCGGCGACTTGTCTGACCGTGACCGCGGCGGGTCCGTGCTTCGCGAACAACTCCTGAGCAGAATCGAGGATGCGTTCGCTGTTCGTGCTCCTGCCGGGACGTTTCCTGACGACACGCGCTTCTGTCACATCAACACTGGTCACGGTCGATCCCCCCTCTCGGCGGTCGTGACGCCGGCCACTCGTGGCAGCCAGCCGTTGCTGCAGCTGGTCACCAATGGGTAACATACAACGGCGGGGTACAGGGGGGAAGATGCGGGAACAAACGATGCGAGTCCGGCAGAGCATGCCGCGGGCGAGGAGGGTTCTGTGGCGACAGCGCATGGCGACACTGTCAAAGGCTCAAGCGGCTTGAAGCGGTTCATCCCGATCCTCCGATGGCTACCCGAGTACGACCGCTCCTGGCTGGCGCTCGACGTCGTCGCCGGCCTCACGCTGTGGGGGCTCGTGGTGCCGGAAGCGATGGCCTACGCGGGAATCGCCGGGATGCCCCCTCAGGCCGGGCTCTATACGATTCTGGCGGCCTACCTCGTCTATGCCCTGCTTCGGGACCTCACGTCATCTTGCGGTCGGCGCGACATCGGCGACCGCCGCACTGCTCGCCTCGTCGGTGGCTGCCGCGTTGGTCGCATCCGCGGCCGCAAACGCATCGGATCCCAAGACATACCAGGTCTATGCAGCGGCCTTCGTTCTCGTAGTCGGTCTGGTGTATGCGGCAGCCGGGCTGGCCAAGCTCGGCTTCGTCACGCAGTTCCTGTCGAAGCCCGTGATGGACGGATTCGTGGTCGGCCTCGCGGTCTTTGTTGCCGTGGGCCAGCTGTACAAGCTCTTCGGCGTCGAGAAGCCCGAGGGCAACACGGTCGAGAAGCTTCTCGGCGTGCTCAAGGAACTTCCACAAGCGAACTGGGTGACCTTCGCAGTGGGTGCGGGCGCCATGTTGCTTCTCTTCGGTCTGCCGATGCTGAGCAAGAAGTTGCCGTCCGGTCTGGTCGTGCTGTTCGGGGCGATCGGCCTCAGTTCGGCGCTGGGCTTGAGTCAGAACTACGGCGTTGAAGTCGTCGGCACGCTCCCGCAGGGACTACCTGCGTTCGCCATCCCGCAGGTGCCCATCCAGGACCTGTTGGCGATGGTGCTACCCGCGATCGGAGTACTGCTGGTCGCGTTCAGCGAGGGTCTCGGGGTGGCGCACGAGTTCGCCGACAAGCACGGCTACGAGGTGGACGCCGATCAGGAGCTCAACGCCAACGCCTTGGCGAACGTCGCGAGCGCGCTCTTCGGCGGGATGATTGCCGGCGGCGGGATGTCGTCGTCCGCGGTCAAGGAAGGGGCGGGGGCTCGCACGCAGGTAGCCAACCTCGTGACGTGGGTCGTCACCATCGTGACGGTGCTGTTCCTCACGCCGCTGTTCGCCTCGCTGCCGGAGGCCGTCCTTGGCGCGCTGATCATTCACGCGGTGTGGCACATCATCGCGTCGCGCAAGTTGGCAAAACTCCGGCAAGAGGCGCCCGCCGAGGTCTGGTTCGGAGTCCTGGCGCTGTGGGGGGTTCTGCTCATCGACGTCCTCCAGGGCATGATCATCGGACTGGTGGCGTCGCTCCTGTTCGTCGTCTATCGCACGGCCCGGCCGCACGTCTCATCTCTCGGGCGCGTGCCGGGAGCCGTCGGTGCCTACTCGGATCTGGGCCGGCACCCGGAGGACATCGCGGTGCCGGGGGTATTGATCGTCCGTCCCGATGCGCAACTGTACTATGCGAATGCGGTCACGGTCAGAGACGACGTGAAGGCGCTGATCGAAAGCGCCGAGCAACCGCCCAAGGCGCTCATCCTCGACCTGACCGCAACAGACCGGCTCGATCTGACCAGCGCGGAGACAATCGCGAAGCTCGCGAAGGGGCTTGAGGGCAAGAGCATCGCGTTCTACCTGGCAGAAGTGCACCTCACCGTTCTTGAGGATGCGCGCACAACCGGCTTGCTCGAGGTCGTGGGCGAGGACCACACGTTCGCGACCGTCGAGGAAGCCGTGAATCACGTTCTAGCGGGATAGACCCAGCACGCCGATGCGAGCGGAACTCAAGACCCGGCTGTAGCATTCATCGGAGGGCCGAAATGCATAAGACCGGCTCGGAGCACTCGCCCCGTGCGATGGCATTCCCCCTGGGGGCGATCGTCGCGGCGATGAGGCGCGACCCGGACAAGTTGCGGATTCTGTCCGCTTGCACGATTGCCGCTGTCGCAGCGGTGTTCGAGCCACCCTATCTGACGCTCTCGACCTCGTTCATCCAAGTCGGCTTGCGTGCGGAGAGCAGTCCGGCGCCCGCTTACCTCGCTGTCGGCTTTCTACTCCTCGCACTGCTGACGTTGCTGGCCGGGACTTCGGCGGACGTCTTCGGCCGACGGCTGTTCTTGTTGATCGGACTGGCGGGACTGACCGTGTCCAACATCCTCGGCCTTCTCTGGCTGGATGCGCCGAAGGCTTTCGCGGTCGCCGATGTGCTGAACGCGGTCAGCGGCGTATTGGTGTTGCCCGCCGCCGTAGCCATCTTGACCTTGACCTTCGAGAAGGCACTGCGCCCCTTCGCCTACGGGATCCTCTTCGCGATCCAGGGCACTGCGATGGTGGTGGGGATGCTGCTCATTCCCACGCTGGGCGACGTGTGGGAAGGCCGCGCGACGTTCATCCCCGTGCTGGTGCTCTGCATCATGGCCTTCGTATTGGCCGTTCGGCGTGTGCCTGAGAGTCGAGCGCCCGAGTCGCTTCGTCGCGGGAGCATCGTGGCGAACTTCCTGCTCATGGGCGGAGTGTTCCTGGCCATCTTCCTGATCGTCACCCGTGCACTTCGGTCCGAACAAGCGCTGCTCGTCCTGCTCATCGGCCTCGCCCTGATCGCCTTCGTCGCCCTAGTGCGATGGCTGGCTAGGCGGCTGAAGCATTTCGAGGGAATCGAGGTCTACGGTGGACGGGATCTCAGCGTGGCGGTTCTCGCGGGCGTGGTGATGATGTTCGCCCAGGGCTGCTTCTTCTTCCAGATCACGCAGTTCTTCTGGAACGTGCAGGAGTTGGGAGACGTCGAGGGCGCGCTCCGGTTTGTCCCCTGGGTGATCGGTCTGCTCCTGGGTGGATCGCTTGTCGCGCGGCTGGCCCTGCGTTTCGGGGCGAGGAGAATCCTGGTCTTCAGCTTTCTTGCGAGCGGAGCCGCACTCTGGGGGCTGTCGCTGTTGCAGGTCGACTCGCCATTCTGGGTCATGATTGTCCCGATCACCCTACTCGGTCTCGCAGCCGGGCTCAGCGGACCGGCTCGGACGACCGTGGTCTTGGGCGCGCCGCCCGAGGGTCTCGTGAACAGCTCGGCGGCCGTCAACGCGGCGGCGGGGCAGATAGGGTACGCGCTAGGAGCCATCGTTTCGAGTGTGCTGGTTACTCAATACGCCGATGAGGTCTTCGTCAGCGGACTCACCGCAGCGGGCGTGTCGGCCGATACCGTCACGAGCGTCTCCAATGGACTTCAAGACTTCTGGAGTCGGATGGTCGCGGCCGGTTATCCCGGGCTGCCTGACACGGTGAAGTCGCTGACGGGCGTCTCGTATGCCGAGGCGTTCACCAGCGGCATGACAAGGATGTTCTTCATAGTCGCAATCGCAACCCTGATTACCGCGTTCGTCGTGCTGGTCGGGATGCGGCGTGGTTTGCAGGCGACATGGGCGGTGCCGCAGGCGGGTATGGGGCCGGAGGACGCCCAAAGGTCGTCGGTGGCGAAGCCGATGACCACAGGATCCGTCGTGCAGGACGACCCACGGCTCTGCGGAGGTCAAGCACCTCTCTAGAACGCCCCTTCGAGTGTCTCCAAAGAGAACCCTAAGGGGCGTTTCGTGTCCAATGATGAGCCATTCTGGACGGCTCTGTAGCGCACTTGCCGACTATCGCATAACGCTAGCGTCAAGCGGGCCGCGTCTCGCGGCCCGCTTCAATGACTGGCTAGCTGGGAAGCGTCTGCACGTGTGGGCACGCAAGCGCTTCGCTCTCTTCGGGGCTGCCTATCGAGCCGCATACACGACAGGCAGAGGCGCCCACCTAGAGAGTGAACATGGCATTGTCTTGCCCAATCTCCTCATCAATCAGCACATTGAGCTTCTGGTTCATGGCCGACAGCAATTCTTCGCTGTACTTGGGATTGGCGGGGTCAGCCAGATTGTCCATTTCCTCAGGATCCAGCAACAGGTCGTAGAGAGCGACGTCATTGTCGGCCAGCAGCTGCTCAACCGATGCCGGCATGTTGTAAGCACCCAACCCGAAGTAGCGCACCAGCTTGTACCGGCCGTCGAAGACGGAGCGGAATACCTCTCGCTTCTCAAGGTTCGGCACGCCGATCTCATCCAACATGCCCTTGAACGACTCCATACCGCGATGGAACTCCACGCCGGCCTTGGCTGCGGCTGCGTCGAACACCCTGATCGCGTTGCGGCTGAACCATTCTGCGTCGACGGTGGCGATCATGTCATAGGTCAGCAGGCAGCCCTTGCCCGGCTCCCCGCTGCTGCCACGCGGTCCGACTGACGTGGGATCCTCTACGATGCCTGAAAGGTCATGCCCTTTCAGGAAGGGATACCGCTGCTGCCGTTCAGCCTCCGGCAGGCCGGCATACGCCAAAATCGTGGGGGCCATGTCGAGATGGGAGCCCACCGCATCCGTTCTGGCTCCGCCGGGGTGGCGCGGATCCACGATCACCAAAGGCACGTTGACGGTTTCCCGGAAGGCAACGCTGCCCTTCTGGCGCAGGTGATGAGCGCCACCCATCTCGCCGTGATCGGAGGTGAAGATGACGATCGTGTCATCGGCCTGGCCAGACGCGTCCAGAGCATCCAACACCGCTCCGATGTGCCGGTCTACGTCGAGATGGCAGTTGAGGTAGTAGTTGACATGGTTGTGCCACATGTCTCGGCGATCCGTCGGTATCGGGCCGTAGTATACGTCGCACAGGCCCTCGTAGCTGCGGACGGCGGGCGGCTGTCCATCCAAGTCGTCGCAGAACGAGCCCGGCAAGGCCGTCTCCCATTTCTGCTGGTAGAGCGGTGTGTCGGGTGCGTCGAAGATCGGGAACATGCTGTTTGCCTGGACGGTCTCAGCGCCGTCGGTATCGAAGAACATCACATCGTGAGGGTTGACGAAGTTCACGGCCATGTACCAGGGCTGAGTCGCAGAAACCTCAGGAGCACGCTTCGTCAGCCAGTCGGCGGCTTCATCCGCGATCTTGGGATCTTTCAAGAGCCCATCCATGGGTCCGCCTTGCGCATCGCCCCAGTCCTGGTACTCGGAGAAGCCGTAGGGTTCCATGGCCTCACTCGCACCTTCAACGGGGAGCTCGGAGAGGTGCCACTTGCCCTTGTAGACGGTGTGGTAGCCCAGATCGCGCAGCATGTGACCGATGGTGGGCAAGCCTTCCGGATCGGCTTTCATATCGTCGATCCAAGCGAAGTTGGTGTTGTCGAACATTCGAGTGTGCGGTGTGTGCCTGCCGGTGTAGATCACTGAGCGGGAAGGGGTGCACACCGTGGTGGTGGCGTGGTGATTGGTGAAGGTGACCCCGCTGGAACGCATACGATCCCGGTTGGCCAAGACAAAGCCCGCCGGCAGAGACTGGTGAGCGTATTCCTGATCGGTCACGATCATCAGGATATTTGGCTGCTTGGTCATCGTGCATCCTCCCCATACATCGAAACGACACTCTCAGTGAACGCGCCGGGCGACGGGTCGCCCGGCGCGGCGGTTCTCTCTGCGCGTGGCTATCGAAGCAGGCCGACGCCGTTGCGCCGTCCGACGCCGCCCACGGGGCCGGGCGGGTTGGGGCCACGACCGACGCCGCCCACGGGGCCGGGCGGGTTGGGGCCACGACCGACTCCGCCCACGGGGCCGGGCGGGTTTCCGGCGCCAATTCCGCCGACGGGACCCGGGGGATTGATTCCTCTTCTACCTCGCATGATGGTGCCTCCTCATGAATTCCGGCATGAATAGTTGCAGTTGTTGAGCCGTGACCTAACCGGTCGCGAGCGCCTTCTCGAACTCCTCGACCACTTCGGGAGCAATCTGCATGCGCTCCAACAACTCGCCGCCGGAGCTCGCGATGGCCCCGGCGAGCCCGGCCACCCAGAGGTTCTCCCACAAGATGAGCATCGCCGCCGAGCCCTCGGGAAGTCTGCTCGCTGCGATCTCCAGGTCGTCGTTCGTGAACATACTCGAGACGTGTTCGCCCATCGGAACGAACATCTCGTACAGCTCGGGTTCCAGATCGTTGAGTTCGAGCGTGGCGGTGGTGCCGCCCGCGTCCTTCTGGATGAAGGCGATGTCGACGTAGCGCACGATGCCACGCTCCGCCAGATCCACGAGCTCGGGGACTATCTTGCCCGAGAACTTCGCGTCCTCGAACGCAATGAGCGCGTATTCCAATGGAAGGTCGAACATGGTCTGCTCCTTCGTCTCGGCGGTGGCCCAAAGCACGGTCGTCGGGTCGTGAGTCGGTTACCAATGGGTAATACCCCAAGCTAGGCTGCAGTACTCACACCGCAAGGCCCCGACTGGAAGCGGGGGCCTTGCGGACGAACCTTGGTCTGAGGGCAACACCAGACCGCTCGCCCTACATCAGGTTCGACATCAGCCTCGACACCGAGTTGCGCAGCTTGAAGCCCGCGGGCCAGTTCGCGACCGTCTCGAGGGTGACCTCGGAGCACTTGGTCATGTCATCCTCGAAGATCGCGTCGTGCTGCGTGGTGAGATCCTTGTTGAAGTACCACGTCATGACTTCCTTGTGCAGCGCGAGGCTGCGGATGTCCATGTTCATGGTGCCGATGACGGTGATCTCGCCGTCGATGGTGAGCGTCTTGCCGTGGAAGAAGCCGGGCTCGTACATGTAGATCTTGCCGCCCGCGAGCAGGAACTTGTGGAAGAAGGAATGGGCGGCACGCCACGGCAGGTTCTTGTCGGGCACGCCGGTGATCATGAGACGCACGTCTTTGCCCGCCAGCGCCTGGTTGATCATGATCTCGTAGATGTCGGGCGTCGGGATGAAGTACGGAGACTGGATCCAGATGCGATCGTGCGCTGCGGCCATCGCCGCTTCGTGGACACGCCGGCCCGGGTCCCACTGCAGCTCGACGCCCTGAGCGACCGTGAGCGCGGGTGAGACGACGCCGTCCTGCGGGTACTCGAGCGGGAAGAACCGCTCGGTGAACAGGCTCTCCTTGGAGTTCTCGTGCCAGCGTGCCGCGAACAGCTTCTGCAGGTCGGCCACGGCCGGTCCGTGGAACTTGCTGTGGGTGTCGCGCCACGACTTGTAGTGCGGTTGGCCGTCGATGTACTCCTGACCGACGTTGAGGCCGCCCACATAGCCGATCACACCGTCGATGACGATGATCTTGCGGTGGTCCATGTAGTTGATCTTGCGCCAGTCCGGCAGGTCACTGTGGAACTTCACGCCCGCCGCCTGCATCGCCTTGATCTCGTCCTTCTTGAACGCCATGCACCCCACGTAGTCCGTGAGCAGGCGGACTTCGACGCCGGCGCGGACGCGCTCGGTCAGAATCGCTGCGAGTTCGGCGGTGAGCTTGTCTCGCTCCCAGATGAAGACCTGGAAGTTGATGGTGTCCTTGGCGTTACGCAGGTCCTCTTTGAGCGTGTCGTACAGAGCGGTGCCGTTTCTGAGGATCGTCACGTCGTAGGCGGGCAGCACGTGAGTGGTGTCCGCGGCGATCGCCGTCTTGATGATCGGCGCGTAGCCCTTCGGCTCCGCCCAGTCGAGCAGGCCCTTCTCGGTATCCGCGTATTTGCCCCAGACGCGGTTCATCGTAGGGAGGGCGAGAGCGAATATCTCCCTGCCCCACGCACTACGGGCCGCGATCTTCTTCCAGTTGCGGCCGAACAGGAAGTAGAAGATGAGGCCGAGGAGCGGGAACGCGAACGCCACGAGCAGCCACGCGAGTGTCTCGGTGGGCTCGCGCTCATCGCTGATGATGACGATCGCAATTGCGATCCAGTAGATGACCAGCAGAGTGATGGTGATTGACGGCCACGATTGAGCCAGTTGCCAAACCACGGAGACCCCTCTCGAAACGGTATGTGGCGGAGGGTGACCGAGCTCCTGTCTCCTCGCCGAGACGGCAACCCCGCCGCTCGTTCTACCCTCGCCCTGGATATTACCACCCGGTCACCCGAGCGTCGCTCGGAAACGCTACTCTCGACGGGTATAGATTCCCCAAGACGCCCAAGAAGTGGGCGTCGCGTTGATTCCTCGGTCAGAGACTAGGTGATGACATGCCAAACGGGAAGCCGAACATCCTCGTCATTTGGGGAGACGACATCGGGTACTGGAACATCAGCGCGAACAACAAGGGGATGATGGGCTACTCGACGCCCAACATCGACCGGCTCGCGAGCGAGGGGATCGGCTTCACCGACTTCTATGGCCAGCAGAGCTGCACCGCCGGCCGTTCCGCGTTCATCACCGGGCAGAACCCTCTGCGCACGGGTCTGACCAAGGTCGGCTTCCCTGGCGCCAAGGAGGGCCTAAGCGGAGAGGACCCGACGATCGCCGAGTTGCTCAAGCCGCACGGCTACTCGACCGCGCAGTTCGGCAAGAACCACCTCGGCGACCGCGACGAGCACCTTCCCACGAATCACGGGTTCGACGAGTTCTTCGGCAACCTCTACCACCTCAACGCCGAGGAAGAGCCGGAGCACGAGGACTACCCCAAGGATCCCGAGTTCCGCAAGCGCTTCGGCCCGCGCGGCGTCATCCACAGCTGGGCGATGCCCGACGGCACACAGAAGATCGAGGACACCGGGCCGCTCACGAAGAAGCGCATGGAGACCATCGACGACGAGGTGACCGCGCGGACGCTTGAATATCTCGAGGAAGCAGCGGCCGGCGACAAGCCGTTCTTCGTCTGGTGGAACGCCACGCGCATGCACTTCCGCACGCACATCAAGGAGGAGAGCCGCGGCCTGAGCGGGCAGGGCGACTACAACGACGGCATGGTCGAGCACGACAACCACGTCGGAATGATTCTCGACAAGCTCGACGAGCTCGGGATCGCCGACGACACCATCGTGATGTACTCGACCGACAACGGCCCGCACTACAACACCTGGCCTGACGGTGCCATCACCCCCTTCGCGTCCGAGAAGAACAGCAACTGGGAGGGCGCGTACCGCGTCCCGTGCTTCGTCCGGTGGCCCGGGAAGTGGCAGGCGGGCGTGACGCTCAACGGCATCGTCGCACTTCAGGATATGCTGCCTACGTTTCTCGCCGCCGCCGGCGACTCCGACATCGTTGCAGAGTGCCGAGCGGGTCACGAGGCTGCCGGCAAGTCCTTCAAGGTCTCGCTTGACGGCAAGGACATGAGCGCGTACTTCGCCGGCATGACGGATGCAAGCCCGCGCAACGAGTTCTTCTACGTCAACGATGACGCCGAGCTGGTCGCGCTGCGCGTCGGCGACTGGAAGTACGTCTTCAAGGAGCAGCGCGCGAAGAGGCTGGCACTCTGGGCTGAGCCCTTCGTCGACCTGCGCATACCGCGAATCTTCAATCTGCGGCGCGATCCCTTCGAGCGGGCGCTCGAGAACTCGAATACCTACTGGGACTGGATGATCGACCACGCGTACATGGTGGTGCCTGCCCAGGCTGTCGTCGCCAAGGCCGTGCAGGACATCATGGAGTTCCCGCCGCGCCAGAAGCCGGCGAGCTTCAACCTGGACAAGGTCCTCGAGCAGCTGCGTGCCGCAAACGGGTCTGCGTAGCCGAGACGTGTAATCCATCCTGGAGGGGTGTCCGCGCTCGGGCACCCCTCTTCCATGGCGACGGGAGTCATCCATGCTCGACAGCTGGAACGATGGTGCCACCAAGTCCGCGATTCTCGAGTTCGTCCGCTCGGTCACCGAGCCGGGCGATTCCTTCGTTCCGCCGGCGGCGCGTATCGCCACCTTCGACAACGACGGCACCCTCTGGTGCGAGAAGCCGAACTACGTCCAGGCCGACTTCTTCCTGCGTCGGCTCACCCAGATGGCCGAGGAAGACCCCACTTGGCGCACGCGGCAGCCATGGAAGGCGCTCTACGAGCGCGACCACAAGTGGCTCGCCAGGCTGATGACCCACATCCCCGAGCTCACAGCGGGCATCACCGAGGCGTTCGAGGGCATCACCACTGAGGCGTTCGAGGTTAAGGTGCGGGAGTTCTTTGACACGACGACTCATTCGACGCTTGGCGTGCCTTACACCCAAGTCGCCTACCGACCCATGCGGGAGCTCCTCGACCTGCTCCGGGCCAACGACTTCCACGTCTACATCTGCACGGGCGGTGGGCGTGACTTCGTCAGAGTCATCTCCGAGGAGGTCTACGGCATCACGCGCGACCGCGTGATCGGCTCGGCGAGCACGATCGAGTACCGCGACGGCGACATCTATCGGACCAAGGGCCTCGAGCTGCCCATCGACGACGGTCCCGGCAAGCCCGTCCACATCTGGCGGCGTACCGGGCGCAAGCCGCTGTTTGCCTGCGGCAACGCCGATGGCGACACGGAGATGCTGACGATCGCCAAGTTCTCGGTGCTGATCGACCACGACGACGCCGAGCGCGAGTTCGCCTACCGCGAAGGCGCCGAGAAGGTGCTGCTCAATGCTCAGATGCGCGGGTGGACGGTCGCGAGCATGAAGCGGGACTTCGGGCAGGTGTTCTGAGGGCGAGTTCGTCGACTGGCAGTGCGGTTGTCGCGTGCGGCGCCGTCTACCCGAACATGAGCGGGAGGCAGAACCCAACCACGACCGCGATGGCCACATATTTGCCACCGCGCTCGACCGCGAACGGCATCATCGAATCGGCGATCATCGCGAGTAGTCCGCCCGCCGCCAGCGCCGCCATGCGGTCTCCGTTCACAGCCGAGAACGCCCCCGCGAGAGCGTAGCCAAGCCCCGAGGCCACGCCGCATGCGACCAGGACGAGGGCCCACATCCCAACCAGTTTGCCCATCTTCCAACCGCTCTTGGCCAAGTCTGCCGACGGCGCCAGCGCTTGGGGGAAGTTGGAGACGAACACCGCCATGAGGAAGCCGATTGAGATAGGGAAGTGGGTCGCGACTTGGATGCCGAAGATGGCCGACTCGGGCACGCCATCCACGATCGAGCCCACGACGATCCCCATCGCCTGCCCACTCCCTTCGCCACTGAAGCGCTTGTCAATGAAGGCGTCGCCCGCGAGGAATACGGCAGCCCCGCCGAGCATCCACACGGCGAACTGCATGCTGGACAGAGCCTGGGCTTCTGCAACGAGATCGAACGCAATTGCCTCGATCAGCGCTCCGACACCGAAGCCCGCGAGCAGTCCGATGAAGCGCGGCGGGAGCTTGACCCAGTACACGATCAGTCCGCTCAAGACGAGGGCAGACTGAGCCAGCACTCCCAACAACACCGCGTCTAGCATCGGACACCCTCTCCCATCATTCCGTCGGCAGCCCCTCGTTCTCAGCCGGGGCACCCAGCCACTCCTGTCCCATCTCGATCGCGGCCGCGGTCGACTGGAACACGATGTCGGACGTCGGCAACGCGTTGTCGGCGCCGAGGAGTTCGAGGACTCCGGTGCTCGCCAGCTGTGCGAGCAGCCGCTCGCTCACACCGGCGAGAATGAGCCGCCCGCCGGCCGCGATGATCTGCTCGTGGTAGCGCCGGAGCATGACGATGAAGGTGCTGCCCACCTCCGAGTGGTTCCGCAGACGCACGACGAGCACGGGCCTCTCGGCATCTCCGACCGAGGGGAGGAGCTTGTCGATGAGCTCGACGCCCGCGTAGAAGACGCTTCCGTAGATGTCGACGACGGTGACCGCATTGCTCGGGAGCACGTCGGGGGGTGCCTGCTCGGACCACTGCGCCACCTGGCAGTCGCTGCAGGGCAACGACTCGCACGTCCTTCGACGAGCTGTACACGTACTGCACCGCCGAGAGTGCCGCGCCGAGAAGCACCGCGTACTGCACCGGCATCACGAGCATCGAGCCGAGCGTGATTCCCATGATGACGGCCGATTCCTTGCTGGCATTCCACACGTCGCGCATGCCGTTGACGTCGATCGCCGAGACGCCGACAACGATGAGGATCCCTGCGAGCACGGTCAGCGGCACGATTTCGACAAGCGGGCCGAGCAGAACCAGGACGAGCGCGATGACCAGGCCCACGGTGACGTTTGCCCAGCGGGTACGGGCGCCACCCGTCACGGCCATGGCAGTGCTCGATACCGAGGCTCCGACCGGCATCCCGCCGAACGCACCGGCTGCGAGATTGCCGACGCCCTGCCCGATCATGTCGCGCGAGGCGTTCGGATAGGTGCCGTCCGCGTTCGTGAACGCCTTGCTGATACCGCCGCCCTGGACGAGCCCGATGAGCGCGACCGAGAGCGCGGGTACCACCAGAACGGGAACTAGCGCCAGTTCCGGCAGCTTCGGCATCGGTAGTCCCGACGGGATCTCGGACACGCTCTTGACCAGCGGGACGTCGATGTTGAAGAAGTAGACGCCAGCAGTGGCGACCACCAATGCGATGAGCATCGCAAAGTTCTGGAGCCGGGTTCGCTTGAACGCGAGGATGAACGCCACGGTCACAAGCCCCACCGCGAGGGTGGTGAAATCCCACTCCGTCACGTTCAGCGCAGTCTCAACGGCCTTCTCGAGTTTCGTGGACCGTGTCGCAACGAACCCCGTGATGTTGCCGAGCTGTCCGACGATGACGAGCAACGCCACGCCGTTGAGGAACCCCTTCATCACTGCATTCGACACGAACCGCAGCAGACGCCCACCGCGCAGCAGCCCGAAGATCGCCATGAACACACCGACCATGATCGCGAGCGTGGCGACCGCCGCGTCGCGCTGACCAGCCGGGACTGCGGCGAGTGCGCTACCAACGGTCACCGCCATCGCGGCTGTCACGGTGACCGTCATGAACTGAGAGTTCGTGGTGAGCGCCGCCGCCGGTGTGCCAGCCAACAACGCGTAGAGCCCGACAATCGGGCTCACCCCGGCCAGCAGGGCGTTGGCCATGGCGTCGGGGACGTTGGAGACGCCGTTAGTGACGCCGACGATGAGGTCGGCAGCGATTGAGCTGCGCTGGCGCTTCTCGGCGGGGGGCTGTGGTGCGGCGCCTGTCATTCAGCCTCTCCAGGTGCTTCGGCCACGCGGGTGTCGGCGTCGCCAGGGGGCGGCGACACGAGGATGAAGATGCTCAGGAGCGCTACCCACAAGGGGAACAGCGTCATGATCAGCTGGAACTGCTGGATGCTCAGCAGCAGCAGCAGGGCGATCACGTAGCCGACGATTCCCACCCAGCGCGGAACCGTCTTCGTGCGGATGGCGATCGACGACGTGACGATCATGAAAACGCCGGCGGCGCGAGCTGCGTACACGTAGAGGAACGTGTACGTGAGCGCCTGGCTGAACTGCATCACGCTGGGGTCGACCGCGCCCGCGGTCGCGAGCATGTCGAGCCGGAGCGCCATCGCGCTGGCGGTGGCAGCGGCAGCGAACAGCATGGCCACGAACAGCAGCCCGCTGCCCAGGAACACCGTCGCGAAGAGCTGGTCTTCGCGCGTCCCGATGCGAGCTCGTACCGCTCCGATGAACCACAGGAACATGATGCCGGCGAGCGGGATCGCGTAGAGTCCCATCAGTACGATCTGCGTGCGCGCCGTGCCGCTCTCGTACCACGCTGACAGTGCCTCGCCGGGTGCGGCGGCAGGGGGCCTGACGAGCACAAGCACGCCGATGAACAGGATGGCGAAGAGAAGCCCTGCCACTCCTGCCGCCCTCGGTGCGCGAAGCTCCTTGCCGACCTCGTCGATTGCCTTTGTGTTTTTGCGTGCATCGCGCCGGGCTGCGCTCACGTTGTTCTCCTCGGTTTGTCGGGTGTGTCAGGTGCGGTGTCTCTCTCAGGCTTCCTCGGCGGCGGGCTCGCTCTTCTGCGGCGACAGGAACAGGTTGGCCAGGTAGCCGGTGAACGTGCCGAAGATGCCCACGCCCACGACGATGATGAGCGACCCGAGCAGGCGGCCAGCGTTCGTAGTGGGGAAGCGATCGCCGTAGCCGACGGTGGATATCGTGACGATGACGTACCAGAGCGCGTCGGAGGCCGTCTTGATATTGCCCTCCGGAGCGTACTGCTCGAAGCGCAGAATCCCGAGACTGCCGAACTGCAGCACCAGGAGCCCTGCCATCAACAGCGTCAGCAGCGCACTGCCCGCCCGTTCCCGAAGCAGGCCTCGGCCGATGGCCCTCACGCCGGCCTCTCTCATGAGCCGATAGACGCGGAAGAGCCTGAATACCCTCAGGATCTTGAACTGCTCGATGGGGATGCTGGCCAGAAGGTCCGCCCATCCGAACTGCCGGACGAAGTAGTCTTTGCGCGATGAAGCGGTCGCGAAGCGGTAGATGAAGTCGATCATGAACACGGCGCTGAGGACGCCGTTCATGACGCCGAGCACCATGTCCAGACTCGGGTCCTGAACGAGATACACCAGCACCAGGTTGAAGATTGAGAGTATCGAGAGCAGGCCGATGAAGATCTCGTAGCCCATGCTCTTGAGTTCATTCGATGGTCGTTCGGTCATCAGGCCCCCCTCCCGTGTGCCGTCGCCGAGACTCCAGTATGCTCATTGACACAGATGGTTCCAAGCGGGAACCCGAATGCGACGCAGGGGGGCAATGCCGTGAGCACCGACATCAGCAGCCTCAGGCTCCACGCGCACTTCGACGAGGGCACCGGGCCGGCCATCGTGATGCTGCACGGCATCAACTCCGACGGCGGCGACTGGCGCACCGTCATCGACACGATCGGGCCCGGCTACCGGTTCATCTCGTTCGACCTACTCGGCTTCGGGGAGAGCCCCAAGCCGCTCGACATCGACTACTCCGCCGATGAGCACGCGCTCGTCATCGAGAACACGTTGCAGGACATGGGCGTCGACGACCAGTTCCTGCTCGCCGGCTACTCGCTCGGCGGCGACATCGCGCTGCGCTACGCGTCCACGTACCCGCACCGGCTGCGTCGCCTCTTCCTGCTCGACGCGCCGTTCTACCTCCCGCCCGAGCTCGTGGACACCAAGGGCTACAGCCTCAAGATGCTCTACGAGGCCGGGTCGAAGTGGATCTGGGAACGGCTCGCCAGCTCCAAGCAGAAGGACTTGCTGCTCTACAAGGTCGCCACAGGTGTGGGCGAAGGGGCACTCAAGGAGGCCTTCCACGCCGAGGACATCCCCACGCACTGGGAGATCATGAGCAAGAACCTCACGAACACGATCAACGCGGCAACGTGGGTCGATGACCTCCCCAAGCTCACCATGCCGGTCGTCCACGCCATCGGCGAGCACGACGCGATCGTCAAGATCGCCCAGGCGCCCGCACTCAAGCGCCTCAAGCCCGACATGGAGATCCGAAAGATCAGCGGCCTGGCCGCCGACCACATGACCCTCTGGAACATGCCCGAGCGCATCGCCCACGAGATCATGCGCGACGAGGTTCGCGAGCTGAACGTCGTGTGGCGCGGGGGCAGCGGGGAGCCTCTCGTATTGCTGCACGGCCTGCGCGACCCGGCGTCCGCGTGGATTCCCGTCCGCCGAGGTGCTCGCACGCACGCACGATGTGGCCGTGGTCGATCTGCTCGGCTTCGGCGACTCTCCGGCGCCGCTGAGCCTGAGCTACACGCTCGCCGATCATGTCGCCGCGGTGCTCGGCACGGTCAGCGAACTGTGGGGCTCGGACTGCAAGGTCACCTTCGCTGGCGAGGGCCTGGGTGCGACCGTGGCGCTCGGGTGCGCGGCGACGGTGCCCGAGCGCAGCGCAGGTGTGGTCGCGATCTCCCCAGGGCTGCTCGAGCCCGGGGTCTCGATCGACGACCTCGCGAAGGACGAGCGATCGGCGCGCATCGTGGCGGTGCGCGAGATGGCGCAGCGACTCGCGAGCACCGAGAAGACGACCGGCGCAGCCGCCGAGAAGGCCGAGGCGCGGCTCGTGCCGATTCTGCGCTCAGCCGAGAACACGATGCTCGGCGACCGACGCCGGCGAACTGCTGGCTCAGGTGCCCGCTCCGGTTCGGTTCGTCGTGCCGTCGGAGGATTCGCTGACGCCGACGGCCTACCTGGCCCGCACGTCGGCGGAGCGCGACGGCTTCGAACTTGTCACGGTCCCCGGCGAGCGTGGGCTACCGTACGCGCACCCCGCCGAGGCCGTCCGCGCAATCGACCCCGACGACGATGAGGGCATCGCGCTCGCCGGCGCGCGCAACTCCCGCCCCGCAGGCCGATGCGGCGAATCCCCTGTTCCAAGCGACGGGGGGCGTGGAGCGCGCGCTGCTTCGTGCAGGTGTGCTCAACCTGGCGGCCGCGGTGGTGATCGTCCTCCTGAATCCCGAACGTGGAACTGCTCACGCTCGGATTCGCCCTGTGGATCGCAGTCGCATCGTTGAGCGCGATCGTTGGCGCGATCGGCATGAAGCGCCAGACGGCCGGGACCCGGTTCACGTTCACGACCACCGCGCTGCCGACCCTGCTGGCGGGCCTCGCCGGTCTGGCCGTCGCGTCCTTCCTTTTCGCCGACCCTGAGGGCGGCAAGCGATTCTTCGGGGTGCTGGTCGCCGTCTACGCGATGGTGCGCGGAGCGGCCGACATCCTCACCGCTCGGCGCGTCCAGCGGACGGCGAAGCCCCGTTGGCTGCTGTATGCGGGAGGCGGGATCGGGATCGTCACCGCACTTGCCATCTTCTTCGGCCCGAACCACGGGCGTGGCATCGTCCGGCTGTCGCTGGCCCTCTATCTCGGGCTGACCGGGGTGTCGCTCGTCGCGTACGTGACCTCGAACAGGCGTGCCGCGAAGCGCCGGGTACGCGAACTCCTTGCTGCGGCTCGGGTCGACCGGCGCGGGGGAACGAGCTAGGCACGCGCGGTCGCGGGTTCTCGCTCGTCCGGACGTCGGCGCGAAGCGGTGCGCGCTTGGTAACCCTGCGGTAAGATACCTGTTGGCACGGTTTGGGAAGTCGTGTCGGCTCGCGTGCGACCTGAACGGCACGCGGGCGCGACTGGGGATACAAGAAGAGACACTTCGGAAGGGGAGGACTATGGGTCTGTTCAGTCACCATGACGATGCGCCCGAGACCGCCGAGTTCATGGGGCTGGTTCTCGACGCAGACGCGCTTCAGACGCCCGCCGGCTCCATGCCGCTCGGCGAGATCACCCGGGCGGAGTTCTACCGCAAGATCGTGCACGACGGCTACGGTCCCGAGGAGACTTCGACCGAGGCCGTGGTTGGGGGTGCCGTTGTCGGCGGTGTCGTCTTCGGGGCGGCCGGCGCGGTCGTGGGCGGGCTGGCTGGCTCGACTGTGAAGGAACCGGGTGCCGAGCAGCTGCGCACGGACGCGGTGCAGCTGATCTTCGAGACCGGCACGCTCAAATACTCGATGGACATTCCGCGTGACCAAGAGGGCGGTGCGGTCTCGTTCGCCGAGACCGTCAAGCACGCCGTGAAGCGTCACAAGAACTAGCCTCTGCACAGACGACCAGGCATCGGAGCCGACCAAAACGAGGAGGGCCACATGGCCGACCAGAGCCCGAGCGCACCGAACCCGTCCGCATCGTCCCCTGCATGGGAGCCGCCTATCGATTCTGGCTCGCAGGTGGTGGTCGTCGTCTCCCGAGGGGCCTCGCCGACAACCGTTCCCGCCCCCGCCGCGGTGCCCGATGTTCTCGGCGTGGCGCAGGGTGACGCGCTTGCGAAGCTGCAGGAGGTAGGTCTCGGCGCGCAGGTGTTCAACGACTACAGCGCCACCGTGGCGAGGGGCAAGGTCATCGGCCAGCTCCCCGAGTCGGGTCTGGCCGCTCCCCAGGGCATGGCCGTCATCCTGATGGTCTCGAATGGCAAGGCGCCCAACCCGGTCCCACAGGTGGGACTTCCCGAGGTCGATCGGGCTGCCTGAGGCTGAAGCGCTCTCGAAGCTCCAGGCCGCGGGCCTCACGCCGCACGTCGTGCGCGAGTACAGCCCGCGAGTCCCCGATGGCGTCGTCATGGCGCAGCTCCCCAGCGCCCACTCGCTGGCCGCTGCGGCGCCCAAGCGCTCGCTGCTGTGGCTCTGGATCGCGCTCGGAGTGCTCGCACTGCTGCTCATCGGCGGCCTGTGGTACATGAACCAGAACCGGTCGTCGTCCACTGTCGTAGTGGGCGTCGTGGCGAGCGATACGGTCGAGGCGACCACCTCGACCGAGCCCACCGCGCCCGTCGAGGCGACCACGGGGAAGGTCCCGAACGTCGTCGGGATGTCGGAGAAGGACGCGGAGGCCGCACTCGAGGACGCGGGCTTCACCGCACTCGCCACCAAGGTGACCACCAACGACACTCCCGAGGGGGACGTCGTCGCGCAGGTGCCTGAGGCCGACAAGGAGCTGACGCTGGGCTCTCAGGTCGCCATCGAGGTCGCGCAGGCCAAGGAGCCCGAGCCGCCGAGCAAAGTCACGGTTCCCAACGTCGTGGGCATGACGCAGGCCAACGCCCAGAGCGCGCTCGTCAAGGCCGGACTGGCCCCGTCATTCGTGAATCAGGCCAACGATGCTCCCAAGGGGCAGGCCTTCGAGCAGCAGCCCGCGAGCGGAGAGTCAGTCGATCCCGAGACCGTGGTCCTCGTCGCAATCTCGACCGGTCCCGAGGAGACGCCGGAGCCTTCGACGGTTGCCGTCCCCGCAGTGATCGGCAAGACGCAAGCCGACGCCGAGAAGGCACTCACCGGTGCCGGACTCACCTCGCAGGTCGTGCAGTCCTACAGCTCGAGCGTGGCGAAGGGGACCGTGGGCCAGCAGTGGCCGCCGGCCGGCAACAAGGTCGCACCGGGGACCCCGGTCGCGCTGGTCGTCTCGATGGGACCCAAGCCTGCCGACGGCACGGCCACCGTGCCGGACGTGAAGGGCATGGACGCCGATGGCGCGACGCAGGCGCTCGCCGATGTGGGACTCGTTGCGCAGGCGGTCCAGATCGACGATCCGACGGCCACGCCGGGCGTCGTGCTCGGGCAACTACCAGCGGCCAGCCTCCGTGGTTCCCGCCGGATCGACGGTGCTCATCGGAATTGCGGGCACGACCGGAGTGCCGTACTAGCGGTCACCGCGATAGCACGACTCATGCGGGGAGGGCGAGCAATCGCCCTCCCCGTTCGTTGTGTCAGGTGCCGAGCGGGAGGACTACGCGCCGGCGGGTCCGTCCTCGCCGTCGCCCGCGCGCGCCGCTTCCGGCAGCAGGAACTCGCAGACCGCGTCGGCCACCTCGCGGTCGAACAGCACCGCCAGGTGGCCCAGGTTCTCGACCTCTCGCAAGGTCGACCTGGGGCCCGGCGATCTGCGACGTCGTCTATCGGGTGCACGAGGTTGTCGTGCGCCGAGTAGATCGACAGCACGGGTCCGCCAGCGATCTCGGCCGGCCGGCTCTTCGCGTAGAGCGAGTTCGCGCGCAGCTGCGACCCGGAACGGCCCGATGACCGGACCGCGCCAGGGCACGCCGCGCCACGGGATCGGCGATGACGCACGTGCGGCGCACCCACTCGGGTTTCTCGGCGAGGACGTCGAGCGCGAGCAGGCCGCCTGAGGAGTGCGTGAGCAGGTCGACCTTCTCGGCGCCGGTCTTCTTGCGGACGGCATCGACGAAGTCGAGCACGTTGACCGAGGAGGCCTCGAACTGCTGCGGCCAGAAGAAGTTGCAGCCGTAGAGCGGACCGCTGCCCGCGGCGCGAAGACGTTTGGCGAGGTAGAGGAAATCGACGCGGTTCTGGAAGTAGCCGTGCACCAGCACGATGGGGGTACCGCCGCGACCGTCACCCAGCCGCTTGCCCGCGAACTGGAACAGCGGCAGAAGCGGCTGGGTCCAGATGATGCACCACAGCTCGCGGAGCATCGAGCGAACGGTGGCGGAGAGCGAGCGCTGGGGCACGTAGCGAACGGCTTCGACGTACGTCACCGCGATGTAGCCAGCGCCGACCAACCACACGCCGACGACCCATACCACGAGCGCCAGCGATGCTACCCGAAGGAGCGGCCCGAGTTCGCTCATCGCGTGATGCCCCGCCGACTCACGCCTCCGTTGGGGCGGCGGACGGCTCGTCGTCCTCGCCGTCTCCGTCGTAGTCGTCGAAGTTGACCGCCGACAGTCGCTTGCCCGCCGAGATCAGCAGGGCGGTGACCGGGGCCGCAAGTGCCGCGCCCAGCAGCCCCGCGAAGATCGAGCCGAGCATCGTCACCACGAGGACGACCAGCGGGCTGAGGTTGAGCGAATCGCCCATGACGCGAGCGTTGATGATCGTCTGCAGCACGTTCTGTGCGACCAGGACGATGACGAGAATCAGGATCGCCTGCGTCAGGCCGGAGGTTCCCAGCGCGATCAGGAACGCGAACGCCCCGGAGATGATGGCTCCGAAGAACGGGATGTAGCAGGTCAGGAAGGTCACGATCACGACCGCTCCGGCGAGCGGGATGCCCAGCAGCAGCATGGCCAGGCCGATGGTCACCGAGACGACCAGACCGGTGATCGTCGTCGCCCGGAAGTACCCGCGCAGCGCGTGGACGGCGTCATCCACGATTCCGAGGCCCACATCGACGGGGCAGCCCCATGTGACTACCGATCCAGCGTGCGATGTTGTCGAAGTCCGTGAGTACGTAGAAGAGAAGCATGGCGCTGATGAAGATTCCGAAGAAGAGCGCGAAGATGCCGGAGAGCCCGCTCGCAACAGCGGAGCCGAGCTGGATGCGAGGCCGCTGGTCGCGGTGCTTGCGGTGCTGGCGGTCTCAGGACTCGAGAGCGCGGTCTTCAAGGCGTCACCGTTGAATCCGGCCTCATTCAGGTAGGCCGCGGCCGACTCGAGCCCCGCTTGGAGTTGGGACTGGATGGCGGGCCACTGCGAGATCACCCCGGTCACGACCACCCATCCTGCGAAGACGATCACCACGACGAGGAAGACCAGCACGATGACCGCCGCGCCCGGCAGACGGGCACTCGCTTCGCGACCATCTTCTCGACGAGGGGGTAGGAGATCATGCCGATGACCATCGCCAGGATGAGGGGGACGGTGATGCTCGCGCTCATCGCGAAGAACGCGGCGACGATCATCAGCACGGCGACCGCACCTACGATCGTCCAGCTGATGATGCGCGACATTGAGCACCCATTCGGGCACGAGCCCGCCGAGGGCGAACTGCGTGCCGGCGGTACGGATCTGTCCTTGAGCTTGGCCATGGAGCGGTACCCCCTGGGTTGCGGTGACGCCCGGCTGTGCGGTCGCCCGATTCCGTCTAGCGTAGGAGACATGGCGCGCCGCGTCGAGGGCGGCACGCCCGCGCGACCGCGCGGCTACTGCCTCGCTCCGAGCCGCACACGGTTCTCGTGCACGTCGCATGCCTCGGCTTCGGGCTTGCGCGGGAACGCTGCGTACCACCGCGCGTACATCGAGCGTCAGCCCCGGCGCGCTCAACCCGTGCGCGAACACGCTGAAGAGCACGGTCGTGAAGATGACGGTGAGCACAAGCGCTCTCGTTCGGCAGCCCGACGCCGATGAGCCCGAGCCCGAAGACGATCGACGCCAGCCCCCTCGGCCCGAACCAGCCGATGAACGCGACCGTCGGCGGCCGCGTGCCCGAGCCCAGCAGCGAGATGGCGACCGGCACCATGCGCACCACGGTCAGGCTCAGCACGGCGTAGGCGACCACGGTCCAGCTGAGCTCGGTGACCACGAAGGCGACGCCCGCCAGCCCGAACACGGCGAACGTGAGCGCCGAGAGGACCGCACCGGCCTGCTCGGAGAAGTGGGCGAGGTCCAGGCTCGTCTGACCTGACACCGCCGCGAACGCGACGCCGCCCGTGAAGGTCGCGATGAAGACGCTGCCGCCCAAGCCCGAGGCCGATGCCGTACGCGACGCGCAGCGGCCGCGAACATGACGAGCTGTCGCCACGGGTTCTCGGCGCTGCTGTCCTTGGACCATCCGGCGAATGACCAGCCCGCCGATGACCCCGCCGATGATCCCGGCGACGATGCCCAGGCCGATCTGCTGCGCGGCGAGCCCGAGGAAGTGCAGGACGGGGGTGTCGGCGACCTCGGCCCGCGCGAGCTCGAGGGCCAGCAGGTAGAACGGGACCGCGATGCCGTCGTTCAGACCGCTTTCCACGTTGAGGCTCTGGCGCACCCGCATGCGGTACCGCCGGGTCGGTGACGACGCGCTGGCCCAGCGCGGCGTCGGTCGGCGCGAGGATGATGGCGATGAGCGCCGCCTCGACGAGCAGCATGCTCGGGAAGACCAGCGCGGCGACCGCGATTCCCGCGGCGATGGTGAGCGGCAGCCCGATGCCGAGCAGCCGTACGGGCAGTCCCAGTTGAGCGCGCAGCTTCTTGAGGTCGATGCGCGCCGCGTCTGTGAACAGCGCGATCGCGAGCGTCACCTCGGCGAGCTTCTTGACGCCACTCGACTTCGATCTCGATTCCGACCAGGCCGAGCACCAGCGGACCGAGGATGATGCCGGCGACGGTGAAGACGATGGCGGACGAGATGGGCGAGGCGGCGAGCCGCGTCGAGAACGCCGCATAGCCGAGGAGCAGCAGCGCGAAGACTGCGAACGCCCATCCTTCGTGCATCGGTGCCTCGCTCTTCGCCGGGGCCGTGGGTGACACGCGGCGACGCGCGGGGGCCGCCGCCACGGTCGATGGTACCCCAGCAGGCTCCTGCTATCATCGGACTCGATTCACCGACAGCCTCAGGGAGACGCAGAATGCACGAGATCCGGTGGCACGGCCGCGGTGGGCAGGGCGCCGTCACGAGCGCGAAGCTGCTCGCTGACGCCGCGTTTCGCAGCGGCTGGAAGGGCGTCACGAGCGCCCCGTCCTACGGCGCCGAGCGCCGGGGTGCGCCCATCACGGCCTCGACGCGGCTTGCCGACGAGCAGATTCGCGTCTTCTCGCAGGTCACCAATCCCGACATCGTGATCGTGCTCGACGACTCGCTGCTGACCGTCGGCGGCGCGACCGTCGGACTCCAGCCCGGAGCGACGCTCATCGTCAACACCTCCCGCCCCGCCGAGGAGCTCGGCGTCGACCGGCGACGCGCGTGTCGTCGCGACCGACGTCACCGGTGCCGCGCGAGGCGGCCGGCGTGCTCGTCGGCGGCACACCCATCGTGAGCGCCGCCATTCTCGGCAGTATCGCCAAGGCGACCGGCGTCGTGACGATGGAGTCGGTCGAGGCCGCCATCGGCCACATGTTCTCGGGCTCCGCGGCGGCGAAGAACATCGAGGCCGCGCGCATCGCCTACGAGTGCACGGAAGGGGAGCGATGATGACGCCGAGCGAACCCCTCAGCCCGATTGCGACCGGCAAGCCCGCGCGCGGGGAGGCCGGCAAGACCGGCGACTGGCGCTCGAAGCGGCCCGTCATGACTCGCGAGGCGTGCCTTGCGGTCAAGCGCGGCGAGGTCACGTGCCAGCTGTGCTGGGCGTACTGCCCGGATGCGTGCATCGAGCGCGGCGTCGGTCCCGAGATCGACCTCGAGTACTGCAAGGGCTGCGGCATCTGCTCCGAGGTCTGCCCCGCCAACGCCATCGAGATGGTGCCCGAGGCCGAGCACGGAGTCTGCGCGATCTAGCGCTCAGGTCGCCGACGCGCGCCGATATGCGCGAACACGAAGAGGGCCACCAGCATGTCGCTGATGGCCCTCGGCGTTGCGGTGAAGCGATTCGGTTCTAGCCGGCGGCGAGGATCTTCGCCTTCTCGGCGGCGAACTCTTCCTCGGTGAGGATGCCCTGCGCCTTGAGCGTGCCGAGACGCTCGAGCTGCGCGTACATGTCCTCTCGGCCGGGCCGGGGCGGGAGCGGCGTAGACCGGCGCGGGTGCCGGGGCGGCTGCGGCCTGCTGCTGGTAGGCCTGGTCGTACGCTGCGACGTTCTTCGACGCCTGACGGCGGTTGACGGCGTTGGAGGCGGCGGTCGCGGTGCCCGCGATGACGGCGGTGCGGGCCATTCCTCTCATAAGTCCTGGCATCTCGGCCTCCTATTCCTGTGCGGCGGCGACGTGCCGCCATCGCGTCATCGAAGATCACGGCGGGAATGCGGGTGTGCAGGGCGATCTCGGCGCCGACGGTCTCGAAGGCGTTCATGAGCCCGACGGCCCACGCGTTCTCGATCGCCAGGGCGACGATCGCCGAGCCGGGCACCATGCCCTCGGCGAACGTGGCAGCATCCTCCGCGTCGAAGAGACCGCGGGTCTTGGTGTCGATGAAGGCGAGCTTGGCCTTGTCGTCGGCGGGCAGGTCCTCGAGATCCAGTCCGAGCACCTCACCGTCGTCGGTCCATGAGCATGACCATCGCGTCCAAGACGCGGATCGTGCCTGCACTTGCGAGACGCTCGAGCTCCAGCCAGGATGCTGCCGTCGAACTTCGGCTCACCCATAGCAAGAACGACCACATCAACGGGTCCGTACTTCACGTTGCTCCTTTCATCGGTCGAATAGTCGTGGTGGATTGTACGCGCACAAGCGGGTCGGCGGACTCCACGATGCGCATTTCGTGTGTTCCCCCGGAGCGAATCTGACCCCAAGGTAAGATACCCGAAGCAGGCAACCGGTCGGAATACTTCGTCGCCACCGACCTCTGTGCGGCGAGCGCTGGCTACCCTTACCATCGGGGAACGGTTGGCATAGACTGGAGGGGCGTGATGCCACTAGCGCAGACAGATCCAGGCGGAACTGGGCGACGAGCAGCGGCAAGTGCGCGACGCCTACGGCGTCGTGCTGGTGCTGGTGCTCGTCTCGACCATGATGCTCATCGCGGCCGGAGCACCGCTGCCCACTGTGATCGTGGCGCTCGCCGCGCTCCTGCAAGTCGGCGCGCTCATGCTCACGCTGCGGGTCTCCGGATTCTCGCGCGCGCTATCGGACCGTTGGCTCGACCGTGTTCGTCCTGCTCTTCGCAATGGGCGTCTTCGGGGGACTGCATGGGAGCTCGGTCGGGCGTGTGGCGGCCCTCGTGCTCTGGATACTCCTGACGATCGTGACGATCAGCGTCGGTCGGTCGGCGGCTCGCAACGTACAAGCGCGTCACCGTGCAGCTGGTCATGGGCCTTCTCGTGGTCTACGTCCTCATCGGCGTGACCTTCGGTCTGACCTACGAGCTGATTGAGTTCCTGAATCCCGCGGCCTTCGCCCAAGGGCAGCAGGGCATCTCGGGATCGGTGTACTTCAGCTTCGTCACGCTGTCGACGCTGGGGTACGGAGATGTGTCGCCTGGCATCGACATCATGCGTTCGCTCGCGGTCGCCGAGGCGATCATCGGCCAGCTGTATCTGGTCAGCATCGTGTCGGTCGCCGCCAGCCGCCTGGGCTCCGTCAGAGAGCGAATCCGTCCGGAGGAGCCCGAATGAGCGCCATCACCACCGTCATGACCGGCAACGAGGCCGCGGCCACCGCCGCGAAGCTCGCGCGCGTGCAGGTCATCGCCGCCTACCCGATCACGCCGCAGTCGCCGGTCGTCGAGCAGCTCTCGGCGTGGGTCGAGTCCGGCGAGCTGCCGGCCGAGTTCGTCACCGTCGAGTCCGAGCACTCGGCTCTCACGGTCTGCATAACCGCCTCGACCGTGGGCGCGCGCGTCTTCACCGCCACGAGCGCCAACGGCCTCGCGTACATGACCGAGCAGGTCTGGTGGGCTGCCGGCGCGCGTCTCCCCATCGTCATGTGCATCGCGAACCGCGCCATGGCCGCGCCGTGGAACGTCCTCAACGACCAGCAGGACTCGATGTCGGTGCGCGACGCCGGCTGGGTCCAGCTCTACTGCCGAGACAACCAGGAGATCCTCGACACCACCGTGCAGGCCTACCGCATCGCCGAGCAGCTCCACGTGCCGGTGATGGTCTGCTACGACGGCTTCCTGCTCTCGCACACCGTCATGCCCGTCGAGGTCCCGGCGGCCGAGCACGGTCGACGCGTTCCTCCCGCCGTACACGAACTCGCTGACCGTCGTCGACCCCGCCGACCCGCGCAACATCGGCCAGGTCACCATCGCCGACCCGCGCGCCGATCGCGACGGCGTCGATGTCGCACGGCTACATGGAGATTCGCGCGCTGCACAACCGCGCGCTGCTCGACGCGCTCGAGATCGATCCCCGCGGTCGACGCCGAGTGGGGCGAGGCGACCGGCCGCACCTGGGGCGGCCTGACCTGGGAGCACCTGCTCGACGACGCCGAGGTCGTGCTGGTCGCCGCGGGCTCGCTCGGCACGCAGGCCACCGTCGCCGCCGAGGAGCTGCGCGCCGCCGGCGTGAAGGCCGGCGTCCTCGGCATCCGGGCCTACCGCCCGTTCCCCGTCGCCGCCCTCGCCGAGAAGCTCGCAGGCAAGCGGCTCGCGCTCGTCTTCGACAAGGCGATGAGCTACGGCTACGAGGGCCCGATCTGCAGCGACCTGCGCGGCGCGCTGCTCGGCGCGATGACGCGCCCGCGGTGTGGGGCGCGGTGTGCGGCCTCGGCGGTCGCGACGTGTCGCCGGCCGACCTGCAGGCGGCCGTCGAGCGCGCGGTCGCCGACCTCGACGACGGCGTGCGCGAGCGTTCTGCGGACTGGATCAACCTCCACCTGGAAGGCTAGGGATCCCGAGCAATGACCAAGATCATCGATCTTCCCGACAGCCCACCACGTCCTGCCGGGCAACCGCGCCTGCGCGGGCTGCGCCATCGGCATCGGGCTGCGCTCGATCACCGCGGCGCTCGAGGGCCAGATGGTCATGACGGTGCCCGGCGAGCTGCCTGACCGTCTTCGGCGGCATGTACCCGATCAGCTCGGTCGACGTCCCGTGGGTCAACGTCGCCTTTCCCTCGACCGCCGCGGCCGCAGCAGGTCTCGCCGCGGGCCTGCGCGCCGTCGGCAAGGCCGACCAGATGACCGTGCTCGCCATGGCAGGCGACGGCGGAACGGGCGACATCGGCATCCAGGCACTCTCCGGTGCCGCCGAGCGCAACGACGACTTCATCTACCTGTGCTACGACAACGAGGCGTACATGAACACCGGCACGCAGCGCTCCGGCCTCACGCCGAGCGGGGCGCGCACGACCACGACCGGCATGGGCAAGCGCGAGAACCCGAAGGACCTGCCGCGCATCATGGAAGCCCACGGAATCCCGTACGTCGCGTCCACCTCGGCGGTCTTCCCCGACGACGTCTACGACAAGGTCGCCAAGGCCCGCACCATCCACGGCCTGCGCTACATCCACATGAACACGCCGTGCCCGAGCGGCTGGGCGTTCGACCCGAAGGACAGCGTCAACATCGGCAAGATGGCGGTCGACGCCGGCATCGTCGTGCTCTACGAGGTCGAGGACGGCGTCTTCCGCCTCACCGGTCGCAGCAAGGCGCTCGCGAAGGCCGGCCTGCGCACCACGGTCGCCGAGTACGTCGCCACCCAGGGCCGCTTCCGCTCCATGACCGCCGAGAACATCGCGGCGGTCCAGGCCTGGGTCGACGCGCGCTGGGCGCGCTACCTGGCTCGGGACGCGGGGGAGTGCGCGAGCTAGCGCCTTGCGCGCCTAGTTGACGTTGAGGGTCAGCGAGTACGTCTGCTCCGGTGCGACCGCCGTCTCCCACGGCCGCATGTAGCCAAGCTCGAGCTTCCCGCTGCCGGCTTCGATCGCGCGGAACGTGAGCTTCATGGTCCCTCCCGCGCCGACGACCATGCTGGACTCGGACGCTCCGCTTTCGAAGGCGGGTTCGCCAACCGTCTCCACGACGCTCGGTAACGCGAGCACGACCCACGTGTAGCCGGTCGACGGGTTGGCGGGAAGCTCGACCACCAGGTCCTGGCCCTTTGCGATCCCAAGGGTCTGACCGTCGTCCTTCTCGGTGGCGACGAGGGGTTCGGCGCCGGCGTACGGCGCTGTGGTGCCATCGGTCGTGCAGCCGAGCAGCGAACCGGCAATGATCGCTGCGATGAGCACCGCGACGACAGGATGCATTCGTTTCATCGGAAGTCCTTCCTGAGGCCGTCCCGGTGAGTCCTTCTCGGCCGAGGATACTATGCCCGTTCGGCGCTCGGTCGTGTGCTCGGCGTCGTCGAGATCCGCGGTCACATCTTCTCCACAACCGACACATTCGATGTCCACCTTGCGCGCATTCCTGCTTCACAGCTCTGCGGGATTATCTGTCTTGTGAACGCGGGACTTGGCAGACTCGCAATCACAAGAGGCGACCGGAGCGCTTGGCAGGGCGCAAGGGAAGCCGCAAGAAGCTTCAAAATGAAACACCCCCCTCCTTGTTAGTGAACTCCCCCCAGCACGACCTTCATGGTTCAGAAAGACCCGCCAACGAGCGGGTCTTTCTGCATTCTGGGGCTGTCGGTTACGCTGGTCTTCGCAATACGCGCTTGCAGTGAGAGAGGTCGGCCATCATGTCGGACGAGCACACACCTGATCTGCCGGAGGAGGAGTCGGCCGAGCCGACGCTCGATGCCGGTGATTCCGCTCAGGTGACGCCGCTCGTCCCTGAAGAGGACTGGTTCCGCACCGCCGAGCCGGTCACGGCCCCCGTGTCCGAGCAGCCCGCTCCGGCGGCCGAGCCCGTCGGCCGCGCCCGAGCCGTCAACCGTACCGGCCGGCTCGCGGGTCATCCTGATCGTCTCACGCGGTCCTTCGCCTGCTCCTCCCACGGTTCCTGTAGGTATGCTCGACATCGTCGGCGAGCAGCAGGGTGCGGCCCTGCTCAAGCTCCAGGGCCTGGGCCTCTCGGCGGAGGTGCTTCAGGACCACAACGATCGCCTGCCTCGCGGGTACGTGATCGGTCAGCATCCAACGCCCGGCGCCGGTGTCTTGCCAGCAGGTGAGGTCGTTGTGCTGGTGTCGAGCGGCAAGCCGCAGATACCGACACCGGACGTCATGCTTCCGCGGGTCGTCGGGCTGCACCAGACGCTCGCTTCAGAGAAGCTCGTGGCCGCCGGCCTCGTGCCGAGGGTCGTCTACGACTACGACCCGGTCGCCCCGGTGGGTCTCGTGCTGTCGCAGATTCCGAGCGACGAGTCGCTCTCGGTTCCGCTTCGCAAGCGCGGCGGCAAGCTCTGGCTCGTGGCCGTCGCGGTGCTCGTCATGATCGCGCTCGCTGCCGGAGCGATCTGGTACCTCAACCGTCCCACGTCGATTCCCAATCTGGTCGGGCTGAGCCAGGCGCAGGCCGAGCAGTCCGTCGAGCTTGCCGGCTTCGAGCTCGGGAGCGTCGCCACGAGCCAGACCACCAACGAGAAGGACATCGGCATCGTCGTCGACCAGGCGCCGTCGCCGGGCGGCGTCGCGGCCCACGGCAGCTCGATCAACCTCGTGGTGGCCGGTGGCCAGCTCCTGGCCCCGGTCCCCAACGTGGTCGGCATGGTGCAGGCTGACGGCATCAAGAGCCTTCAAGACAGCGGCCTCCTCTTCGAGGCTATTCGCACGTACAGCTCCACTGTGCCGTCGGGCTCCGTGGTTTCGCAGGCACCGCTTGCCGGGCAGAAGGTTCCGCCGAGAACCACGGTCGGGCTCGCGGTCTCGATGGGCGTGCAGACCGTCACGGTTCCCAGCGTCGTCGGCCAGCTCAAGACCACCGCCGAGTCGGCGCTCAGGAGCAGCGGACTGGGCGTGGCGACCGCGAGCAACTACGACTCGACGACCCCGGCAGGGCAGGTCATGGGCCAGCAGCCGACCGTCGGCACCGGTGTCGTGCCCGGCGCAGTCGTGGGGCTGACGGTGTCGAAGGGCGTTCCGGCGCTGGGCTCGGCTACCGCCACCATCCCGGTCGTCGTGGGCAAGTCGGACAGCAAGGCGAGGAGCGCCCTGAAGTCGAGGCAGCTCAAGTACCTGGTCGTGTCCAGGACCGGCACGGGTCAAGGCAAGAACAAGGTCGTCGCCCAGCTACCCGACGCAGGCGCGTTCGTGCCGACGGAAGTCGGTGGTGATCCTGTTCGTCTCGGACGGCAAGTAGCGACGACCGTTCGAGTGCGGGTCACCTACGGCGCGCCGACGATGCCCTTGATCGTCGCGACCGAGGAGTTCCAGACCAAGCGGCTGCTGCCGACCACCTTCGTGGTGACCGCGATCTCGCTTTGCGCGGTGTAGTAGCTCTTCACCGAGGACGCGAGCCGTGCCGGCGTGAGAAGCACCAGCCCGCCCTTGTGGGAGGCGGCTGCCGGGACGCCCAGAGCCGTCGCCCAGGCGCTGCTGTTGGCGAGGTAGATGCGCTCACCCGAGAAGTCCTTGGGGTAGGTGGCGGTCGCCCATGCGGCGAGGGCCGTCGAGCCGGTGATGCGCTTCTTGACGCCCGGGAGCTGCCGAGACGCAGCCGTCGAGACCGAAGCCGTGCTGCCCACGATGAGCGTGCTTGTCGCCGGAATCGCCTTCAGCGTGACCCGCGTCGACTGGGGCACACTCCTCGAGCCGGAGTAGAGGAGCGGCCATCCGCGCCTCGCGGCGACGGCGCTCGCGGCCAGTGCGCTCGAGTAGCTGTTGCCGACCACCACGACCTTGCCGTCCGGAAGCTTGCCGCCGGAGCGCCGGGCGATCTCGCGCGCCACTGCGTTCGCTGTCGTGTAGCGGTCGCTTCCGGAAATCCTCGACACGGAGTAGCCGCGTTTCACGAGAGACCGGCTCAAGGCGGTCGAGACATCCTTCGTGCTGCCGACGATGATGATCTTCTTCACACGCAGTCGTGCCAGTTCGGTCTTGGTCGTCGCCGGAAGTGCCGTGCGAGACGTCGGGAGGACCGGCCCGCGAACCACGTGAGCGAGCGGAGCCGCCGAGAACGCGTCCGGCCACGAGCCGCTGCCGACGAGTACTGCGGTCGTGGCGGTCGCGAATGCGGAGCGGCTTGTCGCCGCGGCGTGACTGTAGCGGTCGGAGCCTGTGATGCGGCCGACGGTCGGCGCCGGGCGTACGGTGAACGCGAGCTTCGCGGCCTTGCTGGCCGTCCCGCCTGCATCGCGCACGGTCAGTGAAGCGGTGTGCGGACCCGAAGGCGAGTGCTGCCGTGCTCGCCGAGCCATCAGCGACCGCTCGGGGCGGTCCTCCGTCGATGGACAGGAGGTCGGTGTGCGTCCGGCCCGACTCGGTATCAGTCCACAGAAGCTTGCCGCGGTGGTATCGCAGCGACGTGACCTCGGGAATCGAGGCCGACGGGTACACCGTGTAGGAATCGCTCGCGGCCTCATCGGCCCAGTTGCGCGAGCTGTGGGCGGTGACCGTGATGACATGCGGGCCGACCGAGGTGTTGTAGGGAAGCTTCACGCTCGTCGCCGACGTATTGCTCAGGAGCGCGACACCGTCGACCGAGACGTCGTAGTGCACGCCATAGCCGGAGACCGGCGCCCACTTGACCCTGATGTTGCGCGCGTTGTCCTCGGAGAGGGGCGTGATCGTCGGGGTCTTCAGCAGCGGGTATGTCGCGATCAGCTTCTTGTAGGCGGCCTCGATGTCGAGGGCGCCGTGCCCGTACGTGTTGTCACGACCAGGGGCGCCCATGTCGTGGGCCGTGTTCTCCACGAGCGACACGATCTGGGAGTTCGTCATCCACGGCGCGGCGCGCCACAGCCACGCGATTCCGCCGGCGACGACCGGCGCGGCCATGCTCGTACCGTCCCACCAGCGGTAGCCGGGATCTCGGCCGATCCATCCACCGTGTCGACGTATCCGGGCTTGCTCAGCCCCCAGATCGATGAGCCGGGAGCCGAGATGTCGAGCGCGCTGCCGTAGTTGGAGTAGTACGCCTTCGTGCGGCTTGCCGCTGGCGTTGTGTGCGAGTGCGCCTACCGCGACCACGTGGGTCATTGCGGCGGGGTTCGAAACCGTGGCGACGCCCTCGTTGCCCGTCGCCGCGACTATCACGCATCCCTTGTCCCATGCGTAGTCGATCGCGTCTTGCAGGGCCGGCGTTGCGGGGCCTCCGGCGATGCTCAAGTTGATGACTCGGCAGCCGTCGTTGGCCGCTTTGTAGATCGCCGGTATCAGGTCGTCATCGGAGATGCCGTCGCCCCAGTAGACCTTGTACGAGCGGACCACCGTATCGTTCGCAAGCCCGAGCGACCCCGTCCCGTTGCCTGCGGATGCGGCGATCTGCCCAGCGACGCAGCTTCCGTGCGCGACCTTCGCGACCTTGCCGTTCGGGTCGAACGCGTCTCTGACCACCGACGGATCCACGGGCACGAAGTCGTCGCTGCCGGCACCATGTAGGGGCTTCGGTCCGGGTGGTCGAGGTAGATGCCGGTGTCGATCACGGCGACCTTGAACTCGCTGCCATCGACGCGAAGCGGGTACTTGCCGGAGATGTTGGTCCCGGTGTAGCCGATCTTCCACGCGTTGCCGCCGCTCGGCGCGACCGCATGGACGTCTCGGAGCCACCAGGACTTCGCAGCGCGATAGGACTCCAGGAGAGTCCCGCCGCTCGAGAGCTCCATGGTCCGCTCGTCGGCGTACGCGGGATCGTTTGGTTCGACGTACGCGGGAGGAGTGTATGCGGCGAGCTGGCGCAGGTAGTTGGGCTCGGCGTACTCGACCTGGCCCGTGTACTCGAGCGAGTCTGCGAAGTCGGCGACGGACTTCCCGGCGGGGACGTCCCACTTGAGCAGGTCAGCGCTGATCACGTCGACGGCTCCGGCGGACGTGTCGGCCGCCCGGTACATTCTCGTGAGCTTGTCGGCGGTCAGATCGCCCTTGAAGCGGACGATGAGGCTCCGGTCGGCAAGCGGGGCGGGGTTCACCGCGCCGGGGGCTGCGAACCACGGCCGCAGCATCGCGGCGGGTGGTGGATGGCGCGGCGCCGGCGCCCGGGACGCGCCGTCATGCACAAGGCGATCGCGAGCAGGAGTCCGAGCAGAGGGCGACGCGGGTTCATCGGCGGGTACCTCAAGGTCGTCGTGGATCGTCTCACCATTGTAGTATCGGCATTTGGGCGCACAGCAACACGCCCGTAGGCGTACCGCTATGTTCTTAGCGCATTCCGTGCCGAGACGTCGCGCGTCGCGGTCGCTGCGCAGCCTTGACCAGCCCGACGCATCGCGGGTAGTATCTCCAAGCGCACTTTCGGCCAGGTAGCTCAGTTGGTAGAGCAGCGGATTGAAAATCCGCGTGTCGGCGGTTCAAGTCCGTCTCTGGCCACCACAGACTTCTCGACGCCGCTCCCTTGTGGGGCGGCGTCTTGCGTATCCCGCGTTGCTCGCCGAGACGCAGGAAGGCCCGGCACTTTGCCGGGCCTTCCACATTCGTGGCGCTGCTGATGCGTGCTCCTTGCGCGGTTGCTGCTCAGTCTGCTGCGTGGGGCTAGTCTGTGACTACTGCAAGGGGGCTGGGGATGAGCACGATCTTCTTCGCCAGCAGTTCGCCATCGGCGGTGTAGGTGATGTCGAGGTCGGTCACCACGGCGCCTTCGACAAGGTCGAACGCGCCCGGCTCGTGTGAAGCGGTCACGCCTGGCGCCCAGGCGAACTCAGTGCCTGCGTCGACGAGCACCTGGTAGTCGAAGTTGACGGCGCTCGCCATCAGGCCGGCGCGGCCAGCGCTCTGATCGAACCAGTCGACCGTGGCGATGGCGGTGTCGCCCGGGAGCCCGCCGGCGCCGGCGGGCGCGACCGTGCCGTCAGGCTGCATCTCGCTGACGGGCGGCGCCTCGACCACGGGAGTCTCGGCCACGACCTCCTGGCCGTCCAGGACGCCATCGTCATTGGAGTCGCTGTCCAGAGGGTCGCATCCTTTCGCGAACTCCTCGGCGTTGGTCAGGCCATCGGCATCCGGATTCTCGTCCGCGTCCTTGATGCCGTCCTTGTCGGTGTCGGCGCGGCGCGGGTTGGTGTCGCACAGGTACTCCTGGACGTTCGTCAGCCCGTCCTTGTCCGGATCCTCGTCGGCGTCCTTGATGCCGTCCTTGTCGGTATCGGCGCGACGCGGGTTGGTTTTGCTAGCGATCTCAGCCACGTTGACGAGCCCGTCGCCATCCGGGTCCTCGAGGCTGTCGATGATGCCGTCCTTGTCGGTGTCGGCACGGCGCGGGTTGGTCCCACAGCGGAACTCGTCGACGTTCTTGAGCCCGTCCCTGTCGAAGTCGCCCTTGTGCGACCACTTCTTGATCTTCATCTGGTGTTGTTTCGTGTAGCAGCGACCCCGCTGCTTCTCCTTGCCCTTGTCCTTGGCGAACGCCGGGAGCGCGCTCAGCAGCAGCACGATCACGATGGCAGTGGCCACGAAAGTCAGGCGGGTTCGGGTGTTCATTGCTTCCTCCCCAAGTGCGTGCACTAGTCGATTCCTGCACTTGTCAGGTCGGCGCGAGCGAGAATCGTCTTGAGGTGCAGGGCGCGTATCGCACAGCGCGCATGTGACTGCTGTCACCGATTCGGACGTTGTCCACGCAGGCGTCACGAGGCGGCGATTCACGAACTCTGCGGTCCGTGCCGATAACCCCGCTGGATGTCCTACGTGGGGAGGAGCCGTGTCGTTGCGCAGGTCAGCAGCGTCCTACATGATCGCCGTCGCTGTCTCAGCGCTCTACTACGCCGTAGTCGCGCACGGCGTCCTCGCAACGCTCGCCCTCGCTATTCCAACAACCCCCGGCGCGTCCGTGCAGGTGGTTGCACTTGCCTGGGGGCTCGCCGAGACCATCGTGATCGCATTGCCGTTCTTCGCGCTGGCGTTCATCGCCTGGTCGTGGCCGTCGCTGCTGCCCCACGACATCTGGCTGGCGCCACTCGCCGTCGTCGTGCTGCCTGCGGCGCTTTCAGGGCTGTGGAATCTCTGGGCGCTCGGGACCCTGCGTAGCGACTTTGCCATCGGCGGGGAGCTCATCCCCGAACTCACGCTGGCCGTCGACCTGCTGGCGGCCCTGCTGGGCAGCGCACTCGTCATTCTCGTACAGAGCCGTGCTGGTCAGCCCGCGAGGCTCGCGCCGGCACCCACGACCGGTCGCTCGTTGCACCGGCAGGGCTAGGCAAGAGCCGGTCCGTTAGTAGAGCCCCACGATCGCGCCGCTCTCGTCGAGGTCGATACCGTTGCCGGCGGGTGTCGTCGGCAGCCCCGGCATCGTTCGGATGTCGGCGCACAGCGGGTAGAGGAATCCGGCACCGACGCTCGCGCGCACGTCGCGCACCGGTAGCCTCCACTTGCGCGGGCGTCCCTTCAGCGTCGGGTCGTGAGAGAGCGAGAACTGCGTCTTGGCGATGCACACAGGCATGCGCCCGTAGCCGAGCCGTGTGTAGGTCGCGATCGACTCCTCCGCCTCCGACGAGTACGTGACGCCGTCGGCCCCGTAGATTCCCAGCGCGACCGCCTCGATCTTCTCCTTGATCGTCACGTGGTCCGGGTAGAGCAGCCGAACGTGTTTCGGCAGCTCGCAGGCTTGCACGACCGCCTCGGCGAGTTCGATGCCGCCCATGCCGCCGCTGCCGTGGACATCGTGGCTGACCGCGAAGTCCGCACCGGACGCCAGGGCGCGCTCGCGGATGAGCGCGTGCTCCGCTGGCGTGTCGGTCGCGAAGGTGTTGACCACAACCACGACCGGGAGTCCGTAGCGCTTCATCGACTCGATGTGCGCGTCGAGGTTAGGCAGCCCCTCCGAGAGGGACTCGAGGTCCTCGGTCTTGAGGCGCTCGTCGAGTGGCTTGCCCGGTTTGACTTCGAAGCGGCCCGAGTGGGTCTTGAGCGCGCGCACGGTCGCGACGAGCACGACGCAGTCGGGCAAGAGACCCGAGGCGCGACACTTGATGTCCATGAACTTCTCGGCGCCCATGTCGGCACCGAATCCGGCCTCGGTCACCACGTACTCGCCCAGACGAAGTGCGATGCGGTCGGCGATGATCGAGCTGTTGCCGTGGGCGATGTTGGCGAACGGGCCAGCGTGCACGAGGACGGGGCCGCCCTCGAGGTTCTGGAGCAGGTTGGGCTTGACGGCGTCCTTCATCAGGACCGCCATCGCGCCCGCGCACCCGAGCTGCTCGGCGGTGACCGGCTCGCCATCGCAGTTCAGGCCGATGACGATGCGCCCCAGCCGCTCGCGCATGTCGTGCAGGTCGTTTGCGAGCGCGAGGATCGCCATCACCTCGCTCGCGGCGGTGATGTCGAAGCCCGTTTCGTGGGGAATGCCGTCCATGCGGCCGCCCAGGCCGGTCACCACGTTGCGAAGCGCGCGGTCGTTGAGGTCCATGACGCGCCGCCACGTCACCGTCTCGGGATCGATTCCCAGCGCGTTGCCGTGAAAGACGTGGTTGTCGATGTAGGCCGACAGCAGGTTGTTCGCGGTGGTCACGGCGTGCGTGTCACCGGTGAGGTGCAGGTTCAGGTCCTCCATCGGGACGACCTGCGAGTAGCCGCCGCCCGCGGCGCCGCCCTTGATGCCGAACACCGGGCCGAGGGAAGGCTGCCGGATGCACGTCACCGCTCGCTTGCCGATCCGCTTGAGCGCCTGCCCCAGCCCGACGGTGGTGACGGTCTTGCCTTCGCCGAGCGGGGTAGGCGTGACGGCCGTGACCACGACATACCGGCCGAGCGGCCGGTCAGAGAGCCCGTCGAGGAGGCCCAGTCCAAGCTTTGCCTTGAACCTGCCGTACGGCTCGAAGCACTGCTCGGGGATGTCGTACTTGTGCGCGATCTCGCGCACCGGGCGCATCTGGTGAGCGTGGGCGATTTCGAGGTCGGGAAGCATGAGGTCCTTTCATGAGAGAACTCTAACCAGTGTGACCCTTATCACTATTCCATTGGGTGCCGATACATCACACACCAGCGAACAGCCGCCAACCACCACGGCGGCGACCGGGAGGACCGCAGTGATGCAACGGATACGCAAGGCGCTCACCATCGTCGGCGGTGCGACACTCATGGCGGTGATGCTCGGCGTCGCGGCCTTTGCCTTCTCAGCCGCTGTCCAGCCGGGGCTGTTCGCCAACCCGGGCGCGATCACTGTCGGCTTCGCGAGCACGGCGGACGCCCAGCCCGCCGGCGTCGGCCCCATCGTCACCTGCGTCCCGACCGCCGATTCGGCGAAGCCCCCGGCGGCTGCCACGACCGGCAACCCGGCGCGGTCAGTGCGCAAGGCGAGCGTCGCTCGCGCGTCGAGCACTCCCAGAAGGGCGAAGAAGCCCGCTCGCATCAGTGGCAAGAAGCACGCCAGCACCGGCGGCTCGACGGTGCCCGACTCGGACTCCGGTGCCCCGCAAGGGCGGTGGCAGCTCGAGTGGTGCTGTCGCTCAGCCGGACGCGTCATCGGAATCCGATGACGACTCGGCCGATGCGGTCGAACCGCGCGACTCAGGGGATGAGGATCGAGACGCGGCAGGCAGCGCCTCGCATGACGACGAGGACGCCGGCGACCATGAGGACCGGGATGAGGATGAGGGCGCCAGCGACGAGGACTAGAGGCGTCGCGCTTCCGGACCACAGACGACTACGAAGCGGACCCGTTGCAGTCGCATGCGGCATGCGCGGCGAACAGCTGAGCTTGCTCGAGCAGCGGCTCGAACGCTCCCGGCACGAGGCTGTAGTAGACCCACAGCCCGCGCTTGCTCGATGAGATGAGCCCCGCGTCGATGAGCGCCTTCATGTGGTGCGAGACCGTCGGCGCGCCCAGCCCGAGCTTCTCGGCGAACACGCAGGCGCATACCTCGTCGGCGGTGCAGCAACGGGGCTCATCGACGCCCTCACCCGTTGCGAGCAGCGTCAGGATCTCTCGGCGGGGCTTGGACGCGAGTGCCTTGAAGATGAGGTCGGTGCGGTCGGCGGGCTCGGAGGTCATGGGCTCTCCTAGTAAGTTCGATGACTATCGAAATACTATCCGTCTGTGGAGAATTCGACAACTATCGAGCTCTGGGGGCTGCGCCAGCCGCTTCGGCACGCTCCTTGTTGTAAGAAGCGTGGTTCGCACGGCTGCACGGACGGGTTGCCTGACTCGGTTCCGGGCGTGCGGGCGTGGTATTCTTAAGGGCAGATGTTTTTCGCTCAGAAGTGCCTGGATAGGCCCTATGCCGGGAGGCCGAGTGTTGCGGGTCGCGAGACTGAAATGGCTGGTCAGTGCGGTGGCGGTTGCCATGGCGCTCTCAGTCGCATGCGCGTTCGCACCGGGCGTAGCCACAGCCGCTCCCAGCAAGGCCGCCCTCGAGGCCAACAAGGCGCGGATCATGACCGAGCTCGACCGGATGCGCGCCAACCTTCAGCAGCGAATCGACGATTACGCCGCGACGGGCCGCGACTTGGAAGAGACTCAGGCCGAGATCGAGCAAGTGACCGCGCAGCTCGCTGAGATCGAGACCGACCTCGCGTCGTCCAAGAAGGGGCTCGCCCTGCGCGCCGCCGAGCTGTACCGAGGCGAGCGTATCGGCATGATCGACGCGCTGCTGAGCTCGAAGAACATCGAGGAGCTCATCTTCACCACCCACTTCCTGATCCTCATCAACGAGCGCGACGCGCAAGCACTGACAGAGGCGCGCCTCACCCAGTCTGAGAGCCTGTGGCTGCAAGACAGTCTCAACCGCCGGCTCGACCGGATCCGCGGCCTGCAGGCCAAGGCGGATGCCGAACGCCTGCGCATCCAGGCCGATATCATCAAGGCCGAGCAGCGCGCCGCCTCCATCGACGTCGACCTGGCCGAGCTGCTTCGGCAGAGCCAGATCCAGCAAGCGCCCGTCCCCGGCGATACAAGCGGCGGCTTCACGCCGAATACGGTACTCACCGATGCGAACTTCCGGTCCCAGGACATGACCGTGACCGCGATACAGTCCTTCCTCGACCGTCAGTCGGGCCCGCTCAAGTCCTACTACGCCGCGGACCACAACGGCGTGCGCAAGTCGGCTGCCCAGATCATCGCGGATGCGGCGAAGGACTGGAACGTCAGCCCGCGCGTCCTGCTCGTGACGCTCCAGAAGGAGCAGTCACTGCTCAGCAAGCGGCCGAGCAAGCAGTCGACGTACGACTGGGCGCTGGGCGTAGGCCGGCCGGACAGCGGCGTCTCACAGATGAAGTACAAGGGGTTCGGCAACCAGGTGTGGTACGGCGCGAAGTCGTTCAACACGCAGGCCAACGCCTGGAAGTCGGGCACGACACTCAACATCGATTCGAGCACGGTGACGCCGACGAACGGCGCGACGTACGCGCAGTACAAGTACACCCCGCACCTGCACGGCGTCACGAACTTCTGGACGCTGTGGATTCGCTACTTCAACGACAACCCGGCGAACTAGCTTCGCGCGAGGTTGGCCTAGAGGTACTCCCAGACGTCGTCCACGCCCGCCTCGCTCGCCGAGACGCACGCGTCCACCCAGTGCGCCGGCAACCCCGTCGTCGTGTCCACGAGCCGCAGGTCCAGCACGTCCGGGGTCTCGAGCCAGCGCCCGCTGGCGTCGATGAGCACCTTCACGCGCGGGTGGAGCAGGTCGTCGTTGTTGACGCGGTAGACGACCGCAGTCGCGCCATCGTCCAGGATGACGACCGCACCCATGGGGTAGATGCCGAGCATCGCCACGAGCGCCTTGGTGATGCTGGGCTCGTAGGCCTTGCCGCGACCCTGCATGAGGACCGCCAGCGCCTTGTCCGGGCGGATCTCCCGGCGGAACGGGCGAGTGGTGGTCATCGCGTCGTAGGCATCGCAGACCGCGACGATCTTGCTGAAGATGTGCTGCTCAGTGCCGCTCGTCTCCGGATAGCCGAGCATGTCGTGGCGCTGGTGGTGCTCGAACGCCACGATCATCGGCATCTTGTCCTGGAGCTGGAGGCGCTTGAGCAGGTCGGCGCCCTCCTCGCTGTGGCGCTTCACGAGCGACCATTCCTCGGCGGTGAGCGGGCCGGCCTTGGTCAGGATCTCCTCGGGGATGCGGACCTTGCCGATGTCGTAGAGCAGCCCCGCGAGGCCGAGCGAGCGGATCTCCTCCTTGTCGAGCCCCAGCGCCGAGCCGAGCGAGATCGCGAGGATGCAGACGTTGATGGAGTGGTTGAGCGTGTAGTCGTCGTGCCCCTTGATGGCCGTGAGGCCGAGCACGGCGGCGGGGTCCTGCAGCAGGTTGTCGAGCATCGACTCGACGACGCGCTGCAGCGGCCCGACCTCGAGCGCGCGGCCGAGCTTGGCCTGCATCTCGACGTCGCGCATCGCGCCGATGCCAGCGTCGTAGCTCTCGCGTGCCTTCGCGCGCACCTCGCGGTTGCGCTGCTCGTTGCCCGAGTCCTCCAACGTCGTGGTCTCGGCGACGGTGATCGCGGTGACGCCGCGTCCCTCGAGGAACGAGCGCGCGGCCTCGATGTCGGTGATGCCCTCCTGTTCGACGAGCTCGACGAGCACGGCGGTCTCATCGGGAGTCGTCATCGAGGTGAAGGTGACGGCCGAGATGCCGCGCGCGAGCAGCTCCTCGACGAGCTTGCTGTACGTGACGCTCTCCTCCGAGAAGATCTGGTTCTCGACGAAGACGGTGCCCTTGTAGATGTTGATGGTGACCTCGTCGAAGCCGAACGCTGCGAGTGCGCGCAGCACTCCCACGAAGTCGGCGAGGGCCTGAACGACCGAAGGGTGCGAGGTCGGATAGAGCGAGGCGTTCGTGTGCGCGACCGCCAGGGTGCGCACGAGGTCGCGGGCGCGCTCGAGCTTCTCGGGAGTGGCGAAGGGCGCCTCGACCGCGACGAACCCGGTCGTCTCGGTCGCGAGCTCGGCCGGCGAGGCGAGCGGGCCTTCGTTCTCCGGACGGTACGGCATGTCGGTCACTGCGCGTCAGCTCCTTCAACGTTCGGTTCCTGGTCGATGGTCGCAAGCGCGCTGCGCGCCTGCGAACGAAGCTCTCTGCTCTTTCTGCCCATGACGAGCTTGCGGTCAGCGGTTCGGCGCAAAGCACGCTGCGCCTCGGGCGTCCCGATCTGCTCGAGCGCGTGGATGATCTCCTTCTTGGTCTCGTGCGAGCGCACCGGGTTGAGGTCCTCGAGCGCGCGCGTGAGCTGGTGTACCGCGGGAGCCGCCTTGACCCGCCCGATCTCACGCACGGCGAAGCGCTGCGTCTCGGGCTCGGGGTGGCCGAGCGCCTTGATGAGCGCGGTGGCAGCTTCGGGGGCGGTGGTATCGGCGAGTGCTGTGATGGCGGCGAAGCGTACTGACTCGTTGAGGTTCGTGAGGCCTTGGGACAGCACGGGCACGGCTCGGCGGTCTCCGAGGGCAGCGAGCGTGCGCAAGATCGCGATCGCGGCGACCGGATCGTCCGTGCGCAGCTTCGAGCGCGCCACGCCGATCACCGAGTCGCCCATGGCGCGAAGCGCTGGCCGCAGCAGCGAGCGCTGCGCCTCGTCGGCGCGTATGTAGGCCGATAGCAGCGCCTCGGCACCCGCCGGCCCCGCCGCCGAGAGGATCTCGCCGGCGATCGCGGCGTCGGCGTCGTCGACGACGCTCGTGCAGATGTCGCTGAGGACCGCGGGGTCGAGCAGCGATGCCCGAGCCGCGCTCACCGCGTCGCCCATCGAGTGCTGCTGGCCGAGCTCGTCGAGGCGGCGCATCGCCTCGCGCACGGCGGGGAAGGCGCCCCCGCGGGCAGCCTCGGCGAGGCACTCGCCGATGGCGCGGGCCGCGTCGGGCTCGGGGTGCGTGCGCGAGATGGCCACCGCGGTCGTGAGCGCGCGCCCCGCAGCCAGCCGGGGCGCAGCGATCGCGACCTGGCGCTGGAGGTCGGCGGTGTCTTCTTCGACCGCCATCGCTTCCGCCATGCCGGCTGCGATCTCCGCCGAGTCGCCCTCGTCTTCGGGCGACCGCGACGGCGCGAGCAGCTGCTCGATGAGGCGCGCCTTGTCGCTGGGAAGCGGAAGAGCAGCAGCCACCCGCCGAGGATCCGTGGGAGCCTGCGCCGCCACGAGCATGAGCAGGCGGGCGAGCGCGGCGGGCTTCATGTTCGCGACGATCGCCAGCATGCCCTCCATGCGAGCGCCGTTGCCGTCGGCCTTGAGGGAGAACGCCAGCACCTTCATGCGCGAGGTCTCGTCGAGCCGCATGAGCGCCTCGGCCACGCGCTGCACCGCGAGCTCGCGGGTGGCGGCTTCGAGCCGGCCGATCGCCTCGGCCATCTCGTCGTGCCCGGGCCCCTCCGACTTCTGCCAGCGCTCGGCAGCCGCGACGACTTCGGCCGCGATGTCGTCGAGGGGAGCGGTCATGAGGTCGACGCCGAGCAGTCCGGTCTCATCGGAGGCTCTCAGCGAGACCTCGATGACGGCGAGGTGCGAGACGCCGGCCGCCATGAGCGCCTTGCGCGTACCGCCGAGGCCCCGCACGCCGGCCGGCTCGGTGTTGGCGACGACGACGAACGCCGCGGTCTCGGGCTCGGTGAGGCCGGGGGCGATGATGAGCTGGCCGACTTGCAGCGCGTGGAGCGACTCGGCAAGCGTCAGTGTCTGGCTGTTGCCGACCGCGATCTCGGTGTCGCCGATCCGGAAGCCGTGCGGGTCGACGACGATGCGCAGCGGTCCGCTGGAGGCGAGCTCGTTCGCGCGGGCGGTGAAGCGCGAAACCGCTTCGGCGGGGAGCGGAGACGTGGCGGGATAGAGCCGCGCGGTGCCGGCCGCCGAGGCCAACAGCCTCAGCGCTTCTTCAGCGCGCGGGTATCCTTCTGGCTCCGTGCTCACACGCGTCCTCTCCAGATGTTGCCTGCCAGGGTATATCGGTCTTATGCGCGACACGCTGTACACGCGTACGCTGTAAAGGAGCATCGCACATACTGTCCAATGTGAGCGTTGTCACACGGTATTAGTGAGAGTTGTCACACGACACCCGAAATTAGCATGATGAGCGGTCGGAATTGCGCCGATAAGGAGAAATGGACGGCTGTCGGTTCCGATCGGAGGGCGAGAGGTGCTAGTGGGGCTGCGGACGCAGGCTTACTTCAGGAAGGTCGCTGAGGATGCGCTGGCGAGTGCCGGCGTGTTCGAGCCCCCTGTGCCCGTGACCAAGATCATCGAGTCCCTCGGTATTCCGATCCTCCCTGTGAATCTACCGCTCTTCTTCACGGCCGCAACCATCAACACCGACGGCCTCCCGGTGATCGTCGTCAACTACGCCCAGCCGGAGCCGACCCGGCTCGAGGCCCTCGCGCACATGCTGAGCCACATCCTTCTGCTGCTGGACGACTCGAGCAACGCCTTCCCGCGCGACACGGGCGACCACAGCGAGGCCATCATGCTTGCCCACGAGCTGACGATGCCAGCGACGATGGTGATCGACCAGTCGCGGCTGTGGTTCAACGACTTCCGCTATCTCGCGCGCCTCTTCGGCGTGGGCGAGGCCGCGATGCTCGAGCGGATGCGCGAGCTGGGCATCGTCAACAACCAGCAGGGGATTCGCTGGGACTACTGATTCCGACCGCCTGACCTAGGGATTCGCGTCAGCGCAGGCTGGTATCATGCAGGGTGAGGTCTGTAGAGGGGTAACAACCTCACGTCACACCCGCTTCCGGGAGGAACTGCATGCGCACCAGCTACGCGGTCGGCGTTGATGTCGGCGGCACTCGAATCGCTGTCGGTTTGGTCGAGCGCAAGGGCCGCATCGTCAAAGACGCCAAGCGACTCACGCCCAAGACCGGACCGTTCGCGGTCGTCGACACCATCATCGACCTCGTCGAGGAGGTCCAGACGGGCACCCACGCCTCGGAGGTCGCGGGCGTGGGAATCGGCATTCCCGCTCAGATCGACTTCCTGCGCCAGTCGGTTGAGTTCTGCACCAACCTGCCTCTCGCCGGAGTCGACGTCCGCTCGTTGGTGATGTCGCGGGCACGCCAGGAGGTGACCGTCGACAACGACGGGCACCTTGCTGCGCTGGGCGAGTCGCGATACGGCGCCGCCAAGGGAGCCCGCGACTTCCTCATGATCACGGTGGGCACCGGTGTGGGTGGCGGAATCTTCATCGACGGTGCGCCCTATCGCGGTAGCCGCGGGCTCGGAGGCGAGCTGGGCCACACAGTCGTCGAGCTCGACGGACCGCTGTGCCCCTGCGGCGGTAAAGGGCACCTCGAGGCCTACCTGGGTCGTCCCGCCATCGCTGCCCGCGGCCGAGTGGCTGCGGAGGCATTCAGCGGGCGCGAGATCCTCAATGCCGGCGGCGGCAGTATCAACGGCATCACAGCCGAGGCGGTCCTCTTCGCGGCGAAGGCCGGCGACACGGTCGCCCGCGACATCCTGCTCGAGTGCGGCGACGTGCTCGGCCGCGCTCTCGTCGGCTTCGTCAACATCTTCAACCCCCGGCTCATCTGCATCGGCGGGGGCATCGGTGAGGCGGCTGACTTCATGGTCGAGCGCGCCTCGCAGGTCATGCAGGGCGAAGCACTGGCCGGGCGCAGGGACGTCTCGGTGGTGCAGGCGGTCCTCGGCAACGACGCCGGAATCCTCGGCGCCGCGGCGATGGCGTTCGACGAGCACGATTCCCGCGAAGGACTCAGCCGGTAGCTCGCGTGCCGAGAAGACGCCGGGCGCACCAACCGCGACCCGGGTGGAGTCAGCGAACCTGACCGAGAGGCGGCCATATGCGTTTCGGCGAGATCATCAAGAAGGCATGGCACATCACCTGGCACTACCGGTGGCTGTGGGTTCTCGGCGTGTTCGCGGGCATCACGGGAGGTAGCGGCAGCGGAGGCGGTAGCGGGGGCGGCAACAGCTCGAACTGGAACCAGTCGTTCAGCCCGGGAACGGGCGGCTCCGGCAACGACATGCCCGACTTCTCAAGCCTCTTGCCCACGCTCCAGGCCTGGCTTCCGTTCATCCTCGTCGTCACGTTCCTGCTGGTCGTGATCGGCATCGCGTTCGCGGTCATCAGCATCGGCGCGCGCGGCGGTCTGGTGTGGGCCGTCAGCGAGATCGAGGACGGCCGTTCGCCCCGCCTCGGCGACGCCTGGAACGCCGGTTTCGCACGGTTCTGGAGCATCTTCGGCCTGGGGCTGCTGCTGCAACTGCCCCTTGTGGTTGCCGGCCTGGCGCTCGCGGCGGTGGTACTCGTGCCGATCCTCGGTCCGCTCATGCGCGGCGACGAGCCCAATCCCGCGTTCGTCCTCGGCCCCATGTGCGGCGTCCTCGCGATCGGCGTGCCGCTTCTGCTCGTAGCGGCCGTGGTGCTCAGCATCATGTACATCACGGGCCTGCGCTTCATCATGCTCAACGACATGGGCGCGATACACGCCGCCGGAGAGAGCTGGCGCGCGTTTCGCGCTCGGTTCGGCGACCACGCACTGATGTACATCATCTCGCTGGGCCTCAGCTTCGCGGCCGGTCTGGTGCTCGCGGTACCGATCGTGGTGGTCGCGCTTTCGACGATCATTCCGGCGGTGGTCGCCGGGATCGGGAAGAACTGGAACGTCCTCGCGGGCATGATCGCGCTGTTCGTCGGCCTGGTCTTCTTGCTCAGTCTCGCGTTCACGGCGGTCTGGGGCACGTTCACCTCGGCGTTGTGGACGATCTTCTTCCGTCGCCTGACCGGCCGAGAGGTGCTCGTAGCGATTCCGGCCGCCTACCCGCCGCCTAGCGCGCCGGCGTACGCTCAGCCGCGCCGCACGCCCGCCGGAGTGCCCGCCGCCGACGCCCCGAGGCTCCGCCGATGTACGCACCGCCGATGCCTGAGCCCCCACCCGTCTATGCGCCGCGCCCAACCGCCGACCCCCGAGCCGCCACCTGTCTACGAACCGCCTGCACCGGAGGCTCCCCCCACGGATGCGCCGCCCGCGCCCGATGCGTGAGGCCGGGCGCCTGGTCGTCTGCGCGACCCCGATCGGTAACCTCGGCGACGTGACGCTTCGCGTGCTCGAGGCGCTGCGAGACGCCGACACGGTCGCCGCCGAGGACACCCGGGTGACGCGCAAGCTGCTCGCGCGCTACGAGATCGAGACGCGCCTCGAGCGCTGCGACGAGCACACGGTCGAGCGCCAGACGCCGGCGCTCGTGGAGCGCATGCTGGGCGGCGAGGTGATCGCGCTGTGCTCGGATGCGGGAACGCCGGGCGTGAGCGATCCGGGCGCGCGCCTCGTCGACGCCTGCATCGATGGCGGCGTGGAGGTCGAGGTGCTGCCGGGCGCGAGCGCGATCCTGGCCGCCTTGGTCGCGAGCGGACTGCCCACCCACGCGTTCTACTTCGGAGGCTTCCTGCCGAGAAAGGCCGGGGAGCGACTCCGCGCGCTCGAAGCCGCTCTCCAGCCTCGACGCGACCCTCGTCTTCTACGAGTCGCCGCACCGCTCTGCTGCGACGCTCGCGGCGCTTGCCGAGGCGCTGCCCGGACGTCGCGCGGCGATGGCGCGCGAACTCACGAAGCTGCACGAGGAAGTGGTGCGCGGAGCCATCGACGACGTGGCGGCCGAGATCGCCTCACGCGAGAACCTCAAGGGCGAGGTGGTGCTGCTTGTCGGGCCGCCGCCCGCGCGCGTGCGCGCAGAGCTGGACGCCGAGCAGGTTCGGGAGCACGTCGACAGGCTGATCGCGGGCGGCGCGACCAAGAGCGAGGCCGTCAAGCGCGTGGCCAAGGAGCTCGGGCTTCCCCGAAGCGAGGTCTACGAAGTGGCGCACAAACCGGGCGCGTAGGACTCGGCCGGGCTACTTCTTCTTGATGGCGGCGACGCAGTCCACGCACACCGGGCGATTCTTGACCTGCACGATGTCGGCGTCTGTCGCACCGCAGATGGCGCACGAGTCCTTGTGCTTGGTGAGGATGATGCGTTCGCCCTCGACGAAGATCGCCATCGGGTCCTTGACCTTGATGCCGAGCGTACGGCGCAGTTCCATCGGTATGACTATCCTGCCGAGGTCATCGACGCGGCGAACGATTCCTGTGTCGTGCATATCCCTGCCTCTCTCTCGGGCCCCGTTGCCGAGTCGCGGCGTTGGAACGGTTAGAATGCTCGCAGAGCCCCCTGCTGGAACTTGGCTTTTCGGCACTTCCAGCAATTACCCACGGTCACGGAGTTCCAACACATGACAAGCGGAAAATCATTCTATCTGACCACGCCGATCTACTACGTGAACTCGGTTCCCCACCTTGGGACCGCGTACACGACCATCGCAGCCGACGCACTGGCGCGCTACCGGCGCATGTGCGGTGACGACGTCTGGTTCCTCACAGGCCTCGACGAGCACGGTCAGAAGGTCGAACAGGCGGCCACAGAGAACGGCGTCACGCCGCTGGAGTGGGCCGACCGCATGGCCGCGAAGTTCCACGAGGCGTGGGAGATGCTCAACATCTCCAACGACGACTTCATCCGCACCACCGAGCCCCGTCACGAAGAGGGGGTCCGGGCGCTGCTGCGCACGCTCCACGAGCGCGGCGAGATCTACGCCGGCACCTACGAGGGCTGGTACTGCGTCCCGTGCGAGACGTACTTCACCGAAGAGCAGCTCCACGAGGACCACACCTGCCCGCAGTGCAGCCGCAACGTCGAGTTCGTCCGCGAGGACAACTACTTCTTCAAGCTCTCGGCCTACCAGGACCGGCTGCTCGCGCTCTACGAGGCCAACCCGCACTTCATCCAGCCGGAGACTCGGCGAAACGAAGTCCTGTCCTTCGTGAAGGGTGGCCTGCGCGACCTGTCCATCTCACGCGCGAACGTGAAGTGGGGCATCCCGCTTCCGTTCGACGAGGACCACACCATCTACGTCTGGTTCGACGCGCTCATCAACTACATCACCGCCATCGGCTACGGCAACCCCGACAAGGCCGAGGAGTTCGAGAAGCGCTGGCCGGCCCAGTTCCACTTCGTGGGCAAGGACATCATCCGGTTCCACTGCGTCATCTGGCCCGCGATGCTCATCGCCGCGGGCCTTGAGGTTCCCGAGAAGGTGTTCGCGCACGGCTTCCTGCTCACCAAGGGCGAGAAGATGAGCAAGTCCAAGGGCAACGCGATGGCGCCCGCGGACCTCGTGGCCAAGTTCGGCGTCGACGCCTACCGCTACTACTTCCTGCGCGAGGTGCAGTTCGGCACCGACGGTTCGATCTCGCTCGAGGCGATGGTGCAGCGCTACAACGGCGACCTCGCCAACGACTGGGGCAACCTGTGCTCTCGGCTGTTCAACATGGTCGGCAAGTACTGCGACGGGGTCGTGCCGCAGCCGTCCGGCGAGCGCACAGCCTGACGACGACGAGCTCATCGCGATCGCCGAGGGCTTGCCCGCGGCCTTCTCGGCGAGGATGGACGTGCTGGACTACGCCGGTGCGATCGAGGCGGCGTGGGAGATCATCAAGCGCACGAACCGCTACATCGAGGACTCGGCACCCTGGAACCTCGCGAAGGCCGAGGAGACCCTCCCGCGCCTGCATGCGGTGCTCTACAACGCGCTCGAGGCCGTTCGCATCGCGGCGCTCTTCACCGCCCCGGTGATGCCGGCGACGTCGGCCGAGGTCTGGTCGCGCCTGGGGCTCGGCGACTCCGATCGCACTCACCGACATCACCGCCGAGGCAGCGTGGGGCCGGCTTCCGGTCGGCAACGCGGTCGTCAAGGGCGACGCTCTGTTCCAGCGCATCGTCGAAGACGCCGAGTAGGCCGCCGATGACCTCCGAGAACCACCGCACTCGACGCGGCGACACCACTGTTCGTCGACGGCAAGGGCCGCGAGGTCCTCGCGCCCGACTTCGGCGGGCAGCTCATCGCCGATACACACGCCCACCTCGACATGCTCGAGGACCCGGCGGCGGCGCTCGCGCTCGCGGCACGCGCCGGCATCGGCTTCATCGCGACGGTCGCGGACCCGTCAGAGGATGCACACGTACGGACCTGCTGACGGCGGCAGCTCGCGCCGGATGGCTGGGCGGCCTCCGGGATGTCCGCTGATCGCGCGCCGCCCGAGGTCCGCATCATCCTCGGCGTGCATCCGCACAACGCGAAGGACTTCTACGTCGCCGAGGGACCGATGCTCGAGCTGGCGACGCACCCGCTCACGTGCGCCATCGGCGAGATCGGGCTCGACTACTACTACGACCACTCGCCGCGCGACGTGCAGCGAGCGGCGTTTCGCACCCAGCTGGAACTCGCGCACGAACTCGGGCTGCCCGCTGTCATCCACCTGCGCGAGGCTCACGGCGACGGTTCTCGCATCCTGCGTGACGTGGGCGTGCCGCCGGCGGGCTGCATCCTGCACTGCTACAACCTGGGCGCCGAACCGATGCAGGAGTTCCTCGAGATGGGCTGCTACGTCAGCTTCGCCGGCCCGGTCACCTTCAAGAAGTCCGAGGAGATCCGCGAGGCGGCCACGCTCGTTCCGGCCGACCGGTTGCTCACCGAGACGGACTGCCCGTTCATGGCGCCCGAGCCCTTCCGCGGGCGCAAGAACGAGCCCGCGTACACGGTGTTCACCGCGGCTCGCATCGCCGAGGCTCGCGGGGAGGCGCTCCCTGAGTTCGCGGCCGCGGCCTATGCCAACGCGTTGCGGGTGTTCGGCCAGGAACGGCCGTGAGCGCGCCCCGCGTGCTGTGCATCGCGGGCAGTCCGCGGCGCGGCGGCAACAGCGACCAGCTACTCGACGCCCTGGCGCGCGGTGTACTCGACGCAGGGGGTCGAACCCGTGAGGCTCATCGCGGCCGACGCCGGCGCCCACGCTTGCCGCGGGTGCAACGCCTGCTCGCAGACGGGCGAGTGCGTCGTGCGCGACGGGATGGATGCCGTCTACACCGCGCTCGACGCCGCCGATGCAATCGTCATCTCGACGCCGGTGTACTTCGCGACGGTGCCGGCGGTTCTCAAGGTGCTCTACGACCGCTGCCAGCCGTACTGGGCGCGCCGCTACGTTCTCGGCGAGCCGGCGCCGGTTCGCAAGCGTCCGGGCGCGCTGCTGGTCGTTGGCGGGGGAGGCGACCCCTTCGGCACCTCCTGCGCCATCACGCCAAGCAAGAGCGTGATGAACGTTCTCGGCGTGTCTGCCGAGACGGTCTTCGAGTGCGTCGGCCCCGATGCCGCATCCGACATGGGACATCACCCCGAGGCCCTCACGCGTGCCGAGGAGATCGGCCGCGAGCTCGTCTCGGCGGTGTCGCTCGGCGACTGATCGGGGCCCCCGAGAAACCCGTCACCGTATTGACACATTCGGGTCGTTGTGGGTGCTCGCCGGCGCGCAAAACCAGCGAACGCCCGGCAGCGTTGCCTTCCAAGAATCGCCTTTCGCGAGAGCTATTCGTGGCGACCTGCGGGTTTGCGCGGGGTGGTTCGTAGGGGTAGCATCGGCATTTCCCCGTTCGTTACGGAACGGTTGAAATGTCCCCGATTCAGAGAGGTCTGCATGAGGTCAGAGCCGATTCGCTCGGCGAGATCCTTGAGGACCCAGTATCTAATCGCAGCCGTTATTCCAGCACTCATTGTCACACTCAGCATCACGGGATTCGTATGGGCACAGAAGCCGGTCACGGTCATCGTTGACGGCCAGACCTACCGCGTGAAGACGCAGGCTACCGACGTGGCCGGACTGCTCAGGCAGGCCGATGTCGCGGTTGGTGTCGGCGACGTGGTCACCCCGGTTCCTGATGCTCCCGTCAACGGCGGCATGACCGTGATCGTGCGCCACTCGACGCCCGTCACGCTCAACCTCGGGGGGCGGACCATCGCGCTCAACGTCGTCGGCAAGTCGGTGGCCGACGCACTCGTCGCGGCCGGCATCGACCCCGCAGCCAACCCCGCTGTCTCTCCCGCGCTCTCGGCGAAGCTCGAGCGCAACATGACCATCACCGCGCCCAAGGCCTTCAAGCGCGTGAGCCGCGAGCAGGTCAAGGTTCCCTACGGACGCCGGACGCGTCGCGACTCCAGGCTTCCTGCAGGCGTTCGCAAGGTCGTCACCAAGGGCCGTCCCGGCGCCGGTCTGCGCCTCTACACGTCAGCTCGTCGCCAACGGCGTCGAAGGCCCCCGCGTCCTCGCCGCCGAGAAGACCGTGGCCGTGCCCGTCGACGAGGTCGTCGCGGTCGGCACCGCGACACGTGCTCGCGGCAACCGCGCCATCGTCGCGAGCGCTCGGGCGCTGTCTCGGGTGCGTAGCAAGGAGGCTCCGGAGCCGGGCACCGGTCGGAGCATGCGCTGCGAGGCCACCGGCTATGCCACCGGCAGCGGGGGCGCCGACGAGACCTGTGCGACCGGCGCGCACGCCACGCGTGGCGTCATCGCCGTCGACCCGAGGGTCATCCCCCTCGGAACGCACGTCTTCGTGCCCGGCTACGGCTACGCGGTCGCGGCGGACACCGGCGGCGACATCAAGGGCAACCGCATCGACCTGTGCTACGACTCCTACGGCGAGGCCATTCGCTGGGGTCGTCGCAGCGTGACGATCGTCATCCTCGACTAGCGGTGGCCCACTCGCCGCTCGCAACTCCGTCGGCGACGCTCGACGTCCTCAAACGCCACGGCCTCGCGACCAAGAAGTCGCTCGGGCAGCACTTCCTCGTGGACGACAACGCGGTCGGCCGGATCATCGAGCTCGCGGCCCTGACCGGCGACGAGACCGTTCTCGAGGTCGGGCCCGGCATCGGCACGCTCACCGCGGCGCTGTGCGAACACGCCGGCGCCGTCGTAGCCGTCGAGCGCGACTCCGACCTGCTTCCGGCCCTTGCCGAGACCACCGCCGACTGCCCGCGCTTCGCAGTCGTGCGAGCCGACGCCGTCGCGGTCTCACCCGAGGCGATCGCCGAGCCGTTCGGCCCGCCTGTCGCTCTCGTCGCGAACCTGCCCTATGCCGTCGCCGCCACGGTCGTGCTGCGGTTCTTCGAGGAGCTGCCCTCGCTCGCAGAGCGCGACGATCATGGTCCAGGCAGAGGTCGCCGACCGCATGGCGGCGGTGCCGGGAACGAAGGCCTACGGCTCCTACACCGTGAAGTTGCGCCTCCGGGCACAGCCGGCCGGTCGATTCGCCGTCGCTCGCGGGTGCTTCCTGCCACCACCCAGGGTCGACTCGGCGGTTCTGCGGCTCGATCGCCGCTCGCTGTGTGACGACCCGGACCTCGTCCGGGATGCGGCACGCACCGCGGACGCCGCGTTCGCCCAGCGGCGCAAGACCATCCGCAACTCGCTGCGCTCGGCGCTCGGCGCCGAGTCGGCTGTGGTCGATGCCGCGCTCGAATCCGCTGGTATCGACGGTGGCGTGCGTGCCGAGACGCTCGAGCCCGAGCGCTTTCTCGACCTCGGTCGCGCCCTGCGCGCGAGCGGTGTGGCCCTGTAGGGTACGGTCGCGAGTGGAATCGACGAGGTTACAGGCGGATTTCGCCTGCTCTTAAGCACTATTCATACTGGTAATTCGACCGTTCATCGGCTATACTCCCCCAGAACCGAGGGAGGCTTCCTTTATGGATCTAGTTCGTCAGGCCGAGGTCGTCGGCCGCATTCGTACTGACCTTGAGAACATGACAGGTAGCCGCATTCGAGTCAGGGCCAACATGGGCCGCTCGAAGATCGTCGAGCGTGAGGGCATCCTCATGCAGACGCACCCGGCGCTCTTTGTGGTCGAGGTCATGGAAAAGCGAGATCGCACGGCGCGCGCGTCGTACCAGTACGTCGACGTGTTGACGGGAACCGTCGAGCTCACCCACGTGGAGAGCGGCGAGAACCTGATTCCCTGGCTGAACTAAGCCGAGGGAGTGAGCGTGAATCCGGAGCGCGGGGCCATAAGCCCCGCGCTTTTCCATGTGAGAAGGGGAGTTGGGGCGTGCAGGGTCTGACCATCACCGCGCCAGCGAAGGTGAACCTGTTCCTCGGCATCGGGGGTATTCGCCCGGACGGGCATCACGACGTCGAGTCCATCTTCCAGACGCTCGAACTCCACGACACCATCCATCTCACGCCATCTGACGAGCTGACGCTTCACTGCGACGAAGAGCTCGGTATCGCCCCGGAACACAACCTCGCCTTCCGAGCCGCCCGCGCCTTCTCGGCGGCCTACGACGTCGACGTGCTCATCGATATCGCCATCGAGAAGCGCATTCCTGCAGGTGCCGGGCTCGCTGGCGGGTCGTCGGACGCGGCAGCGGTGCTGGCCGGTCTGGCGCACTGGGCGAGTCTGCCGCTCGAAGATCATCGCTTGCAGGCGGTGGCGCGCTCGTTGGGAGCCGACGTCCCCTTCTTCCTGTATGGCGGAGCTGCGCTGATGCGTGGCCGTGGCGACGAACTCGTTTCCCGCCTCCCTGACGTGCTGTTCGACCTCGCGATCGCCAAGCCCGACGTGCCCGTCTCCACGGCCGAGGCGTACCGGGCGTTCGATGCGAATCCGCAGCCGTGGGGGGATCAGCTTCGCGTGGTCGAGGCGCTTCAGAACGGGCCGGACGCGCAGGCACTTGGCGCGGCACTCTCGAACAACATGACCGAGGCGTCGGTGTCGCTCGAGCCCCAAGTTGGAGATACTCTGGCGTGGATGGAGCAGCAGCCGGGCGTGTTCGGGGCCCTGGTGGCCGGCAGCGGTTCGTCGGTCTTCGGGGTGTGCGAGAGCCCGGCTGTCGCAGAGCGCATCGCGGCACGAGGCCGCAGCGCGCGGGTTGTGGGCTGTTGCCACCCGGACCCGTCCCACCGGTGTGAGCGTCACGGATGAAGAGGTGTCGGCGTGAAGGTAGACGCAGTTGTGCTCGCTGGCGGTGAGGGTGCCGTCATCGACCCGACCGTGCACGTCAAGGGGCTCGTCCCGATCGCCGGCCGCCCGATGGTCGAGTGGGTCGTCGACGCGCTTCGGGCGAGCGAGACCATCGGCGAGATCGCGCTCGTCATTCCCTCGGTCGAGGGCCTCGGGTCATGGGTCGACAAGGTCGACCATGTCGTCATCTCGGACGCCAGCTTCATCGAGAACGCTATCGCGGGCTGCGACATGTTCAGGGACAAGGGGCACGTGGTCGGGACTACCGGCGACCTGCCGGCCCTGACGCCCGAGGCCATCAACGACTACATCGAGCGCTCACTCGCGAGCGGGGCCGAGATCACCTACCCGCTCGTGCGCGCTGAGGACATGGAGGCGCAGTTCCCCGGGTCGCAGCGGACCTACGTCAAGGTCGCCGGTGGACGGGTGACCGGCGGCAACATGATGGTGATCGGCCCCGACGTGGTGCGCCGCAACCGGCAGATAGTGCAAGCTCTGTTCGACACTCGAAAGTCACCCGTGGCGATGGCTCGGGTCATCGGGATCCCGTTCATATTCAAGTACATCACAGGTAGGCTTCGCGTCGACGATGTCGAAAAGAAGATGGGACAGCTACTCGGCGGCCCGTGCGCCGCGATCTACACCGAGCATGCTTCGATCGGAGCGGACGTCGACAAGCCGATCGACGTGGTCGTCTCGGAACGGGTTCTGTACAGGCGAACGACGGGTAGCAACTAGAGTAGCGGCGTGCAGCGCACTCGAGGCTAGCCGGGGCGATCGGGGGATCGCTCGACTGACAAACAGGGGGAGTCCATGCAAATCACGAAGGTGACCCTTCGCCCGGTCGCGATGAACAAGGTGTGCGCGATCGCGAGTATCGTCCTCGATGACAGCTTCGTCATCCACGACCTGAGGGTGGTCAACGGCGACAAGGGGCTCTTTGTCGCGATGCCCTCGCGCAAGCTTCCCAACGGCGACTTCCGGGACATCTGCCACCCGATCAACACCGGTGCGCGCAACGAGATACAGCGCGCCGTGCTCGCTCAGTTCGATGCCGACGGCGGTGTGGGCGCGTTCGCCGAGGCGGCCGCAGGGCTCGCGGTCGAAGAGGGCTGACGCGGCCGCAAGGATTTCTCGGCGGTGTGGGATGATGGTGCGCGCACGGTCGCGCACTCCGCTGGTTGACGCCCCCTCGGGCTGCTCCCTAAACTGCGTTGCGGCTTGTATGCCGCTTTTGTGCGCCATTGGGGCATCGTTCAACGGCAGGACTCGGGCTTTTGGTGCCCGCTATCCAGGTTCGAATCCTGGTGCCCCAGCCACGCAACACCCTGCGGACCGGCCCCTCGGGGCCGAGCCACCGCTTCTGACAGAGGAGCACCGATGAGCTCGATCGCTCTCATCCTCGCAGCCGGCGAGGGCACTCGGATGAAGTCCGACAAGCCCAAGGTCGCGCACGAGGTTCTCGGAAAGCCGATGCTCTGCTGGGTCGTCGACGCCGCGCGCGAGGCAGGTTGCGAGCGCGTCATCGCGGTCACCGGTCACCACGCCGAGCAGGTCGAGGCGCTGCTGGACGGCGTCGAGTGCGTGCGGCAGGAGTCGCAGCTCGGGACCGGGCATGCGGTCACGTGCGCGCGCGAGGCGCTCTCGGGCTTCCACGGTTCGCTCGTGGTGCTCTCGGGCGACACGCCGCTCCTGCGAGCCGAGACGATCGCCGGGCTCGTCGCGATGCGCGAGTCCTCGGGCGCGGCCTGCACCGTGCTCACCGCGAACCTCGCGAACCCCACCGGTTACGGCCGCGTCGTGCGCGCGAGCCACGACCTGACGGTGGACCGCATCGTCGAGGAGAAGGACTGCACCGCAGACGAGCGGCGCGTCGCCGAGATCAACACCGGCGCCTACTGCTTCGACTCGGCGGTGCTCTTCGCGCACCTCGACCGGCTCACGACCGACAACGCGCAGGGCGAGTACTACCTCACCGACATCGTGAAGGTGTTTCGGGACGAGGGCATGATCGTCAGCGCCACACTGGCCGATGACTGGCTCGAGACGATCGGCGTCAACAGCCGCGTCCAGCTCGCCGAGGCGAGCAAGGTCATGCAGCACCGCATCAACCACGCCCACATGCTCGCGGGGGTCACGATGACCGCGCCCGATCTCGTCTGGATCGGGCCGGACGTCACGCTGGGCCGAGACGTCGAGCTGCTTCCGATGACGTTCCTGTTCGGTGCGACCTCCGTGGGCGACCGTTCGGTCATCGGACCGAGTACGCGTCTGACCGACGCTGTGGTCGCCGAGGACGCCGTCGTCGACGCTTCGGTCGTGCTCGGCGCGACGGTGGGACCGGGCGCAACCGTGGGGCCGGTGTCGTACCTGCGCAAGGGCACGGTGCTCGCCGCGAATGCGAAGGCAGGCACGTGCGTCGAGATCAAGAACTCGACGGTGGGGGAGAACAGCAAGGTGCCTCACCTGTCCTACATCGGCGACGCGACGATCGGTGCCGGGGTCAACGTCGGGGCCGGCTCGATCACCTGCAACTACGACGGGGTGAGCAAGCATCCGACGATCATCGGCGACGGCGCGTTCATCGGCTCTGATACGATGCTCGTGGCGCCGGTCACTGTGGGCGCCGGCGCTGTCACCGCAGCGGGCAGCACGATCGCCCGCGACGTGCCCGAAGATGCACTCGCGATCGAGCGTTCCGAGCAGGTCACCATCGAACGGTGGGCTGCTCGGCGGGGTAAGCGCACGGAGTAGCCGGCATTCGGACAAGGAGCGGATCGATAAGATGGGCGAGTACGGCAAGCGCATGATGGTCTTCGCTGGTACGAGCAATCCCGACCTCGCCGAGGGTGTCGCCAGACACCTGGGTGTCGAGCTTGGCAACGTCAAGATCCGCAAGTTCGCCAACGGTGAGATCTACGTACGGTATCTCGAGAGCGTTCGCGGCGCTGACGTGTTCATCGTCCAGTCGATCTGCTCGCCGGTCAACGACCTTCTGATGGAGCTGCTCATCATGGTCGACGCGGCGAAGCGTGCTTCGGCACGTACGATCACCGCGGTCATCTCGCACTACGGCTACGCGCGCCAGGACAAGAAGTCGGCCGCGCGCGAGCCCATCACCGCCAAGCTCGTCGCGGACCTCATGACGGTCGCCGGCGTCTCGCGCGTGATCACGATGGACCTCCACCAGGGCCAGATCCAGGGCTTCTTCAACCAGCCGGTGAACCACCTGACCGCGCTGCCGATCCTGGCCGACTACTTCGAGTCGCTCAACCTCGAGAACCTGTGCGTGGTCAGCCCCGACGTCGGGCGCGCCAAGGCGTGCAAGAAGCTCGCCGACATGCTCGGCGCGAGCCTCGCGATCATGCACAAGGGCCGTCCGGACCACAACGTCGCCGAGATCACGCACGTCATCGGCGAGGTGAAGGGCAAGAACTGCATCATCGCCGACGACATGATCGACACGGCCGGCTCGGTCGTGGAGGGAGCCAAGGCGCTCAAGAACGCAGGGGCGCAAGAGGTGTACGTGACGGCGACGCACGGGATATTCTCGCCTCCGGCGTTCGACCGGCTCGAGGCCTCAGTCGTCACCGAAGTGGTCATCACCAACACCATTCCATTGCCCGATGAGAACCTTCATGGCAAGATACACGTTCTCTCGGTGGCGCCGCTGTTCGCGCATGCCGTTCAGAATGTGTTCAACGATGAGTCGGTATCGGAGCTGTTCGACCCCGACTTCCAACTCTAGACCACCGCAGATGTGTCGAGTGGGTAGGTATCACTCGACGACACAACAAGCAGGAGAAGGAGCGCGCTCACCATGGCCGAATCCACAGTCTTGACCGTTTTCCCCCGTACCGTCGTCGGCAAAGCCAACCAACGCCTCGGCGCTGAGGGCCAGATCCCGGCAGTCCTCTACGGCATGGGCCGCGAGGCTCTCCCCATCGGCCTGGACCGCCACGACTTCGAGCTGTTCATGTCGCACCACGCGGCTGGCTCCACGCTCGTCGAGATCCAGATCGAGGGCGAGAAGGCGCCCGTCAACGCCATCATCCGCGAACTGCAGACGAGCCCGATCAAGGGCACCATCCTGCACGTCGACTTCATGGCCGTCTCGCTCGACATCCCGATCAGTGCGGTCGTCTCGATCAGGCTCATCAACGACCCGGCGGGCGTGAAGGCCGGCGGCGTGCTCACCACCGACAAGCACGACGTCAACGTCGAAGCCAAGCCGAAGGACATCCCCGAGTACCTCGAGGTCGACGTCTCGGCACTCGAGGTGGGCGACTCGCTGCACGTGAGCGACATCGTCGCGCCGAAGGGCGTCACCCTTCTCGATGACGCCGATGCCGTCATCGCCTCCGTCATTCCGCCGGCCGTCGAGGTCGAAGAAGAAGAGGTTGCCGCCCAGGCTGAGCCCGAGCTCATCGGCGCGAAGCCCGAGGAAGAGTAGCTGCAAGCATGACTCGAATGATCGTCGGGCTCGGCAATCCGGGTTCCGAGTACGAGCGAACCCGGCACAATGCCGGGTTCCTCACTATCGACCTGCTGGCGGACAACCTTCGTGCGAGCTACTGGAAGGAACAGTGCGGCGCGAAGGTTGCCGTCGTCCGGTTCGCCGATGAGGACCTCGTGCTCGCCAAGCCGCAGACGTTCATGAACGTCTCGGGGGGCTCGGTCAAGCGCCTCATCGAGGAGTACGGCATCGAACTCGCCGAGATGATCATCGTGCACGACGACATCGATCTGGTGGCCGGAGCCGTCCGGGTCAAGCGCGACGGCGGGCATGGCGGGCACAACGGCCTGCGCTCGCTGCACGAGAAGCTGGGCAGCGACGGCTACATGCGCGTGCGCGTGGGAGTCGGTCGGCCGCCCGGGCGCATGGATCCCGCGGACTGGGTGCTCCAACCGCTGAAGGGCGATGCGCTCGAGGATCTCGAGGCCATGATCCCAACGGCGGCTCAGGCGTGTGTGAGCATCCTCGAAGAGGGCATCGACTTGGCCATGCGGGAGTACAACGGCGTCTAGCGGCTCCGCGCTAGCGGTAGCTCATCGGGTTCTTGGCGGCGCCGTTGACGCGCACTTCCCAGTGCAGGTGCGGCCCGGTCGAGTTCCCGGTGCTGCCCACCGTGCCGATGCGCTCGCCCTTGTCGACGCGCTCTCCGACGCTCACCTTGATGCCGCCGGTGCGCTGGTGCGCGTAGAGGGTGACCACGCCGTTGCCGTGATCGATCATGACGACGTTACCGTACGATCCGCGCCCGCCGGCGTAGGTCACCCTGCCGGCGCCTGCCGCGACGATGGGCGAGCCGGAGGGAGCGCCGATGTCGATGCCCGGGTGCAGCTCGCGCCCGTGGAACGGGCAGATACGCGGACCGTAGGGTGAGGTGACCCGATACGAGCTCGGCACCGGCCACGCCATCGAGCCGGTGTAGATGCCCGAGCCGCCGCCGCCGAGAGCTCCGCGGCGATCCTGGCGGACTCGGCCTCCTCGGCCTCGGCCAGAGCGCGGAGTCGCTTCGCGTTCTTCTTTGTGTCGGCCATCAGTGCGCTCTTCTGCCCGAGCACCGCATTCTGCTTGTCGGTCTTGGCCTGGCGAGCGTCCTGGAGGTCGCGCACCTTCTCCTCGGCGGCTTCGGCCTGCTTGCGCTTGACGTTGGCGGTCTCGAGGTCGCGATCGAGCTCGGCTTGCGCGCGCTCGAGCGACTCGCGCGTGCCGATCAGGTTGGCGGCGATGTCGTTGCTCGACTTGATCGCGCGAGCGACGAACTCGGTGCGGGTGATGAGGTCGCCGATGTCGGCCGAGCTCAGGAGCATCTGCACGTAGAAGAGTTCACCCTGCTTGTAGCTCGCCTCGACGCGTCCCTCGAAGTAGCCCTGCTCCTCCTTGTAGCGCGCCTGCGTCTGGTCGATCTGCCGTTGCTTCGTGCGAATCTTGCTTCGAAGCCGCTGGACCTCGTTGACGAGCCGGTCCGAGCGCTTGGTCGCCGAGGCGATCTGGGGATCGAGCGCGTCCGCCTCCTCCTGCAGGCCGTCAACGACCTCGTCGAGACGGGCGGTCTCCTTGAGGAGCTTGTCGGCGAGCGCCTGCTGCTCGGCGGCCTTCTTGCGCGCGGTCTCAGCCGCACGGGCGTGCTTCTGGGCGTCGGCCGAAGTGAGGGCGAAGGCCGGCGCAGCGCATGCCAAAACAAGCACGAGGGAGAGGAGTGAGGCGATGTATGCGCGGCTACGGTGCATTCGTGTGATTCCTCCGGTGGGCTGCTGCGTTGTGTAGTAGGATGGCCGCCCGGAAGGCGCAGGTTCGTTCCGTGGGAATGATACTACTGGCGAGCGTGAGGCCGCAAACCGGGCGAGCGGCCCGAACCACCGGCTGAGCGGCCGCTGGTATACTCTGCGGACGTTCGAAGCGATGCAAGGTGTGCGCCAAGTGCCACTGAAGCCCGACCGGAGGCCGATGTTTCCCATCGTTCACAAGCGGCAACTCTCCGATGCCGTATTCGAGATTGGCGTCGAGGCGCCCAAGATCGCCGCTAAGGCGCGCGCCGGCCAGTTCCTGATGCTCCGCATCGACGAGCGCGGCGAGCGCATCCCGCTGACGTTCTCCGACTGGTCCGCCGAGGAAGGCTGGATCCGTTTCATCTTCATGCGCGTCGGCAAGACCACGCACCAGCTCTCGCGGCTCGAGGTGGGCGAATCGGTGCTCGACGTGGTCGGGCCGCTGGGCGTGCCCACTCACACTGAGGGTGTGGGGCGAGTCGCCATCGTAGGTGGTGGCGTGGGCGTCGCGGTCGCGTATCCGGTCGCCCGCGCGATGGCGCAAGCAGGCGCGCAGGTCAGCGTCATCATCGGCGCGCGCAACAAGGAGCTGCTCATCCTCGAAGACGAGCTGCGGGCGTTGCCGCTCGAGCGGCTCGTCGTCGTGACCGACGACGGTTCGGCGGGCATCAAGGGGCTCGTCACGCATCCGCTCAAGGAGCTGTGCGAGGCCGGCGAGATCGACGCGGCCTTCGCCGTGGGGCCGGCCATCATGATGAAGTTCTGCGCGGCCACCACCCGCGACTTCGACGTGCCGACCACGGTGTCGCTCAACCCGATCATGGTCGATGGCACCGGCATGTGCGGTGCGTGCCGCGTCAGCGTCGATGGCGAGACGAAGTTCGGCTGCGTCGACGGTCCCGACTTCGACGGCCACGCCGTCGACTTCGAGGAGCTGATGAGCCGCCAGCGCATCTACTCCGACCTCGAGCGCGAGGCCGACGCCGACTACACTCAGGCGTGCGAATGTCGCCTCTAGACGACACGACGCCGCACGCGGGCTCTCAGGACGCCAGCGCGCCCGCCGAGAAGCCGCGACACAAGCCCTCCCGCGGCCCGCGCGTCGCGATGCCCGAGCGCGACCCCAAAGAGCGTGCGAGCGTCTTCGACGAGGTCGGCTACGGCTACACGTCGGAGATGGCGCTCGAGGAGGCCATGCGCTGCCTGCAGTGCAAGAACCCGACGTGCCAGGCGGGCTGCCCGGTCAACATCGACATCAAGGGGTTCATCGGCGCCATCATCGAGGGCGACCACCCGGCTGGTGTGGCGATACTCAAGGACCGCAACGCGCTGCCGGCGGTCTGCGGCCGCGTGTGCCCGCAGGAGGAGCAGTGCGAGGCTGCGTGCGTGCTCGCGAAGAAGGGCGACCCGGTCGCGATAGGGCGCCTCGAGCGATTCCTCGGCGACTCCGACCTCGCGTGCGATCTCGAAGGCCGCTGCGTGCCGGAGAAGGCGCCTGCGAGCGGCTTCCGGTGCGCGGTCGTGGGCTCCGGCCCGGCCGGCCTGGCGTGTGCGGGGGAGCTCGCGCAGCTGGGACACTCGGTGACGATCCTCGAGTCGCTGCACGCGCTCGGCGGCGTGCTCGCCTACGGCATCCCCGAGTTCCGCCTCCCCAAAGACATCCTCAACGCCGAGATCGAGACGCTCTCTGCACTCGGCGTGGAGATCGTGACGGACACGGTCGTGGGAGCGCTCGTCACCGTCGAGGAGCTGCTGACCGAGGAGGGCTTCGACGCCGTCTTCATCGGCAGCGGAGCCGGACTGCCGGTGTTTCTCGGCGTGCCGGGCGAGAACCTCAACGGGGTCTACAGCGCCAACGAGTTCCTCACGCGCGTGAACCTGATGCGCGCCTACGAGTTCCCCACGTCCGACACGCCGGTGTGGCGCGGGCGCAAGGTCGCGGTCGTCGGCGGCGGCAACGTCGCGATGGACTCGGCCCGCACGGCGCTTCGCCTCGGCGCCGAGGAGGTCTTCCTCGTCTACCGGCGCACCGAAGACGAGATGCCCGCCCGCCGCGAAGAGGTCCATCACGCCAAGGAAGAGGGCGTCGAGTTCAAGATGCTCTGCTCGCCGAGCGAGGTCGTGGGGCGCGACGGGTTCGTGACGGGCATCGTGGCGACGCGCATGGAACTCGCCGAGCCGGACTCGAGCGGGCGCCGGGCGCCGGTGTGCGTCCTGGACAGCGAGTTCGTCATCGAGTGCGACACGGTCATCTCGGCGGTGGGGACGAGGGCGAACCCGCTGCTCGCGAAGGCCGCGCCCGATCTGGCGCTCACGCAGCGAGGCTACATCGTCACCGATGAGGACGGCGCGACCAACCTGCCGGGCGTGTTCGCCGGCGGCGACATCGTGACCGGGGCGGCGACCGTCATCCTGGCGATGGGGGCCGGGAAGAAGGCGGCGGCGGCGATGGACAGCTGGCTGCGAGCGGGCCGCAAGACCGTCTGAAACGGTTGATTGTGCGCTTCCATGTCATACCGCATGGGTAGAATCCCTCCAAGGACGAGCGGCATGGCATGCCGTCTGTCTGGTAGCATTCTGGGAACATTCGGCAGATACATGGGAGCGAACGGTGCCTGACGAGCCAGTCCACGTACTCGTGATCGATGACGACGAGGCTATCGTCGAGATGGTCAAGATGGGCCTCGAAGCCGATGGCATGCTGGTCTTCGGTGCAGCTGACGGTGGCGAAGGCGTCGACATTCTGGCGCGCGAGCGCATCGACGTGGTGCTGCTCGACATCATGATGCCGCGCGTCGACGGCTGGATGACCCTCATGGACATCCGCAACAACCCTGCGACCGCCGAGATGCCGGTCATCATGCTCACCGCCAAGACCCAAGACCTCGCCAAGATCCTCGCCTTCAAGCAGGGCGTGCAGCAGTACGTGACGAAGCCGTTCAGCATCATGGAGCTCTCCGCACGCGTGGAAAGCCTCACGAGGGCCCGCAGGCGCTCGCCGGGCGACCTCGGCGTCGGGGAGGCGGACTTCCGCAAGCTCGCGGTGCGCAAGGGCGGCCGGACGGTGCTCCTGACGATGGACGACATCGTGTTCCTCTCGGCGAGGAACAAGTCGACCTACGCGCACACCTACGAGAACCAGTACCTGGTCGACATGACGCTCGGGGAACTCGAAGCCAAGATGGTGCGCGAGACGTTCTCGCGCGTCCACCGCAGCTATCTCGTCAACCTCAACAAGGTGAAGGAGATCCTGCGCGTGGACGGCTGCTACGTGGTTGTTGCGACCGACCGGGACGAGACGCATATTCCGGTGGCGCGGCGCCAAGTGCGGGCGTTTCGAGAGGCGGTGGGGATTTGATCAGGCGCGCAGCCCTCGGCGCGGCCCTCGTCTGTGCGGTTTCAGTTGCCTGCGTGGCTCCTGCACTCGGCGCGGAGGGCCGGTCCATGAGCCTGTCCGCATCCAAGTTCGGCTTTGCCGCCGAGCCGGGACAGAAGGGCAGCGGCGAGGTATTCGTCATCAACGAGGGCGCGGAACCGGTCTCGGTGCGCGTGTACGCCGCAGATCAGGTGATTGCGGAGGACGGCACGGCGACCTACGTCGTGCCCACGATCAACGGCGGTGGCGTGGGCACCCCCGCTTCGTGGGTGACGTTCGAGCTTCCCGCAGACGCTAAGTCCACCGGGAACATCCCGTACGTCGACATTCCGGGCGGCGGTCGTGTACCGGTCAAGTTCGAGGTGACCGTGCCGGAGGGCGCGACGCCGGGTGACCGGCAGGCGGTGCTGTTCTTCGAGATGTTCTCGCCACAGGGTGCGGGCGACAAGGCTGCGACGAATGTGAACGCACGTCTCGGCGCGCGGATTCAGACGCGCGTGAAGGGCGAGATCGTCGAGAAGCTTGTGGTGCAGCCGTTCACGATGCCCCAGTTCGTGATCGGCTCGGCCCCCGCGTACTCGTTCACGGTACGCAACGAGGGCAACATCGACGAGCGCATCGACGCGCGCCTCGTGGTTCTCGACGGTTCTGACAACGAACGGCAGTCGTCCCAGGTCCTGACCGACACGCCGGTCTACGCATCGACGTCGCGCGTCAAGGCCGGCACGTTCCAGCTCGAGGGGCTTGCGATAGGGCCCACGCACGTGCGGCTGATCGTGAGCTACAAAGGGGACTCCGGGGTTCCCAAGTCGATTGAAGAGGATCGCACCGTGTGGGCCGTGCCTCTGTGGGTGCTCATCGCGGGCGGCGTGCTGCTTGTGGTGCTGCTGCTAGCCGGAGTCTGGGGAGCGTCGAGCCGCGCAGCGAAGCGCAAGATGGCGCGAACCACAGCGGGCAATGGAGCTGTGCCGGTGCCTCCCAGCGGCGATGACCGCTACGAGCCGGAGGACCGATAGGTCGCCTACTCGCCACAGTGAGATCAACGAAGAGGGGCCCCGGCGCGTGCGCCGGGGCCCCTCTCAAATCAGGCCGAGACTATGCGTTTGTACTACGGGAGAGCGGTGTAGAGAATGTCGGCGCTGTAGCTGCCGGGATCGGCCCAGTCGCCGCCGGGACGAAGGTCGAGCGTGTAGGTCTGCGCCCAGTCAAAGCCCGCGGCACTCGGGGCCTTGGCGTTGACCGTGACGCCGTCCATCGCGGCCGGGGTGTTGATCGAGAGCATGCCGGGCGGGAAGGTGTTGCTGGTGTAGGTGCGGGCGAAGGTGTAGGGCACGTTCGAGCGCACATTGACCGGGGCGACATACGGCGCCGGGTTGGCCGCATCCGGCTCGAAGGTGCCGAAGTTGTGGTCGGCGCCGGCGGTGACCGTGATCTTCGAGTTCACGGCCGCGCTGATCACGATGTTGTCCGTGGCAGCAAACGCCTGTGCGGTGAAGCCGAGCACGAGTACCATAGCCAGAACTGCGGTGATCATGATTCTCTTGGTCATTGAAGCTCCTCTCGTCGTGTTGTACGGCCGCTTCCCGCGCCGCTGAGACGACGGTGATGAGGCCGATCTCCTCGGTGGGTTTATCGGCAGAACTCCCCGTTGGTTTAGTCCTAGTTTTCTAGGAGCCGTCGGCGAAGGTTCGAATTTGGGCTGTAATGTGCGTGCTAGGTTGGACTTGGCTAAGCCCCGAGGCCCTGCGGGCCGATACTATGCAGAAGGGTGCTTCTGTACGAGGAGCCCCTAGACTCGCGCACGACAGAATGCGGACGCGCCGCATGCGGGAATCGGAGGAAGTTGATCGTGTTGGTCGTGCCCCAGCGGTACGGGACGGGTGCCGACGGCCAGGCTCGAAGCCTGACTGTCCGGCCGTGTCTCCGGCACGGCCGTGGGGATCTGACCGCCGCGGCCCGCGCGCAGCGCGTTGCTCGACAGTCTCGCGGCGGCCATCAATACGGCGACGGGGCGCAAATACGCCGCGGACTCGCGAGTACGTGTTCGACTACACGTTCGACGCGCCCTGCGACGTTCGCATCGCCGGCGTCTACAGCACGACGGTCGTCGACACCGTCGCTCGGCGCTAGCGTCAGCTGAGTTCCGTCGGCTCGTTCCCTCGGGGCGGGGCGTCCCTGCGGGCTAGTTCCTGAGACTTTGCAGCGGGGCGGGGAAGCGGCCTCCTCGGCGGGCGAAGACGGTGCCGGCCCACTGGTTGACGGCCATGACCGGCGCTTCGCCGAGCAGACCGCCGAACTTCACGCGGTCGCCCACTACCTTGCCGACTGCCGGGATGAGGCGCACGGCGGTGGTCTTGGAGTTGATGACGCCGATGGCGCACTCGTCGGCGATGATGCCGGCGATCGTCTCGACGGTGGTGTCGCCCGGAATCGCGATCATGTCGAGGCCTACCGAGCACACCGCGGTCATCGCCTCGAGCTTCTCGATGGTGAGCGCGCCGCACTCGGCCGCGCGGATCATGCCCTGGTCCTCGGAGACGGGGATGAAGGCGCCGGACAGGCCGCCGATGGAGCTCGTGCCCATGGCGCCGCCCTTCTTCACGGCGTCGTTGAGCAGCGCGAGCGCGGCGGTGGTGCCGGGTCCGCCGCAGCGGCCCACGCCCATCGCCTCGATGATCTCGGCCACGGAGTCGCCCTCGGCGGGCGTGGGGGCCAGCGAGAGGTCGACGATGCCCATCGCCACGCCGAGACGTGCGGCGGCCTCGCGGGCGACGAGTTCGCCGACGCGGGTGATCTTGAACGACGTCGCCTTGATCGCCTCGGCGATCGCGGTGAGGTCGGCGTCCTTGGGCAGCGCGTCGACGATCGCGCGCACCACGCCCGGGCCGGAGATGCCGACGTTGATGACGGCGGCCGGTTCGCCGGCGCCGTGAACCGCACCGGCCATGAACGGGTTGTCCTCGACCATGTTCGCGAAGATGACGAGCTTCGCGCAGCCGATGCTGTCGCGGTCCGCGGTGAGCGCCGCGCAGGCCTTCATCGTCTCGGCCATCGTCAGCACGGCGTCCATGTTGATGCCGGCGCGCGTGGTGGCGACGTTGACGCTCGCGCAGACGCGCTCCGTGGTCGCGAGCGACTCGGGGATGCTCGCGATGAGCCGGCGGGCGCCCACGCCGATGCCCTTCTGCGTCAGCGCCGAGAACCCGCCGAGGAAGTCGACGCCGACCTCGCACGCCGCGCGGTCGAGCGCGAGCGCGATGGGCGTGATGTCCTCGGTGGCTGCGGCTTCCGCGAGCTGTGCGACGGGCGTGACCGAGATGCGCTTGTTGCAGATGGGGATGCCGTACTCGCGCTCGATCTGCTCGGCGACGGGGAGGAGGCGCTCGGCGGACTTGGTGACGTGGTCGTAGACGCGGCGCGCCATCACGTCGACGTCGGAGTCGACGCAGCCGGCCAGCGACAGCCCGAGCGTGACCGTCCGGATGTCGAGATTCTGCTGGGTGATCATCGTCAGTGTCTCGACGACCTCTTCGGGCGTGATTCGCACGAAATGTCCTCCTCGGCGAGCGGTGTGAGCGAGCGGTGGCGGAGCTAGATGCGGTGCATGTAGCGGAAGACGTCCTCGCGCTGCAGCGTGATCTGGAGGTTGATGTCCTTGCCGACTTCGGTGAGGCGGCGCTGGAGCTCGTCGAAGGGCGTGATCTCCTCGTCGACGGTCACGAGCATCGTCATCGAGAAGATGCCGCCGATGATGGTCTGGCGGATGTCTTCGATGTTGGCTTTGGACTCGGCGAGCACGCTCGAGACGCGGGCGACGATTCCGACACGGTCCTCACCGAGAACCGACAGGATCGCGGGGGTGCGCATGAGGCAGGTCCTTCCTCGAAAGCGGTGCCCGGGGGTGTGGCCGACGGGCTCTCGTGGCGCCAAGCTGCAGGCGTATACTCCCTTATACCGCAGGAGAGGCCGCACGGGGCGCCTTTGAGTGCTCGGCGGCGACAGCAGTCAGGCGAGAGGTACAGCATGGCGGTCCCGATCACGCCCGTGTCGCTCGGCGACGTGGTGAAGCTCAAGAAGCAGCACCCCTGTGGCGCCAACGAGTGGGAGATCGTACGCGTGGGTGCCGACATCGGCCTGAAGTGCCTCGGGTGCGAGCGGCGCGTGATGCTCGTGCGCTCGGAGTTCGACCGCCGGTTCCGCGGGTTTATTGAACGCCCGGGCGCGGAGTAGTCGAGGCGTCCTCGGTGGCATCGGGCGCTGCGTTGGGGTCGATCGCGCCTTCGAGGCCTTTGTACTTGGGGTCGGTCGCGTCGTTGACCTGAAGGTGCACGTGGTTGCCGCCGCCCTTCGTGTAGCTCGAGAGCTGCACGTAGAACTTGTCCGAGACCTTTCGCACGGCCGCGATCCGCGTCTCTCCCGCCTGCACCCGGTCGCCCGGCCTCGCCGAGACACCCGTCACGTGGATCATCACGATGTCGAGATTCGGGTAGCCGTCCGGCTGGATGTGCAGCTCGTAGTCGTCCCACTTGCCGTAGAGCAGGTACTTCTTCACCTTGACGACGGTGCCGGTGACCGGCGAGAACACCGGCGTCCCGGGCTTGGCGCCCACGTCGGCGGCGGTGTCGGGACGTCCCGGCCGCGGCCGCCACATGCGAAGCACCTTGCCGACGAGCACGGCATCGGGCCCGGTGGGCTGGGTGGCCACCTTACGCCTCGTGCCGCGGTGGTTCGACGCCTGGCTGAGCTTGGCGTCGGGTAGCGTCGTCTTCATCGGCAGGGCGTAGGCGTACGAGGCCTGGTGGAAGCCGACCTCGGTGAGCGACTTGACCCGGACGGGCAGGTGCAGCTTGAGCTTCTTGTAGCTGGCGAACACCGGCGTGGGGCCGCTTGTGGGCACGGAGCCTGAGGATGCGATGACGGGTGGCGCGCTGTGGCCTGCGGCGAGAAGCGCGCCGAGCCCACCTGCTCCCTGCGTCGCGGCAACCGCAGCCGAGGCACTTCCGCCGAGCGGTGCCGTCGCTGCGCGCTTGTCCGAGGCGGAGCGCCAGCCCAGCGCGACGAACGCCAGGCCGACGACCAGGACCGCGCTCAGCATCATGGTGCGTCGCTGGGCGCGGCGCTTCGCGCGCTGCTGGCGCGCCATGCGGCCTTCGAGCGCCAGCCCGGTGTCGCGCACTCCTGCCGTCAGGCGTCCGCTCGACTCAGCCAGTCGCGGCGCGGTAGCGCTCCTGCAGGTCTTCCGGGAGGGGCGGCAACGTGGCGCCCGGGTAGCGGACCTCGTTGGTGCGGATGGTCCTGAGCGCCGGGTCCCTACGTGGCGTGGGGCGATGGCGGTGCGACGGCGTCATTGCTTCACCGTCGCAGTGTCCCCGGAGATGACGATCGTGGTGCCGTGAGGCTTCGAGATCTTCTTGAGCCGCTTGAGGATCACGGCCGCCTCGTCACCGCGCACGACCGCCGGGCGGCCGTAGCCGTCGAGGTAGGTCGGCGTGACCTTGATGTTGGCGACTCCGCTCGGCCCCATCTCGGCGTTCAAGATGAACGACTCGCCGGTCTTGCGCGAGTAGTGGTCGAAGACGAAGTCGCCCAGCGAGTAGGCGATGAGGCGCTTCTTGTAGATCTCGAGCCCCTGGATGACGTGCGGGTGGTGTGAGAGCACCATGTCGGCGCCGGCGTCGACCGAGCGGCGCGCGACCTTGACCTGCTCGGCGTTGGCGTTGTCCTTGTACTCGACGCCCCAGTGGAACGAGACGATGACGTAGTCGTGGGTGCGCTTGGCCTTGCGGATGGCCTTCTCGATGAGGCTGACGTCCCAGCGGCCCGAGGCCAGGCCTGCGCGGTCGGCCTGCGCGACGAAGCCGGCCGGGACGACGAAGCTGAACGAGAGGTAGGCCGTCGAGTCGTCGCCTGTCTCGACGACACCCGGCTTCCAGGCCGCCTTCTGGTTCTTGCCGGCGCCCGCGTGAGCGATGCCCGCGTCGTCGAGGGCGGCGGTGGTGTCGGCGAGGGCCTCGGCACCGTAGTCGAGAACGTGGTTGTTGCCGAGCGCGAGGAAGTCGAAGCCGGAGGCGGTCAGGCCCTCGATCGCGGCGGGGTCGCCTCGGAAGGTGACGTCCTTCTTGGCGTTCTTGGTGCCGCCGTCAGAGAGCGGGCTTTCGAGGTTGCCGATCGTCAGGTCGGCCTTGCGCAGCCGCTTCGCGACGCGGGCGAGCGGTGCCGCACCGCCACTCTTGGCGATGAGCGCCTTCACCTGGCGGTCGAAGATCATGTCGCCGACGGCTGCGACGGTCAGCGTCGCGGGGCCGGAGGGCGCCGCATTCGCCGAGGAGGTCGCCGCAGCGGTCGCGCCCGGCGCGCCCGTGGGTGTGACGGCGCTGGCCGTGCGGTCGCTGCGCGTCGACGGGGCTGGAAGCCGCCGTGGAGGCGCTCGTGACCTGCGAGCCGCCGGTGGGCGCTGTCGGCGCCGATGCGGTCTCCCGGCGCGACTCAGCCGCCGAGACGACCGCCCACCCGGTGCCGCCGAGCACCACGACGAGCGCGAACGCGCCGAAGGCGACGGTCAGGGTACGGCGACGCCGGCGCTGTGCGGCTGAGCGCAAGCTGCGTCGGTTGACGGTTTGGAGGGTGGGACCGGGCATGAGGGTTGTGAGCCTGCTCCGTGCGGGGTCATGAAGTCACACGCGATTATACGCGGCGGTAGCCGCAAGACGCGTGCCGATGTTGCCGAGAAGGCATCGAACACCGCACGTCGAATCGCTACACTGGCGCAGTCAGCGTGGACGGCAGCCGCCGCGCCCGCCCGGTTCACCGAGGAGAATCGCATGCCCCGCCCGCTTCACGTGCTCGCACCCCGAGTCGCGCTCGCGCTCGTCGCCGCGCTGAGCGCCGGCGTGCTCGTCGGGCTGCAATCAGGCGCCCGCACTCACGAAGCTCGAACTCGACAAGGGCAAGCTCTCGGAGAAGCACCCCAAGGTCGACCCCGAGATCGCCATGGACTGCAGGAAATGCCACCGCGAGCAGCCGGCGATCAAGCAGTAGCCACGCGCTGCGAGGGCTAAAGCGGCTGGCGGGAACTTCCGATACTTACAGTGCAGGGGTCGTGCGAACGATTCCTGTGCCGGAAAGCGATACCGCCGCCTCTGGACGCCCCTCCTCGGCGAACGGCCGCTCTCCAAACATCGAGCCCCGGCGTGAGAAGATCGCCGGGGCTCGTGCTGTGTCTTTGGACGGGTCGATCTACGACGTCTGCCCGGTGAAGGCGAACCTCCCGAGCAAGAGGCCGGGCGCGTAGACAGCGCCCTCCTCGGTGCCGACGAACTTGCGCTCGCGCGTCACGCCCTCGCAACTCGAGAGCGCTTCGACGGCGCTTTGCGTGAAGCGCAGGTTCCTCAGCGGGCGGGTGAGGCGGCCGTTCTCGATGAGGAAGGTCCCGTCGCGGGTCATGCCGGTCAGCAGCACCGAGATCGGGTCCTCGACGTTGACGTAGTGGAAGCGCGTCACGTACACACCGCGGGTCACCGAGCCGATCAGCTCGTCGAGACTCGCGTCGCCCGCCGCCATCTCGAGGTTCATCGGCATGGGGCCGTAGGGGTTGGGCGCCGGCAGCGCGTGGCCGGTGTTGGGCACGCCGAGCTTCGCGGCCCAGTAGGAGTCCGTGACCGGCTTGTTCGCCACGCCCTTGTCGATCAGCGCCACGCGGCGGCGGGGCTGTCCCTCGTAGTCGAAGGTGGTGCCCATCGCGTGCGGCGCGAGCGCGTCGTCGGTGATGGTGACCAGCTCGCTCATGACCCGCTCGCCGAGCTTCCCGCTCATGAACGAGGTCCCCTCGTCCACCGCCTTGGCCGAGAACCCCACGTACGCGAGGAAGTCGATGATGTCGGAGACCGCTTCGGGCGCGAGCACGACCGGGTAGCTGCCCGCATCGAGCGAGCCGGGGTGGGCCGAGCGCTCGGCGAGGTCGGCCGCCTGGGCGCCGATCGCCTCGGCGGCGAGGTTGGCGGCGTCGGTGTCGAGGAACGACGACCAGCCGCTGCCGGAGTCCGGACCCATCGACAGCACGGTCGCCTGCGCGCCGGTGAGTTCCTGGGCGACGTCGACGCCGAGCGAGTTCACGATCGCGATCGAGTGCTCGGCGGCGCGCACCTTGCCTGCCGCGTGCAGGCCGCGGGTGCTGGACTGCTCGACGATCGAGCGCACGGCGCGGGCGCGGGCCTCGGCGTCGAAGGCGCGGGTCGCCTCGGCGGAGCGGTGCACGGTCTTGACGAGCTCGACACCGGGCAGGCCCGGGAACGCCGGGTCCTCGGGCGCGACCTCGGCGGCCCGCACGGCGGATTCGCACGCGGCGCGCAGCGAGTCGTCGTCGAGCCGGTTGGTCGCGGCGACGCCCTGACGCTTGCCGAGGACCGCGCGGATCGAGATCTGCGTGTTCTCCTCGGCGACGTTTTGGTTGATGCGGTTGTTGGCGAAGCGGGTGAGCGCGGAGGACTCGGAGGAGACGAGCACCTCGGCGGCGTCGGCGGGCGTCATCTTCATGATCTTGCGGGCGAGCGCCCGGACCTCTTGGACGGTCATCGGCATCAGCGACCCACCCCCACCTGGACGTCGCGGAATCTGGCGGGCGAGGCACCGTGCGCGACGTGGGCGACCTGCATCGGCTCGCCCTTGCCGCAGTTGGCCAGCCCCCACACGCCCCAGTACTCGCGCGAGCACACGGCGTCGCAGGAGTTCCAGAACTTCGGCGAGATGCCGGTGTAGTTGGGGTTCTTCACCATGCGGGTGAGCACGCCGTTGTCGATCTCCCAGCCGATCTCGCAGGCGAACTGGAAGTTGAGGCGCTTGTCGTCGATCGACCACGAGTTGTTGGTCTCGACGTAGAGGCCGTGCTCGGTGTCGGCGATGAGGTCGTCGAAGTCCCAGTCGCCCGGCTCGAGCGAGATGGTCGTCATGCGGATGAGCGGGATGCGGTTCCAGCCGTCGGCGCGCATGCAGCCGTTGCTGGTGCGCCCGATCGACGCCGCGGTCTCGCGCGACGTCTGCAGGCCGGTGAGCAGACCTTCCTTGATGAGGTAGTCGCGCTGGGCCGGCACGCCTTCGTCGTCCCACCCGAAGCTGCCGAGCGACCCGGGAATCGTCGCGTCGGCCGTGACCGTCACGAACTCCGAGCCGTACTGCAGCGAGCCGACGTCGTCGAGCGTCACGAACGAGGTGCCCGCGAACGCCGCCTCCTCGCCGAGCACGCGGTCGAGCTCGGTGGGGTGGCCGATGGACTCGTGGACCTGCAGCGCGAGCTGGCTGCCGTCGATGATGAGGTCGCACACGCCCGGCTCCACGTACGGTGCGGTGAGCAGCCGTGCGGCCTGCTCGGCGACGCGCGGCGCATTGCCGATGAGGTCGAGGCTCTCGATGAACTCCCAGCCGGCCTGCTCCCAGCCGCCGCCGTGCGAGGTGGGGTAGGAGCGCGACACGACCTCGCCGCCGCCGACAGCGTAGGCGGTGATGCCGGCGCCCGACTCGATCCACGACTGCTCGGTGCGTGCGCCCTCGGTGCTGACCCGAACCACTTGCGCTCGCGGTAGAAGCCGAGATGCGCCTTGGTGACGGTGACCTCGGGTTGCTTGCGCAGCGCCTCGTCGGTGGCGATGAGCAGGGCGAGCTTGGTCTCGAGCGGCACCTCGAACGGGTCGATGGCGCACGGCCCGGTCCACTCGCCGCGCGCGGGCGCGACGGGTGTGAGCTCGACTGCGGGCCCCGCGACGAGCGCGGACGCCTTCGCGATGGCGACGGCTTCGCGGCCGACTCGCTCGGCCTCGGCGGTGGTGACGACGCGCGACGAGGCGAAGCCCCACGCGCCGTTGCAGATCGCCCGGACGCCGAAGCCGAAGCTGTCGGTGCGCTCGACCGCCTCGACGACGCCCGAGGCGACCTGGAGCTCTTCGCGAGATGAGTCGACGACGCGGGCGTCCGCGTAGGACGCGCCAGCCGACACGGCCGCCTCAAGAGCGGCTGTGATGATGTCGTTCACGTGAGCAAGCCCCCAAATCAGAAGGTAGATGGCAACAGATCGAAGAGCGTATCCCCCCGCTCTTACTGGAATCTTACCGATTCCTGACCCAGTTCGGAGCGGAGGCGCGTCGGATTTGGGCGCACAAAGAACACGTCAGCGCTTGGCGAGAAGGGACGATCGAGACGTCTAGCGTACCGCGTTGAGCGCGCTGCCCGTGCTGGTCCTGGCACCCTTGATCGGCTCGATACGCGTGACCCACGGGTAGCGGCGGACGCCGGCGATGTCGCTGCGATCGGCGAGCTTGCTGATCTTGACGAAGTCGTTGCGCTTCGGCGCGTGGATGAAGTAGCCGCCGCCGATGTACATGCCGACGTGGTGGACCGGCGAGCCGAAGAACACGACGTCGTTGGGCTGGATCTGCGACACGGGGATCTTGTCGCCCCGGAGGAACTGGTAGCCCGAGTAGTGCGGCAACTTCACGCCGTGCTGGTTGAATACGTAGAGGATCAGGCCCGAGCAGTCGAGGCCGGACGGTGATTCGCCGCCCCACACGTAGGGAACGCCGTGGTAGCCGAGTGCGGTCTCGACCGGGCTACCGGGCGTGGCGACGATGCCGTTCTTGTTCGAGCCCGAGAGCACCTGCTGGAGCAGGATGCCCTGCTGGTCCGAGCGCTTGGCGGCCTCGGCGTCCATGATCTCGCGGATGTCCTTCTGGACGGAGTCGAGGAGTGCCTGCTGCTCGTCGATACGCAGCTGGACCTCGCCTTCGCGCGCCTTGAGCTCGAAGGAGAGCTCCTGCGCCTGCGCCTGGGCGGCCTGCAGCTGCTTGAGCTGCGCCTCCATCAGGTCCTTCTGGGACTTGAGGCCGGCAGCCTTGTTCGCGTCTGCGGAGGTGATCGTGTTGAGGAACTTCACCCTGCCGATGAAGTCGCCGACCGACTTGGAGTCGAGCAGGACCTCGAAGGCGGTGAGGTTGCCGTCGCGGTAGATGTTGGCGATGCGGGTGGCGAGGATGTCGTCCTGGATGACCAGCGCCGCGCGGGTGTTGTTCAGGTCGTTTTGCGCTGCGTCGAGCTTGGCGGTGGTCTCCTGGAGCTGAAGCGTGGCCAGGTTGTACTCCTCGGCGGCGATTTCGGCTTGGGTGTCGAGATCGTCGAGCTTGGCCTCGAGGGCGTCGACCTCAGCCTGCTTGGCGGCGAGCTCCTTGTGTGAAGGCAGCGGAGGCGGGAACGGCGTACGCGGGAACAGCCGTCGCTGCAAGCGCGACGACCAGGGAAGTCACAGCTAGAAGCCGTGTCCACCGTGTGAGCGGTTCCCTTACCATCAACCAACCTTCCGAGCTGCCGGTTTGGCACTCGTCAGCCGTGTTATCGGCACACAGGGCCAAACAGACGAGTCCAACTGTGCAGTTTAGCACGTTTGAGCAGGTCATACCACCTAAGCGCCTGCTCCTAACCGTGCCGTACCGCGCTACCCAGCGTAGTGCAAACCTGATGCCGAGTGCGGTATTCCACGAGAACTACATCTCGCGCGCGGCCGCGGTGTCGAGCGCAGCCGTCCGAGCTGCGGAGACGCGGTCGGCGGCTTCGGTGAGTTCACCGCCGGTGTGCAGGTAGCGAACGGCGGTCTGCATCTGACGCCAACCGTGGATCTCCATGACCTCGCGCAGCGTCGCGCCGGACTGCAGGTAGAGCGACGCGCTCGTGTGGCGCAGGTCGTGGATGCGGGTGGAGGGCGGCAGGCCGGCGCGCAGGACGGCGGGGCGGAAGACGCGCGCGCGGAAGGTGTCGAGGTCGAGCGGGCGCGCCGTTCCGCGCCGGGAAGACCAGGTTGGCGGCTGATGGCGGGCAGCTGTGCGCGCCACTCGGCGAGCATCGCCGCGATGTGGGAGGGGAGCGGGACGGTGCGGTCGTGGCCGGTCTTGGTCGAGCGCTGGAGCCGGTCGCGGTAGTAGGTCTTGTCGATGCGCGCGGTGCGGGCGGCGAGGTCGATGTCGGGCCACGTGAGCGCGCGGGTCTCTCCGGCGCGTGTGCCGACGTAGGCGGAGAACGCGACGAAGGGCCGGTAGCGGGCGGGGAGCTCGGCGAGGAGGCGCTCGACCTCGACGCGGGGTGAGGATGCGGCGCTCGTCGGCGGCCGCGGCGCTGGGCTCGAACCACAGCGACGGGTCGCGCGCGAACGTGCCGATGCGGTGGTGCCAGCGCAGGCACGCGCGCAGCGGGCACGAGGATGTTGGAGAGCCGCTTCGCCGAGACCCCCTCGGCGGTCTTGGCGATGGTGAAGCGGGCGAGGGTGGCACCGTCGAGCGCGTCGAGCGGGAGCTCGCCGAGTGCGGGGCCGAGGTGGCGGCGGTAGATCGACTCGTAGTCCGCGAGGGTCGAGGCGCGCAGGGGGCGGGCGGAGTGGGTGCGGTAGGCGAGCCAGAGCGCCCAGGCCTCGGCGAGGGTGGGGACGGGCGGCGGCGCTGCGGTGTCGGGATGCGCGGACATGGGGCGAGGGTAGCGGGCGGGGCTTACCGGGAGCTTGCGGGGGGCTAACTTCACGCGCCGAATGTCGCCGCTATTCGGCCAGCCTCTTGGACAGTCCGGCCCATTGCTCGTTGGCATCCTCCATTGCCCGCTCGAACGCCTCTCGCCGCTCGTCCTCGGCCGAAGTGAGCGGGGTTATCGTGAGCGACTTGCCGTCGGTCGTGATCGCGAACTCCGTGTCGTCGGTGGCGCCGAGCAGTTCGAGGATGGGCTTGTCGATGATGAGTGCTCGGCTGTTGCCGTGCCGCACCAACCTCTTGATCATGGCAGGCTCCTCCTCCGTGCCGAAATGGGGTACGATAGTGATATCGATGGTATAGTACGACATACGAAGGAGGCTATCGATATGGAAACCGTCACCATCTCTCCGAAGTACCAGGTCGTCATCCCCAAGTCTGTGCGCGAGCAGCTCAAGCTCGTGCCCGGACAGACGGTCCAGGTGATTGCCTACGGCGATCGGATCGAGTTCCTGCCAGTGCGGTCCGCGAAGGAGTTGAAGGGCTTCCTCAAGTGCCCGGACGCGACCTTCGAGCGCGACGAAACGGACCGGATGTGAATGTCGTCGATTCATCGGCGTGGGTGGAGTACTTCGTCGGCGGCTCCAACGCCGACGAGTTCGCGGCGGCCATCGAAACCACCGAGGATCTCGTGGTGCCCACGATGTGCGTGCTCGAGGTGTTCAAGCGGGTGACCCAACTCGGGAGCGAGTCGGCGGCGATGGAGGCGGTGGGCCTGATGCTTCAGGGGCGCGTCGTCGACCTGAACTCAGGAATCGCCCTGGAGGCAGCCCGGATCTCGCTCAACGAGGGGTTCGCGATGGCGGATTCGATCATCCTTGCGACCGCTCGTCTTGAAGGCGCGGTTCTGTGGACGCAGGACGCGCACTTCGAGGGACTCGAGGGCGTGGAGTTCAGGGCGAAGTAGTGGGAGTTGAGTTATACGCAGTACCGCGATAAACTGCGTATAACTTTGAGGAGCCCGCGATGCAGCGACAGCCGCTTGAAATCCAGACTCTCTACGCTGAGCTCTTGGAGCGCCTCGCCGCTCACGAGGCCGCTCGAGCAATTGGGCATCTGAGCGGGAGCTTCGTCACGAAGATGGTCAAGGGCGGGGAGTACTACTACTTCCAGCACAGCGAACCCGGGGGCAAGAAGACGCAGACCTATGTCGGCCGCAGGGACGCCTCGCTGGACGCGGTCGTCCATGCATACGCGGAGGCTCGCGAGAGTCTGGCTCCAGACATCGAGTCAATCGAGAGGCTGTGTTCGTTGCTCAGAGCCGGCGGGGCCATGGTCACGGACCAGGGCTCGGCGCGGGTACTGCGTGCTCTGGCTGATGCTGGGTTGTTCCACCTGGGAGGCGTTCTGGTGGGCACGCATGCGTTCGTCGTGCTCGGTAATCTCCTCGGGGTCGTTTGGGGTGGAGCGTCACTGCGCACTCAGGACGTCGACGTGGCGGCCGATCTCGGGATGAGCATCGCGGTGCCCGAGCTAAGCGCTGACGTCCCCGCTGCGTTGGACAGTCTCGAGATGGGGTTCCTGCCTGTCCCAAGTCTGAATCCTGCAGGTCCGAGCACCTCATACAAGGTTCGCGGCCAGGGATTGCGCGTGGATATCCTCGCGCCAGCCAAGCGCGATGGGCAGAAGCCGATCCCGTTGCCCAGATTCGGTGCCACCGCCCAGCCGCTGAAGTTCTTGGACTTCGTGACCGAGAGCCCGGTGACTGCGGCGGTCGTCAACGGTGGAGGAGTGTCCGTGAACGTGCCCGATCCGGCCCGATTCGCATTGCACAAGCTGATTGTTGCGGGTGAGCGGCCAGCCGCGATGCATACCAAGCGAGACAAGGATCTGTGGCAGGCGTCGCAGTTGCTTGAGGTACTTGCCGAGGAACGTCAGGGTGACCTTCGCCTCGCGTGGGACGCGCTCACGGAGCGAGGCCGCGGTTGGGTCCGACGAGCCGAAAGCGGGCTGAAGGCCTTGGAGGAGACGCAGCCGGAAGTGGCCGCGCGGGTGAGGGCTCTGATCGCGCGGTAGGCGGACTGTCGCACTGCCATGGGGCTGGCCCCTGAGACAGCGACGGTCCGTTCTGTCGGCGGCGGGATCAGCTCGTTCGGTTTACAGGGGCTTGTGATACCATTCATGGGTGACATGTGTGTACACATTAGAGACGCAATTGGAGCCACATCATGAGATTCGTCAGTGTCCGCGACCTACGTGGCAAGTCTGCAGCGGTATGGCGTGATCTGCCTGGTGAGCGGGAGATGGTGATCACCAGCAATGGTCGCCCGATTGCGATTCTTGCCGCCGTCAGCGAGTCCAATCTTGAGGAGTCGCTCGCCGCTTTCCGGCAGGCCCGCGCAGTGGACGCCGTCGCGGCAATCCAGCGCCGGTCGGTCGCTGCCGGTACCGATGAGTTGTCCGCCGCTGACATCGCGGCAGAGATAGCTGCGGTTCGACAGGCGCGCGCTAGGTGAGGATTGTCCTGGACACGAATGTGCTCGTATCAGGGCTGCTTTCGCCATTTGGCCCACCAGGCGAAGTCGTCCGCATGGTGTCGTCGGGTGCGGTGACTCTGTGTGTCGACGCTCGGATACTTGGCGAGTACGAGGAGGTGTTGTCGAGACCCAAGTTCGGGTTTGAACCTGACGACACGGCCGCGCTGCTCGACTACATCGAATTCCGCGGTGAGATCGCGGCGTCATCTCCCCTCTCGATTCGCCTGCCGGATCTCGATGACGAGCCGTTTCTGGAGGTTGCGATCGCAGCCAGTGCCGATTGTCTCGTCACCGGCAACCTCGCGCGCTTTCCCTCGGACGCCTGCGAGGGCGTGCCGGTTATGTCACCGGGGGAGTTTGTCGAGGCGTATCGCGCTGGGAGCGCGGGCCCGAGCGCACCTCGCTAACGTTGTTGCGCAGCGCAAGCGGGGTATGTTACCTTGTGCGTCGCCCTTCGAGGCGAATTGAACATTGCGGGGTGGAGCAGTCTGGTAGCTCGTCGGGCTCATAACCCGAAGGTCGTCGGTTCAAATCCGGCCCCCGCGACCAAGAAAATCGCAGGTCAGAAGCCAAAACGCTTCTGGCCTGTTTCCTTTGTATGGCCCGCCTTCTAGCGTCCGGGCGCTTGGAGTTTCCCTAGAAGCCGTTTCAAACTCGGGAGTCCTGATGCTTCGTTCGATGACGTGAATGCTTTCGTTTCGTTTGGCGGGGAGCGGGCTAGGCGTGCTACACGGCACATGTATTCACTGTAAGGCGGGGCCGGGGGGGGGCATGCGCGTCCGCTCATGCCCATGACGTTAGCCAGACCCGGAAGCGCGTAGAACACGGCCTAGAGGCGCTGGAAGAGCCCTTCGCCTAGATGTTCGAGCGCGCGGCTCCCTCAACAACCATCTTCACGTTTCAATCCAGAGCGTCCTGAACAAGTCCTCGGCAGCGTACATGGGAATGATAGCGACGCTCGCATCCGGGATGCGCAGAATCGTGCGTGCCAGTTCGGCCTCAGGGGAAACAGTCAGTTATCGATCTCCGATACAGCGCGCGTCGCCTATCAGGGTTCGTGGCGAAGTCAGGTACCTCTGCCGCGACGTAGGGATGAACCGAACATACTGACTCACGGAGAAATAGGCCTCCCCTTCGCCAATCTCGCGCACATCACTTGCGGTCGCGATCGGCTCCCCAACCTCGGCCACGATATCCTTCACGATTCCCACCATCTCGAGCAGAGTGCCTCCGACCACCTCGTCTTTGCCCGTTAGGAGGATTATGTCGTCCGTCTCGTCGGGGAAATAGCGAGCGACGTATCCGGGAACGTCCATTGAGGGACACGAGGCCTGGACGAAACCCACTCATCGCGAGACGGTGGCGCCGGGCTGGCCACCACCCTCGCAAACTCCGCGCGCACGAATTCGCCCATGTGAACCCACTCAGACGTGGACTTCCACAGATGCCGATTCAGAAGGTCGTTCATCTCAATATCGAGGTCGCTCCACACCCACCTTCGCGGTGCGACGACGTGTCGTAGATGCCGGAGCATCGCGAACCAATGCCGGGCCCGGAAGTACTCCATCTGGCCATCCTCGGCAAGCTGCTGTGCGGGTGCTTCGCCGCGCAGACACTGGGGCGGAGTGTCCGCCGTCCTGGTCCCAGAAGTATCGCAGCCAACCCAGGCCCCGTCGTCTGACTCCACCCACACTTCAACGGCAACCCTGCTCCGAAGGCCTCCAAGGTTCGACCAGATTGCAGGCGCCATCAACTTGGCTTGTTCGAGTGACAGTGGGGGCATGCTGGCACGGCACTCCCTGTGCAGCCCAACGTACCAGTAGCGGAGCTTGGCATCCCCTTCGGCTGGCTCCGCATCGCCACTCCACGCCTGGGGCTGTTTGGGACATGGCCTTGTGCACGTCACGGCTGTTCACTCTGAACAGGCTCATCGTTCGCCCCCCTGGAAGTCCCGCGTGTCGCGGCCTCGTTCCAGTCTAGCTGGTCACAGGATGCTCACGACGGCTCGCCATCCTGTTGGGGCTACCACTACTCCGTGTATGGCCAGCTTGCGCTGCGCGAGCAACCCAGTGCATGCTGGCCGGCGTAGAGACTGCGTCTTGGTGTCTCGGCCCCCTGCTATGCTTCGCCTGCAGCACTCGCTGGAGCCTGAGGGGGAACGCGTGCTCGTCTACCAAGCCACTAAGTTGGAGTTCATGGACGACGTCGACAATGATGCAATCGTCGGCAAGATCCAGGAGGCATTCGAGAGGCGAATCCATCGAGCACAATGGCGCGAGGTGCTGTCTTGGAGGAACTCACTCCAGTACATGTACAAAGTCCTGAACACCGACAAGATCCCCGGCGCGTGCGGTGTCGCGGTTAGTTCAAGGTACCGAATACCGACAAGCGCATCGACTTCGTGCTGACCGGCTATGGCAGTGACGATTCGCAGCACCAGACTGAAGCCGCGGTGATCGTCGAGCTGAAGCAATGGGAGAAGCTGGCCGCCGTGAGCGGTCAAGACGGCATCGTTGCACACGTACACCGGGGGCGCGAATCGGAACGTCCCCCATCCGTCCTACCAGGCGTGGTCGTACTCTCGCGCATGCTCGAGGACTACAACGAGGCCGCACGCGATGCGAGCGTCGAACTGGTCCCTTGCGCCTACCTGCACAACTACGTCGTATCCGAAGGATACGATCCGTTGCTGGATCCCGCGTATCACGACTACATAGAGCTTGCGCCTGTCTTCTGCTCAGGCGACGTGCTCAAGCTCAGGGACTTCATCTGTGGTCACATCGAGCACGGCGACCACGGCAGGGTCCTGTATGAAATCGACTCGGGGCGGCTCCGGCCAAGCAAGTCGCTGCAGGACGCTCTTGCGAGCATGCTCGATGGGAACGAGGAGTTCATCCTCATCGACGACCAGAAGGTCGTGTTCGAGCAGGCGGTTCAGGTGGCGCTCGAGGCGAGGAGCACAGGTCAGAGGCATGTGATGATCGTGCGAGGCGGGCCTGGCACGGGAAAGTCAGTCGTCGCGATCAATCTCTTGGTGCGCCTGACCGGCGAGGACATGGTCGTGCAGTACGTCTCGAAGAACAGCGCACCGCGCAATGTCCTACTCGAAGAAGCTGCTCAGTGGAGACCCGTACGAAGGCCTACATCAACTCGCTGTTCAAAGGACCGGGCGGCTTCTATCTGCACGAAAGGCGAGCCCCTCGACGCCGTCGTTGCCGACGAAGCGCATCGGCTGAACGCGAAGTCAGGGTTCTACTCGATGAGGGCGAGAACCAGATCAAGGAGATCATTGCTGCGTCTCGGTTCAGCATCTTCTTCATCGACGAGGATCAGCGAGTGACGTTCAAGGACATCGGGAGTGTTTCCGACATCAAGGCCTTTGCTGAAATGGCCGGCGCCGAGGTCCATGAGACTGACTTGATGAGCCAATTCCGATGCAACGGATCCACCGGCTATCTGGATTGGCTCGACGGCGTGCTCGGGATTATCGCAGAGCCGACGCCGATCTCCGACCTTGAGTATGACTTCCAGGTGTTCGACGACCCGCACGAATTGATGCGCGCAATCAAGGCGCGCGACACAGGTACCTGCTCAGCTCGTGTGGTCGCGGGGTACTGTTGGGAGTGGCCAGCCGAGAGCAAGCGCGATCCCAACAGCACCGACGTTGTGCTACCTCAGTACGACTTCGCCAAGAGCTGGAACGTCAATGATAGTGGCACTTGGGCGATTGACCCGGACACGGGCGATCAGGTTGGGTGCGTTCATACGACGCAGGGGCTGGAGTTCGACTACGTGGGCGTCATCGTCGGAGATGACATGCGCTTCGAGAATGGCGCCATCGTCACAGACCCGAGCAAACGCGCCAGGAGCGACGCATCGCTCAACGGCATCAAGAAGCTGGCGAGTTCCGATCCCCAGCGCGCCCGAGCGCATTGCTGACGAGATCATCCGCAACACCTACCGAGTGCTCATGACTCGAGGCATGAAGGGCTGCTACGTGTTCTGTACGAACCCTGCACTTTCCGAGTACCTGCGCGAACGGATTCCGTGCGCAGGCGTACTCGTTGCGATATGAGTCGTCGTCTCGCGACCTGCCGCTCGTGGCTGAAGACCGTCAGGAGGACTGATCGATGCTTGAGGATTTGACTCGTCAGATCGTGGAGTTCCGAGACGAGCGTGACTGGAAGCAGTTCCATTCGCCGAGGAATCTCGCGGCCTCAATCAGTATCGAGGCCGCAGAGCTACTCGAGCTGTTCCAATGGAGCAGCGATGCGACACTCGCGGACGATGTTGAGGCGAGGCGTGACGACCTCGGGCGGGAGTTGGCTGACGTCGTAATCTACGCGCTTCTAATGGCGCACGAAACCGGGGTTGACGTCGAGGCGGCAATTGCATCGAAGCTTGCCGAGAACGACTCGAAGTACCCTGCAGAGAAATCGCGGGGGAGTCGAGACGAAGTACACCGAACTGTAGAGACGCGGGTACTAGGGATTCTCGTGTCAAAGCTGGCCATGGGTCCCTTCAACGAAGAGGGCTAGACTAGAGGCTCTTGTTGCTTCTCCATGAGTAGCACTGCTCAAAGTGCGCCGCAGGGTGCTGCGGCTTTGACACTGCTGGACCGCGACCCGGGGACTGGAGTAGGAGCGATTCTGCTCTCTGGTAGCGGCCGGGCCGTCCGAAGGGGAGTCATCCGTGTTGGGGATCTGAACCGTCTTTTCATCCAACTCTCGAAGCGAGCCGAAAGGGTCGATTCTGCTGCCCTGATTGAGAGTTTCGTGGACGTGGGACCGCTTACGTCCGTACTTTCGACTCGCGACAATCAAATCGTCTACGGGAGACGGGGCACTGGGAAGACCCACGCGCTCAAGTACCTTGCTGAGAGAATGCGCGAGCAAGGAGACGTGCCGGTCTACGTGGATCTTCGGACGATAGGTTCAACCGGGGGCCTCTACGCCGACGCAAGCGTGCCCGTGCCTGAACGTGCTACAAGGCTGCTAGTGGATACGATGACCGATCTCCACGAGGAACTCCTTTCGCTTGTGCTGGAAGATAGGTCGGGGCTAGACCTTAGCGTTCTTGGCCCGAGGCTTGATCGGCTGGCTGATGCGATAACGGAAGTCGTAGTCGGCGGTGCCGTCAGGCACGAGGTCGCTGGCGAACGCGGTGCAACAGAATCAGCGGCAGTGCAAGCGGGAGTCAGGCTTGAGTCCGCAAGCGATTCAGTTGTCCGCTGGAACGACCACCTCGAGTGAAACGACCGAACGTAGCACCGTGTCAACCACACGGGAAGGGGTCGAGACTCATCGAGTGCACTTCGGACGTCTCGGGGCGGCCCTTTCAGAGCTAGTTGGCTGCATGGGCGGCAGGACCATCTGGTTGCTTCTGGACGAATGGAGCTCAGTCTCGCCAGACCTCCAGCCCTACCTGGCAGACCTGATACGCCGAGCGTTGTTTCCCGTCCCGGACATCGCGGTCAAGATCGCCGCGATTGAGAAGCGCAGCCGTTTCAAGATCAATCTCGAGAACGGCGACTATGTGGGGATTGAGCTTGGTGGGGACGCGAGTGCGGATCTCAACATGGACGACTACATGGTGTTCGACAACGACGAGGACAAGGCAGTAGCGTTCTTCGCGGCTTTGATCTACAAGCACGCGTCGCTACTCGCTGAGCGCGAGGCAGTCGATGTTGGGAACAGCCCAGCAGAACTAGTGTCGAAGGCGTTCACCCAAGAGAACGTCTTCCGTGAGTTCGTACGCGCCGCCGAAGGCATCCCTCGAGATGCGTTCAATATTCTGTCGCTCGCAGCGCAGCGGGACTTCGGGGCGTCATTTCGATGGACAATCTCCGTAGGGCAGCTGGTCTGTGGTACCAGCGGGACAAAGGAAACGGCAGTCGCAGCGAATCAGGAAGCACTGGAGATGCTGCACTGGGTTGTCGATGACGTTATTGCCACCGAAGGGCAAGGGCCTTCTTGTTCAAGCGAGGAGTAGCCAATGAACTCGTCGACAGCCTGTTCGATGCACGGGTGCTGCACTTGCTCAAGCGCAATGTCTCTGCCCACGACCAGCCAGGGGAAAGATACGACGTCTACAAGATCGACTACGGCTGCTACGTGGATCTGCTGGCAACAACCAAGGCGCCGCAGGGATTGATCGCGACTGATGATGGCGGCTTCATCGACGTACCGCCAGACGACTATCGCGCCATCCGAAGGGCAATTCTCGACATCGCCGCATTCCAAGTTGCCCAGGCGGCTAGACAGCAACAGGGTAGCCAGATGAGGCTCGGCGATTAGTGCGGTTGCGCAGGCATGCTGGATCAGCCGGAAGCAGAGACTCCTCGTATCACCGGTGGCACACTCCCTTTTGACAGGCTGACCTACCTGCGGGGGAGAGGTCGCTGAAGATCCCCGTGTCACGTCTGGTCTTCGGGTTCGCAGCCCGAAGGACGGTTTTGGGGCATTTCACGATGCCCACGAAATGGCTGAGCACGCCCATAGGTTAGATCATCGGAGCGTCACCGACGAGGCCGACGCACTCATCGCCAGGGGGCGGCATGGACGTGTTCTGCCTGCGAGAGCGCTGTATGGACGATATTCCTGAAGTTCTACCCGAAGGATGTCCTTCCGCGGATCGGGAGACGCGGAGTGACGGCCGTCTGGTGGGTGAATGAGAGGAATCCGCAATACGCCATCGACCTCGAGCGCGGGTACCGTTGGTCGCCGTCAAGGACGCGGGCTGGCGGCGTTCGCGAAGCTTGGCGTTGTCTCGAAGACATGCTGCGCGGAGATGTGTGGCTCAACTGGGAACAGCAGGCCATCGTCGCGATAGGCAGTGTCACGAGACCGCCCGAATCGTTCGACTGGCCCGATGACCAGGACGCCGATGCGTGGCCAAACGCTGGCGGGAATCAGAGTGTTCTTCGACCACTTCCCGCTGGACCGCCCTATAGCTGCTGATGAGATCCCTGATCGATGGAAACGGAAGGCAGGACCGTTCCGTTCGAATCTCTGGGTGAAACTGACGTCAGTTGAGCCGGTTGAGCCCGTGGCGGCCGAAGAGCTGCGCGAGATGTTCAGCGATCGATGGCCGGCAGGTTCGCCATGGGCGAGCACGGTTTCCACCGCGTCCAACCCTCGTGGAACTCGATTCTGGCTTAACGTTCACACGCCGGAGTCCTGGGGCCGGTTCTTAACGGGCAATATCGAAGTCGTCACTGCTCGCACCGCACGGAAGCCATTCGACCCGGCGACATCTTCCTGAACTTCGTCTCCGGCGACGGTGGACGATGGGTTTCTGCCGAAGAGGTCGTTTCTGAGATTCGCCCGGTCAAGAAGAGACCGTACAACTACGATTCCAACTGGGAATGGAAGGTCCGCCCGCTCACCGCGAGACTCCCCGTTGCATGTGCGGTAGTCGTTCGCGATGTCGTAGGGGATCTGGAGATGTTTCGCGGCCACGAGGCTAACTCGGGGGGTCCGTGTTCGCAGATCGGGAAACGAGATACCGACACGGGATGCGGAGCTGATCATCGGCTGGATTGAGTCAGCATCAGAGGGGACGGCCTGATGGCACGACCGAACATAGAGGGAGCCGACAGGATCTACGACGTCGCGCAGGTGTTCTGCCGCCAGGCGCTTCGAGCTGATGATTCGATGTTGTCTCCGGGTAGGCGCATCTGGACCAGCGAGGGCCTTGACGTTCTGCACAAACGATTCACCGAGCAGTGGGACGGGTCAGAGGCTTCGTTCGAAGTCAAACTGGAGAGCCAGCTGCAGGGCACAGGCGACCAGGTCACACAGCTGATGGCCGAGCTCGTTCTAATGCACCTTCTCATCAATATCCGCATTGGCGGCGCGTCCAAGCGGCAGCTGCTCGGCAAGGTGCTCGGCTGGATGGAGACGCCGGTCAGTGTGCCCGCAGCCATCGACGGAGCCTTGGATTTCGGACTGGCCTGGCCGGGGATGTTCTTCAACCTGGGCAGGGACCGCCAGATTGGTTTCCTCATTGAATGGATGCGGATCGTGGAAGGCGCTCGACGCGGATGAACGTGAGCGCGCGCTTGCTGATCCGTGGGCCTTCAAGGAGCAAGCCCATTCGGTGGACGACCACGGCGGATGGATCCAGCGTACTGCCATTCTCCACATGGTCTTTCCGGACACCTTCGAGCGCATCATGTTGACTGCCGACAAGGAGGCAGTCCTCAAAGCCTTCGCAGACCGCATCGGCGGACTTGAACGCGCCCAGTCGCTCGACGAGGATAAGGCGCTTCTCGAGGTGCGGGCCGCTTTGTCGAAGGAGTTCGGACCGGACTTCGATTTCTACACCACTCCGGAGGTCGAGACCCTGTGGCGCGCGCACAAGAAGCGTGGCGAAGACGAGGACGCTGGCGGTATCGCGTCCCCTGCGTGGAACGGCGCGTACTGGTGGGTGAACCAGGGCACCACTTACAAGGCTGAGAAAGCTGGTGGGTACCTCTGGGCGCCCCAGAAGAACAAGGATGGAGTCACCTTTCAGCACTGGAGTGACCTCCAGAAGCCGAGCACCCGATGATCTCGTCTTCAACTACGCCAACGGCGCAATCCGCGCGATCAGTCGTGTTATTTCGCCGGCAGTTCAGCGGGTCCAGCCGGACGGGCTTGAAGAAGGTGGCTGGGAGCGAGAAGGCTATCTGCTTTCAGTCGAGTACCGTGAGCTCGAGAAGCCGCTTGCCCTAAACGACATACCGGTCTCGCTCCGCGCAGGAGGCCCTGGACCGTTCACTGTGGTTGGTGGCGTCAGCAAGGCTACTTCTTCCCTGTCGCTCAGGCGGTTGGCGCTGAACTCGAGCAGCGAGCCCGCGGAGTGCCTGAGTCTGGCATCACGCACCCCGTGCAGCAGCCCCTTGGAGGATTCGATGACGGATGCCCAGGCTATCTACGACAAGCTGTGTACCCCAGAATGCGACGTTCGGTTTCCGGAGTGGATAGTGTCGGACTACCTGCTCTCTCTATCGGCGAAGCCGTTCGTCCTGCTCTCGGGCATCTCTGGCACCGGCAAGACCCAGATCGCCCTGAAGGTCGCGGAGTTGCTCGCCGGCGAAGACGAGGTTCTCGAGGCCGGGCGGGTTAAGCAAAGCGAGACGACCCGAACGCTGTCTATCACACAGTCGGCAAGTCCACCCTCGCGTATGGCCTCGTGGTTCCCCGTGAGAAGGACTACCTGTTCATGGATGTCCAGCCTGGCCCTTCAACCGAAGTGGTCGTGCGGACCGACTCGGGTGAGTTTGATGCCCATTTGGGGCGGGTCGCGTTCTCAGGACCGTCAGCCGGTCATGCGGCTTATGTGGCGCAAGCCCAGTCTTGAGTGGATCCAGGCGACTGCACAGTTGGGGGATGTGCTCGAGATGAAGCAGGCCGCCGACGATCCGTTGGTGATTGATGTCAGAGTCCTCAAGCCGCATCGCTCCACGAGTGTTGGCGAATGCGCGGCGCATCGCGCGCGTTCCTGTACGAGCGGACTGGACGGACAACCTGGCGACCTTCTGGGCTTCGGTGCCGACGTGCTACCGAGAGAAGTACGAGCCCACCGACCTGCTTCGCGTTCTGCTCCGAGCAGTGGAAGAGCCCGAGAGCTCCACTTCCGTCATCCTCGATGAGATGAACCTCGCGAAAGTCGAGTACTACTTTGCCGACTTCCTCTCGGCGATGGAGACCATGGAGCACGGCCAAGGAATCCCGCTCCACGATCACGATGAGGACGTGGTCATTGATCTTGACGGCAATGATCGCGTTGTCCCGAAGCGGCTTCCAATCCCAGCCAATGTCTTCTTCACGGGGACCGTCAACATCGACGAGACGACGCACATGTTCAGCCGGAAGGTGCTGGACAGGGCGAATGTGATCGAGTTCCACGACGTAGACGTACGTCGTCACATCGGATTGAGCTCACCCGCCAAGTGGTCGCCCGCTCTCCGACTGACGGACGGCACCGACGTGGCGAAGATGCTCACCCAAGATCGTGATCGCGCCAGGGAACGCGCGGTGCTCTCGGGGAAGCTCGCCCAGCGAATCGTGGCAATCCACGACATCCTGGCTGAGTACAACTTGCACTTTGGATATCGAGTGGTCGACGAGTGTGCTCGATTCCTGTGGCTCACGAAGGCGCACGCTGGTGCGGAGCACCTCGATGGCGCGCTCGATCTGCAGGTGCTGCAGAAGGTACTCCCGAAGCTTGCGGGCAACAGATCCGAGCTCCAGGAGCCCCTCGAGAGGATGCTGTCGTACTTCGCGACTGGCGAAGACTCCGTCCTCGATCTTGGCGACAGCAAGAGCATTCGAGAATACGATCTTGCGGGGGCACTCATGCCGCTCTCTGCGGCCAAGATCCGCAGGATGCTCGAGCGATTGACCGCCGTCGGCTTCACGAGCTTCGTGGAGTGGGGCACCCGGTGCTCAAGATCTGGCGACGCAGGGACTCTGAACTCCAGCTACCAGTGGGCGATGCCTACGAACTCGACTGCTGGACGCCGTACCTTCTCGTCGCCGACCAACCCATTGACCTTCCCGGTTCGATTGCGCTGGAGCGGCCTGGGCATTCCGCAGATTCGTTCGAGTACGACGTCAACTTCCAGGACTTCATCGGGATGAGGCACGTTGCTGGTGAGCTCGTCCGCGTCCGCTCTCCAAAGCTCGATCAGGTGGGGTTCGACCGTCTTCTCGCGGACCTCACAACGGCTGTTGCGAATCTGCCCTTCGATTTCCAGTCGCCTACTTTTGTCCACACGAGCGCGTGTCTGCGCAGTCAGACGATGTGCTGTATCACGCCTTCGCTTATCTCCGATGGGCGATGTTTGAGGCCCAACCGACGCTGTCGGAGCTGCTGGCTCGGATAGAAGCTGACCCGCATCGTCAGTTGATTCGTCGTGACCGGCAGACCACTCTCGACCGTGCGCGTCGCATCGGCCCGCGCGAGATTGCGCGTCTAGCGTCGGATCACTCGTCGTGGCGCGGGCTGCCCGAGGACCACAGGATGGCCGGGACGGCTCTTGCCGCGCGGGCAGCGTCGCTGCGGGGCGCGCCAGCGTTGCCTAGTCGGGTTGTGGAGACGATCCGAGAGGAGACCGTCGATACGCCCGAGAATCGGTTCGTGAGCTACTTGCTGTCCTGGTTGGCAGCTCTTGCGGAACGGATCGAGTCGGTGCTTGGCGGGAGCCTCGACGAGGCGGCAGCGAAGGATGCAACTCGCATCCGGCAGGAGATCACACGACTCTCGCAAGCGCAGTGGTTGGACGAGGTGGGCGAAATGCGAGCCTTCCCGGCGAGCTCGCAAGTTCTCCAGCGAAAGCACGGGTACCGCGAACTGCTCGGCCACTATCTCTCCTTGGTGATGGCCAGTCAGTACCCGATAGCCAGCGATGACCTGAAGCGAATCATCGAGACCAAGTCCGCGTCGGCTCTGTATGAGTACTGGGTCTTCTTCGAGGTAGTGCGTTCGGTTGAGCGGCTCCTTGGGCGACGACCAACTCGCGGGGTCAGAGTCGACGCTGCCGATGAGAAGCGTCCCCACCTGGACCATGGGGTGGCTGTGCAGTTCGGACCGGACGTTGAAGTCATCTACAACCGTAGCTTCGCGGGCGACAGTCCGAATGGCCGCTTTGGGTCCTACTCCCTTCCGCTCCGGCCCGACGTCCTCCTGCGCATAGCCGGCGATGTTTACGTATTCGATGCCAAGTTCAGAGTTGAGCGCGGAACGGGCTGGGCTCCGTCGAGCGAGGACGAACGTACGGAAGAGGAGATGCTTCAAGGTGATTCGCAGGACGGTGTGAGCCGCTGGTTCAAAGCTGGCGACATCCACAAAATGCATGCGTACCGCGATGCCGTCCGCCACAGCGGCGGTGTAAGGGTCGCGTCTGCTTGGGCGATCTACCCCGGCAACGAGTTCCGGTTCTATAGCGACATGAAGGGCCGGGTAGTCGTGAAGGAAGAGATGCCGGCCGAGGGCGGGGGAGTGGGTGCGATCCCCTTGGAGCCGCTGGGCGAGCGAAGGTATCTCGACTACGTCATCAAGGCGATGCTGGAGCCGATGATCGGGGCATGAGGCGGGTCACGGCTGCGGTCATCATCGAAGAAGGTCGGCTCTTCCTTGCCCGAAGGGCACCTGGGTATCCTCTGGCGGGCGCGTGGGAGCTTCCCGGCGGGAAGGTCGAGCCTGGGGAGACCCCGGAGGAGTGCCTCGCGCGCGAACTCGTTGAGGAGTTGGCGATGAACGCCGAGGTTGGGGCGCTGCTGGCGACAACCACCTACCACTACGAGCACGGGTCGTTCGAGATGCTTGCGTACGCCGTCGAGAGGCGCTCGGAGTTCGAGCTGGCGGTGCACGATTCGTTCGAGTCGGTGACGCCGTCTGAGATGGGCTCGATTAGGCTGGCGCCGGCGGATGTGGAGCTCATCGCGCAGCTGGTCGCCGCAGGTGAGTGGGGCGCAGCGGGCTAGCGTCGGTCAGTTCGTTGCGCAATACAGCGCACCGCTTCAATGAGGCCGTCCTTTACTCTCCGATATCAACAATGCCGACGATACATGTACTGCCACCGTTCGGGGGGAACCGAGTGACGGACACTGACGCACAGCAACTCAACGGGAATCCGGGTCTTCGTCCGCATCGCCGAAAACGCGCTCACTGTCGCCGACGAACTCCGCGAGGACTACTTCAAGTCCACTCTCGGCCTCGCGCGCTCCATGCGCGAGGAGTTCCGGCGAGGTGAGGGCGTCTATCGGATTGAGCGCATCCCCCTCGAAGAGGCCGAACCGTGTGCAGTCGCCTTCGTGGACGGCGGGCTGTCGAAGATCGACGTGGGTCTCGGGGTTCCTCTCATCGTTCGTGCCGGTATCTTCCGCGTGAAGCAGGGCGAACGGGACCTGGAGAAGCGCGAGACGTTCGACCATTTCCCGCTCATGCTCGGCCAGCTTCGGGGGGGCCTGAAGGCGAGTAGGGAGTACGGAAACGTGGTTCGCGAACTCGTCGAACTCGGGGCGCTCGTGACCGCACTCGAGGACGAACGATTCTCGGACATTCGTCTGCTCATGTTGCACGGCCCGTTGCAGTTCGTGAGCGGTCCATTCTTCGACCACTGGTTCTGTCCGGAGGACTACGAACAGATGCTCGGAATGTCGGAGGATCGTCCGCACGTCAGACCGGTACTCGAGCAATTCGCCGGCTGGTGTACTGCGTGCCGCCTGAACGGCACGACGCGCTGCAACTCAGGACATCGGCGATCAACACCTGCCAGCTGTCTGCATGATGGCGTTCCTGCAGGACTACGTGTTCCGGCGCGCTGCGGAGAAGAACATCCTGGTATGCGGAGTAATTGAGCGCTCTTTTGGGCGTGGTATCACGAAGTACGTAGTCAAGCGGATGCTTGAACACGAGCCAGAGGTGTTCTCGGCGCTATTGGCGTCGTTGTCAATCGACTCCAAGGGCTCTGGCGTCCAGGCGGAGGCGATTCTCGATGCAACTCGCTACAACGACGCGGTGCTGCTGTCGCTCGCGCTCGACAGGTGCGAGCAGCTCGACTGGTACTCGATGGACCCCACGTTGAAGTTCCGCGATGAGCGAACTGCGCTCTTCCCCGCAGTCCAGACGACGTTCGTGCGAACGACCGCAGCCAAGTATCCGATGCGGATCGAGGCGCCTGCCTCCTACGGGGTGTCAGACCGCAACGAGATTGTGAGCCGGTCTTTCGAGTACGCGAACCTGCTACCCAATTTTGCATTTCCAATCGGGCTCGACATAGTGGGCACAAGTTTGCCGCGATACCCGGCTGGATGACGAAGGCCTACAAGCAGCTGATTCTCGCCCAGTACGGGCGGCTGTTGGCTGGTGAGTACGTGGACATGACCGACGTCGAGCGCTTGCAGATGATGGTTCTGACGCAGGGGCAAGGCGGCCGCAAGCGCGAAGACAGGCCGGGGGTATAGCGCGTGGTGCAGAAGCAAAGTGGGAAGCCGGTTGGGACGGTTGTCGGCGTGAGCTCGACCAACGAATTCCAAATGCAGGTCAAACCGGATTCGGTGCGCGCCCAGGACTTGGTCGCGGTCGACACCTGGGAGGACGACAAGCGTTTCCGAGTCTGGGCGAAGGTCGGGACTATCGAGCGACTGAACCCGCTCTTTCCGCGCGAAGCAGCCCAGGAGCTCGCGTTTCAGGGGCGCGATCCCATGGACTCGGTCGTCTCAATGTCTCGCGAGATGATCACGGCGACTTGTACTGTGGTCGGCGTGCAGCGCGATGGGCGACTGGAGCCACCGAAGTATCCGGTTCAGCCTGCCGGGACAGGTCTACATCCCGCCGGCGGACGAGATCGAGTCGTTCCTCGTCGGCGATACGCCGCAGCATCGCCGGCTCTACCTGGGCAAGGAGCGGGGAAACAAGGACGTGTCCGTGTATGTGGATGCGCACATGGTTGTCTCTCGGCACCTCGCGGTGCTCGCATCGACGGGAGCGGGCAAGACCGTTGCGACTCGCAAGCTGCTCGAAGAGTTGATGGTGAAGGGCTACCCGATCCTGATCTTCGATCCGCATGGGGACTACTCGGGCCTGCACGTTGCCAGCGCACTGAGGTGACACGTACTTGCCGGAGGTGCGAATCGCTGACGAGGAGCCGGATGCAGTACTGCGCTACGTGGCCGGTCTCTCGGGCGAGACTCTCTCTCCTCCGCAGGAATCGTTCCTGATTGCGGCGATCGAGCTTCTCGGAGACTCGGACGCCCTGCGGCGATTCAACGACGCTCTTGCTGACGCGGAGCAGTCGAGACTCGTGAAGACCGCGGCCAAGGATCACTTCTACGCGCTGGCTGAGCTTTGCGAGAAGGTCATGGAGTTCAAGAGCGCTGACGATCGCGCTAGTCTCCCCAAGGCGATCATGAGTATCTCGGCAGCGCTGAACGTGGGGGCAGTACGGCTGCGCCGTGAGGCGACAGACCCGAAAGGCGGGTTGGCAGTACTGGAACATGATCAAGACGAACCGCAAGTTCGTCCGGGCCGCCCAGCCGCTTCCGCCCAACAGCGACCTGAAGAGCATTGTGCGGCAGGGAGCGGTGGCCATCGTATTTCACTGGAGGGCTACTCGGATGCGCTGCGCCAGTCTCTCGTCGCCTCGGGGTCGCTGTCCCAACAGCTTCTCGCGGATCGGATCGACGACCACGTGCGCGATTCCTAACTGTGATCGAAGAAGCCCACAACTTCATCCCGAACCGGATCGACGGCAGCGATGCACCGTCGCTGCCGGTCATAAGCAGATTGCGACCGAGGGGCGCAAGTACGGCATGGGGCTCGTGTTCATCAGCCAGCGGCCGAGTCGAATTGACGCGACCGTGCTGTCGCAAGCGAACAGCTACCTGATTCTCCGCATCGTGAATCCCAATGATCAGAAGTACATTCGGGATGTTGTGGAGACGATGGGGGAGGACGAGGCGCGATCGCTTCCGAACCTGAGCACTGGTGAGGCGCTGCTATCGGGGCTGTTCACTCGGATTCCGGTCATGGTGCGCGTGGAGAAGAGCATCAGCCAAGGGTCGCACGAGGAAGAGGACTTTCTGGCGTACGCGGCGAAGCCTGAGGGCGGCGCGATGTTGGCGGCGGAAGGGTAGAGGGTTTCCTCGGCTATGGCCCGCATGATCCCACTCCACATCCCGCCGACCACCGATTCGGCGGCCGAGCGCACGCTCTTCGACGAGCTGGAGCGCTCCTGCTCGGCGGATTGGATCGTCTTGCACTCGCTCGACCTCGCGCAGCGCGGGACCGGGCCTCTCGGAGAGGCGGACTTCGTGGCGATCGCGCCGGGCTTCGGCGTGATGGTGATCGAGGCCAAGACGTACCTCGCGCGCACGCCTGAGGGCGAGTGGCTCACGCACCCGCACGGGCCGCCCAAGGAGCGCGGCCCGTTCCAGCAGGCCGGCAGCGCGATGCACCGCGTCAAGGACTGGGTGCGTACGCACGGGATGCCCGACGTGCTCTCGGCTTGCGTGGTCATCGTGCCGGACATGGAGGTGACCGTCGGGCGCGACCAGATCGAGTGGGCGGCGTGGCAGCTTATCGACCGGCCGCGCTACCGCTCGAAGAGCCTCGAGCAGCTTCTCATCGAGGCGTTCGAGGCGCAGCGCGCCGAGCTCGAGCACCCGCCGGCGCGGATCTCGGAAGAGCAGGCGGAGCGCATCGTGCGCGTGCTGCGCGGCGAGGTCGAATGTTACGTCAGCCCCAAGGCGCGCATCGAGAATCAACTCGCCGAGGTGCGGCGCTACACTCAGGAGCAGTACGCGGTCATCGACATGTGGGAGGGGAATCAGCAGCTGCTGGTCGACGGGCTTGCGGGGACGGGCAAGACGCTGCTGGCGATCGAGTCCGCTCGGCGGGCGGTGGAGAGCGGGCGGCGGGTGCTGCTGATGTGCTTCAACCGGCTGCT